>CBFHMG010000005.1:0-178305 GCA_965656935.1 uncultured Paracoccaceae bacterium
AGGGATGAGAAAGTCATAAAAGGGTGTGCATTCTATCAAGCTATCATCCAAAATACCCAGCTACGCGCGGCCGCGCGCGAGGCAGGCTTTCTCCCACAGGCCAGCCTCGAGTAGGGGACAAGACAGGGGACAGATCGAGTTAATCTTTTATAAAAGATATAAAAATCAATACTTAATAAGATTTTAATGGCGGAGACGAAGGGATTCGAACCCTCGAGACGGTTTCCCGCCTACTCCCTTAGCAGGGGAGCGCCTTCGACCACTCGGCCACATCTCCGCTGGCGGGTCTAATGTGTCAGTTGACGAAGGACAAGCAGAGATTTAGCCGAATTTGCCGAAGAAATACTCGAATTGCCCTCAGGCGTTGAACAGGAAATGCAAAACATCGCCATCCTTGACGATGTAGCTTTTCCCTTCGACCCGCATCTTGCCTGCATCCTTGGCACCTTGTTCGCCATTCAGCGCGATATAGTCGTCATAGCCGATGGTCTCGGAGCGGATAAAACCGCGCTCGAAATCGCCATGGATCACGCCTGCGGCTTGCGGGGCGGCGGTGCCTTTGCGGATGGTCCATGCGCGGGCCTCTTTGGGGCCAACGGTGAAATAGGTCTCGAGGTTCAGCAATTCGTAGCCCGCGCGGATCAAACGGTCGAGGCCCGCCTCCTCCAGCCCCATTTCACCAAGAAACATCTCGGCTTCCTCGGCGTCCAGCTGGCTGATCTCTTCCTCGATCTTGGCCGAGATAACCACGCAAGCCGCCCCTTGCGCGGCGGCCATTTCCGCCACGCGGGCCGACTGCGCATTGCCTGAGGCGGCGTTCTCTTCCTCGACATTGCAGACATAGAGGACGGGCTTGGTGCTCAGAAGCTGCAGCATTTTCCATGCTTTGGCATCTTCCTCATCCACCTCGACGAGGCGGGCGGGTTTGCCATCTTCCAACATGGCGGCGGCCTGTTTGAGCAGGCGTTCCTGCTGGATCGCCTCCTTATCACCGCCGCGCACTTTGCGGGTCAGGTTCTGGAGGCGTTTTTCAATGCTTTCAAGATCGGCCAGCATCAATTCGGTCTCGATGGTGTCGGCATCGGCAATCGGATCAACGCGGCCCTCGACATGGGTGACGTCATCATCGACGAAACAGCGCAGGACTTGGGCAATGGCATCGGTTTCACGGATATTGGCGAGGAACTGGTTGCCAAGCCCTTCCCCTTTCGAGGCCCCTTTCACAAGGCCTGCAATATCCACAAAGGTCATGCGCGCAGGGATGATCTGTTTGGAGCCGGCAATCGCGGCCAGTTTCTCGATGCGCGGATCGGGCACGGCGACATCGCCGACATTGGGTTCAATCGTGCAGAAGGGAAAATTCGCAGCCTGTGCGGCAGCCGTTTTCGTCAATGCATTGAACAGGGTCGATTTCCCGACATTCGGCAAACCCACAATACCCATTTTGAAACCCATGACCGCTCTCCGATATGCGCAAAATCCGCCTGCTTCTACGGCGGCGAGGAGGTTTGGGCAATGGCCCCCATTGATTTCTGCCCCCCTTTGGCCCAAACCCGTCCCGACTTTGGGACAAGAGGACGCCATGACTCGCATCGACGACACATTCGCACGGCTCAAGGCCGAAGGGAAAAAGGCTTTCGTGGCCTATGTCATGGCGGGTGACCCCGATTATGAGACCTCGCTGGAGATCGTCAAAGGCCTGCCCGAGGCGGGCGTCGATATTATCGAGCTTGGCCTGCCCTTCACCGATCCGATGGCCGATGGCTCGACCATCCAGCTTGCGGGTCAACGCGCGCTTGAAGGGGGGCAGACGCTTGAGAAAACCCTGCAGATCGCGCGCGAGCTGCGCAAAGACAATGACACCACCCCAATTGTGATGATGGGGTATTACAACCCGATCTACAGCCGCGGTGTGGAGCGTTTTCTGAGCGAGGCGAAAGAGGCGGGAATTGACGGGCTGATCATTGTGGATTTGCCGCCCGAAGAAGATACGGAGCTGTGCATCCCCGCCCAAAAGGCTGGTTTGAACTTCGTTCGTCTGGCCACGCCCACCTCTGACGATAAGCGCCTTCCCAAGCTGTTGGAGAATACCAGCGGCTTTATCTATTACGTCTCAATCACAGGTGTCACGGGGGCTGCGGCGGCGCAATCGGGCGATGTTGGCCCTGAGGTTGCACGCATCAAATCCCATACCGATCTGCCCGTGATTGTGGGCTTTGGTATCACCACGCCAGAGGCCGCCGAAAATATCGCAAGCGTTGCGGATGGGGCGGTTGTGGGCTCGGCCATCGTGAACCAGATCGCTGAAGGTAAACCCGTTCCAGAGATTCTGGAGTTTGTGAAATCACTGGCAGATGGGGCGCATCGCGCCTGATCCGATACGGATTGCCGCCGCCCCGCTGAATTGGTACAAAACTTTAACCAATCCAGCGCAAAGGGAGGCCGCGCCATGCCAGTCATCACCGAGATCGAAGATCTGCGCCGCCTCCATGAACGCCGCACACCCCGTATGTTCTATGATTATGCGGAATCTGGCAGTTGGACCGAGCAGACCTTTCGTGAGAATTCCTCGGATTTCGACCTGATCCGCCTGCGCCAACGCGTGGCAGTCGATATGTCGGGCCGCTCTACTGCGGGGCAGATGATCGGGCAGGATGTGTCTATGCCAGTGGCTCTGGCCCCTGTGGGCCTGACGGGGATGCAACGCGCCGATGGCGAGATCAAAGCCGCCCGCGCCGCCGAGAAATTTGGTGTGCCCTTCACGCTATCCACCATGTCGATCTGTTCCATTGAGGATGTGGCCGAGAACACCAGCAAGCCCTTCTGGTTTCAGGTCTATACGCTGAAAGACAATGACTTCATGACGCGGCTTTTTGCGCGCGCCAAGGATGCAAACTGTTCCGCCATCGTGATCACGGTTGATTTGCAGCTTTTGGGACAGCGGCACAAAGACCTCAAGAACGGGCTATCTGCGCCGCCCAAGCTCACGCCCAAATCAGTCGCCAATATGATGACAAAGGTGCAATGGGGCTGGGAAATGCTGCAAACAAAGCGGCGGTTCTTCGGCAATATCGTGGGCCATGTGAAGGGGATCACTGATCCTTCCTCTTTGAGTTCATGGACAGCGCAGGCCTTTGATCAGAGCCTTGATTGGGACCGGATCAAAGAGTTCCGCAAAATGTGGGACGGCCCCGTGATCATCAAAGGTATCCTTGATGTAGAGGATGCGAAGAAGGCCGCAGAGGTGGGCGCAGATGCGATCATCGTGTCGAACCATGGCGGACGCCAGCTTGATGGGGCCTTGTCCTCAATCCGAATGCTCGAGCCCATTTTGGACGCGGTTGGCGATAAGATCGAAGTGCATCTGGATAGCGGCATTCGCTCGGGTCAGGATGTTATGAAGGCCTTGGCGATGGGAGCCAAGGGCACCTATATCGGGCGCGCTTTCGTCAATGGTCTGGGAGCGATGGGTGAGGCAGGCGTGACCAAGGCGCTTGAGGTGATCCATAAGGAACTTGATGGAACCATGGCGCTTTGTGGGGAGCGGGATGTGAAGGATTTGGGGCGGCAGAACTTGCTGGTGCCCAGAAACTTCTCGGGCGATTGGGCCTGAAAGCGGTGAATGACGCGGCCCTGGCGGGTCCGCGCCATGCCTCCGGCGGAAGTATTTGAAAAGCAAAGATGGGCAGGGTCAGGCCCGCCGAAGACGGGGCAGCAGGATCAAAGGGATCAGCAGAACCATCACGCCGACCACGATGAACGAGACCCGAAGCGATGTGATGGCCGAGAGCCAGCCCATCAATGCAGGCGACAGAAAGAAGCCCAGAAAGCCAAAGCCCGAGACCCGCGCGATCACGGTGGAGCGCGTATGGGCTGTCGCGCGGCGCCCGACCAGCCCCAAGGCCAGAGGGGCAATGACCGAGACGCCCATGCCCAGAATTGCAAAACCGAGATAGGCAACAAAGGGAACAGCTGCGATCGCTGCGATTATGGCACCGCTACAGGTCATCAATGAGGCCCAGAAAATGACCTTGGTATCATTGAGCCGCGAGGCGAGCGTTTGCCCAGTCAGGCGACCGATCCCCATTGTGAAGCCGAGCAGGAAGGGCCCGAGCGCCCCTTCGACCGCCCGCCCTCCAAGGGAGCGCTCCACATGCAAGGCAGACCAGCTTTCGATTGAAGCTTCGGTCATGAAGGCGATCATGACGACCAATCCGCCCAAGGCGATCAAGGCGTTCGGGAGTTTGCGCCCCTCAGCCGCCTCAGTGTGATCGGATTGAAAAGACGGCTCGATCCGCGTTCGGGCGACCAGAGCAAGGATGACGGCAAAATAGAGCAGGAACACCAAAAGCGCGGCTGCGCCCGCTTCACGCAACAGGCCGGTCATCAGGGCCGAGAAGGCATAGGCGAATGAAAACATCGCGTGATTGAAACTCATCATCGGCCTGTCTTCGCGAGCCTCAATCTCGGAGACACGCGTGTTCATCAACACATCTGTCAGCCCTGAACAGGCGCCCGCAAGAAACATGGCCACGCCGAAAAGGGCCGGTGTCGGTGCCCATCCGATCAACAGAAAACTGCTGGCCATAGACAGCACCGCCAGCGGCAAGCTTGAAGCCCTGAGCCAGCGTTCGAATTTGGGAGCAAGCCATATTGCCGACACCAGCCCGAAAGCCGAAAGCAAGAGCAATGTTCCAAACAGGCCATCGCCCACGCCGATCCGGAGTTTGATTTGCGGCACGAGAGCCGCGAAACCACCCCAACACATGCCAAGCATCATGAAGGCCAATGCGGGGCGTTTGGACAGTAAAAGGGTCTCGCGCAGGTCTTGAAGTATTCTCATGGCATCGCCGCTAGCCTGCCCTGAAGCACTATGCAATGGGTTGACGAAAATTGCCTCTAGCCATCGCGGCGATTCACGTCTATACGCGCGACTTCAATCGGGCCCGACACCCTTGGAGGCGGCCCTTAATTATATGGAGAATAGCTATGGCTGGTGAGATTCCTGATCTTATCGCTGAGGCACGGACGGGGACAGGCAAGGGGGCCGCTCGTCAAGCTCGCCGTGAAGGCAAAGTGCCCGGTATCGTGTATGGTGGTGGTGCAGACCCTATTGCGATCCAGATCCCCTTTAACGTGCTTTTGAAGCGCCTCAAGCAGGGTCGTTTCCTTTCGACGCTCTTCAACCTGCAGGTTGAAGGCCAAGAAGACGTGCGTGTGATCTGCCGCGGTGTTCAGCGTGATGTTGTGAAAGACCTTCCAACCCATGTTGACTTTATGCGTCTGCGCCGGACCTCGAAGGTGAAACTTTTCATCCCTGTCGAGTTCATCAACAATGAGGCCGCCCCTGGCCTCAAGCGCGGTGGTGTTCTGACCGTTGTACGCCCTGAAGTTGAACTGACAGTGACCGCAGGCGATATCCCTGATCACCTGACTGTTGATCTGGAAGGTTTGCAGATCGGAGATACAATCAACATCTCCAATGTTACCCTGCCTGCAGGCGCAAAGCCAACCATCGACCGTGACTTCGTTATCGCCAATATCACAGCACCTTCGGGTCTGGTGAGCGCCGATAACGCCGCCTCGGATGAAGAAGGTGGTGAAGCGGAAGCCGAAGCAGAATAAGACTGCGGCTTTTTGCTAAAACAGATTTGAGGCGTGGCCCTGTGCGGGCTGCGCCTTTTTCTTACGTATCTTTCTGATCCGCGCTCCAGACCCGTCGAAACCCGAGAATTTTGCGTGTCGAGACGACCGGATCATAAGTCATATCCATGGCGGACATGAAATCAACGATCTTCTTGATCACCTCGGCCCCATATTTCTTTGGATGAAGCTCAAGCACGAAAAACCGCAAGGGGCATTTCCAGCGCTTGTCGAAGAGATGCTCTTCTGCGCCCTCCACATCCATCAAGATGACATGTGGCCGATGCGCGGCAATCAGATCGGTGACAGATACAAGCGGCACCGTGACCTTGCGCCCGCTGCCGCCTGACAGGCTGGAGGCGGTGTAGAAATCAGCCAGATGAAACTCGGCCGTACTGCCTTCGGGAACATCGCCTGCAACGGCAGCGTGCAGGACCGTGGCCTCGGCTTGACCGTTGCGGGCAAGATTGCCCTCAATCACTGGAATAAGGGCGGGGTTGGCCTCAACGGAAAGCACATTCGCCGCCCCTGCCGCGCGGGCCGCAAGCGAGGAGACATAGCCGATACCAGCGCCAAGCTCCAACACGCGCGACCCTTGCCGGATGCAGCGAGTAACAGCGCGCGCTTCATCTTCTTCATAGGTGCCGTCGCGCAATTTTCCGACGATCTCATCGGCGGCCAAAGCTGCGGGCAGCCGTAAATCCAGACCATTGATCCCGATCGAGACCTCATCCCCACTTGTTGATCCAGCTTGTGTCACGCCTGTTTGCCCCATTCTTTGCAGGTTCAAACTTGCACAAGCACCCAGCCCTGCCAAGTGGCTGGAACCGCGCCAAGTTCCGCGCTAGAGAAGGTGTCATGAAACTTTGGGTAGGGCTAGGCAATCCGGGCGCGAAATACGCGATGAACCGACATAATATCGGGTTCATGGCGCTTGAGCGGGTGGCCGAAGACAAGGGCTTTGCGCCGTGGCGCAGCAAATTCCAAGGCAGCCTGACCGAGGGCAATCTGGGCGGCGAGAAAGTCCTGCTTCTCAAGCCTGAAACCTTTATGAACCTCTCGGGCCAATCCGTGGGCGAGGCCATGCGCTTTTACAAACTGGCCCCCGAAGATGTGACCGTCTTTCATGACGAGCTGGACCTAGCGCCTGCCAAGCTGCGCCTGAAAACTGGAGGCGGGCATGCGGGGCATAATGGCCTGCGCTCGATCCATGCCCATATCGGCGAGGCCTATAACCGCGTGCGGCTTGGCATCGGGCATCCGGGCCATAAGGACAGGGTCGCGGGTTTCGTGCTGTCGGATTTTGCAAAGGCTGATCAGGACTGGCTTGATGATCTGATGCGCGGCATCTGTGATGGGGCTGCGGAACTGGCCAAAGGGGATGGGAGCAAATTTCTCAATGCGGTGGCGCTGCGTGTGAACCCGCCGCGCTCTTCCACAGGTCAGGCCAAGCCAACCGAGAAAGGCGCGCCCAAATCCGACAACAAACCCGCGCCCAAGCCAACTGCCGAGCCTAAACCTGAACCAAAAGCTGAGCCCGATACCCGCAGTCCGCTTCAACGATTGGCGGACCGGTTCAAATTGTGACGCGCGCCACCCTTGCGCATCCTCGCACAAGCTCTACCCTGTGAGGCGAGACCAGCAAGGAGCCTGTGATTTGTCCGAGATAGAGCCTTCCATCAATGTGCACGGAGCGCCTTTGGCCAGTTGTTCGACAGACCCCGTCACGGGGTTCTTTCGCAACGGATGCTGCGATACGGGCGCGATGGATCATGGCTCACACACGGTCTGCGCTGTGATGACGGCCGAGTTCCTCGCCTTCTCCAAATATCTTGGTAATGACCTGTCGACGCCTCGGCCAGAATTCGGCTTTGCAGGCCTGAACCCCGGCGATCACTGGTGCCTTTGTGCCTCGCGCTTTTTGCAAGCGCATGAGGAAGGGGCAGCACCCGATGTGAACCTTTCAGCTACGCATCAGCGCGCGCTGGATATCGTACCGCTTGATGTTCTGGAGGCCTATGACATCACGCGCCACCGAGATGGTGGGTCAGCCTGAGATCGGCTCTTCGCTTTGCCCGCGCAGCGCGGGCTCTGGCTCCGGCGCGGGGAGCAGGCTTTCCCCCATTAGGTCCTCGACAAACAGGCTGAGGAATTGCGGGCGGCCCGTGACCCCAGCCTTCCGATAGATCGCGTTTGTCTGCGCCTTTACCGTGCCTTCTGACGTCTCGCGAAGCTGTGCGATTTCCGTCAGGCTCATGCCTTTGAGCGCGAAAAGGGCGACATCCCGTTCAGCAGGGGTGAAGCCCCATTCGGTGAAATGCTCCTCCACCAATTCCATAAAGGCACCCGAGGCCACACGTAGGGCCTGTTCCGCCGCGCGGGTTCTCCTGCGGGCGCGGCTGAGCAAAATCGCACTGAGCACCACCCCCGAAATCAGGCCGAGCGCCGCCGCGATTTCCATCACCTCTTGGTAGCGCCAAGGCACTGGATTGATGGGAATACCCAGCACCGAGAAGATGATATCCGACACGAAGAAGATCGCGCAAAGCAATTGCAGCACAAGGATCGCAGCATATATGCCCGAGCGGTTCAGCATAGGCAAAGAATGCCGCTCACGGGATCAATCGTCATCGCCATCATCCCCGTCGTCATCATCGCTATCGTCATCACCATCATCGTCGTCGTCATCATCGTCATCACTGTCGTCGCGGTCATCGCGATCATCGCGATCATCATCGTCTCGCGCATCTTCCCTGTCATCGTCATCATCATCGTCGCGACGAAAGCCCCAGATTCCCGCCTCTCCGTCATCGGAATAGCTGTAATCGCGCAGGATTTCTCCATTGCGCGGGTCAAACACGATCTCGCGGGTGAAATCATTCCTCTCGGCAATGATGCGGACACGGCCCAGAAGCGTCCGGTTTGTTTGTTCAATTTCGAAGCCTTGGCGCTGCAACTGGTCAATCACCTGCTCGGTGACGCTTTGGGCCAAGCCCGCCCCCGCCAGAACAAGGATCAAACCACCACCAAGAAGTATTGAGCGAAACAGGTTCATCATTTCCAAATCCATGGGCTGTCTCTGGCTCTGCCAGAGACAGCCTAGAGGTTAAAAGTAACGCGCTTTAGTCATCATCGCTATCGCGATCGTCATCACCGTCGTTGTCGTCATCGTCATCATTGTCGTCGTCATCGTGATCGTCGTCATGATCATCATCGTCATCGTCGTCATAGCGCCCATTATCATCGTCATCATCCCGACCATTGTCATCATCATCGGTAAAATCACGCGCTCTGGTTCTGATCTCATAGCCCCTCAATCCACGGTCTTCAGCGTCGGCAGGGCCAACCTCGGTGCTCAGGATAGCGCCGGTCATGGCATCATAAACCACTTCGGTTTCCAGCCCTCCACGAATACCCTCGACCTTGATCTGGTTCAGACCGCGCTGGACTTCGATATAATCATATCCCTGCTGTTGATATTGCGCCAAGAGTTGGTCGGCCAAATCCTGTGATACGGCCATGCCTGCCGAAAGAAGAACAACGCCTGTTGCTGTCATAATCGTTTTCATAATGGGTCTCCCATCTGGTTGCGGCGCAGCGGAAGTGCAACGCCTTGCAGGACAGATGGAGGGGAAACCCAGCTTGAGAAATTGGCTAACCGTTTAGAAGCGGGTCCGTAAACCCGCTATCTACACGCATAAACCAAAGGTTGATGAGGAATGGAAAGGCTGTTTGGCTGGTTGCCCTAGCCGTTCATCTCCCAACCGAGCGCACGCGCCACGGTGAAGATATCCTTGTCGCCACGGCCGCACATATTCATGCAGATAATGTGATCCTTGGGCAGATCAGGCGCGATCTTGGCGACATGGGCCAAGGCATGCGACGGCTCCAGCGCGGGGATGATCCCTTCGGCTTCACAGCATAGCTGGAACGCATCAAGCGCCTCGGTATCCGTGATCGAGACATATTGCGCGCGTCCGATCTCATGCAGCCAAGAATGTTCGGGGCCGATACCGGGGTAATCAAGGCCCGCACTGATGGAATGGCCTTCCAGAATTTGGCCATCCTCATCCTGCAACAGATAGGTGCGGTTGCCATGCAGCACACCGGGGCGCCCCCCTGTAAGCGAGGCGCAATGCTCCATCTTGTCATTGACGCCTTTACCACCCGCTTCGACGCCGATGATATTGACCTCTTTGTCGTCAAGAAAAGGGAAGAACAAACCCATCGCGTTCGAGCCACCCCCGATGGCCGCGATCAGCGTGTCGGGCAAACGGCCCTCGGCCTCCATCATCTGCTCTTTGGTTTCCTTGCCGATGATCGCTTGGAAATCGCGGACCATTGCGGGGTAAGGATGGGGGCCTGCAACGGTGCCGATGCAATAGAAGGTGTCGCGCACATTGGTCACCCAATCGCGCAGCGCGTCATTCATCGCGTCTTTCAAGGTGCCACGGCCGCTGGTTACGGGCACAACCTCGGCCCCCAGCAATTTCATGCGGAACACATTGGGCGCCTGACGCTCCACATCATGCGCGCCCATATAGACCACGCATTTCAACCCGAATTTTGCGCAGACAGTCGCCGTGGCAACGCCGTGCTGGCCAGCACCCGTTTCCGCAATGATGCGGGTCTTGCCCATGCGGCGCGCCAGAATGATCTGGCCCAAAACATTGTTGATCTTATGCGCGCCTGTATGGTTCAGTTCATCGCGCTTCATGTAGATTTTCGCGCCGCCAAAACGCTCGGTCAGGCGCTCGGCATGATAGAGCGGCGAAGGGCGGCCAACATAATGCTTCCACAAGAAATCCATCTCATCCCAGAAGCTCTGGTCTGTTTTGGCAAACTCGTATTGCTCTTCCAGCTGGAGGATCAGCGGCATCAGGGTTTCCGACACAAACCGCCCGCCGAAATCGCCGAAGCGGCCGCTTTCATCAGGGCCTGTCATATAGCTGTTCAGGATGTCATCGGGCATAGGTTACGCCTCCTCTGTGCTGTTCAATCTGCCTAACGCGCAGCGCAAAAAGGAGCAAGGGCGCGAGGCGTGGTTCGGCTAGGCCAACGCTTGGGCAAATGCGCGCATCAAGCCCGCATCCTTAACCCCCACGCTGCTTTCAACGCCTGAGGAGAGATCCACTTGGCGCGCACCCGTCATCTGCACGGCCAGCGCGACATTTTCAGGCGTTAAACCTCCAGCCAATATCCAAGGCACAGGCCAACGACGGTTTGCGATCAAGCGCCAATCAAAGGCCAAGCCATTTCCACCTGGAAGCGCGCCGGTTTTGGGCGGCTTGGCATCAACCAGAATCTGGTCGGCAACCTGCGCATAGACATCAAGCTGCGGCAGATCTTCGGCATCGGCGATGCCAACCGCTTTCATCACAGGCAAGCCATACCGCGCCTTGATCTGCGCCACGCGCTCGGGGCTTTCCTTACCGTGGAGCTGCAGGATATCCAGCGGAACCTTCGACGTGATCTCATCAAGAAACGCATCATCGGCATCCACAACCAAGGCCACCTTGGCCACACCAACGGGCACCTCGACAGCAAGCAGACGCGCCTCATCGGGCGTCACATTGCGCGGAGATTTGGAAAAAAACACAAAGCCGACATAGCGCGCACCCGCATCAGCGGCCGCGACAACATCTTCGACACGGGATAACCCGCAAAATTTGATAGATACGCTCATAACGCAGACCTAGCGCGCGGCGCTGCCATCCTCAAGCAGAGCAAGCACCTCGTCCTTGCCCTCATTCTGACGGCCTTTGAGGGTCTGCATTTCGCGCTCAAGCTTCTTCTTGTCACGCTTTTGCAGCTTGGCATCGGCACGGTGGCGATGCTCACGCAGCCATTCCCAAACGAAACCAACCAAAAGCCCGACAGCCACACCCCCGAAGATGACCAGAAACAGCGGCAACTCGACCGCAAAGGACCAGCCTGCCCAAACCGCCAAATCCTCGGGCAGAACGCGCAAGGTCACCGGATCGCGGTTCGCCAACGCAAGCAGCACCAAGGCCAGCGCGATGAGGACGAGAAAGGCGTATTTGAGGTAGCGGATCACTGCTTTGCTCCTTGGTGCGGAAAGGTCAGGCGTTCAGGCGATCGCGTAGCAGTTTACCAGCCTTGAAGAAGGGCACATGCTTTTCTTCCACATGCACGCTTTCACCTGTGCGCGGGTTGCGCCCCAGACGCGCATCGCGCTGTTTCACCGAGAAAGCCCCGAAACCACGAAGCTCGACCCGATCACCGCGCGCCATGGCTTCGATGATCTCTTCGAAGATCGCATTCACAATACGCTCAACATCGCGCTGAAACAGATGTGGGTTTTCTTCTGCGAGTTTTTGAATGAGTTCTGATCTGATCATGTTTGGCCTCCCGGAACTGGTTGCACAACCTTACCCATTGGGTGAAAGCTTACAATCACCAAAGGAAAGCCGGCCCGCGAAAGATCCGATTTATCTGGCTTTTTCTTGTTATCTTGGCTGTTTCAAACGGAGAAACACCGCTTTCGCTAAGGCCGAGCTAGTCAAACCCGTGCAGCGACAGCCAATGATTCGCCGCAGCACGCAACATCACCCTGTTTACCGCCGAAGGGGCGGGGTTTCGGGGCGGTGTCTCTGCGTAGAGTGCGCTATTCACCTTGAGGAGGCGTGCGTGATTTTTTGAACCCCAGATCAAGCGTGGTGCTTCTGTCCATACGATATGCTATCCGTCACCCTGACGCAAAAACAGCCCCCTACACTTTTCGAATTCGAGCATCGATATGCGTGACCGCACGCGGCTAGAGGTCCTCCGAGACGATGTCAGCAAGGTCAAAGATGTTAAGCTCATCGTTATCGACACGCTCGCACGCAACTTCGGCGGTGGTAACGAAAATGCCCCTCAGGACATGGGTGAGTTTGTCAGTGCCTGCGATGAGTTGATGCATGCATTTGAGGCAACCGTTTTGATTGTCCATCATCACGGCAAAGACGGTGCAGCAGGCGCGCGTGGCCACTCATCCTTTTTTGCAGCATTGGATACATCGATGGTGATGCGGAAATTTGGCGAGCATGACGTGCAGCTCATCTGCGACAAACAAAAAGACGCGACGCCATTTGAGCCGATGCAGTTTTGCTTTGTGACGATTGATGAGACGTCTGTCCTGCACCGCGTCGATTATCGACAACGTAAAAATACTGAGAAGCTTAGCGCTGCCCAGCAGTTGGCGATGGACACGTTCAGGGAGGCGACAAAATCAAACCCAGAGCCTTGTCGCCTACACTTGGATGAATGGCGTCCGATCTTTCTCCAGCGACATACAGGCGACAATGATAAGTCGAAAAATGATGCCTTCAGCCGCGCGCGGCGCGACCTTGTTTCCAAGGGATTATTGGCAGCAAAAGATGATTACTACTCACTCGGCGACAAGGCGACATCAGGCGACAATCCTTAAAAATGACGCCCGGCATAACCCTACAGATGGCGACACGACAGACACCCCCCTTAAGGGGTGTCGTCTTGTCGTCTGCTGGATGTGATAACTAGCAACCATGTCACTGAACAAAGCCAGAAGTTGAATTAGACGCTGTTATTCATAGACTGAGAAGGTTCGGTGCGTCATTCTGATGTGGCCGCTACCCCGGAGCAGTAGCACGTCTAGGCGGGTGACCCTTATGAGTTGCTCCTAGCGCCGCTAGAGGGGCTTATGGTAGGTTGTGTATAGGTAGTTGCCATTTTCCCCAAAGACCCTACTGTTTTCCTAATTCCTTAAATCAGGATGGCTTTATGAATTTCTTGGGTAAAAAACTTTCAATAATGCAAATACTGCTAGGAATGCTAGCTATCGTATTTGTAACTTTTTTAAGTTTCTTTGCCTACGAAACTAACAAATCTCCAGAAATTGAATTTGCATTGGCTTGCTCGTCTACGTCTAACCCTGACCAATTGTATTTTGGTTATGACAGAAGTAGTTGGGCACAAGCCAGTGATTGGACTGAATATCAAGTTTGGCGTTCAGGCTTGGAGGAAGACGGGCTAAAGGGTCCCCACCATCTTTGGGTCTGCGAAAATGCGCTTGTTAATCATGGATGTGCAATACTTGTGCGCCCCCTCAGCACCGTTCATCTGGATAGGGCTACGCTAGTTCGCACCGAACGCATAAATGAATTTTCAGGTGACCGGGATAGCCCCTTACGTCTAGTTCAATCGCAGGTATACCAGTGCGAAGATATCTCATTGGAGATGTTCGAACATCAACGACATCTCGCTAGCCTTCCAGTGCAGTTACGCTAGCACAACCCTCAGCCAAATCCTTGAGTTATACTCGTCCTGTTCCAGCAAGATGTCAGCCATCTCAGCTAGGTCTTCATCTGAACACGCATTGACGTTTGTGCAGACGCTGTATTCCTCCGCCATGCTTGCGAGGATCATCGTGCCATCGTCATGCAGCTTCGAGACGGTGAAGAGGCAGACGGCGATTATGGCTATGATTGCGAGGAGGAGTTTCATGCTAGGTCATCCTCGTTTGTAGCCTAGAGCGAGATTATGATCTGTCTCACACGTATCGCCTGAACAGCACTCAAAGATGTTTGACTTGCATGTCGCACACTGCTCATGACCATGCACGACAACTGTGTTCAGCGGTGACTGGCATCTGGGGCATCTCTGCTTGTGGTGATTAGCTGGGTGTAGCAAGTTGTCCATTACTTATTTAATTACAGCTGAAGTTGAGGCCCAGTCCAAGAACTAAAGTGTCTATTCCAGGCAAACCAATCGCCTGATATTCGATAAGAATATCTCTTGCGAGATCAGCGTTAAATACTACTTCAGCGGGCGGGCAAAACCATATGCCATCATCACCACTAGCTATCCTCCATGCATTTGCGGACATTAACGTGGCCATAGCTCCCTCAAGGTAGATTTCATTATCAGTAGCGTATCTTTCATCAAGAAGATCAGCAGTCGACACTTGACCAAAGACTGGCCCTGCCAACATGGCGGCTGCCATGGTTGTGGCTAAGATAATTCGCTTCATTGTGTGGCTCCTGTTTCACCACAGCTTGAGCGCACAGGGTTGCTTGGTCAAGCCGCTTCGGCTTTGATAGCTGCAAGGAATCAATCACAGGGGAAGACCATGCGCCACGCTGCTATGTTGTTACTTGCGTCAGTGATCTTGGCTGGCTGCGTATCTCAAGCAGACAGAGTGGCTGCGGATCAGCAGACGTGCAATGCCTATGGCTATCAGCGAGGCACAAACGCCTTCGCTATCTGTATGCAAACTCAGCAACAGCAGCGTGACGCCCAATCTGCAGCTATGGTTCGTGGCTTTGGTCACATGAGAGATGCGGCAAGGCAGTTAGAAGGGCCTCCAATGAGATCCATGTCTTGCACCAACCATGCAATGGGAACCAACTGCACAATGTGGTAAATAAAGCGTGGTTGAGGCCCAAAGGTTCACACGTGTATTTTGGACTCCTAATACCCAACCCTGCCACGCTCTCAGCCCCGCTACGGCCCATCCAAAGGCTTGCTGCGGGTCGACTGGGTAAACCAGTCACAACAAATTTCGGATGCCAACGCCATGCCAACTCATATATTTGCTATGGTTGCGGCTGAACTACTCAGCGCCCTCAATGATCATCAGGTCAGTATCGGAACATGTTTCCCGCACAGCCTTTGCTGCTTGGTACTCGGCACTAAAGTAGAACGTTTCGGCAGCTTTCTTGCTCTCAAACTCAATCATCATCACCGTGCCAGCGAGGTCACCTTCGT
The DNA here is from genome assembly GCA_965656935.1 of uncultured Paracoccaceae bacterium. Classification (GTDB taxonomy): domain Bacteria; phylum Pseudomonadota; class Alphaproteobacteria; order Rhodobacterales; family Rhodobacteraceae; genus M30B80. Next base: position 15,394 of record CBFHMG010000005.1, read on the forward strand.
GCCTGTCCGCTAAGGGGCCTCTAGCGAGAACCTTACCGCCATATTTCTTGATGGCTGGTGCTGCCATCCCTGAAAATTCTTGGAACATTTCAGCGTCAGTGACCCGAATGTTCGCCACCAAGTACCCCTTTGGCATTTCCATACCTCCAACCTTTTAATCTGACATGTCCTCTCTCAGATTTACACGCGCGTATGAGAATAACCAGTCTTTCCTCCAGAGTGGTATCGGGTTGTATGGCTACGATAAGACTTCGCGTAAGATTGCATTTCGATGCTCTGGGCTGTCACCCTACCCAAAAAAGCTCCCATACCCCCCTGCCACGGCCACAACTCCGCATACAAACGATAGCAACGCGCGCGCGGGCGGGAGCAAACACGCAGCCGCGCGCGTAGGACGGTGGCTGGATTTTTTACATCAACTTACGCGATTCCACGCCACTTCGTCTCGCTGATTGTCTCGCTGAAATTCTACACAAAGGTTTATATGCGGACTTTTTAGCTTATTTTTATGGCGATCCCTGAAGGACTCGAACCCTCAACCTGCTGATTAGAAGTCAGCTGCTCTATCCAGTTGAGCTAAGGGACCGCTATTTGCGTCACTACGCAATGATTTTGCCCACGTCTACCGCCGACAAAAAGATTAATGGGTCCAGACGCCGCGACGGTTGGTTGCGAAATTATCGCCATAGCCGCCCGCGCGGATATTCTGCTTGCGGGATTTAGGCTTGAGCACCACGGCCTCGATCCCTTTGGATTGCGCGTAATCCTTTGCGGCCTCCGCGCTCTCGAAGCTCAGACGGACCTGCGAATTCATGTCGGACGAGCTTGTCCACCCCATCAGAGGATCAACCTCGCGGGACGACTCGGCTGCAAATTCCAGAACCCAATCCTTCGTCTTGGCGGTGCCGGAAGACATGGCGGTTCTTGCAGGTTTGTAGATGCGCGCTCGCATGGGCAACTCCCGTGTTCGGATCGGCCTTCTATATCGGCAAATCTGGCCTGTAATGCAACGGGGTTTGCGGACAGGCCTTACGGTTTTTCAAAAGGCCGACACGCAAATGTGGTTGCCCCCCGCGGAGGTGGGAGCGAGGGGTGGGTGGGTGAACCAACCGCGAAGGACAACCGGTCGTGCTGCTTGCAAAGCCAGACTATCGCGCCATCCGTGATAAATTGGTTAATGCGACCCCGCTCATAGGCCTAAAACTTGCGATCAATTTTACTTAATTTTGGTCAAACGGGTCGCGGCGGGCGGCACTGCCCTTGAAGAAGAACAAAATAAGACCATTCTAGAGGTCTCTCCCTGTGCAAGGATTCGGTCATGCATAACAACTCGCCCGAGCACATGCCCGAGCTGCCAAACGTGATCTCCCCCGCCCGCGAAAAGCTGGAAGGGGGCAGGCGTTTCGTATTGCATACCGAGTTTGAGCCTGCAGGCGACCAGCCGACCGCGATCAAGGAATTGAGCCAAGGCCTCAATGACGGAGAGCATAATCAGGTTCTGCTCGGGGCGACGGGCACGGGCAAAACCTTCACCATGGCCAAGGTGATCGAGGAAACGCAGCGCCCCGCGATTATCCTTGCGCCAAACAAGACATTGGCCGCGCAGCTCTATGGCGAATTCAAGGGCTTCTTCCCCGAAAACGCGGTGGAATATTTCGTCAGCTATTATGACTATTACCAGCCCGAAGCCTATGTGGCGCGCTCGGACACCTATATCGAGAAAGAATCCCAGATCAACGAGCAGATCGACAGGATGCGCCACTCGGCCACCCGCGCGCTGCTGGAACGCGATGATGTGATCATTGTCGCCTCGGTTTCCTGCATCTACGGCATCGGCTCGGTCGAGACCTATACAGCGATGACCGTCGATCTGCATGTCGGTCAGGAATATAACCAGCGCAGCGTCATGGCCGATTTGGTGGCGCAGCAATATAAACGCAATGACCAAGCCTTCCAGCGCGGCAGCTTCCGCGTGCGGGGCGACAGCCTCGAGGTTTGGCCCGCCCACCTTGATGACCGCGCATGGAAACTGTCCTTCTTCGGCGAGGAGCTGGAGAGCATCACCGAGTTTGACCCTCTCACGGGTGAGAAAACCGACAGCTTCGAGAAAATCCGCGTCTATGCGAATTCGCATTACGTGACGCCGCGCCCCACGATGAACCAAGCGGTTAAGGGCATCAAAGCGGAATTGCAGATGCGGCTCGACCAATTGGTGGGCGAGGGGAAATTACTGGAAGCGCAGCGGCTTGAGCAACGCACCAATTTCGATCTCGAGATGCTGGAAGCCACGGGTGTGTGCAACGGTATCGAGAATTATTCACGCTATCTCACCGGCCGCGCACCCGGTGAGCCGCCGCCCACTTTGTTCGAATACATCCCCGATAACGCCATCGTCTTCGCCGATGAAAGCCATGTCTCCGTGCCCCAGATCGGCGGCATGTATCGGGGCGACTACAGGCGTAAATTCACCTTGGCTGAACACGGGTTCCGCCTGCCCTCCTGCATGGATAACCGCCCCCTCAAATTCGAGGAATGGGACGCCATGCGCCCGCAATCGGTCTATGTCTCGGCCACGCCATCGGCTTGGGAGATTGATCAAGCAGGCGGTGTCTTCACCGAGCAGATCATTCGCCCGACAGGGCTGTTGGACCCAATGATCGAAATCCGCCCTGTGCAAATGCAGGTCGATGATCTTCTAGATGAAATCCGCCGTGTCGCCGCTGACGGGATGCGCACGCTTGTGACCACGCTGACCAAACGCATGGCCGAGGATTTGACGGAATACCTGCATGAGCAAGGTATCCGCGTGCGCTATATGCACTCCGATATCGACACGATCGAACGGATCGAGATTTTGCGCGACCTGCGCCTTGGTGCCTTTGACGTGCTGATCGGGATCAACCTCTTGCGAGAGGGGCTCGATATTCCCGAATGTGGGCTGGTGGCCATTCTGGATGCCGACAAGGAAGGCTTCCTGCGCTCCGAGACATCGCTGATCCAGACCATCGGACGCGCCGCGCGCAATGATAAAGGTCGCGTGATCATGTATGCCGATAAGATCACAGGCTCGATGGAGCGCGCCATGGCCGAGACGGATCGCCGCCGCGCCAAACAGGCCGCCTATAATGAAGAACATGGCATCACGCCTGCCACGGTCAAAAAGAACGTCGAGGATATTCTGGCAGGCCTCTACAAAGGCGATGTCGATATGAACCGCGTCACTGCCAAGGTGGATGCGCCGATGGTGGGCGCGAACCTGATGGCGCATCTGGACGGGTTGCGCACGCAAATGCGCAAGGCGGCCGAGAACCTCGAGTTTGAGGAAGCCGCAAGATTGCGCGATGAGGTGAAACGTCTGGAAGCGGTCGAGCTTGCCGTGGCCGATGACCCGCTGGCCCGCCAATCCGCCGTGGAACAAGCGGCAGATGCGGCGGTGAAGGCAGGTGGCCGCTCAACCGCAGGCAGACCCGGTCAAAGGGGTGGGGTGAAGCGGCGGGGGCGGTGATTATGGCCTATTTTGGCTTTCCAATTGTCGTAGCTGTTCGACCATCAGAGAATAGCCATCGCATATACATCTCGTGCATCCTGACGCCCGAACGGCCCCTCCTCCGAGCTGGGTAGGGTGGGCAATCCTGCCCACCAGCGCGGGCTGCAAGACCACCCTCCATCGCATGATCAAATGGTGGGCGGTATCGCCCACCCTACTCACCGAATGCGCCATCGAATTTGGGCGAAGACCAGCCGTTTGGCACACGGCCTGCGCGATGGTCGCGGTGGATCGAGGATAGTTCCCAATCCATCGCGGCCGCGACCAGACCGTGGCGAACGGGGTTTACCCAACAATACTCGACATGCATCCGGTAATCGCGATCATCTCGGATAGCGTGTTCCCAATAGCGGCGCTGCCAAAGCCCGACCTCCCGCTTTGCGTGTTTGGAGGCAGAACGCGGATAGCGCTTGCCCAAAGCATGACTGAACCGCGCCTTGATCCTGTGCCATCGTTCAGGAAAATCGCTGTCGCCTTGCGGTAGCGTCCAGACGGCATGCATGTGATCGGGCAGGATCACGATGGCATCTGTCACAAAAGGCAATTCTGACGCCGTAGCGCGATAGGCCTGCCGCAAGAGATCGGCATGATCGGTCAGGACAGATATACTCCGCGCCGCCGTGACGACCGTGAAGAAAAACGTCCCACCAGAAATGCGAAAACGGCGATAGTTCGACATGCACGACAGCATGGCAAACAGGCGTTAACGAAGGGATAAGGGTGGATAAGGCGGCCTCCCCCTTGCAGCCTCACTCCCCCGCAACCACCGTCAGCCCAAGCATGTTCCAGTTCTGCATTCCGCCGCGATAGTAATAGATCTGCTCGGCGGGATAGCCCGCCTCGATCATACGGCGCGCGGCGGTGGGAGATTGGCCGCACCATGGGCCATTACAAAACAGCACCACGCGCGGCACCTCTTCGCAAATCCAGCCATCGAAATCGACTTCACAGCCCAATTCCCCCAAACGGTCCGCAGCCTCGGTATAGGGCACCGAGATCGCACCGGGGATGGTGCCCGATTCAAAATTCGGGCGGATGCGGCCATCAATCAGCACGGCATCCTCGGCTTGTAGCATCTCCAACACCTCCAACTCGCCGATGGTTGTCACACCGGGTGCGGGGGTCATCGGCTGAATGCAGAAATTCGGGCAAGAGCGCGAAGTGAGGGTCCAGTCGCCCTCAAGCCGGTTGGCATTGTCCTGAATACGCGAAATCTCAACCTCGCCTTGCGGCGTCTCGACGGTGACGGACATGATATCGGGTGTGATCCCGACAGGCTCGGCAAAGGCAGCCCCTGTCATTAGGGCTAAGGCGATTAGGCTACGCATGATTGGTCCTCCCTGAACAAATTTCTGCGCAAGCGTCGGGCTATCTGCGCATCGGGTCAAGCCTTGGTCGAGAAATGTCGGTTTTGACGCAGGCCGAATTCAGGCTAAATGCAAGGCATGAGATTGGTCCTGACCTTGTTTTTCCTGATGTTCTCCACCCCTGCGCTTGCATGGGAGGCAGAATTTGACGGGCCTTTATGCACGCTTACGCATGATCAGGACGGCGCGCAAATGCGTCTGACCTTTAACCCCGCAGGTCCGCTTTACACCATCACGGTAACCAGCCCTCAGGCATGGTCGGACAGCCCCTATTTCGGCATCCAGTTTCAGGGCCCCTCGCCCAATATCATCACTACCGACCGCCATACCCTTTCTGATAATCGCGATGCCTTGAGCGTCAGTGATCGCGGCTTTGGAAATGTTCTGAGCGGCCTGTCAGATAATGAAAGCGCCGTGGCCTTCACGCCAAATGCCAGCATCGCCTTCGATCTTGAGGGTGCCGCCCCCGCCGTTGCCGCCTTTGAAGCCTGCGCCACCAGACCTTTGGCTTAAATCCGCGCAGGGTCTTGTGCAAAAACCCTGTTCCGTAGAGACTTAGGGAAAAACACGAGCAGAAAAAGAGCGTTCCAATGAAAACCTCGCGTAGAAGCCTGTTGATCGGCGCAACTGCTTTGGGTCTGTCGGGCTGCATCCCCGCAAGCCCTTTGGTCACATCACAAGCCGCGTCGTCGCCACTTGATCCCGACCTGCTGCCGACACCGAATGCAAGCTATGACGCATGGGTTGCGGCCTTTCGCACACGGGCGCAAGCGCGCGGCATCAGCGCGGCAACCCTGAACCGCGCCTTTCGCGGAACAGGGTTTCTGCCTGGTGTGGTGGAACGCGATCGCAATCAGGCCGAATTCACCCGCACATTGGAAGACTATCTGGCACTTGTTGCCAGCGAACCAAAGGTGACCGCAGGTCGCGCGGCTTTTACTCGGCAAGGCGCTGTCCTGCGCCAGATCGAGGGGCGCTATGGCGTGCCCGCCGAACTGGTCTGCGCCATCTGGGGTGTGGAGAGCAATTTCGGCACAAGACGCGGTGATATTCCTGTGATCTCGGCAACCTCAACGCTGGCCTTTGACGGGCGGCGCGGCGAGTTCTTTGAGGCCCAACTGATCGCAGCCCTTCGTATTCTCGAGAATGGCGATACAACGCCTGACCGTCTTGTCGGATCTTGGGCAGGCGCGATGGGGCATACCCAATTCATCCCCACCACGTTCGAGGCCTATGCCGTAGATTTCATGGGCGATGGACGGCGCGATATCTGGTCGGAAAACCCGATAGATGCATTGGCCTCGGCGGCGGCCTATCTCTCCCGTTCAGGGTGGCAGAGCGGCCAGCCTTGGGGGTTAGAGGTGCGCATTCCCGCTGGCTATGCTGGCCCGTCTGGCCGCAGCACGCGCAGAAGCGTCTCGGCATGGCGCGCGGCTGGTGTGCAACCTGTCCGAGGCGGCGGCATACCTGATGCAGGCGAGGCCGCGCTTTTGCTGCCACAAGGGGCCAGCGGCCCTGCCTTCCTTGTGTTCCGCAATTTCAACGTGATCCTGCGCTATAATAATTCCGAGAATTACGGGCTTGGCGTTGGCTATCTGTCGGGCCGTATTGCAGGTGGCCCGCCTATCGCGGGGCGTTTCCCGCCTGACCGATACGGGCTTGTCATGGAAGAGCGTGTGGAATTGCAATCCCGCCTCAATGCGGCGGGCTTTGATGCAGGCACCCCCGATGGCGTTCTGGGCCGCAGGACCGAGGCCGCGATCACGGCCTATCAGCAAAGAAACGGCCTGCCTGTTACTGGCACCCCGTCACAGGATTTGCTGCAGCGCTTGCGCTAGCGTGTTTCGTACCTATCCCAGAACATGGCCGCGCATCGCCAGATAGGCTGCGGCCGTTGCAGCATTGGCCAAATTGAGCGAGCGGATATGTTCGCTGAACATCGGCAGGCCGAAAATTCTGTCAGGGTAGTCTTCCAAAATCTCGGGCTGGATGCCTTTGGTCTCGCGCCCGAAAATCAAGTAAGCGTCACGCGGATACGCCACCTCATAGGCCGAGCCCGCGCTGTCATTCTCATAGAAGAACATCTGCTCTTTTTGCGGTTGGCGCTCGGAAATGAAGCTGCCCCAACTGTCATATTCGCTCAAACGAACATGCTGCCAATAATCCAAGCCCGCCCGCCGCACCGATTTCTCGGTGATGTCAAAGCCATAGGGACGGATCAGAATAAGCTCCATATCCAGCGCAACGCAGGTCCGCCCGACCGAGCCCGTATTGCCGGGTATCTCGGGGGTGACCAGAACGATTTTCATGTTATGCGGCGCAATTGGCCTTTGTTCAGACATGCTTGCCCACGGTCCATCCCGTCGCGTCAGCCAAACGCGCCTCACCTTTGGAGATTGGCAAATCCTCAAGCGCCGACCCCATCGAGTCGTTCCAGCGGTTGAGATACCCGAAAAGGGCAACAACGCCCATGATTTCGACCACGGCTTCCTCAGGCCAGTTCGCATTGAGCCGCGCGCCGATCTCGGGGGTGACCGCATTGGGCACTTGCGTGGCGGCATGGGCAAAGGCAAGCGCTGACTTTTCAGCCTCGGAGAAATACGGGCTGCCTTCAAAATCAAACACATCACCCAGCCGCTCTTCTGAAGCCCCGAAACGCTCGGAGGCGAGGATCATATGCGCCTGACAATACATACACCCCGAAGCATAACTGCTGACATAGCCGATGAGCCGCTTAAACTCGGGCGTGACGCTGCCGTAATCGGTCATCACGGCCACGTTCAAATCGGTGAAGGCGCGCGCAATCGGGCTGCGATGCGCCATGGTGCGGACGCTATTGGGGATCACGCCAAGCGGCCCTTTGAAGAACTGCACATGCTCGGCCAGAGCGGGGTCCATCTCGTCTTCTTCCAGTGGTCGCACCAATGCCATGTCTCTCTCCTGCGTCAAGGTTGCATGGCAAGCGTGGCGCGGGCGCTCGGGACATGCAAGACTATGCGAGACATTAACATTGCGGGGCAGGCGCGACATGGCCGATAGAATCAAACCGATCCGTGAAACCGATGAAGACGCCCGCAGCCTTGCCCGACGGCTTCTTGCGAATGCCTCCTTTGCAGCCCTCGGGGTGATCGACCCCGAGACAGCCGCGCCGATGGTTTCCCGCATCGCCCTTGTCGCAGCACCTGATGCTGCACCGTTGAGCCTGATCTCGGACCTGTCCCTGCATTCTGCCTGCCTTGCCGCCAATCCCGCCTGCTCTTTGCTGGTGGGCGAACCCGAGGCCAAAGGCGATCCGCTGACCCATCCGCGCCTGACCCTGCAAGCCCGCGCGACCCAAGCCGATAAGGCAGCACTCAAGGCGCATTACCTCGCGGCCTATCCCAAGGCGAAGCTCTATTATGATTTCGGAGATTTCCGTTTGATCCGTTTTGAGGTGAGCCATGCCTTCCTCAATGGTGGCTTTGGAAAGGCCTATCAGCTCAAGGCCGCCGATCTGTTCGGATAAAGCCCACACCATCAAAAAGCCCCGACACCGCGTTCACGGAGCCGGGGCCAATTGCTAGGATCAGAACGAACTTATGGTGTGTCGCAGCGCGCGGTTAGCTGCACTTTACCCTTCACGGCTTGCGACCAATTGATACGGATGGAGCCACGCCCCACACCATGCCGCACCGTTGCAAAGGGCATCGTATAGACCGCCACATTGGATGCATTTCGTATCGCCCCTTCAGGCAGAACCGAAACCGCGACACGCGCTTGCGTGGTGAAGGGGAGGTAGTCGCGCAGGTCGACTTCCCATGTGCTTAGTGCGGTATTTTCCGTCACGGCCAAGGTGATCGGGTTCTGCGAATCCTTGACGATGCCGTGATACATATTGCCCGTCATGGTCAGGTTCTTGGTGCGGCTTGTATCAAGAATAGCCACACTCTCATCCACGCCATCAACCGCATCCAGAGCAGAGCCATTGGTCTGCTTAAAGGCATTATCCGTGATCGACACCGCATTCAGATAATGGTTCGGCCCCATCGGTTTGATCATGATAAACTTGAACCACGGCGCCGAGCGGATCGACATGAAGATATTGCCCGTGATGGTCAGCCCGCCAAAGGACAATTCATTCTGCATCTCGGGCTCGGGGTCATGCTCATTCACCCATTCGATCGAACAATTGTCGATGTAATTGCCATTGATCGTGGTTTTACAATTGGTCTTGGTGATCACGATACCAGCGGTTCGGGTGCCATTGGTTTCATTATCGCCCTGAAAGAAGTGATTGCCCGAAATCAGGTATCCCGTGCCTGCCGTGACCAGAAAATGTTTGAATTTCACGGCCCGATTATCGCGGATTTTGGCATCGTTATTATTAACATTGATCGCGATTGAGACCCTGTCGCGCACATTCAGGATTTGCTCGTTCGACAGGAATTGGCAGCGATCCACTTGCATCCCCTGACAGGCATCCCCCGCCGATGTAATCCCGCGATCTTTTGGGCCCGTGAAGAAGCAATCCTGCACCTGAAACACAAGCCCGTCCATTGGCAGCAACAACCCGCTGCACCGCCCTGCACAGAGAAACTCGATATCCAAAATCACAAAGCGCTGCAGGTTCTGGAAGCCTTTGAAATCCAGCAAGTATTTGAAGCGCCGGAATTCATAGCTTTGCGATGTCGGCGGCACCCCAAGCGATTGCGACAGCGTGACAGTGCCAGCTGCCACATTGGTGGCTTTCACATAAACCTCACGGCCCACACCTTGCGCTGCTGTGACCAGCGACCCGATTGCGATATTGGCCACATTGCTGACATTGCTCAGTAAAAACGGAGAGGAGGCCGACCAAGTGGCGGTCGAGCTATGCACTTCATCCTCCCAACCTGCGCTATTATCAGCCGCGAGTTGCCCGTTCCGGATCACGCGGCGATTGGCATAGGAGGTGCGATTGTCGACCACCGCCTGCACATCCACAGGCTCGCTCAGCAAGACCCGTCTGCCGCTCAGATCAAAAGCTTCATGATCGGATTGATTGAACAATGTCTGAAGCCCTTTCTTCAGACCCGTCACTTCATCCCCGAAAGCATCGGCATAGCCAGCAAGGTCAAAATTCTGGTTCAAGGCAACGCGCACGGCGTCGGGCGTCTCGATCCGCCCTTCAAAGCGCATGCGATTGTTCATCGTCAGGTTCGAGGCAATATGGAACACACCCGCAGGCACAAGCACCTCCCGCCCTGCAGCAGCCGCATCAGCAGCAGCAAAAGCGGCGCGACAATCCGTGACACCATCCCCGATAGCGCCATAATCAGTGACATCGACCCAATCCATGATCTTGCGATGAAAGATCGAGGTGACATCTTCGATCTCGATGCTTTCGATGCGGATGATCCCGCCATTGCCACCCGTCAGATCGAGGCCAAAATGCCCATAGGTCGCCGTCTCGCCCCAAGGCATATCGACGCCGATACGCTCACCCGTTCCGACAATGGCCGAAACGGTGACCACCTCGCCATAGTCGGTCAATGTGGTTGCGGGGCCTGTTTGCGGCACGCCCGAGACATTTGCACTGCTGGAATTGCCCGCCCACCCCGCGATGCGGACCGAGGGCAACAAACCCGCCAAACCTTTGACGCGCGCCGAGACCCTAAGATACATGCCCGCACGGATCGGGGTGCTGCCCATATAGCGCAATTTCGTGGTTGTCTCGATCTTGATCAGCTCAAGACAAGTGCCGAAATCCTGATCTGCCGCAACCAGCGCTGCATTTGGTGCGGTGGAATAGGTATCAGAGCCCGGCACACCATCTTGCCGTGACCACACGCCAAGCCCGTCGCCGAAAGATGGCGGCATAAGGGTCAGCCCATCCGTGATTACTTGGTTCATATTAAAACCCTTTCCCGCGCGCTGCTCCGCGCACGTCAGGCCCCGCTAGGGCCCGCAACGAAAAGGGTGAGGGCCAGCAAGGCATCCTCATTTGTTGCAGTTTTCGAAAAGTGACCAAGCAGCATTGCCAAAGGGTCGCTTGGCGAAGGACGTTAGACCAAACTGGTTAAGATGGCGTTAAACACCAATGCCGGGTGCGCGCAGCAATTGCACACCATTGATCAGCCAACCCGCCTCTGTTTCAATCATCTGATAGGCGAGAATATGGGCCCGCCCTGCCCTATCGATGACCTGCACCCGCTGCACGGTCACGCCGCCAAGGGTTTGAAGATCAACAAACTCGACATCGGCAGGCCGCCACACCATGGGGTAGCCCCCCTCGACCATTCTGCCGAAATTCTCGGGCGTTCTGAACAGGCGCTGGATATTGGGGCTGGCGAATTGCCAAGCCGCCTCGACATCATCCAGCAAGAAGGCCTCCAGCTGGTTCTGGATCGTGCTTTCAATATCGGCATTCGGGGCCAGCCTCTCTTGGGCATGCGCCACGCCAGCTGCCAAGCTGCATATCAAGACAAGAAAAAACCGCCGCATCTGAACCTCCACGCTTCACTGTTACAAAGGGAAACGTAGAAGCCCAAAGCCGGCGGTCAATTCACGGCCCCGTCAAATCAGGCCTTCACAAGCTTGCCTGCAAGGCCATCCTCGATCAAAGCGATGGTTTCTGGGATGCCATAAAGCGCGATAAAACCGCCGAAACGTGGGCCTTGGCTTGCTCCCATCAGCACTTCGTAAAGCGCCTTGAACCAATCACGCAGAGGGTCGAACCCGTGGTCCTTGCCAACAGCGAAAACGATGGTCTGAAGGGCTTCATCCTCCAGCCCACCATCATAGGCTTTCAGCCGCTCGACCAAATCCTGCATCGCTGCACGCTCTTTTTCATCGGCGGGGCGGAAGGTTTTGTTCGGTTTCACGAAGTCATTGTAATAGCGCACAGCAAAACCCGCCGCCTGATCCAGATCAGGGTTCGCCTCGGCTGACGCCTCGGGCGCGTAGCGGCGGATGAAGCCCCAAAGGGTCTCCTTGTCCTCGGCACCTGACACGCTGGCAAGGTTGAGCAGCATCGCAAAGGACACAACCATCGTCGAGACAGGCACCTCACCATCATGGATATGGTGGACAGGGTTTGCCAATTGCTGCGCGGCGTCTTGGGTGTGATAGGCCCGCAATTGCTGGTGATATTCATCAACGGCCTTCGGGATGACATCAAAATACATCCGCTTGGCGGTCTTGGGCTTGAGATACATGAAATAGCTCAAGCTTTCAGTAGAGGCATAGCTCAGCCATTCATCAATCGAGATACCATTGCCCGACGATTTGGAGATTTTCTGCCCCTGATCATCAAGGAACAATTCATAGGTGAAATGCGCAGGCGCTGGCGCACCCAGAATACGGCAGATCGCATCATAGATCGGCGTATTGGTCGAATGGTCCTTGCCATACATCTCGAAATCGACACCCAAAGCGGCCCAACGCGCGCCGAAATCAGGCTTCCATTGCAGCTTTACGTTTCCGCCCGTCACAGGGAGCGTCCATTCGCGCCCGTCTTCATCATCGAAGGTGATCGTGTAATCTGTCGCATTCACCTCCTTCATCGGCACGTAAAGCACACGCCCCGTTTCGGGATGGATCGGCAGGAAGATCGAATAGGTCTGGCGGCGCTCCTCCCGAAGGGATTTCAACATCACCTTCATGATCGCGTCATATTGCTCAACGGCGCGTTTCAGAACCTCGTCGAACTGGCCCGATTTGTAGAATTCGGTCGCGGAATAGAATTCATAGTCAAAGCCAAAAGTATCAAGGAACCGCCGCAGCATCGCGTTATTGTGATCGCCAAAGCTGTCATGGGTCCCGAAAGGATCAGGCACGCTGGTCAGCGGTTTCTGCAAATGCTCCTGCAACATCTCTTGGTCCGGCACATTGCCTGGAACCTTGCGCATGCCATCCAGATCATCTGAGAAACAGATCAGGCGCGTTGGAATATCCGAGATAAGCTCGAACGCGTTGCGGATCATTGTGGTGCGCAAAACCTCGCCAAAAGTGCCAATATGCGGCAGGCCCGAGGGGCCATAGCCCGTTTCGAACAGCACATACCCCTTTTCAGGCGGGGCTTTCTCGTAACGTTTGAGAACAGCACGCGCCTCTTCAAAGGGCCAAGCTTTGGAGTTCATCGCAACGTCACGCAAATCCGACATTTTCCTCATCCATCCTTTTTCAGCAGCACCTTGCCGCATGGGCTGTGCACCTATTGCGGCTAGGCCTCGGGGTCAATATTCTCTAAGCATTCAGTTAGCCCTCCAAGGAGAGAGATTATGAGTTCGACAACAAGCCTTTCATCCCAAGATGCCCTTGTTGCCCTCATGGTGGCGGTCTCTGCCTCGGATGAACGCATCGGCACGGCCGAACTGGTCGCGATTGAACAGATCGTCAATCATATGCCCATTTTCGCGGATTATGATGCCGACCGCATGCGCCGTGCATCGGCCATGGTGTTCGAGCTGTTCGAGGATGAAGATGGGTTGGATGCCTTTTTTGGCCTGATCAAAACAGCCCTGCCCGAACGCCTGAACGAAACGGCATATGCATTGGCCTGTGATGTTGCAGCCGCCGATGGCCTTCTTGGCCAGTCCGAGCTGCAAATGCTGATGGAAATCCGCTATCAGCTCGATATTGACCGCCTTGCCGCCGCAGCGATTGAACGTGGCGCGCGGGCGCGTCACATGACGCTCTGATCGGCTATCCGTAAACTCCAGCCCATCGCTCAATCAAGCTTTGCTGAAGCCGCCTTGCACGGCGGCTATAACTGCGCCCTCCTTGGGGGCGCTCGACCTCATCAGGGTTCAGCGCCTCTCGCCTTGGAAGATCAGCGCAGAACACCGCAAAAGCGATCACACGACCAGTCGAGGCCTGCGCATAGCCTGCCAGTGCCGAGACGAAGTTCAATGTGCCCGTTTTGGCCGAGACCTGAACGGGGTGATCGGAAACCGCAGCTCCATCGGCATCCCTCATGACATGATTGCGCATCAAACCCCGCAATGCCCCCTCAGGCCCTGCCGCGATCAGGCATCGCACCATATCGGCGGCCGTTATTCGGCTGTCAGGCCCAAGCCCCGAATGATCAACAAAAGCGGGCCGCCGCGCTCCCAGACGCTGTACCATCCAATCCGACATCATGCCTGCCGATTGGGTCAGGGTTTCAGGCTGTGCCCCGCTGGCAATACTGGCCGACAAGCCCAATGTTTCGGCGGTAAGGTTGGTCGACCAGCGCAACATATCGCGCGTGATCTCATCCAAGGGCGGGCTGGTCTGATCTACCATCACCAAGCCATCTTGCGGGGCAATCGCGGCAATATCAGGCCCATCCAGAACAATCCCATGCGAGCGCGCCAGAATCTGGAATACCTCGGCGGCATAGAGGGCAGGGTCACGAACAGGCAGCCAGCGCGACCCACCATTTCCCAAAGCCGCGCGGGCCACTGTCCAATCCTCGCGCCCCTCGACCGCGTCATAGGTATAGACCGGCGTGTCCCGATCAGCCACGCGCATCCTTTGCCGCGTCACACCGGGCCTGATCCTCTCGGACCGCGCATCCATCCTGACGGTGTAATCCCCCGCTTCGCGCAGCCATTCGAAATGCACGCGATTGAAATTGAGGTTCAGCCCCGAAATGGCGGGATTATAGCCGACATGATCAGGCTGGGAGGAATCGATCTCGTAGATATAAGGCAAGGCGGTGGAGACCACTTTCAACCGCCCCGTCACTTCGCGCAAACCCGTCGCCCTGAGCGCGCGGGCCATGTCATTGATCTTGTCGGTATCAAGCACAGGATCGCCACTGCCAATCAGATAGAGATCACCGCGCAGCCGCCCATTCTCAATCACGCCATCGGCCTGAATCTGCGATCTGAACCGATGCCCCGCCCCGAGCTTGTCCAGAGCATAGAGCGCAGTCATTGCCTTGGCCGTGCTTGCAGGCGGCATTGGCAAGACGGGGTTATATACCTCCAAAACCTCGCCCGTGCGTGCATCTGCCGCCAAAGCCGAGACGCGCCCGCCCAACGCGGCTTCGGCAACCAAGCCCTCGACGGAAGGAAAGCGGCGCAAGCCGATTGCGTCAGGTCGCAGGAATGGCCTTGGCGATAACTCGGGCGGCGCGGCCCAAGCCTGCCCCGCCGTCACAGCGGCCGCGCCCGCCAAGAACTTACGCCTTGAAACCATTCGTTTTCGACCTTTCCCCAACACATGCAACTAAAGCGCAGCTGGGAAAATGGCTCAAGCCCTTCTCATAGAGTAATGGACTAGCGCACCCAATCCCCCTGCGCCCGAATACGAGTGGAGGACATATTAACCATCGGCATATTCAGAAAACACCAAGCGGGCGCATCCGAGAAGGCCAGCCGATCAGCCGCCAAAGCGGGCAGTTTGTATTCGCGGTAGACCTGCGCGGCCTTGCCCATCCGCGCCGAAATTCGCTGACCGGGGCGGGCCAAAACACCGACCGGCACGGTTTCCATGATCCAGTCCCAATCCTGCCACAGATGGAATTGAGCCAGATTATCGGCCCCCATCAACCAGACAAACCGCACACCTGGGTAAAGCGCGATCAGGCGGCGCAAGGTTTCAGCCGTAAAACGGGTCTGCAGGCGGGCCTCCAGATCAGTGACCTCGATACGGGGGTGCTTTACCAACTCGCGTGCGGCCTGCATGCGGCGCTCCAATGGGGCTGGCCCCTCGGATTTGAGCGGGTTTCCCGGACTGACAAGCCACCAGACACGATCAAGCCCGAAGCGTTTGAGCGCTTCTCGGCTGACATGCACATGCCCCGCATGCGGCGGATCAAAAGACCCTCCGAACAGGCCCACGCTCATCCCGTGGCGGGCATATGGCAATCCGTGGCGCAAAGCGGCCCTCCATCTTTGATCACGCGGCTCTAGCATGTCGATAATCTCTCGCAAAGCGGGGAGTGGAAAAACACCACCGCGCCCGATTGCCCCCAAGCTCGCAGACGCATACATATCGGGAAATTGAATTTACCCGACGGAGCAGGATCACATGGCCTCGTATCAGTATGTCTATCACATGGATGGTGTCTCCAAGACCTATCCCGGCGGCAAGAAATGCTTTGAAAATATCCGCCTGAGCTTTTTGCCCGGTGTGAAAATCGGTGTCGTTGGCGTCAACGGTGCGGGTAAATCCACGCTGCTGCGGATCATGGCAGGCTGGGACAAGGATTTCAGCGGCGAGGCTTGGGCGGCAAAAGATGCCAAAGTTGGCTACCTTCCGCAGGAGCCGCAACTCGATGAAACCCTGACCGTGCGTGAAAATGTCATGCTCGGCGTGGCCGAGAAGAAAGCCAAGCTTGATCGTTTCAACGAATTGGCCATGAACTATTCCGACGAGACCGCCGATGAGATGGCAGCCCTTCAGGACGAGATCGACAGCAACAACCTTTGGGATCTCGACAGTCAGGTTGATGTCGCGATGGAGGCCCTGCGCTGCCCCCCTGATGAGGCGATGCCCGCCAATCTCTCGGGTGGTGAAGCGCGCCGTGTTGCGCTGTGTAAATTGCTGCTCGAAGCGCCTGACATGCTGCTTCTCGACGAACCGACCAACCACCTTGATGCGGAAACCATCGCGTGGCTGCAGCAACATTTGATCGACTATAAGGGCACCATCCTTTGCGTCACGCATGACCGTTATTTCCTTGACGATATCACAGGCTGGATTCTGGAACTCGATCGCGGGCGCGGCATTCCCTATGAGGGGAACTACTCTGCTTGGCTGGAACAAAAAGCCAAACGCCTTGAGCAGGAAGCCCGCGAAGACAGCTCACGCCAGAAGACCCTTGAGCGGGAACTTGAATGGATCAGGCAGGGTGCCAAGGCCCGTCAGGCGAAACAAAAGGCGCGTATCAACGCCTATGAGGATCTGGCCTCGCAATCCGAGCGCGACAAGATCACCCGCGCGCAGATCGTCATCCCCAATGGTCCGCGTTTGGGCCAGAAGGTGATCGAGGTCGAGAACCTCAAAAAGGGCTATGATGACAAATTGCTGATCGAAGACCTCAGCTTTGCGCTGCCTCCGGGTGGTATTGTTGGTGTGATCGGTCCGAACGGCGCGGGTAAATCCACGCTGTTCCGTATGCTCACCGAGAACGAGACCCCTGATGGCGGCACGCTGGAATATGGCGATACGGTGAAACTCGCCTATGTCGACCAATCCCGCGACGCGCTCGACCCCAACACCACCGTTTGGGAGGAAATCTCGGGCGGCGCGGAAGTGATCGAATTGGGCGATGCCTCGATGAACAGCCGCGCCTATTGCTCGGCTTTCAACTTCAAAGGCGGCGATCAGCAAAAGAAAGTGGGGCTTTTGTCAGGCGGTGAACGCAACCGTGTGCATATGGCCAAACTTCTGAAATCAGGCGGCAATGTGCTTTTGCTCGACGAACCGACCAACGACCTCGACGTGGAAACCCTGCGTGCGCTCGAAGATGCTTTGACCGATTTCGCAGGCTGCGCCGTGGTGATCAGCCACGACCGTTTCTTCCTTGACCGTATCTGCACCCATATCCTTGCCTTCGAGGGCGAGGCGCATGTGGAATGGTTTGAAGGCGGCTTCACCGATTACGAAGAAGACAAAAAACGCCGCCTTGGCGCAGATGCGCTGGAACCCAAGCGCGTCAAATACAAGAAATTCGTGAGGTAAGGTGGCCAAGCGAAGCATGTAAAAAGGGCCGCTCCGAATGGGGCGGCCTTTGCCGTACAATACGTGTTGCTACCCTCAGCCGAAGCGGAACTGGATGACCAGTAGGATTGGAATAATGAAAGCCGCCCAAAGGCAGAAGAACATAGCAGCACGCCCTGCATGGTTCCACATCTTCATTTCCCATTCATCATCGGTCTCGCGTGACTTGATAAGTTCAATCAGTGACATGCTTCTTCTCCGAATAATTTCCCCGTTTGCGGGCGCTTGCCTAACGGTAGGATTCAAAGCTCCAAAAGCAAGGTCTGGCGTCCTTGGCCATTTCATCTATCCTTGCACCAAAGCAATTCAGGGAGGTCCGCCCCATGCGCAGATTGATCGCAGCACTGGCACTGTTGGTATT
Organism: uncultured Paracoccaceae bacterium; assembly: GCA_965656935.1. Taxonomy (GTDB): domain Bacteria; phylum Pseudomonadota; class Alphaproteobacteria; order Rhodobacterales; family Rhodobacteraceae; genus M30B80. The sequence continues at coordinate 33,344 of CBFHMG010000005.1, forward strand.
TTCCAACACCGCAAACGCGCAAAGCGCTGAAGAAACCGAGTTCATGATTGCCTTGATGCATTCGATGAACCCCGCATCCATTCAGAATAATCGCGAGATTTGTGGTCATGTCCTGCGAGGGCCGAATGGCCGTATGACCAGCTCCAAGATGTCTTGGGGCGGGCCTGCCTCCTGCGCGTCCCTGCCCGTTCCGCCGGGGGTCGAGGTTTTGTCCTCATGGCATACCCATGCCGCTTGGGCACCAAGCTATGACAATGAAGTGCCCTCGACCGTGGATGTCGAAGGCGATTTATCGCGGGGCATCAATGGTTGGGTCGGCACCCCTGGTGGGCGGCTATGGTTCATCAACGGCCAAACTGGCGATATGCATCAGGTCTGCGAAGAAGGCTGCCTTCCCGTGGATCCCAATATTGGCGTGGACGGCAATGCGCCTGTCGCCAAAAACTACACGCTTGAGGAGCTCTACACCCGTTTCGGACGCTGAGCCCCTCTCGCAAGTTATTCCGCTTTCCCCCTTCGGCTTACTCCGCCGCGTCGAGGTATTCCTCTAGGGGTGGACAGGTGCAGATCAGGTGCCTGTCGCCATGAACATTATCCACGCGGTTCACGGGTGGCCAATATTTATCAACGCGGAACGCGCCTGCGGGAAAGCAGCCTTGCTCGCGCGAATAGGCGCGGTCCCATTCCCCCACAAGGTCTTCGACAGTATGGGGCGCATGGCGCAGCGGGCTTTGCTCGGCCGTGATCTTGCCTGCTTCCACCTCGGCGATTTCATCGCGGATCGCCAGCATCGCGTCGCAAAAACGGTCAATCTCGGCTTGGGTCTCAGATTCGGTGGGTTCAACCATCAAGGTGCCCGCAACGGGCCAGCTCATGGTTGGTGCGTGAAACCCGTTATCCATCAAGCGCTTGGCGATATCATCAACGGTAACGCCCGCCTCCGAGAAGCCGCGGCAATCCAGAATACATTCATGCGCGACATGATCGCTCTTGCCTGTGAACAAGATCGGATAGGCCTCGCTCAGCCGTGCCGCGATGTAATTGGCATTCAGGATTGCGACCTTGGTGGCCTGCGTAATACCCTCGCCCCCCATCAGATGGATGTAGGCATAGGAAATCGGCAGGATCGAGGCTGACCCGAACGGCGCCCCCGAAACAGGGCCTTCCACGCCGCCCATCTCGGGATGTCCCGGCAGATAGGGGGCAAGATGCGCCTTAACACCAATCGGCCCCATGCCCGGCCCTCCGCCGCCATGCGGAATGCAGAAGGTCTTGTGCAAGTTGAGGTGGCTGACATCAGCCCCGATCTCACCGGGTTTTGACAGACCCACCATCGCATTGAGGTTCGCTCCATCCAGATACACCTGCCCGCCATGGGTATGGGTGATTTCGCAAACCTCGCGCACCGTGCGCTCGAACACACCATGGGTCGATGGATAGGTGATCATGCAAGCGGCCAGCCTATCGCCTGCCGCCGCTGCTTTCTCGCGGAAATCCTCAACATCGATATCGCCATTCTCGGCGGCTTTCACCACCACCACCTGCATCCCGCACATCTGGGCCGAAGCAGGGTTGGTGCCATGCGCTGAAACGGGAATAAGGCAAATATCACGCTCCGCGTCCCCGCGCGCCTTGTGATAGGCCGCAATCGTCAAAAGCCCCGCATATTCGCCCTGCGCGCCCGAATTTGGCTGCATCGACATCGCGTCATAGCCCGTGATCTCACATAGCTTCGCCGATAAATCCTCGAGCATTTCCGCATAGCCCTCGGCCTGATCAGCAGGCGCAAAGGGGTGCAAAGCTCCAAATTCCGGCCAAGTGATCGGCATCATCTCCACGGCGGCATTCAGTTTCATCGTGCAAGAGCCAAGCGGGATCATCGCACGATCAAGCGCCAGATCACGGTCCGACAGACGCCGCATATAGCGCATCATCTCGGATTCAGCGCGGTTCATGTGAAAAATCGGATGGCTCAAATAAGCGCTGTCGCGGTGCAGCGCGTCAGGGATGGCAGGCAAAATCTGCGGCCGCGCCAGCAGCACGCCAAAAGCGCGGCAAACCGCTTCAAGATGCGCCTCAGTTGTCACCTCATCCACGGATATTCCGATGCGGTCCTGCCCGACATCGCGCAGGTTGATCCCGCGCGCCACGGCGGCCGCCATGATCCGAGATTGCTTATCGCCGACATGCACGGTGATCGTGTCAAAAAAGCTCTCATTCTCGGGGGCAAAGCCGCCTGCCTGAAGGCTTGCCGCCAGACGTACCGCGTTCAAATGAACGCGCTGTGCAATGGCTTTCAGCCCCATCGGCCCATGAAACACAGCATAGAGCGAGGCCATCACCGCCAAAAGCGCCTGTGCCGTGCAGACATTGGAAGTCGCCTTTTCGCGGCGGATATGCTGCTCGCGGGTTTGCAGCGAAAGCCTATAGGCTTGATGCCCATGCGCATCTACTGACACCCCGACAAGCCGCCCCGGAAGATTGCGCTTATAAGCGTCCTTGCAGGATATGAAGGCCGCGTGGGGGCCACCATAACCAAGCGGCACACCGAAACGCTGCGCGCTGCCCACGGCAATATCGGCCCCCATTGCACCGGGCTCCTTGATCAGCGTCAAAGCCAGAAGATCCGTGCAGACAATCCCGATCGCCTTGGCGTCATGAAGCGCTGCAATCTGGTTTGATGGATCACTTAAACCGCCAAAGGTGCCAGGGTATTGGAAGACCGCGCCAAAGACCTTATCCGCCTCCATGGCAGCAGGGTCCCCGACAATCACCTCGATGTCCAAAGGGGCCGCGCGCGTTTTGATCACCGCGATATTCTGCAGATGGCAGTTTTCATCCACGAAGAAAGCGCGCGCCTTCGATTTCGCCACACGCTGCGCCATCACCATCGCCTCAGCACAGGCCGTCGCCTCATCCAGCAGCGAGGCATTGGCCACCTCCAGCCCCGTCAAATCCGCCACCATCGTTTGGAAGTTCAACAACGCCTCAAGGCGTCCTTGTGCAATCTCGGGCTGATAGGGGGTGTAGGCAGTGTACCAAGCAGGGTTTTCCAGCACATTGCGCTGGATCGCAGGAGGGGTGTGGGTGTTGTAATAGCCCTGCCCGATCATGCTCACCATGACCTTATTCTTGCCCCCGATCTTACGCATATGGGCGATCAGTTCCGCCTCGGACATGGCAGGCCAATCCAAGGGTTCTGCCTGTCTGATCGAGGTCGGAAGCGTTTGGTCAATCAAGTCGTCCAGATCGGCCGCTCCAACCCGTTCAAGCATCGCCTCCATTTCAGCAGGCGATGGCCCGATATGGCGGCGGTTGCCGAAATCGGTGGGGTCATAATCGACAGGGGTCCATGGCATAGGGCGGGGTCCTTTGGCAAAAGTCACAACAGGCAAGACGGTCTAAAACAGGCACCCGCGCGCGAGGTCGCGCGCGGGGCGTTCACTCATTCACCGATGAGATCCTTGTACTCATCCTCGGTCATGTAATCGTCGATTACACCCATATCGACGGGCTTGATCTTGAAGAACCAAGCCTCACCAGTCGGGTCATCATTCACGAGGCTGGGGTTGTCGATCAGCGCGTCATTGACCGCGACGACCTCACCATCGATTGGCGCTAAAATATCGGACGCGGCCTTCACCGACTCGATCACAACGATCTCGTCACCCTTGGCAACGGCCGTCTCCAATTCAGGCAATTCCACGAAAACAACATCCCCAAGCTGGGTGGCAGCATGTTCGGTGATGCCCACAATAACCAGATCACCATCCACCAACAGCCATTCATGTTCTTCAGTATATTTCATCAGCGTAGTTCCCTCGAAGTGTTATCGTTTGTAAGTCGCTTTATGGAAGGGCAGCGGCACCTGCTTGGCAGGCAGACGCTTACCGCGCACCTCTCCATAAATAATGGCCTCAGGTGCAAGGCCCGCGTCAACCAAAGCCATCGCAATCGGATGCCCAACCGAGGGGCCGAAACCACCCGATGTCACAATACCGATCTGGCTGCCGTCTTTTTCTGCATCGAACAAAGCCACGCCACCGCGCATCGGCGCACGGCCCTCGGGCACCAAGCCGATCCGTTTGCGTGCCGCGCCAGTGCTGCGCTCTGCCTCGATCCTGTCAGCCCCTGGATAACCCAAAGCCCGCTCCTCGCCCGCGCGGCGGGCCTTGGAAATTGCCCAAGACATTCCCGCCTCAATTGGCGAAATCTCTTCACTCAAATCATTTCCATATAGCGGCAAGCCTGCCTCAAGGCGCAGCGAATCCCGCGCGCCAAGTCCAACTGGCGCAACCTCTTCCATAGCCAACAGCGCGCGCGCAAATGCATCGACGCCGGCGGCAGGCACCGATATCTCGAACCCGTCTTCACCCGCATATCCCGAGCGTGAAACCCACAGCTCCGATCCTTCCCAATCGGCCCTGAGCACATCCATAAAGCGCATTTCGGCCACCAAGGGCAGCAAACGCGCCAAAGCGGTCTCGGCCAAAGGCCCCTGAAGCGCCAAAAGCGCCCGATCTGCAACCTCCACAACACCGCTCAGATGGGCGCGCAAATGTGCCAGATCATCCGCCTTGCGCGAGGCATTCACGACCAAGAACAAATCCTCGGCCCTCCGCGCGATCATCAGATCATCAATCACGCCGCCACTATCCGTTGTGAACAAGCCATAACGCTGCCGCCCAACCGCAAGGCCAAGCACATCGACAGGCACCAAGGCCTCTAAGGCAGCATCTTGATCCGACGGCAACAAAACCTGCCCCATATGGCTCACATCAAACAAACCCGCTTTCTCGCGCGTCCAAAGATGCTCACTCATGACACCTGCCGCATATTGCACAGGCATCTCATAGCCTGCGAAGGGCACGAATTTAGCACCCATTTCGGCATGGAGGTCTTTTAGGGGTAAGTCGATCAAATCAGCCATTCGTCACCTGTTTGGCACGGGCACGGCCCGGCATCGTTGCGCCGCGAAATCGCAGCCTTGCGATGCCCCCTCTGTCCTTTCGCCTGAGATCGTTATCCCGTCGGCGGACGCATAAACGCGCCTCTCTCCAGAGTTTGTTGATCCAGACAGGTCCTTTTGCCTGAGAGTTTACCGGGGCGGTTGCTCCTTCGGCCCTGACATAAATGCCAGCGTCTCCCTATCCAGATTGCAACAACATACCCATTCCAACCGCCCCGACAAGAGGCCTTGTGCAAAAACGACCCATAGGCCATCCCTAGCGGCATGAGCATTTTGAACCAATCGCCATTTTTCTTTGGATATGGCAGTCTTGTGAACCGTGCCACCCATGCCTATCCAAACGCCGCCCGCGCGCGCGTCATCGGCTGGGGGCGGGCGTGGAAGAAAACAAGCCTGCGCAAGGGCGCGTTTCTCACCGCCGTAGAAGCCCCCGAGAGCGAGATCGAAGGCCTGATCGCAGCCGTGCCCGGTGCGGATTGGGCAGCGCTCGATGAACGGGAATTCGCCTATCACCGCCTCCCTGTCACCGACATAACCCATGAGCATGGCGGGGCTCTGGATGTCCAAATCTACCAAACCCGCCCCGATCTTGAGGTCGAGAGTTCAGATCCGCATCCCATCCTTCTCAGCTATCTCGATGTCGTCGTGCAAGGCTATCTCAAGGAATTCGGCCAAGATGGCGCCATGCGCTTTTTCGAGACGACAACAGGCTGGGACTGCCCGATCCTCAATGACCGCAGCGCGCCGCTCTACCCTCGCCACCAAGTCCTGAGCACCACCGAGACAGGTTTCATTGACGACCGCTTAAAAGAAATCGGCGCGGAGTATATCCGCGCCTGATCCTATCTTTGCTTCAAAAATACTTCCGCCGGAGGCGGGCTGCCCTCACAAGCTCGGCTTCTTTTGCAAAAGCACCATGACATCGGCCATTTCGGGCCCACGCTCCAAGCCCGTCACAGCTTTGCGCAAAGGCATGAACAAACCCTTGCCCTTGCGGCCTGTCGCCTCTTTTACCGTAGCGGTCCATGCGCCCCAAGTCTCGGCATTAAAGGGTGGCTCGGGCAACATATCAAATGCCTGCGCAACAAAAGCTTGGTCTTCTTCCGCCACCAAAGGTTTCGCTCCATCACGAAACAAGGCCCACCAATCCGGCAAGTCGTTCAAGGTGGTGATGTTCTCGCGTGTCACATTCCAAAATGTCGCCGCCAGCTCTTGCGGAACACCCAAGGCCGAGACCTGCTCGGCAACCGCCTCAAGCGGAAGCGACCCGAGATAGCGCCCTGTGAGGGGGTAAAGGTCATCCACGTCAAATTTTGTCGGCGCCGAGCCGAAATGCGACAGATCAAACCCTTCGGCCAATTCATCAACCGAACCTACAAGCTCAATAGGCTGCGATGATCCGATCCGCGCCATATGGCTCAGAAGTGCGGCAGGCTGAACGCCCGCCTCGCGCAGATCGCGCAAGGACAGCGTGCCAAGCCGCTTGGACAGTGCTTCGCCTTGCGGGCCTGTCAAAAGCGAATGATGCGCGAAGGAAGGCGCGGAAAACCCGAGCGCTTCCATGATCTGGATTTGCGTCGCGGTATTGGTCACATGATCCGAGCCGCGCACCACATGGGTGATCCCCATATCTGTGTCATCCACAACCGAGGCGATGGTATAGAGCACTTGCCCGTCTGCGCGGATCAAAACAGGGTCCGAGACACTGGCCGCATCAATCGAGATCGACCCCAGAATGCCATCTTCCCATTCAATCCGGTCCTGATCGAGCAGGAAACGCCACACACCCTGACCACGCTCAGCGCGCAGCGCGTCTTTTTCCGCATCTGTCAGCTTAAGCGCGGCCCTGTCATAAACAGGTGGCTGGCCCATATTGAGTTGCTTTTTCCGCTTAAGGTCCAGCTCGGTCGGTGTTTCGAAGGCCTCATAAAAGCGGCCCTTTTCGCGCAGCTCATCCGCAGCCGCCGCGTAACGGTCAAGCCGTGTCGATTGGCGTTCGATCCTGTCCCATGTGATCCCCAACCATTCGAGGTCTTCCTGAATGGCATCCGCATATTCCTGTTTGGAGCGCTCCTGATCCGTATCATCAAGACGCAGGATAAATTGCCCCCCCGCCTTTTTCGCGATCAGATAGTTGAACAAGGCAGTACGCAGATTGCCGACATGGATAAAACCTGTCGGCGACGGGGCAAAGCGGGTGACGGTCATGGTCCGGATCTCCAAATCTCAGGCGCTTCGTTTTTCATAGCATGCCCGAATTGTCCATATCGCCCTAGCCAATCTGGCCTTGCGATGATCTGGCGACCAAATCAGATGCCCCCCTACGGACCGAAAAACAAACCCTAAACGCGTTCAGCTTTATCTAAACGGTCCAGAAACTGCGCTGCCGATTGCAAATATTCAGCGCGCTTATCGGCATCGATACCGTCCCATGTGCGGTACATCTGGGCCATGCGCGGGTTCTTTTTGAACCTGTCGCGATGGCGGTCCAGAAAGTTCCAGTAAAGGTAGTTGAAAGGGCAGGCCGTCTCGCCCGTCTTCTCAGCCACCTTATAGGCGCAGGATCCGCAGTAATCCGACATTTTCTTGATGTAATTGCCGCCCGAGACATAGGGTTTGGAGCCTACAATCCCGCCATCTGCAAACTGACTCATCCCGATGACATTCGGGGCCTCGACCCATTCATAGGCATCCGCATAAACCGCCAGATACCATTCATGCAGTTGAAACGGATCAACCCCCGCCAAAAGCCCGAAATTGCCCGTGACCATGAGGCGCTGGATATGGTGGGCATAGGCCTCGTCGCGGGTTTGCTCCACGGCTTTTGAGATACACAGCATATCCGTCTCGGCCGTCCAGTAGAATGCGGGCAAAGGTTTGTCATGGGACAGGGTGTTGCGCTTGATATAGTCAGGCCCCTCACGGAAATAGATGCCGCGCATATATTCGCGCCACCCGATAACCTGCCGAATAAACCCCTCGACCGCATTGATCGGGGCATGGTCGTTTTCCAATGCCTGCGCTGCCGCCTCGCAGACCTCCTGCCACGTCAGCAGACCCGAATTGAGATACATCGAAATCACCGAATGGTAGAGAAAGCGATTGTCGCGCAGCATTGCATCTTGAAAATCACCAAATCGCGGGAGCGCCAAGTGGATGAAATGATCCAACGCTTTCAAGGCTTGGTCGCGATCCGTGCCGAACCAGAATGGACGCAAGGTACCGAAATTCTGGCCGAACCGCGCCTCGACCAGATCAAGCACCTCTTGCACAACCTCATCTGGTTCAAACTGCAAAGGGCCATCAAAACCGATCTCATCAGGGGCAGGTTTGCGGTTGTCATGGTCAAAGTTCCACTTTCCACCTGCAGGCTTCCCCTCCTCCATCAAAAGCCCCGTTTTGCGCCGCATCTCGCGATAGAAAAACTCCATCCGCAATTCTTTGCGACCCTCGGCCCAATCCTCAAACTCCTTATGCGAGCAAAGGAAACGATCATCGGGGAATTGATGAACAGGGATCGGGCAATCCTCCAATGCCGAGATCACCCGCCATTCTCCCGGCTCAGTGGCCAGCACCTCCGATGCACCGCTCGCCTCAGCCGCGCGTAGCAGCTCGCCAGTGATCGAGCCGCTATTGCCCTGATCATCCAACTTTGTGTATCGAACCTGCCACCCAGCCTCTTCCAGCCTTTTGGCGAATTTGCGCATCGCGGCAAAGAGGAAGGCGATCTTTTTGGGGTGATGCGGCACATAAGAGGCCTCATCGGCCACCTCGGCCATCACAACGATATCGCTCGATTTGTCAGCCTCGCGCAGCGCGCTTATCTGCTGGGATAATTGATCCCCCAAGATCAGGACAAGACGCTTCACCACGGCACCACCTTTCCCGCCCAGTCAAAGAATTGGCCCGATTGCGCGGGCACCAAACCTTCCATGACATTCGTCAGATGCGCTGCCGCCTCGGCGGGCTCAACGGCGGGGTGGCGGCCAAGATATTTCTGGGTAAAGGCGGTTTTTACCGTGCCTGGATGCAGGGCCACCACAATGGCTTGCTTATGCGAACGCGCAATTTCGATTGCACCCCCATGCACGATCTGGTTCACCGCCGCCTTGGCCGCGCGGTAGGAATGCCATCCCCCCATCCGATTATCCCCGATCGAGCCCACACGTGCAGACAGAACCGCAAACACCGCGCGCCTGTCTTTGGCCAGCAAGCGCGCACCATGTTTGAGGCAGAGCGCAGGCCCGACGGCATTTAAAGCAAACTGGTCCATCATTGCCTTAGCCGTGATCTGCTTGAGCGCCTTTTCGGGGGCCGCGCCATCGATTTCCAAGGCGCCCGTTGCCACCATGATCAGGTCGAACGCGCCCTCTAATGCATCAAAAGCCCTTTGCAGGTTGTCTTCATCCGTCACATCCAGCCCCGTGCCAGATCGCGATAGGCCGACAACCTCCCAACCCAGTGCTTCATAATGCGCCACCAAGGCGCGCCCGATTCCGCCTGAGGCGCCGATGATCAATGCTCGTTGTGTCATCACGAGCCAGCTAGCAGCGATTTGCGCCGCGTCAACGCCCGTGAAAGCGCTTGTGCAAAAAGGGGGTTTTCAAACAGCATACCTTGCGCAATATTCGCGCCCATGATGACGCAACGCCATATCACAACCCTTACCGCCCTTCAGGCGGCTCTTGGCCTGCGCGCTCTACTGCTTCTTAGCCGCCTCTGAGCGTGCCATTCGGCGCGACCGCTCAGGGGAGGAAGTAGCGCCGAAAATCACCTCAGACCTTCACGGCTAAGACCAAGGATCAAACCTATGACCGATAAGAACAAAGTGTTGATTTTCGACACAACCCTGCGCGATGGCGAGCAATCCCCCGGCGCAACCATGAGCCATGACGAAAAGCTCGAGATCGCCGCGCTGCTCGATGAGATGGGCGTCGATATCATCGAAGCGGGCTTCCCGATCGCCTCGGAAGGCGATTTCGCAGCCGTATCGGCGATTGCACAGCAATCCCAAAACTCGACCATCTGCGGCCTTGCGCGCGCCAATTACAAAGATATCGACCGCTGTTGGGAAGCTGTGAAGCTCGCGAAAAGCCCGCGTATTCATACCTTTATCGGCACCTCGCCGCAGCACCGCGCCATCCCGAACCTGAGCATGGATGAAATGGCCGAGCGCATCCATGACACCGTCACCCATGCGCGCAACCTGTGTGATAATATCCAGTGGTCGCCAATGGATGCGACACGCACCGAATGGGATTACCTGCGCCGCGTTGTGGAAATTGCCATCAAGGCAGGTGCCACCACCATCAATATCCCCGATACAGTGGGCTATACCGCACCGCGTGAAAGTGCGGCTTTGATCGCGCGGTTGATCGCCGAGGTTCCGGGTGCTGATGATGTGATCTTCGCCACGCATTGCCATAATGACCTTGGCATGGCGACCGCGAATGCCTTGGCCGCCGTTGAAGGTGGCGCACGCCAGATCGAATGCACCATCAACGGTCTTGGAGAGCGCGCAGGCAATACCGCTCTGGAAGAGGTCGTGATGGCGCTCAAGACGCGCAATGACATCATGCCGTTCCATACGGGCATCGACACCACCAAAATCATGCATATCTCGCGTCGCGTTTCGACCGTGTCGGGCTTTGCGGTCCAATTCAACAAGGCCATCGTTGGCAAAAATGCCTTCGCCCATGAATCAGGTATTCACCAGGACGGCATGCTGAAATCAGCCGATACATTCGAGATCATGCGCCCCGAAGATGTAGGCCTGACAGGCACTTCGCTGCCTTTGGGCAAGCATTCAGGCCGTGCGGCCCTGCGTGCCAAGCTCAAGGAATTGGGCCATGACATGATCGACAACCAACTCAATGACCTGTTTGTGCGCTTCAAAGCTCTGGCGGATCGCAAGAAGGAAGTCTTTGACGATGATTTGATCGCCTTGATCACCGATGCGGGTGCTGGCGATGCCTCGGATCATCTGGAGTTGAAATTTCTCCGCGTGATTTGCGGCACCGAAGCACCCCAATCAGCCGATCTGACCCTTCGGGTTGGCGAGAAGGAGCATCAGGTGACCGCGCAAGGTGATGGCCCCGTGGATGCCGCTTTCAACGCCGTCAAAGCCCTGTTCAAGCATGATGCCCGCCTTCAACTTTACCAAGTGAATGCTGTGACCGAAGGCACGGACGCCCAAGCCACGGTTTCGGTCCGCATGGAAGAAGAGGGCCGCATTGCAACAGGCCAATCGGCCGATACCGATACGGTCGTGGCAAGCGTGAAGGCCTATATCAACGCGCTTAACCGACTGATCCTGCGCCGCGAAAAAGCGGGATCAGATGCCAAGGAAGTGTCCTATAAGGATGCCGGCTAGGCGAATGACGGGTCGGGGCCGCCTAGGGCCCCGACGCTTTTGTGGTATTTCCAAGCAATATTACGCTGGTAGCCCACGCTAACGCCCTTTACCTTAGGGGATACGCCTGCCTATATGCGGGCCGGTTTGGGTGTCTCGAGTCTTGGTGCGCCCTCTAATGAATGTAGTAGGAGCCAACACGTATGGCCTTGGGATTTGGCAGCCTTTTTTCCGCTGATATGGCGATCGACCTCGGTACCGCGAACACGCTTGTTTATGTGCGTGGCAAAGGTGTCGTGCTGAATGAACCTTCGGTTGTTGCATACCAGGTCAAAGATGGTGTGAAAAAGGCTTTGGCCTTTGGCGAAGATGCGAAATTGATGCTGGGTCGTACCCCTGGCTCCATTCAGGCCATCCGCCCGATGCGCGATGGTGTGATCGCGGATTTCGACGTTGCTGAGGAAATGATCAAACACTTCATCCGCAAGGTCCATAAACGCACCACCTTTACCAAGCCAAAAATCATTGTCTGTGTGCCCCATGGTGCGACCCCCGTTGAAAAGCGGGCGATCCGTCAGTCGGTTCTCTCGGCTGGCGCGCGCAAGGCGGGTTTGATTGCCGAACCGATTGCAGCGGCGATCGGCGCGGGCATGCCGATTACTGACCCAACGGGCAGTATGGTTGTCGATATCGGCGGTGGTACGACCGAGGTGGCGATCCTGTCTTTGGCTGATATTGTTTATGCACGCTCGGTGCGCGTGGGTGGTGACCGCATGGATGAGGCGATTATCTCCTATCTCCGTCGCCAGCATAACCTGCTGATCGGTGAAGCCACGGCTGAACGGATCAAGACCACAATCGGCACAGCCCGCATGCCCGATGACGGGCGCGGCAGCTCGATGATGATCCGCGGCCGTGACCTGCTCAATGGTGTGCCCAAGGAAACCGAAATCAATCAGGCGCAAGTCGCGGAAGCGCTCGCCGAACCCGTGCAGCAGATTTGCGAAGCGGTGATGAGCGCGCTTGAAGCTACCCCACCCGATCTTGCGGCCGATATCGTGGATCGCGGCGTTATGCTGACGGGTGGTGGCGCATTGCTAGGTGAGTTGGACCTTGCCCTGCGCGAGCAAACTGGCCTGAGCATTTCCGTCGCTGACGAGAGCCTCAATTGTGTGGCACTTGGCACAGGCAAGGCGCTGGAGCATGAAAAACTGCTGCGCCACGCGATCGATTACGACAGCTGATCTCAATGGGCCGCGTCAGCGGTCCAGCTTCAACGCAAGGGTGTGAATGGCACGGGAACGCAGCGATCAAAGCCTTGCCCGCCCCGTCAGACGTCTGATGGTCGGCGTTCTCGCCCTATGCCTTATTCTGCTGGTCCTTCTATGGCGCATCGATAACGCGCGGGTTGAGCGTATCCGCGCCGCAATTCTCGATCGTTTTGTGCCCAATATGGAATGGGCCATGGCACCTGTGACCAGTGCTGGACGCATGATTGATGATTTCCAATCCTATGCGCGTCTCTATGAACAAAACGACCAGCTTCGCCGCGAATTGCAGCAAATGCGTGCTTGGCGTGAGGCCGCCATCCAATTGGAGCAGGAAAACGCCCGCTTGCTGGACCTCAACCGCGTTCAACTCGACCCTGAACTGACCTTTATCACCGGAATTGTTCTTGCTGATTCAGGCTCTCCTTTCCGCCGCTCGGTCCTCCTGAATGTCGGAGAGCGTGATGGCATTCTCGATGGTTGGGCCACGATGGACGGGCTTGGTGTTGTTGGGCGTATCTCAGGCGTGGGCGCGCGCACATCTAGGGTTTTGCTGCTCACGGATTCCAACAGCCGCGTACCGGTGACTGTGCAGCCCTCGGGCCAGCAAGCCATCTTGATGGGCGACAACACCCTCGCGCCCGTGATGGAATTTCTTGAAACGCCCGAAGATATCTCGGCAGGCGACAGGATTGTCACCTCGGGCGATGGCGGGTTGTTTCCCCCCGGTTTGTTGATTGGTCAGGTCGCCATCACCCCCGACCGCCGCGTGCGTGCGCGCCTTTCGGCTGATCTTTCGCGGCTGAATTTCTTGCGAGTGATGCGCAGTTATCAAAGCAATGAAGTCACTGATCCAGGCTCACTGATCGGCCCGCCATGGCCGCCAGAGCCATTCTTAAGCGCGCCTGAGGACATCGTGGAAACGGGTGAGTTGGAAGAATGATCACGAAGTCCAGCCAACATCTATGGGCCTATCGGGCGCTTTTTCTTGGCCTTTGCCTTCTCATCATCACAGCAAAAATCCTGCCCATTACACTTGATCAGGGACGCTTGCCTTCTCCTGACATTCTGCTTGCCGTGACCCTTGCATGGCTTTTGCGTCAGCCCTCAGCAGTGCCTGTTCTATCTATTGTGATTGTGTTTTTGCTTGCTGACTTTTTGTTGCAGCGCCCCCCTGGTCTCTGGACCCTGTTGGTTCTGCTGGTCTCGGAAGGTCTCAGGCGTAAGCGGGCGCAGATGACCGAGTTTCCCTTCCTCGTGGAATGGGGCCTGTTTGCAGTGGCCGTCTTCGCCCTGATCTTGATGAACAGGATCGCGCTATTTGTCCTTTTCGCCGAGACCGACAGGCTTGGAATTGCGCTCGCTCATGGGATTGTGACCGTGGGGATATACCCTGTGGTTGTTGCCCTCTCGAAATATGGCTTGGGATTGCGTAAATTGCGCCCAACCGAAACCGAGAGCAAACCCACATGAAGCAAAACCCCAAAGATCTGGAGGACAGCGCCAAGACGATCTCTCGGCGTGCGCTCTTCGTGGGGGGCTTGATGGCAACCACCGGCATCGTGCTGGGGGGCAGGATGCGCTATCTTCAAGTCGAGCGTGCTGATGACTTCCGCCTTTTGGCCGAAGAAAACCGCATCAATATCAGGCTTCTTCCCCCTGCCCGTGGTCAGATATATGATCGCAATGGGGTGCTGCTGGCCGATAATGAACAGAATTACCGCATCACCATGGTGCGCGAAGATGCAGGCGATGTTGATCTTGTCCTGTCGCGGCTATCCCAGACGGTTAATCTTGATCTGGAACGGCTGGATCGCGCCCGTGAAGAAATGATGGCCCGCCCGCCTTTTGTGCCTGTAACCATCGCTGACAGGCTCACATGGGATGAACTGTCTGCAGTGGCTGTCAACGCACCTGCCTTGCCAGGCATTACGCCTGAAATGGGTCTGAGCCGCGTCTACCCGCGAGATACCGATTTTGCGCATGTCATCGGCTATGTCGGCCCCGTTTCAGATTACTATCTCGACACTACTGGCGACACCGACCCTGTCCTGCAAATCCCCGATTTCCAAGTTGGGCGCTCCAATATCGAGGCCCGCATGGAAAGAGCCTTGCGCGGTCGCGCAGGTACCAAACGCGTCGAGGTGAATGCCGCTGGCAGAACAATGCGAGAGTTGGATCGGATCGAGCCAATTTCAGGGGCCGATTTGCAGCTGACCATCGATGCGGCGCTGCAAAACTATTCCGAGGCCCGTCTAGCTGGTGAAAGCGCGGGCGCTGTAATTATGGATGTCCAGAATGGGGATATCCTGTCGCTGGCCTCTGCCCCCACATATGACCCGAACCTCTTTGTGCGCGGGATATCAACGACCGCATGGAGCGGTTTGAACGAAGATATCTACCGCCCATTGGCGAATAAAGCGACGCAGGGCCTCTATCCACCGGGCTCCACATACAAAATGGTCGTGGCGCTTGCAGCCCTTGAAGCGGGCGTCATCACGCCTGAGGAAACCATTTCCTGCACCGGCTTTGTTGAAGTGGCCGAACGGCGCTTCCATTGCTGGCGCCGCGGTGGGCATGGCGCGGTCAATTTGCTCACAAGCATCGAGCAATCTTGTGACTGCTATTACTATGAGCTGGCACAACGCACAGGGATCGAGGCCATCTCCGCAATGGCTGTTCGGTTTGGCTGCGGCGTGCGGCATGATTTGCCATTATCCGGCATCACCACGGGCCTTGCGCCCACCATGGCGTGGAAACGCGAGAACCGCGATGCATCTTGGGTGGTGGGGGATACGCTCAATGCCTCCATCGGGCAGGGCTTTGTTCTGTCCTCACCCCTGCATCTGGCTGTGATGACCGCGCGTATTGCAACAGGTCGGACCATCACCCCAAGGATTATTCGCGCCATTGATGGCGTTGAACAACCCATTGAGGGGGGAGAGGATATGGGCCTCAACCCTGCCCATTTCGACCTGATCCGCGAAGGCATGTACCGCGTGAACAATAGTGGGCGCGGTACAGCCTTTGGCAGTCGTGTGCCCAGCGCGGAATATACGATTGCGGGCAAAACGGGCACCTCGCAGGTGCGCAATATCACAGCCGCCGAACGCGCACGCGGTGTAACCCGCAACGAAGATTTGCCATGGGAACGGCGCGACCACGCGCTCTATGTGGGCTATGCGCCTTATGATAACCCGCGATATGCTTGTTCTGTGATTGTCGAGCATGGTGGCGGCGGGTCAACGGCTGCCGCGCCGATCGCGCGTGACTTGCTGCTTCGCGCACAGGTCGGGGATATTCCCCCAGCAGAGCTTTACCCCGGCAACCAGCGGCAACGCTATCAAGACATGATCGACAATATGGAGTTGCGCCCAGTCGCCCCTGTCCCTGACGGGCCGAGCAGCGGAAGCAGCCGCGCATGAGCTTTCTGGAATACAGCCTAAAGACCACCCCCCGAGGGCTTGCCAAAGTCTTCTATATGAATTGGGCCTTGATCCTGTTGCTCTGCGCGGTGTCAGGCGTTGGCTTCATGATGCTCTATTCCGTAGCAGGCGGCTCCATGTCACCATGGGTGGAGCCGCAATTGCAACGCTTCGGCATCGGAATGGCGATCATGTTCATCGTTGCGATGGTGCCGATTTATTTCTGGCGAAACGTATCGGCGCTGGCCTATGCCTTTTCAATTTTGTTGCTGCTCTATGTGGAATTCTTTGGAACAGTCGGTATGGGCGCACAACGCTGGATTGATCTAGGCTTCATGCGCCTTCAGCCTTCGGAATTGACCAAGATCACCCTCGTGATGCTGATGGCCTCCTATTACGACTGGCTGGATGTCAAAAAGAAATCCCACCCGCTTTTTGTATTGCTCCCTCTGCTGATCATTGCCTTGCCCGTCTTTCTGACGCTGCGCCAGCCCGACCTCGGCACGGCTCTTTTGCTGCTTTTGGGCGGTGGTGCGGTCATGTTTGTAGCCGGCGTGCATTGGGCCTATTTCGGCGCTGTTATCGCCGCAGGCGTCGGCACGGTTGCGGCCGTGTTCACATCCCGCGGGACGCCGTGGCAGCTTTTGCAGGATTATCAATATCGGCGGATCGACACCTTTCTTGATCCAAGCCAAGATCCGCTTGGCGCAGGCTATCACATCAGCCAAAGCCAGATCGCGCTTGGCTCGGGCGGGTTGACGGGGCGCGGCTTTATGGAAGGCACGCAAAGCCGCCTGAACTTTTTGCCCGAGAAACATACCGACTTTATCTTCACAACTTTGGCCGAGGAATTCGGGTTTGTCGGGGCGGTCTCGCTGCTGGTGCTCTACCTCCTGATTTTGGCCTTCAGTATCTCGACAGCCCTTCAAACCAAGGATCGCTATGCCTCGCTCCTGACGCTTGGCATCGCGGTCAGCTTCTTTCTTTATTTTGCAGTCAATATGGCGATGGTCATGGGTCTTGCGCCTGTGGTCGGTGTACCCTTGCCCTTGGTCTCCTATGGAGGCTCGGCGATGCTGGTGCTCTTGGCGGCCTTCGGGCTGGTCCAATCGGCCCATATCCACCGCCCCCGCTGATCTCGCCCCCTTTTGCCGAGGCAGCCGCTCTGCTAGCCCTCAATTGTGAACCGCAAGGAGCCGCCAATGTCCCCCCGCCCTGTCATCCTCTTTGCTGCAAAGGCTGAACGCTGGTCAGAATATGCAGCGCCCCTTCGCGCAGCACTTGACGCGGCCAATCTGGGTCATGCGCATCTGACCACGGAAGCCGCACCTGAAACCGTCGACTACATTGTCTATGCGCCCAATTCAGGCCTGACAGATTTCGCCCCCTTCACCCGCCTCAAAGCCGTTCTGAACCTTTGGGCGGGGGTTGAGGATGTTGTGGGAAACCCCACGCTGTCAGCCCCCCTAGCAAGGATGGTCGATAGTGGTTTGACCGAAGGCATGGTGGAATGGGTAACGGGCCATGTCCTGCGCCATCATCTGGGGATGGACACTCATATCCTTGGACAAGACGGCATCTGGCGCCCCGAAAGCGTCCCGCCCCTTGCCCGTGACCGCCATGTTGCGATCTTGGGCCTTGGCGAATTGGGTGAGGCCTGCGCCAAAGCCTTGGTTGCGTTGAATTTCAAGGTCTCGGGCTGGTCCCGCAGCCCCAAGATGATTGATGGCGTTACAAGCCATCATGGGGCAGACGGGCTTGATGACATCTTGGCGAAGGCGGAAATCGCCGTGCTGCTTCTGCCCAAAACCCCTGCAACCGAGAATACTTTGGACGCCAAGCGCCTTGCCCAAATGCCCAAAGGGGCCGTTATCATCAACCCAGGCCGGGGGCCCTTGATTGAGGACGAGGCCTTGCTGGCTGCGCTCACATCAGGGCAGATCGGCCATGCCACCTTGGATGTATTCCGGACCGAGCCTTTGCCCTCTGGTCACCCCTATTGGTCCCATCCCAATGTGACGGTCACCCCGCATATCGCCTCGGCAACTCGGACGGGCACAGCCTCGGAGGTGATTGTCGAAAACATCAGGCGTGGTGAGGCAGGCGAGGATTTCTTACATCTGGTCGACCGCAAAGCGGGTTATTGATCCATACATAAGAAAACCCCGCCAAGCTTGCGCCAGACGGGGTTTTTATTGGTTGGGGTGGCTCTGGATTACAGATCCATCAGCAAGCGCCGTGGGTCTTCCAAAGCTTCCTTGACGCGCACAAGGAAGGTCACAGCGCCTTTGCCGTCAACGATCCGGTGGTCATAGGACAGCGCCAGATACATC
The DNA here is from genome assembly GCA_965656935.1 of uncultured Paracoccaceae bacterium. GTDB lineage: Bacteria > Pseudomonadota > Alphaproteobacteria > Rhodobacterales > Rhodobacteraceae > M30B80. The sequence continues at coordinate 51,691 of CBFHMG010000005.1, forward strand.
ATCGGGCGGATCACAACCTGACCATTGATCGCCATTGGGCGGTCCTGAATTTTATGCATCCCGAGGATACCCGATTGCGGCGGGTTCAAGATCGGCGAGGACATGAGCGAGCCATAGACGCCCCCATTCGAGATGGTGAAGGTGCCGCCCTGCATTTCGGCCATGGACAGCTTGCCATCACGGGCGCGTTTGCCCTTCTCAGCAATGGCTTTCTCGATATCAGCAAAGGACAAGGCATCTGCATCACGGATCACTGGCACAACAAGGCCCGTTGGCGTGCCCGCCGCAATGCCCATATGCACGAAGTTCTTATAGACGATATCAGTGCCATCAATCTCGGCATTGACCTCAGGCACTTCGCGCAGCGCATGGACGCAGGCCTTGGTGAAGAAGGACATGAAGCCCAGTTTCACACCATGCTTCTTCTCGAAGAGGTCTTTGTACTCTTTGCGCAGCGCCATCACCTCGGTCATGTCGACCTCGTTATAGGTGGTCAGCATTGCTGCTGTGTTCTGGCTATCCTTGAGGCGCTTGGCGATTGTCTGACGCAGACGCGTCATCTTCACGCGTTCCTCGCGCGAGGCGTCCTCGGCGGCCACAGGGGCACGGGGGGCCGCTGCAGGCGCAGCTGCCGCCGCGGGTGCCGCCATCGCTTTCATCACATCTTCTTTCATGATCCGACCATCCTTGCCCGAGCCTTGAACTTGATCCGCGCTCAACCCTTTTTCCGCCATCAGCTTCTTGGCCGAAGGCGCATCCTCAACGTCACGTCCGCCAGCCGCAGGCGCGGCAGCCTGTGCAGCAGCAGGCGCTGCCGCCTCGGCTTTTGGCGCAGCAGCACCAGCAGCACCGCCCGCAATCACCGCAAGCTTCGCGCTTGCATCAACCGTGCTGCCCTCAGCCGCTACGATTTCAGTCAAAACACCTGTTGCAGGCGATGGAACTTCGACCGAGACCTTATCCGTTTCCAACTCGCAGAGCATCTCGTCTTGCGTGACGCTATCACCGACCTGTTTGAACCATGTCGACACTGTTGCTTCGGTCACGGATTCGCCAAGTGTTGGCACCATCACATCAACCGATTTGGCGTCAGCGGCCGCTGCAGCAGCGGGCGCTGCATCCGCTTTGGCAGCTGCTGCCTTGGCAGGAGCGGCAGTAGCAGCGCCACCTTCGCTCAAGGTTGCCAAAAGCGCGTCAACGCCGACTGTCTCACCCTCTTGGGCCACGATCTCCCCCAAGGTGCCAGCAGCAGGCGAAGGCACTTCAACCGTGACTTTATCGGTTTCCAACTCGCATAGCATTTCATCCACAGCAACCGCATCGCCGGGCTGTTTGAACCATGTCGCAACCGTCGCTTCGGTTACACTTTCGCCCAATGTGGGCACGCGCACTTCAATCGACATTTTCTCTTATCCTTTAATCGTCAACGCGTCGTTCACGAGCGCGCTTTGTTGTGCTTTGTGCATTGATGCCAAGCCAGTGGCAGGAGAGGCAGACGCCACACGACCCACATAAGCAGGTCGTTTATGGGTGGCGCCAATACGGGTCTGAACCCATTCAATATTGGGTTCGACAAAGGACCAACCACCTTGGTTCTTGGGTTCTTCCTGACACCAGACAACCTCGGCCTGCTTGAACCGTTCCATTTCCTTCATCAACGCCATGGCGGGGAAAGGATAGAATTGCTCAAGACGCATCAGATAGATGTCATCAATCCCGCGGGCATCACGTTCTTCCAGAAGGTCGTAATAGACTTTGCCCGAGCAGATCACCACGCGCTTGATCTTGTCATCCGCCACCAGCTTGGTGTCGGAATTGCCATATTGCGCATCATCCCAAAGAACACGGTGGAAGGACGACCCCGTGGTGAACTCCTCCGCCTTTGAGACTGCCAGCTTGTGGCGCAGCAAGGATTTCGGTGTCATCAAGACCAACGGCTTGCGGAATGTGCGGTGAATCTGGCGGCGCAGAATATGGAAGTAATTCGCGGGCGTCGTACAATTTGCGACGATCCAGTTGTCCTGACCACACATCTGCAAGAAACGCTCAAGCCGTGCCGAAGAGTGCTCGGGCCCTTGGCCTTCAAAACCATGCGGCAGCAGCATCACAAGGCCCGACATCCGCAGCCATTTGCTCTCGCCTGAGGAAATGAACTGGTCGAACATGATTTGCGCGCCATTGGCGAAGTCACCGAATTGCGCTTCCCACATGACCAGCGCGTTTGGCTCGGCCAGCGAATAACCATATTCAAACCCGAGCACGGCATATTCCGAAAGCATCGAGTCGATGACTTCGTATTTCGCCTGCCCTTCACGAATATTATTGAGCGGGTAGTACCGCTCTTCCGTGTCTTGGTCGATCAATCCCGAATGCCGTTGGCTGAAAGTGCCGCGGGTTGAATCCTGACCGGCAAGCCGCACGGGATAGCCCTCGGTTGCGAGCGAGCCAAAGGCCAATGCCTCGGCCGTGGCCCAATCAAAGCCCTCGCCCGTTTCGAACATCTTGCGCTTTGTCTCAAGCAAGCGCGTGACGGTCTTATGGAGGTTATACCCATCAGGTGCAGTGCTCAGCGCACGTCCGACCTCTGCCATTGTCTCAGGCTTGATGGCGGTTTCACCACGCTGGTATTCCTCGCCCTCGCGGTTGAGGTGCGACCAGCGGCCATCCAGCCAATCGGCCTTATTGGGTTTGTATTCTTTACCCGCCTCGAACTCTTCGTTGAGATGGGATTGGAACGCGGCCTTCATATCCTCGATCTCGCCCTCGGGGATGAGACCGTCTTTGACCAAACGCTCGGTATAAAGCTGCAACGTCGTTTTCTGCTTCTTGATCCGCTTATACATGACTGGATTGGTGAACATGGGCTCATCGCCCTCATTGTGACCAAAGCGGCGGTAGCAGAAGATATCCAGAACCACGTCCTTGCCGAATTTCTGGCGGAACTCGGTCGCGACGCGCGCAGCATGAACAACGGCTTCGGGGTCATCGCCGTTCACATGGAAAATCGGCGCTTCAACCATCAAAGCGATATCCGTCGGATATGGCGAGGAGCGGCTGAAATGCGGCGCCGTGGTAAAGCCGATCTGGTTGTTTACGATGATATGGATCGTGCCGCCTGTGCGGTGGCCGCGCAGGCCCGACAGGCCAAGCCCCTCAGCCACAACGCCTTGGCCCGCGAATGCCGCGTCACCATGCAAGAGCACACCCATAACCTGCTGGCGTTCCTTATCGCCAAGCTGGTCCTGCTTTGCGCGCACCTTGCCCAGAACAACTGGGTTCACAGCCTCAAGATGGCTTGGGTTCGCAGTCAAAGACAGGTGGACGGTATTGTCATCAAAGGTGCGGTCGCTCGAGGCGCCCAGATGGTATTTCACATCGCCCGATCCATCGACATCCTCGGGCTTGAATGAGCCACCTTGGAATTCATTGAAGATCGCGCGGTAGGGTTTGCTCATCACATTGGCCAAGACGCTAAGACGGCCACGATGCGGCATGCCGATGATGATCTCTTTCACACCAAGCGCACCGCCGCGCTTGATGATCTGTTCCATCGCGGGGATCAGCGCTTCGCCACCATCAAGGCCGAAACGCTTGGTACCCATATATTTCACATGCAGGAATTTCTCAAAGCCCTCGGCCTCGACCAATTTATTCAGAATCGCCTTACGACCTTCGCGGGTAAAGGCGATTTCCTTGCCATAGCCCTCGATCCGCTCTTTGAGCCAGCTTGCCTGCTCAGGGTCGGAGATATGCATGTATTGCAGCGCAAAAGTGCCGCAATAGGTGCGCTTCACGATATCAACAATCTGCCGCATCGAGGCCATTTGCAGACCAAGCACATTATCGATGAAAATCGGGCGATCCATATCGGCATCGGTGAAGCCGTAGGATTTCGGATCAAGCTCGGGATGCGGTGTCTGGGCGCTCAGGCCGAGCGGATCAAGATCAGCCACAAGATGGCCACGAATACGATAGGCACGAATGATCATCAGCGCGCGGATGGAATCGAGCACAGCGCGCTGGATTTGCTGATCGGTCAGCTCAACGCCCTTCTCGGCCGCTTGTGCGCGGATTTTTGTCTCGGCGCCTTTTACCTCGGCCTTTGCCTCGGCCCATTCGCCCGTCAGGGCAGAGGTCATCTCATCAGCAGGCTGGGGTGGCCAGTCATTGCGTGCCCATGTCGGCCCCGCCGCTTCGGCTTTGGCGTCTTGGGGCGTATCGCCCAAAGCTGCGAAGAAATCCCGCCACTGCTCATCGACCGCATTCGGGTCTTCGGCATAGCGTGCATAAAGTTGCTCAAGATATTCCGCGTTATGGCCCTGCATAAAGCTGGAGGCGTGGAACAGGTCGTTGGAGCTTTGATCCGTCATGGGTGCACCCGAGATGAGTTGATCCCCGCGCGAAGCCATCCCCGCGCGGGTGTGATTGATTTAGCCGATGGCTTTGAGGACAGCCTCGCCCAGACCAGCGGGGCTTTCGGCCACCACGATCCCGGCGGATTTCATCGCTTCGATCTTGTCTTCAGCACCACCTTTGCCGCCTGCAACGATCGCACCAGCATGGCCCATGCGACGACCAGGAGGGGCCGTGCGGCCCGCGATGAAGCCAGCAGTTGGCTTCCAGCGGCCCTTCTTGCGCTCATCGGCGAGGAACTGTGCGGCTTCTTCTTCAGCCGAGCCACCGATCTCACCGATCATGATGATGCTCTGTGTCTCTGGGTCCGCAAGGAACATCTCCAACACGTCGATATGCTCGGTGCCTTTGATCGGGTCACCGCCGATGCCGACTGCTGTGGATTGGCCAAGGCCCGAATCCGAAGTCTGCTTTACCGCTTCATAGGTCAGCGTGCCCGAGCGCGACACAACACCGACCGAACCCCGTTTGTGGATATGGCCAGGCATGATGCCGATTTTGCAGGCGTCAGGCGTGATAACGCCAGGGCAGTTTGGTCCGATCAGGCGTGATTTCGAGCCTTCGAGGGCGCGCTTCACCTTCATCATATCAAGCACAGGAATGCCTTCGGTGATGCAGATGATCAGCTCCATCTCGGCGTCAATCGCTTCAAGGATCGAGTCAGCCGCGAAGGGGGGGGGCACATAGATCACCGATGCATTTGCTTCGGTGACATGCTTGGCCTCATGGACCGAGTTGAACACGGGCAGGTCCAGATGGGTTTGTCCGCCTTTGCCTGGGGTCACACCACCAACCATCTTCGTGCCATAAGCAATGGCTTGCTCGGAATGGAAGGTGCCTTGGCTACCGGTAAAGCCTTGGCAGATCACTTTGGTATTCTCGTCAACGAGTACGGCCATGTGCCTGTTCCTCTGTTTGTTATTCGTCGGACGGCGTCAGCCGTTCCACAAAGATGAAAGTCTCGGTGCCGTCCTGATACGGGCGCGTGCCCGCATGGACCACGGCAACGCGGTTCGGGTTGAGCTGACGGGCGGCGAGAAGCTCGGTGCCCGTAAGCGGAGTGTAGGTGTCAGGTAAAGGGGCTTGCATCACGATGCCTTCCGCAGCCAAACCGCCAATCGCAGCCTCGGCAGCCAGCGCCGCAAAAGAGCCATCGAAAGCAACTTCGCAACGACGGTCGGTTCCAGCGGTTACCGCACGACCAGTGGCAGGGGAAATTTCGACATTGGAGAAAGGTCTGAGATCGTAGAAATCGATCCGAACCTCGTCCATCGCCAAACGCTCCTGCGCCAGATCGGCTGTCAGAAAAGGGCTAAAGCAATTCTGCGCAAAACGTTGCACAGCTTGCTCGGCCACATTCTGGGTGACGGTCTGTGATGCTTCGGCACGGGCTTGCCCCAAGGCCAACAGCACAAACACGGCAATCGCTACAAGATGTAGCGCCGCCCACAGCCCGATCCCCCGAGAGGGATGCGACTGGCTGGGGGCCGCTTTTGCCATTGTCTGTGTACGCTGGTTCATGAGGCGCGCCATAGGCCGTTACCCTTTAACCGCTTTCACGATCTTTTCGGCACCATCCTTGAGGTCATCGGCGGCAATCACATTGAGGCCAGAGTTGCGGATGATCTCCTTGCCCTTCTCAACATTCGTACCTTCAAGGCGCACAACCAGCGGCACCTCAAGCCCGATCTCCTGCACGGCGGCAATCACGCCTTCAGCGATGATGTCACAGCGCATGATGCCGCCAAAGATGTTCACGAGGATGCCTTTGACATTCGGATCACTGGTGATGATCTTGAAGGCTTCCGTCACCTTCTCCTTGGTGGCGCCACCGCCAACATCGAGGAAGTTCGCAGGCTCGGCCCCGTACAGCTTGATGATATCCATCGTCGCCATCGCCAGACCCGCACCATTCACCATGCAACCGATCTCGCCATCCAGCGCGATATAGTTGAGGTCGAATTTCGACGCGGCGAGTTCTTTGGGGTCTTCTTCCGTTTCATCACGAAGGGCTGCGATATCGGCGTGGCGGTAGACCGCGTTGCCGTCAAACCCAACCTTTGCGTCGAGCACTTTGAGGCTACCCTCATCCGTGACGATCAACGGGTTGATCTCGAGCATCTCCATGTCCTTCTCGGTGAAGGCTTTGTAGAGAAGGCCCATCAGACCCACACATTCCTTGACCTGCTTGCCTTCCAGCCCGAGAGCAAAAGCAACGCGACGACCATGGAACGCCTGATAGCCAGACGCGGGATCAACACTGAAGCTGAGGATTTTCTCAGGTGTCGACGCGGCGACCTCTTCGATATCCATGCCACCTTCTGTGGAACACACGAAGGATACGCGGCTTGTCTGGCGATCCACCAGCAGAGCGAGATACAATTCGCGCTCAATGCCCGAGCCGTCTTCGATATAAATGCGGTTGACCTGCTTGCCCGCAGGACCCGTCTGATGCGTCACAAGCGTGCGGCCAAGCATCTTCTTGGCCTCTTGGGCTGCTTCCTCAACCGATTTGGTGAGGCGCACGCCGCCCTTTTCGCCTGCATCGGCCTCCTTAAAGGAACCCTTGCCGCGACCGCCAGCATGGATCTGAGCTTTCACAACCCAAAGAGGGCCGTCCATCTCACCTGCTGCTGTTTTGGCTTCTTCAGCTTTCATTACGACGCGGCCATCACTGACCGGAGCGCCATATTGGCGAAGCAATGCCTTCGCCTGGTATTCATGAATGTTCATGAAACTGTCCCGTTTTGGTGTCGTTCAAATGTGTCTAAGCACGAGTTCATCACGATAATAAACGGATATTTATCTCAGATTATAGCTTTTGGCGAAAATTCCTACATTTGTGATCACAGTATAAAAAGCTGTGATCACAAATTTGAGACTACATCATTCTGTCTGACAACCAAGGGCAATCGCCATCCACCGAAAGGGCGACTCACCTTTCGCAGGCCCGATCGACGATCCGCAGCATGAATTCGGTAGCAATTGCCATGTCCTGAACACTGACCCATTCCAAAGGCCCGTGCACATTCTGCATGCCTGTGAACAGGTTCGGGCAAGCCACACCCATTTCCGTCAATCGCGATCCATCGGTGCCGCCGCGGATCGGGTTTGATTGCTCGGCGATCCCCATTTCCTTCAGCGCCGCGCGCGCCAGTTCAACGGGTGTCATGTCATCTTCCAGCCAATAGCGCATGTTGCGGTATTGGGCTGTGATCTCACAGGTGATCTCGGCGCGAGGCTCAGTCGCGGCAATGGTTTCGCAAACCTGCCGCAACAAGGCACCTTTGGCCTCAAGCCCCGCCATCTCGAAATCGCGCAAGATGAAACACAATTCCATCTCGGAGGAGCCGCCCTTCATATCGGTCGCATGGATGAACCCTTCGCGGCCATCCGTGGTTTCGGGCGTCATCGTGACCTGCGGCAGGGTATCCACGATCTTGGCCGCCAGATGAATGGCATTGACCAGTTTGTCTTTCGCCGTTCCGGGATGGATCGAAACGCCCTTTACCCGCACAATCGCACGATCCGCCGAGAAGGTCTCGTAGACGATCTCTCCCACTTCACCACCGTCGAAGGTATAGGCGAAATCAACACCAAGATCCTTGGGCAAACGGGCATCAACGCCGCGCCCGATCTCCTCGTCAGGGGTAAAGGAGATACGGATCGTCGGGCGCGGGATATCGGGGTTATCCAGCAAATGCCGAGCCGCTGTCATGATGATGGAAACACCTGCCTTGTCATCTGCTCCCAGCAAAGTCAGGCCCGAGGCAGTGACGATATCCTGCCCGATTTTTTCTGCCAGATAGGGAAACGCGTCGGGGGTGAGGCTCAACTCAGGATCATCGGGAAAACTGATCGCCCCCCCATTATAGCCCTTGATCACACGCGGCTTCACACCCGAGGCGTTGAACTGCGGCGCGGTGTCGATATGGGCCAGAAAACCGATCACCGGACCATCTGTATTTCCCGGGATAGTCGCGATCACTGTGCCATAGTCGGCCTTGCAGACATCGGCGGCTCCGATCTCGGTCAATTCCCTGACCATCATATCCAGCATCTCGTGCTGGATTGCGGTTGAGGGCACCGCGGGGCTTTCGATATCGGATTGGCTGTCAATCGCACAATATCGGATCAGGCGTGTTTCAAGCTCGGTATCAAAACGGGACATGGGCGCTCCTTGCGGTTAGATGAAAAGGGCGCGCTTGGCGGGCTTGTGTCAAGCTGCAGAACGAAAAACGCGCCCCCAATCAGGAGCGCGTTTTCTGAATTCTTCCGATCAAGCGTGATCAGCTCAGGCTTGGATCAATCGCTTTACACGCATCCACAAGACCTTTGACCGCTTCGACCGAATTGTCGAACATGGCTTGCTCGTCCTTGGTCAGCTTGATCTCGACGATACGCTCGATACCGCCTGCGCCGATCACTGTCGGCACACCAACATACATCGACTTCAGGCCAAATTGGCCTTCGCAATAGGCCGCACAAGGCAGCACGCGCTTTTGATCCTTGAGGAAAGCTTCAGCCATCTCGATCGCGGATGTCGCAGGCGCATAAAACGCCGAGCCTGTTTTCAGCAGGCCAACGATCTCGGCACCGCCATCACGGGTGCGCTGAACGATTGCATCAAGCTTGTCCTGCGTGGTCCAGCCCATCTCGATGAGGTCAGGCAAAGGAATACCCGCAACGGTCGAATAGCGCACAGAAGGCACCATCGTGTCACCATGGCCGCCCAGAACGAAGGCTGTGACGTCTTTCATCGACACGTCGAATTCTTCGGCGAGGAAATGACGGAAACGGGCAGAGTCGAGAACACCCGCCATGCCACAAACCATATTATGCGGCAGGCCCGAGAATTCGCGCAGTGCCCATACCATCGCATCAAGCGGGTTGGTGATGCAGATCACGAATGCATTGGGCGCATGATCACGGATGCCTTCGCCCACAGATTTCATAACCTTCAGGTTGATGCCCAAAAGGTCGTCACGGCTCATGCCGGGCTTGCGTGGAACACCTGCGGTCACGATGCAGACATCGGCGCCTGCGATATCCGCATAGGAGGTCGTGCCTTTCAGCTTGGCGTCGAATTTCTCGGACGGGCCGGATTCGGCGATGTCGAGTGCTTTGCCCTGCGGGGTGCCATCAGCGATGTCGAAAAGGACGACGTCGCCCAGTTCCTTAAGCGCGGCGAGATGAGCGAGTGTACCGCCAATCTGTCCTGCGCCAATCAGTGCAATCTTGGGTCTGGCCATGAGATGTGTCTCCGGATCCGATGTTGATTATCGAGCGAGGCCTAGCCGCAGTGCAGCGTTCGTGCAAGAGAGGCCTGCGCAAAGTGATGGCACAGTTGGCGCTAGCAACGCTGTCAAAACCTTGTAAAACAGAGCAAAATAGCCAAAGGGATAAAACCATGCTTGAAGGCTGGGTCTGGGTAATTGCGGCCATTGCTGTGCTTTTGGCGGGAATTTCCAAGGGCGGATTCGGCTCGGGCGTGGCTTTTGCCAGCTCCGCGATTCTCGCAATTGTCATCGAACCCGCTATTGCTTTGGCGCTTATGTTGCCGCTTTTGATGCTGATCGATGTGGCATCCCTCAAGCCCTATTGGGGTAAATGGCACACGCCTTCGGTCAAGGTTCTTATCCTCGGCGGCATTCCCGGAACAGCACTTGGCGCGGCCCTGTTCACGGTTGTATCGGCTGATTTCATTCGCGTGCTAATTGGTGCCGTTGCGCTTGGCTTCCCCATATTCCAACTGGCCCGTGCGCGCGGTTGGCTGTCCCCCAAACCCCGCGCCTTCAATGCGCGCAGCGGGTTTCTGGCAGGAATTGCAGCGGGCTTCACCAGTTTCATCAGCCATGCTGGCGGCCCGCCCATGGCTGTTTTCATGCTCTCGCAGGAGGGGATTGGCAAAACCAGCTATCAGGCCAGCACTGTCATCGTGTTCTGGATCATCAATATGATGAAATTCGTGGTCTATGCGATGATCGGCATTTTTTCATGGCAAATCCTTGGAACCGCCACTTTGCTGGCCCCGTTTGCGCTGCTTGGCACCTATATAGGCGTGCGGGCGCATCACCTCATCCCTGAGCGGCTTTTCTTCGGGCTGACCTATGTGATGTTGGTGCTGACAGGCCTGAAGCTGATCTGGGACGGGCTAGTTTGAAAATGTGGGCGACATAATATTTCGCAAATCTCCATAAAATTGGAACTTGCGTTCGCCCGCATTGATGTGCTTTCTGCGGCGCAATACGAATACCCCCTATAAAAGGCCCATCCTTCATGGCTTTGACCTCACGCCCCTATCGCTCCGTTCTTTATATCCCCGCCTCGAAAGAGCGCGCCTTGGAAAAGGCCAAGGGGTTGCCGACCGATGCGATTATTTTCGATCTCGAAGATGCCGTGGCCCCTGACGAAAAGCCGAATGCGCGGGCCTTGCTTGCTGAAACGCTCACACTTGGCGGGTTCGCGCCGCGTGCGCAGCTAGTACGGATCAACGCGCTTGATACCGAATGGGGCGGGGATGATCTGGCAAGCATTGCAGCGGTAGGCCCCGAGGCGATCCTGCTTCCCAAGGTGAACAGCGCCAAGGATATCGAGGCATTGGCCCGCCTGCTTGATGCATATCCCGCCGCAAAAGACACCAAAATCTGGGCGATGATGGAAACACCTCAAGGTATCCTGAATGCTGCCGAAATCGCGGCTGCGCCGCGCATGGAAGGCTTTGTGATGGGAACCAATGATCTGGCCAAGGATCTGGGCGCGCGCAATCGCGCTGCGATGCTAACGGCCTTGCAGCATTGCCTGCTTGCGGCACGGGCCTATGGCATTCTGTGCATCGACGGTGTGTTCAACGCCTTCAAGGACGAGAACGGCCTGCGCGCCGAATGCGTGGAAGGGCGCGACTGGGGGATGGATGGCAAAACACTGATCCATCCCGCGCAGCTTGAGATTGCCAATCAGGTCTTTGCCCCGTCCGATGCCGAGATCGACCTCGCGCGTCGCCAGATTAGCGCCTATGAGACAGCCATCGAACAAGGGCAGGCCGTTGCCGTGGTTGATGGCAAGATTGTTGAAAACTTGCACATCGAGACTGCACGGGCCACGCTCGCGAAAGCTGAAGCAATTGCAGAACTGGAGTCTGTCTGATGGGCTATCCCTTACTAATCCTCGGCGTGGCGGTTTTCGCCCTCGCCCATTTGTTCAAACGCCTCGCGCCCGCGCGCCGTGCGCAAATGGGCAATTCGGGAAGAATAATCGTCACAATCGCGATGTTTGCAGGCATCATCTTGATGGTGATCGGATATCGCGCGGCCCCTGTCGTCCAACTCTGGAACCCGCCGCAATTCCTCAACCACCTCAACAACCTGCTGATGCTGATCGCATTCTGGTTCTTCGCCCTCTCGGCCATTCCTGGAACCATGTCGGCGCGGATCAGGCATAAACAGCTTACCGCCCTCAAGACATGGGCGATTGCGCATTTACTGGTGAATGGCGACCTCGCATCGCTGATCCTGTTCGGCGGATTGCTGGCTTGGGCCGTTTTCTCCGTCATCAAGATCAAAAGAGCCGAGCCTGAATGGGAGCGTCCCGCCAATGCCTCGGTCAAGAACGATATTATCGCCTTGGGTGTCGCTGTCATTGTGATGGGGCTGGTCGGCTATATTCACGGGCTTCTTGGATACCCAGTTTTTGGATAATCACATGAAAATCTATCGCCTATTGACCGAGGATGACACCTCGGCCTTCTGCCACAAAGTCTCCGAGGCGCTCAGCAAAGGTTGGGAGCTATATGGCACCCCAACCTATGCGTTCGATTCAGCACGCGGTGTGATGCGCTGCGGGCAGGCTGTGACAAAGGATGTCGAGGCAGAGTATTCCCCCGATATGAAACTGGGGGCGCAATAACGATGGCAAGCAAGACAAGCTCAGGTAATTTCTTTGAGGATTACAGCCTCGGGCAAGTCTTTGAACATGCCGTTCCCCGCACCATCTCGGGCGGGGAACGCGCGATCTACCATGCGCTCTACCCTGCGCGCCACGCGCTCTATTCCTCGGATGAGTTTGCGCGCGCCTGCGGTCTGCCGCAAAGCCCGATTGATGATCTGGCTGCCTTTCATATCGTTTTCGGGAAATCCGTTCCCGATATTTCGCTCAATGCTGTCGCCAATCTTGGCTATGCCGAGGCGCGCTGGCTGCATCCGGTCTATCCCGGGGATACGCTGCGTTCCTCGTCAGAGGTAATTGGTCTGAAGGAAAACTCTTCGGGAAAGACAGGCGTTGTCTATGTTCGAACGACAGGCACCAATCAGCATGGCGCCAAGGTTATGGAGTTCTGCCGTTGGGTGATGGTCCGCAAGAAAGACCTTTCCGCGCCAGCCCCCGAAACGGTTGTGCCCGAACTTGCCTCTGCCTTGACGCCCGATCAATTGACCCTTCCCGACGGGGTCGATTTCTCGGGCTATGACTTCACCCAATCAGGCGAGCCGCACCGCTTTGCAGATTACGAGATTGGCGAGGTGATTGATCATGTGGATGGCGTCACCATTGAAGATGCCGAACACATGATGGCCACGCGGCTTTGGCAGAACACAGCCAAAACCCATTTTGATGCAACCAACAGGCCTGATGGCAAACGGTTGATTTATGGCGGTCACGTGATCTCGATGGCGCGCGCACTCAGCTTTAACGGGCTGGCCAATGCGCAATGTATTGTCGGGGTGAATGGCGGGGCGCATGCCAATCCCTGTTTTGCAGGTGATACGGTTCGGGCTTGGTCCGAGGTGCTTGATAAAGCGCCAACCGCAGCCCCTGGCGTTGGTGCGATCCGCTTGCGCTTGGTGGCTGTCACCCAAGCGGGACAAGCTGGCGTATTGAAGGGTGAGGATGGCAAATACCTGCCCCATGTTCTGCTTGATTTGGATTATTGGGCCTTGATGCCACTGTAATGCCTTGCCCGCTGCCAAGCGGTGGCGAGCCTGAAAACCGTTCAATGGGCCCCTTAAGCCTCATCCAATCTGAATGCCTAATAATGTGATCACACGTTTTATTTTCGTGATCACAAATGGCAAACTGCGGCGTTTGGACCCAAGAATTTTGTCTAAAATCACCCCTGACCACGTGACAGAGGTTTAAAACTCGCTATGGATTGGCGTTATAAAGTATTCCAGACCAAGCATAACCTGAAAGGGTGTCCGCCATGGCAGACGTTAATCGGGGCAATCGTCCCCTGTCGCCCCATCTGCAGATCTACCGCCCGCAGCTGAACTCCATGACTTCGATTCTGAACCGCATCACGGGCAATGCGATGCTCGTCTCCGCGCTTCTGATCATCTGGTGGCTGACCGCCGCTGCAACCAATGCCGCCTATTTCGAAATGGCAGATGGCATCCTGACATCCTTTGTCGGTGACATTGTGATGACATTATCGGTGCTCGGCCTGTGGTATCACGCGCTTGGCGGACTACGTCACCTGATATGGGACACTGGCCGCGGGCTGGATGTTGAAACAGCTGACAAAATGGGGTGGGGCATGCTGATTGGTTCGGTCGCCCTCACCTTCCTGACCGTCATCGCGATTTGAGGAGGTAGGCATATGAAATTCGCAACCGACCGCAAACGCGTCGAAGGCCTCGGCTCCTCACGGACCGGAACGCATCATTTCTGGGTCATGACCGTGACTTCGGTGGCCCTGTTGGTGCTGACCCCGCTGTTCCTGTTCTCCTTCGGACCACTTCTGGGCGAGCCGCATGACGAGGTTATTGCAGCCCTGTCCCACCCCTTCCGCGCCGTCGTGACAGCATTGATGCTGATCGTCGGCCTTCATCATTTCCGTCTCGGCGTGCAGGTGCTCATTGAAGACTATGTGCATGGCCTCGCCCGCAAAATCTCGATCCTTGTAATGACTCTCGTCAGCTACGGGATGATGGCCGCTGGCCTCATCGCGCTGGCGATGATCGCGCTTTGAGACAACTGGAGCAGACCAAAAAATGACCGCTTCCTATGACATCACCCATCACAATTATGACGCCATCGTAGTCGGTGCGGGCGGCGCAGGTTTGCGCGCGACCCTCGGCTTGGCGGAACAAGGGCTGAAAACAGCCTGTGTGACAAAGGTTTTCCCCACCCGTTCGCACACAGTTGCGGCCCAAGGCGGCATTGCAGCATCGCTGTCCAATATGGGCCCCGATAACTGGCAATGGCATATGTATGACACCGTGAAAGGGTCGGACTGGCTCGGTGATACGGATGCGATGGAATATCTCGCCCGTGAGGCCCCCAAGGCGGTCTATGAGCTTGAGCATTACGGCGTGCCTTTCTCGCGCACCGAAGAGGGCAAGATTTATCAGCGTCCCTTTGGCGGGCACACAACCGAGTTTGGCGAAGGTCCGCCCGTTCAGCGCACCTGCGCGGCGGCTGACCGCACGGGCCACGCCATGCTGCACACGCTTTATGGCCAGTCTCTCAAGAACAACGCGGAATTCTATATCGAGTATTTCGCAACCGATCTGATCATGTCGGACGATGGCCAATGCCAAGGCGTTCTGGCTTGGAAACTTGATGACGGCACTCTGCATGCGTTCAACGCTAAGATGGTGGTTCTGGCCACGGGCGGCTATGGCCGCGCCTATTTCTCGGCAACCTCGGCCCATACCTGCACAGGCGATGGTGGCGGCATGGTCGCGCGCCAAGGGCTCCCGCTTCAGGATATGGAATTTGTTCAGTTCCACCCCACTGGCATTTACGGTGCGGGCTGCCTGATTACTGAGGGTGCGCGCGGTGAAGGCGGCTACCTGACCAATTCCGAAGGTGAGCGCTTCATGGAGCGCTACGCGCCAACCTATAAAGACCTCGCCTCACGCGATGTGGTCAGCCGTTGCATGACCATGGAAATCCGTGAGGGCCGTGGTGTGGGCAAGGACGGAGACCATATTTACCTCCACCTCAACCACCTGCCGCCCGAGACATTGGCCCTGCGCCTTCCCGGCATCTCGGAAAGCGCGCGCATTTTCGCAGGCGTCGATCTGACCAAGGAACCGATCCCTGTTTTGCCAACCGTGCATTACAATATGGGTGGCATTCCAACCAATTATTGGGGCGAAGTCCTGAACCCCACGGCGAAAGACCCTGACGCGATTGTTCCGGGCCTGATGGCTGTGGGTGAAGCGGGCTGTGCCTCGGTGCATGGGGCCAACCGCCTCGGCTCCAACTCCTTGATTGATCTTGTGGTCTTTGGCCGCGCCGCCGCGATCAAAGCGGGGCAAGTGGTTGACCCAAGCACGGCCAACCAGCCGCTCAACCAAGCCAGCCTCGATAAGGCTGTCGCAAGGTTTGACGGCTTGCGCCATGCAAACGGCACCACAGCCACGGCCGAGCTGCGCCTTGAAATGCAGCGCAACATGCAGGCCGATGCAGCCGTGTTCCGCACCGACAAAACCTTGGGCGAAGGCGTCAAGAAAATGGAAGCCGTTGCCGCCAAGATGGATGACATCAAGGTCACCGACCGCTCGCTGATCTGGAACTCGGATTTGATGGAAACGCTTGAGCTGACCAACCTGATGCCCAATGCGATGGCCACAATCGTCTCGGCCGAGGCGCGCAAGGAAAGCCGCGGGGCGCATGCCCATGAGGATTACCCTGATCGCGACGACAAAACATGGCGCAAGCACAGCCTTGCCGTTGTGGATGGCGCCAAGACAGATCTGTCCTATCGCCCCGTCCATCTCGACCCGCTGACCAAGGTAGAAGATGGCGGCATTGACCTCAAGAAGATCGCGCCCAAGGCGCGCGTCTACTAAGGTCAGGTGGTGATCGCGGTGCCCACAGAAGATTTCGAGGATGCGGTGGTCGATCAGGCCATCGCCCCCCGAATTATTTGCGTTGGCACACATCACAAAACAGGCACCCTTTGGATGCGATGGGTCTTCCGCAAAATCGCGGAAGAGCTTGATCTGCCCCATGGTGTTGGCGGGTCTTTGGGCGAGGCGGATATCAAGCCAACCCTGCAAGATGACCGCAGCATCATTATGCAATGGTCGTCGAATTTCACGAACCGTTTGCTGCGCAGGGCCGATGCCCGCTTCCTGCATCTGATCCGCGATCCGCGTGATGTGCTGCTCTCTGGCATGAGCTATCATCGCCAGATTGATCCAGCGCGGGAACAGTTTCTATCAAAGCCGATCCCTTCGCTGGACGGGCGCAGCTATCAGGAGCATCTGAATTGGCTGGCATCCGACGAAGACCGCCTTTTGTTCGAGATGCGCGGCAAACATGCGCAAACCGTGGCTGAAATGCTGGCATGGGATTACACCCGCGATACCTGCGCAGAAGTCACCTATGAAGCCCTGATCACCGATACCGATGGCAGCTTGTTCCAAGATATCTTGCGGTTTCTTGGCCTCTCCGCTGAGGAGGCCGCTTTGGGCCGTAAAATCTTTGTCGAACGCAGCCTGTTTGGCCCGATGAAGCATGCAGGCTTTACAAAGCAAGACCTCGACACTCATATTCAATCGGGCAAACCACAGCGCTGGAAAACCGAGCTTCCCCGCGCAGTGGCCGAAACCTATGCCACGGAATTTGGCGATGCCTTGGTGAGCCTTGGATATGAAGACCATCCAAGCGCTTGGCTTGAGGAGATCGCGGCATGACCAGTGAGACCACGATGTTCTTGGTGATTGCGGCGGGCTTGGCGCTCGCGGGTTGCGGCCCCGCCTCGCCTGAGCGCGCCTATGCCACCTGTTCCGAGCGGGCCCGCGCCGCCCTCGGGCCAACTGGCACCTTCAGCATTGGCACAGGCTCGGGCGGCACGCGCACGGGCGCCTCTATCAGTATTTCCACCGATTACCTCGCAGGGCGTGACCCGCAAGAGGTCTATCAATCCTGTTACACCCAAATGACGGGCACTGCGCCCACACGCCCCCTGTCGCTTTGACAGGGGCAGATCGAGACGGAGAAGACCATGGCAGAATTTACTCTACCGAAGAACTCTCGGATCAAGACCGGAAAAACCTGGCCGAAACCAGCGGGCGCAAATAATCTGCGCAAGTTTCAGATCTATCGCTGGAACCCCGATGACGGCCAGAACCCTTCGGTTGATACCTATTGGGTTGATATGGACACCTGCGGCCCGATGGTTCTGGACGCGCTGATCAAGATCAAGAACGAGATCGACCCAACCCTGACCTTCCGCCGCTCCTGCCGCGAAGGTATCTGTGGGTCCTGCGCGATGAATATCGACGGGATCAACACCTTGGCCTGTATCTATGGCATGGACGAGATCAAAGGCGATGTGAAAATCTACCCCCTGCCCCATATGCCCGTGGTCAAAGACCTGATCCCAGACCTGACGCATTTCTATGCGCAGCATGCCTCGATCATGCCATGGCTTGAGACCAAGACACAGCGCCCCGAAAAGGAATGGCGCCAGTCGATTGATGACCGTGAGAAGCTCGATGGTCTCTATGAATGTGTGATGTGCGCCTGCTGCTCGACCTCTTGCCCCAGCTATTGGTGGAACGGTGATCGCTATCTCGGGCCAGCAGCCCTGCTGCACGCCTATCGCTGGATCATCGACAGCCGCGACGAGGCCACAGGCGAGCGTCTGGACGAGCTTGAAGACCCGTTCAAACTCTATCGCTGCCACACCATCATGAATTGCGCCAAGACCTGCCCCAAGGGCCTGAACCCCGCCAAGGCAATCACGCAGATCAAAAAGATGATGGTCGAGCGCCAAGTTTAAGCGCAGCAGCGCGAAGAACCTTACGCCTCACCCGCTTCACAGCGGGGGAGGCTTTTTTGTGAGTGCGTTAAACTGGGCGTCTTCCTTCCAAAAAATTGCCATAATTTTTCGGGAATTTCGGGTCATGGAAAACACAGCACCCATAACCTTTCTCACGGCACCAAACGCAGACCGCTCGGTCACTATGCTACTGGTCACGGAAAACGTCATTCTAGCAATCCTCATTTGCGCGATTATCGGCGCGGCGGCCATATGGCTCCGCAGGCGGCGCAAAGGCCAAATCTCACTTGCTGCCAAAGTGCTTCCTTTTCTAAAAAGGCCGCGTTGCCGTTGGGGAAAAGCCTCCCAAGCGGCCCCGATGGCAGGTAGCACGGCATGGGCCTGCCAAACCTGCAAAATCACCGCCTACAGCCAAGACAGGCACCCGCCGAAAGAATGCAAAAGCCTGCTTGGGCCGAAGCCGCTCTAACTCGCTTGCCAATTCCGCCTTCCCCTGCCTTCATACATCAAAGACAGGATGAAGCGCATGCCCAACCCAAACCCCGACCAAAGCAACGCCCCCCATGACGCCGACGCCCGCCGCGCCGTCAAACCCGTGATCTGCTACCCCAATGACAGCCTGCCCCCCATCGATGCCGCACGCAGCGCTGCTGCCAAAACGGGCCTCGTCAAACGCTCCGAGACCGTCACCCCCGCGCGCGATGCGGCCTGTTTTCATGTGAAAGCAGGGCAGGTCTTCCGCATATCCTCGGTCGATGGCCCGCAGGTCGGTGATCTCAATCTTTGGAATGCGCATGATTTGTCGGAGCGGTTCTTCTCGGGCAAGACCCGCGCCTTACATGGCACACATGTCACAACGGGCGAACGGCTTTGGTCGAACCTGCCGCATCTGCGCCCGATGGCAACGATCATCGAGGATACGCTGAGCTGGTACGGCATCGATTCCTTTGGTGGCTCGGTCCATGACGTGATCGGCACCCGCTGCGACCCTTATACGCATAACCTGTTGTCAGGCGGGCAATACCATCATTGCTGCCACTCCAACCTAACGCGTGCGCTGGCCGATGAAACGGGGCTCTCCCTCGCGCAAGCCGAGCCGCATATCCATGACGTGCTCAATGTCTTCATGTGCACCGGTTTCACCCGCGATACCGGCCAGTATTTCATGAAAGCCAGCCCCGTTCGCCCCGGCGATCACATTGATTTTCTGGCAGAAATCGACCTGCTCGGCGCCCTCTCGGCTTGCCCGGGCGGGGATTGCAGCTCGGAGCATTCCTCCGACACAGCCGCCTGCTACCCCCTCAAGATCGAGGTTTTTGATTGCGACCTCACCCAAGATTTTCAAAGCGCAGACCTCAACGCCTATGATCAAAGCCATGGTCGCTGATCTCAACCCTTTTGGTCGCGCCTGCTGCCAAAGGTGATATTTTCAGATGCGTGAGAAATTCCACTTGCATCGACTCACCAAAACAAGCAAACGCCGCGACATAGACGCCAACGCACGCGCCTCTGGCGAGGTGGGCTAATTCCCACGTGGTTTACGTAGCGACGGTAACGTCTCCCTTGGAAGTGAGCGGTCATATATGGCCGGGTCTATTGGAGATGACCATGAACGCTACATACGCCGATTTCTCGGCAGCTACTGCTGTCGACGCATCCTCTCGCATTGAAACCTTCATTCGTGAGAACAGTTTTGACCAGCCCACGCTTGTTCTCGATATCGAGCATGTGGAGGCGCAATATCACGCGCTCAAAGCAGGGCTTGGCAGGGCCGACATCCATTATGCCGTAAAAGCCAACCCCGAGCGTGAAGTGATCGCGCGTTTGGTCGCGCTTGGTTCTCATTTTGATGCCGCCTCCCGCGGTGAGATCGAGTTGTGCCTGTCGCTTGGCGCACGACCCGAGACGATCTCCTTCGGAAATACAGTCAAACGCGGCAGTGATATCGCCTTTGCCTTCGCGGCTGGCATCACCCTCTTCGCCGCCGATGCAGAAGAAGAGCTTGAAAAAATCGCCAAATACGCCCCAAAGGCGCAGGTCTATATCCGCCTGATCGTTGAGGCCTCGGGAGCTGATTGGCCGTTGACCCGTAAATTCGGCACATCGCGCGACAAGGCGATCACGCTGCTGCACTATGCGCGCAAGCTTGGCCTCGAGCCTGTCGGCTTCTCCTTCCATGTCGGCAGCCAAACCCGCGACCCCGCCATGTGGGCTGAAACCCTCGATCAAGTCGCTATGATTTGGGCAGAGGCCTGCAAAGCAGGTTTCAACCTGACACTTCTCAATATCGGCGGCGGCTTCCCAGCCTTTTATGGCGACGCGATCCCACATCCCACATTCTACGCGCAAAACGTCATGGAGCAGGTCACGCAACGCTTTGGTCAAGACATCCGCATCATGGCTGAACCTGGTCGCGGGCTTGTCGCCGAAGCAGGCATGATCGCAGCCGAAGTGCTGCTTGTCTCCAGAAAATCCGATGATGATCTCTGCCGTTGGGTCTATCTTGATATCGGTAAATTCTCTGGCCTTGCCGAAACCATGGATGAGGCCATCCGCTATCAATTCATCACCGATCACGACGATGAGGCGACAGGCCCATGCATTCTTGCAGGCCCCTCCTGCGACAGTGCCGATGTTCTCTATGAAAAGCGCCCCGTTCAACTGCCACTTGGCCTCAAGGGCGGCGATCGCATCATAATCCGGAATTGCGGGGCCTACACGTCAAGCTATAGCTCGGTCGGCTTCAACGGCTTCCCACCACTAAGCGTCGTCGTGATTTAAAAGACAATCGGGTGGCCCCAAGCTTCGCGGCCACCCCAGCATTTCTTTGTTTCCAAAATACCTCGGGGTGAATTGGCCAAAGGCCAAGAGGGGCAGCGCCCCTCTCCCCTCTTCACAAACCACAAAGCCGCAATAGGAACACCCAACTCAGCACCACCGAAACCGTGGGCATGGGTCAGGAAAATGCCGCGCCTAAAGCAATCTCGACCATATCGGAAAAGCTGGATTGCCGATCTGAAGCGGGTAGGGCCTCATGCGTCAGGAGGTGGTCGGAAATCGTCAGAACTGCCAAAGCACGAATGCCATAGCGCGCTGCCAGATTATACAATTCGGCCGTTTCCATCTCGACCGCCAAAACCCCATGACGCGTCATTATTTCATTCAGATCAGGGCGTTCGTCATAAAAAACATCTGAAGAATAAATGCCACCAATATGTGTGGGCACGTCCTTCTCCAAGGCAATTCGTTGTGCGGCTTATAGCAATTCAAAATCAGCGCAGGGCGCAAAATTCAATTCCCGAAAAATCCCTGATGAGGGCGAAGACAAAGTCGACGCAGTCATTGCTAAAACAACATCGCGCAGTCTTACCTTAGGTTGCATTCCACCTGCCGAGCCGATCCGGATGATAGTCTTGACGTCAAAATCCTTGATCAATTCA
This sequence comes from uncultured Paracoccaceae bacterium, assembly GCA_965656935.1. Lineage (GTDB taxonomy): Bacteria > Pseudomonadota > Alphaproteobacteria > Rhodobacterales > Rhodobacteraceae > M30B80. The sequence goes on from CBFHMG010000005.1 coordinate 73,279, forward strand.
TTTGCATAAATTGAAAAACTGGGCATTCCCATGCCAGAGCCGTGGATCGTAACAGGATGGCCATTCCAGCGCCCTGTAAATCCATACATTCCCCGCACCTCATTCACGAGGCGTGGTTGCTCTAGGAATGTTTCAGCCGCCCATTTGGCGCGGAGCGGGTCTCCGGGCATAAGAACCGTTTCGGCAATATCACCACGCTCCGCACCAATATGAACTGTCATCTTCAGATCGCCATATCATCCAGCGATTTACCCGCAGCCAAGGCATCCTTGACCCAAGTAGGTTGGCGCCCGCGCCCCGTCCATGTCTGGGATGCATCTTCAGGATTGGCGTATTTTGGTGGCGATTTGGGTCCAGTCGTCTTTTTACCAAGAATTTCCTCTAGGCTGAAACCATGTTCCTGGGCCGCTTTTTGAGCCGCGACAAGCGCTTCTTTTCTTCTACGCTTTTCAAAATCGCGGATCGCAACATCCGCTTGTTTGCGCAAATCATGCAATTCCGAAAGCGACAGTGTTGAAAGATCAATAGACATTTTGACTCTCCAAAATAGACTTCATTCCATTCGGATAGAACTGAAAATCCATTTTAACAAGGAATTTCGATCTTTATTTCAGCAAGAACAAGATGTCTTTTGTTAGTCACAAGTGATGAAATAGGGGCCCCAAGCCCTATTCCGCAGCAATTGGATTAGGCGCGGCCAGTGTCACAATATCCATCATGATCCGATTTAATTCAAAGTCTTTCGGCGTATAAATACGTGAAACGCCAAAGGAATTGAGCGCCTGCACATCTTCATCGGGAATAATGCCACCGACAATAACGGGGATATCCCCTAGCCCCTCGGCACGCAGCCGTTCCATTACATCTTTGATCAACGGGATATGACTGCCCGACAGGATCGAAAGGCCAATGACATGCGCATTTTCGGCCTTTGCAGCCTCAACAATCTGCGCGGGTGTCAGGCGTATCCCTTCATAGGAAATATCCATTCCGCAATCGCGCGCCCGAAATGCGATTTGTTCAGCCCCGTTCGAATGCCCGTCCAAACCCGGCTTTCCAACAAGAAATTTCAACCGCCGTCCCAGCTTGTCACTGACCAGATCAACGGCATCACGAATATCATCCAAGCCTTCAGTTTTGTTCGAGACCGCTTTCGAAACACCCGTTGGCCCGCGGTATTCCCCAAAGACGGCCCGCATAACACCCGCCCATTCACCGGTCGTCACGCCTGCTTTGGCAGCGGCGATTGAGGCAGGCATGATGTTTTCACCATCCATTGCGGCGGCACGAAGCGCGGCCAAGGCTTGGCTCACCTCGCTTGCATCGCGCCCCTCGCGCCAAGCTTTCAATCCATCGATCTGGCTCGCCTCCACCGCGGGATCAACAACCATGATGCCCCCATCGGCCCCGACCAAAGGGGAAGGCTCGGATTGGGTGAATCTATTAACACCGACAACAACCGTATTGCCCTGCTCAATGCCGTTGACGCGGTCGGCATTGCTCTCGACGAGGCGGGATTTCATGTAATCGATGGCCGCAATCGCCCCTCCCATGGAATCGAGATTTGCCAATTCGGCCCGCGCACCCTCTTTCAAGGCCTCAACCTTGGCATCAACCACAGGATTGCCATCAAACAGATCCTCATATTCCAAAAGGTCGGTTTCAAAGGCCATGATTTGCTGCATTCGCATGGACCATTGCTGGTCCCATGGGCGGGGAAGCCCCAAGGCCTCATTCCATGCAGGAAGCTGAACGGCCCTTGCCCGCGCCTTTTTTGACAAGGTCACGGCAAGCATTTCGATCAAAATACGGTAGACGTTATTCTCGGGCTGCTGCTCGGTCAGGCCAAGGGAATTGACCTGTACACCATAGCGGAACCGCCTGAATTTCGCATCCTGCACACCGTAGCGCTCCAACAGGATCTCATCCCAGAGATCAACGAAAGCCCGCATCTTGCACATCTCGGTAACAAAACGGATGCCCGCATTCACAAAGAAAGAAATCCGGCCACATAGCGCTGGAAAATCCTCGGCGGGTACGCGCGGCTTCAATGCATCAAGAACAGCAATCCCCGTTGCCAAGGCAAAAGACAGCTCTTGCTCAGGTGTCGCTCCCGCTTCTTGCAAATGATAGGAACACACATTCATCGGGTTCCATTTGGGCACATTGGAATAGCAATACTCAGCCACATCCGCGATCATCTTCAACGAAGGCTGTGGCGGGCAGATATAGGTACCGCGGCTTAGATATTCTTTGATCAGATCATTCTGCACAGTGCCCTGAAGCACCGCGATATCAGCGCCCTGCTCTTCCGCCACAGCAATATAAAGCGACAGAAGCCAAGGCGCCGTCGCATTGATTGTCATGGAGGTATTCATCTTATCCAGCGGGATGTCATCAAACAGCGCGCGCATATCGCCCAGATGCGAAACAGGAACACCCACTTTGCCGACCTCGCCGCGCGCAAGCTCGTGGTCACTGTCATACCCCGTCTGCGTGGGGAGATCGAAAGCAACCGAAAGGCCCGTCTGCCCCTTTTCAAGATTGCTTCGATACAAGGCGTTAGAGGCTTTTGCCGTCGAATGGCCTGCATAGGTTCGAATGAGCCAAGGCTTGTCTGAATGTTGCGCGGCCATTTTGCCTCCAGAATCGACAGATGCGTAATTTAATTTCACTTGGTGTGATATATGGACAATTATATGTCTCTGTCAATTCGCTGCATTGCGGCAAAACAATGCCGCTCCGCCACGTAACTTGTGATTGTGGGCAGCGGGCTTTCCTGCGAATTTCCCAACATGACGACGACTGTGGCTGTTCCGCTCTGGCTTTTTATCCTGATCGTGCTTTTTGCAGCGGTCACCTTTGCCTCGCATTTCCTGTTTCCATCGGTGCGCTGGTTTCTGCGCAGGCGCTTGGAAATGGCTGTGGAACGAATGAACCAGCGCCTGACGCGGCCTATTCAGCCGTTTAAACTGGCGCGGCGCACCGATACGATTCGCAGGCTTGTTTATGACCCCGAAGTGGCGCAGGCGATTTCCGACTATGCCAAGGAAACTGGCGTACGCGAGGATGTCGTCTTTCAGCGCGCCGAACGCTATGCGCGCGAGATCGTGCCCGGGTTTTCAGCCTTCACCTATTTCACCTTTGCAATCCGTCTTGCGCGGTTTTTCAGCAAATCCCTCTATCGCGTGCGCCTGACAGAAGGGAATGAGCAAGCCCTTGCCGCGATCCCACCTGATGCGACCGTGATCTTCGTGATGAACCACCGCTCCAATATGGATTATGTCCTTGTCACTTGGTTGGCGGCGGAACGATCAGCGCTGGCCTATGCTGTTGGGGAATGGGCGCGGGTCTGGCCGCTTCGCAGCCTCGTGCGCGCTTTGGGCGGTTATTTCATCCGCAGACGTTACAATAAACCGCTCTATCGCAAGGTCTTGGCGCGCTATGTAAAAATGGCCACAGAGGCAGGGTTGACCCAAGCCGTCTTTCCCGAAGGCGGGCTCAGCCAAACGGGATATCTCGGCGCGCCCAAACTTGGCCTTTTCTCCTACATTCTAGAAGGGTTTGAGCCGGGCGTTTCCCGTGATGTCGTCTTTGTGCCAATTGCCCTGAATTATGACCGCGTCATGGAAGACCGCGTGCTGATTGACGCCCATGCCAAAGGCACAAGGCGGTTCCGCTTCTCGCTCAAGCCGATCTATCGCTACTTGCGGCGGCAGATTTGGCAGCGTTTGACGGGTAGCTTTCGCCATTACGGTTATGCAGCGGTCGGCTTCGGTGATCCGCTTAGCCTGACGGAATTTATGGAACATCACGAAAACCATGAGACACAGGCCCTTGGTGAGGAATTGATGTCGCGCATCGGTAAGGTCATGCCCATCACCCCTGTGCCCTTGCTGTGTTTGTCGCTGATCAACGGAGCGCGCAACAGGGCGGCTTTGCTGCAAGGCGTTACAGAAAATGTCGCGAGGGCCAATGCCCTTGGCGCCAGCATCTACCTCCCCGAAGAAGATATCGCAGGAACGGTCGAATTCGGTTTGCGGACCCTGCGGGAGCGTAAATTGCTGACAATATCGCCCGAGGGGGAGATCGATATAACCGCAGAGGGGCAGCGTCTCGCCGCCTTTTACGCAGCCTCGATCGAGCATTTATTGCCCGTTTCACCAGAGCACAGGCAAGCTCCGCAAACATCCTAGAGAATCCTTCGCGACATAATATTTCACAAAAATTCACTTTTCGTTTGAATTATTGCGTGGCCGTTTTATACATTGCTGCAGGAGCGGAATGATTCCGCAGTGCAGCAACCGCCATGGGACAAACCAAACCTATGGCCGATTCTACGGAGGCCTCATGGCTTTGGATATCAATCCCGCAGCCGTCATCTATGACGCACCGCAAAAAGACCTTTATGAAATGGGCGAGATGCCTCCGATGGGGCATGTACCATCCCAGATGTATTCTTGGGCCATCCGCCGCGAACGCCACGGAGAGCCTGACAAAGCCTTCGAGATGGAAGTCGTTGAAACACCCGCAATCGACAGCCATGAGGTTCTGGTTCTCGTGATGGCAGCTGGCGTGAATTACAACGGCGTATGGGCGGGCCTTGGCCAGCCGATCAGCCCTTTTGACGGACATGGTGCGCCTTATCATATCGCAGGTTCCGATGCCTCGGGCATTGTTTGGGCGGTCGGCGACAAGGTCAAAACATGGAAAGTCGGCGATGAGGTCGTGATCCATTGCAACCAAGACGATGGTGATGATGAGGAATGCAATGGCGGCGATCCGATGTTCTCGCCCACGCAGCGAATCTGGGGCTATGAGACGCCCGATGGCTCCTTTGCACAATTCACCCGTGTTCAGGCGCAGCAATTGATGCCCCGCCCCAAGCACCTGACTTGGGAGGAAAGCGCATGCTACACGCTAACCCTCGCAACCGCCTATCGGATGCTCTTCGGGCATCACCCCCATGAATTGAAACCTGGTCAGAATGTTCTGGTTTGGGGCGCGTCTGGCGGTCTCGGGGTTTATGCGATCCAGCTTATCAATACAGCAGGTGCAAATGCGATTGCCGTGATCTCGGATGAGGATAAGCGCGATTTCGTGATGTCGCTTGGCGCAAAAGGCGTGATCAACCGCAAGGATTTCAACTGCTGGGGCCAACTGCCAACGGTCAACACCCCCGAATACAAGGAGTGGTTCACCGAGGCGCGCAAATTCGGCAAGGCGATCTGGGACATTACGGGCAAAGGCAACAACGTGGATATCGTTTTCGAGCATCCAGGCGAAGCGACCTTCCCAGTCTCAACGCTTGTCTGCAAAAAGGGCGGCATGGTCGTGATTTGTGCGGGCACCTCAGGTTTCAATTGTACATTCGATGTCCGCTATATGTGGATGCACCAAAAGCGCCTTCAGGGCAGCCATTTCGCCCATCTCAAACAGGCGGCTGCAGCCAACAAGCTGATGATCGAGCGTCGCCTTGACCCATGCATGTCCGAAGTGTTCCCATGGGCCGAACTGCCCGGCGCGCATACCAAAATGCTGCGCAATGAACATAAGCCCGGCAATATGAGCGTGCTTGTTCAGGCCCCGCGCACAGGCTTGCGCACCTTGGAAGACGTGCTCGAAGCGGGCCCGACAGCAAACTGACCCCCACTCACGACAAAGCCCCGTTTGACGCAAGTCAGGCGGGGCTTTTTTGTACAGTTGAGACGCGCGGATCAGCCGCTGATAGAGGCGCGGATCGCGCGCATATTCTCACCATAAACCTCGGACTTATCGACCGAGCCGCCTTTGAACACGGCCGATCCTGCAACCAAAACATCCGCCCCCGCGTTCACAACCAGCGGGGCTGTATTGGGGTCAACACCGCCATCGATTTCGATATGAACTGGCCGATCTCCGATCATGGACCGCAGGCTGCGAATTTTATCCGACATATCGATGAATTTCTGCCCGCCAAATCCGGGGTTCACGGTCATCACACAGATCAAATCCGTCAAATCCAGCAGATGGGCAACCGCCTCGGCAGGGGTGCCCGGATTAAGCGCCACACCCGCTTTCATCCCCGCACCACGGATCGCCTGAAGTGTGCGGTGGATATGGGGGCCCGCTTCGATATGCGCCGTCAGGATATCGGCACCCGCCTCTGCATAGGCATCGATATAGGCATCAACAGGCGAGATCATCAGATGAACATCCATCACCGTTTTCACATGCTTGCGAAACGCCTTCACGGCAGGCGGCCCGAAGGTCAGGTTCGGCACAAAATGGCCATCCATCACATCGATATGGACCCAATCGGCACCTTGCGCCTCAATGGCCTGAATTTCCCGTCCGAAATCAGCAAAATCAGCGGATAGGATAGAAGGGGCAATCTTGACAGAACGGTCAAAACTCATCGGAGTCTCCCATAGAATTACGGCCTCCCCTTAGCGCGTGGCGGGGGTGGTGTCACGCTTTTGTGCGGCCATTATAAATTTTACCATTTGGTCAAGCTTGCCTTTGGCCACCACCCATGAGACGCTTGATTCAAACCTCTAAACCAGTGAACACCATGACAGTGATCCAAACCAACCCCGCCAGCATCACCAAGCCCCAGCTTCCGCAGGTGCAAGAGCCACGCAATGCAGGCATGCCGCTTGATCTGGACTGGGTGGCCAGCCTGCAAGCCAATACCTCAGCCATCGAGCGCCGCACCGCCAGCCTGCCAGGTCGGCGCAGCGTGAAGAAGGAATTTCAGGCCGCTTGGCTGGCCAAGGCGATCACATTGATCGACCTCACGACCCTTTCGGGGGATGATACCGAGGGGCGCGTACGGCGCCTTTGCGCAAAAGCCCGCCAACCTGTTCGGCAGGATATCCTCGATGCGCTTGGCCTGCCCCCTCTGACAACGGGGGCGGTCTGCGTCTATCACGAGATGGTCGAGACTGCCCTACACGCGCTGGAAGGCAGCTCTATCCCCGTGGCCGCCGTTTCAACTGGGTTTCCCGCAGGCCTCTCGCCCTTCAAGCTCCGCGTCGCCGAAATTGGGGAAAGCGTGCGCGCAGGGGCCAAGGAAATCGATATCGTCATCTCGCGCCGCCATGTTCTGACAGGCAATTGGCAGGCCCTATATGACGAGATGCAGGAATTCCGCGCGGCATGCGGCGAGGCCCATGTCAAAGCGATCCTTGCGACGGGCGAATTGGGCACCCTGCGCAATGTCGCCAAAGCCTCAGTGATCTGCATGATGGCTGGGGCCGATTTCATCAAGACCTCAACAGGTAAGGAAAGCGTAAACGCCACCTTGCCCGTCAGCCTCGTGATGATCCGCGCCATCCGCGCCTATGAAGCCGCGACAGGGTTCAAAGTGGGCTATAAACCTGCGGGCGGCATTTCCAAGGCGAAGGACGCGCTGGTCTATCTCAGCCTGATGAAAGAAGAACTGGGCAATCGCTGGCTGCAACCTGACCTCTTCCGTTTTGGCGCATCAAGCCTTTTGGGAGATATCGAGCGCCAACTCGAACATCACGCAACAGGCGAGTACTCCGCCAGCTATAGACATCCGATGGCATGAGATATGGCCGCCTCCTTTCCTTCCGTTTCCGCAAGAAGAGCATGACATGACCACAGCCGATATCTTCGAGAGCATGGATTACGGCCCTGCCCCTGAATCCGACAAGGAGGCGCGGGCATGGATCGCCGCAAATGGCCCCCAATTCGGTCATTTCATTGATGGTGGCTTTACAAAGGCCAAGGAGAGTTTCGCCACCCGAAACCCCGCAACGGGCGAAGAGCTTGCCCAAATCAGCCAAGGCACAGCGCAAGATGTCGATCAGGCAGTGAAAGCGGCCCAAAAAGCCTTCCCGAAATGGTCCAAGCTTTCGGGCCATAAACGCGCGAAATATCTCTATGCGATTGCGCGGCTGCTGCAGAAACACAGCCGTCTCTTTGCTGTGCTGGAAACGATGGATAACGGCAAACCGATCCGTGAAAGCCGCGATATCGATATCCCGCTCGCGCAGCGCCATTTCTACTATCACGCAGGATTGGCGCAATTGCAGGAGCAAGAACTTCCCGACCATGAAGCATTGGGGGTCTGCGGTCAGGTGATCCCGTGGAACTTCCCTCTCTTGATGCTGGCATGGAAAATCGCCCCTGCTTTGGCTGCCGGAAATACCGTTGTGCTGAAACCCGCGGAATATACATCCCTTACGGCGCTTCTGTTCGCAAAAATCTGCACGGAGGCGGGCCTACCCGCAGGCGTGGTCAATATTGTCACGGGCGATGGCGCAACGGGGGAGGCCATCACAACACATGACGGCATCGCGAAAATCGCCTTCACTGGCTCTACCGAAGTCGGCCGCCAAATTCGGCGCGCGACCGCAGGCCAAAGCAAAGCTCTCACCTTGGAGCTTGGCGGCAAATCTCCCTATATCGTCTTCGAGGATGCCGATATCGACAGCGCGATCGAAGGGCTTGTGGATGCGATCTGGTTCAATCAGGGGCAGGTCTGTTGCGCAGGCTCGCGCCTTCTGGTGCAAGAAGGCATCGCCGAGGATTTCCACAAACGCCTGAAGGCCCGCATGGATAAGCTGCGCATCGGCGATCCATTGGATAAATGCATCGATATCGGCGCAGTGGTCGACCCGATCCAGCACCAGACCATCACGCGTCTGGTCGATAACAATAACGAGGGCGAGACCTATCAGGCCGCCATCTCCATGCCAGAGCAAGGCTGCTTCTACCCCCCCACCCTGATCACGGGCCTCTCCCCCTCATCGCCCCTGATGCAAGAGGAGATCTTCGGCCCCGTCCTTGTCTCCACCACATTCCGAACACCAAGCGAGGCCGTGGAACTGGCCAATAACACCCGCTATGGATTGGCCGCCAGCCTCTGGAGCGAGAACATCAATCTAGCCCTTGATATCGCACCGAAACTGGTCGCCGGTGTTGTCTGGGTAAATGCCACCAACCTCTTCGATGCTGCCGCCGGGTTTGGCGGGACCCGCGAAAGTGGCTTTGGGCGGGAAGGCGGATGGGAAGGGCTGTTAAGCTATCTCAAACCCCGCGCAAAATTGACCCCAGTCAAACCGCTCCATCCGATCGCGCCCCCCGCCGATGCGGCGGCACCCGATCTGGACCGGACTGCAAAAATGTATATCGGCGGCAAACAATCGCGCCCCGATAGCGGGTATTCCCAAGCGGTGTTCTCACCCAAAGGAAAACTCCTCGGTCATGTCGGCATCGGAAGCCGCAAAGATGTTCGAAATGCTGTTGAAGCCGCGCGCGGAGCCTCGGGCTGGGTCAAAACAACAGGCCATTTAAGGGCGCAAATCCTATATTATATTGCTGAAAACCTATCCGCGAGAGCTGCCGAATTCACAGCGCGTCTAAGCGATCTGACGGGTGTAGCTAAAGGAAAGGCCGAAGCCGAAGTCGAGGCCGCAATCGCGCGCCTCTTCTCCTATGGGGCATGGGCCGACAAATACGACGGGCAGGTCAAGTCTGTGCCCTTGCGCGGGGTTGCCCTCGCCATGAATGAGCCCTTGGGCGTGATTGCAGCCCTCTGCCCAGATGAGGCCCCGCTGCTCGGCGCGATTTCCACACTCGCCCCCGCCATCGCAATGGGCAACCGCGTCATCTTGGTCACCAGCCAAGCCGCTCCTTTGGCAGCAACCGATCTCTATCAAATCCTCGACACCTCGGATGTCCCTGCGGGCGTGGTCAATATCATCACGGGCGATCACACCGAACTTGGCAAAGCGCTTGCTGGTCATATGGATGTGGACGGGCTCTGGTCGTTCTCCTCAACGGTAAAGCACGCCATTCTGGAAGACGCCTCCTGCTCGAACCTCAAACGCCTTTGGCTCAATGAGGCAGGCAACCCTGATTGGCTCGGGCATCAAGGCGAGGGTCGTCTCTTCCTTCAAAAAGCAACCGATGTAAAAACGATCTGGGTTCCCTATGGCGCATAAAGGCATGCGCTCATCGGGGCCATCGAGGCCCCTCCAAGCGCGCGGCCTCCGGCGGAAGTATTTGTGAAGCAAAGATAGGCAGAGAGATTTTCCATCTTTCTTTGTTTTCAAAATACCTCGGGGGACGGGTGGCAAGGCCACCCGCGGGGGCAGAGCCCCCGTCTGGCCTCTAGCGCTTGAAACGGTCTTTGAGCTTCGCCCATTGGACCGAGGATTTATCCACCAGAGGGTCAATGACACGATCTTCAAATCTCTCCCACATGCGCCACAGCAAGAATATGAACAGAGCGAAGACAATCAGCAGGACGATATTCACCCAAGGGAAAAGGCGCGTGTCAGGTCCTGCCACTGGGTTCAGCGCAACAGCATTCGGATAGGTCGTAAGAAGCTGCGATCGCCAGCCATAATGTGTTACCGCAATCCATTCGGTTTCTGCAGCCGATGAGATCAAACTTGCAGCTTCGGCCTGCAGATCGGCACTGTTGAATTTGAAATAGGGTGGCCAACCAAACCCCGTATCTTCGTTGCGATAGACCCTTACGGTACCATCCGCCGAAATCGTATTGATCAACCGCAAATCGCGACTGGTTGTTTGCGCATTGCCACTATCAGCTTGCGCATAAAAAATGCGGTTCCAACCCGAAAAATCCTGCCGGATGATCTCGGTATCTGCCACGCGAACGATATCGCGTTGAGGCAAGGTGTAATGCAGGAATGCCGCCGCAATGACGAGCAAGATCAGGTAAAATATAATTCGTGGCCAGCGCATCGGCAGGGCCCCTTTCAGAAATCAGTTGGTCAGAAACACAAAGGCTCCTAATGACACGATCGGCAGCACATAGACAATCACTATGAGCCAGCCATGCAAGCGCGCAGCTTTCGGCGCAAGGCGAGTGTCCACCCAGTCCTCGCGCTCACCCGGTCTGCCTTCCATCACCCATTCCTCTTCCAGCCGCATTTTGATGCCTGACCGCCAGTAGAGAAACAAAAACACGTAGAAAATCGACAGAACGACCATCATCACCACTGCCAATCTGGCAATCCCAAGCATGTTCGGCCTCCTTAATGATGAAACAACCTTAACCTCTAATATAGGGTGCCGAAACCCTATGAGCAGGGCTTGCATGACCAGAATTACGCGCGCAAGGTCGCAATTATGACAAAGCTCGACGATGTACTGAAATTGGCGGTGGCTGCAAAAGAAGCCGAGCTGGTACAGCTGTGCCAAGACCTCATTCAAATCCCGACCCTCAACCCACCGGGTCTGAAATATTTCGAGATTTGTGAATTTCTGGGCGCGCGGCTGCGCGACAAAGGGTTTGTCGTTGAATTGATCCGAGCCGAGGGCGCCCCTGCCGATTCCGATCAATATCCACGCTGGAACATGGTTGCGCGCCGCGAAGGGACCCGCGCAGGCGATTGCGTCCATTTCAACAGCCACCATGATGTGGTTGAGGTAGGCCATGGCTGGACGACCGACCCTTTTGGGGGCGAGTTGAAAGACGGGCGCGTTTACGGCCGTGGGGCCTGTGACATGAAGGGTGGCCTCGCCTCAAGCGTGATTGCCGCGGAGGCCTTTCTGGAGACCTGCCCCGATTTTGCGGGGGCAATTGAGATCAGCGCCACGGCAGATGAGGAATCGGGCGGTTATGGCGGCGTGGCCTATCTGGCCGAGCGGGGCTATTTTGACCCTGATCGTGTGCAGCATGTGATCATTCCAGAACCGCTTAACAAAGACCGCATTTGCCTCGGACATCGTGGCGTGTGGTGGGCCGAGATTGAAACCAAGGGCCGCATCGCGCATGGCTCAATGCCGTTTCTGGGCGATAGCGCCATTCGCCATATGGGCGCTGTGTTGGAAGAGATGGAGCGCTATCTCTACCCGCTGCTGGCATCAAAGCACACGGATATGCCCGTGGTCCCCGAAGGCGCCAAGCAATCAACGCTGAACATCAACTCGATCCATGGCGGCGAGGCTGAGCAGGGCGAGGATTATACAGGTCTGCCCGCCCCTTGCGTCGCGGATCGCTGCCGCATCATCATCGATCGCAGGTTTCTGATTGAAGAAGACATCAATCAGGTGAAGGCCGAAATCACTTCGATGCTGGAAAGGGTCAAAGCCGAGCGCCCCAAATTCGAATATGAGCTGCGCGATCTTTTCGAAGTGCATCCAACGATGACGGATGAAAACGCACCTGTTGTGCGCACAGTTCAAGCCGCAATTGAAAAGGTTCTATCCCGTCAGGCTGAGTTCGTGGTCAGCCCCGGCACCTATGACCAAAAGCATATTGACAGGATCGGGCGGCTTAAAAATTGTATTGCCTATGGTCCAGGTATTCTGGACCTCGCCCATCAACCTGATGAATGGGTGGGCGTTCAAGACATGGTTGATGCGGCGCAGGTTATGGCGCTCACTTTGGCTGAATTACTGGCCTGAGCCTTAGGCCTCGACAGCAAAACCCAAATGCTGGATCGCGCGGTTGGCCATATCGTCTCCTGACAAGGCCCGCTCATTCAGGCGCTGCATAAGAACGTGCAAGCTACGGGAACTTCTTTGATCTGCAATGAATTCAGCAATAGCGTCGGTAGAAAGAGCTAAAATATCCTCGGGCTGCGGCAGCGGCATTGGACGAATCCCTTTAGTAGACATGCCCCCCAGCAGGCACGCAGGGAATTTAACAACCCAAAGTGATTCCCGCGACTCCAAAGTTAAAGTTTTGTGAATGGGGCGTGAGGCCCTACCAAGATAGCCTTGCAAAATTGGCCTTTTGCCCCCTACGGTCAATCAACAAAAACGGAGGGAGACCTAACATGGTTCACCAATTGAAGCTTGGCGTTGCCGCCTTTGCCTTGATGGCCAGCGCTGCTTGGGCACAGCAAACCGATATCACAATCGGCATGGGGCTTGAGCCGCCAAACCTTGACCCGACAGGCGGCGCGGCGGCAGCCATTGATGAAGTGGTCTATGCCAATGTTTTCGAAGGTCTTACGCGCTTTGCCCCCGATGGGTCCGTCATTCCCGGTCTTGCCTCCTCTTGGGAGATTTCTGAGGATGGCCTGACCTATACCTTCACCCTCCGTCCAAACGTGACCTTCCATGATGGAACGGCCATGACGGCCGAAGATGCTGTCTTTTCGCTGGACCGCGCCCGCGCCGAAGACACGACCAATGCGCAAGCGGCCCTTTTTGCGGGCATCGAAAGCGTTGAGGCCGTTGATGACACCACCCTTCGCGTGACCCTGTCTGCGCCAAATGGGGCTTTTTTGTTCAACATGGCATGGGGCGATGCGGTTATCGTCGCACCTGAAAGCGCCGAGACGAATGCCACAAACCCGATTGGAACGGGGCCATTCCTGTTCTCCGAATGGGTGCAGGGTGACCGCGTCGAGCTGACCCGCAATCCCGATTACTGGGGCGAGCCCGTGGCGCTTGAGGCGGCCAGCTTCCGCTTCATCTCGGACCCGAACGCAGCTTTTGCAGCGATGATGGCGGGCGATGTCGATGCCTTCCCAAACTTCCCTGCGCCCGAGACGCTCAGCCAGTTTGATGCCGATCCGCGCTTTACCGTGATTGTCGGCTCAACCGAGGGCGAGACGATTCTCGCCATGAACAACGCCCAAGCCCCGCTTGATGATCTGCGCGTGCGTCAGGCGATCAGCCATGCGATCAACCGTCAGGACATTATCGATGGCGCGATGTTCGGCTATGGCACCCCGATTGGCACTCATTTCGCCCCCCATAACCCTGACTATGTCGATCTGACAGCAAACTCCGCCCATGATCCCGAGCGCGCCCGCGCACTGCTGGCCGAGGCAGGGCAGGAGGACCTCACTTTGCGCCTTATGCTTCCCCCTCCCGCCTATGCGCGCCGCGGCGGTGAGATTATCGCTTCGCAATTGCGCGATGTGGGTATCGAGACCGAGATCACCAATCTCGAATGGGCACAGTGGCTGGAGCAGGTCTTCCGCGGCAAGGATTTTGACATGACAATCGTCAGCCACACCGAGCCTGCCGATATCAATATCTACGCGCGGCCTGACTATTACTTCCAGTATGACAGCGCCGAGTTTCAAGCTTTGATGGAAGAGCTGACACTGACCAGCGACCCTGCCGCCCGTTCTGCGCTCAACCGGCAGGCACAAGAAATGATCGCAAGCGAATATGTGAACGGCTTCTTGTTCCAACTGGCCAAAACCGGTGTCGCAAACGCCAATATCGAAGGTCTTTGGGCCAATTCGCCAACGCAAGCCAATGACCTGACAGGCGTGCGCTGGACCCAGTAAGGGGCTCAATCCAAGCAAAAAGAAACCCCGCCAGATTTGGCGGGGTTTTTCATTTTCGCGCTAGGGATGCAGATTAGCTGGCGATCCAATCAAAGAAATCTGGTCCCGCTTTTTCGCGCAGTTTGATAGCCATCTCGGCCCCAAGCTTTTCGCCATCCTCAATGGCGCAACTTTGGTCATCGCGCAGCACCTCTGATCCATCAGGCCGCAAGACCTCACCGCGCAAACGCAGCGTGCCACCATCCAGTTCCGCAAGCCCCGCAATCGGCGTCTCGCACGACCCGTCAAGCCCACGCAAAAACGCGCGCTCCGCTGCAAGGCGTTGCCCTGTTTCGGTATGGTGGATGGCCTCAAGCATCATGGCCGCACGGCTATCATCCAAGCGCCTTTCAATTCCGATTGCGCCTTGGGCAACGGCGGGCAAAACATCTTCCACCGCGATCGCTGAACGCGCGACTTCTTCCATGCCCAAACGGCGCAAGCCCGCCATGGCCAAAAAGGTTGCATCCGCCACGCCATCGCCAAGCTTTTTCATGCGAGTTTGAACATTACCGCGGAACTCGACCACTTCGAGATCAGGCCGCCGTAGCATCAATTGCGCGCGCCGACGCAGCGAGGAGGACCCCAGCTTCGCACCCGCAGGCACATCAGCAAGGGAGTTATGGCTCAGCGAAACGAAGGCATCCCGCACATCTTCACGCGGGAGGTAACAATCAAGGATCAAACCTTCCGGCTGCTCCACCGGCATATCCTTCATCGAATGCACGGCGATATCGATCGCGCCTGACAGCATGTCCTCTTCGATCTCTTTGGTGAACAACCCTTTCCCGCCGATCTCTTTCAAAGGGCGGTCGAGCACCTTATCGCCCGTGGTCTTGATGACCACGATCGAGAAAGCCTCGAGCGGCAGGTCAAAAGCCTCGGCAAGCCGCGCGCGGGTTTCATGAGCCTGAGCCAGCGCGAGGGGCGAACCACGGGTGCCGATATTCAGGGGCTTGGCAGGGCTTGGAAGGTCGGTCGTCATATCTTCTCTTTATCTGTCAACTTAACTTGACAACTCTGGACGGGTTGACACTCTGGGTCAACAGCAAGACGTTGCTCGAATGACAACAAGGAACCGAGAATGACCGAGAAGAAAACCCTCCTGCGTGCCCTCGCGGGTGAAACCCTGCCTATACCACCTGTTTGGCTGATGCGCCAAGCGGGGCGTTACTTGCCAGAATACCGAGCAACCCGCGCCCAAGCTGGGGATTTCTTGTCGCTTTGCTACAATCCAGAACTGGCGGCCGAGGTCACCTTGCAGCCGATCCGCCGCTACGGTTTTGATGCCTCGATTCTCTTTGCTGATATCCTTTTGATCCCCGATGCATTGGGCGCTGATTTGTGGTTCGTCACGGGCGAAGGCCCGCGTCTGTCGACCATCACGGGGCGTGAGGGCTTGGCCAAGCTCAAAGGCAAGGATGATATTCACGACCACCTCGCACCTGTTTACGAGACGGTCAAAATTCTGGCCCGCGAATTGCCTGAGGAAACAACGCTGATCGGGTTTGCCGGCGCGCCATGGACCGTTGCCACCTATATGATCGCGGGGCGCGGCACCCCCGATCAGGCCCCTGCGCATAAACTGCGCCAAGAAGATCCCGACACCTTTGACGCGCTGATGGATTTGCTGACCCAAGCCACAATCGAATACCTCGCTATGCAAGTGGAAGCGGGTGCCGAGGTGATCAAGATTTTCGATTCATGGGCGGGATCCCTGAAAGGTGAGGCCTTCATCAAATACGCGTTGGAGCCTGCCAAGAAAATCACACAAGAGCTGAAGCGCCGCTTCCCTGACCTTCCCGTCATCGCCTTCCCTCGCGAAGCAGGTGAGGCCTATATCGGCTTTGCGAAAGCGGTGGGTGCGGATTGTCTGGCGCTCGATACGAAAGTTGATCTCACTTGGGCCGCCGAAAACCTGCAAAAAGACGGCTGCGTCCAAGGCAATCTGGATCCGAAACATATGATCACAGGTGGCGAGGCCCTCGTCTCCGAGACCCGTCGAATCGTCGATGCTCTCAAAGGCGGCCCGCATATCTTCAATCTCGGCCATGGGATCACACCCGAAGCCGATCCCGAGAATGTGCATTTGCTGCTGGAAACCATCCGCAACCCAAGCTGACCGACGGCGCGCGGGTGGGAAGCCCTCGGATTTTCGTATTTGAAGAAAGATGAAGGCAGGGCGCGCTCCAGTCTTTCATCTTTCCAAAAATACGAAGATGCTCAACCCAGACACTGGAGTTTGTGTTGAGGAAAGGCGCCATGGGAAGCAAAGCAGATTTTGCCGTTATTGGGCGCGGCCTGATGGGAACGGCTTGCGCAAGATATCTGGCGCAAACCGGCGCCTCGTGTGTCTTGATCGGGCCCGATGAACCCCTTGACCGCGCCACGCATGACGCGCCTTTTGGCAGCCATCATGATGAAGGCAGGATCACACGCCGCTTGGCGGTTGATCCTGATTGGTCGCTTCTTTCCACTCGTTCGATCGAGCGTTACGCCATGCTGGAAGAGGTAAGCGGGCTTTCTCTTTTTGATCCATGCGGCGCGATGATGGTGGGACCAGACGGGCATGAGTTCACATCATCTTTCCTGAACGTCGCACGAGACTTGGATCTGCCCTCCCAGCATTTTCACGGCGACGCATTGGCCGCGCGATTCCCCTATCTTTCCTTCGAGGCGGAAACCACGGCACTTTGGGAAACATCTGGCGGCACGATCAATCCGCGCCGTTTCCGTTTGGCCGAGGAGCGGCTTGCCATGCGCGCAGGCGCCCAGATCATAAAAGATACCGCGCAGGCAATTGAGGGCACGAAAATCACCCTCGCCTCTGGCGCGCAGATTGAGGCAGGGCATGTCGTTGTGGCAACTGGCAGTTATGCGCATACGGATAACCTGCTGCCCGCGCGCGCGGAGATGGATGTCATGGCGCGCACCATTTCCTTTGCCGAGGTGACGCAAGCGGAGGCTGAGATGATTGCCGATATGCCAAGCATAATCTGGATGCCGCATGATCTGGAATATGATCTCTATTTGCTGCCCCCCATCCTCTATCCAGATGGCAAACTCTGGATCAAGATCGGCGGTCAGGAAGATAGCCCGAAACTCCATACCGATACCCAGATGCGCGACTGGTTCCGCTCGGACGGTGAGTCTGAGGTGGGGGCCGTCTTACTTAATAGCCTGCGAGGCCTGATGCCGGATATGAGTTTTCCTCAAACCTATACAGGCTCCTGCACGATCAGTTTCACTCGCACGGGCCATCCTTATATTGAGCGGCTTTCCGATCACTTGACGATCCTGACAGGCGGGAATGGTGCAGCCGCCAAGAATTGTGACGAGATCGGCAGGCTCGGGGCGATGACAGCATGTGGAGACACCTTGAGCGGCGAGGGATATCAAACCGATTTCCACGCGGTTCTTGCCTGATCAGCGCAAGGGCCTTATGCGCGGGGCATGACAGATTTTCTCGACCCATCCGGCATTGATGTCATTGCGCCGAATTTCAAAAAACGCCTCTCGGGTGTGACCGCGACCGTGGTGCGCCTTGTGCCACTTCAGGCCCAATCAATCGCGATTGCGGCTGTTGCCCCCACTTTGCCGCGTCATGTCCCGCAAATCCGCATTCGCGACCTGATCAGCATGCCCCGTAGCGGACCCTCGGGCGCGCGCGTTTGGCATGCGCGGCGCAATACGGAAATGCTTGCAGGCCTCGCGCTCAAATATATCCTGCGGAAGGATTTGAAACTTCTGTTCACCTCCGCCTCGCAGCGCAAACATACGGGCTATTCAAAATGGCTCATCGCGAAAATGGACCATGTGATCGCGACCTCGAGCAAAACCGCAGGCTATTTGGAAAAGCCTCCTACCGTCATCCTTCACGGGATTGATCTGGCAAGCTTCACCCCCCCACAGGACCGCGCCGCATTGAAGGCCGAGCTTGGCTTGCCCGCAGGCCCATTGCTTGGCTGTTTCGGACGCATCCGCGCACAAAAGGGCACTGATGTTTTTGTCGACGCCATGATCGAGGCTTTGGCCACCAGACCCGAGGCCACCGCCATCATATTGGGGCGCGCGACCGAGAAATATGTGGGTTTTGAAAAAGAGCTGCGCGCGAAGATCAACGCGGCGGGGTTAGAGGGACGCATCCGCTTTCTGGCGGAGGTTCCTACCCATGAGGTCGCACAATACTATCAGGCGCTTGATATCTTTATCGCACCGCAACGTTGGGAAGGCTTCGGCCTTACCCCGATCGAGGCCATGGCTTGCGGGGTGCCCGTGATTGCCACCACTGTTGGCGCCTTTGAGGAATTGGTTCTGCACGGCGAAACAGGCGCTTTGATCCCGCCTGGTGAGGTGGCACCGATGGTCACCGAGGCCGCAAAACTGATTGATGACGCCGCCCTCCGCGCCAAGCAATCAAAAGCCGCGCGCAGCCATATGGAGGCCAATTTCGCAATCGAGGGCGAGGCCGCCGCGATCACTGCAATCTATCGCCAGCTCTTGGAAGAAAGCGCGTAAAGCGCCCCTCTCAGTACCATTTGGCGATAGGGGGCAGGCTCATCAAAACGGCATTGGCGTCATGCCCAGTCTCGAGGCCGAATTTGGTGCCCCGATCATAGACAAGATTATACTCTGCATAGAGGCCGCGATGGATGAATTGTACCTCACGGTCGTCTTGCGTGAAGGGCATATGCCGCCGCTTTTCCACTTGGCCCACAAAGGCAGGTAGAAAGGCGCGGCCCACATCTTGGGTAAAGGCAAAATCTGCCTCCCAATCGCCCGTATTATGGTCGTCATAGAAAATGCCGCCTACACCACGCGCACGGTTGCGGTGCGGGATATAAAAATATTCATCCGCCCAAGCTTTGTAGCGCGGGTAATATTCCGCATCATGGCGGTCACAATGTGATTTCAATACATCGTGGAAATCGGCGGTGTCTTCATCATATTCGATGCACGGGTTCAGGTCAGACCCACCCCCGAACCACCATGCATGCGGCGTCCAGAACATGCGGGTGTTCATATGGACGGCAGGCGCATGGGGGTTTTGCATATGCGCCACAAGGCTGATGCCCGAGGCCCAGAAGCGCGGGTCATCGTTCAAGGCTGCAAGATCTTTGCGTGCAGCCATGGCTTGGACCGCGCGAGGCCCCAAAGTGCCGTAAACGGTCGAGACATTGACCCCCACCTTTTCGAACACTTTTCCACTACGCATCACGCTCATCAGGCCGCCGCCTGCATCCGAGCCATCATCGGAATGACGGGTGGTTTCAGTCACCTCAAAGCGACCAGGCGTGCCCTCGCCACTCTGGCTGTCTTCCAAGCCTTCAAAGGCAGCTACAATATCGTCGCGCAAATTACGGAACCAAGCAGAGGCGCGGGCTTTGCGGTCATCAAACAAGTCGGTCATCAAGTATCTTTCATCATTCTTTTGAACAGATAACACCACCCAAATGGAAAGGTCACGCCCAGAGTGCCAATTGGTTGGGCATTTTGGTTTCATCTATCTTGGGGAAGGATCAGCATTTCCCCCAATATCTGCCACCCCCGAAAAGGGAGTCATGAATCTTTAGATAAAACATGCCTTTACCGTGGATTTTTAATCCGAATTGAATTACGGTTTTTCCTAATCGCCGCGTTAGACGGCATCCCTGAGGCAGACAGAGCAGGTCTGGTGACATATAAACGTTTCATATCCGCCCTTTTGGGGCTGACTTCGCTATTATGCGTATTGGTTGTCTTGGCATCGCCTGCACGTGCAGCGCCCTATGCCGCGATGGTGATTGACGCACGGAGTGGCGAGGTTCTGCATTCGCGCAATGCAGATACGCGTTTACACCCTGCCTCCCTGACCAAAATGATGACGCTTTACATCGCGTTCGAGGCCGTGCGCCTTGGTGAATTGACGATGGATACGCCCATCACGATCTCTTCCAATGCCGCCGCCGAACCCCCTTCGCGGCTTGGTTTGCGTGCGGGGCAGACGATCCGTCTGCGTTATCTGGTGCGAGCCGCAGCGGTGCGCTCGGCCAATGATGCGGCCACCGCGATCGGTGAGGCGATTGCCGGATCCGAAGCCGCCTTTGCACGCCGCATGAACCGCACCGCAGCAGCCCTTGGCATGACACGCACGACATTTCGCAACGCCCATGGCCTGACCCAAGACGGGCATATGTCAACGGCGCGCGATATGACGACGATGGGGCGTCGGATTTTCTATGATTACCCACAATACTACAATATTTTCTCACGCCGCTCGACGGATGCCGGGATCGCGACTGTGCGCAACACAAACCGCGCGTTTCTCGATGCCTATCGCGGCGCGGACGGGATCAAGACAGGATATACCCGCGCGGCAGGCTTCAATCTGGTGGCCTCGGCAGAACGCGGGCAGGAGCGCATCATCGCAACTGTCTTTGGTGGGCAATCAACCGCTTGGCGAAACCAAAGGATGATGGAGCTGCTCGATATGGGCTTTGCGCGCGCACCATCGCGGGCAGCGGTGCGCACCCCCAGTTTGCCAGTCTATACCGATGATCCGAACGAACCTGATGCCCAAGGCCTTGCAGGCCGCACAATCAGGCCATCAGGTGCTGTGACCGCAAGCCTCGTGCCCCTGCCTCGCCCGAGAGCGGAGCCCGAACCTTCCCTTGTTGCAACCGTCGAAGACCCCGTGGACATGCCCGATCCCGAGGAGGTTTTGGAGAATACGGCCATAGCCCTTGCCGAACGCCTGATCGAGCAGGCCGCGCCGGCCGAGCAAACCGAAACCGCATCAGTCGAGCAGGTCGCAGACGCAGCGCCGTCAAATGACAATTCGGTTTTTGAAGATGCTTTGGCCTCGCTGGAACAGGATGCCTCGGACCCGATTTCAGAGACCCCGCGGATGCGCCCCGATGTGATTACAGAAGTGATTGCGCGCAATGCCATTCCGCTCGAACCGGAGATTGTGACCCGTGCTTCATCTGATGGAAGCCGCCTCTATGGTGTTTCCCTCGGGCGTTACCCCTCGCGGAATGCCGCCGAAAGGCTCCTGCTGCAAACAGCCCTTGCGGAGCTGTCGACCTTTCAAGAAGCCTTGCGCCATGTGGTCAACCGCTCGGGCGGGTATGAAGCCCAGTTTGCGGGCATGACCGAAGACCAAGCAGGGCGGGCCTGCGCGCGTCTGATGACACGCAACGTGGTCTGCACGATCATTAGCCCCCAATAACGCGCGCCACGTTAGGCGTCAGTCTTTGGGGTGCTGGTCGTAATCCTTGCGCAGGATGCGCGCGGCATCCCCGTCAGGATCTTCGAACTGACCACGCTTGAGCGCCCAGAAAAACGCCCCCAGCCCAACAAGGCCTAGGAGGAGCGAGATCGGGATGAGAAGTCCGAGTATTGCCATGTGTTTTTTCCTATAGCGTTTCTGGTTCAACCAGAAACAAGTGACGGAAGTTAACCCCGAAACGCATTATCTCAGCCGCAAGGCGTTCAGCGATACAGTGATCGACGAGGATGACATCGCCAAAGCCGCGACCAATGGTGTTGCAAGCCCGATGACGGCAAAGGGCACGGCAATCACATTATAGACCGACGCAATTATAAAATTCTCACGGATGCGCTTGCGGGCCTGACCTGCTGTCTCAACAGCATCAAGGATCACCGAGAGATCAGCCCCCATCATCACAATGTCGGATGCACTGCGCGCGGCATCAACCGCACTGGCGGGAGAAATGGAGACATGCGCAGCCGCAAGGGCTGCTGTGTCATTCAACCCATCGCCCACCATCAAGACCTTCGCCCCATCTTTAGCAAAGCCTGCAATGCGGTCGGCTTTCTCGGCGGGCAGTGCTTCTGAATGAACCTCATCAATACCAACCTCACGGGCCAGACGTGTCACCGCACCTGATGTGTCGCCCGAGATCAGAACCACCCGCTTGCCCTGCGCCTTAAGCGCCGCAACCGTTTCCGCCGCACCTTGCCTCAGGCTATCGGTAAAGCTGATCTGCATCGCGGCCCCATCCCCGATCTGAACAAAGCTTGCTGTAACATCGGGCGCGATTGCCCCAAGCCATGCCGCCCGCCCAAGACGCACCTTCTGCCCGTCCCAGATGCCTTCCACCCCAAAGCCCGGAACCTCACGCAGCTCCGTGATGTCGGCAGGGCGCAGGTCCAACTCACGCAGGCGATTTGCCATCGCAATCGCCAAAGGATGCGAGGAGCCTTGCGCCAAACCAAGTACAACGCGCTTTGCGCTCAATGGAAGCGCCTCAAGGCCTACAGGCCGTGGCGCGCCGATGGTCAGGGTGCCCGTTTTGTCGAAGACCACAGTATCGATTTCGGCCAAACGCTCCAGCGCTGTGCCATCCTTGATCAGCATGCCCTTGCGAAACAGCCGCCCCGAGGCCGCAGTGGTCACCGCAGGCACCGCAAGCCCCAGCGCACAGGGGCAGGTGATAATCAGAACAGCCGCCGCAATATTCAGAGAAATCCGCGCATCTTGTGTGGCAAGCCACCATCCGATTGCCGAGAGGCCCGCCAGAATATGCACGCCTGGCGCATAAAGTTTTGCGGCCTGATCCGCGAGCGAGGTGTAATTGCCCCGCCCCGCTTCCGCCACGGCGACCAGTTCCGCGATTTTATGGAGCGCCGTTTCTCGGCCCGCAGCCTGCGTCTCGATCACAAGGGGGCCTGTCAGGTTCACTTCGCCCGCATTCACAACCGTATCAGGGCCTGCAAAGGCAGGAAGCGTTTCCCCCGTCATCAAGGAGCGATCCAGCTCTGATTGCCCCTCGCGCACGACACCATCAACAGGGATGCGCCCACCTGCCTTCACCAGTACAAGATCGCCTGCAACAAGATCGGCGGCGGCGACCCGTTCCTCTATCCCATCGCGAATACGCCATGCGCGGGGCACATCCAGCGCCGCCAATTCCTGCGCAGCCGAGCGCGCGCCCGCTCGCGTGCGGTGATCAAGATAGCGACCACCCAAAAGGAAAAAGCACAAGGAAATCGCGGCATCGAAATAGGCGTGTTCCCCCGACTGGATCGTCTCGAAAAGCGAGGTGCCAAGTGCCAGAACAATTGCCAGCGTAATCGGCACATCCATGTTCAAGCGCCGCCCCCGCAAAGCCCAAAAGGCGGACACATAGAAAGGCCGCCCGCAAAATATCACCGCAGGGATCGCAATAGCCGCACTGATCCAATGCAGCATATCGCGCGTCACCCCTTCGGCCCCCGACCACACGGCAACCGAAAGAAGCATCACATTCATCATGGCAAAAAAGGCAACTGCCAGACGCATCAACAGATCGCGCCCTTGAAGATCGGCCTGCGTCGTGGACAGAAGTGCCGCGTCCAACTCATGCGCCTCATAGCCCGCCTCTTGCAGGGCGCGGGTTAAATCCTCAGGCGAAATCGCAGGCACGGCCTCAACTGCCACACGTCGCAGTGTCAGGTTCACCCGCGCGCTATGCACGCCGTCAACCTGCATAAGTGCCGCCTCCACCCCTGAGATACATCCCGCGCAATGGATTTGCGGAAGCGACAGCATGATCGTGCTGTCTGTCTCAGGCAGATCGGCCAGATGCTCGGCCAAAGGGGCCGCCATACAGGCGGGGCAGGCAGCGGCGCGTGATCTCGGTTGCGCTAGCGCGACACTCATCGCGGCACCCCTAATTCTGCCTGAACGTCAGGTTATGGCGATAGGCGGTGCCATCTTGTGCAATGCCCGTCAGCCGCAAACGCCACAGCCCTTCACCCATGACCACAGGCGCTTGATAGGCCCCATCAACCAAAACGAGGTCCAGCACCTGATCTTCCCTGCGATTGGTGGGGCGCGTCAGCAGCGCATCCAATTGCGCAGGCCGTGCCACTGCACCGTCAGGGGTGTTGAGATGCAAGGTCAGAACACCGCTCTCCACCTCGACCGAGGCGTGCCAAGCAAGAGCTTCCTGCGCTCTGCGTCTGACATCGAAATCCTGACTATCGGCATAGGAGGAAGACACCTCCAACCCCGGGAATGTCGATACGGCCTTCCATGCGAGAACCAGATTTACAGCCAGCATCACGCCGAAGAAAACAAGGAAAACCATCAAAACCTTACTACCAGTGAGAACATGCGTATTGGTCATTATTGATCCCTCCCGATAAAAATAGTGTCCGTAGAACTGCGCGTGCCCTGATCGAGGTTTTCGGCCCAAAGGCGGAAAGATGTTCTGTCAGACAGGCTCGCCGTCGCATCTGGCGCAGCGGTTACATAGGCGCGGACTTGCAAGGTCTCGTCCGCAGGCACTTCGATCTGCGGCACCCCACTGCCCTCAAGGCTGATCTCAAGGCCGCTATCGCCCGTGATCGACAGCTCGAACAAAGCTGCGTCATGGGTCATGTTGCGCAAACGTAGGTCATAGGCATTGCGGATCGTCCCATCCGAAAGCATCACAAATTGCGGGTTGCGCACGGGGGCCACGGTCATGTCGATATCGGAGCGGATAAAGAGTGCGACCACCAAAGCCACGCCGATCCCCGACCAGAGCGCGGTATAGAGAAGCGTCCTTGGTCGGAAAATATGCTGCCAGATCGGTTTTTTGGGATGGCCCGCGCGCTCATGCGCCTCATCGGTTAGGGCCATGTAATCGATCAACCCGCGTGGCTTGCCGACCTTGACCATGATGTCATCACATGCATCGATACAAAGCGCGCAAGTGATGCATTCCAGCTGCTGGCCATCGCGGATATCGATCCCCACAGGGCAGACCGAGACGCAGGCGTTGCAATCAATGCAATCCCCTGCCCCGTCCCGCTCCTTGCCTTTGGCGCGCGGCTCACCACGCCAGCCACGATAGGCAACGGTGATCGAATCCTCATCCATCATCGCGGCCTGAATGCGCGGCCATGGGCACATATAAATGCAGACCTGCTCGCGCATGAAGCCGCCAAAGACAAAGGTCGTGGCTGTCAAAATGGCGATTGTCACATAGGCAACCATATGTGCCTGACCAGAAACCAGATCGACCGCCAAGCTTGGCGCGTCGGTGAAATAGAAAACCCATGCCCCGCCTGTCGCCATAGCGATCAGCAGCCAGACAATCCATTTCGTGACCCGCAAGCGGATTTTCCGTAGGTCCCAATTCTGTTTCCACAATCTCAGGCGTGCGTTGCGATCACCCTCAATCCAGCGCTCAACCGTGAAGAAAAGATCGGTCCAGACGGTTTGCGGGCAGGTATAGCCGCACCAAACCCGACCAAGCGCCGAAGTGAACAAGAACAGCCCCAGCCCCGCCATGATCAAAAGACCTGCGACAAAGTAAAACTCATGCGGCCAGATTTCGATCCAGAAGAAAAAGAACCGCCGATGTGCCAGATCAACCAGAACGGCTTGGTCAGGCAGGTTTGGCCCCCGGTCCCATCTGATCCATGGCGTGAGGTAATAGATACCCAGCGTCAATGCCATGATCAGCCATTTAAGGTTTCGGAATTTGCCTTTTACCCGTTTCGGGAAAACGGGTTCTTGCGCTGCATACAGCTTGGGTGTCGTGCCGGTCACACTCATTTGGGCGGGCCCTTCGCATCTTGT
This sequence comes from uncultured Paracoccaceae bacterium, assembly GCA_965656935.1. Taxonomy (GTDB): domain Bacteria; phylum Pseudomonadota; class Alphaproteobacteria; order Rhodobacterales; family Rhodobacteraceae; genus M30B80. Next base: position 99,115 of record CBFHMG010000005.1, read on the forward strand.
TCGTTGTTCGCAAGATGTGATTAGCCCGCCAGCGCGCCCTCCTCCTTGACGTGGATCAACTCAAGGCCCTCCGAAAGCAAAAAGGCACCCGTCTTGGATGCCCTTTCAAATTCGCAATGGAAGACGCGATCAGGCGTTGGGATCGACCAATCCACGCGTGATCGCCTCATCCCGCGCGATCCAGTATTCGTCATGATAGGTGTCGACAGGATGTCCCGACCCCATTGGGGTTTCGGAATATTGCGCTGTGTTTTGCATATGGTCGAGAAGTTGCTGATCCTCGAAACCAGCCATCCAATCAGAATATTCATTATAGATGCCGGGATTGTTCATTTCCCACTGTCCCGACACCCAGTCCGTCGTCCCCGAGGAGTCACCATCGCCATGCAACTCTGCGCCAGGATCAATCGAGGCCATATGGCTTCCCAAGGCTGCGGAATTGGTATCGAGTGCCCCAGATACAAGGGCCACCACTGGCGTTCCAAGTAGAACGGTTGCAGCCGCCAACATGATCCAGTCCACCGTAACGGCACCGGATTCGTCTTGGACGAATGAATATGGGTTCAATTTCGGGGTCATGTCCTTGCCCTTGCTAAATCCTGGTTCCCTCAAACGTAGAACCCAATTGCGGAGCAGGTTTGGCACGACTGTGAAGAAGTCTATTCAATATTTAGGTAAGAAAAAGGCGGCACCGACCCTTTTGGAAACGCGCGAACAGGACCAGGGTCGGTGCCTTGGCCGACGCTCGGAAGGGGTGAGCGTCGGATTTCAGCAGGGCAATGGCTATTCGCCACCGCCAAGGGCATGGACATAGACCGACACCGCGCGAATATCGGATTCGGACAATCGGCTCTGCCAAGCAGGCATCACGCCAAAACGCGCATTGCGCACGGTGTATGCAATCGCCTCATTCGATCCGCCATAAAGCCAGATCGCATCCGTCAGATTGGGCGCGCCCAAGAAACGGTCACCCGTTCCGTCATCCGAATGACAAGCGGCACAATTGTCGAGATAGACAGTTGCACCTGCATCAGCCAAAGCGCGATCGGCCTCCTGCCCCGAGATATCGCGGACATATTGAACCACTTGGCTGATTTCTTCATCCGACAGGATGCCCTCATAGGCCGTCATCTGCGAATAACGCGCATCGGGGTCCTCCTCATTGCGGATGCCATGACGGATGGTGAGGTGGATATCCTCGACCGAGCCGCCCCAAAGCCAATCATCATCCAACAGATTGGGATAGCCTGATGCCTGAACGCCAGCGGCGCCCGAGCCGTGGCATTGCGCGCACCATGTTCTGAAAATCGCAGCCCCGCCCTGAATCGCGTAGTTATAGAGATCAGGATCCGCTTGCGGCGTGATCGAGGCCAGTTCCACCGTCTCGATCTGCGCGCGCAAATCCGAATTCATCGCCTCGAATTGCACGATCTCCTCGGCAACATTGGCCCGCGTCGAAAACCCGATCACACCAGGTGTTGCACCTGTGATCAACGGCCAAGCGGGGTAGGCGATGGTGTAGATAATTCCCCAAAAAATCGTGAAATAAAACGTCCAGAGCCACCAACGCGGCAGAGGATTGTTGAATTCCTGAATACCATCCCAAGAATGGCCCGTTGTATCGGGGTCGTCATCCTGAAGGGTCGTATTTTGGGGGTGATTGCGTTGCTCAGTCATGGCCGCGCCTCCGTATTTTCATTGGCAGCGGTGGTCTGTGCCGCAGGCCTGTCATCATGGCGAAAAGGGATATTTGCGGTATCGCGATAGATTTTCTTACTGCCCGGACGCAGCACAAAAATGACCACTCCCAGAAAGGAGACCGCAAGAAACACAGCCCCCCATGACCCCGCAAAAACCCGCAAAATGTTATAGCTGGCTTCCATAATGCATCCCCCTCAACGGCTTGCGTCAGGCGAGAAGGTCGAGAAATCGACCAAAGTGCCCAACATTTGCATATAGGCGATCAGAGCATCCATTTCGGTCACGGCAGGGTTGCCGTCGAAATTCCTCTGCTGCGCGCCCGGATAACGCTCCACCACCCCACGATCCCCGAACTCGGTGGCTTGCTCGACAAAATCCAGCTCGGCCATCTCGATCATGTCGTCGGTATAGGGAACGCCCACAAAACGATGCGTCTCCATCAGATCGGTGACATGCTCGGGCTCAATCTCGACATCCGCCAGAAAGCCGTAAGGCGGCATAACGGATTCAGGCACCACCGATTGCGGATCGGTCAAATGGTCCAGATGCCACCCATCTGAGTACCGCCCACCAACGCGCGCCAGATCGGGCCCCGTGCGTTTGGAGCCCCATTGGAACGGATGGTCATACATCGATTCAGCGGCAAGGCTGTAATGGCCATAGCGCTCCACCTCGTCGCGCATCGGGCGCACCATCTGGCTGTGACAGCCATAGCACCCCTCACGGATGTAGATTTCACGCCCCGCCAATTCGAGCGGGGAATAGGGGCGCACGCCCTCCACATCCTCAATGGTGTTCTCAAGGTAGAACAAGGGCGCGATTTCAACGATGCCGCCTATGGTGACAACCACAAAGCTAAGCGCCATCAGAAGGGTCGCGTTGGTTTCGATTTTCTTATGATGATCGAGTGCAGCCATGATCCCTGCCCTCCCTTATTCAGCCGGAGCCATGGCAGGAGCGGGGCCTACGGCCTCCCCTTTGCGCACGGTCATCCAGAGGTTTACAGCCATGATCACCGCACCGCTGAGATACATCACCCCACCCAGTCCTCGGATCACATACATTGGAAATTTGGCGGCGACGGTGTCGGCGAAGGAATTCACAAGGAAGCCCTGCGCATCCACTTCACGCCACATCAGCCCTTCCATGATCCCCGTCACCCACATCGAGGACGCGTAAAGAACGATCCCGATTGTGGCCAACCAGAAATGCCAGGAGACAAGGCGCAGCGAATAAAGCGCCTGACGGTTCCAGAGCTTTGGAACAAGATAATAGAGCATCCCGAAGGTGATCAGCCCGTTCCATCCAAGCGCACCGGAATGCACATGGCCAATAGTCCAGTCAGTGTAATGCGACAGCGAATTCACCGCACGGATCGACATCATCGGCCCCTCAAAGGTCGACATGCCGTAGAAGGCCAACGAGGTCACCATCATCCGCAAAACAGGATCGGTACGCAGCTTGTCCCAAGCGCCCGAGAGCGTCATCAAGCCGTTGATCATCCCACCCCATGAGGGCATCCAGAGCACGATCGAGAAGACCATCCCCAAGGTCGAGGCCCAATCAGGCAGGGCTGTATAATGCAGATGGTGCGGGCCCGCCCAGATATACAAGAAGATCAACGCCCAGAAATGGATGATTGAAAGCTTGTAGGAATAAACGGGCCGCTCAGCCTGTTTGGGCACGAAGTAATACATCATCCCCAGAAAGCCCGCCGTCAGGAAGAACCCGACCGCATTATGGCCATACCACCATTGCGTCATCGCATTCTGCACGCCCGAGAACAGCTGGACCGACCGCGACCCGAAGATCGAAACGGGGATAGAGATATTATTGACCAGATGCAGCATCGCCACGGTGACGATGAAAGACAAAAGGAACCAGTTGGCGACATAGATATGTGGCTCGCGGCGGTTCAGCAGCGTGCCGACATATACGGCCAGAAAAGCCACCCAAACCAAGGTCAGCCAGATATCAACATACCATTCAGGCTCGGCATATTCTTGGCTCTGCGTGGCCCCCAGCAAATATCCAGTTGCCGCCAAAACAATGAAGAGCTGATAGCCCCAGACAACGAACCAAGACAGCCCGCCACCCCACATCCGAACAGCCGATGTGCGCTGTACAATATAGAATGACGCCGCAATCAGGGCATTGCCGCCAAAGGCAAAAATCACCGCCGAGGTGTGTAGCGGCCGCAATCTGCCAAAATTCAGATAGGGCTGTGCCCAATCAAAATTGAGCTGCGGAAAGGCAAGCTGGAAGGCAATAAATGTGCCCGCCAGAAAGCCCGCCAAACCCCAGAACACCGTCGCAATGACCGCTGTGCGAACGGGGCCATCCATATATTCATCCTTGGGTGCGGGATGTTTCGGCTCGTCGATTTGGCGCAGCTGCCACAAAAACATGCCTGCCGCGACAAGCATCACAAGAATCGCATGCACCATATAGGGCAGGTCTCGTGCATATTGCGCCGCAATCGCGGCCAGAATGGCAATCAAGCCAAGAACCAGAAGTTTAAAGTAATCGAGCATCATATGTCCCCTCGCCTATCCCTCGGGTTTGGCCCCTGTTCGAAAGCCAGCCAAAGGTTTCATCCCCTCTCAATTCGCGCAAAGCGGCAGCGCTGACCTTGATCCATGTCAAAACCTCGCAGGCTTTGTGTTGACGCAGGTCAAACCCTTGCCGCGCGATGGCGGCTAGCATTCAGGGGACCATTCAAGGAGAAGCGATATGGCCTATAAATCGATCCTCACCGTCCTGACCGATGATCAAGATGTAGATCGGGTTCTTGATGCCGTGATCCCCTTTGCCCGCGCCGCCAATGCACATCTCGATGTTCTGTGCTTGGGCGTGGATCACACCCAAACAGGCTATTATTTTGCAGGGGCGACTGCGCTGGTGCTCGATGACGCCTTGGCATTCACGAAACAAGAAGCCCTCAAGCTTGAAGCAGCCGTGCGCACGCGATTGCATAAATCCGAGATTTCATGGGGCGTGGAAGCCATCGTGACCCAGACCACAGGCCTAAGCACAATCGTCTCCCGCCGGGCGCGTTTCGCTGATCTCGTGATCCTGTCCAAACCTTATGGCGAGGGGCATGGGGCCGATGATCCAGCAGTGGTGGAGACCGCTATGTTCCAAGGTCAGGCGCCTGTTCTGATTCTGGCCGATGGCACGCCATTGCCGAGCAAGCCGAAACAGGTCGTGCTGGCATGGAACGAGTCGCCCGAGGCCCTCAGCGCCGCGCGGCTCGCGCTACCTTTTCTGAAAATGGCCGATGAGGTCAGCATCCTGATCATCGGGGCCGAGCGTCATAGCGCAGGCGTGGCTGATCCGGGCATGGCGCTGGCAACATGGCTCAGCCGCCACGGGATCAAAGCCGAGATATCCATTGTAGCGCAAACCCTTTCGCGCGTGTCAGACCAGATCAACCGCTTCGTGGCAGACCAGAACGCTGATTTGCTTGTGATGGGGGCCTATGGCCATTCGCGTTTCCGCGAAGCGATCCTCGGGGGCGCAACACGCAACCTGCTTGAGCACGCCACAGGGCCCGTTTTCTTGGCGCATTGAAGTATTCATGGATTGGGCGCGGCCCAATATGGTGCCGTATCCCGCGCTACTCGAGCGCCCCTCCATCCATATCATCACCCGTTTCCTCCAAGAGGCGGCTGAATTCAGGGATAACGATCCGGCGCTTTCCGACCAATTCAATAATGCCATCCTTGCGCAACGCCGTGATCTGGCGGCTGACTGTCTCGATTGTCAGCCCCAGATAATCAGCCATTGCTTCGCGGGTCAGTGGTAGCTCAAAGCTGAACGCGCCCTGCATGGGCTGGTTCAACAATTGCGCATCACGACGGGCAATAATCGACAAAACACTGGCGATCTTTTCACGCGCGGTCTTGCGCCCCAAAAGCAACATCCACTCCCGCGCTGCATCCAGCTCATCCAGAGACATCTCGAGCAAGCGCTGGCTGACATGGGGTGTGCTCTCCAGCATTTGCTGAAACGGGACTCGGCGAAAACAGCACAGAACCAAATCCGTCACAGCAACCACATCATAGGGCGCATGCACACGGTTCGGACGGCCAAGGAAATCAGATGGCAGCAAAAGGCCCACCATCTGGCGCCGCCCGTCTTCCATAGTCTGCGTCAAACTCGCAACACCCGTCACAACCGAGGCCACGAATTCCATCTTGTCCCCAGCCCAAGCAATCGTCTGCCCCGCCGAAAAATTCCGATAATATTTGATCGCATCAAGCTGGTCCAATTCATCAGGCTCACAGCGTGAACAAACCGCGCGATGCCGTATCGGGCATCCCGAACAATCCTGATTTGAAATTGAGAAGCTACGATTTAACATTCGGACCACCATACGCGATCAAGGGATGCGCCACGCGGGCGCAAAATTCATCCATCCCCTATGCAATAAATACCTAACCCAAGCCCAAGCCCTGCGCAACGCGCAAAGCCTGCCGCTCTTTCGGGCTGTTTTTCATCTTTCTACAAATACGAAAATCCCGACGGCGCTAGGCCACGCTATCCTCACCAAATGCAGCAGCCATCAGCGCGCGCGTATATTCGGTCTGGGGGTTCGAGAATATCTCGTCGCGCGTGCCCGCCTCGACGATATCGCCTTGCTTCATCACCATCACCTTATGGCTTAGCGCGCGCACAACTTTGAGGTCATGACTAATGAACAAATAAGCCAGCCCATGTTTGCGCTGCAAATCGCGCAGCAACTCTACGATCTGCACCTGCACCGTCATGTCCAGCGCCGATGTCGGCTCGTCCAGCACCACAAGGCGCGGGTTCAAAATCATCGCGCGCGCAATCGCGATCCTTTGGCGTTGACCGCCCGAAAACTCATGCGGATAGCGATCCATCATCGCAGGGTCGAGGCCCACTTCATGCAGGATCTCTGCAACCATTTCACGGCTATCCTTGCCAGCCGCCGTGCCATGCACATTCAAGCCTTCGCTCACAATCTGCTCAATCGTCAAACGCGGGCTGAGCGATCCGAACGGGTCTTGGAAAACGATCTGCATATCCTTGCGCAAAGGCTTCAGCGCCGCGGATTTCCAACTCTGGATATTCTGTCCCAGAAAGACCACAGGGCCTTCCGAGCTGATCAGCCGCATGATCGCCAAGGCCAAGGTCGTCTTGCCTGAACCAGATTCGCCAACAATTCCCAAGGTCTCGCCTTCGCGCACAGAAATCGTCGCGGCATTCACCGCCTTGATATGCCCCACCGTGCGCCGCATCAGCCCGCGGGTGATCGGAAACCAGATGCGTAGGTCTTGGGTCGAGACAATCTCGCTGGCGCCGTCAGGCACGGGTGCAGGCTGGCCCGAAGGCTCGGCATCCAGCAAGGTTTTGGTATAGGGATGCTGGGGGTTTGCAAAAATCTCGGCGGTTTTGCCCTGTTCCACGATCTCGCCGCCCTGCATCACACAGACACGATCTGCGATGCGGCGCACGATCCCCAGATCATGGGTAATGAACAACAAGCTCATCTTTTCGGAGCGTTTCAGATCAGCCAGCAATTCCAGAATTTGCGCCTGAATGGTCACATCAAGCGCAGTTGTCGGTTCATCGGCGATCAGCAAATCAGGACCATTGGCCAAGGCCATCGCAATCATAACGCGCTGGCGCTGCCCGCCAGAAAGCTGGTGCGGATAGCTTGATAACCGCGTTTCAGGGTCGCGAATACCGACCTTGGTCAACAGCTCAAGGATCCGCTCGCGCGCGGCCTGCCCTGACAGCCCCTGATGCAGCGACAGGCTTTCACCCAATTGCTTTTCAATCGGATGCAACGGGTTCAGCGATGTCATCGGTTCTTGGAAAATAAAGCTGATATCATTGCCCCGCACACGCCGCAGGCGTGTCTCGGGGGCATTTACCATCTCGTCGCCCCGATATCTGATTGACCCACCCAGCACCGCGCTATCGGGCAGCAAAGCCACCGATGAAAGCGCCGTGACCGATTTGCCCGAACCGGACTCACCCACCAAGGCAACGGTTTCCCCTTCCTCCACATGGAAAGACACGCCCCGAACCGCAGATGTCTCCACTCCGCTTTGGCGGAAGGTGACGGTCAGATTGTCGACCTCAAGCACATTCATTGGAAAGTCTTTCTCGGGTCAAAGGCATCGCGCACGCCTTCAAAGATGAAGACAAGCAAGGACAGCATGATTGCAAAGGCGAAAAACGCCGTGAAGGCCAACCACGGGGCTTGCAGGTTATTCTTGGCCTGCAAAGTCATCTCACCCAGTGACGGGGCCGAGGAGGGCAATCCGAAGCCAAGGAAATCCAGTGCCGCCAAAGTGCCGATTGTGCCTGTTACGATGAAGGGCAGGAAGGTCAGCGTCGCCACCATGGCATTGGGCAGAACATGGCGGAAAATGATTACGCGGTTCGACACGCCAAGCGCGCGCGCCGCCCGCACATATTCGAAATTCCGTGCCCTGAGGAATTCGGCCCGCACCACGCCAACCAGCCCCGTCCATCCAAACAGCACCATCAAAAACACCAGCGTCCAGAAATCGATCGTGAAAATCGCCCCGATGATGATGATGATATAAAGGCTCGGGGTCGCGCCCCATAACTCGATGATCCGTTGGAAAAACAAATCAATCAAACCGCCGAAATACCCTTGAATGGCCCCTGCCGCGATCCCGATCACCGAGGTCAGAACCGTCACGATCAAGGCGAAGCTGATCGACAGGCGGAAGCCATAGATCACCCGCGCAAGGACATCGCGGGCCGTATCATCAGTGCCAAGCAAATGGTCACCATCAGGCGGTGAAGGAGCCGCACGCCCGATATCATTTACCGTGTTATAGCTATAAGGGATCAGCGGCCATAAAACCCAACCTTGATCCACGGCCTCACCCTCGAACATGCCGCTTTCTTGAACCTCGGCGATCACGCCTTCGGGGTCATCCCAACATGTATCCAATCCGCCCGAGATGATCAGGCATTCCACCTCGATATCGCGGTAGACAGCCTCGGTGCGGAAGTCACCGCCGAACTCGGTTTCTGCATAGAAATTGAAAATAGGCGTGTAATAGGCCCCCTCGAACTTCACCAACAGCGGCTTGTCATTGGCGATCAACTCGGCCCCAAGGCTGATGACATAGAGCAGCGAAAATATGATAAGGGACCACAGCGCGCGCCTGTTGTTTTTGAAATTCTGCCAGCGCCGTCTGTTCAGCGGCGAAATCCATCCTTTCCGCTCGGGCGGGAGAGGGGGCGCTGCCATATCCTGTGTATGATCGGGAAGGGCCATGGCTCAGGTCTCCCGCGTCTCGAAATCGATGCGCGGATCGATCCAGACATACATCAGATCCGAGATGATACCGACAATCAGACCGATCAAGCCGAAGACGAAGAGCGTGCCAAAAATCACAGGATAGTCACGGCTGACCGCAGCCTCAAACCCAAGCCTACCCAGACCATCCAATGAGAAGATCGTCTCGATAATCAGCGAGCCACCAAAGAACACACTCACGAAAACGGCAGGGAAGCCCGCGATCACGATCAGCATCGCATTGCGGAACACATGGCCATAGAGAACGCGGTTTTCAGGCAGCCCCTTGGCCTTGGCCGTCATCACATATTGCTTCTTTATCTCATCGAGAAAACTGTTCTTGGTCAGCAAGGTCAGCGTTGCAAATGCCGATATCGTCGATGCCAGAACAGGCAGCGTGATATGCCAGAAATAATCCCCGATTTTGGCCAGCAGGCTGAGGTCTTCCCAATTATCCGATGTCAGCCCCCTCAGCGGGAAAATCTGGAAATAGGAGCCGCCTGCGAACAACACCAAAAGCAGGATCGCAAACAAAAACCCTGGGATCGCATAGGCCACAATGATCAAGCCCGAAGTCCATGTGTCAAAGCTGGTGCCATCGCGCACCGCCTTGCGAATGCCAAGCGGGATCGACACGAGATAGGCAATCACAGTGGACCAAAGCCCCAATGTAATGGAGACAGGCAGTTTCTCGATGACCAGATCAACAACCGAGATCGAGCGGAAATAACTCTCGCCGAAATCAAAACGCATATAATCCCACATCATCAGGAAGAAACGCTCCAATGCGGGGATATCCTCGCTCACGCATTCATCCGCGCGAAGATCAGGTTCGCCCTCATAGCCATCAGTGCAAACAATCCGCGCAAAATTGAACTCGATCTTGAGCGAATCGAGAAATTGCGGAGGCAGGCCCCTGCCCCCCTGATAATCCCCGCCAGCCGCATCTAGCTCAATCTCGCCCGCCTCATTGCCACCGCCCGAGATGCCCGCAAAGACATCGCCTTCGCCCTCAAGCTGCGCCAAGACCTGTTCGATCGGGCCACCGGGCACGAATTGAACAAGGGCAAAGTTGATCACCATCACCCCGATCAGGGTCGGGATGACAAGCAGCAGACGTCTGAGGATATAGGCGCCCATAGAGTTCAGAAAATTCCCTGATCACGCAAGGCTTGCTCGGCCTCGGGATCGACCCACCAGAAATCCAGAAAGCCGAGCGAATAGGGCGGCAAAGCCTCGGGGTAGCGGTACATGTCGTAATAGGCGACCCAGTGGTTAGGGTTATACCATTGCGGCGCACGGAAGACATGAGCGCGTAACACACGGTCCAGCGCCTGCACGGCGGGGGTCAGCTCTTCTTGGGTTTCAGCGTCAACCACCGCTTCGATCAAGGCATCAACGCCCTCGTCGGCCAAGCCCATCACATTGAACAGCGACTCATCTGCGCCAATCGACCCGAAATACTGACGCAGCGAAGAACCGGGTTCATAGGACATCGGGAAATGATCTGTCACAATGTCGAAATCGGCGTCGCGCTGGCGCTGCTGCAATTGCGCGTTGTCCACCCGCGTCAGGACCGCGTTCACGCCGATGGCGCGCAGGTTCTCGACATAGGGGTTGATGATCCGGTCGAACAGAGTGCTGGAATTCAGGAATTCCACATCCAGCGTGTCACCCGCCGCATTGCGCAGCAACCCATCATCACCCGGAACCCAGCCTGCCTCTTCCAGAAGGCCGATGGCGCGGCGCGATTGGCGACGATCCAGCGTGCGGTCTGGGTTTGACAGTGGGGTGGCGAAAGCTTCTTCCGTGAATACACGTTCGGGTAAAATATCGCGAAGTGGCTCCAGAATGGCCAATTCCTCGTCACTTGGCAGGCCCGAGGCCGCAAGCTCGGTGTTTTCCCAGAAGCTCACATTCGGGGCATAGAGCCCGTAGAACAACGTCTGGTTTGTCCATTCGAAATTGAACATCAGCGCCAAGGCCTCGCGCACGCGGACATCCTGAAATTTCTCGCGGCGCAGGTTGATTGCGAAACTCTGGCCCGAACTGATCGTGCCGTCATGCAATTCCTCGCGCAGGACGATCCCCTGCTCAAGGCGCGGGAAGTCATAAGCCGTGGCCCAAGACTGCGAACTGGATTCCTGACGGAACAGATAATTGCCCGCCGTGAACCCTTCAAAGGCTGCGATCGCGTCGCCGTAATACTCGATGCGGATACTGTCGAAATTGTTGCGCCCGATATTGATCGGAAGCTCATTCCCCCAATACTCACGGTTGCGCTCATAGACCACCCGCTGTCCAGGCTCGACCTCGGCAAGCGTATAGGGCCCCGAGCCGATCAAAGGCTCCAAGCGGCTATCTTCAAAGGCCAGCCCTGAGGCATCATGGCTGGCACGGCTGAACACAGGCAGGCCGCCCGCCGCTTGAATGCGCCCACGCAGTGGCGCGTCAGGGTTGAAGTCAAAGCGGATGCGCCGCTCGTCCAGCACTTCGGCCGAGGCGATCGTGAGCGGGATAGATGCGCGGAAACTTGGCAGGCCTTCGTCGCGCAGAATTTCATAAGAGAACAGCGCGTCATCCGCCGTTACAGGCGTACCATCCGAGAATTCAGCCCCTTCGCGGATCGTGAAGATCACATATTCGCGGCCTTCAGGGTAAGCGATGCTTTCGCAGAGCAGACAATAGGAGGAGCCGATCTCATCCGCCGTTGACGTCAGCATCGCTTCGAAAAAGACATTCGCCAGAACCGCCGCGCGGCCAACACGGGTATAGGGATGCATCGAATCGAACGAGCCCGAGGACCACGCAAAGGACATCTCGCCGCCTTGGGGCGCATCGGGGTTCACGTAATCAAGATGTTCGAAATCAGGGCCGTATTTCGGCACCCCGAATGTCGAGACCGCATGAGTGACGATCAGATCATCGCTTTGAGCGCGCACGGCACCTGCAAAAAGGGCCACAGCAAGAATAGGCAGAACAGCCCAACCGAACAGAATGTCGGAACGAAAGCGGGAGGCGGCTTTGGCCTCGACTGGTTTGCTACGCATCATGTCCTCCGGATCTTTGAAAAATCTCAAACCAATATGTGGTGCGCGCTACGTTAAGGACCAGCCGCGCCTGCACACAAGTTGATATTCTGTGATCAACGCATTCTTGATGCAAAAAGAAAGAGCCGCCCTAACAGGAGCGGCTCTTATCTATGATTGTTTTGCGGGCTTAGTTTGTAATCGTTGCCAGATAAGCAATCAGGTTCGCACGATCTTCCACGTCGCGCATGCCGTTATAGGACATGGCGGTGCCAGGTGCGTATCCGCGCGGGTTCTCGATAAAGGCGCTGAGGTTTTCAGGAGACCATTCGCCATCCTGACCCAAAAGCGCGTCCGAATAGCCGAAGCCCTCGGCAGAATGCTTGGCGCGGTTCACAACACCATGCAGATAGGGCCCAACGCCGTTCACACCCGCTTCCAAAGCGTGGCAGGCAGAACACTGACGCCAGAGACGCTCGCCTTCGGCGGCATCAGCGCTTGCATAGACGTCAGCGAATGCAACTTCGATGACTTCTTCGGTCGAAGCAGGCGCTGCTTCTTCAACTGCGATAGGGTAACCGGCCACATGGTCGTCATCGTGAGAGTCCATACCAACATGGTACAAACCTTCAGAAGCCCAACCGGCCAGCAGGAAGACAAGCAAGGCTGCACAGAGCGAGCCGCCGATCTTGGTGATGGTCATTGTGTCAAACATCGAGAATCCCGTTATCATCTACTGATTTCGCGGCTATCTATTACCTTCCCTCATACCTTCGCAAGGTGTAGGAAGCGCGACGAAACGCCCATTTGGAAGAAAATACCCAATGAAAGCCCGTATCGCATTTCAGGGAGAGCTTGGTGCCTACTCCCATCAGGCCTGCCGAGAAGCCCGCCCAGACCTTGAAGCAATGGCCTGCGCAACCTTTGAGGATGTGATCGAAGCGGTGCGCTCGGGCGAGGCGGAACAGGCCATGGTTCCAGTGGAAAACTCCACTTATGGACGTGTGGCCGATATCCACCGCCTGCTTCCCGAAAGCGGTTTGCATATTCTGGATGAGGCCTTTGTGCGCGTCCATATCAACCTGCTTGGCCTGCGCGGTGCAAAATTGGCGGATGTGGAGGAGGCCTACAGCCATCTGGTCTTGCTGCCACAATGCGCGGAATTCTTGCGAAGCCATAATATCAAAGGCCAAGTCAGCACCGATAATGCACGCGCCGCCCGTGATGTGGCGGCTTGGGGCGACCCAACCAAGGCCGCTCTCGCCTCGGAGCTTGCGGGCGAAATTTACGGATTGGATGTTCTGGCCCGCCATATCGAGGACCATGACCGCAACACCACGCGCTTCCTGATCATGTCGCAAAACGCCGATATGACGCGTCGCGCCGAGCGGATGATGACCACCTTCGTCTTCCGCGTCCGCAATATTCCTGCAGCGCTCTATAAGGCGATGGGGGGCTTTGCGACCAATGGTGTGAACATGACCAAGCTGGAAAGCTATATGGTCGGCGGTTCATTCACCGCGACGCAATTCTATGCCGATATCGAGGGCCACCCTGAGGATGCCTCGGTCAAGCTGGCGATGGAAGAGCTGGATTATTTCACCTCCGAGATCAAAATTCTGGGCACCTACCCCGCCGACCACGCCCGCGATTGAGCGTTTCGGCCGCCGTGAGGTGGTTTGTTGGTTTTTAGTAGAGCCGCCATAGGTAGTCAGCACCCCATAAGGCCTCTATGGGGTTTACAATCGCTTCTACAAAATCCTAAGGAGGGCCCGCCTCGCGCTGGTCGGACGCTCAGCCCCTTTATTTCGTTGTCACATAGGGGCAAGCGTCCATCCAGAACAGATATTATTCCCCAAGGTGGTCCACTGTTTCAATGCTGATATAGATTCGTGATCCCCTGATCTCGACAGTTCCACTTCCAGAGATCGTGCAAAGATCAGAATAAGTTACCATGAAGCTCGAATTTTCGCAGTCAGTTTCGATCTGCTCCCGTGCATCTCTACCCGCATCTACGGTGGCACCAAACGGTTCCCTGTTTTCGTCGTAGAAAGTGAAGTCATCTTCGCGACTGTCATACTTAATACGACCCGAAAACTGAACTTCTGTCCTGTCTATGGTGCCGAGATAGTCGTCAAGCGGAATAGCTTGTGCATCTGCTAACGCGGGCGCTGACAACAAAGTCAACGTCACAACGTATAACACTTTCGTAGCTAACTTGTTTTTAGACGGTTGGCTCATGATGATTGCTCCCCTCTACCACAATAACTTCTCGGCGTCCGCCAAGGCTCAATATCAGGCCGATGAGGAGCAAGATTGTCCCAATAATCACACCAACAAATGTTGCAACGCCTGTAACGGCTACACCAGCAATACCAGCACCGACTGCTGCAAATGCTTCTGAGCCTTCTTCAGCAGAATTGACGACCTCCGAAGCCGCACGGCCTGACAGAAGAAAGGCCGAAATAGGAAGCGCGAAGACCGATGCACCCAACAATAAGAAACCGCGCCCCAAAGATCTTCGGATAGTCGGCGCAAAGAAGCATAACGCACCACACGACAGCACCAGTGCCATCATAATTATTGGCGTGATGCTATCTTGATCCGTTGTGAAAGCTGCAAATGCTGGGATCAGGGCAATTGCTGCCCCTATTCCAAACAGGACCCCGATTAAAATTCGAAATGATGCTTTGATAATACTCATTAGAATGCCTTTATGTACTAGCTGAACACAACGATAATTGCGCTGACTTTTCAACACAAGGGTTTGCTTGGCGGCCTTAAATTCTCGCCCTGCTATGCTGCTCTTGCATGATATAACGAGCTGAACAGCGAGCGGAAAGCAACTTGGCCAGCATAAAGCAAACCGCCGCGAAGCGGGTTCGCCATGCCGCGGCCCTGCGCTGCGCGGCTTTCCAGCAGAACCAATGTCTCCCCACCCCATCATACATCCCCAACAAAAAGCCCCCCGCAAATTCCTTTGCGGGGGGCTTCTTTTTTCAACCCCTTCTCACGAAGGGTCGCGAAAGGGTATTACTGCGCGGGGATCGCAAAGAACATTGTCTCGCCGGAATGGTCGTCAACGCCGTCATTATCCGTAGAGACCCACATGGTGCCATCTTCAGCAATCGCCAGACCTTCGACCTTGTCGAGGACATAGCCACCTGTCGATGTCAGATAGGGCAGCAGGTCGACGACCAATTCGGTCTCCAACACGGCAGGTGTTTCACCAATGGCAACCATGCCAGCCATCTGATCCATCGACACGCGAGTGATCTGCTTGGTGACCGCGGCTTCACCATGCTGGTTGTCGCGCTCGATGAAATACATGTAATCCCCATGGGCCACGATCTCAGACAGACCAACCCAGCCTGTCTCAGGCGCGGTCAGTGGGTAATGGGCAACGCTCCATTCCTCGGTCTCGAGGTTGTAGCCAAGAACCTTGGCGTGGTTCTCGGGATCATCACGCCATTCACGCTGCACAGCGATATAGAGCATGTCGTCAACGCGGGTGATGCCTTCAAAGCCGAAGCGGCGCTCAACCGCCAAAAGCTCCTCGGGAAGCGCGATGTAATCTTCAATCGCGCCATCCGCGCCCACATTGTAGATCGCATGTGGAACAAGACGGTCTGAGCGCCCTTCAGAGGCGATCCAGAAACCACCCTCACCATCCAGAGCAATGCCTTCCATATCCATCAATTGCGCTGGCTGCCCTTCACGGGTCACGCGGATTGCATCGACTATTTGCGCAGGTGTCTGGCTGATATCGATGTGGAAGATGGTGGGCTGCATGCCATAGAAGCTGTCGGACACGGCGTAGATCGTGCCATCCTCGGCCATGACCTGACCCGAGATCGCGCCCCAACCTGTCAGCTCGTCCATGCCGGCGCTGGTCAGATGTGGGTAGGTGGCAGGTGCGTTCTGATACTCAAATAGCATGACATGGGCGCGCGGGCCTGCATCATCCACTTCATTGGCAGAGACCAGCAGGTTGCGCGATGGGATGGTGACATAGCCCTCAGGCCCGATACCCGATGGCAGAAGCTGCTCGAGCACAGGGTTTGCAGGATCGGTCACATTATACACACCAACAACCGAGGAGCGTTCCGCACCGATAAAGACATAAGGCGTGTCTTCGTAAACGCCGAAGGTCGCGCTTTCAGGCTCAACACCTTTATTGCCCGAACGCTCTTCGGGGTAATGGCCGATTTCTACGATGGCGTATTCAAAGCTTGTTCCGCTTTCATAGATTTCCACACCGTCTTGGCTGAAAATGGTCCAGCCACGGCTGCCGCCATCCATATCGCCTTCATTGGCCATGGCGACATGCGTGTTGTCGATCCAAGTGATCGCATCAGGCTCACGTGGGACAGTGATTGTGTCGCTGAAGATCAACGCGCCTTCTTCGTCTGTATCCACACCTTCCAAGGTGACTTCACCTGCGGAGAAATGGCTCAAGACCTCACCAGTCGAGGAGACAACAACGATGTGGTTGTTTTCCTGAAGGGTGACAACGATCTCGCCTTCTTCGTTGATTGCAACGAATTCGGGCTCGGGATCTTCGGGGGCGACATCGGCCAAGCCTGTCAGGTCAACGCGGATTTGCGCGTCGCAATCCATGGAGCTGCCTTCAACGGGCTGGATCGCCAGATAGCCTGCAGGCATTTGGCCAACGCGGCCATCGCCCAAATCTTCGTCCCGCTCGTTCTCGATGGCGACCGCAACAAAGCTGCCATCGGTGGAGACGGCGACACTGTCAGGCTGACCACCCAGATCACAATCCATGATGGCTTCACGGCTTGCTACATCAAAAACCTGCAGGTGGCCCGAAGGGTCGGTATAGCTCTCGGAGGTGTTGATCCCGACAAAGGCGGTTGTGCCATGGACGGCCACGGCGGTTGGCTCACCATCCAGTTCGATGGCACCGGCAGGCTGTGGGTTTGCTGCATCGCTGATATCGATGAAGCCCAAAGCGCCCGCAGGGCTGTCGGAATAGACCAGCGTCATACCATCGCCAGTTACAGAAATAATCTCGGCCGAGCTTTCTTCCGCCTCGGGCGTGTTCTGGTGCACGGGGAAAGACGCAATACGGTTGAAATTCATATCTTGGGCTAAAGCCGGCCCTGCGATCAGTGCGAGGCCAGTTGTGGCCAACAACACGCGCTTGTTCATCGGAATATCCTCTCAATTGAACAGAAGAGGGTTTCCGACTGCCCGATCAAGGTGACAGGCACGCAACACAATGATGACACTCAGATGAAGCATGCGGTCATCACCGCATAGAGATTGGCCAGTCGCGCGCGCCGTGGCCCCCATGCCAAGCCCCATACCAAGCCCCTTGCCTATCCCCACGCCAAGGCGCATCCTGAGGTCCATACGGCAACAATCCGAGCACATCATGAACCCTCTGCGTGGCATTGCCTTCAAGATCGGCTCGGTCTGCGTTTTCGTTGCTATGGCGGCGCTGATCAAAGCCTCATCAGGCACCATCCCTCCTGGCCAAGCGGTGTTCTTTCGCTCGGCCTTTGCGATACCAGTGATTGTGGCATGGCTGGTCTGGCGACATGAATTGGCCATCGGGTTGAAAACCGTAAACCCCATGGGACATTTCTGGCGCGGCTTGGTGGGCACCTCGGCCATGGGTCTTGGCTTTGCGGGGCTGGGGCTACTGCCGCTGCCCGAGGTCACGGCCATCGGCTATGCGGCACCCTTGTTGGTGGTGGTATTCGCCGCAATGTTCTTGGGCGAAGAGGTGCGTCTGTTCCGCTTGTCCATGGTGGCGTTGGGGATGGTGGGCGTCTTGATCGTGCTATCCCCGAGGTTGCAAATCAACGCCAGTGCAGTCAGCCATGCGGAAACCCTTGGGGCGATCATCGTGCTGATGGGGGCCACTTGCGCAGCGCTCGCTCAGGTTTTCGTGCGCAAACTGGTCCAGACCGAGCGGACCTCGGCCATCGTCTTCTGGTTCTCGATCACCGCATCCTGTCTGGCGCTCTTTACCTTGCCATGGGGTTGGGTCTGGCCTTCAACTACTGAGGCCGTTCTGCTGGTCAGCGCGGGCTTGTTCGGTGGTTTGGGGCAAATCCTGCTGACATCGAGCTACCGCGAGGCAGATGCCTCGCTGATTGCTCCCTTTGAATACACATCCATGTTGCTCGCCCTGATCGTGGGCTATGCCATATTTGATGAAGTGCCGTCCCTGACGATGATGGCAGGCGCGGCCATCGTCATTCTAGCAGGCGTCCTGATCATTCTGCGCGAACGCCATCTTGGCCTTGAACGCGCACGCCAGAGAAAGGCGATGACCCCGCAGGGGTGATACATCACTCGCCTTATTGGTTGCGGTAATCGGCCTCGATCTCATTGCCGCGCCGCACCAAGCTGCCTGTCATTTTCTGCAACACCCGACCGCGGGCCAGTTTCAGGGTCTGGATGATCAGTCGTGCACTCAATGTATTGGGCTTAAGCTCAAGCACTGTGGCAATGCGGGTGATTGTCGGAGACATCTCATAAAAGGTCATCTCGTACGAGCAATCCATGCCGCCCACCTTGCTCTCGACCAAGATGGTGTCGTTCTCGGCCATATGGCCAATCACGGCATCAATCCTGCGTGGTTTGCCGCGTACTGTGACACTGCCTTTCCACGCGCGCTCCTCAGCGGCTTGCGTCCAGTTGCCTTCACGCCTCAGCTCGGCACCGCGCCCTCGGATTTCATCTTCGAGGCGGGAAAAATCTGCCATCCGAGAATAGACAAAATCCAGCGGCGCATCGACATCTTCGGCCACTTTGAATTTCATAATCGGTCTTCCTTCTTATTCATCAGTTCAAATGCGGCTGGCCCCAGCGCGAATGCTTTGGATTAATCCAATCGGTCCGCAAGCCAGTTTTCCAGCAAAAACCCTGCAATTGCGCCATTTCTAGGGCGAGAAATTGAGGAATGTCGCCCAGCGAACACATCAAGCATATCTTCACGGCTGATCCAGATCGCATCTTCCAACTCTTCTGGGTCCACCGTGATCTCGCGGCTGGTTGCATCGCCTTTGCACCCAAACATCAGCGAGGCGGGATAGGGCCAAGGCTGGCTTGCGAGGTAATCCACCTGCCCCACACGAATACCCGATTCTTCAAATACCTCTCGGCGCACAGCCGCCTCGATGGTTTCACCGGGTTCAATGAAACCCGCCAAAAGCGAATACATTCCCTCGGGCCAATGCGGAGAGCGGCCAAGCAAGACATCATTGCCATGGGTGATCAGCATGATCACAACCGGATCGGTGCGCGGAAAATGATGCCCGCCACAAGAGGCACATTTGCGCACCCAACCACCATCGGCCATATCGCTTTGTTTGCCACAGCGCGAACAAAACAGATGCGTCTTGTGCCAGTTCCAGACCGCCCGCGCAGTGGCCGCCAATTCCGCGTCGCGCGCTGTCAGCAGGGTCATCACATTGCGCAATTCCAGAAACCTTGCGCCATCAGGCGCGGATGGATGAACCTGCTCGGAGCGGTCGAGGAAGGAGTCGATCTGCATCTCGTCCACTTCAAGCGGTTCCCAATCGGAAATATCGACTGCGAAACGCGGGGTTCCCTCGTCGAGACCCAAAAATATTCTCTCAGAGTTCGCTTTCGCCAAAACGGGGCTGTCATTACCCAGAAAGACCAAACTTTCCGCCCCATCCGCATCGTTTCTGCATAACAACTTGCCCCGCCACAGCGGAACCACGCAATCTGTCCCGTCAACGAGCATCTTGTCTAAAGCATTGGTATCTTTACGGATATGGGCCGCTCGATCCAAACCTGACCCTCCGAAGGTCACCTCTTCGGCTCGTTTCATACCTGCTCCTGCATGCGCGTCTCGATTTATGCGGTTCTTTGATAAGGAGTTTGGCAGATTGCCCCAAGCGGCGCAATCAACTGGGCGGCGTTAACCATTGCAGACTGGAAATTTTTCAAAGCCGCTGATCTAGTGTAAGAAATGGAGACCATACTGGCTCAAGACAGGGGTGAGAGCATAGCTCTCGAAGGGCTTTCACAGGCAAACCCAAAGGCGCGACTGCGCCTTTGCATCATGGCCACGACCGATCTGCATGCCCATCTTCATCCCTATGATTATTACACCGACCAGCCGCAAAATGATGTCGGGCTTGCCCGCGTTGCATCCATGATCACTGCGCTGCGAAATCAGGAAAGCAACACCTTGCTGCTGGATAATGGCGACACGTTCCAAGGCACACCGCTTGGGGATTTCGGGGTCGCGGAGCGGGTCGAAAAAGGCCAAGCCCATCCTATGATGACCGCGATGAACAGCCTCGGTTATGACGCGATGACCTTGGGCAATCATGATTTCAATTTCGGCCTGCCCAATCTGGAGCGCATTCTGGAGGACGCCGAATTCCCCGTCATTCTTGGCAATGTCTCGCGGGCGGATGGAGCACCGCTGCTGCCCGCCCATGTGCTGCTGCACAAAGAGGTCATGGATGGGGCGGGGCATACCCACATCCTCAAGATCGGGATTCTGGGCGCCACCCCGCCCCAGATCATGAAATGGGATAGAACCTTGCTTGAAGGGCAGCTTCAAACCACCGAGATCGTGCCAAGCGTCAAACGCAGCGTGGCTGCCCTGAAGGATGAAGGCGCCGATCTGATCATCGCGCTTTGCCATAGCGGGATGGGAAGCCCCGAGGCCCTTCCCGATCAGGAAAATGCCGCCAGCGCGGTTGCGCGGATTGAGGGGGTTGATGCGCTTGTTGCGGGCCATACGCATGAGGTTTTCCCCAATCCCTTGCGGCCAAATCCGACCTGCCCCGACCCCGAAGCAGACCACTCAGCAGGCACCCTATCGGGCAAGCCCATGGTTCAGCCCGGATATTGGGGTGGCCATCTTGGGCGGATAAGCCTGCATCTTGAGGCAGATGATCAAGGCAAATGGGTTGTGGTCAGCGGTCGGGGGGAGGTCTTGCCGATTTCTGCTAATGATACACAGGCCGCGCCCATTGAGGCGCTTGTGCCAAGCGACCCGCATATCATTGCAAACTCGACCGAGGATCATCTCGCGACATTGGAATTCATGCGCCGCAAAATCGGTGCATCCACTGATCCTTTGGAAAGCTATTTTTCCCTCATCTCCAATTCCAGCATTGTGAAGCTGGTGGCAGATGTGCAGCGCGAAACCGCATTTACGCTTCTGCAAGGCCACCCGCTGTCGCATCTGCCGCTCTTGTCAGCGGCGGCACCGTTCAAGGTCGGCGGGCGCGGTGGCCCGAGGTTTTTCACCGATATCCCGCGCGGCCCTTTGGCAATCAAGAATGCCGCTGATCTCTATGTTTTTCCCAATATGCTTCAAATCCTCAAAGTCACGGGTGAGGGGGTGAAAGATTGGCTCGAACGCGCGGCGAGCGTCTTTTTCCAGATCGATCAAAACGGCGGTGGACAGAGGCTGATTGATCCCGTTTTTGCGGGATATAATTTCGATGTGATCGATGGTTTGACCTATGAAATCGACGTCACGCAACCAAGGCTCTATTCCGCAAATGGAGAAACCCGTTTCGATGGGGAAGGCCGCGTTTTCAATATATGTTATCAAGGCCAACCTATTCGCGCTGATCAGGAATTTCTGGTCGTGACCAACACCTATCGCGGCTCTGGTGGCGGCCATTTTGCAGCTGCGGCCCAAGCCGACCCTGTGCTGACCGACCCGCGATATCTGCGCGACATCCTGATCGCCCATATCGCCAAGGAGGGCGTGATTGCGCCTCAACCAACAACGGCTTGGCATTTCACCCCATTGGGCGGGTTTTCCGTCATTTTCGAAACGGGCCCTGCAGCCCTGAACCACCCCGAACGCATCGAGGCACTTGGCCTTGAACATCTGGGGCAATCCCCCTCGGGATTTGCCCAATTTCGCCTGACCCTCTAACGATAGCAACGCATCTGCACATTTTGCTATCATAGTGATTAATTTTTGTGCATGCTCCCCGATACAAACACGATCAAGGCAGCCGCGAATTGACGGTGGAGCGCGCAGCAAATCACGGTAACTGGCCGATATAGATCAACCTTCAACAGTTGGAGTTTACACCTTGTTCAACAAAGCCATCCCGACCCTTGCAGCAACGCTGCTTTTGGCCAGCCCGCTCGCGGCCCAAGACACGGAAATTGCCTTCGCGCTTGATTGGCGTTTCGAAGGCCCCTCCGCCCCCTATTTCCTTGCACTCGATAACGGCCATTTCGCGGCCGCTGGTCTGGATGTGGAAATCACTGCAGGCGAAGGCTCACTGGATGCGATCCCGAAAGTGGCCTCTGGCTCTTTCCCGATCGGGTTTGCCGATATCAATTCGCTCGTGCGCTTCCTTGACCAAAACCCTGGCGCGCCCGTCATCGGCGCTATGATGGTCTATGACAGCCCCCCCTTCTCGATCGTGGGCCGCGTAAGCCAAGGCATTTCGGGGATTGAAGACCTTGAAGGCTCGGTGCTTGGTGCGCCTCCACCCGATGGTGCATGGGCGCAATTCCCAATTCTGGCTGCGGTCAATGATATCGATGTCAGCACCATCACCGTGGAGCCCGTTGGCTTCCCCACCCGTGAGCCGATGCTGGCCGAGGGCAATGTGGATTCCGTGACAGGTTTCAACTTCTCCTCCTATCTCAGCCTCGCGCGTCTCGGCATCCCTGAGGATGACATCACCACGATCCTTTTCGCCGATTACGGTGTTGAGCTTTATGGCAACGCGATCATCGTCAACACCGATTTCGCAGCCGCAAACCCAGAAGTTGTAACGGGTTTCCTCGCGGCTGTTGCGGCTGGTGTGAATGATGCGATTGCCGATCCTGCCGCAGGTGCCGCAGCGGTCATCGAGCGCAACCCCGCAGGCGATGCAGCACTGGAGCAGCGCCGTCTGGAGCTGGCACTCGAAGCCAATATCGTCACTGATTATGTGCTGGAAAATGGCATGGGCGGTGTCGATGCCGACCGTATGGATCGCGCCATTGAACAGATGCGCATCACCTATGAGTTCCAGAACGAACCCGATGCAGCGCTCTATTTCACCGATGCCTATCTGCCCCCCGCAGAGGCACGGATGCTGAGCGAGTAAACACCTCCATCGGGCCGGCTGAAACAGCGCCGGCCCGATTTTCCCAAGAAAAGTAAAACCTCATGACAACTCAGATCGAACTGAAGGATGTGACCCATGCCTATTCAACGGCATCTGGTCCTCTTCCCGTTCTCGACCATCTTTCTCTGTCCATCCCCAAAGACAATTTCTGCGCTGTGGTCGGCCCATCGGGCTGTGGCAAATCCACATTGACGCGATTGGTCTCAGGGTTGATGCGCCCCGATCAAGGCGAGGTTTGGTTGGCTGGCCAAAAAGTCACCAGCCCGCGCCCCACTGTCGGCATGGCCTTCCAGAATCCTGTTCTGCTGGAATGGCGCAGCATTTTGCAAAACGTGCTGCTGCCCCTCGAGATTGTGAAGTCTGGCATGAGCAAGGCCCAAGGGCTAGAACGCGCGCATTACCTGCTGGAACTGGTCGGCCTGAAAGGCTTTGAGGATAAGCGCCCATCCGAGTTGTCAGGCGGCATGCGCCAGCGCGCCTCGCTTTGCCGCTCGATCATTCATAAGCCTGATGTGCTGATCCTTGATGAACCCTTTGGCGCGCTTGATGCCTTCACCCGCGAAGACCTGTGGTGCACCATGCATGATCTGCGGGCGCAAGAACCCTTTACCTGCCTTTTGATCACCCATGATCTGCGCGAAAGCGTCTTTCTGGCCGATCAGGTGATCGTGCTCTCGGGCCGCCCTGCCAGCGCGCAATTCGTGCTGGAGGTCGATATTGAAGGCAAGCGCACCCTTGATGATCTTTATACGCCCAAAGCCGTGGAAATGCTGGCCACGCTGCGTCACCAAATTCAGGTTGCCCAAGGCCGCGCCTCGGATGAGGAGGTAAGCGCATGAGCAATCTATTTCGAAAAGTCGGGGTCCCGACCCTTTTCATCCTTGCCGTGATCGCCCTTTGGGAATGGTTGGTCTGGGTCAATGGCCTGCCTGACTACCGCATGGCCTCACCTTCCGATCTGGTGCCGAAATTCTGGCAATTCCGCTGGCTCTTCCTTGAAGCCTCATGGGAGACCTTGTGGCGCACGGTTGTTGGCCTTGGCGTTGCCGTGATCTTCGGCACGCTTTTGGGCATGGTCATGGGGTTTTCGCGCGTGGCGCGCGACGGTCTCTACCCGCTTCTGGTGGGCTTCAACGCAATCCCCAAAGCAACGGTAGTACCGATTGTTGCGCTGATCTTCGTGGGCCAGCATGATTTCAACACGATCCTGATCGCCTTCATGATCTCCTTCTTCCCAATCGCGGTCTCGGTCTCGATCGGCTTGTCGACGCTGGAGCCTGAATATCGCGACATCCTGCGCTCCCTCGGGGCATCGAATTTCACGATCTTCTGGAAAATCGCCCTGCCCAAGACGCTGCCCGAGTTCTTCGGTGCGCTGAAAGTGGCCGTCACCTTGGCCTTTATCGGGACCAATCTGATGGAGATCGTCAGCCCACATGGGCGTGGCTTGGGGGCCTTGTTCGACTCAGGGCGCATCAGTGCCGATTACCCGCTAATGTTTGCGGTGCTCTTTGCGCTGGCCGCTCTCGGGATCGTGCTGTTTTATGTGGTGGTCTTCCTTGAACGCGTCTTTGCAGGATGGGCCGACCGCTCTCCAAGCTAAGGTCAAACGCTCCGCCTTGCGACTCTGGCTGCGATTGCCTATATGCGGGGTTGAGAGGTTGGCGCGGGCAAGCGCCTCGCCAACCTGGTCAGGTCCGGAAGGAAGCAGCCACAACGAGCCCCGCTTGGGTCGATGTCCAGCCTCTCACCTTACAAAAAACGCCGCTCCTTTCGGGGCGGCGTTTTTGTCTCAAGGTTTCCCAAGGCAGTTCACATACCATTCACCAAAGACGTCATCGTATACATGCCCATAAAGGCCAAGACGGTTGCCGCAATGAAATAGACTGTCGCCCCTTTGATGAACCAATCGCTCCAGCCGCGCGCGACTTTTGCCCGCCACAAAATCAAACCTGCCGCAATTGAAGGGGGATGGGCCAGAATGAAGACCGAGGTCAACGCCAGACCCATCCTGTGAAACACGCTATCGCCGCCCGAGGCCTGAAATGTCCAGACCAACCACACAAGCGCCACCAATGCGGAAACTGCCAATAAAAACACGAACAAGGCGCCATGGATCGGGCGCCAATTCGTTTGAAACTCATCTTGCATAATTCGGCCCTTTTCCAGCTTGCCTGATCCGCGGGGGATATAATCATTCGCGCCAGAGGAACAGGTTGCCGCGCCTCGCCACAAGCCCTAGTTTAGCACGAGGATTACGAAAGTAGGCACCCATGAGCGAAACCGACCAACCCGTCTATCAGGTTCTGGCGCGCAAATACCGCCCGGCAAGCTTTGCCGACCTGATCGGTCAGGAGGCGATGGTCCGCACGCTCAAGAACGCCTTTGCCGCCGACAGGATCGCGCAGGCCTTCATCATGACGGGTATCCGCGGAACGGGCAAAACCACCACCGCGCGGATCATCGCAAAGGGGCTGAATTGCACAGGCCCCGATGGCACTGGCAAACCCACGACCGAGCCTTGCGGTGTCTGCGAAAACTGCATGGCCATCGCCGAGGGGCGGCATGTAGATGTGCTTGAAATGGACGCGGCCAGCCGCACGGGCGTAAATGATATCCGCGAGATCATCGAAAGCGTGCATTACCGTGCCGCCTCAGCCCGATACAAAATCTACATCATCGACGAAGTCCATATGCTCTCGACCAGTGCGTTCAACGCGCTGCTCAAGACCTTGGAAGAGCCGCCCGCCCATGTGAAATTCATTTTTGCCACCACGGAAATCCGCAAAGTGCCTGTCACGGTGCTGTCGCGCTGCCAGCGTTTTGATCTGCGCCGCATAGAGCCCGAAGTGATGATCGCGCATCTCCAAGGAATTGCTGGCAAGGAAAACGCCCAGATCACCGAAGATGCGCTTGCGCTGATCACACGCGCCGCCGAAGGCTCGGTGCGCGATGCTTTGAGCCTTCTGGATCAGGCGATCTCGCATGGCGCGGGCGAGACCACCGCCGATCAGGTGCGTGCAATGCTGGGGTTGGCAGATCGCGGCCGCGTCATGGATCTGTTCGATATGATCATGCAGGGCGATGCCGCAGGGGCCATCAACGAGCTTGGCAGCCAGTATTCAGACGGGGCCGACCCGATGGCCGTGCTGCGCGATCTGGCCGAGATCACCCATTGGTTAAGCGTGATCAAAATCACGCCCGAAGCCGCCGAAGACCCCACAATCGGCCCTGATGAACGCGCAAGAGGCCGCATGCTGGCTGAAAAGCTGCATATGCGTGTGCTCAGCCGGATGTGGCAGATGCTGCTCAAAGCCTTGGAAGAAGTCGCCTTGGCCCCCAATTCCATGATGGCCGCCGAAATGGCCGTGATCCGCATGACCCATGTGTCTGATCTACCAACGCCGGGTGATTTGGTGCGCAAGCTGCAAGATATGCCGCCGCCGCAGGCGGGCAGCGCGGCACCCTCGGCCGCTGGCCCGTCAACGGGTGGCTCAGGCCCCAGCACCACAACACCACAGGCGCCACAGGGCGGCGGCACGATGGCCCGCTCAGGCGCGCAAACGGCGGTCGCACTCGCCCCCGAAGACGCCCTCGCCCATTACCCGAGCTTTGAAAGCGTTGTGGCGCTGATTGAAGCCAATCGTGATATCAAATTGCTGGTAGAGGTGAAAACCTCGCTCAGGCTTGTTTCCTATTCGGCGGGGCGCATCGAATTTGAACCGACCGAACGCGCACCTGCCGATCTCGCACAGCGCCTTGGCGCGCGTCTGAAAGACTGGACGGGGCAGCGTTGGGGCATCTCGGTCGCGTCGACGGGTGGCGGCCCTACGCTGGACGAGCAGGAAAACGACGCACAGCGCAAGCTAGAGGAGGAAGCCTCGGCCCATCCGATGATGCAGGCCGTGATAGCAGCCTTCCCCAAAGCCAAGATTACCGAAATCCGGACCCGCGAGGATATCGCAAATCAGGCCGCCGTCGAGGCGCTGCCCGAGGTCGAGGATGAATGGGACCCATTTGAAGATGACTGATCTGAAAGGACAAAGATCATGCTGAAAGGACTAGGCGGGCTTGGCGATATGGGCAAGCTGATGAAGCAGGCTCAAGAGATGCAGACCAAAATGGCCGAGATGCAGGAAAGCCTCGCCTCGATCACCGTGACAGGCGAATCTGGTGCGGGCCTTGTAAAGGCGACCTCTACGGCCAAGGGCGAATTGACAGCACTTGATATCGACCCTTCGATCTTTAATGGCGATGACAAGGAAGTGGTCGAAGACCTGATCCTTGCCGCGATCAAGGACGCGCAGAAACGCGCGGCCGAACGCAGTCAGGAAGAGATGCAGAAACTGACCGAAGGCATGGGTCTGCCCGCTGGCATGAACCTGCCCTTCTGAGGCACCATCTTGGCCGATGCGACACGCGAGATCGAAGCGCTAATTGATATGATGGCGCGGCTTCCGGGGCTTGGGCCCCGCTCGGCGCGGCGTGCCGTGTTGCAACTTATCAAAAAGCGCGGGGCGCTGATGCGCCCCCTATCCGAGAGCATGGCCCGCGTGGCCGAAACCGCGCGCGAATGCCTGAATTGCGGTAATATCGGCACTGGCGATATCTGCGATATCTGTAGCTCGGAAAAGCGAATGAACGGCCAGATCTGCGTGGTCGAGGATGTTGCCGATCTTTGGGCGATGGAGCGCGGGCAAGCCTTTCAAGGGCGCTATCATGTGCTTGGTGGCACCCTCTCGGCCCTTGATGCCATCGGGCCGGAAGATCTGCGCATCCCGAAACTGATCGACCGGATCACCTCCGAGGCGATCTCGGAAGTTATCCTTGCACTTAACGCCACTGTCGATGGCCAAACCACCGCGCATTATATCGCGGGCGAGTTGGAAACGATGGGGGTTGCGGTCTCGTCGCTGGCGCAAGGCGTGCCCATCGGGGGCGAGCTGGATTACCTCGATGATGGCACCATTTCCGCAGCCCTACGCGCGCGAAAATCCTTCTGATCTTAAGAGGTCAAAGGCCACACTTTCGACAGGCCTCAAACCGCTAAGACGCACCCCCCTACCACCGTTGCCTTCCACAGGAGAGGCGCGGTTCATTTTCCATTTCCCATCGCCGCTACTCGCCCGATCTACCAAAGCCGAGCTCGGACAAGGTGGATGCCATAAGAAGGCCGAGGCCGCAGGCCAAAACCCACTAACGCTGTTGGGACCCACCCAGAACTGGTCCCCCTCAGTGCAAAAGTCCTCGGTCCTGCCCCCAAATTGGACCGAGGACGAACACTGCCACCAGTATCAATCCGAATTCGGATAGCCGCCCTCAACTTGTCGCCGCCTAGCGCATCGGGCTAAAAAGCGCGTCTTGCAAGCTGCAATCGCGGCGGACATCGCGGCCGCATTCTCTTGGTTCCAGATCGCGCGTTAGGCAGATGCGCACTTCCTGCACCCGATCAGAACGGCAGGTCACTGTCAGCATATCGGCCGAGAGCGCCTCATTCTCCTCCAAGAAGGCCTCTTCAATGACACGGGCGGGCAGGCGCACATCCCGCGTCACTTGGCGCAGCAGGTCAGGGCGCGTCACGCTCTCATAGGCCAAGCGCGACAAAGCGAAGTAATCCGCAGCCTCAAGGCCCGAGCAAACCCCATGCTTGCGCCATTGGTGCCAAGCCAACCCGCTTGAGCCCATGATATCGACCATATCGCCCGTCATGCCGCGCGATGGCGGGCGCTCGGAGCTGGGGCAATAGCTTGGCCAGCCCTCTTCATATTGCGGCCAAAGCCCGTGCAGCGTGAAGCCATAGCCCTGCCCCGCCTCGCATTGCTCGCTTTCGCGCGCGTCACCTTCAAGCGCACACCATGTCGGTGTCCAGCTCAAGGCCATGACGTAATAATCAAAATCGCCAGCGCGCTCGCCCTCGGCCTTGGCCGTTGAAATGGGCATAGCGACAAGCCCGATCAAAAGTGCTGCCCTTAATGCTCGTATCATTCCCTCTTCCCCTTCGCCCTGCTCTCGCCTATATAGCTGCCAACTTCCCCGAAATCGAGGAACCGCGGAGACCCTCCGCAGCCGTTTTATCGGCACGTCCGAGTTGTATCTTCTTCAAGGAGCCAAGACATGAATAAACCAATCATGGCAAAAGCCACAGCCGTTTGGCTCGTGGATAACACCACGCTTCACTTCAAGCAGATCGGGGAGTTCTGCGGCCTGCATGAATTGGAAGTCCAAGGCATTGCGGATGGCGATGTGGCACAAGGTGTCAAAGGCTTTGACCCGATTGCCAATAACCAGCTGACCCAAGAAGAAATCACCAAGGCGGAAGAAAACCCCGCTTATCAGCTGAAGCTGAAATTCAACCCTGCCTCCGTTGGCGAAGAAAAGCGCCGTGGCCCGCGCTACACCCCCCTGTCCAAGCGTCAGGATCGCCCTGCATCGATCTTGTGGCTGGTGAAGTTCCACCCTGAGCTGACCGACGCGCAAGTCTCGAAACTGGTGGGCACCACCAAGCCGACCATTCAGGCCATCCGCGAGCGGACACATTGGAACATCTCGAACATCCAGCCGATTGATCCCGTGGCCTTGGGCTTGTGCAAACAATCCGAACTCGACGCTGCCGTGCAAAAAGCCAATGCCAAGCGCGCCGCCGAAGGCACTGTCATGAGCGATGATGAGCGCCGCAAGCTGGTCTCGACCGAGCAGAGCCTTGCAGGTGACGAAGAGCCGAAAATGCCCTCTTCGATCACAGGCCTTGAGACATTCACCCTCTCGGGCAATGAAGACGATGAGGAAGAGAAAGACAGCAAGCCTGTCGATGCGGATAGCCTGTTCAATCTGCCCGCAAGCAGCGATGATGAAGGTGATGACGACCAGTAATCGGTCGCGCACGTCTTCCAAATTAACAAAAAGCCCCGCTCGAATATCCGAGCGGGGCTTTTTGTTTCAAATAGGGGCAGGCTGGTCGCTACGTGGTCAATGCGCGGCGCTTGTCACATTATCAAGCAGAGTGCGCCCGCCATCAACGGTCAGGATCTCACCCGTGATGAAGCTTGCCCCGTCTGAGGCAAGAAACTGAACCGCACCTGTCACCTCACGGGCGGAGGCAATTCGGCCCAAAGGCGTGCATTGCTGGATTTCCTTCCGCAGACCATCGGTCTCGGACAAACTATCCTGAAGGCTTGCCGACATCATCGAGCCGAAGGCCACGGCATTCACCCGAATTTTATGCGGAGCAAGCGCCACGGCCAGCCCGCGCGTGGCTTGTTCAAGCGCGGCTTCACTGATCGAATAGCCAAGCAATTGGGGATGCGTGCGCTGCGCGGCGATCGAAGATAAATTCACAATCGAGCCGGCGCTACCTTCGGCGTTCCCTTCGGCCTCCGCCTGCGCAATCATGCGCTTGGACACCGCCTGAGACAATCGAAGCGCTGTGAACATGTTTTGGTCCAGCATCGCCTCGACAGATTGATCAGACGGGTCGAGCGCATCTGTCAAAACGATCTGACGGCTGGCATTGACCAGAATATCAATGCGCTCGAAGGCGTCGATCGTGGCCGAGATCAGGTTGGCGATGGTCAGCTTCTCGCGCAGATCGCCCGCAAAGAAGCGCACATTCTCGGCTTGGTCTTCTTCATGCGCGCCGCATTCATCGGCAAGCCGCCCCTCGTCACGATCCGCGAACATGACATTCGCACCACGTTCAACAAAATGGCGCGCAATCGCCAGACCGATGCCATTGGCGGCACCTGTCACAATCGCAGTTTTACCTTGGATGGATAGAGACATTGGGTTCTCCGTCTGGCCTTGCTTGGTTCAGATCAGCGACGCGCCCGCACGGGCTTGCCTGCTTGGTAGAGTTTGTATCCCTGTATCTCGGCCAGCATCTTGCCTGTGCCGAAATGGTCTTTCAGCGCTGCCTCATAAGGCAAATGGCGGTTCGCCACCATGAAAAACTGACCCGAGGGTTTCAACAGCCGCGAGGCGGCCGCGATGAACGCGCGCCCCAAAGCGGGGTCGGCCTCGCGGCCTGTATGGAAGGGCGGGTTGCACACCACGGCGTCATAAAGCTCGCTCGGTTTGAAACTGCGGGCATCATCCCAGAAAAACGCCGCGCGTTCATCCTCGATATTCACGCGGGCCGCCTCCAGCGCGCGCCAATCCGCCTCGATCAAATCAAGCGATTGGATGCTTTCCTGTTCATCCAGAAGATTGGCCGCGATAAAGCCCCAGCCCGCGCCAAGATCGGCAACGCGGCCTTTCAGGGCGGGCACCAATGCCACCAGCAGTTCCGATCCGGGGTCCGCATGATCCGCCGAGAACCCGCCCGGAGGGACGATATAGCCACCCTCAATCTCGGCAGGCTCGGCGATCCAGTTGATGATTTGCTCGGGCAGCGTTTCGGGGCGTTCAAACCAAAATAATTTGCCATGCGCCTTGGAGAGGACCTCCTCGACTGGCAGCAATTTCTTGATTTCTTTCAGGATCGACTCGATCCCTTCGCCCTTTTGTCCATCGACCAAAATAACCCCACCGGGGCGGGTCAGAACAACAGCCTCCGCCAATGCATTCAGCGTATCGGCCTTGGATTTGACGATCTGGATCAGGGCCGCCGCGATATCGGGCGCATTTGAGGCGTCCATCTCGGCCACAGTTTTAAAACCACGGGCTGTCAGCCGCGCATGATCGGGGAAGAAGCTTTGCACCGCCAACACACGTTCAGCGCCGAAAGCCTCAAGCCGCGCATCGCCACGGGCGCGCATCACAAGCACGCGGCCTGCATCAGGCAAAAGCAAAGCGCCGCTTTCAAGCGCGGTGATCCAACGGTCTGGTGTCATGATAAGGGGTTTCGAGCGACTGAGCCTGTCAGTCCTCTTTCTCCATCGTGCATTGCAGCGGGTGCTGGTTGCGGCGGGCGAAATCCATCACTTGGGCAACCTTGGTTTCGGCAATCTCATAGGAGAAGACGCCGACAACAGCCACCCCCTTCTTGTGAACGGTCAACATGATCTCAACCGATTGCGCATGCGAGATCGCAAAGAAGCGCTCAAGCACATGGACCACGAATTCCATGGGTGTGAAATCATCATTCAGCAGCAGCACCTTATACATCGGCGGCCGCTGCGTTTTCTCTTTTGGCTTTGTGATGAGCTTTGTATCGCCCTCATCATCGGGCTTGTCAGTCATCATCGTCCAGTTTGCGGGTGCCATCACGTCTCCGAAGGGTTCGTGGCCTCTTGATCAGGGTCACTATATAAGCCGATAGATGATTCAGAAAAGAGGGGCATTTCATCACCCCTCAGGAGTGATTGCAGGATGCCGCAAAAGTTGCAAACAATCGGTTTCGATGCGGATGACACTTTGTGGCAGAACGAGCACTTTTTTCGCGTCACACAGGCCCGTTTTGCCGAATTGCTGGCTGATTACACCGATAGCGACCATTTGCATGACCGCCTCCTTGCGGCTGAGCGCCGAAATATCGGGCGCTACGGATTCGGGATCAAGGGCTTCATGCTCTCGATGATCGAGACCGCGATTGAAGTGACCGATCAAAAAGTGCCTGCCAGCGTGATCGGTGAATTGCTCAGCGCAGGGCAAGAGATGCTGGCCCATCCCATCCACCTTCTGCCCCATGCCGAAGATGCCGTCCGCATTCTGGCCGAAACGTACCAATTGGTGCTGATCACCAAGGGCGATCTGCTGGATCAGGAGCGCAAACTGGCGCAATCAGGGTTGGGAGATTTCTTTCACGGCGTTGAAATCGTGTCGGAGAAAACGCCCGCCATCTATCACCGCGCCTTTGGCACGCATGGGGACGGGCCACAAAACGCCATGATGGTCGGCAATTCCATGAAATCCGATGTGGTGCCCGCAATCGAGGCCGGCGCTTGGGGGGTCTATGTGCCCCATGGGCTGATTTGGGAATTGGAGCGCGCAGAAGCCCCCGAAGGTCATGCACGCTACCGTGAATTGCAGGATCTGGGGCAGGTCGTAGACTTGGTATCCGAGATTAGCCAACAGAGTTGAGCCAACATGTTCGATGCCGCGATCCTTCCCTTTCAGCGCCGCCTGTTGCAGCCCCCCGCCCATTGGCTGGCGGCGCGCGGCGTCAGTGCAGATCAGATCAGTATTGCAGGGTTCGCGTTAGGCATCGCGGCCTGTCTGGCTGTCTGTGCCCAAGCCTTCTGGCTGGCCTTGGTCCTGCTGCTTCTCAACAGATTGGCGGATGGTCTGGACGGAGCAGTCGCGCGGCTGACCGCACCAACCGATCGCGGGGCGTTTCTGGATATTACCTTGGATTTTCTGTTCTACGCGGCCTTTCCGCTTGGCTTTGCGGTTGCTGCGCCTGAGGTAAACGCCCTACCCGCAGCCATTCTGATCGCCAGCTTCATTGGCACGGGCGCGTCCTTTCTTGCCTTCTCGATCATCGCGGAGCGGCGGGGGTTAGCGGCAAGTGACTACCCATCCAAGGGAATTTACTATTTGGGCGGCCTCACGGAAGGGGCCGAGACGATCGCGCTATTTGTGGCCTTCTGCCTTTGGCCCGCTGGCTTTCCGATTCTCTCCTATCTCTTTGCAGCCGCCTGCCTTCTGACCACATTCACAAGGCTCTATGCGGGGTGGCAGGCCTTCGGGCCTAAGGCCTAGGGCAGGCGCTGAAAAGAAAAGTGCGCGCCCTGTTAGGGCGCGCACCTGATTTTCTACATGCAGTGATGATTAACCAACGAGGCCTTCATCGTCGCGCTTGATCGCAATGACCGAGGAGCGCGCAAGCGAACCGCCGTGATCAGGCCAGTCGCCACCATCATCACCTGGATGCTGGATACCAACGAACATGGTGCGACGATCCGAGGACCAGCACAGGCCTGTAACTTCACAGCCCTTAGGGCCCGTCATGAAGCGCTCAATCCGGCCAGTGACAGGATCACCCGCAAGCATCTGGTTGTTGCCCATGCCAGCAAATTCCTCTTCATTGCTGTCATTACCATCGGTCTGGATCCAGATCAGGCCAGTGGAATCGATGACCATACCGTCAGGCGAGTTGAACAGGTTGCCCTCATTGATGTTTGCGGAACCAGCATTCGGGCCGTCAGCCACAGTCGGGTTGCCCGCCATGACATAGAGGTCCCAAGCGAACTCGGCTGCGCCATGATCGCCCCCTGCAGGACGCCAGCGCACGATCTGACCGTAACGGTTGGTGTCGCGCGGGTTAACAGCATTCACCGTCATCGGGTCACCGCCCGCATTGGTGCGCACTGTGCCATCGTCATTGATCACACCACGACGCGAGTTATTGGTCAGGCAGCAATAGGCCTCGGCCGCATTTGGATGCACCGCGATCCATTCAGGGCGGTCCATCGTGGTTGCACCCACAGCAGAAGCGGCCATACGCGTGAAGATCGAGATGCTTGCGGCATCCATACCGGTGGAGGCAGGGGTCAGCGGAACCCAACGACCCGACATATCATCCTCGAAGACTGCAACCGAAAGCTCGCCCTCAACCAGCAGCGTCGAAGTATCGCCACCAGGCACATAGGCATCGCGGCTCAACCAGCGATACATAAACTCGCCACGCTCATCATCGCCCATATAGACAGCGACACGGCCATCAGCCGCGATACCATAGGCGGCGTTCTCATGCTTGAAGCGGCCCAAAGCGGTATGCTTGATCGGCGTGCTTTCAGGATCGGCAGGGTCGATTTCCACGATATAGCCCGCGCGATGCGGCTCATTGGGGTTGGTGGCCACGTCGAAACGCGCGTCAAACCCATGGTAGTTGTAGCGCCCTGGCTCAACCGAAGTCCGAACGCCATAGCGGCGGAACCCGTCAAGCACCTCAGCGTCAGCGGAAACCTCCGAGGCTGCACCGAAATACCCGTTGAAGTTTTCTTCGCAGGTCAGATAGGTGCCCCAAGGTGTGCGGCCAGACCCACAATTGTTGAATGTGCCAAGCGAGGACATCCCAGTTGGGTCAGCTTCTGTCTTGAGCAGGTCATGCCCTGCCGCAGGACCAGAGAAGGTCATTGGGGTGTTGTGGTGGATACGGCGGTTATAAGGGCTGTCGACAACAACGGCCCAACCATCGGCACCTTCTGCCACTTCCATGACACTAACGCCCTGAAAGTTTTGCAGCATCCGCACATCATCAGCCGAAGTTGGCATGCCATCTTCGGTATGGGGGAGGTTGATGTCAGGGTTCACATATTCGCTGTTCACAACGATGACTTCAGAACCGTCTACATTGAACAGTTCCATGCCATCGGTGTTTTCACCGAATACACGCTCAGACGCCTCGAGAGGAACACCCGTTGCAGGGTCAAAGGCACCCTCGGCATCGGAGAAAAGCGGGTCGCCCCAACGTACAAGCGTTTTCCAGCTATAGCCCTCGGGCACATGGATGGTGTTATCCGTTTGCGTGGCGATCGGGGTGAAGGGGAAACGCGAGGCGGGCTGTGCGAGAGCGGAGCTGCCCTTCAGCATGCCAGCGCCCATAACAGCGGCGCCCGAACCAAAGGCCAGAACACCGCCCAAGAAACCACGGCGTGACAAGGCGCGCTCGACGACATCATCGAAATCATTATGCTCAGAGCGCGGGAAATTCACTTCATCCCACTCATCTGCGGACATCTTGTGCTGTTCAACGTCTTTCATTTTTGCTCTCCTGAGACTGGTCAATTGCCAAAATCCAGAGCGCGGGAAAGAATCAGGCCGCGCCCCTGCGAGAGGCACGCTAGCCAGCATAGGTCACAGCTTTGTGCCGATAATGTAACGAAACGGTAATGCGGAGTAAGGCGCGGCGGTCAGCCGCCGACCTTGAGTACGATCTTCCCGATATGCGCCGAGCTTTCCATGCGGCTATGGGCGGCGGCGGCCTCGTTCAAGGCAAACTCGCTATCCATCACAGGGCCGATCCGCCCCGCATCCAGCAATGGCCAGACATGGGCTGCCAATTCATCGGCGATTGCGGCTTTTGCGGCATCTGATTGCGGGCGCAAGGTCGAGCCTGTCAAAGTCAGCCGTCGCATCATCATCTGGGCGAAGTTCAAAGCAACCTTGGGGCCTTGCAAAAAGGCAATCTGGACCAAGCGACCATCATCCGCCAAAGCAGAGACATTACGCGGCAGGTAATCTCCGCCGACCATATCAAGGATCAAATTGGCCCCGCCTTCGGCCCGCAGGATCTCAACAAAATCCTGTTCGCGGTAATTGATGGCTCTCTCAGCGCCAAGCGCCGTGCAAGCGGCACATTTTTCATCCGAGCCAGCGGTTGCAAAAACCCGTGCACCAAAGTGATGGGCCAATTGGATCGCAGTCGTGCCAATGCCAGAGGACCCACCATGCACCAAGAACCGCTCGCCAGAGCGCAGGCCACCGCGCATGAAGACATTGCTCCAAACGGTGAAATAGGTCTCACAAAGGGCGGCGGCTTGATCCATCGGCATGGCCTGAGGGATAGGCAGCGCATGATCCTGATGGGTCACGGCATATTCGGCATAGCCGCCGCCTGGCAACAGGGCACAAACCGCATCCCCGATTTTCCATTTGCTAACACCAGCCCCCACAGCCACGACAATGCCCGAAGCCTCTAGCCCAGGCAGATCGGAGGCACCTGCGGGCGGCGCGTAGCTGCCAGCACGCTGCAAGGCATCGGGGCGATTGACGCCCGCATAATGCACCTCGATCAGGATTTGCTCTGCCGAGGGCACAGGCCGCGCCCGCTCCACTGGGACCAAAACTTCGGGGCCACCCGCTTCACTGATCTCGATGGCTTTCATGGTCGCAGTCTGGGGCATGATGCGTCTTTCCTATTGGCGGGCCTATTTCTCGGAAGGCTCCTGCTGCGGGGACCAATACCCCGGCATATCTGTAGGCCGCATCTTGGCAGGGGCTTTGACCTTGCTCAACAGCCAGTTTGGCCCCGCAAGCAGAGGTTTGAGCAGCTTGCTGTCACTGACCTGCTTTTTGACCTTCTCGAATTGCATCACATTCTCGATCCGACGATCAAGGAAAGCCCATGTTGCTTCATGCTCCAGCGATTGATCCCCCAGCCAGTAAAGCACCGTTGAGGAATAGACCCCCGAAAGGGTCGCGCGTTTGGTGTACCAGTTGAAATCTTCCGACGGATCACCAAGCGCATCCCAGATCGCATCACAGGTGCCCCAAACGGCTTTTGCGCCATCAGCGGCATGGATTGGCAAGGCAAAGAGCGTGCTGCCACGGCGCACGGCCTCCTTATCAGCCTCGGCAATTTCGAGACGCGTGCGCAGCGCAAAAACGATTCTGTCGCGAAACCGCATATCCGAGAGATTGGCCTGCTTGATCTGCGCAACCATCTGCGCATCGCCGCGCTGATGAAAGGCAAGCGCAAGATCGACACCGCCCCGTGGGAACAACACCTTGGCGGTCGCCTCATCCGCGCCCGCGTCAGCAGCAGCGGCTATAAGGGTCGCGTTGGACCAGCCGTCAAATGGCACATGCATAAGGGCTGCATCCAGAATTTGGTCTTTCAACTCGGTCATGAGAACCTCCGATGTCTTGCGTCCAGCTTCGCTTTACAAGCTAGCGCAGCTTTGCTATGTGGCCACTTCCTGCAATTCTGCAACTCAAACCTAGAAAGGTGGTGACACCACATGCAGGTAAGTGTTCGCGACAATAATGTCGATCAAGCGCTCCGCGCACTGAAGAAAAAACTTCAGCGCGAAGGCGTTTTTCGTGAAATGAAGCTCAAGCAGCATTACGAAAAACCCTCCGTTAAGAAAGCACGCGAGAAGGCCGAAGCGATTCGTCGTTCCCGTAAGCTGGCACGGAAGAAATTGCAGCGCGAAGGTCTTCTCTGAAGTCCATTCGACATGCGAGCTTTGCGGCCTAGCCGCAGACAAAGATGCCCCCGCGCCGATGGCCCGGGGGTTTTTTGTTGTCTTGATGGCTGGGAAAAAGGCCGCTGCCCCTATTGCGAGATGCTCTCGAGTATCGCGGCCTGATTGGCCAAGCGGGCCTGCCTTTGAAGCAATTCGAGATTGTCATCGGAATCATCATCAAACACTTGGCTGGTCCGCACACCCGGCAATTCGGCGAAGTTTTCCATTGTGCGCAATGGGAACCAGCTGACCGACATGCTTTCAAACCCGGGGGTTTGCGACAAAACGGTCGAGATCGCCCGTGAGCATTGCGCATTTGGCACCGCGCCAAAGGCCTGAACACGTTGCGACAGCGAGGCCGCGACTTCGGGGGACACATCAATTTCCTGAACAACCACGTGGTAGGTCTCGCGCGCGTGGTAATCCATGTAAAAATCAAAAAGCTGCGGGGACATGCCAAAGATCACGTCATTCCGCTCAGGCGCTTGTGGGTGATACCAGCTGCCCGCAGGGTCGAAAATTAGGCGCTGTGCGCCATCGATCATCAATGCCGAATGCCCGCCAGAGCCCGTTGAATTGCTGACCATTGTCATCAGCGTCACGCGCGTTGGACCCGGCGCACGATAGGCGGCGGCGGCGATTTGTTCATCAGGGGCCCAAACAGGATCAGCCGCGCAGCCCGCAAGGGCCACCGCAGCAAAAACCCCTAACAAAACCCGACGCAACATTACCGTGCGAACAGAGCCATAAAGATCACGACGCCAATCGCGAAAAGGCCAACATTTGTGGACCACTTCATGAAACCGTCAAAGGTCTTTTCTTGCTCGGTGGTATCCATTTCACCGTGCTTATGTTCTTTATCAGCCATTCTCATCTCCAAGCTCTGGTCGATTTTTCTCTGGCTGAGTCGATAACGAATTTCCAAGCCCGTGTCACGCCCACCCAAGCGATGCAAAGCGCCGCAGTGCTAGAGGGAGGCCTGCGCATCGCCCAATTGCCAAACCCAAGCGCCATCCTCCCGCATTTCCCGCGTAACCTCCCCCAAAGCCAGCAAATGATTGAGATGGGCCATCGCCTCGACCAAGGCCAAACCATAAGTGCCTTCATCCACCTCGCGTTTGAACAAGGGCGGGAAGCATTCCACGGCTGTGCGCGGGGCGGCCAGATGCGCGCGCAACCTCTCAAGCGCGCCGTGATGGTTCTGGATCATTTGATCAAGCCGATCCGGCAGCCCCGTAAAAGGCAGCTTATGTCCGGGCAAAACCAATTGATCCTCATGGGCATGGGGCACGAACCGATGGCAGGATTGCAGCCACTCATCGACGGGGTCCGCCATCGGCTCGGTCGGATAAACCCCGAGATTGGCCGAGATCGACGGCAAAAGCTGATCACCGCCAATTACCAACGGCTCATCCTCGGCCCAGAAGGTCGCGTGATCGGGGGCATGCCCGTCCCCCAAACGCACAATCCAGTGTCGCCCGCCCATCTCGATGCGGTCACCCTCAGTGATACGGGTAAACCCAACAGGCATCGGGTGAACGATATCGGCGAAATTGAAAGGCCGCTCGGCCAAGCGTTTGTCCAGAATCTCGGCGCTCATCCCCGAGGCGCGCCAGAAGGCAACGGCTTGATCCGATGGGGCGGCCTCTTCATCCAGCGTTAACATGCGCGCAAACAGCCACGCCGTTCTGGTCGATACAAGCTCGGCCCCGCGGTCCTGAAACCAGCCGACGAGCCCCACATGATCGGGGTGATGATGGGTCAGGATCACGCGGGTGACCGGCGCGCCTTCAAGCGGGCCTGCCAGCAAGGCCTCCCATGCGGCAAGGCATTTGCGGGTCTTCATGCCCGTATCAATGATGGTCCAGCCGTCAGCCTCGCGCAGCGCATAGACATTCACATGATCAAGCGCCATGGGCAGCGGCAGGCGCAGCCACAAGATACCATCGGCCACCTCAATGGCTTCACCAATGGCAGGCGGGGTCTCATGCGGATACCGGATCACGCTGCGAAATCTTCTGGTGAGAGAGCGTAGAGATCAGCCGCGCCATGGCCTGCCTCAACCAGCCAGCCCGCAACCTTGGGCAGATGCCGCGCGACAAAGACCTGCGCCAAGCGGCTATGCATACTGCCCTCTCCTTGCGCAAGCGATGCCCGCAGGTGGTAATGCGCGCCAAGAGCAGTGGCAAAAGCCATGCAATAGGGCACAGCACCCGCAAAGCGGTCATTCATCTGAAGCGAGACCAACCGCTCGGTCGCGCTGCGCAAGGCTTGGGCGGCCTCCGCCAGAGGGGCGTTTTCGGCATTGCGGGCCGTCTCTTCGATCTCGTCGATCAGGCTTATGGCTGCGTCACCGCCATCCATCATCTTGCGCCCGACCAGATCCATCGCCTGAATGCCATTGGTACCTTCATAGATCGCTGTTACGCGCACATCCCGCAAGAATTGGGCAGCGCCCGTTTCCTCGACAAACCCCATACCACCATGCACCTGAACGCCTTCATTTGACACCGCGATACCCGTTTCGGTGCCATAGGCTTTGCAGATCGGGGTGAGGAATGCAGCGCGCGCCTTCATGGCCGCGTCATCCGTAGCGCGGGCCAGATCAATCGACACAGCCAGATCAAGCGCGATTGCGCGGGCGGCAAAGACCTGTGCTTTCATGCCTGCAAGCATCCTGCGCACATCGGCATGATCAAGGATTGTGCCTGTGCCCCCCTCCACCATGCCGCGCCCCTGCTTACGCTCGGAGGCAAAGGCCAACGCGTGTTGATAAGCGGCCTCAGCCACCGAGAGGCCCTGGACCCCCACACCAAGCCGCGCGTTATTCATCATGGTGAACATCGCAGCCATGCCTTTATGCGGCTCGCCAATCATCCAACCTGTTGCGCCATCATATTGCATCACACAAGTGGGCGATCCGTGCAGGCCCAATTTATGCTCAAGGCTGACCACTTTGAGCGTATTGGCGACGCCCGCATTGCCCTGCGCATCCGGCAGCCGCTTTGGCACGAGAAACAGCGAAATGCCTTTGGTCCCTGCGGGCGCATTTGGCAAACGCGCGAGCACCAGATGACAGACATTCTCGGAGAAATCATTATCCCCCCAAGAGATGTAAATCTTCTGGCCCGAAATCGCATAGGTGCCATCGCCGTTATCCTCGGCCTTCGAGGTCAGCGCACCGACATCCGATCCTGCCTGAGGCTCGGTTAGGTTCATCGTTCCGCACCATTCACCCGAAACCAATTTGGGAAGATAGAGTTCCTTGATCTCATCACTGGCATGATGTTCCAGCGCTTCGATCTGGCCTTGGGTCATCAAAGGGTTCAACTGCAAGGACAGGCAGGCCGAGCCGATCATTTCATTCACCGCCGTGGCCACGCTTTGCGGCAAGCCCAATCCGCCAAATTCAGGCGAGGCGGTGATGGCCACATAGCCACCCTCAGCAATCGCACGATACCCTTCCCCAAACCCCGGAGAAGTACGCACAACGCCATTTTCCAACTTGGCTGGATGCAGGTCACCAATGCGTTGCAGCGGGCTGAGCACGTCTTCACACATCTTGCCCGCCTCGGACAGGATAGCACGCACTGTCTCGGGCGAGGCTTCGGCGAATAATTCGGTCTCGGCCACGCGGTTCATGCCCACCACATGATCCAGCATAAATTCAATTTCGGACAGAGGGGCGCGATAAGGCATTGGGTCATTCTCCCGTTGCACGGCGCGGCGCAGGCTTGGCAGGCCTTGCGCAAGCCGCTATGTGCTTGATCTGTTTCAGGGCCTAGGTAGAAAGCCCATCCCCTGCCCTTCAACCCATACGTTACGTCACCGATGCCTCATGAGCGACCAGTAATCTTGCACAACACCGCCGAGAATATCACTCGCGCGGCCAAGATGTTGCGCGGTGGTGATCTGGTCGCGATGCCGACCGAGACGGTTTACGGCTTGGCCGCAGATGCCTGCAACGACACCGCCTGCGCCCGTATTTTCGAAGCAAAGGGCCGCCCGCATTTCAACCCCTTAATCGTTCATTTACCAGACATGGACGCGGTTGAAAGGATCGCGGTGATGAATGACGCGGCTCATGCCTTGGCCAAAGCCTTTTGGCCCGGCCCGCTGACCTTGGTTCTGCCTTTGCGCGATGGTCATGGGCTTTCCCCGCTTGTCAGTGCGGGGCTGGATACGGTCGCGATCCGCATGCCGGCCCATCCTGTGGCACAGGCGCTGCTGCGGGACTTCGGTGGCCCTCTCGCGGCCCCTTCGGCCAATCCATCGGGGCGGATCAGCCCGACCACCGCCGCGCATGTCAAAGACGGGCTTGGGTCAAAGCTTGCGGCCATTCTGGATGGCGGGCCCTGCACGGTCGGTCTGGAATCGACCATCCTTGCCCCTGACTCGCACGGTGCCCGCCTCTTGCGCGAAGGCGGCATTGCGCGCGAGGGGATCGAGCGCCTCACAGGGCCTTTGGCCACCGATACCACACCTGGGAAAGTTCAGGCCCCTGGTCAGCTATCCAGCCATTACGCACCCCGCGTCGCGGTGCGATTGAACAGCGATCTGTCTGACACCAGCGCGGTGCGGGTGGCATTCGGGGCCAAGGGTTCGGCCGATTTCACCTTATCCGAGACCGCGGATTTGATTGAGGCTGCCGCCAATCTTTTCGCCATGCTGCATGCTGCCGACGCTTTGGCGCATGGAGCGGGGCGAGATAGAATCGCGTTTGCCCCCCTGCCCGAGACGGGGCTTGGCCGCGCGATCAATGACCGCCTCAGACGCGCGGCGGCCCCTCGCGCTTAGGCACGGCCTCCGGTCGCCGAGAGCATGCGCGGGTCAATGCCAAGGCTTTCAACCGCTGCCTGCCATTTCGCCTCCTGCGCCGTGCCGAACACCAGTTCAGGCGTTGCATCACTGGTCAGCCATGCATTCTGGGCCAGTTCAGCCTCAAGCTGGCCCGCCCCCCAACCAGAATAGCCAAGCATCACAAGCGCCTGTTTGGGGCCTGTCCCAAGGGCGATATCTTCCAGAACATCCACGGTCGAGGTCATGGAAAACTGCTCATTCACCTCGATGGACCCACCGCCCTTATCGCGATCAGCAGCCCCCTGCAGGCGGCGATACTCGCCCGAATGCAGCACAAAACCGCGTCCCGGCTCAACGGGGCCACCGTAAAAGATGCCCATATCATCAACAGGATTGGCACAGGAGATATTCAACTGCCCCAGAATATCAGAAAAACTCACCTCGGAGAGTGGCTTGTTCACGACCAACCCCATCGTGCCATCTTCGTTATGGGCCAGAATATAAATCACGCTGGCCACAAAACGCGGGTCGCCCATGCTCGGCATGGCGATCAGGAGCTTACCTGTCAGATCGCTGGATTGAATGTTCAAGCGCGTCATGGCCAATACTCTGCGCAGGTCCTGCAGTTGTTGCAAGGGTCACGCTTGAGTGACAATGACGGGGAGTCTCTGAAACGTGACTTTTCATTTACCGCCGTGATGGCTAGCTGAATGCCATGATCAGACAAAGCCTCCTTTCCTTCACCGCCGCCCTTGCGCTCTCAGGCCCCGCTTTTGCGGAATGGCAGACGCAATCGCAGGACGAGATCGTATCGGTTCGCATGCTGGAAGGGTGGCGTCTGGAAAACGGGCATCACATGGCCGCGCTTGAAATCACGCTGGCCGATGGATGGAAGACCTATTGGCGCGCGCCTGGTGAAAGTGGCATCCCGCCTGTCTTAAGCTTTTCGGGTGCCAGCGGTATTGATGGCATGGCGATCCATTGGCCTGCGCCACAGGTGTTCACGATCAACGGGATGCGCTCGATCGGCTATGATGGTCGGGTGATCCTGCCGCTGGAATTGCTGGTCGATGAAACAGGCGAAATCCAGATGGAGGGCGAGGTTGAGCTTGGCGTTTGCCAAGATGTCTGCGTTCCCGTCACGATTGATCTTGAAGCTCTTTTGCCACCTGTCGGGGTCAGCCCCGACCCGCAGATTATGGCCGCCCTATCTGATCGCCCGATGACCGCGCTTGAAGCGGGTGCCTCGGCTGTGCAATGCGCCATCGCGCCAATCTCGGATGGGATGCGCGTCGAAGTGACGCTCGAGATGCCATCCCTTGGGCAGGACGAGGCCATGGTGGTTGAATTCCCGATGCAGGGTGTCTGGGTCTCCGAGGCCGAGCTGACACGAGATGGACCCCGCATCACCGCCAGCGCCGATATCGTGCCCCCCAATTCCCGCCCCTTCGCGCTGGACCGATCCAGCCTGCGCTTTACAGTGATCGGAAGCCAAGGTGCGGTCGAGCTTCAGGGCTGCTCAGGCTAGGGCATCTCGCGGGAGGCAGACATGCTGCGCCTGACAAGGCCAATGCCCCATCCCGCCAGAATAATCAGCGCGCTGCCAAGCACGAAGACGCCAAAGACGGCACCGCCTGAACTTGGCAAACGATCAGCCACAGGCCCGAATGCGGCCCCTGTGACGAGATAGCTGCCCAATGTGGCCGCCCAAAAAAGGGCCAGCGCCACAGCGATACCGCCCAAACCTGCGGCCACCTCAGGGATACGCCGCGCGCCACCAAAGACGCGGCGCAGCGCGCGGATCTGCGTCGAGATATCTTGCTGTGCCGCCAGAAGCGACGGCACAAGCAACAGCACAATCAACATGCCAAAGCCCAAACCATAGACCAGCGTGATCACCGTCGGCTTGAGGAATTGCGCCTGCGAAGACGTCTCGTATAGCAGCGGCGTAAGGCCCAAAACGGTGGTAAGC
The DNA here is from genome assembly GCA_965656935.1 of uncultured Paracoccaceae bacterium. GTDB lineage: Bacteria > Pseudomonadota > Alphaproteobacteria > Rhodobacterales > Rhodobacteraceae > M30B80. The sequence continues at coordinate 143,895 of CBFHMG010000005.1, forward strand.
GTGGTCAAAAGCACGGGCCGCAGACGGTCCGCAGTGCCGTTGATGATGGCCTCGGTCCAGCCCTGCTCCTTGCCATATTCATCAATGGTCGACACCAAGACGATCGAGTCGTTGATGATAATCCCCGTCATCCCGATCAAGCCTACAACCGTGAACATCGACATCGGCACATCCCAAAGCGCATGACCCCAGATCGTGCCGACCAATCCGAAGGGGATGATCGCAAGGACCACCGCTGGCCGCGTCCAACTGGAAAAGACCCACGCCAGCACAAGGTAAATTCCCACAAGGCACAGGATAAAGCCCGTTGCCGCATCGCTGAGGAAATCCTGCTCCTGCTCGGCCAAGCCAGACAGGCGGGTCGTGACGCCATAGCGTTGTTCGATCTCGGGCAGGATCACCTCGCGCAGTTCAGTCATGATTTCTTCGGCGCGGGCTGGATCATCCTCGGACAGATCGCCCGTGACCGAGACAACGCGCTGGCCGTTTTCGCGAATGATGGTCGAAAATCCGGTGCGGCTTTCGACTGTCACGATATCGGAGAGCGGCACATATTCACCGCTACCCGATCGCAACAGCATCCGATCCAAAAAATCAGCGGTCAATTCTCCCTCGGGCAGTTCCACACGGATCGTGGCCGTGCGCACGCCTTCGGCATAGGTGGCAGCCTCGATCCCGCCCAAACGGTTGCGCAACACGCGGCCAAGGCTTTCGATCTCGAAGCCGAGTGCCTCGCCTTGCGGGGTCAATGTCAGGCTCAGCTCTTCTCGGTCATAGGCAAGGTTATCCTCCAGCCCCGACACCTCGCCAAAGGGCAGAAGGGCGGATTTGATCGCTTCGGCCACCTGTTTGAGCACGTCACTGCCTGCGCCTGTGATCTGGACATCAATCGCATCGCCACCCGGTCCGCCACGCCATCCACGAAAGCTGATCTCTTCGGTTTGCGGAAGCTGGCGCACTTCATCCTGAAGATCCGCTACAAAGGCAAAGGAGGAATACGGGCGCAAATCGGCATCAATCAATTCGATCGCCAAAGACCCCAGAAGATCGGCATCCTTGTTTTCGGCAGCGGCGAGCCGCGCGCCTGTATTGCCGCCAACCTCGGCCAAGGCGTAGTCAATCGGGCTTTGTCCGTATTCCTCTTCATAGCGCTCGGCCACGGCCTGTGCCGCGCGCTGCATCTCGCGCATCATCGCCACACTGTCTTCGCGGGTGGCGCCATCTAGCATCGCGAAATTCCCCGAGACCGAGGACAGTTCAGGCGCATTGAAAAACCGCCATGTCACATCGCCTCGGATAAAGCTGGCGGCCTGCGTGGCCAGAAGCAGGATCATTGCGGCCATCACAGGATAACGCGCGATGATCACCCAACGCATTGCAGGGCGGAACGCGGTCTCGCGCACCCATTCGAACCCGCGATTGACCTGCCGCGAGGGCCAATCATACCAATGCGCCTTGGCGGTATGGGCCACGGCATGGGCCATGTGATTTGGCAAGATGAGGAAACATTCCACAAGGCTCGCGGCCAGCACCACGATCACCGTGAAGGGGATATCGGCAATCAAATCCCCGAACCGCCCCCCGATCGAGACCAAGCCACCAAAGGCCAGAATCGTGGTCAGCGTCGCGGCAAAAACGGGGGCCGCCATGCGGCGGGCCGCGTTTTCAGCCGCCACGACAGGATGCTCGCCCAATTGGCGCGCCCTGAAATCGGCATGCTCGCCCACCACAATCGCATCATCCACCACAATCCCGAGTGTGATGATCAAGGCAAACAGCGAGATCATATTGATCGTCAGCCCTGCGACATACATCAGCGCAATGGCCGCCAGCATCGCCACGGGAATACCGGCTGCAACCCAAAGTGCGGTGCGCGCGTTCAGGAACAAAAACAGCAGCAGAACCACCAGCCCGAGGCCTACCAGCCCGTTGTCGAGCAAGATATCCAATCGGGCGGAAATAAACTGGGCCCTTGTGCGGATCAGATCAATGGAAACCCCTTGCGGCAAGGTCAGCTGCATCTCATCCGCCACGTCCTGAACAAGGGCTTGGATGGCAATGGCATCGCCTCGGTCCGAGCGGTCAACGCGGATCGACATTGCGGGGTTATCCCCCACGAAATAGGCGCGCTCCCGATCAACGCCCGAGACATCAATACGGGCGACATCGCCAATGGTCAGCGTGGTTCCATCCGCATTTCGGGACAGGGCGATATTGGCGATATCCTCGGCGCTGCGCCGCGCGGTGCCCGTGCGGATACGGGCATTGGCGGCATCCACCTCGCCTGCGGGGGCCGTATCGGAACCCGCTGCGATTGCCGATGCGATATCCGCCATCGAAATATCATTTCGGATCAGATTGGCGGTCGGCACCTCAACGATGGTTTCAGGGGCGGCAACGCCGCGGATCGTGCTACGCGTGACACCGCGATCAAACAGGCGTGCCACAAATTCATCGGCGAAACGGCCAAGCTGTTCGGGGGCCACGGGCCCTGTGATCACCACATCGGTGACGCGGTCACGCCAGACGCCGCGCCGCACACCGGGTTCATCTGCATCCTCGGGCAACTCCGTGACACTATCGACAGCCGTTTGCACATCATCGGCGGCACGGGCCATATCCCAACCGGGTTCAAATTCCAGATCAATACTGGCCTGCCCCTCGCGCGAGGTGGCGGCGGAATCCGTGACCCCCTCAACCGCCAGCAAGGTCGGCTCCATGACCGCGACAATCGCGCGGTCAACATCCTCGCCCCCTGCGCCTTCCCAACGCACATTCACCGAGACGCTATCGATGATCACATCGGGAAAGAACTGCGCTCGCATATTCGGGATCGCTAGTAACCCCGACACCACCAGCGCAAGAAGAAGCAAATTCGCCGCCGTCTTATGGCGCGTGAAATAGGACAGAACGCCTTTGGCTGAGGGGGGCAACTCACGCATCGGTCAGCTTCCCATCCGCTCTTCGATGCGGTTCACCATACGTGCCGGCACCTCATCTTGGTTCAACTGCTCCAGCATGCGCGCCTTCACATCATCGGGGATGAAACCGTTGCCCTCAACAAAGGCGATCAGCCGCGCGCGGCGTTCGGGATCGAGTGCGATATTCTCGGGCACCTGCGGTTGAGCATCTGCGCCCTCGCCCGAGGGGCGGAGCGGCTCAATACGGATGCCAGCACCCAGAACAGGGGTACGGCCTGCAACAATTTCGCGCCCGTAAATCTCGGGCGCACGAACAAACACTTCATCCCCCTGACGGCGCAAAAGGGTCACCGTGACCTCTTCGAGGCGGTCTTCCTCACCAAGTACCAGAATCTGATTATTACTGCTCAAAGCGGTTGCGGGCAGAACGGCCACGCCGCGCAACGGCGTTTCCTCCACCGCAACGGTCACGAAATCACCCACGCGGAACCCTCGGGTTTCCAGCAATTGCGCGAAAAGAAGGCGCCCTGATTGCCCCTCGGCCACCGCACCGCTTTCGCGCACAAGACGCGCAGGCACCGAAAGGTCTAGGCCGAAAACATCAAGCTGCACGGAAACAGGCACATCAGGCAGGCGGCCTTCGTCGGACAAAAGCCGCGCATATTGCGCGGTCGAGACGCGGAAGGCCACTTCCAGCGCCTGCGGGTCCAGTAATTGCGCGATCTGCTCATTGGCATTGACCAAACGGCCCTGAACCACATTCACATCCGTCAACACGCCTGCGAATTCGGCGCGCAGCTCGGTATCGGCCAAGCGCCGCTCGGCATCAGCCAGCGAGATCATCCGCCGCTCGATCGAGAGGCGCGTTTGATCAACGCTTGTTTCGGCCTGCGCCAAAGCCTGCCTGCGCGACAGCACGGCCTGATCGGCAGAGGCTGCTGCCAATTCAGCGGTCTCGGCGGCGGCGGCGCTGCCCACGCCACGCGCAACCAGATCTTGTTGCCGCTCGAAGGCGCGGCGGCGCAAATCGGCCTGCGTCTCGGCAGCAGCCACATCTTCACGCGCAAGGATCAAGGCGCGCTCGGCATCGGCGAAATTGGCCTCGGCCTCACGCAGATCGGCGGCGGCGGTATCACGAAGCGATTGCGCCTCGGCGGGATCAATGCGCAGCAAAAGCTGACCTGCCTCAACCGCGCCGCCATCTTCGAACCCCTCCGCCAATTCGATCACCGTGCCGCCCGCAGGGGCGCGTAATTCCAATGTCCGCCGGCTGCGGATTTCGCCAAAAGCGGTCAGAACAGGCGTGGCTTGTGTGGGGGCCACAGGCAGCACTTCCGCGCTGAAGACACGTTCACGCGCGGGGCGCGCGCCGCCCTCCTCGGACCAGCTTGCCTGCAAGGCTGTCCAGACCGATCCGCCCGCCAAGCCCAAAAGGCCGATGGTGATCGATAAAAGAAACATTCCCAAAAGGGCACGGTTCAAAAAACGCATATCTGTCTGCCTTGCGCGTTAGGATATTAGATAGAAGGTAGTGTTGGATCAAAAAAGGTCCACGTCCACTGCTTACACGCAGCCGTGCGTTATTTCCGTCGGTGATGTTCGTCGAGGCGCGGTAAAATCTCGACGAAATTGCAGGGCCTGTGCCGATAGTCGAGTTGCCATTTCAAAATCTCATCCCACGCATCCTTGCACGCCCCCGATGATCCGGGCAGCGCGAAAAGATAGGTTCCATTGGCGACGCCCCCTGTGGCGCGCGATTGCACGGCGCTGGTGCCGATCTTTTGCATCGACACCATAGTGAAGACTGTGCCGAAGGCCTCGATCTCTTTTTCATAGACGTCGCGATGCGCCTCAACAGTCACATCACGGCCCGTCAGCCCTGTGCCGCCTGTGGTCAGGATCACGTCAATCTCGGGGTTGGCGCACCAGTGCCGCAAACGCTCGGCGATCTGGGCGCGCTCATCTGGTAAAATATCGCGCGCGGCCAGAATATGGCCAGCCTCGGTCAGGCGCGCCTCCAGCACATCGCCCGATTTATCCTCGGCCAGAGTTCGGGTGTCGGACACGGCCAGCACCGCGATGCGCACAGGAATGAAATCGCGGGTGTCGTCAATGCGGCTCATGATTTCGCAAGCTCCGCTTTGACCGCGAGCAAATCTGCCCAAGCCTCACGTTTGGTGAGAGGGTCTTTCATCAGGGCCAGCGGGTGCAGCATGGGCATAGCGGGGCGCCCCCATGCCTCTTGCCACTGGCCGCGCATACGCGCAATTCCACGCCGCCCCAGAACGCCTTGGCAGGCGATATTGCCCATCAGCACCACAAGCTTTGGATCGGCCAATTCAACATGGCGCTTCACGAAGGGCAAAAGCATCGCAAGCTCCTGCGGGGCAGGTTCGCGGTTTTGCGGCAAACGCCATGGCAGAAAATTGGTAAGATAAATCGCGTGGTCCGCATCGGGGCTGGCGCGGTCCAGACCAATTGCGGCAAACATCCGATCCAGCAGAGCCCCCGCTGACCCCACAAAAGGCGTGCCAATAGTGTCTTCCTCACGGGTCGAAGCCTCGCCAATGATCATCACGCGGGCCTCTGGCTTGCCATCCGCAAATACAAGGCTGCGCGCGCCCTTCTTCAGATCACAATACTCAAAAGCTGCCATGGCGGCCTGCAAGCCCGCGATATCCTGCGCGCCTTGCGCCATGTCACGGGCGACAGCCACGGGGTCAACCTCATCCGCGACAGCGGGCGCTGCGACTGGCGTTTGTGTCTGCCCTGCAACCGCCACAGGCTTTGGGGCCGCAACAGGCAAGTCATATCGGTCGAGCGGATCATCCCCCAACGCTTCATCAGCGCCAAGTTCGATCTGCCACGCCAATTGCGCCAAGGCATCATGATATTCGAGGGCGACTCCCATATACCGAAGCTAGTGCCGCACACTGATAAGGTAAATGCCAATCCTTCCGCTTGCCCCATTGGCCCGACCCGTCCTATAAGCAGCCCGATCAGCCGCGAGGGGGCCCATGTCGTTTCGTCAAAAACACCTTCTGGGCATCGAGCATCTCGCCCCCGATGAAATCACAGCGATTCTTGATCTGGCCGACCAATATGTCGAGCTGGAACGGGGCGAGGAAAAACATGCAGATGCGCTGCGTGGGCTGACCCAGATCAATATGTTCTTCGAGAATTCTACCCGCACCCAAGCAAGCTTTGAGATTGCGGGCAAACGCCTTGGTGCGGATGTCATGAATATGGCGATGCAGACCAGCTCGGTCAAAAAGGGCGAAACGCTGATTGATACCGCCCTGACACTGAATGCGATGCATCCCGACCTTCTGGTGGTGCGTCACCCCCATTCGGGCGCGGTGAACCTGCTGGCCGAGAAAGTGAATTGCGCAGTTCTGAACGCGGGCGACGGGCGGCATGAACACCCGACCCAAGCCTTGCTGGATGCGCTGACCATCAGGCGCGCCAAAGGCCGCTTGCATCGCCTCAATATCGCGATTTGCGGGGATATCGCCCATTCCCGCGTGGCGCGCTCCAACATCATGCTTCTGGGCAAGATGGAAAATCGCGTCAAACTGATTGGCCCGCCCACACTTATTCCCGCAGGCGTTCAGGATTGGGGCGTTGAGGTTTATGGCGACATGGCCGAGGGGCTCAAGGATTGTGACGTGGTGATGATGCTGCGCCTTCAAAAAGAGCGGATGGATGGCGGCTTCATCCCGTCCGAGCGTGAATATTTCCACCGCTTCGGTCTGGATGCCGAGAAACTTAGCAACGCCAAAGAGGATGCCATTGTGATGCATCCCGGCCCGATGAATCGCGGTGTCGAGATTGACGGCACCATCGCAGATGACATCAACCGCAGCGTGATCCAAGAACAGGTCGAAATGGGTGTTGCCGTGCGCATGGCCGCGATGGACCTTCTGGCCCGAAACCTGCGCGCCTCCCGCAAGCCAGCAGGGGTGATGGTGTGAGCGGCTCACTCCTCATTTTCAGCCTGCAAGGCCCCCCTGATCTACGCCATACCCATTTGACACGGCTTGAAGGCGAAGCGCCCGATCTCCCGCCCTTGGCGCAATGGCTGGGGCTTGAAGCGCTTGATACCGACCAGATCGAGCTTTTCCCGATCTTGGATTTGGGCGCGATGTCCCTTTCAGTCTATCTGCAATCTGCCTTTGACCCCGAGCCTGACGCGCTTGAGGCCTCCGCCCCCTATATCGACGCGGCTCAAGGCTCGGTTCTCATTATTCCCGAAGCGGCCATGACAGGCACGCTGGCCCCGAATAATTCCATCGAACGGATCGCGGGCCTGCCGTTGCTGCGCGCGGATCACTCCGCCGATCTGCCCAAGGCAGACCTCTCCACACCCGCCACGACACCAGAGGCTCTGCCCGACCAGCCCGCGCCTACATTGCGGCGCATTTTCATGGTGGTGCTGGCCGCCATGCTTTCGCTTCTTCTTGTTCTAGTCTGGTATCTGACATGACAAACGCCCTGTATCGCAATGCCCGCCTGATTGACCCCGAAGCGGGCACCGAAACACTCGGATGGTTGCGCATAGAGAAGGGGCAGATCGCTGAAATCGGCGCGGGAAACCGCGCGGGCGGTGTGGATTGCGGCGGGCTTTGTCTGGCTCCCGGTCTGGTTGATATCGGCGTGAAAGTCGGCGAACCGGGTGAGCGGCACAAGGAGAGCTTCCGCACCGCAGGGGCCGCCGCGGCGGCAGGCGGGGTGACCACAATCGTCACCCGTCCCGATACAACCACCCCGATCGACACCCCCGAGGTGCTGGAATTCGTCCGCCGCCGTGCACAAGAAACCGCACTCGTTCATTTCCGTCCGATGGCCGCCCTGACCAAAGCCCGCGAAGGGCATGAGATGACCGAGATCGGCTTTATGCTTGATGCAGGGGCCGTGGCCTTTACCGATGGCGATCATGTCACGATGAATACCAAAGTGCTGAGCCGCTGCATGACCTATGCGCGCTCGCTCGGTGCCTTGATCGTGGGCCACCCGCAGGAGCCGCTGCTCTCTGATGGTGCGGCTGTCACCGGCGGCAAATTTGCCTCGCTCAGGGGTTTGCCCTCGGTCTCGCCCATGGCCGAGCGGATGGGGCTAGAGCGTGATCTGGCCTTGGTCGAGATGACAGGCGTTGCCTATCATGCCGACCAAATCTCAACCGCTGCCTCGCTGCCCGCTTTGATGCGCGCAAAACAGGCGGGCTTGGATGTGACCGCAGGTGTATCGATCCATCACCTGACACTGAACGAGCTTGACGTGGGCGATTACCGCACCTTCTTCAAAATCAAGCCGCCGCTGCGCTCAGAGGAGGATCGGCTGGCCATGATCGAGGCTGTTCGCGAGGGTGTGATCGATGTGATCTGCTCCATGCACACCCCACAGGATGAAGAAAGCAAACGCCTGCCTTATGAGGCCGCCGCAAGCGGTGCCGTGGGTCTAGAAACCTTGCTGCCTGCCGCTTTGCGTCTGTTCCATTCGGGGCAATTGAGCCTGCCCGAGTTGTTCCGCGCCATGGCCCTCAACCCTGCAAAACGCTTTGGCCTTGCGGGCGGGCGCTTGGCGGAAGGCGCGCCTGCCGATCTGGTCATGTTCAACCCCGACACGCCCTTTGTGCTCGACCGCTTCAAGCTGCGCTCGAAATCCAAGAACACACCTTTTGATGGCGCAAGGATGCAAGGCCGCGTGGAAATGACAATCGTCGGCGGGCAGCCCGTTTACCAGCGGAGCCCGTCCTAATGCCGATCATTGAAGCCGCCCCTGCCATTTTGGCCTTGGTCGCGCTTGGCGGCTACCTTTTGGGGTCAGTGCCCTTCGGGCTGGTGATGGCACGCCTCTTCGGGCTTGGCGATATCCGTCAGATCGGGTCGGGCAATATCGGGGCGACCAATGTTTTGCGCACGGGCAATAAGCTAGCCGCCTTTCTGACGCTCATCCTTGATGCAGGTAAAGGCGGGATCGCCGTGCTGGCGGCGCGCGCGCTGGTGGGCGAGGACGCGGCCCAATTGGCTGGGTTTGCAGCTTTCTTGGGCCATTGCTTCCCCGTATTTTTGGGCTTCAAAGGCGGCAAAGGCGTGGCGACTTTCCTTGGCACATTGCTGGCACTGTTCTGGCCCGCGGGCGTCGCGGCCTGCCTGACATGGGCGGCCATGGCAGGGGTTTTCCGCATCTCGTCTCTTGCCGCTTTGATCGCCGCGATCAGCGCGCCGATCTGGGTCAGTGTTTTGGGCATGCCTCAGGCCAGCCTCGTATCTGTTTTGTTGGCAGTGTTGATTTTCATTCGCCACCGCGCGAACATCACACGGCTGCTGGCGGGGCAAGAACCAAGGATCGGCAAAAAATCCTGACCCGCATAGCAGGCATAAACCTGTAATGCCTTAGGGGGGCAAAATGGATTTTCAAACGGCTATACGAACAGTACTTAAAGACAAATATGCCACTTTCTCAGGACGCGCCGCGCGGTCCGAATATTGGTGGTTCGCGTTATTCTGCTTTATCGTCAGCCTCATCCTGAACGTGCTTGATATAATGCTCTTCGGGAATGACAGCTTGATGTCTATTGATTTGATTTTCTCACTTGCGGTTCTCGTTCCATCCATCGCTGTCGGCGTGCGCCGTTTGCATGATTTGGGCCGCTCGGGCTGGTGGTTGCTGATCATTCTGATCCCGTTGATCGGGTTTTTGATCTTGCTGTATTTCTTCGTTCAGAAAGGCACTGACGGGCCAAATGAACATGGGCCCGACCCACTTGCGCCGATTGGCGTCTAGTATTTGTAGCCTTCATAGACTCGGGTCAGGTCACCGCCCCATTCGCCGTGATATTTCGCAAGAAGCTCATCGGCTGGGGTTTGGCCTGACTCGATGCTTTCCTTGAGCGCATTGAGGAAATGCGTCTCGTCTGGAATAAGACCACCCGCACCCGGCTTGGCCCGCGCCTTGAGACCAGCCTCGGAGATCGCAACCAGTTCGCGCGCCAGATCATGCATCTTGATGCCACCAACCTCGGCCTGAAGACCATCGACTGACGCGGCCACGCGGAGCGCCTCGCGCGTCTCGGCATCCCAACCCTTGGCGATGTCCCAAGCGGCATCCAAGGCCGTCTGATCATAGGTCAAACCGACCCAGAAAGCAGGCAAGGCACAAAGCCTGCGCCAAGGCCCACCATCCGCGCCGCGCATCTCGATATATTTCTTCACCCGTGCTTCGGGGAAGGCCGTGGTCAGATGATCGGCCCAGTCAGACAAGGTCGGCTTTTCACCCGGCAAGGCGGGCAGCTCACCTTTCAGGAAATCACGGAAGGACTGGCCAAGCGCGTCGATATATTCGCCATCGCGATAGACAAAATACATCGGCACATCGAGCGCGTATTGCACCCAAGCCTCAAAACCGAAACCGTCCTCGAACACGAAAGGCAGCATGCCTGTGCGCGATGCATCCAGATCGCGCCAGACGCGGCTGCGCCAGCTTTTATGGCCATTGGGTTTGCCATCAATGAACGGAGAATTCGCAAACAGCGCGGTTGCCACAGGCTGAAGCGCCAAGGCCACGCGCATTTTCTGAACCATATCGGCCTCGGAGGAGAAATCGAGGTTCACCTGCACGGTGCAGGTCCGATACATCATGGTTTTACCCATTGTCCCGACCTTATCCATATAGCCGGTCATTAGGCGATATCGCCCTTTGGGCATCATCGGCATTTGCTCATGCGTCCAGATCGGCGCAGCCCCAAGGCCGATGAACTCCACCCCGAGCTGATCGGCAACCTCGCGCACCTCGCGCAGATGTTCGTTCACCTCGTCGCAGGTCTGGTGGATCGTCTCCAGCGGCGCGCCTGACAGTTCCAACTGCCCGCCCGGCTCAAGGCTGACATTGGCACCATCCTTGACCAGACCGATGATTTTTCCTGCTTCTTCGACAGGCTGCCAGTCGAATTTCTCGCGCAATCCCTCAAGCACCGCCTTGATGGAACGGGGTCCGTCATAGGGCAGCGGCATCAGCGTATCGCGGGCATAGCCGAATTTCTCATGCTCTGTGCCAATGCGCCAATCTTCGCGCGGCTTGCAGCCCGAGGAAAGGTATTCGGCAAGTTGCTCATGCCGCTCAATGGGGCCGCCACCAGATTGAGGAATAGACATATACGACGGCTCCTGAAGAAATCATGCAAGGCAACGACTGACCCGAGCGCTCTAGCGTGTCAAGGCCACGCGCACCTCTCGGGTCCAAACCGTTGTTATGCCTGGCTGTTGGTTTTCCGCCGCCGCAAGCGCCTGCGCAGCAGATACCTCGGGCATGGCAGTGAACAGATCAAAGAGACGTTCGGCCCCTTTGGCCGATGCGGGAATAACCAGAACGCCCTCGGAATGGTTGAGCATCCAATACCCCTTTCCATCCCGCGCGCGCTTGAAGCTGACTTCCGAGATATCATCAGCTGACACAGCCCCCCCGTAGAAAGGGCCCATATAGGTCAAACGCCCTTCCACCAGCCCGACAATTCCAGGTCCGTCGCCCTCCCCCTTGAACCGCGCGCGGCGGATCGAGGTGAACAGGCTCACCGCGCCCAAAGCCGCCACGATCCAGCCAAAGCCCGCAACAACAGGTCCGGGGCGCAGGATCAACCACACCCCAAGCAAGATCACTCCCGCCGAGATCAATGGCTCACGCCAGCGCGACAAGGTCGCTGCCACTTCTGGGCGCAAAAATCCGCTCACCAGTCACCTCGTATTGATTGGAACAGGGTCATCGCGGCAACAGCCGCCGTATCAGCGCGCAAGATGCGAGGCCCGAGGCTTACAGGTGTCACAAAGGGCAAATCGCGCAAACGGTTGCGCTCGACCTCGGAGAAGCCACCTTCGGGGCCAATCAGGATCGCCCATTTCTCAGCGGGCGGCGCGGCCTCGATGGCGGCGCGCGCGCCCACAAGGGATTCGTCGGCAAAGATCAGATGCCTGTCAGGCGGCCAATCGCTGAGCATCCGATCAAGCTTTTGCAACTCCGAGACCTCGGGCACAAAAGTGCCGCCACATTGCTCGGCGGCTTCAACGGCATGGGCTTGCAAACGGTCTTGGCGGATACGCTCGGAATTGGTGAATTCGGTCTGGACAGGCATGATCTTGGCCGCGCCCATCTCGGCGGCTTTTTCAACGATAAAATCGGTGCGGGCCTTTTTGATCGGCGCAAAGAGCAGCCAAAGATCAGGCGGAAGCTGCAAAGGCTTGCTTTGCTCAAGGCAGCTCAAAACGCCGCCCCGTTTTCCAGCCTCAACCACTTCGGACAGCCATTCGCCATCCACCCCGTTAAACAAGGCAATATGCGCGCCCACACCCTGCCGCATGACCCCAAAAAGGTAATGTGCCTGCTCCCGCGACAGAGCAACGGTTTGCGCCTGCCCAAGAGGCTGGTCTACATAGAGCCTGATCTTTGCATTCATCGACATGAGGCGGACCATATGAGCGAGCGGCACGGAACGCCAGAGGGGCAAGTGGCGGATGCCTATCAGGGGAATTGGGTCGATACCCGCGCCCCCGCATGGACGCGCCCCTATCTGCGCCTGTCGCGCGCCGATCGCCCGATTGGGACATGGCTTTTGCTTTTGCCCTGCTGGTGGGGCGTGATGCTGGCCGCAGCCGCAGACCCTATGGGGCTGGACCTGTTCGACCTTTGGATCGTGATCGGCTGCGCTTTCGGTGCTTTCTTGATGCGGGGGGCGGGCTGCACTTGGAATGATATCACCGACCGTGATTTCGACGGCGCGGTTGCCCGCACCCGTTCGCGCCCGATCCCCTCAGGGCAGGTCACGGTAAAGCAATCGCTTGGCTGGCTTGTTGTGCAATGCCTGATCGCCTTTGCGATCTTGCTCAGCTTCAATCTGAACGCGATCCTGCTTGGCATTCTGGCGCTTGTGCCCGTGGCTATTTACCCTTTTGCAAAACGCTTCACATGGTGGCCGCAGGTGTTTCTCGGGCTGGCCTTTAACTGGGGTGCGCTTCTGGCTTGGACCGCCCATAGCGGCAGCCTGCAATGGCCAGCAGTTTTGCTCTATCTCAGTGGCATTTCATGGACCCTGTTCTATGACACAATCTATGCCCATCAGGACAAGGAAGATGATGCCCTGATCGGCGTGAAATCAACCGCGCGGCTCTTTGGTGAGAACTCGAAACCATGGCTGCAAGGCTTTATGGTGGGCGCGGTTATGCTTGCGGCGATGGCATGCATTTCCAGTTTGGGAACGCAGGAAAACCCCCTTATCCTACTGATCGCATTGGCGGGTTGCATGGGGTTTGGCGGGCATATGGCATGGCAGATGAGCCAGCTGGATATTGATGACCCCGATACCTGCCTGAAGCTTTTCCGCTCAAACCGCGATGCAGGCCTGATCCTTGCGCTGTTTTTCGCCGTCTGCGCATGGCTTTGATTGAACGCAGCACATCAAAGGGTTAAGCCAATCGCCACGCGACCTAGCACAAGACCGGACCGACCATGAGCAAAGCCTCGACCCTCGCCTCTTTACTCGCCTTTATCTTGGCCGCAGCTCTCAGCGTGGCCGTGGCCGTGGCAGGCGCTTTGACGATCGAGGATAGGTCCACTGAGGCGGTCGAGTTTTCCATGCGCGAGGCGGGGCTTGATTGGGTCGAGGTCACAGCCAACGGGTTGGAGCTGACCTTGACCGGCACCGCCCCCGATGAGGCCGCGCGGTTCCGCGCGCTGAGCCGTGCAGGCGCCGTCGTGGATGCAGACCGTTTGATTGACCTGTTGGAAGTCGTTGACCCCGCAGGTATCGAAGCCCCTGATTTCGTGCTCGAGATGCTGCGCAATGGCGATGGTATCTCACTGATCGGCCTGATCCCCGCTGATCTCGATGGCAATACAGTGGCCGATAGCATCTCTGACATCACCCAAGGCGTAGAGGTGGTGAATATGGTTGAAACCGTGGCCTACCCTGTCCCCGATGGATGGACGGCCTCTTTGGGGTTCGGTCTGGCGGCTTTGCGTCAATTGCCACGCGCCAAAATCTCGGTATTCGAGGGAAGTGTTCTGGTTGAAGCCGTCTCGGACAGCCCTGAACAACGCGCCTTGTTCTTGCGCCGCCTAGAGGCCGCGCAACCTGACGGGATAGACGTGACCCTCGATATCTCAGCGCCGCGCCCCGTCATCACCCCCTTCACGCTGCGCTTTGTGCGCGACGCCGAAAGCGGGTATTTCGAAGCCTGTTCCGCTGATACAGGAATGGCCCGTTTGCGCATTTTACAAGCGGCCGAGGCGGCAGGAATGACTGAGGGCGGAGATTGTGAGATCGGGATTGGCGTGCCCTCCCCGCAATGGGCCGATGCCGTTGAAACGGGGCTGGCCGCCCTGACAGAACTTGGCCAAGGCAGCATTACCTTCTCGGATGCCGATGTGACCCTGATCGCGGCAGAAGGCACGGCGCAATCCGTCTATGACCGTGTCACGGGCGAGTTGGATGCTGATCTTCCCGCTGTCTTCTCGCTGCATTCCGTCTTGCCTGAAACCCCAGAAGGCGGTGAGGCAGAAGGCCCCCCGAATTTCACCGCAACGCGCAGCCCCGAGGGGCTTGTGCAATTGCGGGGCCGCCTGCCCAATGACCGTTTTGAAGAGGCGGTCCTCGCCTATGCCAATGCGCTGTTTGGCAGCGACAATACCTATCTTGCCACCCGTGTGGATGAAGCCCTTCCCGAAGGATGGCCCCTGCGCGTTCTGGCAGGGCTTGAAGGGTTGTCGCACCTCAACAACGGCAGCCTGACGGTTGAGCCGAGCACCGTTGTTTTGCGCGGCGCATCGGGCTCACAAACCGCCGTGCGGGATTTGACGCGGCTTTTGTCGGATAAATTGGGCGAGGCCGAAGATTTCCAGATCGATGTGCGCTATGACGAATTGCTCGACCCTGAAGTGAACATCCCCGAACCCGAGGAATGTGTCGCGCGCATCTCGGGCATTCTGGAGGACCAGAAAATCACCTTTGACCCCGGTTCGATCGAGATCAATGAAGCGGCGGGCCGCGTGCTCGACAGGATCGCGGAAGTCCTGCCCGAATGCGGCCATGTCCGCATGGAAATCGGGGGCCATACCGACAGTCAGGGCCGCGAGGAAATGAACCTCTCGCTCAGCCAAGCGCGGGCCGATGCGGTCTTGAACGGGCTATTGGCGCGTCAGGTTCTGATCTCGAACCTCTCGGCACAGGGTTATGGCGAGACCCAGCCAATTGCCGAAAACGACAGTGAGGAAGGCCGCGAAACAAACCGTCGCATCGAATTCAGGTTGCTTGCAAGCGGTGCGCCGTCTACCGAAGAAGACAACACGACAGCGGATGCAGATAGCGGAGCCGAGGCCGACGCGAGCGAAGACGCAACGGCTGATGATACTCCCGCAGAGGACGACAATGAACAGAACTGAGTTTATCATCGCAATTGCCATCATCTTGTTTGTGGCCTTTGTGTTTGGATGGTTTGCGAATTGGATCGTGCATCGGCTGAGCCGTGTCTCCAGCGCGGATATTGGCGAGATGGACCAGATGGCCAAGGCGCTGCACGAATCCGAGGATCTGCGCGATCAGGCGATCACCTATATCGAGCAACGCGAAGCAGAGCTGACAAATCAACTCGCTCAGACCGAGGCGGAGTTGCGCGCGGCCATGGAAGGCCTGCGCGAAGCGCGCCATGAGGCAGAAGAATTGCGCGGCTATATCGAACGGATGAACGGCTAAAGCCGAGAGCAGGCTGTGCCTCTTACCAGCGCTTGAGGGCGGTTTCATCCTCGGCTTTGGCTTCGACCCAATCAGCGCTTTGAGCTGTGATTTCTTTTTTCCAGAAGGGCGCGCGGCTTTTCAGGAAATCCATCAGGAATTCAGCAGCGGAGAATGCATCCGCGCGGTGCCGTGCGGCTGTACACACCATCATAATCGGATCGCCCGCGCGCAATTCGCCAAAGCGGTGCAAGATAAAGACATCGGCCAAGGACCAACGCTGCGTGGCCTCCTGCGCGATTTTACCAAGCGCTTTTTCCGTCATTCCGGGATAATGCTCGATCAGCATCGCCTCAAGATCACCTTGGGCCAGATCGCGGACAATCCCCGAAAAGCTCACAACCGCCCCCGCCCCGTCACAACGCGCGGCAAAGCGGTTCAGCTCGCCCCCCATATCAAAAAGCTCTGACTGGACGCGAATTTCCATTTAACCGCCTGTCATCGGGGGAAAGAAGGCGACCTCACGAGCATCGCCCAAAGGCGCATCAAACTCGACCAGTTCCTGATCTACCGCCGCGCGGATGGAGGTCAGATCAGAAAAGGCAAAAGCATGCGCTTCTGAGAGGGTTTTGATCTCTTCGATCAATTCCGCCACTGTCGCGGCCTTACTCTCGATCTGCTCATGGCCCGTTCCGATACGTTCGCGCAGCCATGCGAAATAGCGAAGCTCGACCATCAGGCATCCTCTCGCAAGAAGGGCAGGGCTTTTACAAAGTAATCCCAGCCCGTGATGAAGGTCAGAAGGCCCGCAATCCAAAGGAAGATCAGCCCGCTATAAGAGGAGGCCAGCAACAGGTTATAGACCATGATCAGGCCAAGCTCATCGGGGATAGCTCCGCTTAGAACACCATCGACGATCTCGGGCGACATTCCATAGGTCCACATGCCCAAATAATGTTCGGCAATGCCCCAGCAAAACAGAAGCGAGATGGCGATCATCTGGACGGTGGTTTTCCATTTCGCCAGTTTCGTAACCTTCAGCGTGCCTGCCGCTGCCCCCAAAAACTCCCGCAGGCCCGAGACGAAAACCTCACGAAACAGGATCAGCGTCACAGGCAGAAGGATCAAGAGAGACAGCCCGAACAGGCCCAACAAAACAGCAAAGGCAATAATGACCATCGCCTTATCCGCGATCGGGTCGAGCATCGCCCCGAATTTTGTGACTTGCCCCCATTTGCGCGCAAGATAGCCATCGATGTAATCCGTCAGGGCGGCCGCGATAAACAGGATCAGCGCTGCCCAATCCGCCATCGGCCTTGGCAAAATCAAAAACACCACACCCAATGCGGGGGCCGCAAGAAGGCGCAGGACGGTCAGGATATTTGGCAAGTTCCATGTCATGCAAAAAGGCTTAACGCGTTAGCCGCGCTCATGGAAGAAGGCATAGATGGTTTCGGCCATCGCATCTGAAATTCCGTCAACAGCCTTGAGGTCAGACAGCCCCGCACGCCCCACCGCCTTGGCACTGCCAAAATGCGAAAGAAGCGCGCGTTTGCGGGATGCGCCCACGCCTGGTACATCATCAAGCGGAGTGGCCGAAACCGCCTTGGCGCGTTTTTGCCGATGCGCCCCGATGGCAAAGCGATGCGCCTCATCGCGGAGCCGCTGGACGAAATACAGCACCGGATCATTATGGCGCAGGGCAAAGGGGCGCTCACCCGGCCTGTGGAATTCTTCCTTGCCCGCATCACGATCAATGCCCTTGGCCACACCGATAAACGGCACGTCATCAACGCCAAGCTCGGCCATAATCTCGGAAACCGCGCTGATCTGGCCTGCACCACCATCGATCAAAAGAAGATCAGGCCAGGCCTCGGATTGACGCTCGGGGTCTTCCTTCAACAGACGTTGGAAGCGCCGCGTCAGAACTTCCTTCATCATGCCAAAATCATCGCCTGGTGTCAGATCGGTGCCCTTGATATTGAACTTGCGATACTGGCTTTTCAAAAAGCCCTCAGTCCCCGCAACGATCATGCCGCCAACAGCATTGGTGCCCTGAATATGCGAGTTGTCATAAACCTCGATCCGCTTGGGCGGGCCATCAAGCTCGAAAGCCTCGGCCAGACCGCCCAAAAGACGGGCTTGCGAGGCGCTCTCGGCCATTTTGCGGGCAAGGCTTTCGCGTGCATTGCGCAAGGCCCCCTCGACAAGCTCGGCCTTCTCACCGCGTTGGGGCACCAAAATCTCGACCTTCCCGCCGCGCTTCTCGGCAAGGGCCACGGTCATCAGGTCTTCGTTCTCGATCCCGTTGGACAGGATCAATTGCCGTGGAGGTTCTTTATTGTCGTAGAACTGTCCAATGAAAGCCTCCAAAACCTCATCCGCACTCTCCGAGCCACCGAGACGCGGGTAATAATCGCGATTGCCCCAATTCTGATTGGCGCGAATGAAGAAGACCTGCACACAGGCCTGCCCGCCTTCCATATGCAGGGCGATGATATCGGCCTCACGCACGGTGCGCGGGTTGATGCCTTGGGTGGATTGCACATTGGTCAGCGCGCGAATGCGGTCGCGCATGGCGGCTGCGCGCTCAAACTCCATCGCCTCCGAGGCTTTCGTCATTTCCGCCGCAAGCGTTTCCTGAATTTCGGTCGTATCCCCTTTGAGGAAGCGCGTCGCATCCTTGACCGTCTCACGGTAATCCTCGGGCGAGATATAGCCGACGCAAGGGGCCGAGCAGCGCTTGATCTGATAGAGCAGGCAGGGCCGCGTGCGGCTTTCAAACATCGCGTCCGAGCAGTTGCGCAGTAAGAACACCTTTTGCAATTGGTTCAGCGTGCGGTTTACCGCGCCGGCACTGGCGAAGGGGCCGAAATAGCTGCCTTTTTCCTTCTTTGCGCCGCGATGCTTCTTGAGCTGGGGAAAGGCATGTTCATCCGAGACAAGAATATTCGGAAAGGATTTGTCATCGCGCAGCAACACGTTATAGCGCGGCTTGAGTTGCTTGATGAGGTTTTGCTCCAACAGCAGCGCCTCGGTCTCGGTCCGCGTTGTCAGAAACATCATCGAGGTGGTCTCGGATATCATCCGCGCGATCCGCGGTGAATGACCCGTTGGTTTGGCATAATTGGAAACGCGCTTTTTCAGATTGCGCGCCTTGCCCACATATAGAACGCGCGACTGCTCATCGAGCATTCGGTACACGCCTGGTGAGTTGTCCAAAACCTTGAGGTAGGATTGGATCACCTTATGCCCTTTTGGGGCTATTTCTGCGGCCTCTTCTACCATGATTTCCGTACTCGGATGATTCCTTATCTGGCTGCAATGTCGAACCGGCTTTATCAAGAGAAAAACAGTCCACGGTTTCTGTGGATAACCTTCCGGATAACTCTTGGCTAACGAGAATTTTCCTTTGTTTTTGGCTAACTTCTGTGAATTGCCTAATTTTTAGGCATCATTTTAACCCACTGTTTTCAAAAGAAATTTCTTCATGTTCTTTTGATATGCATCGCCGAGTCTTTTACTTGTTACCAAACCGTTACGATAGCATCCACGGTGGACAATTGCGATTTTGGGGTCTGAAACTGCTCTATTCCACGTCCAGCACGTCGGGTGTTTCCCATGCCAGATGCTGCCCACCATCCACTGCAATCATCTGCCCTGTTACGGATTTTGCATTGAGCAAATAGAGCAAGGCCGCGCAGATATCATCTGGGTCCGCACCGCGCGCCAGAATGGTGGCGGCGCGCTGCTTGGCAAAATCAGCCTCGGATTGCCGCCCGCCCCGCAAAGTAGGGCCAGGCCCTATGGCATTTACCCGCACATTTGCCCCCAAAGCCTGTGCCGCTGTCTGGGTAAAAGTCCAAAGGGCGGCTTTGGCCAAGGTATAGCTCATAAACTCAGGGGTGAGTTTGCGCACACGTTGATCAATAAGGTTAACAACAAGCGCCTGCGCCACAGGTTCGCCTTGTGCATCCTTCACAGGGGCGGGCGCTTGGGCTGCAAAGGCTTGGGTCAGCACGACAGGGGCGCGCAGGTTTGAGTCCATATGTCTGTCCCAACTCTCGCGGGTCAGTTCTCCCATCACGTCATGCTCGAAAATCGAGGCGCTGTTCACAAGCACCGACAAAGGTTGCCCCAGCGCATCCGCGGCACGCCCCACAAGCGCTTCCATCTCATCCTCAATCAGGAGGTCTGCACGCAGGCCAACAGCCTTTTGGCCCGCTGCATGGATCATGCGCACCGTTTCCTGCGCGCCGGCCTCGGAACTCGCAAAATGCACGGCCACGTCAAAACCTTGTTCACTCAAGGCTACAGCCATTGCACGGCCAAGGCGGCCTCCGGCCCCCGTTACGAGCGCTGCGGGCATAGCAATCTCCCCTTCGGGTTACACCAATAGGGCGACAATGTAGGTCACATAAAGCGCCGACAAGGCCAAGCCGACAAGGCGGCCCATATTCCATGACAGGAACACGAAGGGCGCAATCACCAGCGACGCCGCCAGCATGACCCAAAGATCGAATTTCAGGAATTCGGGATCAACAGGGATCGGCCCGACAAGACCTGCCACACCGATGATACCCAGAAGGTTGAACATGTTGGAGCCGATGACATTGCCAAGCGCCACCTCAGCCTGACGCCGCAGGGCTGCCATAACCGTGGTGGCCAATTCGGGCAGCGAGGTGCCAACAGCCACCAAGGTCAGACCGATGATCGAGTCGCTTACGCCGAAATCTGCGGCAATCTCTGTGGCGCTTTGCACCAGCAATTCCGCACCAAGAGGCAGGCCCACAAGACCCAGCACAAGGAAGAGGATGATCTTCCACCAAGGCATATCCAGATCGGCCTCTTCCAGATCATCAACCGCATCTGCGGAATTGGCCATATGGCTGCGCGCTTCCATGCCCTGCTGAACAAGGATGACGATCAGAACGGTCAACAGGATCAGCGCTTGCCACCACGTAAATGACCCAAGGAACGCAAGGCCGATAAACAGGGCCGATGCCCCGATCATCAGAACATAGCTTTTCTTCACATCGCAGCCTGAGGTGTGAAGCCCCGATATCAGCGCGGGAATACCCAGCACCAAAAGGATATTGGCGGTATTGGACCCCACCACATTGCCCAAAGCCAGACCAGGCACGCCCTCATAAATGGCGGAAATGGCGATCAGAAGTTCGGGCGCAGAAGTTCCAAAAGCCACCACCGTGAGGCTGACAATCAATGCCGGTATCCCAAGCCTCAAGCTAAGATTGACGGCGCCCCGCACCAATACATCACCCGCAAGCAGCAGAATGATGAGCCCAAGGCCCGCCATCAGGAACTCAAAGCCCATATGCTACGATTGCCCCCCTGAGCAGTTGCGGCAAGAACCGCCCGTGACGTCGTATTTACCGCAGGTCTTGCAGCGGGTGGGTTTGGGCAGATCAGCGCGCTTCGTTCTGCGGGGCAAACGCGCACCACCTGGCCAACGCAAACGCCCGAATAGCGCAAGGATCAGCATGCCGATCAGGAAGAAGGTGATGACTTTGACCATGATCTAGAGCCCGTATCGCGACCAAACGGCCCGATCCTCGAGCATGCCAATAAAGCCACCTGTCATCTGCGCGCCAAAGCGCTGCAAAAACCCGCGTTTCTGCCCATAGGCTGCGAAACGGGTTTTATCGCCGTAAATCTCTTTCATCTTAGCGTGAAGATGTGCTGTGCCATCGGCCAAGCCAAGCTCGACCCCTTTTGCACCAACCCAGAATTCACCGCTAAACAGATCATCATTTTCGGCCAGACGGTCGCCGCGCCGCGTCTTTACCCAATCAATGAACCCTTCATGGATTTGCGATTGGATGGATTTGAGCCGCTCGACATCTTCCTTCCGCTCGGGGCGGAACGGGTCGAGCATGGATTTATCCTTGCCGGCCGTATGCACGCGCCGCTCAATGCCATAGCGCGAGATGAAGTCATCCAATCCGAAACTGGCCGAGATCACGCCGATCGAGCCGACAATCGAATTCGGGTCCAACCAGATATGATCCGCAGCGCAGGCCAGCCAATATCCGCCCGAAGCCGCTACATCCTCGACAAAGGCGTGGACGGGCACCTCTTTTTCTTCCGACAATCTGCGGATACGCGCGGCAATCAGCGATGATTGCGCAGGCGAGCCGCCGGGAGAGTTGATAATCAAGGCGACCGCTGTGGGTTTGCCCTTGCGAAAGGCCTTTTCAATCATCCCCGCCAGACCAGCATCATTCAAAGAGGGCCCACGCCCACCCGAAGAGATCACGCCAGACAAGCGGATCACGGCAACAAGCGGTTCAGATTTCATAAATGGGATAAAGCGCTTCATCCCGTGGATGTAGCCTTCGCGCTGCCCTCAAACAAGGACCATGGGTGGGAAACTCTGTTCGTTGTGACCTTGAGGCGCGATTATCAGGTCCAGCCCATAGGTTTGAACGGGGTGCACGCCGTGACATTGCCCTTGCAATGGTCGCCCGCGCATTGCGATATGTCTTGTGTGAAACACAACAGACCCTTCTCCAAGATGCGCCACCTAATTGCGATCTTCGTGCTTGCATTGGGCCTTGCAACGCAAGGCAGCCGCGCGCAGGCCGAAACGCTGGTGATCTTTGCCGCCGCCAGCCTTGGGGGGGCATTGGACAGCGTGCTGGAGGGCTGGGATGGCGCGCCAGTGGTGGTGTCCTATGCCAGCAGCGCCCTTCTTGCCCGCCAGATCGAAGCGCGCGCACCTGCCGATCTGTTCATCTCGGCCAATGAAGACTGGATGAGCTATCTGACCGAGCGTGGCCTGACCAGCACAGACAGCACTCAAACCCTGCTTGGCAACCGTCTCGTGCTGGCCGCCCCGAGCGGTGCTGCGCAATCGGGGGCCGATCTGATGGCAAGCCTTGCCGCTTTGCCTGAGGATGCGCGGATCGCGACAGGGCTGATCCAATCGGTTCCCGCTGGCATCTATGCGCGGCAAACCCTTGAACATCTCGACCTGTTGGAGGGCTACCTTCCCCGCCTCGTCCAGACGGAAAATGTGCGCGTGGCCCTTGCCCTTGTCGCGCGCGGCGAAGTCGCCCGCGCCTTCGTTTATCAAAGTGACGCTTTGGCCGAACCCGCCGTATCAACCGAGGCGACCGTGCCCAGCGCGTTGCATGATCCAATCCGCTATCCCATCTCGATCCTTGCGACCAGCACCCATCCCGAGGTTGAGGGATTGCTGGCCTTTCTCACCTCACCCGAGGCTATGACGCGCTTTGCAACCTTCGGTTTCGAGGCCCCCGAATGAGCCTTGGCCCCGCAGAATGGGCCATTATCGGCCTGTCGCTAAAGGTCGCTTTGGTGGCTGTGATCGGCAGCCTGCCCTTTGGTATCCTTGCAGCCTATGCGCTGGCACGGGGTCGGTTCTGGGGGCGTGAGGCATTGAACCTCTTGGTGCATCTGCCACTTGTTCTGCCCCCCGTTGTAACGGGCTATCTTCTGCTGGTGCTTTTCGGCGCAACAGGCCCATTGGGTCGCTTTTTTGAAGCTAGCCTAGGCCTCAGCTTTGCCTTCCGCTGGACGGGCGCGGCGCTTGCCGCAGCTATCATGGCCTTCCCGCTCATGGTCCGCGCGATACGCCTAGCGCTTGAGGCCGTGGACCCCAAGCTGGAAGAAGCGGCAAATACGCTCGGGGCTTCGCGCTTGCGCGTTTTCCTCACGATCACCTTACCGCTCATGGCACCTGGCATTTTGGCAGGCATCATCCTTGCCTTTGCCAAAGCCCTCGGAGAATTCGGCGCAACCATCACCTTTGTTTCGAACATTCCCGGCCAGACGCAAACCCTGCCAACGGCGATCTATGCCGCATTACAGGTTCCCGGGCAGGAAAACGCAGCCCTGTCGCTGATCCTGATCTCGGTGGTCTTGGCTGCTGGCGCGCTAATCGCCTCCGAGGTCCTTGCACGCGCCATGCGCAAACGGATGGAGGGATCATGAGCCTCTCGATCTCCCTCCAACACCGCTTCAACGATTTCGAGCTGAACCTCGAAGCCGAGCCGAGCGCGGGTGTTACCGCGATTTTCGGGGCCTCTGGTGCGGGTAAAACCTCGGTGCTGCGCTGTGTTGCGGGGCTGCTGACACCCGATGCGGGCCGGATTGTGATGGGTGAGCATGTACTGTTCGACAGCGCGCTAGGCATCAATCTACGGCCCAATGCGCGGCGTATCGGCTATGTCTTTCAGGAACCCCGCCTCTTTCCGCATCTCAGCGTCGAGCAAAACCTGCGCTATGGCATGCAAGCTGAAGCTTCAACGCATCTTGGCTTTGACGCTTTGGTCGATCTGCTTGGGCTAAAGCCCTTGCTAAGCCGCCGTCCTGCAACCCTGTCTGGTGGCGAGGGTCAGCGCGTGGCCCTTGGGCGGGCGCTGCTGTCCGCGCCTGACCTGCTCTTGATGGATGAGCCCCTTTCAGCACTTGATCAAAACCGCAAGGAAGACCTCCTGCCCTATTTCGAAAGACTGCGCGACCAGACCAATCTGCCAATCCTCTATGTCAGCCATTCATTGGCCGAGGTGACACGGCTGGCCGATCAAGTGATCTTGATGGAAAAGGGCCGTGCCGCCGCGATTGGCCCTGTGGCCGAGGTTTTGTCGGATGGAGACACGCAAGCCGCCGTGACCCGCGATGTGGCGGGCGGGTTGCTCAAGGTTACGATCACCGCGCATGACGAAGCGGATGCCTTGACCGAAGCCCATATCGGCAGCCTGCCTGTGTATCTTCCTGGTCGGGTTGGCGCGATTGGCGATCATCTGCGCCTGCGCATTGATGCGCGCGATGTTACTTTGATGCTGGATCGCCCCGAGAAGATCAGCGCCCTCAATATTCTACCCGCAACCATCCTTGATCTGCGCGAAGGCCCGAGCTCAGGCGTTTTGGTCCAGCTCGAGCATCAGGGCCAACGCTTCACCGCAAGGCTAACCCGCCGTTCGGTTCGGGAATTGGGCCTGAGCAAGGGCATGGAGGTTTACGCCCTGCTCAAATCCATGTCGGTGACGCAAGACCGCGTGGCCTCTGCTTAGCCGTTCCACGCGATGGTGCGTTGGCGTTGCTGGCCAAGGCCTTCGATCCCCAATTCCATCACTTGTCCCGCACGCAGGTAGGTCGGCGGCTTTTGCCCCATCCCCACACCGGGCGGGGTGCCCGTGGCAATGATATCGCCAGGCTGAAGGCTCATGAACTGGCTGATGTAATGAACCAGATGCGCAACGCCAAACACCATCGTGCGGGTCGTGCCATCTTGATATTTCTGACCATCCACCGATAGCCACAGGCCAAGATCCTGCGGGTCTGCCACTTCATCGCGCGTGACCATCCAAGGGCCAATCGGGCCAAAGGTATCCGCAGATTTCCCCTTCACCCATTGGCCAGCCCGCTCGATCTGGAAAGCGCGCTCGGAGATGTCATTGACCACGCAATACCCCGCCACGTGGTCCATCGCGTCCTCAGTCTCGAGATAGCGGGCCTCCTTGCCAATCACGATCCCCAGCTCAACCTCCCAATCGGTCTTCTCTGAGCCGCGAGGAATGCGGATATCATCATTGGGCCCGCAAATGGATGAGGTCGCTTTCATGAACAAGATCGGCTCGGGCGGCAGGTCCATTCCTGCCTCAGCCGCGTGATCGGCATAGTTCAGCCCGACACAAATCAGCTTGCCCACATGGCCCACACAAGCGCCGATGCGCGGCTCCCCCTCAACCAATGGCAATGTCTCGGGATCAATCTCTTCAAGGCGTGCCAACCCCTCGGGCGTGAGCGTATCTTCTGCGATATCGTCCACCGCGCCTGATAGGTCGCGGATTTGCCCATTTGCATCAAGAAGCGCGGGCCGTTCCTGCCCCATCTCTCCATAGCGCAACAGTTTCATTACCCGTCCTCCCTGATGGCAATATTTCTTGTCGGGTATAAACAGCCAAGCCAGCAGCAGTTGCAAGCCCGCCCCCCTGAGGGCCATTGCCGCGCGGGCGCGCTCTGCCTAGTCTGGAGCCACTGCCAAATCACGCCGAAGGAACCCCATCATGCAGAACGATATCGTTATTCTCGGCGTGTTCATGGCCGACACAACCTATCGTGCGCCGCGTTTGCCAAAGATGGGCGAGACCTTGCGCGGTGACGGGTTTTCCCTCGGGCCTGGTGGAAAGGGCTCGAACCAAGCGGTGGCAGCAGCCAAAACAGGCGGCAAGGTGGGTTTCATCACGCGGATCGGCGCAGATACCTTCGGTCAAATGGCGCAAGATATCTGGCGTGATGCGGGTGTGACCTCTTTGGCGATCACCGATGCCACGCAACCGACAGGCGCGGCCTGTGTTTTCATTGATAGCAGCAGCGGGGATAACGCGATCATTATCGCGCCTGGATCGGCGGGGGCGCTCTCGGCCGATGATATGGCCGGCTACTCGGCCGAGATCGGCAAGGCAAAGGTTTTCCTGACGCAATTGGAACACCCTCTGGAGGCCGCCGAAGCAGGCCTGCGCATCGCGCGCGAGGCTCGGGTGACCACCATCCTCAACCCCGCCCCCGCCGCTGCATTGAACGATGAGATGCTGGCGCTTTGCGATTGGATCACGCCCAATGAATCCGAGGCGGAATTGCTGACAGGCATTGCGGTCACCGACCTCGCCAGTGCAACTGCCGCCGCCGAGGCTTTACTGAGGCGCGGAGTTGGCGGCGTGATTGTGACCTTGGGGGGAATGGGGGCATTGCTTCATGATGGGACAGCCGCCACCCATATCCCCGCGATAAAAGCAGGTGAGGTGGCCGAGACGACAGGCGCGGGCGATGCCTTCAATGGAGGCTTCGCCACAGCGCTGGCGGCGGGTATGCAACTGCCTGAGGCGCTGCGCTTTGCCACCGCAACCGCCGCCATCTCGGTCACACGCGCGGGCGCTGCGGCCTCAATGCCCATGCAGGCCGAGGTTGAAGCTCTGCTGGCGGCACAAGGATAACCCAGATGCCCCTGACCATTTCAAACGGCATCACCATCGAGGATTGGGAACTGACCGAGCAATTCACCCGCTCCTCAGGTCCGGGCGGGCAGAATGTAAACAAGGTCTCGACAGCCGTTGAATTGCGGTTCGAGGCCGCGCGCTCGCCCAATCTGCCAGACCCCGTGAAGCGCCGTTTGCAACGGGTCGCGGGCAGCAAATGGACCAAAGAAGGCGCGCTGCTGATCCGTGTGGAAGACACGCGCAGCCAAGCCCATAATCGCGAGATTGCCCGTGAGCGGATGGCCGAACTGATCAAACGCGCCCTCGTCGCCCCGAAAAAACGCCGCCCTACACGCCCGACCAAAGGGTCAATCGAGAGGCGCATCAAGGCAAAGAAGGTCCGAAGTGAGGTAAAGGCAGGACGGGGACGCGTCGAGGATGATTGAGGGCGGTCCTTAAACTACCACCTCCATGCGCTCCTGCTCTCCCACTCCAAAGACGCGCTTATAGCGTTCGATCTCGTCTTTCGGGCCCATGGCTTTTTCGGGGTTATCCGACAGCTTGACCGTGGGGCGGCCATTGGCCGAGACGGCTTTGCACACCACCGAGAAGGGTGCCAGCGCGTCATCCTGCACCAGCCCGCGGAAATCATTGGTCAGGAGGGTACCCCAGCCAAAGCTCACCCGAACACGGCCCGAGAATTGGCTATGCAATTCCTCGATCTTGTCGACATCCAAACCATCCGAGAAAATCACCAGCTTCTGGCGAGGGTCTTCGCCTCGGGCGCTCCACCACGCAATCGCGGCCTCGGCCCCTTCGGCGGGGTTGCCTGAATCGATGCGGATGCCTGTCCATTTCGTCAGCCAGTCAGGGGCCTTCTCAAGGAAGCCTGCGGTGCCATAGGTATCGGGCAGAATAATGCGCAGATTGCCGTCATGTTCCTCATGCCAATCGGCCAGAACATCATAGGGAGAGGCTGCAAGCGCCGCATCCCCATCGGCCAAAGCGGCATAGACCATTGGCAATTCATGGGCATTGGTGCCGATCGCCTCGATATCGCGTTTCATCGCGATCAGGCAATTGGAGGTGCCGACAAATTTCTCGCCCAAGCCTTCCATCATCGCCTGCACGGCCCAATCCTGCCACAGATAGGAATGGCGGCGGCGGGTGCCGAAATCAGCGATGCGCAGCTTGTCGATCTGGCGCAACCGCTCGACCTTTTCCCATAGCTTGGTCATGGCGCGGGCATAGAGCACTTGCAACTCAAACCGCCCCATATCCTTGAGAACCGCGCGGCCACGCAATTCCATCAGCACGGATAAAGCAGGGATTTCCCACAGCATAACCTCGGGCCAAGCGCCCTCAAAGGTCAGCTCATATTGGTCGCCCTTGCGTTCAAGGTGATAGGGCGGCAGGCGCAAATTCTCGAACCATTCCATGAAATCGGGGCGGAACATCTGCCGCTTGCCGTAAAAGGTATTGCCGCGCAGCCACGTGGATTCCCCCCGCGTAAGGCGCAATGTGCGGATATGGTCCAATTGTTCGCGCAATTCACCTTCATCAATCAAATGCGCCAGCGGGATACGCGTGGTGCGGTTGATCAGGGAAAAGGTCACATTCGTATCGGGGTTGTTGCGGAACACCGATTGGCACATCAGGAGTTTATAGAAATCCGTGTCGATCAAGGAACGGACGATCGGATCGATCTTCCATTTGTGGTTATAGACGCGGGTGGCGATATCGACCATGGATGGGGTCCCTCGGGGTGATTGCGTGCTGCGGTTAGACCAAAGGCAGCACGGGAAAGGCAAGAGCAATGGAGATATTCCTACAAACGGTGCCCGGTTTAGAGGCCGGTTTGGCACGTGAGGCCAAGGAACTGGCGCTCAAGGCCCCCCGTATCGTTCCGGGTGGTGTGATCTGCGAGGGCGAGATGGAGGATGTCTGGCGCGCAAATCTATGGCTGCGCGGCGCAAGCAGGGTCTTGGCGCGCATTGCCGAGTTCCGCGCGATGCATCTGGCCCAACTCGATAAGCGCGCCCATAAGGTGGATTGGCAGGCGTTCTTGCGCGTGGATCAGCCCGTTCGGGTCGAGGCCGTGTGCCGTAAATCCAAAATCTACCACCAGAAAGCCGCGACCGAGCGGGTGGAGCGTGCGATTGCCGATGCAGGGCTGAGTGTCTCACCCGAGGCCGCGATTGTGGTAAAGCTGCGCATTGAAGATGACCTGTGCACCATCAGTCTCGATACCAGCGGCGAGAGCCTGCACAAGCGCGGGCATAAGGAATTCATCGGCAAGGCCCCGATGCGCGAAACCCTCGCCTTTGCCTTTCTTCGGCAATGCGGCTTTGACGGCACCCAAACCGTGGTCGACCCGATGTGTGGATCAGGCACTTTTGTGCTGGAGGCCGCTGATATGGCCGCAGGCCTCGCGCCCGGTCGCTCGCGGAGCTTCGCCTTTGAGCAATTGGCAGGTTTTGAGGCCCAGGCTTGGGCGGCAATGAAATCCCAAGCCGCGCCCAAGGCACCGCAAGCGCGGTTTTACGGCTTTGATCGTGACGATGGCGCGATCCGTGGCGCGCGTGGCAATGCCGAGCGTGCAGGCCTGTCAGACTGGGTGAGCTTTGGGCGCCAAGCGATCAGCGACCTGACCCCGCCCGAAGGCGCGCCCGGTTTGGTTATGGTCAATCCGCCCTATGGCGCACGGATCGGGAACCGCAAATTGCTGTTCGGTCTTTACGGCGCGCTAGGCGCAACCTTGAAGGCCCAGTTCAAGGGCTGGAAAGTGGGGCTGGTGACCTCGGATGGTGGATTGGCGAAAGCCACCGGTCTGGATTGGGAGCCCGCAACCCCGCCCGTGGCCTTTGGGGGGCTCAATGTCACGCTGTGGCAGAGCCGGATTTCTTGAAAAGACCGCCTAGCTCAAGCTGACCCCTGCCGCGGCCATGCCATCCCTTGCGGCATCCAGTGAGCCGTCAAAATCAATCGCGCGGCACAGATCAAGCCGAACCTCGACGGCAAAGCCCAAACGCGCGGCATCCACAGCCGAGAAATGCACGCAGAAATCCGTGGCAAGCCCCACCATCGTCAAATGCGTGATCCCGCGGGATTTGAGATACCCCTCCAGCCCCGTCGCCGTGGTTTGATCATTCTCGAAAAAGGCGGAATAGCTATCAATCGCGCGGTTATAGCCTTTGCGAATGATAAGATCGGCGCGGTCCACATTCAGATCATCATGGAACTCCGCGCCTTTGCTGCCTTGAATACAATGATCGGGCCAAAGCACTTGCGGGCCATAGGGCATTTCGATCAGGTCCATGGGGCTTTTACCCTCATGCTGGCTGGCAAAGCTGGAATGATCGGCGGGGTGCCAATCCTGGGTCAGGATCACGGCGGGAAAATCATCCATCAAAGCATTGATGCCCGCCACAATCTGATCGCCTTCGGGAACCGCCAAAGCGCCACCGGGGCAGAAATCATTTTGAACGTCGATAACGATCAGGGCATGGGTCGCGTCACGCATCGGGGGACCTTTGGCAAAGACAAGTGCGTTGCCGACCAACCTATCTCTTGAGCAGCCGCATGCAACGGCGTAATCCCTAGACCCATGATTACTGTTGCAGCCCTATATCATTTCACCCGTTTCGAGGACCCTGACGCCCTGCGCCCCGCCTTGCGCGCGCTCTGCGAGGCCAGCGATGTGCGAGGCTCGTTGCTTCTGGCGCGTGAAGGCATCAATGGCACGATTGCAGGCCCGCGCGCAGGCATTGATGCGGTACTGGCCCATATCCGCGCCCTGCCCGGCTGTGCCGATCTGGAATGGAAAGAAAGCCCCGCCGCCGAAATGCCTTTCGGGCGGCTCAAAGTTCGGCTGAAAAAAGAGATCGTGACGATGGGGCAGCCCGATATCGACCCGACGAGCACGGTAGGCACCTATATCGACCCTACGGAATGGAACGAATTGATCAGCGCCCCCGATGTCGCCGTGATTGATACGCGCAATGATTACGAGGTCTCTATCGGCACCTTCACGGGCGCAATCGACCCCGAGACGGCCAGCTTCCGTGATTTTCCGAAATGGTGGGACGAGAACAAGGACCGCTTTCATAACAAGCGGATTGCAATGTTTTGCACAGGCGGTATCCGCTGTGAGAAATCCACCGCTTTCCTGAAGGGGCAAGGCGTGGACGATGTGTTCCACCTCAAAGGCGGCATCCTGAAATATCTTGAAAACGTGCCGCCCGAGGAAAGCCTCTGGGAAGGCGAATGCTTCGTGTTTGATGAGCGGGTCTCGGTCGGGCATGGTCTCAAGCAAGGGGCCTATGGGCTGTGCCGCGCCTGCCGTCGCCCGATCACGGATGAGGATCGCAAACGCCCCGAATTCGAGGCGGGCGTCTCCTGCCATATCTGTATCAGCGAACATAGCGACGCGGACCGCGAAAGGTTCCGCGAACGCCAACGCCAGATCGAGCTTTCCGCCGCCCGCGGAGAGCGTCATCTTTTCGGCGGCTAGACTGGAACGATACCAACAAAAAGGCCCGAGCTCGGTTCCGAGATCGGGCCTTTTTCTAGTCCTGAGCAAGCAGCCCTAGATCGCGGCAAGCTCTCCTGCCAGATCGGCAAGCTCGACCCCGCCTGCCATAAGATGACGGATGTCTTCGCCCGCCAACTCAGCCTTGGTGCCACTGCCGATCACTTCGCCCAAAGCGAGGAAGGTGAAGCGGTCTGCAACCAGTTTGGAATGCACCTCGTTATGCGTGATGAAGATGATCGCGATATCGCCGCGCTGGCGCACGCGCATCATGGTCTTCAGCACTTCCATTTGCTGCTTCTGACCCAGAGCCGAGGTCGGCTCATCAAGGATCAGAACTTTCGCGCCGAAATAGATCGCGCGCGCAATGGCCAAGGTCTGACGCTGTCCGCCTGACATGGTGCCCACGGCCTGAGACGGATCGGAGATATCAATCCCGATTTTGACCATCTCGTCATGCGTGATCTGGTCCATCTCATCCATCCGCATGGCACCGAAAAGCTTCGGTCCGCGCACAAGCTCGCGCCCCATGAAGAAGTTACGTGTCACACTCATCAGCGGGTTTACAGCAAGGTCCTGATACACAGTACCAATACCTGCATTCGCTGCATCACGAGGCGAACGGAACTTACTTGCAGTCCCATCCACATAGATCGAACCGCTTGTGGGTTCATGAACGCCTGACAGGATCTTGATCAGGGTCGATTTACCCGCACCGTTGTCACCCAACAAAGCGTGGATCTCACCTTTGTGGATTTCCAGATCAATGCCGTTAAGCGCAGTGAAAGGGCCAAACTTTTTGGTCAGACCTTCGGTTTTGATAATCGGTGTCGACATGATCACAGCCCTCCCGTGATGCGCTTGCGAACGCTTTCATTCAAGAACACGGCTGTCAGCAGAACCACACCAACGAAGACGCGGTAATAGCTGCCGTCAATCGCGGGAATGAAGAACACCGCATTGGCCACGAGGCCGAATGTGACCGCGCCGAACACCACGCCGATAACCGAGCCAAAGCCCCCTGTCATCAATGTACCGCCCACAACCGCAATCGCGATCGCTTCGAGTTCCTTGAGGTTTCCCTTCGCCGCATCAGCGGTGTTGGTGTCATAGACCTGACAGGCTGCAAACAGGGTTGCGCAGAATGCAGTGAACATAAAGAGCGCGATCCGCACCTTGTTCACAGGAACACCGTTTGCACGAGCGCTGGCTTCGTTATCGCCAGTGGCGAAAATCCAGTTGCCTGCCTGGCTGCGCGACAGCACATAATAGGCGACGATCACAATGATGATCCACCACATGAAACGCGCATCAAAGCCTGTAACCCACTGGTTGCCCGCACGGTTGATATTGCCACCAAGCGAATACCAGATGTCGAAGAACCAAGTGAACACCTCTCCACCCATCAGATCGGCGAACCAGCTGGTTTCGCGGAAATTCGGCAGACCCGAGATTTGCGTGGACTGGTTGATCACACGGTAGCAAACCTCTGTCAGGCCGCGCAGGAAGAACAGGAATGCGAGTGTCACAATAAAGCTTGAGAGGCGGGATCGTACGATGATCGTGCCAATCAGCCAACCAATCGACAGCGTCATGAGAAGGGTGATGAAAAACGCCATGAAGGGGGTTGCTTCACCCAGACCGAATGGCAGGCCCCATTTCAACATCATCGCCATTGACATGCCCGCGAACCCGATCATGGATCCAATGGACAGGTCGAAATCGCCCGCGATCATCAGCAGACAGGCGCCTGTCGCAATGATCCCGAACTGGGAGATGATGGAAATGTTGTTTTTGAGACCCAGCGCATTGAACGCATTGCCGTTCGAAGCAATCGCAATGGCAACAATCACAAACAACATAACAAGAAACGACCCCATTTCGGGCCGACGCTTTAACTGAGCGAACAGACCGCCTTTTTGCAGTCTGTCAGACTCGGAACGATCGGCGCTCGTATCTTGGGCTGCCATTGTTCCCTCCTTGAATTTTTGGATTTTTTGGGGAGTAGAGGGCGCGAGTTTCTCCCGCGCCCTCGTAGTTCTTTCAGTGTCGCTCGCAGAATTAGCGGTTTACGCCTGCCTGCTCAGCAACGCCTGCGGCGTTGGACGCGTCAACAAAACCAGGGCCCGACGGGATGTTTGCACCCGGCAGAAGACCTGCATAGTTGTTGTAGAGGTGCAGAACGGTAACGGGCATGTAGCCCTGCAGGTACTGCTGCTGGTCGATTGTGTAGGCAACAGTGCCCTCTTCGATCAGGCTGATAACCTCAGGCGAAAGGTCGAAGCAGGACAGGTGGATACCTTCTGCGCCAACCTCAGCGATTGCTGTTGCAGCAGCGGCACAAACATGTGGGCCTACAGCCAGAACACCGTCGATCGAAGGATCAGCAGTCAGAGCGGCCGCTGTACGTGTTTCGATCTGTGCAACGTCGTTCGATACGTCGATCTGGTTCAGCTCGGCGCCCATGGCGTCGAAGTAACCGGTGCAACGGTCAACAAGCGCAGTGTTGAACGCTTCCTGGTTGAGGCAGAGACCGTTGGTCACGCCTTCGGACATCGCACGTGTGCCGGCTGCGAAGCCTGCGTCACGCTCGGGCTGACCGACATGCATCAGAGCGCCGAGATCCGCGGAGGACTCGAGGCCGGAGTTCATGGTGATAACTGGAATGCCAGCTTCAACAGCAGCGCGGATCGCGCCACCCAAAGCGTCTGCATCAGGCAGGGAAACGATCAGGCCATCAGGCTGGGTCGCTGTCGCTGCTTCGATCAACTGGGACATGTCGGACATGTCGCCCGATGGAGCGAAGTTATATTCGAACGCCGCGCCGATATCTTCAGCTGCGTCACGGCCACCTTTTTCAACAACCGGCCAGAACGGGTCGGTGCCTTGGGTGTGCGTGATCATGACATAACGCTCTTCACCATGTCCGTCGGCATAAGCCATTCCGGAAAGCAGTGCGGCGGCTGCCACTGTGGTTACAAAAGTCTTCATAGTATCCTCCCATTGGATTGCACTTGCGTGCTCTTTATCCGCCATTTGGCGGAATCTCTTCCCACGGCCATTAGGACCAATTCCTGACTGCGGGGTAAAGCGAAAACTGCGGCTTTTTTTGGAAAGACCAACTGATTTTCGCACTGTTTTAAGGCCAAGTTACTCATAGCACGGCCTCTTTGGCCGCTTGTGCTTGGGCACGTTGTTTTTTCGCGCGATGGCGCTCCTGCATAAGGGCGTCGCCTTCTTTGGACCCGTCATGCCACGTCCCGAAGAGCGAATCGAAGGG
>CBFHMG010000006.1:0-177154 GCA_965656935.1 uncultured Paracoccaceae bacterium
TATGGCTCGCTGCGCGAACGGTCTTTCTCACGGCTCTGCGCCGAAGAAGCCGCGCGCATTCTGGAATGGTTCGGCTGCGAGGTGCGTTTCTTCAACCCAGAAGGCCTGCCTTTGCCCGATGCTGCCCCCGCAGGCCATCCCAAAGTGGCCGAGCTGCGCGATTTGGCGATGTGGTCCGAAGGAATGGTCTGGTCCAGCCCCGAACGCCATGGCGCGATGACAGGTATCCTGAAGGCGCAGATTGACTGGCTCCCCCTATCGCTTGGCGGCATGCGGCCCACGCAAGGAAAGACGCTGGCTTTGATGCAGGTCTGTGGCGGCTCGCAAAGTTTCAATGCCGTCAACCAGATGCGCATTTTGGGGCGTTGGATGCGGATGGTGACAATCCCCAATCAATCCTCGGTCGCCAAGGCCTTTCTGGAATTCGACGACGAGGGGCGCATGAACGCATCGCCCTATTACAACCGCATCGTCGATGTGATGGAGGAATTGGTGAAATTCACCTATATGACGCGCGGGCGCACAGCCCTGACTGATCGCTATTCCGAACGGGTCGAGACAGCGGAGGCGCTCTCCAACCGCGTCAATCAGAAGTCAATCTGAGGTGGCGCCAAGCGTGGTAGAAACCTCAGCTGCGCCCAAGCACTTCCGCCCCAAGCAGGAAAACAGTGGACGCCTGCTGCGGCTTTCAATACACCGCGCACTGTTATGACAGATTTACCCGAGTTTTATTTCCGTATTCGTGAAAACGGCGCCGTTATGTTCCGCGTCGATACAGAGAACCGCCAGCGACGGATCGATATGTCCGAGATCGCTGTTATCAATGTGCGCAACGGAAATATTCGCCCTCACGGGGATCATGTCCTGACCGAAGACGAGCGCGAGGTCATCGCCGAATGGATGGAGGAACGTCGCGCCATTTTGGCCGAGCGCGATCTTGATGATATCCACCGCGCCATTGACCACCTCAATCTGACCACGCAATGGGTCCAAAGCCGCGCCTCCGAGGAAGAGCTAGACTCGATCACCGACCGTCTTCTTCTGGCCATGCATGACCTGCGCAGCGTCTTGGTCCGCAAAAAAGCAGATCGCTTGATCAAAGCCCAAAAGGCAGAAAATTCCGACTGATCGGCCTACGCCGCGCCCCTGCCCTAACGTGTAAACCGGCTGGTGATCAGCGCCTCTTTGCGCGGCCCCGTGACCTTCCAAACGCTTTGCCATTCGGGCCATTGGCTGAAATCATAGCTCACATGATACATATCTGGGTCACACCAATGCGCGTCGTGGGTCTGATCGGTGGAAAGGGTATGAAACGGGCGACCATCCTCGAAAAACACCGCCAGAGCCGCGCCCTGCTGTTCCCATAAATAGCGCCGCGTGGCGCGCATCGGCGGGGCAGTGCCGTAATGCAGCAAGCCGTCTTCCTCCTGCCAGATGTGTGACCCCTCCTCACGCCAGTGACACTCCCCCTCAAAGCGCCCCGTGATGCCCGCACGCTGATCCTCGATCACACGGTTCAACCGCCAAGCCCCGATCAGATCGGCCAAGCTGATTGCCAATTTCGGGGCAGATTGGCCCATAATTCCCTGTCTCCCTTGTTCCTCGGCCTCGCGCCCCTTATGAGAACCCGCAACGTCCCAAAG
Organism: uncultured Paracoccaceae bacterium; assembly: GCA_965656935.1. GTDB lineage: Bacteria > Pseudomonadota > Alphaproteobacteria > Rhodobacterales > Rhodobacteraceae > M30B80. Next base: position 1,644 of record CBFHMG010000006.1, read on the forward strand.
AACAAGGTCCGACCTCCCATGATCCCCCGTTATTCTCGCCCCGAAATGGTCGCCATCTGGTCGCCCGAGACCAAATTCCGCATCTGGTACGAAATCGAAGCCCATGCTTGCGACGCGCAGGCTGATCTGGGTGTGATCCCCAAGGAAAATGCCGAAGCTGTCTGGAAGGCCAAAGATGTCGAGTTTGACGTGGCCCGCATCGACGAGATCGAAGCCGTTACCAAGCATGACGTCATCGCCTTCCTCACCCATCTGGCCGAGCATATCGGATCAGAGGATGCGCGTTTTGTGCATCAGGGCATGACCTCCTCGGATGTTCTGGACACGACACTGAATGTGCAATTGGTGCGCGCCGCCGATATCCTGCTGGCCGATATGGACCGCCTTCTGGCCGCGCTGAAAACCCGCGCCTTGGAGCATAAAGACACCGTTCGCATTGGCCGTTCCCACGGCATCCATGCCGAGCCCACCACCATGGGCCTGACCTTCGCGCGTTTCTATGCCGAGATGGATCGCGGGCGCGCGCGCCTTGTGAATGCCCGAGACGAAATCGCCACAGGCGCGATCTCGGGTGCTGTCGGCACCTTCGCAAATATCGACCCCGCCGTGGAAGAGCATGTCTGCGAGAAACTGGGCCTCAAGCCCGAGCCGATCTCGACCCAGGTGATCCCGCGTGACCGTCACGCGATGTTCTTTGCCACGCTCGGCGTGATCGCCAGCAGCATCGAGAATATCGCCATCGAGATCCGCCATATGCAGCGCACCGAGGTTCTGGAAGCCGAGGAATTCTTCTCGGCAGGTCAGAAAGGCTCCTCCGCAATGCCGCATAAGCGCAACCCCGTGCTGACCGAAAACCTCACTGGTTTGGCCCGTCTGGTGCGCATGTCGGTCATCCCCGCGATGGAAAATGTCGCCCTCTGGCATGAGCGCGATATCTCGCATTCCTCGGTCGAGCGCAGCATCGCACCTGACGCGACCGTGACGCTTGATTTCGCCCTGAACCGTCTTGCGGGCGTGGTTGAAAAGCTGGTGATCTATCCCGAAAACATGCTGCGCAATATGAACCAGTTCAAAGGTCTGGTCATGTCGCAGCGCGTTCTTCTGGCGCTGACGCAAGCGGGCACCTCGCGCGAAGATGCCTATCGCCTCGTGCAACGCAATGCGATGAAGGTCTGGGAACAAGGCGCTGATTTCAAAGAAGAACTCCTGAAAGACGACGAGGTAACAGCCGCGCTTAGCCCCGCCGAGATCGAGGAGAAATTCGACCTTGGCTACCACACCAAACATGTGGACACGATCTTCAAGCGGGTCTTTGGCGCGTAAGATAACCGCGCAAACTGTCAAAGAAGGGCGACCATCACCTAGCGATGTGTCGCCCTTATTCATTTGGACTATGGCAGCCGCGTGTCATGCCGCTAAAATCGTCTGTATTGGCCATAACCGCGGAAACCTCTGATTAACACTTGCCCACCATTTTGAGGCGGAGTGAAACAATCGCGTCAGGGGTGGCACGGTGAGTAATCTAGAAACAACCACGGCCGCCGTGATTGACGCGGCGCCGCAACCGAATGTGCAAAAGCTACAGCCCTCGCAAAAGGCCGCCGTGATCGTGCGGCTTTTGCTGACGCAGGGCCTCTCGCCCGCGATTGACAGGTTGAGCCCCGCACAACAGGAGCGGCTGACCCAAAGCATGGCCAATCTGGGCCATATCAACCGCGATACGCTTGGCGCGGTGGTGCGTGAATTTGCCGAAGCGCTCGACAATATGGCCCTGACCTTTCCAAGCGCCCTGTCCGATGCCGTGGCCCTGCTGGAGCCGCATCTCTCGGCCAAAGCCCAAGAAGCCCTGAGCGAGAAGGCCGCGCTCCATGATGGCACCGATCCATGGACGCAACTGGCCGCCATGGAGGCCGAGACCCTGCGCCCGATCCTGAGCCGCGAAAGCGCCGAGATTTGCGCCATTCTGCTCTCCAAGATCGGGGTGGCAAAGGCCGCACAACTGCTTGCCGCCTTGCCCGAGGACCGCGCGCCTGCCGTTGCCCATGCCGTCTCGCTCACCGCGACGATCTCGCCGCAAACCATTGAAACCATTGGCGAGACCCTGCTGAACCAAATCCGCTCAACCCCTCGCTCGGCCTTCAAGGCCAGCGCTGTGGACCGTGTCGGCGCGATCCTCAACTCGGCCACAGGCGTCACCCGTGATGCCGTGCTGGAAGGGATCATCGCCCGCGATGCGCTCTTTGGCGAAGAAGTGCGCCGCGCGATCTTCACCTTCGATCATATTCCGCGCCGCATTGACCCCAAGGATGTGCCCAAAATCATCCGTGAGGTCGAGAGCGACAGCTTGGTCACCGCCTTGGCCGCAGGTCTGGAAACCGCGCCGCTTTCGGTCGAATTCCTGCTCGAGAACATGTCAAAACGAATGGCCGAGCAATTGCGCGAAGAGGCAGAAGGACGCAGCATGCCGCGCTTGGAAGAAGGTGAGGCCGCACAGGCCCGCATCGTCGCGGCGATCCGCGATCTTGAAAGTGCGGGCGAGCTGCTTTTGGTCCCCGCTGAGGAATGAGGGGGAACCACCCCTAGTCCTGCCCCCCTGCCCGCCCTAGGTTTGGGCGATGGAGGGCTGAATGGTTTTGCAATTCACAAAGCGTGGCATCTATTGCCCTGCGGGCGATTTCTATATTGATCCGTGGCGTCCCGTGGACCGCGCGCTGATCACCCATGGCCATGCCGATCACGCCCGCTCAGGCCATGGTGCCTATCTGGCAACCCAATCCGCCGCCCCTGTCATGCGCCACCGCTTGGGCGATATCGCGCTTGAGACCACCGCCTATGGCGAGACCCGCCAGATCGGGGATGCCCGCGTCAGCTATCACCCTGCAGGCCATGTTCCGGGATCAGCCCAAATCAGGGTGGAGGTGGCGGGCGAGGTCTGGGTGGCCTCAGGCGATTACAAAACCATCGATGACGGATTGTCCGAGCCCTTCGAGCCCGTGCCCTGCCACGCCTTCATCACCGAAAGCACCTTTGGCCTGCCGATTTACAACTGGCCCGATCAGGACAGGCTTGCGCGCGATATCAATGCGTGGTGGGCCGCCAATGCGGCGGCGGGGCGGTTTTCGGTCTTGGGGTGTTATGCGCTTGGCAAGGCGCAGCGCGTCCTGCGCCTGCTCGACCCTGCGATTGGCCCGATCCTGACCCATGGCGCGATCGAGGCCACCAACCAAGTCATCCGCGCCCAAGGGCTGGCTTTGCCCGACACGCAGCAAGTGACCCCTGATCTGGACGCCAAAGCCCATGCAGGTGCTTTGGTCATGGCCCCGCCTTCGGCGCTTGGGTCTTCATGGATGCGGCGCTTTGGGCAGGCCTCTACGGCCTTCGCCTCGGGCTGGATGCAATTGCGCGGCATGCGCCGCAGACGGGCGGCGGATCGGGGCTTTATCATCTCGGATCATGCAGATTGGGCGGGCTTGAACTCTGCCATCCAAGCCACTGGTGCAGAACGCATTTTTGTGACCCATGGCTATGTGAACCAATTCTCGGCCTATCTGCGCGAACAGGGGTATGATGCAGGCATCGTTGAGACAGAATTCAGCGGCGAAAGCCTCGATATCGCCGAGCCCGAGGCCGATACCAGCGCCCAGACAGGGGGCGCGCAATGAAACGCTTTGCCGCCCTTTTCACAGCCCTTGATCAAAGCACCAAGACCCGCGTGAAAACCGATGCGCTGGCCAGCTATTTCCGCGAGGCACCCGATCCTGACAAGCTCTGGACCATCGCGCTTTTGTCAGGCCGCCGCCCGCGCCGCGCCATCACCAGCACGAAACTGCGCGAATGGGCAGCCCAACGCGCGGGCATTTCTCTATGGCTGTTCGAGGAAAGCTACCGCGTGGTGGGCGATCTGTCCGAGACCATCGCACTGGTCCTGCCCCCCAATACGCAAGACAGCGATGAAAGCCTCAGCGCTTGGATCGCCCGTTTGCGCGGCTTGGACAAGGTCGAGGAGGAGGAACGGAAGGCCGCGATTTTTGAAGCTTGGGATCGGCTTGGCCAGACCGAGCGGTTTGTCTTCAACAAGCTGATCACGGGTGGTTGGCGCATGGGGGTCAGCCAGAAATTGATGACCCGCGCTTTGGCGCAGGCCACCGATATCGACGAGGCCGAATTGACCCACCGCCTGATGGGCGATTGGCACCCCGATAGCATCAGCTTTCACGCTTTGGTCGAAGCGCCTGACCCAAGCGCTGGCCTGTCGCGGCCCTACCCGTTCTATCTCGCCTATCAATTGGAAAACCCGCCCGAGGCGCTTGGCCCCACCACCGACTGGCTGGCCGAGCGGAAATGGGATGGCATACGCGGGCAATTTATTCATCGCGAGGGCGAACATTTTCTTTGGTCGCGCGGCGAAGACCTGATGACCGAGCGCTTCCCTGAATTGGCCCGCCTCAAGGATCATCTGCCAAGTGGCACCGTGATTGATGGCGAGGTTCTGGCCTTTGCCGAGGACCGCCCCTTGCCCTTTTCCCGCCTGCAACCGCGCATCGGACGCAAGACGGTGTCCAAGAAACTGCTCAGCGAAGCCCCCGTTATCCTGATGGCCTATGACCTTCTGGAATGGCAGGGCCAAGATATCCGCCAAAGCCCGCTGCGCGAACGCCGCGCCTTGCTGCGCCAAGCCTTGGACGATGTGCCGCCCGACATGCCCCTGCGCCTCTCGGCCGATCTGGCCGCCCCCGATTGGCAGAGCCTGACGGTCGAGCGCGCCCGCTCACGCGAGATCGGAGCGGAAGGGTTGATGCTCAAGCGGCTTGATGCGCCCTATCTGGCGGGGCGCAAAAAGGGGGATTGGTGGAAATGGAAGATCGACCCGCTCACCATTGATGCGGTGATGATCTATGCGCAGGCAGGCTCGGGGCGTCGTGCCACGCTTTATACCGATTTCACCTTTGCCGTGTGGAAAGGCAATGAGCTGGTCCCCTTTGCAAAAGCCTATTCAGGCCTGACCGATGCCGAGTTCCGCGAGATCACGGCTTGGGTACGCAAAAACACCACCGACCGCTTTGGCCCCGTGCGCGCCGTGCGCCCCCATCATGTCTTCGAGATTGCCTTTGAGGGCATCCAATCCAGCCCGCGCCATAAATCTGGCGTCGCCTTGCGCTTTCCGCGCATGTTGCGCTGGCGGAGGGATAAACCCGCAGATCAAGCCAATACATTCGAAGAGCTTCAGGCCATGCTCCGCCTATATGGCTAGAAAACCCTGAAAATTGCGGCGATCCGTGCTATGCTGGCCTTCCCAAGTCACCAACCAAGGGAGGCGATCATGGGACCATCATCCATCATGACATATGCAAGCGCACTCTATAGCGCCCATGGCGATCAGGCCGAATTCGAGGCGGCGCAAAAAGCCCGTGTTGCACGCGAAAAGGGCGATCTTAGGCGGGCAGCAACATGGGATAAGGTGCGCATTCACATCCGCCAGATGCGCGGCCCGCTCGCGACCTGAGCGGCGCAAGCCGGATCACAAGCTCAAGCGACCTCGGCCACGGGAACGGGGCGGCGGCCTGCGGCCCATGCTTTGGCTGCCAGCCCGAAAGCCGCAAAGAGGGGGCGCGAGACAGGGTCTTCGGCAGCGCGGTATTCAGGGTGCCATTGCACCGACAGCGTAAAGCCGGGCGCATCTTTGATATAGATCGCCTCGGGCGTGCCATCAGGGGCCTGCCCGTCAATCACCACCCGCGCGCCCGCGCGGTTGATGCCTTGGCCATGCAGCGTATTGGTCATGACTTGCGGCGCGCCAAACAGGCGGTGGAACGGGCCGCCTTCGGTGAAGCTGACCGTATGGCGCAGCGCGAATTTCTCCTCCAGCGTGCCATCTGGAGGCATGCGGTGGTTCATCCGCCCCGGCAAATCGCGGATTTCAGGGTAGAGGCTGCCGCCCATGGCGACATTGACCTCTTGGAAACCGCGGCACACGCCAAAGATGGGTTGGCCCCGTTCCACACAGGCGCGGATCAGCGGCAAGGCCACCGCATCGCGGGCGCGGTCAAAGGCACCATGCGCTTCGGTTTCTTCCTCGCCATATTCCTCGGGATGCACATTGGGCCGCCCGCCCGTGAACAAAAACCCGTCACAAGACTCAAGCAAATCTTCGATTTTGACAAAGCGCGGATCGGCGGGAATGAGCAGCGGCAGCGCCTCCGAGACACTGGCGATGGCCTCTGAATTCATCGATGCACCGCCATGCACCTCATATTGATCATTGATCAAATGGTGATTTCCGATGATGCCGATAATGGGGCGTGCCATGTCTTTTCCCGAGATGTGATGGGCAAGATATAGCGCGCGCCGCACATAAGGGGAAGAGACCCCGCCGCTGCGCGCCCCCCGCTTTATGTTGATACGCCGCAAATGGGGCGGGGTTGCCGCTAAAATAGGCAAGCTTTGCCCTGCGCCCTACCCCGCCTGTTTCAGCGCGGTCACCTCGATCTCGATCTTCATGCGCGGGTCTTGCAGGCCCGCGACAAACATCGTGGCGGCGGGGCGCACCTGCCCAAGCCATTTGCCTGTCGCGGGCCAGCAGGCCTCCCACAAAGCTGCATCTGGCAGGATGTAATGCACCCGCACCACATCCGCCATGCTGGAGCCTGCCCGCTGAAGGGCGGCCTCGATATTGGCGAAGCATTGCTCTGCCTGCGCCGCGACATCCTCCGAGATTTCCATCGTGGCATAGTCAAAGCCCGTGGTGCCCGAGACGAAAACCCAATCGCCCTGCACAACCGCGCGGGAATATCCGATCTGCGCCTCGAAGGGCGAGCCCGAGGAAATCAGCTCACGGGTCATGCCAGTGCTTCAAACCCTGCCGCTTCAACACCTGCAACGGCGGCCAGCGCATCATTGTCAGACGTGTCGCCCGTCACACCGATCGCGCCGATCACGGCACCATCCTGTTTGATGAGAACCCCACCTGGAACAGGGACAACACGGCCTTCAAATGCGCCGTTTACGGCTGCCATGAAATAGGCCTGCTGTTCGGCCCGCGCCATCTGCGCCGAGCCAGGCATGCCAAGCATAACCGCGCCATAGGCCTTGCCGCGCGCGATCTCGAAACGACCGGGGCTAGAGCCATCTTCACGCTCAAATGCCAGCAAGTGACCCCCTGCATCCAGCACAGCCACGGAGAGGGGTTTCAGCCCCAATTCACGACCTTTTTCGCGGGCCTTTGCGATCATCTCGCGTGCGGCATCCAATGAAATCATATTCCCTGCTCCCAATGCATTTACGTTGGCCGCAGGGATAGCAGCCAACGCGCGCAGCAGGAAGGTTTTATTGGCCTATTTGCCCTCAAACGAAGGCAAAATCACCCTCATCCATCTGATCAAGCTCGGTGTTGTGCAGATAGATCGAGCCTGCTCCGTATTTGATGATCACGGCACTGTCTTCGGCACTCAGGAAGAGGTCCTCGAAACCCTCGACCCCGCTGAAGCCAAGCTGGATTTTATCTTCGCCTTGGGTGAAGTCGAAGACCTGCTCGCGCCATGCTTGATCGCCCTGCTGGAAGGCAAAGATATCCGCGCCCTGACCGCCTGTGAATTTGTCATAGAGCCCGCCGCCGCGCAGGAAATCATCGCCTGCACCGCCATCAAGCAGATCATATCCAGCCTCACCATTAAGAATATCGGCACCCTCTCCCCCAAAGAGCTTGTCGTTCTGGAACCCGCCATTGAGCGTGTCATTGCCAAGCTCACCAAACAGGATATCAGCGCCATATCCGCCATTCACCGTATCAGCGCCTTCACCCCCAAAGAGGAAATCACCGCCCGCATCGCCAAACAGGCGGTCATTGCCCAGACCACCCTCAAGCGTGTCACGGCCCCAGCCGCCACGGCCTGTGTCATCGCCCGCGCCCAGAATGATCTCATCCGCGGCGCCTTTGCCGTTGGCGAAATCATTGCCAAGGCCCAATTCGATCCGCTCGGCGATTTCAGCGCCAATCACCCAATCATCGCCCTCACTGCCAAACAATGAGTTGCTTTCGGTGGCAAGCGGCGCGACCTCAGGCTGGGTGCCGATGGACAGCAGAACGATCTCATGGGGGTTCAACTCAAGCGAGAGCTGCCCGTCATTGAGAACCGATTGCGCATCAACATCGCGGATAACGGTGACGGCATCAGGATCGCGCGGGTCTTCGCCTTCGGCCACACCCATGATCTGCACCTGCGCGCCAGTGCTGTCGCCGATCAACGCATCCAGATCGAGATCAAGCGCCATATCCTCGTTCACGCGGGAATTGATCACGATATATTTGCTATCGGCATCGCCAAAGCCATGCATATCCAGCCGTGAATCGGGGCGAGGCAACAGGATGGGCGTCATGCCGATGGTGTTTTCCGCCAAAAGCGCCATCATCTCACCGCCCGCTTTCAGGCCCGTCTCCGTGCCCTCGCGGCCCGCGAATGAGGTTTTCACCTGCTGCTGCAAAGCCCAAGAGGTGGCGATATCGACACCATTGGCTGTCATCTCGTGGAAATAGGCGGCCAAGGCACCAGCTTGCTTGAGGCCCGTATCAATCGCATCGCGTTCGCTCTCGCTGGCCGTGTCCCAATTCGAAACACCACCCTGACGCGCGCTGATATTCCATTCGGACAGGATGATATCGAGATCCTTGCCCATCAGATCGGAATAGCTGTTCCAATGGTCCCAAGGGGCATCGAAACGGTCAATCGTCTCGTAGCTGCTGCTGATATAGCGATGGCCCGTGATCGCATCGATCGCATCAATCGCATCAGATGACAGGTTCGAGATCAGGATTTGCGACAATTCCTGCGCCGATGAAATTCCATCCCCGTCGAAATCGCCAATATCGCCAAAATGGCTGGCTTGCAGGGAAATTGCGGGGCGCTCATAGCCCAAGGGCAGATTGCCTGCCGCTTCGAATGCGTCGATCTCTTCGCGCGCGATAACCGCCAGTTCCGAGGCCACACGGCCATATTCCTCGGCGCTCATATCGGGATAAATCCAGAATTCATTGCCAAGCTCGAACCCAGTGACATCAACGCCGCTTTCCAGAACCTGACGCAGATAGCCACGAATACCTTCGGCATCTGCCTCGCTCAGGATCGAGCTGCCCATGGGGGGCAAGCTGCCATCTTCGGGCAAATAGCGCAGGGTCGGCAGCACAAAGAGGCCCGAGATGTCATTTTCCGACAGATAGGTCAGAAACTCATCCAGAGGCTCGACCGTTTTTGCGACAACCGTTCCATCCGCATCGGTGCGATACCCGATAGAGGCGTTTGGATTGGCAGGATCAAAATATTGCTCGGTGACGGTGCCACCGGGATATCTGATCAAGCTTGTGCCAAGATCTTCGGCCCGATCATCGAAGGTCCCGTCGACGCGGTCCCATGCATAAACAAAATTAGTGCCAAAATGGTCTGCTGAAATTGTTTCTCCCGAAAACACGCCAGCAGATACCGAAACCGATACATTCTGCATCTTACCAATCCCAAAAATTACTCATTTTCCAAGATTGATTTCAGCAAGAATTGTGCAGGGACTGGTGATGCCTAGGAGTGAAACGCGCAGTCTGTAGTGGGGAAGACTCTCGTGGGATAGAATTTGAAATTCTGGAAGATTTCAGATGCGCGATGGGTGAGCATCAAAAAGCAAAAGAGCGCCAAACTGGCGCTCTTTGTGAGAGTTTTATATCTTTTGATCTCAACGTATCGAAATCATCAAAATGGCGTAGAAATCACAAGAATTTCGATTAAAACAGGGCGCTCAGCATCCGTTTCTTTGCCATCTTGATGAAAAGGTTACGCAGCCTTCCATTCCAAACGCCGCGCGTGGAGGACTGGCTCGGTATAGCCTGAGGGCTGTTCACGTCCCTTCAGGACAAGGTCACAGGCCGCTGCAAAAGCTATGCCATTAAAGCCCGGTGCCATATTGGTATAGGCCGCATCGCCTGCATTCTGGCCATCAACCACTTCGGCCATGCGGCGCATTGCAGCGATCACCTGCTCTTCCGAGACCACATCATGATGCAACCAATTCGCGATATGCTGCGCCGAGATACGGCAGGTCGCGCGGTCCTCCATCAGGCCCACATGGTTCAGGTCAGGCACTTTGGAACAACCAACCCCCTGATCGATCCAGCGCACAACATAGCCAAGGATGCCTTGGGCATTGTTCTCAAGCTCACGCGTGATCTGCTCGGGCTCCCAACGTCGATAGCTGGCCAGCGGGATATCGAGAATGGCGCTGACATCGCCACGCCGCCCGCCCTTGGCGAGCTTCTCCTGAACCTCGGCCACATTGACCTTGTGGTAATGCAGCGCATGCAGGGTCGCCGCTGTCGGGCTGGGGACCCAAGCGCAATTGGCGCCAGCGCGGGGGTGTTCGATCTTGGCCTCCAGCATGGATGCCATCGCATCAGGCATGGCCCACATGCCCTTGCCGATCTGCGCCCGACCGCGAAGCCCGCATTCCAGACCGATATCGACATTCTGGTTTTCATAGGCCGTGATCCAGCCCTTGCGCTTGATGAAATCCTTACGGCTGAAGGGCCCTGCCTCCATCGAGGTGTGGATTTCATCGCCCGTGCGATCCAGAAAGCCCGTATTGATAAAGCACAAACGCTTTTTCGCGGCACGGATACATTCCTTGAGATTGACCGTCGTGCGGCGCTCCTCATCCATGACGCCCAGTTTGACGGTATTGGCTTCAAGGCCCAACACGCCTTCAACATGGGTGAAAATCTCGTCTGCAAAGGCCACTTCTTCGGGGCCATGCATTTTGGGCTTCACCACATAGACGGACCCCGCGACAGAATTGCGCGCGCCCTCGGATTTGTTCAGGTCATGCTTGGCGATCAAAGCGGTGATCATTGCATCCATCATGCCTTCAAAGGCTTCTGATCCATCGCGCAGCAGAATGGCTGGGTTGGTCATCAGATGGCCCACATTGCGCACCAGCATCAAGGCGCGGCCTTTAACGCTGATCTCGCTGCCATCAGGACCCGTATAGGTTTTATCGTCCGCAAGGCGGCGGGTCATCATCTGGCCTGCTTTCTCGAAGCTTTCCTCCAGATCGCCCCGCATCAGCCCCAGCCAATTGCCATAGGCCAGCACTTTATCCTCGGCATCGACACAAGCGACCGAATCTTCGCAATCCATGATCGCGGAGACAGCGCTTTCCATACGGATATCGGCCAGCAAGGCCTGATCGCGGCTGCCAATCGGATGGGCGCGATCAAAGACCAGTTCCACATGCATGCCGTTATTGCACAGCAAAACGGTATCAGGCGCTTTGGGATTGCCCGTGAAGCCGATGAATTTCGACGGATCAACCAGCGCCTTGTCGTCAATCAGCAATTGGCCCTTTTCGACATAGTAGCGGCGCATATCGGCATGGCTGCCCCCCTCAATCGGGAAGGCATCATCCAGAAAGACCCGTGCGCGCGCCACAACCCGTGCCCCGCGCCCGCGATCATAGCCCCCCGGTGTCGGCAGGCTGCCCATGGCATCGGTGCCGTAATAGGCATCATAGAGGCTGCCCCACCGTGCATTGGCCGCATTCAGGGCAAAACGCGCATTGGTGATTGGAACGACAAGCTGCGGGCCTGCCACTGTGGCGATCTCGGGGTCGACCTTGCTGGTCTCGATCTCGAAGGCCTCGCCCTCGGAGAGGAGGTAGCCGATTTCGCGCAGGAAGTCCTGATAGGCGTCACGGTCATGCGGCTTGCCGCGATGCGCGATATGCCAGTCATCAATCTGCTTTTGCAGGCTCTCGCGCTTCTCAAGCAAGGCGCGGTTCTTGCCAGCCTTATCATGCAAAAGCGCCGAGAACCCTGCCCAGAACGCGCCCGCCTCAATACCAGTGTCTGGCAGAGCTTGCGTTTCGATGAAATCAGCCAATTCGGTTGCAACCTGCAACCCGTCGCGATCAACCCTTGCAGTCATGTCCGTCCCTCTTGAATGCAGGGCCAAAAGGCCCGTGTTTGCATCGTGATTAGACAAAAAGTTTCCGATAGGCAACAGCGTGGTAAGAAATTCTAACCAATTCAGGGGCTGGATTTGCGATCAGGCCGCTTTCCCCGCGTGTTTCGGCAGCGATCCGAGCAATAGCGCACGTCATCCCAGACTTTTTCCCATTTCTTGCGCCACGTGAATGCCAAGCCGCAGCTTGCGCATATTTTGGTAGGCAGATCGGATTTTCGGGTCATTTTCGGCATGGAGCAAAGCTAGCGCGCAGCCAAAACCCGTCCATAGAAACTTGGCGTCCGCCGCATGATCCACCGACGCCCTGCAGCCGCAACCGTGATGCGGGGTTTATCGTGTTGCACTTCGACAGCGCAGGCCTAAGCTGCGGCCAATATGACCAACTGGATTTCAGGGGAAAAATTCGTGAAGGATTCCGCACCGCTTTCGATTGAACTTGCCGATTACAGGCCGCCAAGCCACCTGATCGACAAGGTGCAGCTGACCTTCAAGCTTTCCCCCAAGGGCACACGTGTTTTCTCGCGGATCGAATTTCGGGAAAATCCCGACGGTCTTGAGGATGGCAACCTGCATCTTGACGGTGAACAGCTCAGGCTGATCTCGGCCAGCATCGACGGCATCGCTTTGCAGGACGATGAAATTCACCTCACGCCCCGCGGCCTGACCATATCCAACACGCGCCTGCCCCGCCCCGCCTTCATCTGGGAGGCCGAGGTCGAGATCGACCCCGCACAGAACACCGCCCTTGAGGGGCTTTATATGTCAAACGGCATGTTCTGCACCCAATGCGAGGCGGAGGGCTTTCGCAAGATCACCTATTACCCAGACCGCCCCGATGTGATGGCCCCTTTCACCGTGCGGATCGAAAGCGATCTGCCTGTGCTGCTGTCCAATGGCAATCCGACCAGCCAAGGCGACGGGTTTTCCGAATGGCATGATCCATGGCCCAAACCCGCCTATCTGTTCGCGCTGGTCGCAGGCGATCTGCGCGCCCATTCGGACAACTACACCACCACCTCGGGCCGCAAGGTCGATCTCAATATCTGGGTCCGCCCCGGAGATGAGGAGAACTGCGATTACGCCATGGATGCGCTCAAACGCTCCATGACATGGGATGAGGATGTTTATGGCCGCGAATACGATCTTGATGTGTTCAACATCGTTGCGGTTGATGATTTCAATATGGGCGCGATGGAGAATAAGGGGCTGAATATCTTCAACTCCAAATTTGTCCTCGCCTCACCCCAGACCGCGACTGATACCGATTATGACTTCATTGAAGGCATCATCGCACATGAATACTTCCACAATTGGACGGGCAACCGCATCACCTGCCGTGATTGGTTCCAGCTATGCCTCAAAGAAGGCCTGACCGTTTTCCGCGACCAGCAGTTCAGCGCCGATATGCGCAGCGCGCCTGTCAAACGCATTGAAGACGTGTTGCAATTGCGCGCCCGCCAGTTCCGCGAGGATGCAGGCCCGCTGGCCCATCCCGTGCGGCCTGAATCCTATGTCGAGATCAATAATTTCTACACGGCCACGGTCTATGAAAAAGGGGCCGAAGTGATCCGCATGCTGCGCCTTCTGGTTGGCACTGAGGCCTATGACGCAGCACTACAACTCTATTTCGATCGCCATGACGGGCAGGCCTGCACCATCGAGGATTGGCTGCAAGTCTTCCAAGATGTGACCGAGCGCGACCTGTCGCAATTCAAACGCTGGTATACCCAAGCGGGCACCCCGCGCCTGAGTGTCGAGGAAAGTTTCGAAGGGGGGGTCTACACCCTCAAACTACTCCAAAGCAGCGCCCCGACCCCGGGCCAGCCGCTCAAAGAGCCTCTGGTCATCCCCGTCTCCTTCGGCCTGCTGGATAGTGAGGGCCGCGAAACGCACCCCTCGCGTCTGGCCGAACTGACCGACCCCGAGACCACGCTTATTATGGGCGGGCTGAGCGAGAAGCCCGTTCTGTCGATCCTGCGGGGCTTTTCTGCCCCCGTGATCCTTGATCATAGCCCGAGCTTTGATGATCGCGCCTTGCTGCTGGCCCATGATACAGACCCGTTCAACCGTTGGGAGGCGGGGCGATCCCTCTCGCGGGAGGTTTTGGTTGAGATGCTCACCCAAAACCGCGCGCCTGCCCCCGCCTTTCTTGACGGGCTTGAGCGGCTGAGCAGCGATGCAAGCCTTGACCCTGATTTCCGCGCGCTCGCCTTGGCGCTGCCATCTGAGGACAGCCTTGCCCAAAGCCTGCATGACAATGGCATCACCCCCGATCCTGTGGCGATCCATGCGGCTGTGTTGAAGCTTGAGCACGCGATCGGCACCCATATGCGCGCCACATTCGAGGCGCTTTATGCCGAGATGGATACAGGCAGCCGCTATAGCCCTGATGCAGCCTCGGCAGGCAAACGCGCGTTGCGCAACAAGGCCCTGCGCTATTTGACAGCGGCGTTGGGGCCTGATCTGGCGCAGGCGCAATATCAGGCGGCCAGCAATATGACAGACCAGCTTGCCGCCCTCTCCTGCTTGATCGGCGCAGGCCAAGCCGAGCCCGTGCAGGCCTTCTATGATCAGTGGCACAAGAACCGCTTGGTCATGGATAAATGGTTCATGCTGCAAGTGGCCCATGCCGCCCCCGAGCAGGCCGTGGCCACCGCAAACACCCTGAGCACGCATCCTGATTTCGACTGGCAAAACCCCAACCGTTTCAGATCGCTGGTGGCGGGGCTGACCTCGGGCAATGCAGCGGGCTTCCATGACCCGTCTGGCGCGGGCTACCGTTTTCTGGCGGATTGGCTGATCAAGATGGATGGCAAGAACCCGCAAACAGCCGCGCGCATGTCCACCGCCTTCGAGACATGGCGGCGCTATGATGCAGACCGCCAGGGGATGATACAGGACGAACTGGCCCGCATCGCTGCCTCCCCCAATCTCAGCCGCGATATGGGCGAGATGGTGGCCCGCATAAGTGCGGCCTAAAGCCAGCCCCTAGCGCAGCACATTCGCCGCAAGCCAGACCAGCCCGAGCAGGACGGGCTGGTGGATCATATAAACAGCCAAGGAATGCCGCCCCGGCCAGGCCAGCATTTGGCTCAAGCGGCCTTGCGCGAGCCTGCCCAAACGCTCCAAGAGCCCCGAGGCGCGGGCCAGTTTGGCCGCCGCCATCCCGATCAGAAAGGGTGCGAACCAAGGAAAGAGCGGCACGAAATCATTGGAGACGGGATTGCGCGTGTGCAACCCGACCCAAAGCAGCGCAGGCTGATCAAACAGCGGCGCGCGAAAGACCATCGGCAGCACCAGCACAAAACCGCCAAGCGCCCCCAAAACCCATGCAGGCCAGCGGCGGATCACAAGCCCGATCAGGCTGGCCAAGGCGATGGAATGCAAAATACCGAAAAAGATAAAGGCATTGGGAAAGACAACCCATGTCACCGCCGTGATCGCCAAGGCGCAGGCCACAATCATCGCCAGACGCCGCCAAAAACCGCGCATCCGCGCCACAGGATCATGCGCCAAAATCAGGCTGACCCCCGCGAGAAACAGAAACGAGGCCGCAATCCCCATCGCAAAACCGCGCCATAGCGGGGAAAAAACGGTGCCTGCCGCAACAAATCCGAACAGTTCGAGATCAAAGGTGAAATGATAAATCGCCATAGAAAACAAGGCGATACTGCGCGCAATATCCAAGGCCGCAATACGCCCCGCCTTGGGCGGTAAAACAGCGCTATGCGCGACCCCTCGCGTCACGGTCGTTTTGCCTTTGTGGCTCTGCCCCTCATGCGCGCTTGTCCCAAAATCATCTAAACCACGCCTTTTTTGTGCCGTAATTCAAATACAATAGAAACTTATAACGGTTGTAATGGTTTATTATGTTTACTGAAAGCAACAGCATGTCTTATTCGCGCCGCTCTGCAAACCGAGTCGTGATCGTTCTTGCGCTCGGCGCTTTGATCGTTCCCCTTCTATGGGTTTGGAGCGTTGCACCCGCGCTTGCGCTGGCCATTGCGATACCTGTTGCGTCTTTTGCTCTTTGGAAATTGGTCTTTGCCCCCAGCTATGGCGTGAGCTTCGGGAAAGAGCTTATCAAAGTGACTTCGAAAAAAGGTGCGGCCTGCGTTCCCTTGGATAAGGTTGCCTATTTGCGCCTTGTGAGCCCTGTTCAGCACAGCCCCGCCGCTTTCGTTATGCGCGATGGCAAGGAAATCGAATTGCCTGATCTGGTTCTGCCCACTGACATGGATCACTTGCGCAACATGGCGTCCCAAAGCGGCGTTATGGTTCGGGCCGCCTGATCTGATCAGCTCTCTTGCGCGGGCTCTGACGGGCTTGGCAGCATTGCGCGGGTCGCCAAATCTGCCGGACGCAAAACAGGCCGCGTCGCCCCCCTGCAATAGTCCTGACGGCTGACCCATTGGCGCATGTCTTCGCGTTTGCGGCTGGAATGGAACGGCCCCCAATCCGCCGCCACACCGCGCATCCCCGCCGAGACGACCCCGTCACGTGGCACCGTGATCGCCATAATGCGGATCGCACAGCGCAGATTGGCAGGCCCATCTAGCAAGCCCTCACCGGTTGTTACTTCGCAATTGCGCCAATCCGCCGTTGGCGGCGCGATCTGCGTCAAGCCGAACCACAGCCCGCCCCCGCCCACAGCTGTCGGGCGATGCGTGCTTTCATGCCATGCCAGTGCCGAGACCAACCCCGCCCAAAAAGCCGCACGTTGATCATCGTCACCGCTCTCATAGGCAGGGCACCATGCCTCGATATCGGCGGGCACCACATCAACCAGACCCCGTCCATGGGTGCGGAGCGCGTTCATAATGGCAATCGACCACCGTGTGCCGCGCGGGTGATTGTCCCAGCGCAGATCAGGCACGGTGAATTGGGTCCGCATCACAGGGCGGAAGCTTGCTTGCGGGGCAATGGCGGAGGGCTGGCTTGGCAATGCCGCGACAGGGGCAAGCCGCATCTGCGCCTGTGTGACCTGCGGTGTGGTGAATTCAGGCCGCGGCAAAGGCCGCAAACCCACATCCGCCAAAGCGGCACCCGCGCCCGACAGCATGGCGACAGCAGCAACAAATCCAACAAACTTCAAACGCATCCAGAAAGCCCCCCAGCCTCCAACCGCGCCAATTTGCCAGAAGGCAAAGGGGGTGACAACCGCACAATCATGCCGCAAGGCAGCATCGGCGGTCAGCAGAGCGGTCAAATCAGCCCGCGCAATACTCCTGCTGGCTGACCCATTGGCGCATATCTTCGCGCTTGCGAGAGGAATGGAACGGCCCCCAATCAGCCGCGATCCCGCGCATCCCTTCCGAGATCACGCCATCACGCGGCACGGTTGTGGCCCAGATACGCAGCGCGCATTGCAGATTGGCCTCACCATCCAGCAACGCATCCGCCGAACCCGCCTCGCAGCCATAGCCGCGCGCGGTTGCAGGCACGATCTGGGTCAAACCGAACCAGCGCCCGTTCCCGCCAATCGCATCGGGGCGATGGGTGCTTTCGTGAAAGGCCAGCGCCGAAAGAATTCCGTTCCAGAAGGCCGCGCGCTGCTCGGCATCGCCCTCAAGATAGGCGGGGCACCATTGATCGATATCGCCGGGTTCCAATTCGGTCAGGATTGCGGCATCGGATTGCAGCATTTGCAGACTTGCATCGGTCCATCCCGTGGCTTCTGGGTGGTAATCCCACCGCGCGGCGGGGGTGAACCCTTGCTGCTCGGTGGTCGAGGCCCCCGACAAGCTGCAGCCCGTCACCCCGATAACCAGCGCCACAGCACCTGCAAATTTGCGTAAATCCAACATGCGTATTCTATCCTGTACCGTTTCAATCGGCGGCATGTGCAATGAATAGGGGCTGCGCGCAAGTCACGAGGACGTGTATATCGGCTGAAATCTGCCACTTCTCCCCCTTGCCGTGCCCGCGCGGCTCGCCTACACCGCTGGGGAATTCTAGTCCGGAGGCCACAGGCTAATGCTCGACCTGACCTATGAAACCCCCAAACCCAAAGTGATCGCTGGCGCAAAGTCCGATTGGGAACTCGTCATCGGGATGGAGGTGCATGCGCAGGTCTCGACGCAGGCCAAGCTGTTCTCGGGGGCCTCGACGCAATTCGGGGCCGAGCCGAACTCCAATGTGGCCTTCGTGGATGCAGGCATGCCCGGCATGTTGCCTGTGATCAACGAGGCCTGCGTGGCCCAAGCGGTGCGCACGGGGCTTGGCCTGAAAGCACAGATCAATCTGCGCTCGGCCTTTGACCGCAAGAACTATTTCTACCCCGATCTGCCGCAGGGCTATCAGATCAGCCAGCTTTACCACCCGATTGTGGGCGAGGGTGAGGTTTTGGTCGAATTGGGCGATGGCACGGCGCGACTAGTCCGTGTTGAGCGTATCCATCTCGAACAGGATGCGGGCAAATCGATCCATGATATGGACCCCGCGCTATCCTTCGTCGATCTCAACCGCACAGGCGTGGCCTTGATGGAGATCGTCAGCCGCCCCGATATCCGCAGCCCCGAAGAGGCTGCCGCCTATGTCGTGAAACTGCGCCAGATCATGCTTTATCTGGGCACTTGTGACGGGAATATGCAAAACGGCAATCTGCGCGCCGATGTGAATGTCTCGATCTGCCAGCCCGGTGCCTATGAGAAATTCCACGAAACGGGCGATTTCTCGCATTTGGGCACACGCTGCGAAATCAAGAACATGAACTCGATGCGCTTTATCCAAGCCGCCATCGAATATGAGGCGCGCCGCCAGATTGCCATCGTCGAAGCGGGCGGCACGGTCGATCAGGAAACCCGCCTTTATGATGCCGACAAGAACGAGACACGGTCGATGCGTTCCAAGGAAGAGGCGCATGATTACCGCTACTTCCCCGACCCCGATCTGCTGCCGCTGGAGCTTGAGCAATCCTATGTCGATGCCATCGCCGCTGATCTGCCCGAATTGCCCGATGCCAAGAAAACCCGCTTCATGTCCGAATTCGGCATTGCCGATTATGATGCCAGCGTTTTGACGGCAGAACTGTCTGCGGCAGGCTTCTTCGAGAAGGTCGCCGCCGAGGCGGGCGACGGCAAACTTGCCGCGAATTGGGTGATCAACGAATTATTCGGCCGCCTCAAGAAGGACGAGCGCGGCATCAGCGATAGCCCCGTTTCGCCCGCGCAGCTTGCAGGCATCATCACCTTGATCAAATCGGGTGATATCTCGGGCAAGATCGCCAAGGACCTCTTCGAGATCGTCTATTCCGAGGGCGGTGATCCCGCCAAAATCGTAGAAGAACGCGGCATGAAGCAGGTGACCGATACGGGCGCCATCGAAAAAGCCGTGGACGAGATCATCGCCGCCAATCCCGCTCAGGTCGAAAAGGCCAAGCAGAACCCCAAACTTGCAGGCTGGTTCGTGGGTCAGGTGATGAAAGCCACAGGCGGCAAGGCCAACCCTGCCGCCGTTAACCAGATCGTAAGTGCAAAACTGGGGCTGTGACGGCATAGAGATCCGCTGAGATCATCCAAATGACAGGCCGTCAGCCTTGTGGGGGATCTCGCGTTTGTTAACCTTGTTAAATCAAGATTGGGGTGGGGTATGAGTGAGTTTGAATACAAGGTGATTGCGGCGCCAGAAAAAGGGCTGAAGGTCAAAGGGGTCAAATCCCCCGCTGACCGCTTCGCCTTGGCGCTGACCGAACAGATGAACGAGATGGCCGCTGAGGGGTGGGAGTATATCCGCACCGATACCCTGCCCTCGATCGAGCGTTCGGGCCTGACCTCCACCCAAACCGTCTATCGCAATGTGATGGTGTTTCGCCGCTCTGTGACGGGCGAAAGCCACGAGATCACCCTTGAGGAAAATGACACGCCCGAGACCGCCATTTTGGAGGAATGGTCCGAGCCTTCTGCGGCCGAGCCTGACCTTCACACCGCGCAGATCGATGAGGGCGCGGATGAGACTGCCCCTGAGGGTGAGCCAAAGGCCTAATCGGTTATGGTCAGCGCCAGCGCGTGGATCTCGGTGACCAAATCCTTTCCCAAAGCCGCATGGACGGCGCGGTGGCGCGCAATCCGCGACATGCCTGCAAAGGCATCCGAGGCGATACTGACCTGAAAATGGCTCTCGCCGCCGTCCTGAAATCCTGAATGGCCGCGATGGCTTTCGCTGTCATCAATCACTTCCAGCATGCGCGGGGCGAAGGCCTCACTCAGACGTGTCTGGATTTTCTCTGCTCTGGTCACGTTTTTCGTACCTTTCCTCTTCACCTCGCCCGCCAAAACATTAGAGTGCTTGTTCCGAGTCGAGAAGGACCTGCGTTCAATGACTGACAATGACCCGTTCAATTTCGACCTGCGCGTGTCGACCGACAAGAAAAAGCGCAAGACAGGCCGTCGCGGCATGTCAGGCGCGTTCGAGACATCGCAACGGGCCTGCGAGCATCCGGGATGCGAGGAAACGGGCCAATATCGCGCTCCGAAATCGCCCGATAACCTTGAGGAGTTTTTGTGGTTCTGCCGCGAGCATGTGCGCGAATACAATCTCAAATGGAACTTCTTTGACGGCACCACCGAGGCCGAGATGGAGGCCCAACTGGACCGCGACCGCGTCTGGGACCGCCCCACAAAACCCTTCAAGAAAAGCGTCGAGGAAAAGGCTTGGGCGCGTCTGGGTGTGGATGATGCCCATCAGGTTCTGGGCGAAAACGCCACCAGAAACCCCGGCAAAAGCACCACGGGCGGCACGCGCAAACTGCCCCCCACCGAGCGCCGCGCGATCCAGATCCTCGAGGCAAAGGATCACTGGACCAAGCCTGAAATCCGCAAATCTTACAAAGCTTTGATCAAGATTCTTCATCCCGACATGAATGGCGGCGACCGCTCGGACGAGGAGCGCCTGCAGGAGGTTGTCTGGGCATGGGACCAGATCAAGGCCAGCCGCAACTTCAAGGAATGAGCGCAATCGCGCGGGGCCGATCATGAGCCGCCATCATGTGCGCAGCCTGATCCTTGGCGCAGGCGCGGCAGGCCTGATGTGCGCGGCCCATGCGGGGCCCGATGTTCTGGTCGTGGATCATGCCAAAGCGGCAGGTGAGAAAATCCGCATCTCGGGCGGGGGGCGGTGCAACTTCACTAATCTGCATGCCACCGCCGAGAACTTTCTGTCGGAAAACCCCCATTTCGCGAAATCCGCGCTCAGCCGCTATACCCAATGGGATTTCATCGATTTGGTGGATCGCCATGGCATCGCATGGCACGAGAAAACCCTCGGGCAATTATTCTGTGATGGCTCCGCCAAGGAGATCATCGCCATGCTGCGCGCCGAGATGGGCGAGGCAGCACTTTGGCTGCAAACCGAGATTGGCGAGATCACCCATCGCGATGGCCTCTACCATGTCGCGCTGAGCCGCGAGGGCCGCACCCATATGGTCACGGCCGAGCATCTGGTTGTGGCCACCGGGGGCAAATCCATTCCCAAAATGGGGGCCACGGGCCTTGCCTATCGCATCGCCGAGCAATTCGGCCATGCCCTGACCGAGACGCGCCCTGCCCTTGTGCCTTTGACCTTTGATGAGAAACTCAAAGCGGAATTCGCAGCCCTTCCCGGCGTGGCGCTGGACACGCAGATCAGTTGCAATGGAACCGCCTTTGAGGAAGCGATGCTCTTTACCCATCGCGGTATCTCGGGGCCCGCAATCCTGCAGATTTCATCCTATTGGCGCGAGGGCGACAAGCTCAGCATCAACCTCTATCCGCAAGGCGATCTGTTCGAGCATCTCAAACAACGCCGCACAGAGGCAGGGGCCAAAGCTGCAAGCACGGTTTTGGGGGAAATCCTGCCCAAGAAACTGGCCGCCCATCTGACGGCTGAATTGCAGCTCTCGGGCAATCTGGGCGATCAATCCGATGCCAGCCTGCGCGCCTTGGCCGATCAATTGAACCGTTGGGAAATCACCCCGACCTCATCCGAGGGCTACCGCACCGCAGAGGTCACGCTTGGCGGTGTCTCGACCGATAAGATCAGCTCCAAATCCATGAAATCGCAATTGGTGCCGCATCTCTATTTCATTGGCGAGGCCGTTGATGTCACGGGGTGGCTTGGCGGGTATAACTTCCAATGGGCGTGGTCCTCGGCTGTGGCCGCAGGCCGTGCCATCGCGAACGCCTAAAGCGGTTCGCGTTACGCGCGCCAGAAGGTGACCGTGAACAGCACGAAAACGGCCATCAATTCCAAACGCCCGATCAACATGGCAAAAGACAAAATCCATTTCGCCGTATCATTGAGCGAGGCATAATTCCCCGCAGGCCCGATGATCTCGCCCAAGCCCGGCCCGATATTGGCCAAGGCCGAGGCCGCACCCGAGACGGAGGTGATGAAATCCAGCCCCGTCATCCCCAGCAACACTGCCGTCACGCCGAGCGTCACAAAAAACAACACGAAAAACGCCATGACCGAGGACAGGACATCTTCGGCCACAACCCGCCCGTCATAGCGGGGCTCGAATATGCCATGGGGGGCGTAAAGGCGGCGCACCTGCGTGGCGATCGAGGCGATCAGAAGCTGGTAGCGAAACACCTTGATCGAGCAGGAGGTGGAGCCCGCACAGCCACCGATCAGGCCGATGAAAAAGAACAAAACAACGGGCAGCGGCCCCCAAAGTTGATAATCAACCGAAGCATAGCCTGTGCCCGAAATAATCGAAGTGACGTTGAAAATACCTTCGCGGAACCCGTGCTCAAGCTGGTCGCCATTGGCAAATAATCGGTAGAGGGTGAACAGCACAGTCAGCGCGAGAATAATCACCAGATAGGCCTGTATCTGGGTATCGCGAAACAAGGGTTTGGCCGTGCCCGCAACCAGTTGGATATAGCGCACGAAAGGCAGGCTGGCCAAAATCATAAAGACGGCGGCCGCATATTCCAAAGGCCCCTGATAGGCCCCGAAGGAGGCATCACTGGTGGAAAACCCGCCCGTGGACAGCGTGGTCAGCGCATGCATCACCGCATCGAAAAACGGCATGCCAAGCAGCAAATAGACCAAGGCGCATAGCCCCGTCAGCCCGAGATAGATCACCCAAATTCGGCTGGCGATCTCGGTCGCGCGGGGCAGGATTTTACCCATTGTATCAAAGGCTTCCGAGCGGAAAATCTGCATCCCGCCGACCCTGAGTTCAGGCAGAAACACCATGGCCACAACGATGATACCGATCCCGCCAAACCACTGGATCATCCCGCGCCACAGGTTCAATCCGTCAGGCAGGCTCTCCAAACCCGAAAACACGGTCGCCCCCGTGGTGGTCAGGCCCGACATGGCTTCGAAAAACGCATCCACAAACCGCGCCTCGGTCGCGCCCAATATGAAAGGAAGCGCTGCAAAAACTGGCAGCACTAGCCAAACGCCGGTTGTGAGCAAAAAGGTCTGCTGGATCGAGAGGCCTTCGCGCACCGCATTGGCGCAGGCCAAGGTCAAAGCCCCACCAATAAAGATGGTAAGGCTTGCCGCTTCCGCAAAAGCGGCCCAATGCCCGTTGCCTTGCGAGAGATCGACAAAGAGCGGGATCACCATGGTGACACCGATTGACGCGACCAAAAGGCCCAAGACATATCCAACAGGACGTAGATCAAACATGCGCGGAGCGTTGGCGCGAGCGACGCGCCATGTCAAGCAAGCTGCGGTATCGGCCACCCTGCTTTCCATGCACAAAGCGCGAATTTCATTGCCAAATGTGTTTCCGAACGCCTAGGGTGAGGGCATTATACAAGTTGAGCACCCATTGGTATCTCGTGTTTGTTTTGAATTCCGGCGTGCTTGAAAAGCAGCATGAGGGTAAAGCGCCCTCAAGAGGGAATATCTAAATGTCTGACAAACCGAAGAAAAACAGTGGCGCTGCAACCTTGAGCCTGACAGATTCCGATATCAAAACCAGCCGCCGCGGTATGATGCGCGGCGCGGGTGCGATGGGTGTCAGCGCTTTGGCTTTGGGGGCCACGGCGCGCTCAGCGGCTGCCGCAACCGATAGCGATGGCGGTGCAATCACCGATCCGGGCGGAGCAGGACGCGGGTATTGCCGTGGCTATAACTCGGGCGTGACCGATCAGGATAACGGCGCTTGGACCGATCCAGGCGGAAATGGCCGTGGCGGCAGCGAGTCTGCGCGTGCGGGCGTCACCGATAGCGACAATGGCACATGGACAGATGCGGGCGGCCAAGGCCGCGGCGCGCCACGCAATTTCGCCACAGGCTATACCGATGCCGACCAAGGTGGTTGCACCGATCCAGGCGGCAATGGCCGCGGATGAGGTAAAACAAGACAGCCCGCTTCCTCGGGAGGCGGGCTTTTTTGATGAGACTGGGTAAACTCGGGGGAGAAACCAGATGTCTGATAAGAAAGATCACGACGAAAAAGCCAAGAAAACCAGCCTTTCGGAAAGCGATGTTGAAACCAAACGCGGACCGAACCGCCGCAGCCTGTTGCGCGGCTTTGGCGCGGGCACGCTCGGCCTCTCGGCGGTTGGATTGTCAGGCTGTGTCACCACGGGCGTGACAGATGCAGATGCCGGCGCCTATGCCGATCCCGCCGGCATGGGGCGCGGCACTGTCAGGCGTACAACATCAGGCATTACCGATAGCGATGGCGGGGCCTATGCCGACCCGGTTGGCAATGGCCGCGGCGTCACCCGCCGCGTCAGTGCAGGCATCACCGATAGCGACGGCGGCACCTATGCTGACCCCGTGGGCCGTGGACGCGGCAATTCGGGGCTGACTGATAGTGATAGCGGTTACAGCGCCGACCCCGTTGGTCGCGGACGTCGCGGCTGGTAAGCACGCCAATACTTCCAACGAAAACGCCCCAACCAAGCCAATGGTCGGGGCGTTTTTTTTTGTGATCAGCACTGACGCAGTGCTAGCCCACGTGAAACAGTGTTGAGAAAAGTTTCGGGTCCAGACTATCGGCATCGAAGGTCTCGCCTTCGGTCAACACGCTGACCGCGTCATGGCTATGCAGGCTTTCCTGATGGCTTGCCACCACGCGGAAATCACCGATACGTGCATCCGCGCTAAGCTGCTCGGCGAAGAGACGGGCGGCATCTTCCACAAAGATCGGGTTGGCTGCGTTCAATTCCGCGAATGCCTGTTCATCTTCGCGCTTGACCATCACTTGCGTCTCGGTCGGCACGGCATTGCGGGCCATATCGATCAGGTCTTCGAACCACAGACAATCCGCACCGTCCAGAACCTCAACCGACAAACGCCCGACCGAGCGCTGCGAATGCGGTGTGGCAAGCTGGTTGCGGGTCGCGCGTGCATGCTCGGACAATTCCAGCGAACAAGGGCAGGTCGAGGAATAGACATAATCAAGATGCACAATCTTACGGCGCACCCCGTCCTTTTCCACCAGCTCCAGCGCGATATCGTAATACTGATAGCCCGACAGCCCCGAGCGCAGGCTCTCGACCTTCATGGGGAAGGAGAACCGCATCTGGATACGGGCATCAAAGCTTTCGAGGTCTGATTTATAGTCATCAAGGGCCGCCTCGATCACCTCGAAGCTGAAGGTCTTTTCGGCATGCGCATAGAAGGAGCGCATGATGCGGCTCATATTGATGCCCTTCTTATCCGCCTCAAGGCTGACCGTGCCTGTGACACTGGTCTCGAGGTTCAGATCGCCATTATCGCGGGTGTGATAGCGGATCGGCAGACGGAAATTCGAAATCCCAACATGCTGGATTTGCCGCTTGGCCCCCTTGATCAGGGAAGACGGACCATTCTGCAGATCAGGCAGGCTGTCTTTATAGGTCGCATCGACATTGAACTCAGTGGGATAGTCGCGCGAGAAAACAGGATAGGTCTCGCTCAGCAACTTCGTCGCTGACGGATCAAGCGCTTCGATCTGGTCGCGCGGTGCAGTTTCGGCCCAAGCTTTGAGAAGCTCCAAAGCCTGTTCGGCCTCGTCGCGCGTGGGTTCGGTGGTAACATTTGGCACGTGTACATTCATGTGAAAGCCCCTTCCCTGCTCGGCTTCGTCCATCAATATGGGGGCAAGGCCGAGGTCTTCCAAATTGTTTTATCAATTACATTACGGCCCAAGGACGGGTTTGGATCACAAATAAGCGGTGCTCTATCCAGATAAACAATCAGGTTTTCGCGCCTAAACCCTTGGATTCAGACGCGAAACTTGAAGGAAAGCTTTTTTAAAGATGTGAGAGCGCCTGTTTGAAATCCGCCAAAAGATCATCGGCATCTTCCAGCCCAACTGAGAAGCGCAGCAGCCCCTCTGAGATCCCAAGCGAAGCACGTTGCTCCTCGCTGAGCCGTTGATGGGTGGTCGTGGCGGGGTGGGTGATGATCGATTTCGCGTCACCCAGATTGTTGGAGATCACCACAATCTCGAGCGCATTAAGGAATTTGAACGCCGCCTCGCGCCCGCCTTCAAGTTCCAGCGCGATCACAGTGCCGCCCTGCTCCATCTGGCGCGTTGCAAGATCGAATTGCGGATGTGAGGCAAGGCCCGGATAGATCACCCGTTTCATGCCCGCCTGCCCTTCTAGCCCCTGCGCAATATGCAAGGCCGCATCCGCCTGTGCGCGCACCCGCAGCTCCAAGGTTTCCAGCCCCTTCAGCATCACCCAAGCATTGAAGGGCGACATGGCCGCGCCTGTATGTTTGAGATAGGGCTCTACCGTTTTGCGGATAAACTCGGTCGTGCCGCAGATCACACCGCCCAAACAGCGCCCCTGCCCGTCGATATGCTTGGTCGTGGAATAGACGATCACATCAGCGCCCAAGGCTTGGTTGTCTTGGAAGATCGGGGTGGAGAAAACGTTATCCACCACCACCAACGCGCCTGCCTGATGGGCAATCTCGGCCACGGCGGGCAGGTCAATCACCTCCAATGTCGGGTTGGACACAGTCTCGAAAAACGCGGCCTTGGTCTGGCCGGGGCGCATCGCTGCGCGCCATTGCTCCAGATCGGTGCCATCGACAAAGGTTACCTCGACGCCAAAGCGGGTCAGAACCTCTTCGAGGATATAGAGGCAGGAGCCGAACAGCGCCTTGGCCGAGACCACATGATCGCCCGCGCGCAGCATCGAAGTCAGCGCGGCATTCACTGCCGCCATCCCTGAGGCCGTTGCAAAAGCATCCTCGGTCCCCTCGATCGAGGCGATACGATCCTCGAACATGGCCACGGTGGGGTTGCCATAACGGCCATAGATGAACTCATCCTCGCCAAGGCTCAGAAAACGGGCCTCGGCGGCTTCGGCGCTGTCATAGACAAAGCCCTGCGTGAGATAGAGCGCCTCGCTCACCTCGCCATATTGGCTGCGGCGGGTGCCTGCATGCACGGCACGGGTGCGGCGGGACCAGTTTTTTGTCGATCGGGCGTCGGTCATTCTTTCATATCCTCATCTGGTCCGGCGGATCGGCAAAACAAAACCCCCGAACCGGTTTTGGTCGGGGGTGTTCGCACAATGGCGACCCAGACCTCTTTAGCGAGTTTTTTAAAGTGGCCCGCAATCCGGTAACAAATCGCCACTGGGGCGGAATTACGCCTGCTGCGCTGCAAGGTCAAGTCGGGATAACCCGCATTTATATTGCGACTGCCCTGCTTCCGCGCCATGCTTGCAGCCGAAGATGCGGGAGCGAAAAATGTCCAAAGCCATTGATTTGTATTACTGGCCCACCCCCAATGGCTGGAAGGCGGCCATCGCGCTCGAAGAAATGGCCCTGCCCTATAATCTGCATCTGGTCGATATCGGCTCGGGCGATCAGTTCAAGCCCGACTTCCTTGCCATTTCCCCCAATAACCGCATGCCCGCGATGATCGATCCCGACGGGCCAGATGGTGCGCCGATCTCGATTTTTGAATCGGGGGCCATCCTGCAATATCTGGCGCGCAAGACGGGGCTGTTTTATGGCCAGTCCGAGCGGGACCGCATCATGGTTGATCAATGGTTGATGTGGCAAATGGGCGGTTTGGGGCCGATGGCAGGCCAAGCGCATCACTTCCTGAAATACGCGCCTTTGATGGACCCGCCCCAAGACCTGCCCTATGCCAAGGACCGCTACCGCAACGAGGTGGCGCGGCTCTACCGTGTGCTCAACACCCGCTTGGAGCAAAGTGAATTCATCGCGGGCGATTTTGTATCGATTGCCGATTTCGCGGCCTTTCCATGGGCGCGGCTTTGGGAAGGA
This sequence comes from uncultured Paracoccaceae bacterium, assembly GCA_965656935.1. Classification (GTDB taxonomy): domain Bacteria; phylum Pseudomonadota; class Alphaproteobacteria; order Rhodobacterales; family Rhodobacteraceae; genus M30B80. Next base: position 29,828 of record CBFHMG010000006.1, read on the forward strand.
CAGCAGCAAAGCCTTGAGGATAAACCCCATATGGCCCGCTGGCTGGACGCCCTCGCTGCCCGTCCCGCCACAGCAAAAGCCGTCACAATCGCCTTGGAAAAGCGCGAGGTCACCCGCGACCGCAAGAAGCAAGATACTCTATTCAAACAAAAATAACCCGCGGCGCGGTTCAAGACCCCGTTTTTTCCCGCCGCAAAGGCATTATTCCGCCCCGCCCAAGCACAATGTCTGGTTTTTGTAACAAAACATACCTATCTTGGGGTCAAACAGGGGGCAAATACGTGACGTCTAATACACTTAAGGGTGTTTCCTTTGGCGCGTTGCTGGTCATCATTTTGATGGCGGGCTTTGGCGGTTTCGGAGCACTTTGATATGGCAAAACGCTTTGGTGGAGAATTCAGCCCGAACGGGCAAATTCCCGATCCTGATGCTCGGCCATCGGTCACTGCCCCCATCCGCCCTGAGCCCGCAAGCTTCAAGGGCCGCAGCCCGCAGCGCCATGGGGCCAAGATCAACCTGTTATTTCTGGCAGCCGCGCTGACGCTGGTCACAGTGTTTTTCCAAGGCTCCACCTTGGCGCTGGCCAGCGATCTGGCAGGGGCTGCGATGCTGCTTTTGGCCGCTTGGCTGACGCGTGACGGTATCCGCGCGGAAGATGCATATATGGAACGCAAAGTTGCCCGTCGCCCCGCCATTCCGCGCAAGCTTTTCGCTTCGGTCGGTGTGGGTATCGGCGTGGGCTTGCTGATTTTTGGCGGCCAATGGCAATTGGTCCCCGCGATCTTGATGGGCGCAATTGCGGCGGGTCTGCATCTGTTTACCTTCGGGCTTGATCCAATGTCGGATAAGGGCCTTGAAGGGGTGGACAGCTTTCAGACCGACCGTGTGGCACGCAAGATCGAAGAGGCCGAGGCCGTTCTGGCCCAAATGAAAGACGCCATTTTGCGCGCGCGCGACCGTGAATTGGAGGCCCGTGTAGACGGGTTCCAGCATGCTGTGCGCCAGATGTTCCGACAGGTTGAAAGCGATCCACGCGACCTGAGCGGGGCGCGCAAATATCTGGGCGTCTATCTACAGGGCGCGCGCGATGCGACTGTCAAATTCGCCGATCTCTATTCCAATAATCGCGATGCTTCGGTGCGATCCGATTATGTGGGGCTGCTCGATGATCTCGAGGGGAATTTTACCAAACGCACCAAAACGATGCTGACCGATAACCGCAGTGATCTGGATGTCGAAATCAGTGTCCTGCGGGACCGTTTGAACCGCGATAATATTCATATTTCTGATTAGGGACGACACCATCATGAGCACTGAAATCAAAGAAAAAGCCGAAGCGGCCGCGAAGATGATCGAAGAAGTGACATCCGTCACGCTTGCAGAGCCTTCGACCGCGCTGGTGCCCTTGGCCGATGCCAATAAGAAAACCGCCACAGCGATCCGCAAGCGCATCAAAGAGATCGATATGGAAGACACCAATTCCATCGTCTCCTTTGGCTCGGGCGCGCAGGCGGAATTGCAGCAGATCAGCCAAGCCATGTTGCAAGACGTCAAGAACAAGGATGTCGGCCCCGCAGGCGACAGCTTGCGCGATATCGTGGGCACGATCCGCGGGTTCTCGGTGGATGAGCTGGACCCCAACCGCAAGCGCAGCTGGTGGGAGCGTTTGTTCGGCAAGGCCAAGCCGCTGCATGATTTTATGGCGCGCTATGAAGATGTGCAGGGCCAGATCGACAAGATCACGGATGAGCTGTTGAGCCATGAGCATACCCTGATGAAGGATATCAAATCGCTCGATATCCTCTATGACAAGACGCTGGCCTTTTATGACGAGCTGGCGCTCTATATCGCGGCGGGCGAAGAGAAGCTGAACGAGCTGGACAGCACAACCATCCCCGCCAAAGAGGCCGAGGTGGAAGCCGCCCCATCCGAGCAGCAGGTGATGAAAGCGCAGGAATTGCGTGATCTGCGTGCCGCGCGTGATGATCTGGAACGCCGCGTCCATGACCTCAAGCTGACCCGTCAGGTCACCATGCAATCGCTGCCCTCGATCCGTCTGGTGCAGGAAAACGACAAATCACTGGTCACCAAGATCAACTCCACGCTGGTCAATACCGTGCCGCTTTGGGAAACCCAATTGGCCCAAGCCGTGACCATCCAGCGCTCGACCGAGGCCGCAGCCGCGGTGCGCGAGGCCAATGATCTGACCAATGAATTGCTGACCAAAAACGCCGAGAACCTGCGCACATCGAACCGTATGGTGCGTGAGGAAATGGAGCGCGGTGTCTTTGATATCGAAGCGGTCAAAAAGGCCAATGCCGATCTGGTGGCCACCATCGAGGAAAGCCTGCAAATCGCCGATGAAGGCAAAGCCCGCCGTGCGGCCGCCGAGGTCGAGATGCAGAAAATGGAGACCGAATTGCGCGACACGCTTTCGGCCGCCAAAGCGCGGGGCGATGGTGTGGGCTATAATGTCGGCACCTCGACAGGCGATAGCTGATCGGACGGTTGATGCGTGATTGAGGGACGGACGCGATGATCATGGGGCATCTGGGGCGTTGTATGACGCTCGGATTGGTGGCGCTCGGCCTGTCGGCCTGTGTGGCGTCGCCCCCTGTGAACTCGCCCCGTCCCGAGACGCGCGGCGTCTTGGCCCTGCCTGATGCGGGGCCGCAATCGGCGCTGAGCCGTGGCTATGCTAGCTACTATGCCTCGATCGAACAACGCCTCGTCGCCAATGGGTTGCTTCGCACCGATGGCGGCGGGGATGATACGCCTTTCTCGCAACGCATGCTGGTGGCCAATTTCGAACGCATCGCGCTGTTTGATGAATATGCCCTGACCAATGGGCGCTTTGTAGCCCGCCAGACCCCCTCGCGCCTGCGTCGATGGGAGGTGCCGGTGCGCATTCAGGCCCATTTCGGCCCCTCCCTCTCCGCCGCGGCGCGCTCGGATGATAGCGCGGTCATCGGCACCTATGCGCAACGCCTTGCCCGTGCCACGGGCCACCCCATCCGTAAGGTTTCCTCGGGGGGGAATTTCCATGTGCTCTTTGTCAGCCGTGACGAGCAGCAATTGACAGGCCCGCTTCTGCAACAACTGGTTCCAGGCATCGGGCCTGAAACCTTGCGCGAAATCAGCAATCTGCCCCGCCATACTTTCTGCTCGGTCTATGCCTTCTCGGAGGCGGGTGGCACACCTGTCTATCAAACAGCGGTCGCCATCATCCGCACCGAGCATCCCGACCTTTTGCGCCGCTCCTGCATTCATGAAGAAATCGCCCAAGGCCTTGGCCTGCCCAATGACAGCCCCGCCGCGCGCCCGTCGATCTTCAATGATGACGAGGAATTCGCCCTTTTGACCCGCCATGACGAATTGCTGCTGCGCATCCTGTATGATCCGCGCCTGAGACCGGGGATGGAGCCCGCAGCCGCAAGGCCGATTGTTGCGGAGATCGCCGCCGAATTGCTTGGCGGTTCCAGCTAATGACAGCTTGAGGGAGGTCTTGGAATTGAACCCCCCTTATGAGATAGTTTCACTATGTGCGTTACGCGTTTCTAGCAGGTTCAATTTAACTCCTTTTCAGGGTTTCAAAATGAAAAAACTCCTCCTCACGATTGGCCTGTTTCTGGCCTCCTTCCAAATCGCAAATGCCTGCCCCGTGATCTCCGAGGGCGCAGAAATCAACCGGATCTATGCAAGCGAAATGCAGGAAGATCCCTTCTATTTCCCCGTTGTCGCCGGCGGTCAGGTCAATCTGGCCAATTGCGGCTTTGCAGGGGGCTGGGTTGTGCCAAACCCCGATTTTTCCCTCTATATGTATGATTTCAACGGCCCTGTGCAGTTCTCGGTCAGCAGCCCCGGCTGTGATACGGTCTTGCTGCTCAATGCGCCTGATGGAAGCTGGTATTATGATGATGACAGCTCGGGCGATCTGATGCCTTGGATCGAAGCCTATGTCGGCGATGGCCGTATGGATGTCTGGGTTGGCACATTTGGCGGCGATTATTGCGACGCAAGCCTCGTCGTTTACTAAGATCAAGGGGCGGGGCGGGGAAAATACCCCGCCTTTTCCACCCCGTTTTTATTGGCCCTATCGCGCTGCTGCGTTTATAATTGGCCAAGACATATTGTGACGATTGGACCAAACCCATGTCTATTTTTGATTTTCTTTCAGGCCAGTTCATCGATGTTATCGAATGGACAGATGACACCCGCGACACGATGGTTTGGCGCTTTGAACGCCATGGCTACGAGATCAAATACGGCGCGAAGCTGACGGTGCGCGAAGGACAGGCGGCGGTCCTTATCCATGAAGGCCAATTGGCCGATGTGTTCACGCCGGGTCTCTATATGCTCGAGACCAATAACATGCCGATCATGACCAGCCTTCAGCACTGGGATCACGGCTTTAAATCGCCTTTCAAATCCGAGATTTATTTCGTCTCCACCAATCGGTTTACCAATCTCAAATGGGGCACGAAAAACCCGATCATGCTGCGCGACCCCGAATTCGGGCCGACCCGCATCCGCGCCTTTGGCACCTATTCCGTCAAGATCGACAATCCCGCCCGCTTCATGTCCGAGATCGTGGGCACGGATGGGGAATTCACCAGCGATGAGATCAGCTTCCAGATCCGCAATATCATCGTGCAGCAATTCAGCCAGACCGTTGCAGGATCAGGCGTTGCTGTGCTGGATATGGCGGCCAATACGGGCGAATTTGGCGGCATGGTCGCCAGCAAGATCTCTGAGACCATCGATCAATACGGCCTGAGCCTGCCCGAGCTTTACATCGAAAATATCAGCCTGCCGCCTGCCGTCGAAGAGGCTTTGGACAAGCGCACCTCGATGGGGGTTGTGGGGGATCTGAACAAATACAGCCAGTTCCAAGCCGCAGAAGCCATGCGCGCGGCCGCCGATAACCCCGGAAGTGGCGGGATGGGCGCAGGGCTTGGCATGGGAATGGGCATGGCGATGGCCAACCAGATGGCGGCCCAAGGCCCTTGGGGGGCTGCCCCACAGCAACAACAGCCTGCCGCAGCCGCCCCCATGGCCCCACCCCCGCCGCCTGTGGAACATGTCTGGCATATTGCTGAAAACGGTCAGACAAAGGGCCCCTATTCCAAAGCCGCGATGGGGCGTATGGCCGCCGAAGGCAGCCTCTCGCGTGAGACATTGGTCTGGACACCGGGTCAGGATGGCTGGAAGCAGGCCGAAGATGTGACCGAGTTGGCGCAACTCTTCACGGTTCTGCCCCCTCCTCCTCCGCCACCACCGCCTGCCGCTGGCTGAACGGAATTTTGCACCCATGACCAGTGATACCAGCTTCCAAGACACCGATATTGTTAAGGAACATCACTTCCCTTGCGACCAATGCGGCGCGGATATGCGTTTCGAGCCGCATCAGGGCAAGCTGATCTGCGATCATTGCGGCAATGAGGCCGAGGTCGAGATTGGCGAGGGCACGGCAGGCCCTTGGGGCGGCAATGCCATCCGCGAGCTGGATTTCGACGATGCGATCCGCAACCGCCTGCCCAAAGAAGAGATCGAGGAAACCCGCGTCACCCAATGCCCCAATTGCGGCGCGCAGGTCGAATTTTCCGCCGATACCCATGCCGATGAATGCCCGTTTTGCGCCACCCCCGTGGTCACGGATACGGGCACCCATCGCCATATCAAACCCAAAGGGCTGCTGCCCTTCTCCATCGGGGAAGAGGCCGCACGCGATGCCATGACCAAATGGTTGGGGCGGCTGTGGTTTGCGCCCAATGGGTTGCAGGAATACGCCCGCAAGGGCCGCAAGATGGAGGGCATCTATGTTCCCTATTGGACCTTTGATGCCGATACCCGCAGCGCCTATCGCGGCCAGCGCGGCACGATCTATTATGTGACGGTGTCAGCAGGCAAAGGGCGTACACGCCAACAGCAGCGCATCCGCTGGCATCGCACCTCAGGCCGCGTTGCGCGATTCTTTGATGATGTGCTGGTTCTTGCCTCCAAAAGCCTGCCCAAACGCTTCACCGATGCACTGGCTCCTTGGGACCTGAGCGCGCTTCAGCCCTATTCACCGCAATATCTCGCAGGCTTCCGCGCCGAGGGCTACACCGTCGAGTTGGAAGAGGGCATGGTCGAGGCGCGCCAGATCATGGATGCCCATATCGCCCGCGATATCCGCCGCGATATCGGGGGGGACCGTCAGCGCATTGACCATGTGACTACCGATGTCTCGGATGTGACCTTCAAACATATCCTGCTGCCCGTCTGGCTGGCGGCCTATAAATATCGCGGCAAGAGCTTCCGCTTTGTGGTCAATGCCCAAACAGGCAAGGTCGAGGGCGAGCGCCCCTATTCCGCCATCAAGATCGCCTTTGCGATCCTTGGCGCGCTGATCGTGATCAGCATCGGGGCCTATCTCTATGCGCTCTATGGCGAAGGGGGCGGTGTAGCCACGGGATTTGCGCCGTCCACAGGCGGTCTACCGATCAATAAATAAACCTGCCTGACAAAAAGACTGGCAGCGCGATGCATTCAGCGTTACTCCCTTGGTCCGCAAGACTTCAAAGGATCAAAAGATGCTGCTCTGCTGTGGTGAAGCCCTGATTGACATGTTGCCCCGCGAAACAACGCAAGGTGAACAGGCCTTTGCGCCCTATAGCGGCGGCGCGGTGTTCAACACGGCCATTGCGGCAGGCCGTTTGGGGTTGCGCACGGGCATGTTCACGGGCCTTTCAACCGATCTGTTTGGCCAAAGGCTGGCACAGGCGCTGGATGATAATGGCGTCTCCTGTGCGCTCAGCGCACGCTCGGACAGCCCCACAACACTGGCTTTCGTGACCCTGACCAACGGGCAGGCAAGCTATGCTTTCTATGATGAAAACACGGCAGGCCGGATGCTCTCGGAGGCTGATCTGCCCGCCGAATTGACAGGGATTGAGGCCCTGTTTTTCGGCGGCATCTCCTTGGTGGTGGAGCCCTGCGCGCGCGCCTATGAAGCGCTTTGCCTGCGCGCGGCCCCTGATCATCTGGTGATGATCGACCCGAATATTCGCACGGGCTTTATCCGCGATGAAGCCGTCTATCGCGCACGGCTTGACAAGATGCTGGCCGTTAGTGACGTGGTGAAACTCTCGGATGAGGACCTCGCATGGCTCGAAGGGCATGACGACCTTGAAAAAGGCGCGGCCTCGGTTCTGGCCAAGGGCGCAAAGCTGGCCTTGATCACGCAAGGGGCCGATGGCGTGACTGCATATTGGGATGGCGGCAGCCTGTTCCAAACCTCCGAGCGGGTCGAGGTGATTGATACTGTGGGGGCTGGCGATACATTCAATGCGGGCTTCCTTGCAGGGCTGTCGGATGCGGGCCTTTTGAGCAAAAATGCTGTGGCAGCAGGCCTGCCCGAGGATGCGCTGCGCAAGGCCTTGGCGCTTGGATCGAAGGCGGCGGCTGTGACCGTGTCCCGCGCGGGTGCAAACCCGCCACGCCGCGACGAGCTGGCATGAGAGCACTTATCCAACGCGTCACCCGCGCCTCGGTCGAGGTGGACGGCGCGCTGATCGGGCAAACGGGCGCGGGCCTGTTGATCCTTGTTTGCGCCATGCAGGGCGACACGCAGGACAAGGCGGATGCACTTGCCGCCAAGATCGCCAAATTGCGCATCTTCAAGGATGAGGCGGGCAAGATGAACCGCTCGCTGCTCGATATCGCAGGCGGCGCGCTTGTGGTCAGCCAATTCACGCTGGCCGCCGACACGCGCTCGGGCAATAGACCCGGTTTTTCCAGCGCCGCCGCCCCTGACGAAGGGCGCCGACTTTACGAGCATTTCGCGGCCTCGCTGGCAGCGCTCGGCATCCCTGTTGAGACAGGTCTTTTCGGTGCAGATATGTCGGTCAGCCTTGTGAATGACGGCCCCGTCACTATTTCGCTTGAAAATTGATCACTTCGCACAACAAATAGGCACTGCGATCTTGATTTAGTCTTGACGCAGAGCTGCTGCTAGCAGCTTTCCGCAAATTCTGGCTCGATGGCTGACAGCAGACGCTAAAGGGCCAAATGAAAAAAGAGACCAGATTCTTCGATGAGATGTTCGGGCAAGGCGATGCCCCCCGACGCCCCTATCAATCCTATGATGCATGGTTTCACACCGAAGACATCAAGGAGCTTAAAAAGAAATCCTCCGAAGCCGAGAGTTTCTTTCGCCGCACAGGCATCACCTTCAATGTCTACGGTCAGGATCAGGCCGATGAACGTTTGATCCCTTTTGACATCGTCCCGCGCATTATTTCGGGGCGGGAATGGTCACGGCTGGTGCGCGGCATCGAGCAACGCGTGCGCGCCATCAATGCCTTTCTCTATGATATCTATCACCGCCAAGAGATCATCCGCGCAGGCCGCGTGCCCGCTAATCTGATCGCGCGCAACGAGGCCTTCCTACCCGAGATGATCGGGGTCGAGCCACCGGGCGGCATCTATACCCATATCGTGGGCATTGATCTGGTGCGCACGGGCGAGGACGAGTTTTTTGTCCTTGAAGATAATGCCCGCACCCCCTCGGGTGTCTCCTATATGCTGGAGAACCGCGAGACGATGCTGCAGATGTTCCCCGAATTGTTCAGCCGCGTCAAAATCCGCCCTGTCTCGGATTATCCAACGAAATTGCGCCGTTCGCTCGGGGCCTGCATGCCGATCAATGCCAGCTCCGACCGCTCCGTGGCCGTCCTGACCCCCGGCATCCATAACTCTGCCTATTTCGAGCATGCCTTCCTTGCCGATCATATGGGGGTTGAACTGGTCGAGGGCACTGATCTGCGGGTCATGGATGGCAAAATCGCCATGCGCACCACGCGCGGCTACCGCCCGATTGATGTGATCTATCGCCGTGTCGATGATGATTTCCTCGACCCGCTGAATTTCAACCCCGACAGTCTTTTGGGGGTTCCCGGCATTATGGATGTCTATCGCGCAGGCGGGATCACGATTGCCAATGCTCCCGGAACGGGCATCTCCGATGACAAGGCAATCTATAGCTATATGCCTGATATCGTTGAATTCTACACAGGCGAAAAGGCCATTTTGCAGAATGTGCCGACATGGCGCTGCTCCGAGCCTGACGCGCTGGCCTATGTTTTGGATAATCTCTCGGATCTGGTCGTCAAGGAGGTGCATGGCTCGGGCGGCTATGGGATGCTGGTGGGGCCTGCGGCTTCCAAGAAGGAACTGGCCGCCTTCCGCGCCAAACTCAGCGCGCGGCCCGCAAATTACATCGCGCAGCCCACGCTTGCGCTCTCGACCGTGCCGATCCTGACAAAGGCAGGGCTTGCCCCGCGCCATGTCGATCTGCGCCCCTTCGTGCTGGTCAGCCCGCAAGGTGTTGATATCACGCCAGGTGGATTGACGCGCGTTGCCCTGAAGAAAGGGTCCTTGGTTGTCAATTCCTCGCAAGGGGGCGGGACCAAGGACACTTGGGTTTTGGAGGAATAGGGGATGCTGGGAAAAACCGCAGGCGGCCTGTTCTGGATGTTCCGCCTTCTTGAGCGCTCCGAGAATACCGCGCGCCTGATTGAGGCGGGGTTTCGCATCGCACTTACGCGGCACGATGGGGCGGATGATGAATGGGCCAGTGTGCTGCAAACCGCCGCTGCCGCCACCGCCTTTTATGAGCGTCATGACCAACTTGAGGCAGGCAAGGCGATTGATTTCCTATTGCGCGAGCCAAGCAACCCTTCCTCGGTGATGTCCTGCATCGCGGGAGCGCGGCAAAATGCGCGGCTGGTGCGCACGGCCCTGACCCGCGAGGTCTGGGAGGCCGTGAATGACAGCTATATGTCGCTGCGCGATGCCTTGGCCCGCCCTGTTGCGGATCGTAACCTGCCCGAGGTTTTGGGCCTGATCCGCCAGAACTCGGCCCTTGTGCGCGGCGCGCTGCATGGCACGATGCTGCGCAATGACGTGTTCGATTTCGCCCGTATCGGCACCTTCCTTGAGCGCGCCGATAACACCGCGCGCATTTTGGATGTGAAATATTATGTGCTGCTGCCCTCGGTAAACCAGATCGGCTCCAGCCTTGATAATGTGCAATGGGAAACGATCCTGCGTTCTGTGGCGGGGCAGCGCTCCTATGCATGGCTCAACCAAGGCAAGGCCAATCCCAAAGGGATTGCCGATTTCCTGATCCTAGATGGCCGCATGCCGCGCAGTTTGAAATTCTCGGTGGCGAAAATGGTCACCAATCTGAAATATCTCGAGATTGAATATGGCGACCGCCACCCCAGCCAAGGCATGGCCGAGGCTTTGGATGATAACTTGCAGCGGATCACGATTGATCAGGTCTTTGAGGAAGGCCTGCATGAATTCATCACGGATTTCCTGAAAGATCTGGCAGGTTTGGGCCTGCAGATCGAAACCGATTACCGCTTTTTAGGATAGGGAAGGACAGAAGATGCGCCTGAAAATCCTGCACACCACCACCTATGCGTTTGAGCGCCCCGTCAGCTATGGCTTGCAGCAATTGCGCCTGATCCCCAAAAGCCGCCATGGCCAAGATGTGATCAACTGGCGCATGAGCGTGGAGGGCGGAACGCCTGAGACGGAATTTACCGATCATCACAACAATACTGTCTCGCTGATTTCCTTCGACCCCGAGGCAAGTGCCATTGTGGTGCATTGCGAAGGCGAGATTGAGACCAGCGATCTGGCAGGGGTTGTGGGCAAGCATGGCGGGTTTGTTCCGCTCTGGCTGTTCCAGCGCTCCACCGATTTGACGCGGGCGGGCGCGAATGTGCGCGGCTTGGCCAAAGGCCTCAAGGATGAGTTCGACAATGACCTGGAGCGTTTGCACGCCCTGTCGGCACGAATTCTGCAAGATGTGAAATATGAGATCGGCACCACCCATGCCACCACCACCGCCGAAGAGGCGGTCGAGCAAGGCACGGGCGTATGTCAGGATCATGCCCATATCTTTGTGGCGGCTGCCCGCGCGCTTGGCAGCCCTGCGCGCTATGTGTCGGGCTATTTGATGATGGAAGACCGCGTGCACCAAGATGCAAGCCATGCTTGGGCCGAGGCCCATATCGAGGGGATTGGCTGGGTCGGATTTGATGTCTCGAACGGGATATCGCCCGATGCAAGATATGTCCGTGTTGCAACGGGGCTGGATTACACAGAGGCTGCACCCGTCTCGGGAGTGCGCTATGGATCAGGGACCGAGTCGATGAGCGTCGATATTCAGGTTCAACAACAATAAACCCTTGCCGGTGCAGGCTGCGCCGCAAAAGGCGTAAGGATAAGTGACATGACCTATTGCGTTGGTCTCAAACTGGATAGCGGCTTGGTGATGATGTCTGACACCCGCACCAATGCCGGCGTCGATAATATCAGTGTTTTTCGCAAGATGTTCCTCTGGGAAGAGGAAGGCGAGCGCTCCATCACCTTGATGACGGCGGGCAATCTGGCAACGACCCAAGCCGTTGTAAGCCTGATCAATGAGCGCAGCCGCGCGGCGGATGAACGTGGCATCTTGTCGATCATGGAGGCGCCCTCGATGTTTCAGGTCGCCAAATTGCTCGGCGAAACCCTGCGCGAGGTGATCAAGAGCCAATCCGCCCCTGATGGCCCCGAGGCAGAGGCGACCTTTTCGGCGACTATGATCCTTGGCGGGCAGATCAAAGGCGGGGAGCCCTGCCTGTTCCTGATCTACCCCGAGGGGAATTTTGTTGAAGCCAGCGCGGATACGCCGTTTTTCCAGATTGGCGAGACGAAATATGGCAAGCCGATCCTTGTGCGCGCCTATGAGCGCGATATGAGTTTCGAGGATGCGGTGAAATTGCTGATGGTGAGCTTTGATTCCACCATCAAGGCAAATCTCTCGGTCGGGCTGCCGCTGGATTTGCATCTTTATAAACGCGAGACCTTCTCGCATGGACAGATCATCCGCATTGAAGGGGGCGATCCTTTCTATGAGATGATCTCGAGCGGCTGGGGCGAGGCGTTGCGCGATGCCTTCCAGAAGCTGCCCTCCTATCGGCTGGACTGAACGCGCGCGGGGTGATGCGCGTTTTGCCGCCTCCGGCGGAAGTATTTTTCAAGCAAAGATGAATGAGCGCGGGGACCCGTTCGGTCTGCCGTCAGCCATGCGTGACGTCATGCCCGTAGAGCCATTCGAAACGATTGCTGGCGATATGGGGGGCGAAGCGAGCCGAGAGGCGCAGGGCGCTATGGGCTGCCAAGCGGTAAGGACCCGGGCGCAGGTGGTAGTTTTCGGCATTTCGGGACGCGGCCTCGACGATGCGTGCGCAGCGGGAGCGGCGGGTTTGCTCAAACTGGGTGAGCGCTGCGGGCTGACTATCGGCTTGATCGAGGCATTGGGCGAGCACCCATGCATCTTCAAGCGCCATATTGGCCCCTTGGGCAAGGAAGGGCAGCGTTGGATGGGCCGCATCGCCAAGCAGCACGGCGTGACCATCCGCCCATGTTTTGGCAAGCGGGTGACGGTGAAGGCCCCAGAGATAGGTTTCTTCCACCTGATCCAGAAGGCTGCGAATCTCGGGGCAGAAATCCGTGAAGGCGCGGCGCAGATGGGCGGGATCATCGCGGTGGTTCCAGCCCTCGGATGCCCAATTATCCCGCTCCTCGACCGCCACGATATTCACGAGGCTGCCATCCTTGATCGGGTAGCGCACCAGATGCCGCCCCGGCCCCATGAAAACATGGGCCTCGGGGGCAAGATTTGTCTCGGCGGGTACTGTAGCACGCCACGCCACTTGGCCTGTGAAGAAGGGACGGGATTTCGGGGCGAGCGTCGCGCGGGTTTTGGAATGAAGGCCATCTGCGCCGACCAGAAGGCCGATGGTTTCAGGTGTCCCATCCGCGAAACCGAGGGTCGCGCCGCCCTGCCCCGTCTCAACCGAAGTGACCTCGCGACCAAGCTCGAATGTGACGCCAGCCGCTTTGGCCGCGTCGAGCAAGAGGGTGATGAGATCGGCGCGATGGATGAAATAATAGGGGCGGTCGGCGCGGGTGAGCGGGAGGTGGAAGACCTCCGCCCCTTTGCGGAAATCGCGCAAGCGCACGGCCCTGCCGCGCGTTGCGGCCTGCGCCACGGCATCGCCCAGACCCAAGGCTTTGAGCACGACAAACCCGTTTGGGCTGACTTGGATGCCAGCACCGACCTCAGCGATCTCGGCGGCTTGTTCAATCACCCGTACCTGCGCGCCGCGTTGTGCAAGGGCAATGGATGCCGCCAGCCCGCCAATGCCGGCCCCCAAAATGGTGATCATATCTCCGCTCAGCATCTCATATCCCCGATAACAAAAGGGCACCCTGAACGGATGCCCCTTAAGAAGTTCTGCCTGCCCGTAGCCGCGACCGATCATCGGCGCGGGCCACAGGATCAATCGTCGCGATGGACCTTTTCACGGCGCTCGTGACGCTCTTGTGCTTCAAGGGTCATCGTCGCGATGGGGCGCGCGTCCAGACGCTTGAGCGAGATCGGATCGCCCGTTTTCTCGCAATAGCCATATTCGCCCTCATCAATACGGCGCAGCGCCGAGTCGATCTTGGCAATCAGTTTGCGCTGGCGGTCCCGAGTGCGCAATTCAAGTGCGCGGTCGGTTTCTTCGCTGGCCCGATCTGCCACGTCAGGGATATTTCTTGTCCCGTCCTGAAGGCCGACAACAGTCCCACGGCTTTCTTCAAGAAGGTCTTCTTTCCAAGCAGTTAGCTTGCGGCGGAAATATTCAAGTTGACGCTCGTTCATGAATGGTTCGTCCTCGGCGGGACGATAGTCGTCAGCAAGAAAGTTCTCGGCTGTCATGTCGTTTCCCTCATTGATGTCGGGTGAACCCTGCAGGTCTAACACACGCCTGCACCCCGTCATTCGCGCTCCGCTTACAGCAAGCAGCGGGCCTTGTCACGTGCAGAGTGCCCCTATATTGCCTATGGACGTTCAGCGCGTCACGATAGAGTGAAAACAGGTCAAAACTTCGGGAGTTGCCATGAAATTCGACGGAACCGCCGACTATGTCGCAACCGAGGATTTGACCGTTGCGGTCAATGCCGCCGTCACCCTTGAGCGCCCCCTTTTGGTCAAGGGTGAGCCTGGAACCGGTAAAACCGAATTGGCGCGGCAAGTCTCGAAATCCTTGGGGCTTCCGATCATCGAATGGCATATCAAATCCACCACGCGCGCGCAGCAGGGCCTTTACGAATATGACGCCGTCAGCCGTTTGCGCGACAGCCAATTGGGCGATGAGCGCGTCAATGATGTGAAGAATTACATCAAACAGGGCAAGCTCTGGCAAGCCTTTGAGCAGCAGGGCAAATGCGTGTTGCTGATCGATGAGATCGACAAGGCCGATATCGAGTTTCCCAATGATCTGTTGCAGGAACTCGACCGGATGGAGTTCTTTGTCTATGAGACAGGCGAGACCGTCCGCGCCACCACCCGCCCGATCATCATCATCACATCGAATAACGAAAAAGAGCTGCCCGATGCCTTTTTGCGGCGCTGCTTTTTCCACTATATCCGCTTTCCCGAAATGGATGTGATGAAGAAGATCGTCGAGGTCCATCACCCTGATATCAAAGCCGATTTGCTGACCACAGCGCTCACGCAATTCTACGAGATTCGCGAGCAACAAGGGTTGAAGAAAAAGCCCTCGACCTCTGAGGTGCTGGATTGGCTGAAGCTGCTTCTGGCCGAAGATCTTTCGCCTGAGGATTTGCAAAAAGATGCCGAGAATGCGCTTCCGAAACTGCATGGCGCGCTGTTGAAGAATGAACAGGATGTGGCGTTGTTCGAGCGCCTTGCCTTTCTGGCACGCCGCCAAGGGCGCTAGCGCAAGACAGGGGCAAGGGCCTTGCCGCCCCCCGCGCCCACTGCACAGTGGCCCTCGAAAAAGGCCAAAGGCGCGATCAAACGCTTTACATGGGGCGGAATAAACTGCATTTTCTGGGCTAACTGGCACGAAGAGGCCAGGCTTTATTGGCCAGATCGAGGCAGGCCCATGACACCGGATTTTCGCATCCGCCCACTTGAGTTGGGCGATATGGCGCTATGGGAACCGCTTTGGCGGGAGTATTTGTCATTCTACAAAGCCAATCTGAGCGATGCCCAAATCGCCCTGACATTTTCACGCTATTGCGCCCCTGATCGCCAAGATATGAAGGCTTGGGTCGCTGTTGAGGGCGGAGAAATCCTTGGTCTATGCCATGTGATTATCCATTCGCATGGCTGGCATGAGGCCCCTGTCACCTATTTGCAGGATTTGTTTACAGCCCAAGCCGCCCGTGGGCGCGGTGTTGCGCGGGGCTTGATCACCACAATTTATGAGGATGCCGATAAAGCGGGCAGACCTTCGGTTTACTGGATGACGCAAGAGGGCAATGCCACCGCGCGCGCACTGTATGACCGGATCGCGGTCAAGACCGAATTCATTAAATATGCGAGAGGCTGAGTAGTGTTAGTTCGTGTTGTTTCCCTGTTATCTCTCATGGCTCTTGGCGCCTGTATGCCAGGCGCGCAAATCTCGGATGTGGCGGAACGCAGGGTCGTGGCCCTGCCCGATATCATGCCAAGCATGGCCAGTTTTGGCGCGCCCAGTCCAACGCCGCCCTCCCGCTCGAATATCGCGATTGCCGAGGATATCCTTGACCTCAGCTTTGCTATGGAGACGGGCCGCCAACTCGAGACGATCTCGCGTTTTGAGGGGCCGATCAGCGTGACCATTGCACCGGGCGCGCCGGAAAACCTGTCGATTGATCTGGGGCGCCTACTGGGGCGCATGCGTCGTGAAGCACGGATCGATATTTCGCAGGTTCCTTTCTCCTCCGAGCAAAATGCCTCGGTCACAATCGAGACATTGCCGCGCGCAAGGATGCAGCGCGTGGTGCCGCAAGCGGCCTGTTTCGTGGTGCCGCGTATCTCCAGTTGGTCGGAATTCCGCAGCCAGCGCGGCCAGCGCAGTCTGGATTGGACCACCTTGCAAACCCGCGAGCGGGTTGCGGTTTTCATTCCCAATGATGTCAGCCCGCAAGAAATGCGCGATTGCCTGCATGAGGAAGTCAGCCAAGCCATCGGCCCCCTCAATGACCTCTACCGCCTGCCCGATAGCGTCTTTAATGACGACAATTTCAATGCGGTTCTGACGGGTTTCGATATGCTGGTTCTCAGGGTCTATAACTCGGATAGCCTGCGCTCGGGCATGACCCGAGGCGAGGTTGCTGCCGCCCTTCCAAACCTGCTGGCGCGCTTCAACCCCAATGGCGCAGGCCGTGGCGGCGGCCCGAGCAGCGATACCCCCCGCGCATGGATCGACGCGATTGAAACGGCGCTTGGGGGCACTGCAAATGGCGCACGCCGCATTGCCGCAGCACAACGCGCCGTCAGCATTGCCACGGAAGCAGGTTGGAACGACAACCGCACAGCCTTTGGCTATTTCGTGCTGGGACGGCTGAGTTTGGCCCGCGATGCCGAGGCCTCTTTCACCGCGTTCCAAAGTGCCTCGCGCATCTATTCCCAGCTTGATCCGCAATCGGTGCAACTGGCCCATGTGCGCATGCAATTGGCAGCCTTCGCGCTGAGCAATGGCGATGCCGAGGCCGCCTTGCAACTGACGGGGCTGGCCACGCCCGTTGCGCGCCGCGCCGAGAATGCGGCCCTATTGTCGACCTTGTTGATGATGCGGGCCGAAGCCTTGGCGTTGTCGGGACGCGCCTCGGAGGCGCGAACTGTGCGGCTCGACTCTCTCGCTTGGGGTCGCTATGGGTTCGGCCGAGAGGCTGCGGTTGAAGAACGCTTGACCGAGATCGCCTCTCTCGCACCCGCTATCTGACACCGCCTTAGGCAGAGGTTTTCCATGATCCCCCTTCCCGCACTTATCGGTCTTGTCGCAGGGCTGGCCCTCGGCCTGTTCACCGCCTATCGCAAAAAGGGCAATAAGCTCGACCTGCTGCATTATTCGGTTGTGATGGGGCTGATCGGCCTGACCTTGGGCTATTTCATCATGCTTGTGGTTCCCGCGCCTGCGTGACAGGTTTGGAACTATGTTCCTGCCGTTTTTCGAAACTCTGCGATCTGCCAAAATTCCCGTAAGCCTGCGGGAATATCTGGCTTTTCTGGAAGGGGTTTCAAAAGGTCTGGTGACCTATGATCTTGACGGGTTCTATTACCTTGCCCGCACCGCGATGGTGAAGGATGAACGCCATCTGGATCGCTTTGACCGCGCCTTTGCCCATGCCTTCGCGGGGCTTGAAAAAATCACCCCCGAGCAAGTATTGGAAGCGGCAGAAATTCCGCAGGACTGGTTGGAGAAACTGGCCGAGAAATTCCTATCCGAGGAAGAACGCGCCGAGATCGACGCTCTTGGCGGGTTTGACAAGCTGATGGAGACCTTGCGCGAAAGGCTCAAGGAACAAGACAGCCGCCACCAAGGGGGCAATAAATGGATCGGCACAGCGGGCACCTCGCCCTTCGGAGCCTTTGGCTTCAATCCTGAAGGGGTGCGCATCGGCCAGAATGGCAGCCGCCACCAGCGCGCTGTCAAGGTTTGGGACAAGCGCGATTTCAAGAACCTTGATGGCGATGTCGAGCTTGGCACCCGCAATATCAAGGTCGCACTCAAACGGCTACGCCAATGGGCGCGCGACGGGGCGGAAGAGGAACTGGACCTTGACGGCACGATCCGCGCCACCGCCGAGCAAGGCTATCTTGATGTCAAAACGCGGCCCGAAAGACGCAATGCCGTCAAAGTGCTGCTGTTTCTCGATGTCGGCGGCTCGATGGACCCGCATATCAAACTGGTCGAGGAATTGTTCTCGGCGGCGCGGGCGGAATTCAAACATCTTGAGCATTATTATTTCCACAATTGCCTCTATGAGGCCGTGTGGCGCGACAATAAACGCCGCTGCACCGAGCAAATCCCGACATGGGAGGTGCTCAATACCTATGGCTCTGATTACAAATGCATTTTCGTGGGCGATGCCTCAATGAGCCCCTATGAGATCGCGGTGCCAGGCGGTGCAAACGAGCATTGGAACGAGGAAGCGGGGCAGGTCTGGCTGGATCGGGCGCGTGCCAAATGGCCCAATCACCTCTGGATCAATCCGCTGCCCGAAAGACATTGGCCCTATACGCAATCGGTCGGCATGATCTCGAAGATTTTCGAGGGGCAGATGGTGCCGATGACGCTGGAAGGGATTGATCAGGGCATGCGGGAATTGGGGCGGTAACCTATTGCCGCACCCCCTTCCCCGCCCCATATCACCCTTATGTTGAAACTTACCCCAATCCTTCTGGCCATCGGCTATGCGCTGGTGATGTATCAATTCTCAAGCTGGCGGCTCAAGCGCGAGCTGGATGAGAAATCGAGCGAATTGGCCGATCCGCGCCTGAAAGCGCTGACAGACCGCATGGCCGAGGCTTTGGAGATCGAGCGTATCCGCGTGCATCTCTATGAGGTTGATCCCGTCAATGGTTTAGCAGCCCCTGACGGGCGGATTTTCCTGACCCGCGGATTTTACAACAAATACCGTGCCGGCGAGGTGACGGATGAGGAATTGGCCAGCGTGATCGCGCATGAATTGGGCCATGTTGCTTTGGGCCATGCGCGGCGCAGGATGATTGATTTTTCGGGGCAGAATGCGATCCGCATTGCATTGGCCAGTTTGCTGGGGCGGTTGATCCCGATTGCTGCAATCGGCATCTGGATTGCCAATGCGCTGACAGGGCTGATTGCAGCACGGCTGTCGCGGCAGGATGAATATGAAGCCGATGCCTATGCCTCGGCGCTTCTGGTCAAGGCAGGGATCGGCACAGCGCCGCAGATCTCGCTTTTTCGCAAATTGGAAGATCTGACGGGAATGGGCGGGCGCGGCGCGCCTGCTTGGCTGATTAGCCACCCAAAAACATCCGACCGTATCCGCGCGATCGAGGCGATGGAGACCCGCTGGCAGCAGCAGGACTAAGACGCGCGCTTTGAGGGGGCGCTGCCCCCGCCGCGCGCTGACGCGCGCGCCTCCCCCGAAGTGTTTTTCAAACAAAGATAGAGCTTAACTGTCCAGCGCTTTGCCAAGCCGTGGCAGGCGTGCGCGTTTCATAAGGGCGCGCAAGCTCATGGTTTGCCCTGCGAGGCTTTCGAAGCGGTGATGGACCGAGCGGGTGATCTGCTCGATCTTGGCGGGGTGATCCATCCAGAGACCGTAGAGATAGGCATCAGGGTGCAGCGCTTGCAGCGCATGGCCTTCCAATTCACGGCGCGGGAAATCCTTGAGGTTCAGGGTCAGAATTGCCTCAGCTCCGCCTGCGATTGCGCTTGCCAGAACATGGATATCATTGGGGTCGGGCAGCCAAAGCTGCGCCTCAAGCGTGGGGGCGGGGGCGATCTCGGCCTCAGGATATGTGGCGCGCAGCATAGTGATTTCGCCGCGCGCGATGGTCTCATCGCCAGCGCCGCCATTTTTGAGGGCCGCGCGCGCCCATTCCTCGAAGATACGCGCAGACCAGATCGGGGTGATCAGGCCCGCATCCGCCAAGCCCATGACGATCTCGCGCAGGACGGTTGGATAGAGGGTGCAGGCATCAAGGCAGAGCTTCACGTCAGCAGCCGGAATGCCAATACCTTGAGATATCCGGTTTCGGTCAAGGCGGGATGTTGGGGATGATCGGCACCTGCAAAGCCCGTATAGAGCAAGCGCGGCTCGCGCCCTGCTTTGCCGATCCCGCGCAAACAGGCCGCGCGGAATTTACCGAGATCGGCCGCATGCGAGCAGGAACACAAGATCAATGTTCCCCCCTCGCCGACCAATGTGACCGCGTGCCGCGCGATGCGTTCATAGGCGCGCAGGCCTTGCTCGAGTGCATTTTTGCTCGGGGCAAAAGCGGGTGGGTCTGCGATCACGAGATCGAAGCTTTCCCCCTCGGTGGCCAAAGCCTCGAGCGTGGAGAAGGCATCCCCCTGACGGGTGGCGAAACGATCCGCCACGCCCATAGCTTGCGCGCCTTGTTCGGCGAGGTCGAGCGCTGGCTTTGAGGCATCAACCGCCAAGGCGCTTTGGGCACCCGCCGCGAGGCTGGCCAAAGCAAAACCGCCGACATGGGAAAAGACATCAAGCACTTTCGCGTCTTTGGCCATGGAGGCCGCGAAGGCATGATTGGGGCGTTGATCATAGAAGAGGCCCGTTTTCTGCCCGCCCATAATATCGGCCATATAGGTTGCGCCATTCATCGCCACAGGGATGGCGGCCTCAGGCGCGCTGCCCGCAAGAACGATCATTTCTTCGGGCAGGCCTTCGGCGGCACGGGCGCGGCTTGTACCATTCTTGATCAAGGTGGTGCAGCCTGTCAGATCAAGCAGCACGTCTGCGATAATCTCCAGCCTGTCTTCCAGCCAGATCGCATTGGGTTGCATCACCAGAGTGTCGCCAAAGCGGTCAACGATCAGGCCAGGCAAGGCATCGCCTTCGGCATGGATGAGGCGGTAGAAGGGCGCGGCGAACAGTGTGTCCCGCAGGGCAAGTGCAGCCCCGATTTTGGCGCGGAACCATGCAGCATCGATCACGGCGGCAGGGTCGCGGTCCAGTAGGCGCAGGGCGATCTTGGCCTCAACGGTGGCCACGCCGAGCCCGAGCGGATGGCGCTCATTATCCTCGAGAACGGCCAAAGCCCCCGCAGGAATATTGCGGGAGCGGCGATCAAGCACGAGATCATCAGACCATGCCCAAGGATGGCCAAACCGGATACGGCGGGCATCGGCTTTGGGTTTCAGGCGAAGGGCGGGCAAATCTTGAAGGGGCGTTGTCATACGCCCCCTCTACTCTGGTTTTGAGCTTTCGGAAAGGGTCAGTAGGTCATGCCTGAATGTTGGATCGGCAGGGCGAATTCCTCGCGCGCCCAATCCCGCAGACGGGCCTGAATACGTTCTCTCTGGCCAATGCCACGCGCTTCCGAGTCAACCGCTTCCTGACCACCCAATGCACGGAATGTCAGATCACGCGGCTCAGGCCCCAAGATCGGCGCGCCTGTCCCGGCATCAAAGACCGTGAATTGGAACTGGATTTCGTGGTCGCCGCCAAAGCTGTAGCGCACGCGTTGCGTTTGAGCGTGAAATTCTTCCACATCAAGCTGAACGATGACCTCACGCTCGCCCTGTAACATTGGCATAAGCTCTTGGAGCGGATGCATCATCACGTCTGCAACTTGCTGGTGACGGTTTCCCAAAGGATCCTCGCGCCAGACGATATCAGCGCGCGGCTTGAAGGAATTGGCCTCAGATACGCTCAGCGTCTGGGGAACATTCACATTGATCTGTGCAACCGTCCAATCAGGCATAACAGGACGCTCTGCAGTCTCCGCCTCTGCGGAGGGCATTTGCAGCAGAGCGGCCGTACTCAGATCAGCTGGCGCGTTTCGCATCACCGGACCCGGGGTCGCACATGCCGACACGGCCAGAGACATACCCAAAAGGATCGCGGAAAGAATGAATCTTTGCATTTTCTTTATCCTATATCGAACACGTTTCCCCATCGCGGGCATGCGTTGATACGGTCAAAGATGCAGTTTCAATTTGTCTCAAATGAGAAAGCCCCGGCGCATTGCCGGGGCCATTTCATGCTTTTCTACCGTCAGAATTGAGGCAGAAAAGGGTCAGCTGGTTGCGAGACCACCTGTGGTTTTGGCCGAACGCGGACCAACGTGCAGGCGTGTAGCCAACGATGTCAGGCCGTCGCGCAGGCGTGTCACCATCCATGTGATGCCATAGCGAAGGGCTTCACCACGCATTGCGCGGGCGCGATCTTCGATTTCGCGGAGGTCGTATTGGATGTGATAGAGTTCGTGAGCCGACATAATCTTTATCCTCTTTCTGCCTTGCAGCGAAAATACTCGGGCATTCATCATGCCCCTCTGCAATGCAGCATATATGTCAGCAAGCATGTCCTACAATTCTCAATTCGGAACGCCCGCCATGCGCCACGCGCATAGCTTGCAGGTTTAGCCCGTCACGATCTGGAAGCTTTGTTCGCCCAAAGGACCGACCGAACAGGACACTTCATCGCCAGCTTGAAGGAATTGCGGCGGCTTCATTCCTGCTGCAACACCTGCGGGCGTGCCCGTTGCGATGACATCGCCCACTTCCAGCGTGAAGAATTCGCTCAGATGGGCGATTAGGGCCGCGACCGAGAAAATCATCATGCCGGTATTGGAGCTTTGCCGAAGATCGCCATTCACCGACAGACGCAAATCAAGCGCTTGCGGGTCACCCAATTCATCGGCGGTGACCAGATAAGGCCCCATCGGGCCGAAGGTGTCGCAGCTTTTGCCCTTGGTCCATTGGCCGCCACGTTGCTTCTGGAATACGCGCTCGGTCATATCATTGAAGGTCATATAGCCCGCCACATGCGACAGCGCCTCGGCTTCGGAGACATGTTTGGCGGCTTTGCCAATGACGACCGCAAGCTCGATCTCGTAATCGACCGATTGCCCGCCTTTGGGGTAGATCACGGGATCATTCGGGCCCTGCAAGGAGGAGGTCGCCTTCATGAAAATCAACGGCTCCTCAGGCACTTCGCCGCCCATCTCACTGGCATGTTCTTTGTAATTGCGCCCGATACAAACCACTTTGCCGGGCCGCGCGATCGGCATGCCGAGGCGCGGGTTGCCCGTGACCACAGGGCCATCGGCGTTCAGCGCGGTGAGATCGGACAGAACATCCCCACCGAGATCGGCAATCTGCCCCGATAGATCGCGCAGCTGACCGCTTTCATCCAGAACGCCAGGCTTTTCGGCTCCTTTTTCACCGTATCGGACAAATCTCATAACATGGCACTCCTGAATTATGGTTGGCGCCAGCTAGGAGCTTGGGAGGTTTGAGGTCAAGGGGATGCAGCTTCAGATGCGGCAGCTGCGCTTTCGGGTGACGCCATATCTGCCATCGGCGGTGGCGGCGGTGCAGCGGGAGGTTGCGGGTCTACCCCCTCAGCCATGGCCTTTGGCACATCTGGCATGGCGCGGGGTGCATCATCGCGTTTGCGCAAGCCCGAGCCTGCCACACGCACCGCCCGCATACCTGCCCTTTGGCCCAAACGCCCTGTCAAAGCTGCGCGGCCTGATACATCCGCAAGCCTGATCGCATCCAAACCTGATGGGAGAACGGGCAGCACATCGCCCGCCTGAAGCCCCTCCAACTGGGCCAAGGGGATCATGCGGCGATACAGGATTGCATCAAGATCAATCTCCACCTGCCCCAAGACGCGATGCCACGCGTCGCGCCAATTGCCCTGAACCGTTTCGCCCACGCCTTGCGAGGCTTCCTGTGCAGGCATGTGTAGGGCAGGCAGGGCAAAGACCAACTCCCCCTGTTTGACATTCCCACCAAGCGACACGCCCACCCGCCAGATGTGATAATCCCCCTCATCCATCGCAAGGGAGACGCGGTTTCGATCCTCCATTGTGGCGCCCACATGCAGGCGCGCAGGCCAGATTGCGGGCGTAACAGGCATCAGTTCAACCGAGAGCGCACCCAAAAGAAGGTCGAGAAAATCGCGTGACAGGACCGTATCGATCTTGGTCACACGGCGCACGGGGCCGACCACAGTATCAACGCGGCCTGTTGTTTGCACCTCGATCAAGCCATCCAGAAAGGATTGCGACAGCGCCATAATGCCCTTTTGCTGCGTGTTCTCTGCATCAAGAAGGCACAAAAACCCAGCCTCGGGCAACGCCTCCTCGGCGCGGTCGAGCCCTGTGAACCAATCAAATGCGGGCGGTTCGCAATCAGGGTCGAGCCCTGCAAAAGCCTCGCCCGCGCGGGCGATGGCGCGGGCCAATGCACGGGAGACGGATTTGGCCGTCTGTGCGGGCGGGGCCGCATCCGTGCCAAGCGCCGCCATCTGCGGCTTGGGCGGCTTTGTCATGGCCAGCAGGATGTCACGATGAGCAAGCGGCATTCACGCCCTCAGGTTGGGGTTGCCCCCAATCTATGACGTGGAGAGGTAAAGAAACCCTGAAAGGGCTAGCTTGCCGCCCTTAGGGCCTTGCTTGGCAGGCGCACGCGGAAGACGGTGCCCGTTTGCCCAGGAACATAGGCCAGACCGCCGCCAAGGCGCAGCATGATCTCGCGGCTGATCGCAAGGCCGAGCCCCGCCCCTTGCGCGGCCCGCCCCGTTTCCAGCCGCGCGAATTTCTCGAAGATCACGGCACGCTGCCCCACGGGAATACCCGCGCCGTTATCGGCAAATTCGACCTCCACCCGCCCCGGCAGATGATGCACGGCGATGCTCAGCTCGGGGGCCTCCGCCTCGCAATATTTCTGGGCATTGGAGATCAGGTTGATAAAGACCTGCGAGAGACGGTCCACATCGGTGACGATGGCCACCTGTTCCGTCTCAGGGTTGCGGTGAATGGTCAATCGCGCGCTATCTTGCAGGGCGCTGGTGGCGTCTATCGAGCGATCCAGCACCTCGGAGAGAAGCGCATTCGTCTCGTTCAATGTCACGCGCCCGTCCTCCAGCACGCTGAGGTCCAGAAGATCATCCAGCAGCCGCGTCAGGCGGCGGCTCTCGTCATGAATGATGCGGGAGAACCGCGCGAGGGCCTCCTCATCCACGGCGCCATCCTGCATCAAAATCTCGGAGAACGCGCGGATCGAGGTCATCGGCGTGCGCAATTCATGGCTGATCTGGCTGAGAAACGCATCCTTTTGAACGGAAAGCTCGGTCAGCTTCTGGTTGGCCTCGCGCAGGCGTGCAGCCGTCTGGACCAGCTCGGCCGATTTCGCCTCCAGCTTGTTGGAATATTCCATGATCTGGGCGGTCTCATCGGCCACGGCCAGCAAATCCTTCACCGAGACATTGGCCCCACCTGTGATCTGGCCCACCATCGCATGCGCGGTCGCGGCCCCCACCGAGCCTGCCAATTCTCGTTCCAGATGCTCAATGAAATCGGGTTTTGGCTCGGGCAGGCCTGTCTCGCGGCCCTGCGCGCGGGCGGCCGTTTGGAAAAGCCGTGCCGCAGGCCCCGCCCCCAAAACTCGCCGCGCCATGATCAGCAGATCATCCGCTGTGCCTGTGCTGCCCTTCCAGCCCAATGGCATTTCCGTGTGGTCATAGACATTGACGAATTGCGCGCCCTGCAAACGCTCCAACGGCGAAGGGAAGGTCAGCAGGGACACCAGAATGAAAAAGACCACATTCAACCCCAGCGACAAAACCATCGCTGTCAAAAGCGGATCGGTCCCATCAATGCCCAAAGGCGAGGCGGGCCGCAGCCATGCCAAGCCCAAAAACCCTTCATTCAGCGCCTCTTGCAGCCAGCCCGAGACATGCGCATTGGGCAAAAGCAAAACCCAAGCCCAAATCGCAAACCCCACCGCGATGCCTGTTGCAGCCCCCGCTTTCGTTGCACCGCGCCAGAATATGCCGCCGAGCAAAGCGGGCAGAACCTGCGCCACGCCCAGAAAGGCGATCAACCCCATCGCCGCCAAGGCCTCCGAGCCGCCCGAGAGGCGGAAATAGATCAATCCAAGCGCCATGATACCCAAGATCGACAAGCGCCGCGCAAACAGCGCCACTTGGCGCATATCGCCCGACATGGGGTTTTCGTGGCGCGTGGCGCTCAGCCAAATCGGCATGATGATATGGTTCGACACCATAGTGGACAGCGCGAGGGCCGCCACAATCACCATAGAGGTCGCCGCCGAGAACCCGCCAAGCAGCGCCAAGAGCGCCAGACCATCCTGCCCGAGCGTCAAAGGCAGGGTGAGAACGAACAAATCAGGGTTCGAGCCCTCGGGCATCAGTTCCAGCCCGACCACAGCAATCGGCAGAACGAAAAGGCTGATCAAAAGCATATAGAGCGGAAAGGCCCATGACGCGGTTGCCAGATGCCTCTCATCAGAATTCTCGACCACGAGAACCTGAAACATCCTTGGCAAACATAAAATTGCGGCCCCCGAGAGCATGGTCAGCCCCACCCAACGCGCCCCGTTGGAGGACCAATCCGACATCGGGCTGGCCTCGATCCGCGCCAGAATATCCCCAGCGCCATCGCCAAGCCCCCAGACCACGAAAATCCCCACGGCCAGAAGCGCCAGCAGCTTCACGATCGCCTCGACCGCGATGGCCGATACCAGACCGGGATGGCGTTCATTCATATCAAGGGAGCGCGTGCCAAAAACGATGGTAAAAAGCGCAAGGCCACCCGCCACCCAAACCGCGATCACATCACTGTTCAAACTGGCCCTTGGTCCGGGTTCGGCGAATACGGCGAAAGACAGCGCCACCGATTGCAATTGCAGCGCTATATAGGGGGTCGCGCCGATCACCATCAGCACGGTGACCAAAGCCGCCAAAGGGCCCGATTTGCCATAGCGGGACGAGATCATATCCGCGATCGAGGTCACGCGTTGCGCGCGCCCGATCCGCACCATTTTGCGCAAAATCCAGAACCAGCCGATAAAGATCAGCGTCGGCCCAAGATAGATTGTCAGATATTCCAGCCCTGAGCGTGCGGCACTGCCCACAGCACCGTAAAAGGTCCAAGCCGTGGTATAGATCGACAGGCTGAGCGTATAGGTGATGGGCGAGGACAGCCAGCGCGCCTTGCCTTCCGCTGCCCGTTTTTCCGCAAGGAAGGCGACCGCGAACAAACCTGCCACATAGAACACACAAACCGCCACCAGACCGTCAAAGGACAACATGGCTAGCGCCCTCCCGCCGATGGTCCGGATTTGGAGGGGGGCTGTGTTTTTTCCTCATTCTCGCCATCTGCGATGCGGCTTAGCGCACGGGACAAAACGGCAGATAGCACGATCAAGCCCGCCCAGACTGTAAAGAAATACACAGCCCAAACAGATGTCTCGGCCCCTGCGGTGCTTTGCGAGGTCAGGATAATCACTGGCCCGAAAAACAGCAGCGCGCCAAAAACAGGGACCAAACGCGCGGCATCTTGCAAACGGTTGCGCCGATAGGTGCGCCGCTCCAGAAACAAACGGCGGCGGGTGCCGCGCGAGATCACGCTTCTCTCTGGGTCCGGTTTATCCATTGCGCGCGCTTTCAGCCCTGCGGGTCCGAGGCCTCGGCCCCTTCCCCGCTTACAACGCGGGTCAGCGTCTCGACCAGTTCGGAATTGGAAAACGGTTTGGTCAAAAAGGCATCCGCCCCAAGTGACATGGCGGTTTCACGGTCTTTCGCCTGCCCCTTGGCGGTCAACATCAAGACCGGCAGGGAACGGGTTTGCGGGGCCGCGCGCAGATCGCGCAGAATATCAAAGCCCGACCGACCCGGAAGCATTACATCAAGCACAACCACATCGGGGGTTTGGCGGGCGATCTCATCCAGCGCGGTTGCGCCATTGGCATGGCCGCGTACCTCCCATCCCGCACGGGACAGGATGAAGCTGATCGCCTCCATGATATTTGCCTCGTCTTCGACGAGCAGCACACGTTGAACCAAGGCGCTCCCTCCCAGAAGCCAAACGCGGGTTTGACCACCCCCTGTTGCGCCGTAGGGAAACCTTTAACGGCGCAGTTGTCAATTTTATCTGATCGCACGGGCGATTTTAACGGCGTGACCTCAGCCCAAAAGGGAGTTCACGCGGCGTGCGGGGCAGCCATCGCGCGAACACACATGGCAGCCCGAGCCAACCAAGACCGTCCCTTCGCCATTTGTATCGCCCGCTTGTGCCTCCATGATCGGGCGCAACAGCATCGTCGCCTCCATCACAGGGCTATCGCCGAAGCCCACGGGGTTTTTGGGCTGGCTCACGGCCCATGCCTGAAACTGCGCGCCGTTTGGCATGGTGAGCCTTACGGCCTCTGGCACCATGGGGCGGGTCAGCGCGGTATAGAGCGGCCAGAGCGGGCAGCCCGCACCAAAACGCGGGATAGAAAAGGCCGCCAATCTGCGGCGGAAGATCAAGGCCCCTGCCGCATCGCATACCGCGAGGCCAAAACTGGGGATGTCCTGCGCGCCTTGATCATTTGCGGGCAGGCTGGCCAATCGCCGCAAAACAAGCGCTGCATCACCAGAGGCAAGCGATAGCAGTCGCGCAGGGTCAAACCCGACCGCACGCGCGGCGCTCAGAAACGGCCCAAGCGGCAAGCGCGCGGCATCCTGCGCATAGGCATGCAACATCGCGCGTGCCAGATCACGGGTGGCTGCATCTTCCATGCCTGCGGCCTGCGAGATCACCGTCTCGATCGCCTCTGCCCCTTGGTCTTCGATCAAAGGGAAATGGTGGCCTGCGGCGTCCAACATGGCCTCGACGGTTTCTTCAGGGCTTGCGGCCTCTTGCGGACGCTCGCCGCCTTGGTTTTCGAAATGCGCCAACAGCCCCGTGGCGCGGCGCGACAGGCGTTCGGCCTCTTCATGCAGGTTGCGGTGAAAGCGGCCACGCCATTGCGGTTCGATATCAGGTTCGCGCACCAGAATATCGGAGGTGGAGCGGATCGCGGCCACGCTCGAGAGCATCTCATGCATGCCTTCGGCCAAAACGGGGTCATGGGTCAGGCGGTCATGCAGGCCATCCACCATCGCTTCAAGATTGGCGATGCGCTTTTGCTGCGCGGAAAGCACTCCTGTCCAGCCCGGAAAACGCCCTGCGATTTCATCGATCTTGTCCAATTCAGGCTCGGCGCCACCAGTAGCGCGCAGATCGCGGGCGGCTTGTTGCAGGGCATCAAACACCGAGGCATCGGCCCCTTCGGACAGAGCCGCAGGTTCCACCTCGAGCACGCGGGCCAGATCAACCAGCAGCTTGCCGCCAATGCGGCGGCGATTATGCTCGATCAGGTTGAGATAGCTGGCCGAAATCTCTACGGCTTGGGCCAGATCGGATTGGCGTAACCCCAAAGCGCTGCGCCGCTCGCGAATGCGGCTTCCTGTAAGGGCGTGGCGGGGATGGGGTTCGGCCATGATGGCTCCTGTGGGGATAGTTTAGTAAAATTCTTTACAGCCCTTGGGCAGAATGCCAAGTCAAATCTCGCAAAACCGCCCAGTCCCGCCTTGCCCCAAGGCATGAAAAAAGCGCGGCCCACCACAGGCCGCGCCCTTTGTTTTCAAGCTGCTTGCGCCTTAGTTGGCCAAGGCCGCATCGGTGATCACATTTGTAAAGGCACCGTCAGGCTCGGCCGAGATGACAGGGTCGGAACCGCCTGCCAAAAGGGTCGCAACCGTGCGGGCATAGGCCTCAGGGTCCAGCGATCCGTCGCCGCCTTCTACCAGAAGGGCGATCTCGCCCATCATACGTAGCTGATGCTGTTCAGTTTGCGCGCCTGTCTCGTCGTAATCCAGAACGATCATCGCGGCGTCATCGGGGTTTTCCGCAGCCCATGCCCAACCTTGCATCGAGGCCCGCACGAAACGGGTCATTTTATCGACAAAGGCAGGATCGCTGAGGTTTTCTTCCAAAGCCCAGATACCATCTTCCAAGGTGGCCACGCCGTAATCTTCATATTTGAAGGTCACCAATTCATCAGGAGAGATGCCCGCATCAATGATCTGCCAATATTCATTATAGGTCATGGTCGAGATGCAATCGGCCTGACGCTGCAAGAGCGGATCGACATTGAAGCCCGCCTGCAAAAGCGTCACCCCACCCTCCGAGCCATCGGTCGGGATGCCAAGCTGGCTCATCCAGCTCAGGAACGGGTATTCATTGCCGAAGAACCAATGCGCCACCGTATGGCCCGCCAGATCGGCAGGCTCAGCGATGCCGACATCGCCCCAGCAGGTCAGCATCAGGCCCGAGCGAACGAAGGGTTGGGCGATATTGACCACGGGCAGGCCACGCTCGCGGGCGGCCAAGGCCGAGGGCATCCAGTTGAGCATCACATCCGCCCCACCGCCTGCAAGAACCTGTGGAGGCGCGATATCAGGACCACCGGGAAGGATCGTTACATCGAGGTTTTCCGCCTCGTAATAACCATTCTCAAGCGCCACATAATAGCCCGCGAATTGCGATTGCGTCACCCATTGCAACTGCAAGGTCACCTCATCCTGCGCCACAGCCGCGCCCGTTGTCAGGCCAAGGGCCAGTGCTGTGCTAAGAAGTTTCTTCATCGTAATATCCTCCTTGTTGGATCTGTTGGTTGGCCCCGTCTTTTTGTCTGGGTGCGTTATCGCCCTCTCTGTGACGGGTGCCAGAATGTCATGCGTTTCTCGATCAGTGCCATGAGCCCGTAAAAGCCCGATCCGGCGAGCGCTGCCACCGTGATCTCTGCCCAGACCATATCCATGGCCAGACGCCCCACCTCAATTTTTATGCGAAACCCCATCCCCACAGTGGGTGAGCCGAAAAACTCCGCAACAATTGCCCCGATAAGCGCAAGTGTTGTGCAGATTTTCAAACCGTTGAAGATGAAGGGCAGCGCATTCATCAGGCGCAATTTGACCAAGCTCTGCCCGTAGCTGGCCGCATAGGTATGCATCAAATCACGCTGCATCGCATCGGTGGCTTTCAGCCCCGAGACGGTGTTGACCAGCATCGGGAAAAACACCATCGCCACCACAACTGCCGCCTTGGATTCCCAGCCAAAGCCGAACCACATCACAAGGATCGGCGCGGTGCCCACAATCGGCAAAGCGGCGATGAAATTGCCCACGGGCAAAAGCCCGCGCTGCAAGAAATTCGATTTATCCACTGCCAAAGCCGTCAAAAAGGCCAAGCCACAGCCCATCACATAGCCCGAAAGCGCGCCTTTCAGGATGGTCTGCTGGAAATCAGCCCAAAGGATATCGGTATTGGCTGCAAAGGCCTGCGCGATCTGGCTGGGGGCGGGTAGAATGATCGGGCTGATCTCGTATAGGCGCACCGTCACTTCCCAGATCGCCAGCAGCGTCAGGCCGAAAATCACGGGAACGGCCAAGCGAATGGCCGCTGTTTCCGCCCCACGCGACAGCACGATATTCAGCCCCCATGCCCCAAGCCACAGGGCCAGCACAATGGCCAGTCGCGGCTCGGCGAGGGCCGCCAGCGCAATCAGCCCCGCGCCAATCGCGGGCAAGACCCATGCACGCCGCGCGTTTTGTGCAAGACCCGCGCTCATCGGTTCAACCCCATGCGTTTGAGGGTCGCGCGCTCAATCACCCCGATCAGGCTGACCAGCACCGCCGCACAGATGGCGGCCATGAACAACGCCGACCAGATCTGGATGGTCTGCCCGTAATAGGAGCCCGTCAACAAGCGCGCCCCAAGCCCGAAACGCGCGCCCGTGGGCAATTCCGCCACGATCGTGCCCACCAATGCCGCCGCCACCGCAACCTTGAGCGAGGTGAATAAAAACGGCACCGAAGCAGGCAGGCGCAGCTTCCAGAAAGTCTCAGACCCGCTGGCCGAATAGGTGCGGAGCAGATCAAGATCCATCCCATTGGGGCTGCGCAACCCTTTGACCATGCTGACGGCGACGGGAAAGAAACTCAGATAGGCCGAGATCAGCGATTTCGGCACCAGCCCCGACAACCCCACCGCATTCAACACCACGATCACAATCGGCGCGATGGCCAAGATCGGGATGGTCTGCGAGGCAATCGCCCAAGGCATCACGCTTAGATCCATGGCGCGGTTATGCACGATGCCGATGGCCAGCAATATCCCCGCCAACGTGCCCACGGCAAAGCCAAGCAGCGTCGGCGCAAGGGTTTGATAGGCGTGAAACACAAGGCTGCGCGGATTACCCGTAAGGGAGCCGCGCCGCTCGCGCAGCACAGGCTCGGCCACGGCCGTATCCCATAGCTCGGCCAGAACCTGATGCGGTGTTGGCAGCACGGGGCGTTCTTGATTCATCGTATCGGCGATGATCTGGGCGGTGGACAACTCGACGCCCGCACGGTTGGCGGCATCCAGCGTCCATGGCTTGTTCATCTGGGTCGCGGCCCCATACCAAAGCGCGATGATCACACCGACCACAACCAAAACGGGCGCCACAGCGCGGATCAGCCTACGGATCGCCGCACAAAGCGCGCAGCCCCCTGCCCCTGCCTGATCCAGCGCGACACTCATGCGGCGGCCTCATTCATCATAGGCATGCCCCGCGCGCAAACCTTCGCGCACACGCTGCGCGATGGCCAGAAATTCGGGCGTGTCGCGGATATCAAGCGGGCGCTCGGTTGGCAGATCGCTCTCGATCACATCCGTGATCCGACCCGGACGGGGCGACATCACCACGATCTTGGTGGACAGATATACCGCCTCAGGGATGGAATGGGTGACAAAGGCGATGGTCTTATTGGTCCGCGCCCAAAGTTTCAAAAGCTGCTCATTCAGATGGTCGCGCACGATCTCATCAAGGGCGCCAAAAGGCTCGTCCATCAACAGCAGATCGGCATCAAAGGCCAAAGCCCGCGCGATTGAAGCACGTTGCTGCATGCCCCCCGAAAGCTGCCATGGCATTTTCTTGCCAAAGCCTTCCAGATCAACCAGTTGCAAGACGCGGGCAGCGCGCTCCTCCTGCTCGGCCTGATCAAAGCCCATGATCTCGAGCGGCAGTTTGATATTCTTCTCAATGGTGCGCCAAGGATACAGCCCCGCCGCCTGAAACACATAGCCATAGGCCCGATTGCGCCGCGCCTGATCAGGCGACATGCCATTGACCGAAAGCATCCCGCCCGTGGGCTGCTCAAGCGCCGCGATGGTGCGCAAAAAGGTCGTCTTGCCGCAGCCCGAGGGGCCAATGAAGCTGACAAACTCACCCCTATTGATGCTCAGATTCACATCCGAGAGCGCCTGCACGGGGCCGTCATTGGTCTGGAAGGTCAGATCAAGGGATTGCGCCTCGATCACGACCTGCTGTGCGGCAGGCGCGGCGGCCTGCGTCTTTGCAGCTGCGCGCGCCATCAAACCCCCGATGGAATATTGAGAGGATCACGCTCGATCTTGCGCGGCGTGGTCAGAGATTTCCATTTCGACAAGGCGGTTGAGGCGCTGGCATAGGGGCTTCGCTTGACGAATTTCCCGCGTCCCGGCTGGGGTTGGCTATTCTGCCCATAGGCCCAAACCACATCCCCCCGCGACAAGGTGAACCGCGGCGAGGCGCTGACCTCTTTGCCCTCAAAAACATTGTAATCAAGAATGGATTTCGCAGTGGCCGTGGTGATCGTGCGGCTTTGCTTGGGGTCCCAAACCACAATATCGGCGTCGCCACCCACATTGATCCCACCTTTGAGCGGATAGATATTGAGGATCTTGGCGATGTTGCTGGAGGTTGCGGCGACAAATTCCTCGGGCGTCAAACGACCCGTGTCAACGCCATAGGTCCAGAGCATCGCCATCCGCTCCTCAAGCCCGCCTGTGCCATTGGGGATCATGGTGAAATTATCGACCCCCATGCGCTTTTGCTCATCCGAGAAGGCCGCATGATCGGTCGCCACAACCTGCAAGGAGCCTGACGAAAGCCCCGCCCAAAGGCTGTCTTGGTGGTCTTTGGAGCGGAAAGGCGGGCTCATCACGCGGCGCGCTGCATATTGCCAATCCTTGTTGAAATACTCCGTCTCATCCAAGGTCAGATGCTGGATCAGAGGCTCGCCAAAAACGCGCATCCCCTTCTGGCGCGCGCGGCGGATCGCTTCATGTGCCTGCTCGCAAGAGACATGCACAATATAAAGCGGCGTGCCTGCGGCATCGGCAATCATGATCGCGCGATTGGCCGCCTCGCCTTCCACTTCGGGGGGCCGCGAATAGGCGTGGCCTTCGGGGCCTGTCACCCCCTCGGCCAGATATTTCTGCTGCAACTCCGCCACGATATCGCCGTTCTCGGCATGGACCAGCGGCATCGCCCCCAATTCAGCACAGCGCTTGAAGGAGGCATACATCTCATCATCTTCAATCATCAAAGCGCCCTTATAGGCCATGAAATGCTTGAAGGTGTTGATGCCACGCTTTTTGACGACCTCTTCCATCTCGGCAAAAATGCTCTCGCTCCAGCCCGTGATCGCCATGTGATAGGAGATATCGACGCAAATCTGATCCTTTGATTTGCGGTCCCAGTCATCAATCGCATTGAGCAGGCTGCCATCTGCACCCGGTAGACAGAAATCCACCAACATGGTGGTGCCACCGGCCGCCGCCGCGAAAGTCCCTGTTGTGAAGGTCTCGGCGGCGGTGGTGCCCATGAAGGGCATTTCCAGATGGGTATGGGGGTCGATCCCGCCTGGGATGACATAAGCCTCCGAGGCGTCGATCACCTCATCGCCCTTCAGGTTCTCGCCAATCTGGGCGATCTTTTCGCCCTCAATCAGCACATCCGCTTTATATTGGCGGTCGGCGGTCACAATCGTGCCGCCCTTAATCACCTTGCTCATGTCATCTCTCCTGTTGTGGAGGCTGCGGGGTGTTATTCGGGCCCCGTCAGCTGGTTGTCATTGCCCCTAACCGGCTAGCGCGTGCAGATCATACGCCCATCCAAGGTCAAAAGCGGCAGGAAGGTCGTCTCAACCGGTCCAACCCATTGATACCAATAGCACCCGTCATCGGGCAAAACCCGCACCGCCCCGAGGTTCTGGTTCGGCGCTACAATTGCCAAAACACCCTCGGGCAGCTCTTCGATAAAGCCCGTTGTGTCCGTGGGCGCAGGGGCCGCACAAGCCGCCAAAATCGGCAAAATTCCGAGGGCCAAAAATTTTCGATAAGGTTTCACTCAACAATCTCCGCAGTTTCAATCACGGCGTGGAACAACACATTGGTTCCCGCCTTCGCCCAATCAGGGCTAATCTCTTCGGCTTCATTATGCGAGAGGCCATCGACACAAGGGCACATAACCATTGCTGTCGGGGCAACATCATTGATCCAACACGCATCATGTCCCGCCCCAGAAACAATATCCATATGGCTATAGCCAAGACGCTCCGCCGCAGAGCGGATGGCCGCCACACAGTTCTCGTCAAAGGCGGGCGGATCGAACTGCCCCACGATCTCGGCCTCGAAACCCACCCCGATCTCCTCGCAAAGCGCAGGCGCGCGCGCCATCAACTCATCGACCATGCCATTGAGCTTATCGAGAATATGGGTGCGCATATCGATGGTGAACACCACCTTGCCCGGAATTATATTGCGGCTATTGGGATAGACATCGATATGCCCGATTGCGCCAACCGCATTGGGCTGGTTCTTCATCGCGATCTCATGGACCAATTCGGTCACCAGCGCCAAACCGCGCCCTGCATTCTTGCGCATATGCATCGGCGTGGACCCCGTATGGCTTTCCTTGCCCGTGATCGTGCATTCGATCCAGCGCAGGCCCTGCCCATGTGTCACAACCCCGATATCGCGGCCCTCGGCCTCCAAAATCGGGCCCTGTTCGATATGAAGCTCGAAAAACGCATGCATTTTACGCGCGCCGACCTTCTCTTCACCTTTCCAACCAATACGATCCAACTCATCCCCAAAGCGCTTGCCCTTGGCATCGACGCGGTCATAGGCCCAATCCAGACTATGCCGCCCCGCAAAAACGCCCGAGGCCAGCATCGCAGGCGCATAGCGCGTGCCTTCTTCATTGGTCCAATTGGTCACAACGATGGGATGCTTGGTCTTGATCCCCAGATCATTCATTGAACGGATCACTTCCAGCCCGCCCAGAACGCCCAAGACACCGTCATATTTGCCGCCTGTCGGCTGGGTATCGAGATGGCTGCCCACATAAACTGGCAGCGCCTCGGGGTCGGTCCCCTCGCGGCGGGCAAACATATTGCCCATCTCATCGACCCCCATGGAACAGCCCGCAGCTTCGCACCATTTCTGGAACAAATGCCGCCCTTCGCTATCCTCATCCGTCAAGGTCTGGCGGTTATTGCCGCCTGCCACACCCGGCCCGATCTTGGCCATCTCCATCAGGCTGTCCCAAAGGCGCTCGCCATTGATCATCATATTCTCGCCGGGTGCTGGCATATGTATGTCCTTCTGTCGGACCTGTCGCGCGAAGGGCGCGCTTCAGGCCAGTTTCTTCAACACATCGCCCAAAGTGCCAATCAACTGATCGATATGGGATTTTTCGATAATCAGGGGCGGTGACATGGCGATGATATCGCCCGTGGTTCTGATCAAGACGCCCTTTTCATAGCAATCAAGGAAGGCCTGAAAGGCGCGTTTTGTCGGCTCGCCCGCAATCGGCTCCAACTCCACCGCCCCGATCAGCCCCATATTGCGGATATCAATCACATGGGGGTGATCTTTGAGGCTATGAAGCGCCTCTTGCCAATACGGGGCCAGCTCAGCCGCGCGCTCGAACAGCGCCTCTTCCTTATAGGTCTCAAGCGTCGCAACACCCGCCGCCGAGGCAATCGGATTGCCCGAATATGTATAGCCGTGGAACAGCTCGATCATATGCTCGGGGCCTTGCATGAAGGCGTCATGGATCTCTGAGGTGGCCATCACAGCCCCCATCGGGATCACCCCATTGGTCAGGCCTTTGGCCGTGCAGATCATATCAGGCATCACATTGAAATGATCCGCTGCGAAAGCACTGCCCAAACGGCCAAACCCAGTGATAACCTCATCGAAAATCAACAAGATACCGTGCTTTTTGGTGATCGCGCGCAGCTTCTCAAGATAGCCTTTGGGCGGCATCAAAACCCCTGTGGAGCCTGCCATAGGCTCGATGATCACAGCCGCAATCGTCTCGGCCCCATGCAAGGTGATGATCCGTTCCAGATCATCGGCCAGATGCGCGCCATGTTCGGGCTGGCCGCGGGTAAAGGCGTTCTGCTCGGGCAGATGGGTATGGGGCATATGATCCACACCCGCCAGAAGCGTGCCGAACATCTTGCGGTTATTGACGATCCCGCCAACGGAAATCCCGCCGAAATTCACACCATGATAGCCCCGCTCGCGCCCGATCAACCGCGTGCGTGAGCCCTGCCCGATCGCACGTTGATACGCGATGGCAAGCTTCAGCGCGGTTTCCACCGATTCTGAGCCAGAATTGGTAAAGAACACATGCTCAAAAGGCTCGGGCGTCATATCCCGCAGGCGATTTGCCAGCTCAAACGCCATGGGATGACCCATCTGAAAGGCGGGCGCATAATCAAGCTCGGCCGCCTGCTGCTGGATCGCCTCGACAATCTTGGGGCGCTTATGGCCTGCATTGCAGCACCACAGACCCGCCGTGCCATCCAGCACCTCGCGACCATCTGCGGTTTTATAGAACATCCCCTCCGCCGAGACGAACATACGCGGGTTCTTCTTGAATTGCCGGTTTGCCGTAAACGGCATCCAGAACGCGGAAAGATCATTTGGAACGGGGGTTGGTCGATCTAAGGCCATATGGCTCACCCTGTATTGCTCCGAGCGCGCGCAGGTCTCGGTGGACGAAAGAAGTTTTGACCATATGGTCAAGTTCACGCTAGCAGAGGCACGATGCCAGTCAATGGAGTCAATGACACTCTTTGCCCAATCGCAAGGCAAATGATACGATTTGGGCAAAGCCTGCCCGTTCCATAAGCAGCTTGGAAAGACTCTCTCGGTCTTGCCCTTGCCCAAAGTTTCGATCACCTTGAAAATATGAACGCCCATCCGCCCAAAACACGCATCCAGCGCAAGAACACCGAAGCGATTCTCAATGCCGCCTTGGAGGTGTTCTCGCGTCAGGGCTTTCGCGGATCAACGCTCGACCAGATCGCGGCCGAGGCGGGGCTCTCCAAACCCAATCTGCTGTATTACTATCCCTCGAAAGAGGCGATCCATGTCACGCTTTTATCGCGGCTGATGGATACTTGGCTGGACCCGTTGCGCGAAATGGATGCCCAAGGCGACCCCGTGGAGGAGATTTTGGGCTATGTGCGCCGCAAGGTGGAACTCAGCCGCGACTATCCGCGTGAAAGCAGGCTTTTTGCTCAAGAAATCATCCAAGGCGCGCCGCGCATGCAGGCAGCCCTCGAGACCGATCTCAAACCCTTGGTGGATGAAAAAACCGCGATCATCCGGCAGTGGATTGCGCAAGGCCGGATCGCCTCGATTGATCCCTATCACCTGATCTTCTCGATTTGGGCGCTGACCCAGCATTATGCCGATTTCGACGTGCAGGTGCGCGCCGTCCTTGGCCCCGGACATGACCCTTTCGAAGAAGCGCAAGGCTTTCTGGAGGCCATGTTCCGCAAACTCCTCGCGCCATAAAAAAGGCCGGACCTTTACGGCCCAGCCTTCACAACTCGGAGAGAGTGGGAGGTCTCTACTCCGCCGCCTCTAGCGAGGAGGGGTTATTGGGGTGGGTTGTCCAATTGGCATAGTCCTCCTGCACGACCTTGCCCGTGCGCGGATCAACAACGCCAGCCTCCAGCCGCTCCATGGTGATGCAAGCCTCCACAGGGCAGACATTCACGCAAAGATTACAGGCCACGCATTCCTCATCAATCACCTCGAAAACGCGGTCCTCGGACATGGAAATTGCCTGATGCGATGTGTCCTCGCAGGCGGCATAGCAGCGCCCACATTTGATACAGGCATCTTGATCAATCCGCGCTTTGGTCACGTAATTGAGGTTGAGATATTGCCAATCCGTCACATTGGGCACAGCGCGACCAATCAAATCCGACAGGCTCATGCCCTGCTGGTCCAGATATTGGCTCAGGCCCGTTTTCATCTCCTCGACGATCTTGAAACCATAGGTCATGGCCGCCGTACAGACCTGCACATTGCCAGCACCAAGGGCCAGAAACTCAGCCGCATCACGCCATGTGGTAACCCCGCCAATCCCCGAAATCGGAAGGCCAGCGGTTTCAGAATCCCGCGCGATCTCGGCCACCATATTCAATGCAATCGGTTTGACCGCAGGGCCACAATAGCCGCCATGACTTCCCTTGCCGTCAATCGATGGCTGGGGGCTGAAGCTGTCCAGATCAACACTGACAATCGAGGAGATCGTATTGATCAATGACACCGCATCCGCGCCGCCCGCCTTGGCCGCGCGCGCCGGATAGCGCACATCGGTGATATTGGGGGTCAGCTTCACAATCACGGGCATGCGGGTGTTTTGCTTGCACCAGCGGGTGACCATCTCGATATATTCGGGCACTTGGCCAACAGCCGCGCCCATGCCGCGCTCACTCATGCCATGCGGACAGCCAAAATTCAGCTCGATCCCGTCCGCGCCCGTGTCCTCGACCAGCGGCAGGATGTATTTCCACGCCTCTTCCTCACAAGGCACCATAAGCGAGACGATCATCGCGCGATCTGGCCAAGCGGCTTTCACCGCCTTGATCTCGCGCAGGTTCACCTCCAAGGGGCGATCGGTGATCAATTCGATATTATTGAGCCCCAACAATCTGCGATCCGCCCCATAGATCGCGCCATAGCGCGGCCCGTTCACATTGACGATGTTGGGGTCAAGCCCAAGCGTCTTCCAGACAACCCCGCCCCAGCCCGCTTTGAACGCACGGGTGACGTTATGCTCCTTATCCGTCGGCGGCGCCGAGGCCAGCCAGAACGGGTTGGGGGATTTGATCCCAAGGAAATCGGTGGAAAGATCTGCCATTGCCCTTGTCTCCTGAGTTAAGGCCTCTTCTGCCTTCATCTTTCTTCAAATACGCGCGCCGCAGGCGCAGGTTTTGCCGCGCAAAACCGCTCTAGCCCATCAGGCTTGCATGAATATCCTCGGCCGCATCACGGCCCTCGGCCACAGCCGTCACAGTCAGGTCATCCCCACCCGAGGCACAATCCCCCCCAGCCCAAACGCCTTTAATGCTGCTGCGCCCCGCGCTCGAGACAGCGATCTTGCCGCCCGCCAAATCCAGACCTTCAGGTGTGCTCTCCAAGCTCTGGCCAATGGCTTTAAGAACCATATCCGCCGCAATCTCGAACCGCTCGCCCGTGGGCTGCAAGCCATTGCCGCTATCTGTCGTGTATTCCGCGCGCAAAGCCGTGACGGCCCCATTGCCCACAACCTCGACAGGCATGGCATTGAAAATGAACCGCACGCCTTTGGAGGCCGCCAAATCCTGCTCATAGTTCGAGGCCGGCATTTTTTCGCGCCCGCGTCGGTAAAGCACCGTCACAGTCTCGGCCCCCAACAGCTTGGATTGCACCGCCGCATCAATCGCGGTCATGCCACCGCCAATCACCACTACATTGCGCCCGACAGGCAGCTTCGACAAATCCTCGGCCTGTCGCAAATCCGCGATGAAGCCGACCGCATCCAAAACGCCCGCGCGCTCCTCGCCCTCGGCCCGCAAGGCATTCACGCCGCCAAGACCCATGCCCAGAAACACGGCGTCATACTCGCCCTGCAACGCCTCAAGCGTGATCTCGCGCCCAAGCGCCATGCCGGTTTTCACCTCGATCCCGCCGATCTGCAGCAGCCAATCCAGTTCGGCCTGCGCGAAATCATCCACTGATTTATAGGGCGCGATGCCATATTCATTAAGGCCCCCCGCTTTTGGCTTGGCATCAAACATCACGACATCATGGCCCTTCAACGCCAAGCGATGCGCACAAGCCATCCCCGCAGGGCCCGCCCCCACAACTGCGATCTTTTTGCCAGTGGCCGCCGCACGGCTGTAAGGGTGCACCCCTTGCGCCATCACGGTATCGGTTGCAAAGCGCTGCAGGCGTCCAATCTCGACAGGTTTGCCTTCCGCCGTCTCGCGCACACAGGCCTGCTCACAGAGCGTTTCGGTCGGGCAGACGCGGGCGCACATGCCGCCCAAGATATTCTGATCAAAAATCGTTTGCGCCGAAGCCTCAGGCGTTCCCGTCGCGATCTGGCGGATGAATAGCGGGATATCGATGGAGGTCGGGCAGGCCGTCACACAAGGCGCGTCATGGCAGAAATAGCACCGATCCGCCGCAACCAGCGCCTCATGCCCATCCAGTGGCGCATGAAGATCGGCAAAATTCGCGTCATATGCCTCATGCGGCAAGCGCGCGGGCGCAATGCCTGGGGTCAATGGGCTGTTCGTCATGGGTCACCTCTCCCGGATCGAATGGCATGTTTTTGTGAAAACAGGCTGGCACGAGTTAAAAATTTTATCAAATGGTAAATTATCTGCTTCGAAAAATTCTTGCTCCTGTCAGGCGAAAATCAGTCCAAACCCACAATAAAGCGCCAAAATCGCCTTAAATATGGGCAAATTACAAAAATATCCCCGCATTTTCGCGCAAGCGAGTTTTCCACGCCCGAGCGCTTTTCACCTTCGCCCGCCTGAAGTATACAGCGCCAAACCCCTTGATTGAAAAAAGGGGCGCGGCTTTGCCGTATGGAGCGATTAAAGGGATGCGAGGATATCCATGAGCAAGAATACGCATGACGGGGACGTGGCCTTCATTAAGGCATTGGCAGAGCTTCTGCGCGAAAACGACCTGACCGAATTGGAAGTCATTCGGGAATATGGCGAGGATGACAGCCTGAATGTGCGCGTCGCACGCCAACAGCCCGCTGCCCCACAACAGGTCATGATGCAGGCCCCTGCGGCTGCCGCAGCGCCCGCCGCCGCACCAGCGGCAGCCCCCGCAGCCGCCGCGGCACCTGCGGCCGCATCAGAAGATCCCGCCCAGAACCCCAATGCAGTGACATCGCCTATGGTTGGCACGGCCTATCTTCAGGCCGAACCCGGCCAGCCCGCCTTCGTCTCGGTTGGCGACAAGGTGTCGGAAGGGCAAACGCTTTTGATCATCGAAGCGATGAAAACCATGAACCAGATCCCCAGCCCGCGCGCAGGCACCGTCAAGCGCATTATGGTTGAGGATGGCGCACCGCTCGAGTTTGGCGCCCCTCTGATGATCATCGAATAAGGCAAAGGCACATATGTTCCGCAAAATCCTTATCGCAAATCGCGGCGAGATCGCGCTTCGTGTCATCCGCGCAGCGCGCGAAATGGGTGTCGGCACGGTCGCGGTGCATTCCACCGCTGATGCCGATGCGATGCATGTGCGCATGGCCGATGAAAGCGTCTGTATCGGCCCGCCTTCGGGCACGGCCAGCTATCTCTCGGTTCCCAGCATCATTTCCGCCTGCGAAATCACAGGGGCCGAAGCCATCCATCCCGGTTACGGGTTCTTGTCAGAGAACCAGAATTTCGTGCAGATCGTCGAGGATCACGGCATCAAATTCATCGGCCCCTCGGCCGAGCATATCAGCATCATGGGCGATAAAATCTCGGCCAAGGATACGATGAAAAAGCTTGGCGTGCCTTGTGTGCCAGGCTCGGATGGCGGTGTGCCCGATATGGAAACCGCCCGCGCGGTCGCCGATGACATGGGTTACCCCGTGATCATCAAAGCCACGGCAGGTGGTGGCGGACGCGGCATGAAACTGGCCAAAACCGCCGAAGATCTGGAAACAGCCTTCCGCACTGCGCGCTCCGAATCCAAGGCCGCTTTCGGCAATGACGAGGTCTATATCGAGAAATATCTCGGCGCGCCCCGCCATATCGAAGTGCAGGTCTTTGGCGATGGCAAAGGCCGCGCCGTGCATTTGGGCGAGCGGGATTGCTCGCTCCAGCGGCGCCACCAGAAAGTCTTTGAAGAAGCGCCCGGCCCCTCCATCAGCCCCGAATTGCGTGCGCAAATCGGCGAGACCTGCGCCAAAGCGGTTGCAGATCTTGGCTATGAAGGTGCAGGCACGATCGAGTTCCTCTATGAGAATGGCGAATTTTTCTTCATCGAAATGAACACCCGCCTTCAGGTGGAACACCCCGTGACCGAGGCCATTTTCGGCGTCGATCTGGTGCGTGAGCAAATCCGCGTGGCGGCAGGCCTGCCAATGTCCTTCCAGCAGGAAGACCTTGAGGTTCAGGGCCACGCGATCGAAGTGCGGATCAATGCAGAAAAGCTGCCGAATTTCTCGCCCTGCCCCGGCAAGATCACGCAATATCATGCACCGGGTGGTTTGGGTGTGCGGATGGATAGCGCGCTTTATGATGGCTATTCGATCCCACCCTATTACGACAGCCTGATCGCGAAACTGATCGTGCATGGCCGCAACCGGCCCGAAGCCTTGGCACGCCTGAAGCGTGCCTTGGGTGAGTTGATCGTTGATGGTGTCGACACAACCGTGCCGCTCTTTCACCAATTGCTGGAAGAAGAGGCCGTGTTGACGGGCGAATATAACATCCACTGGCTGGAAGGCTGGCTCGAGAAAAACCTCGCCTAAACGACAATCGATACGAAAATTTTGCGGCGCGCTTCGGATTTCCAGCGAAATCTGAGGCGCGCCGCGCTACATTCAGACCATGGCCCATGACATGTTCCCACCTGACAGGCCACTGATCACGCCTGAACTTCTGCTCCGCGCCTATGCGGCGGGGGTATTTCCGATGTCGGAAGGCCGCGATGATCCAGAACTGTTCTGGGTTGATCCGCGCGAACGGGGCATCCTGCCGCTTGAGGGGTTTCATATCTCCCGCTCGCTGGCGCGCCGTATCCGCCAAGCCCCTTTTGACATCCGCATCAACACCGATTTCGCAGGCGTGGTCGAGGGTTGCGCCGATCGTGACGAGACGTGGATCAATGCCGAGATATTCGAGCTGTACCAGCAGCTCCATGCTACAGGCCATGCCCATTCCCTAGAGCTATGGGAGGGTGATGCCCTTGTCGGGGGGGTCTATGGCGTGGCTTTGGGGGCCGCATTTTTTGGCGAAAGCATGTTTTCGCGCAGGCGCGACGCGTCGAAAATTGCGTTGGCCTATCTTGTCAGCCGCCTTCGCTTTGGCGGGTTCGAGCTGTTTGACACGCAATTCGTAACAGACCATCTGCAAAGCCTCGGCGCGGTTGAAATCTCGCGCGCCGCCTATCGCAGCCGCTTGGCCGAAGCTTTGCAAAAGCCCGCGAATTTCTTGGCGCAAAGCAGCCAAGTCACGCCTCAGGATGTGCTGCAGTTCAAAACCCAGACGTCATAGCGCGGATGCTCCAAAGCCACCAAAGCGGGGCTGGAGGCGATCATCCATCCATTGAACAATTCCACCCCGTCCAGATCGAGCACCTGAATATGGGCAAAGGCATCCGATGCGGGGTTGTCAGCAGGATAGCGGCATTCCTGCAAATGAAACGCGACACGGCCAAACACCACCGTTTGGCCCACGGCCATCTCGATATCGGTTGATCTTGCCAATGTCTTGTCCAGCGCCCGCAAAACGGCGCCTGTGCCATTCTCGGCCGCGCCTTCGGTCACCGATGTCACATCGCTCAGCGGATTTGGTGTTTGGATCAATTCCACCCCGTCATCGGGGTTTTCTTCGAGAAACAGGCTGCTGTTATCCTGCCCCGCCACAGGGGTGGCACAGGCCAACAGGCCCGCAGCCGCTGTGCCAAGAAGACGGCGCAGCATTACTCGCCATCCCCACCCACAAAGCGCATCAGCAATGTCACCAAGCTGACCGAGCTTTGGGTATCAAGGATTTGGTCACCCGCTGCATAGAGGAAAGGCGAGCCACCGGGCTGCAACTCAACAAAGGAGCCGCCAAGCAGGCCTTCGGAGGAAATCATGACAAGGCTGTCATCGGGCAATTCAACATGGTCGAAAACCGTGATCGTGGTATCGGCGCGAAAGGTCTCGGGGTTCAGACTGAGATCCGAGACGGAGCCCACACGCACACCTGCAAGTCGCACATCCGTGCCAACCGTGATCCCTTCAGCCGAACGGAAGGAGGCTGTCAGCTCATAACTGCCTTGCGGGCCTGCCTGAAATCCGCTGACCTGCGCGGCATAGACGAAAAAGCCAATGGCGGCGGCCAGAACAACGCCACCGACGATCACTTCACTGGTTGTATTCTCAGCCATAATCGCGCTCTGCCCCCAATTGGCCCAAACGGCACCAGCCTTATTCTGGGCTCCATGCCTCGTAATCGCACCGCTCGGTCGGCTGACCTGCGCGGATCGAGCCCGCAGGCGCATAGG
Source organism: uncultured Paracoccaceae bacterium (assembly GCA_965656935.1). Classification (GTDB taxonomy): domain Bacteria; phylum Pseudomonadota; class Alphaproteobacteria; order Rhodobacterales; family Rhodobacteraceae; genus M30B80. The sequence continues at coordinate 74,631 of CBFHMG010000006.1, forward strand.
CCTGTGCCGTGCCTGTCAGGTTCGGCAGATGCGGCTTTTCCCATGCCTTATGCGCCAAAGGCTTATCAGAAGGCGTTTCATCCCATGTATGATGCAACCAGCCATGCCAATCTGCATCCACGCGGGAGGCCTCGGCCTCACCGTTGAAAATCACCCAACGGCGTTTGCCATCGCGGGATTGATAGAACAGGTTGCCCTGCCCGTCTTCCCCGACTTTCTGGCCTTTGCGCCAAGTGTAGAGTTGCGTGCCGATTGTTTGGCCATCCCACCATGTGGCGAGACGTTTGATGAAACGAAGCATGTGCTGTCTCCGACAGAGGTCTGCGGTGTTGCAGACGTAATGCCGCAAGCGCGCGCGAAGGTCTAGGGGGAATGGCAGGCGCAAAGGCCATGATCCGCGTCTTTTTGCCGAGAAACCCAAGCTGAAAAGCACATCCGGGCCAGACTTTTCTCCGCTCTGGAGCGTGATCTCGAGAACGCAGGTTCCTTTCGCGATCCGCGCTGTTGTCGCCTGCCGCCCTTTGGCGTATGCCTTCGGCAAATTTTAAAGGGGAGTTTACCAATGTCCGACGGACCCAGCTACGGCTTCGATACACTTCAAATTCACGCGGGCGCACGCCCTGATCCTGCAACAGGCGCACGCCAGACGCCGATCTATCAGACCACGGGCTATGTGTTCCGTGATGCCGATCATGCGGCCGCCCTGTTCAATCTGCAGGAAGTGGGCTTCATCTATTCACGCCTGACCAACCCTACCGTTGCCGTGCTGCAAGAACGCCTTGCCACGCTGGAAGGTGGCGTTGGGGCTGTGTGCTGCTCCTCGGGTCATGCGGCCCAGATCATGGCGCTGTTCCCGCTGATGGGGCCGGGCAAGAATGTGGTCGCCTCGACCCGTCTTTATGGCGGCACGGTCACCCAGTTCAGCCAGACCATCAAACGCTTCGGCTGGTCCGCGAAATTCGTGGATTTCGATGATCTTGATGCGGTGAAAGCCGCCATTGATGACGATACCCGCGCCGTTTTCTGCGAGGCCATCGCCAATCCCGGTGGCTATATCACCGATCTGCGCGCCATCGCCGATATCTCGGATGCAGCCGGCATTCCGATGATCGTGGATAACACATCCGCCACGCCTTACCTGTGCCGCCCGATCGAACATGGCGCGACCTTGGTGGTGCATTCCACAACCAAATACCTCACAGGCAATGGCACCGTGACAGGCGGCTGCGTGATCGATTCAGGCAAATTCGATTGGTCCGCCAATGACAAATTCCCCAGCCTCTCGGCACCTGAGCCTGCCTATCACGGCCTGAAATTCCATGAGACCTTCGGCCCGCTGGCCTATACCTTCCACGGCATTGCCATTGGCCTTCGTGATCTTGGCATGACGATGAACCCGCAAGCGGCCCATTACACCTTGATGGGGATCGAGACGCTGAGCCTGCGCATGCAGCGCCATGTCGATAATGCCGTCAAGGTCGCAACTTGGCTTGAGAACGATCCTCGGGTTGATTTCGTGACCTATGCGGGTCTCGCCTCCTCGCCCTATAACAAACGCGCGTCGACCGTCTGCCCCAAAGGGGCTGGGGCGCTGTTCACCTTCGCGGTCAAGGGCGGCTATGACGCCTGTATCAAACTGGTGGACGGTCTGGAGATCTTCAGCCATGTCGCCAATCTGGGCGATACGCGATCCCTGATCATCCATTCCGCCTCGACCACCCACCGCCAATTGACACCAGAACAGCAAGAAGCCGCAGGCGCGGCCCCCAATGTTGTACGTCTGTCCATTGGCATCGAGGATGCAGATGATCTGATCGCAGATCTGGATCAAGCGCTCGCAAAAGCGACTGCATAAGCGTTTGAAGGCCAGCCCCGAGACACGGGCTGGCCTTCGCAAATCGCGCGGCGGCCCCCGTTAAAACCAGCGAATTTTGGCCTGTTCCGCTTGGTGGGGCGGCGTATTCCAGCGTTGAACAACAAAAACGCCATCGAAAGAGCGGCGGAATGTCACTAAAGGCCTAAAAATCATTGAATTTAGCCGTATTTTATTCATTGCTGAACATAAGAGCGTGTAACCAGTGCATGGATGTTTTTTGGGTGCAGCGAAGAACGAGCTTCTTGCACGAAAAGAAATCCAGTGTTTGCTCTATTATTTGATGGGTTTTGGGACATTTTATCTTGCAGCATTATTCGCTGAGCGTGTTGTCTAGGATGAGGCAGCTTCTCGCATCCCTTGAACGGGACATTGGATTGGCGAGTTTGCCTAAGGTCGAGCTGGAGTTGATCTATGCTATCGACCTGCTATGCGAGACCTCGGACACGGTGCTGACCAGCTCCGAAATCCGCCATCATGACCTGATCAAGGATATTCCCACAGCGACGTTCAACCGCGCCCTGAAATCCCTGATCCAACGCGGCTATATCGAACATGCGCCGCAAAGCCGCGCAAAGCATTACCGCAAGGCGGCCCACTGGCCCGACAAGGCCGCACCCGTGGTGCATAGCGAATAGCCGCTCATCCAGCTTATCCAAGCCCTATCGGGGCTGAAAACCTCTTTGCCTCAGCCCTCAAGCGACATATGGTTTCGCCAACCCTTTGGATGGCCCAAATCAGGCTGAGCTTTCATGACCAGTTCGAATATTGTATAGTAAAAGAAAACAACGCTGTAGGGGACGGGTTACAATGGCAATGAGGCTGGCTTGACGGTTCATTTCGCACTCTTTCTATCGCCGGGAGGGATAGCGCTTGCGCATCGGCAAGACGCTGGCCATTGGGCAATGGTTGCGGAAACCAGTCTGGATGTTCCCGATCTGGCCGCTGCCTTGCAAAACATCCGGCTTGAGGGGGAACGCAGAGGCGATGCAGGGTTCGAAACCGTGCTGGTTCTGCCCGATGACCAAATTCTCTACACGAGTTTGCCCTTTAATGGTGGCGATCGCGAGGGCCAGAAAGCCTATATCGCGCGCGGGTTGGACGGGCTGACGCCTTACGCAATTGACGAGCTCGCCTTTGATTGGCGGGATATGGGAGATGGCCGTTTTGCTGTCGCCGTTGTTGCAAAAGAGACTTTGGATGAAGCCGAGAGCTTTGCCCGCGATCATGGGTTCAACGGCACGGGCTTTGCGGCCTCCCCCCCTGCTGAGCGCTTCCCCGGTGTGCCGCTTTTCTCGCTAACCCAAACCCAAGCTGACTTGGCGCTGCCAGGTGTCGGGCTGCAATTTGGCCCCGATGAATGGGTCGCACCCCCCGCTGCTGAAGACACCGCGCCAGAGACTGAAGAAGCCGCCCCGCCTGAGGCCGCCGCCCCCGAAACAGAAGATCAGCCTGAGGCGGCTACCCCCCTTGAGGTGACGGACAGCCCAACTGACACGCCGCCCGCCGCTGAGGAACCTGTTCTCTCCTTCCGCGCGCGCCGTGGAAAGGTTGATTTACCCGAAGGGCAGTCAGGCAGCCTTGTAACAAATCGTGCGTCCCGTTTGGGCTTCACGGCAGAGGCCGACACGCCTGCCGCGCCAGCAGCACCCGCCGCTCCAACCACACCCCCAGCCCCCAGCAGCGCCGCGCCAAAACTCAGCGCCGAGCGCAGCGTGGCGGCACCGCAAGCGGCTCCTGATAAGGCCCTTGAACGCCCCGCACTCTCGGCCGATGTGTTCAGACGCGTTACAGGCGTAGCGGACGCTGATGCGCCAACAGCCGATGACGCACCTGCCAGCAAACGTGGGATCGGCACGGCCTTGGCTGGCGTCTCAGGCGTTCTGGCCCGCCGCCGCTCCGCGCCTGAAAACCCACCACAGCTGGCGCGCGCCGCAGTAACCGAGCCCGCCGCAGCGCCTGTCACACCCGACCCCGCCCCAAGCGCTGCCCCATCCCCCAGCAAACCAGACGCGCTGATCCGCAAGTCGGTATTTGCAAGCAATGCAAAACCAAAGGGCCCATCCCTGCGTTTGGGCCTGATGCTGACAGTTGTTTTGTTGTTGGGCTTGGCGCTTTTGGCGCTTTGGTCGATCCTTTTCATGCCTGAAAGCTCCATCGCGCGGCTCTTCGGTTTGAACGAGCCTGACATCACCATCGCCAGCGACGAGAGCGTGAATGAAAGCCTGATCGAAGAGGATGTGCTGGCCAGTATCGAGGCGCCCGAAACGATCCTGCCCGATATCGATGCTGATCTCGACACCGATCTGGATTTGGCCGAATTGGCCGATGCCGAACCTGAAATCAGCATACCCACGCTTGAAGAGACCGAGCAGTTTTACGCCGTGAATGGTATTTGGCAGCGCGCGCCCGAAGCTCTGCCTGCCCCTTCCGCCTTAGACGCGGTCGAGGATATCTACACCGCCTCTATCGATCGTGTGATACCCGTTTTTGATGCGTTTGCCTTGGCGACACCCGCAGCCTTGCCAGATGGTGAAGTACCACAGCGCTTTGCCTCGCCCCCGCCCTTTGGCACCACTTTTGCGGTCAATCCCGACGGTCTGGTTGCACCAAGCGCGGAGGGCGCTTTGACGGCAGACGGGGTGCGTGTTGTGCTTGGCACACCGCCGATCCTTCCCATCCCAAGAGATCGCGAGGACGCCCCCGAAGAGACCGAGCTTGCCTCGGCCGAGACTGATATCCTCGGCACATTCCGCCCGACCGAGCGCCCCGACGATCTGCAAGAAACCCGTGAACGCCAAGTCTTGGGGGGCTTTAGCCGCACCGAATTGGCAGGCTTCCGCCCCACCACGCGCCCGCCATCGGTTCAGGATGTGGCTTTGGCGGCCCGCGCAGCCGAAGAACGTCAGGCAGAAGCGCTCGCCGCCGCCGAAAGCGCATCTGCCGCCGTGACCGAAGGGCGCGAGGCTTTGATCGATCTCGACGGTTCCAATGGCGCATTGATCCAATTGGCAGGGGCAAGCGATCTTGCGATTTCGCGCTCCAATGTGCCGCGCCTCAGACCTGCCGATATCGAAGACCTGGTCGCTCGCGCGCAGCGTGCCAATGAAGGCGGCTCGGGCGCCACGATCACAACCGCCTCGGCCCCCGCGCCGCAATCCAGCTCGGCCCCCTCGATCCCCTCCAATGCATCTGTTAGCCGCGCTGCAACGATGAATAACGCGATAAGCCTGCGCAATATCAACTTGATCGGTGTGTCAGGCTCTGAGTCCAGCCGCCGCGCGCTGGTGCGTCTGGCCTCGGGCCGCTTTGTGACCGTCACCGTTGGCGACCGTCTGGATGGAGGGCGCGTGGCGGCCATCGGGGCAGGTTCGCTTCAATATGTTAAGAACGGGCGCAACATCACCTTGGATGTGCCACAAGGCTAAAGCGGCCCGCCTGACGCCTCAGAGCAGCAGCATCGAGGCCAATCCCAGAAATACAAAAAAGCCCACAACATCTGTGACCGTTGTCACAAATGTGCCCGAGGCAAGCGCTGGATCAGCGCCGAAACGGTCCAAGGCAACAGGCACCAAAATGCCTGCAAATGCCGCCACGACAAGGTTGATCACCATCGCAATGGCAATCACCAACCCCAGCAGTGGCAAGCCAAACCAGAAAAAGCCGACAAACCCCATGATGATCGCAAAGGCAAAGCCATTCAACAGCCCGACCCCCGCCTCACGCGAGACAACCCGCAGCATATTGGAGCGCGTCAAATCCCGCGTGGCGATCGAACGCACCGCAACCGCAAGGCTCTGCGTTCCTGCATTTCCACCCATTGAAGCAACAATCGGCATCAAAACAGCCAGAGCAACAATTTGCGAAATTGTACCCTCGAAAACCGAAATCACCAATGAGGCCACAATTGCCGTCAGCAGGTTCACAAAGAGCCATGGAAAGCGCTGGCGCGCCGTGGTGGCGATGGAATCATTCAAGCTCTCGTCGCGACCAACGCCAGATAGCGCCAGAAGGTCTTCTTCATTCGCCTCATCCAGAACGATCATCGCGTCATCAATGGTGATCACACCCACCAAACGCCCGTCATCATCAACCACAGGGGCCGAGATTAGGTGATACTGGTTAAAGGCATAGGCCACGTCATCCTCATCCTGCGTAACAGGAATAACGCGGAAACTATCTTCGGTGATATCGACCAGCTTCACCGCGCGCGGGCTGGACAAGAGCCGCCCCAATGTCACCTGTGCAATAGGCTTCATCGCAGGGTTCACCAGCACGATATGATAGAATTGCTCGGGCAATTCCGCGCTATCGCTGCGCAGGAAATCGATCATCTCGCCGACCGTCCAGTGATCGGGCGCGCGCACAACCTCGCGCTGCATCAAACGGCCAGCGGATTCCTCAGGATAGCTCAGCGCCTGTTCAACAGCCGCCCTATCGGCATCATTCAGGGCATCCAGAATGGCCTCTTGCTGATCCTCGCCGAGATCTTCGACCAGATCGACAACATCATCGGAATCGAGTTCGCGGACCGCATCTGCCAAGACCGCATCTGGCAAAAGCGGCAGGATTTCTTCCCGCGTCGACCATTCCAGTTCTGACAGAACCTCGCCGTCAACACCCGAGGACCACAGCTCCAGCAAGGCCTCGCGCTCACCGCTGGAAATCTGTTCCAGAAGGTCGGCGATATCAGCAGGGTGGAGCGGCTCCATCAAGGCATCAATGGCCCTGACATCGCGATAGGCCACCGCGCGTTTCAATTGCGCGCGCAATCCACCATCCAAGGCATAGACATCGTGCGCGCTGTCGCGATCTTCCTCGAGCTTTATTTCGTGATTCTCGGTCATTTGCCTCACACCCACATGCTGAAGCGACGATTAGAGCTTATCTAAGCCCCTTGCTCGCGGTATGACATTAGGGCGCGCACAAGAAAAGGGGCGGCACAAGAAATGACCGTGAAACACCTTATTCTAGGGCAATATCTGCAATTCACAGGCAGGCCTATGGATGACGGCCCAGATGCCGTGCTGCATGAAAGCCAAGGCGGTATCCTGATCCAGAACGGCCTGATCGCCGAATTGGGGTCTGCCGAAGCCCTGCGCCGCGCCCATCCAGATGCGCAAGTGACCGATCACGGGCAGGCTCTGATCCTGCCGGGCTTTGTCGATGCCCATGCCCATTATCCGCAAACAGGCATCATCGCCTCTTGGGGCAAGCGGTTGATTGACTGGCTCAACAGCTACACCTTCCCCGAAGAAATGCGCTTTGGCGATCCGGCCTATGCCAAGGAGATGGCGGAGCTTTATCTCGACCTGCTTTTGGCCAATGGCACCACAAGTGTCGCCAGCTATTGCACGATCCATCCCGAAAGCGTGGACGCGCTGTTCACAGCCGCCGCCGCGCGCAATATGCGGGTCTTTGCGGGCAAGACCTGCATGGATCGCAACGCGCCTGAAGCTCTACGCGACACAGCACAATCGGCCTATGATGACAGCAAGGCGTTGCTGGAGCGCTGGCATGGCTTGGGGCGGGCAAGCTATGTCATCACCCCGCGGTTCTCGCCCACCTCCACGCATGAGCAACTCTCAAGCCTTGGCGCACTTTGGGCCGAGCATCCCGATTGCCTGATGCAAACCCATCTCTCCGAGCAAACCGATGAAATCGCTTGGGTGCGCAGCCTTTTCCCTGAGGCGCGCGATTATCTCGACACATATGAAAGCCATGGCCTGCTTGGCGAGAACGGCCTTTATGGCCATGCCATCCATCTCGAGCCGCGCGAGATCGACCGCCTGAGCGAGATCGGCGCGGCCCTGATCCATTGCCCGACCTCCAATACTTTCATCGGCTCGGGGCTGTTTGATATGGGGCTGGCCAATCGCCTACGCGTGGGGCTTGCGACCGATACGGGCGGCGGATCAAGTTTCTCGATGCTGCGCTCGATGGCCGCCGCCTATGAGATCGCGCAATTGCGCGGCCAAGCACTGCATCCTGCACAATTGATCTGGCTGGCCACCCAAGGCTCGGCCCGCGCCTTGCGCGTGGATGACCGTATCGGAAATATCGCAGAGGGGATGGAGGCCGATCTCACGGTTCTTGACCTCGCCTCAACCAAAGCCATCGCACAACGCAGCGCCCGCGCGGATGATATTTGGGAGGCGCTTTTCCCCACCATCATGATGGGCGATGACCGCGCCATCACACAGACCTATATCGCCGGAAAACCGGCGCTGGCCTCATCTTTGCTTTAAAAATACTTGCGCCGCAGGCATCAACCGCCCCACGCCACGCGAAGGGGGCGCGCGCTTAGGCCATGGCCTCAACAGCGCCGACAATATCATCGACCACCGCTTCCATCAGCCCCTGATCCTCGGCCTCCGCCATCACACGGATCAAAGGCTCGGTGCCCGATTTACGGATCAGCAAACGCCCCGAGCCATTCAGCTTAGCCTCGCCTGCCGCAATCGCGGCCTGAACTGAAGCTGCCTCCAAAGGGGTTTTGCCATCGGCATAGCGGACGTTTTTCAACAGCTGCGGCACTTTCTCGAAATTTCGTGTAAGCTCACTGGCGCGTTTGCCCGTGCGCTTCATCTCGGCCAGAAATTGCAGCCCCGCGATCAAGCCATCGCCCGTGGTGGCGAAATCCGTCATCACGATATGGCCCGATTGCTCGCCGCCAAGGTTCAACCCATTGGCCCGCATCGCCTCAACCACATAGCGATCCCCGACCGCGGTTCGGTGCAAGGCGATATCGCGATCTGCAAGATAATGCTCCAGCCCCAGATTGGACATCACGGTCGCCGCCAAGGTCCGCCCCTTCAGGCGCCCCTCTTCGGCCCAACGATTGGCAAACAGCGCCATGATCTGATCGCCATCGGCAACAGCGCCCGTCTCATCAATCAAGATCACGCGGTCGGCATCGCCATCAAGGCAAATGCCCACATCCGCCCCTGTTTCGCGGATTTTGGCGGCCGCTGCCTCTGGCGCGGTCGAGCCGACCCCGTCATTGATATTGAACCCGTTCGGCTCAACCCCAATGGCAACCACTTCGGCCCCCAATTCCCACAAGACTTCAGGCGCTGCGCGGTAAGCCGCGCCATTGGCGCAATCGATCACCACTTTGAGCCCCTCAAGCGTCAGGCCTTGCGGGAAGGTGCCCTTGACCCGTTCAACATAGCGGAAACGCCCATCATCAATCCGCTTGGCCCGACCGATATTCTCGGCCTGAGCAGGAGCCACCTCGCCAAAGACAAGCGCTTCGATCTCGGCCTCGGCCTCATCGGATAATTTGAACCCGTCCGGCCCGAAAAACTTGATGCCATTGTCAGTCGCAGGGTTATGGCTGGCCGAAATCATCACCCCGACATCGGCGCGCATCGATGGCGTCAAAAGGCCTACGGCAGGTGTGGGCACGGGGCCAAGCAACAGCACATTCATCCCCGTCGAGGTGAACCCCGCCGTCAGCGCATTCTCGATCATATAGCCCGAAAGCCGCGTATCCTTGCCGATCACCACACGGTGGCCACGGCTATTGTCCTGACGGAAATACCGCCCCGCCGCCGCGCCAAGCTTCAGCGCCATTTCCGCATTCATCGGATAGGCATTGGCCCGCCCGCGCACACCATCGGTTCCAAATAATTTACGGCTCATCTGCTCATCTCCCCCGCCGCGCCGCTGGAGGCCATCCAGAGCGCGATCATCTGTCTGTGTATCTCTATATCATGAACCCGCAGCATCTGTATCCCCTGCGATATCGCCCATAGGCCAACTGCCGCCGATGCCGCGCCGCGCTGGTCAGCGGCCTCAACACCCGCAAGACGCCCGATCATGCCTTTGCGCGAAACCCCCAAAAGGATCGGACAGCCCAAAGCATGAAACAACGACAGCCGTTCGAGCAGCGCAAGGTTATGCGGGTCTGTTTTGCCAAAGCCGATGCCTGGGTCAATCATGATCCGCTCGCGCGCGATCCCTTTTGACACGGCTAAGGCCACCCGTTCTTCCAATGCATCATAGACATCGAAAACCACGTCGCTATAGGCGCTTGTCGCGTCCTTCTGCATCGTCTCGGGCAGGCCGATGGAATGCATCAAGACCACTCCTGCCCCCGTTTGCGCAGCCACATCGGCCAGCGCGGGGTCGAACTGGAAGGCCGAGACATCATTGATCACATCCGCGCCCGCCGCCATCGCCGCCTGCCCGACCAAGGCTTTGCGCGTATCAACCGAGATCGGCATATCCATCCCCTTGGCGCGCAGGGCCTCGATCACGGGGGCCAAGCGGGCAAGCTCAAGATCAGCGGCAACTTCCAGCGCTCCGGGACGGGTGGATTCACCGCCCATATCAATGATGTCAGCACCTTCTGCCAGCATTTCACGTGCCCGCGCCACCGCTTGCTCGGGCGCGTCATGCTGCCCGCCATCCGAGAAACTGTCAGGCGTCACGTTCAAAATGCCCATCAAGGATGGATATGTCATCGCGATGCCCGCAAAGGGCACGCGCGGCGCAGTCAGGCGCTGCAACTGATCTGCGGGGATATCACGCGCTGAAACGATCTGGCCACGCGGCTTGCCCCGCTGCAACACCTCAACCTCGCGGAAGCGGCACCAGCCACCCGCCAAGCTCAAATCATCCCCTCGGGTATCGGGGCCAGTTACGACAATCGGGCGAAGATATTGCGTCATGCAGGCGACCTACCTTTGCGGCAGGTCACAGACAAGGCCCAAGCCCATTGCGGCAGTGCAGCGGAACTGTCGGGTTGCGCCCTTGCCACGCCCGTGTTGAAAACGCGCGCTATGAATGACACCGCACATCCACCTCTTCGCAGCTTGCGCCTGACAGGCCATCCCGTCACCCGCGCGGATGCCCCTTTCTATGCTGAGCTGTTCTCCAAGCCCGAGGTTGTGACCTTCAGGCCTGACCCGACGCCATTGGACCGCGCGGCCTGTGAGACCCGTCTGGAATTCGATCTGGCCCATTGGCAGGCGCATGGCTTTGGCAGATGGGCGCTTCATCATGCAGGCCACCCTGTGGGGCTTGGCGGGTTGACCCTGCGCGAGGGGTTTGACGGGCTAAACCTGTCATACCACCTTTTGCCCGCGCAATGGGGCCTTGGCCTTGCCAGTGAATTTGTCACTGCAGCGCTGGATTACGCGGCCCTTACACGTCCACAAAAAAGCATTTTCGGGCTCGTCCGTCCGCTCAACGCGCCCTCGATCCGTGTTCTGGAAAAGGCAGGTTTCAAGGAAGTGCGGCGCTTTGAGGATAAGGGCGCGCCGATGCTGGAGATGCGGCTAGAGCTTCGGTAGCGCCTCTGCCGCCCATGGCTCAACGGGAAGTGGTGCATCCTGCGGAACATCGCCCCCCAAGAGCACAAGGCGCTGCGCCTCAAGCTGTTCTGCCAGCCATAGCGCCAAAGCCTCGCCTGCCCTGACCGACATCTTCGGCGCATTCACGGCATCCAGAACCAGTTTGGAGGGGGCCCAAACGCTGATCCGCCCGTGTTTCATGGCCCAATCAAGCTCGGTCCTGCTATCGACCACCACGCAACGATCATCGCGCGAGGCAAGAACCCATGCGTTTTGCTCAATCGCCAGCAGATCAATCCGCCGCTGCGGCATATCGTGGGACGCAGCAGGGCTGGCCAGATCACTGGCACCCACACATAGGATCAATGGCGCGCCAGTGCTTTCGAGATGGTCCAGCAATGCAGGTAAATCATCACGCCCGATCGCGTCATTCGAGAGATAGACCATCAAAGGGTGAGGTTGGTCTTCGGCCAGTTTGAGATGCGCGCCTGATTGCGCCGTACGCACGATCTCGACGCCCAAAGTATATGGCCCGCGATCCAGCTTTTCGATCCGCACAAAGCAGCGCGCCGCCAGCGGATGGGTCAGGATGCGCTCGGCAATCCGCGCGGCCAGAGTCTCGAGCAGGTTGAGCCGCTCGGCCGCCAATTCCAGATCGATCGCCTCGACGATTGTGTCATAGGACAGGATACGGTCCACATCATCGGCGGCGTTTTCCGCCAAGGACCGCACCTCAACCACCACATTGAAGCGGATGCGCTGCGTGATCCCGCGTTCTTGCTGGAAGGCACCGATCTCGACCTCGCGCTCGTGATCGGACATCGAGATACGATCAAGCGGATCAGCGCCCGCTGTGGCCTTCGCCCGTTCGGACGGGTGCAAGAATGCAAGGTTTATATCGTCACTCATCTGGCAGCGCCCTCTCTCTGGGGACGGTCTTTACCAGAGAGATGTCAAACAACCCACCCAAACTCGTCGGGAAAAGGCCTCAAACCGACAAGCGCGGGCTCAGTATTGCTGACGATAGAAAATATGCGTGCCGATCCGCGCCGTGCGGGGATAGGCGCTGGCCCAATGCGGATTGACGGCCGTGGTGTGGTAATGGCTGGCATCGCTTGTCAAAGGACGCTCGCCCCCATCCAGCATAATCGCAGAGATCCGCATCAAACGGTCCCACATCGCACGCTCGGTCACACGCTCGGGGATACCATCACAGGTATAGGAGAATTGGCAGGCATGGCGGCGGCCCGTGCCCTGATTGACCACTTCGCAGACCGTATCGGGGTAATTATCCATATCGACGCGGTTCAGGATCACTTCGGCCACGGCATATTGGCCCTGAATGCTTTCGCCGCGGGCTTCGAAATACAGCGCTTCGGTCAGGCAATTCAGCTCGGACGAGCGGCGCGGGCGTGGCATCGCCATCAATTGATCGACATTGTAGATTTGCGCACGGGAATTTCTGACGCCGAAATCGCTGGTGGTCATGGCCGAGCCGAGACGGCGAATACGTGTGGAACTGACCGAACGCAGGGCGGTGTGTTCGCTTCCCATCAGGCTCGTCAAACGCAATTCAATCGTGCCTACGGGTGCGGTTTGAACAGCAGTCAAGGCCGAGAGAATGGCTGTTGGATCGGTGCTTGTGCTTACTGTGACGTCAGCGCGTGCGGCGCCCGCCATGAAAGCCAAGCCCGCCGCCAAAGCGGTGACTACCTGTTTTACTGCCATTCAATCCATCCTTGGGGTTATTCCCCAATGTTTAACTGCGCGGTTTTCCGCAAGGCACTCGTTAACCTGAAAGCGGGGCATCGCCAAACCGCCCCTTAATCTTGTGCACCATTGACCAAGCCCCCCAAGGGGTTGACCGCGCAGAAGGTCCGAATCACTTCAAATTGAGAAAATACATCAACGAATAGCGCCAACTATTTGTCAGATATAGATAATTGCCCTGCCGCCAGTTTCGCCACCGGAACGCGGAAAGGCGAACAGGAGACATAGTCAAAGCCAGCCGCACGGCAAAAGGCGATCGAGTCGGGGTCACCGCCATGCTCGCCACAGATCGAAAGGGTGATGTCCGGTTTGGTCTGGCGACCACGTTTTGCCCCCAGAAGCAGCAATTCGCCCACGCCGTCTGTATCCAGACGCGTGAACGGATCTTCCACGAAAACCCCCTGTTGGACATAGGCCGACATGAACCGCCCCGCATCATCGCGCGACAGGCCATAGGTCATCTGGGTCAGGTCATTTGTGCCGAAAGACAGGAAGGCCGAATTCTCGGCAATCTCACCGGCGCGCAAGGCCGCGCGCGGCGTCTCGACCATCACGCCAAGACGGTAGGTAAAGTTCTTGCCAGTTTCCGCCTTCACCGCCGAGGCCACCTGATCGACGCGGGTCTTGACCAGATCTACCTCACGCGCGGCCGAGACCAGCGGGATCATGATCTCGGGCACCACAGGCTCGGCCCCTTGGCTGGCCTTGATCGCCGCTTCAAAAATGGCGCGCGCTTGCATGTCGTAAATCTCGGGCACGGTGATGCCGAGGCGGACCCCACGCATCCCCAGCATGGGGTTATATTCCTGCAAACTCTCGATCCGCGAGGCCACTTTACTGACGGGAATATCAAGGGCTTCGGCCAAGGCGCGAATGCCGTCACGATCGGTTGGCAGGAATTCATGCAAGGGCGGGTCAAACAGGCGGATGCAGACAGGCTTGCCCTGCATCATCTTGAAAATATCCGTGAAATCAGCGCGTTGCATCGGCAAAAGCCGCTCAAGCGCGGCCGCGCGATCCTCAGGGCCTTCGGCAAAAATCATCTCGCGCATCAGGGTCAGGCGGGCTGGGTCAAAGAACATATGCTCGGTGCGGCACAGGCCGATCCCGTCCACGCCGAACTGCTCGGCTGTTTTGACATCCTCAACCGTATCGGCATTCACTCGGATATCAATATCACGCGCCGCATCGGCCCATTCCATCAAGCTGGCAAAGGCACCGCCAAGGGCAGGCTCGACCATTTTGACAGCCCCCACCAGCAATTCACCCGACGAGCCATCAACAGTCACCACATCCCCCTCATGGAAGACGCGCCGCCCTGCCACGGTGAGGGTTTTCTTGCGGGGATCAAGCACCAACCTATTGGCACCCGTAACGCAAGGCAGGCCAAGGCCGCGCGCGATCACCGCGGCATGGCTGGTCATGCCGCCACGCTCGGTGATCACGGCTTGGGCTGCATGCATGGCACGCACATCTTCCGAGCTGGTTTCCCGCTTGACCAGAATACAAGGCTCGCCCTGCGCGGCCATCGCATTGGCCGTGGTCGAGGAAAACACCAGCTTGCCCGTCGCCGCCCCAGGGGCTGCCGCGATACCACGGGTGAGCACATCGCGCTCGGCTGTCGGGTCGATCTGGCGGTGCAGCATCTGGTTCAGCGAAAACGGGGCGATGCGCATCATCGCATCTTCGCGGCTGATCACCTCATCATTGGCCAAAGCCACTGCAATCTCGACCGCGCCAAGCGCCGAGCGGGGCGTTCTGACCGCATCCAAAATATGCAATTCCCCGTTCATCAGGGTAAATTCGATCTGCATTTCCTCACGCAGGCGGCGGCGCACCAGTTTCCCCGCATCGCGCAATGCATCGACGATTTCGGGCGAGGTATCTTCCAATGAAGGGCCGCGCTCATCCTTGGTGATAAAGAGCGCGTCTTCCTCGCGCAGGGCGGCGCGGCCTTGGCCTTGCGTCAGATAGCGCCCCGTGACCTGCGGCGCGCCCGTCTCGCCCGAGACGAACTGGATCACGCCCGAGCCTGAAACCCCCTCGCCAATTCCCAGTGCCATGCGCTGCACCACCAGCCCCAGCCCTGCATCCGCAGGCGCGCCTTGCGCCTGACGCAGCAGGCGTGCGGTGGTGCCATCCCATGCCCGCGCCATGGAGCGCAGCACTTCGGCCAATTGGACGGCGGGGTCCTGAGGGAAAGGTTCCTCGGTTTCATCTTCGAAATATTGCTTGGCCAAACGCGGCGTGATGGTGCCGTCAAACATATCGGCATCAAGGCGCAGCACATCAACGGCATAGGATTTGATGAAATTGACATAGAGCTGATCCGCGGCGGCGGCAGAGTGGCTTTTTGCCAAACCGGCCGCGACCTCGTCATTCATCCCGATATTGAGAACGGTGCCCGGCCCGCCCCAATCGGGCATCTCACTGGAGGAGCGCACTGAAAGCAGCTTACCTTCGCCAAAAACCCCCGTCAGCGATGTCATATCGGGCAGCTTGCCCGCAGCAATCGCGCGCACCGTGTCAAAGGACAGCCCAACCGTCAGCGGCACCGGAAGATCCAGACGGATCAGGCGCTGCAGGCATTTCGCACGGTTGCCATGCCGCGATTTGCGGATGTCAGCCGATGGTGTGATCTCGGTAAAGTCGGGCGTTGTGAGCACGGGTTTACGCCTATTTGTAAGTCCAGCGTGACACTACAGGGCCGTCACCTGCCCTGTAAAGCGCTGCGTTGCGGCATTTAACCTTCTAGCTTGTCCAGATCAGCCACACGGCCACAGATCTCGACGATCTCATGCAACAAATTCAAACGGTTGCGCCGCACAATGTCATTGTCGGAATTCACCTGAACCGCTTCGAAAAAGGCATCAATCGGTGCGCGAAGACCTGCCAATTGCGCCATGGCGCCTGCGAAATCCTCGGAGGCCAAAGCGGGGTTCACTTTGTCGCGCGCTTTGGCCAGCGCTGTAAACAGAGCGCCTTCCTCATCAGTTTCCGCGAATTTCTCATCCGCGCCATAGCGGTATTCCACGCCATCCTTGGCCTCGGCTTGGGTCAGGATGTTATTGGCCCGCTTATAGCCTTGGGTCAGATTGCCGCCATCCTCGGTTGCAAGGAAGGCCGCCAGAGCCTTGGCCCGCATCACCACAAGCGCCAGATCATCGCTGCCCTCCATCGCAAGGCAGGCATCAATCACATCATGGCGAATGCCTTCATCGCGCAGGAATACCTTAAGGCGGTCATGGAAGAAGGAGAGGAGATCGGCGACCAGATCAGCCGCATCCGATTTACCATGCTTTGCAAAGCCACTTGTAAGGACCTCTTCAAGGCTCATGCGGCGGCTTTCGACCAAAAGAATACGGATCACCCCCAAAGCCGCACGACGCAGCGCGTAAGGGTCTTTGCTGCCTGTTGGTTTTTCATCAATCGCCCAGAACCCTGTCAGCGTGTCCAGCTTATCGGCCAAGGCAACCGCCATCGACAAAGGCGCTGTTGGCACATCATCGGAAGGACCAAGCGGCTGGTAATGCTCCTCGGCCACGGCTGCGACCTCGGGGGAGAAGCCCGCCTCAGCAGCGTAATAGCGCCCCATAAGCCCTTGAAGTTCGGGGAATTCATAGACCATTTCCGAGGAAAGATCAGCCTTGGCGATCTTTGCGGCCTGCGCGGCCTCCTGCGCATCAGCGCCCAGAAGAGGCGCGATTTCCTCAGCCAAGGCCGCGATCCGCTCAATACGGGCGGCCTGAGAGCCCAATTGCGCTTGGAAGGTCACGTTTTCCAGCGATTTGGTCCAGACCGAGAGGTCGGATTTCGCCACGCGGAGGTCATTTTCCCAGAAGAATTTCGCATCCGACAGACGTGCCGACAAAACCTTTTGATTGCCCGCGAGAATGGTCGCGCCCTGATCTGCGGTTTCGCGATTGGCCACGGTTACAAACCGCTCGATACGGCCTGTTTTCGGGTTGCGCACGGAAAAGAATTTCTGGTGCTCTTTCATCGAGGTCTGCAAAACCTCAGGCGGCAGGCCAAGGAAATCCTCGCCAATCTCGCCCATCAAGACAACGGGCCATTCCACCAGTCCTGCAACCTCGGCCAAAAGCCCGCGATCAGGCACCAATTCAAGCCCTGCAGCAAAAGCCATCTGCTCGGCCTCATGCCAAATCTGCTCGGCGCGTTCGCTGGCAGACAGGATCACCTTGGCGCGTTTGAGCTTGGTCTCATAATCCTCAAAGCCCGTGACCGCGAAACGACCCGCTGCCATGAAACGGTGGCCCTCGGTGGTATCGGTGCTGGTGATGCCATCCACATCAAAAGGCACGATTTCAGCGCCAGCCTCATCGCTTAGAATACACAGGATCGAATGCAGCGGGCGCACCCAACGCAAAGCCCCTGCGCCCCAGCGCATGGATTTGGGCCAAGGGAAATTGCGGATCACGGCGGGCACCAGCTCGGCAATGATCTCGGCTGCGGGGCGGCCCGCTTTGGTCACCTTGGCGAAATAGACCTGCCCTTTTTTCTCATCGCGCAGTTCAAGCTGGTCCTTGGTCAGTCCAGTGGATCGCAAGAACCCCTCCAAGGCTTTTTCAGGCGCATCCGCGCGCGGGCCTTTGCGTTCCTCGGTCAATGTGGGGCTCTCGATGCTGAGCCCCTCAATGGTCAGGGTCAGGCGGCGCGGCGTGGAAAACGCACCCGCGCTGGCATAGGTCAGCCCCGCCTCAACCAGACCATCGGTGACCAGTTTCTTCAGGTCATCAGCGGCTTTGCCCTGCATACGGGCAGGGATTTCCTCGGAGAAAAGTTCGAGCAGAAGATCGGGCATGAATATCGTCCTGTAGCGGCGGTCTCAGATCCAGTCGAGATTGACGCGGGTGATCGGGTAGGCCTCTTCCATCCGCTCGCGCAGGGCGCGGAAACGGGGGCGAAGGTCTTTGAATTTATTCTCATGTGTTTCCGCCACGGTGAGGCGGATTTTCTCGAAAAGCTGTTGCTCTTCCATGGCTTCGAGAAGGTCCAGCTCGGCCCCTTCGATATCCATCTTAACAAAGGCGATCTCGCCATGCTCAGCCAGCAGGGTGTGCAGAAAGGCAGGGAAATCCATCAAGCGCACGTCAATGGCGTGGCCCTTATCCTCGTCAATCATACGACCGCCATCCAACACGGTGGATTTGACAGACGCTCCCTTGGGGTTTTCGTCGAAATTCACTGCGCGCATCAATTGGATAGTGCCTTCGCTTGTACCGAGGGCTGCGGCATGGATGGTGACATTGGGCGTCTCGGCGAAACGTTTTTGCAGGGTCTCGATGCAATAGGGATCAGGGTCAAAGGCATGCACATGCGCGCCCGAGGCGGCAAGCTGCGCGGTTACATCGCCCACATTCGCCCCGCAATCGCAGACCACATCACCAGGTTTGAGCATGGAAACGATGCCGGACAGCAGGCCATCGGCATGGGATTTACGCAGATTGCGCCGCGTGCGGCGGCGGAACTTGTCGAAATCAGCCTGCAATTGTTCAAGATCGGACGCGGGTTCGGACATTATCCTTCCTCCTCCTGCGCGGGGCATCCTTCTGGCAACGGATCGCCTGCAAAGGCCGCCTCGCCGCAAGGGTTGATCTGCTGCCATGCATAGCCGCGCCCCTCGCCGTCAATCACCACAACACGGTCGATGCCATATTGGATGTTTTCCTCGCCCATAAAGGCCAAAGCCGTGCCTGCCTCCAGCGCTTCACCGATAGCCTCGGCATCAAAGCAGGAGAACCAGCCCGGTGCGATCAAAGGGGTTGGCGCGGGGTGGCTCTGGAAGGTTTCGGTCAGGGTGGGCAGACTGATCGGCGTTGTGAAACACGCGCGGTAGCGGATCGGCGAGGAGAAAGAATCGAGCCCATCAAAGCCTTCGATCAACAAAGGCTCGGCCAGCCCCTCATAGGTTGTCAGCTTGATGATGGCGGCGTCACTTGCCGCATCCACAGGCGCGTAATAGGCGCGGGTCTGTGTATACCACATGCCCGCCCCCGCAAGGGCGGCTGATAGAACAAGCGCTGCGACCACGAATTGACCCTTTCTCATGCGGCATCCGTTGCGGACCAGCCGCCCGCCTCTGTCTGCACAAAGGCATCTGCGCAAAGCTTGGCCAAGGCGCGCACGCGTCCGATATAGCCCTGCCGCTCGGTGACCGAGATCACCCCGCGCGCATCCAGCAAGTTGAACAGGTGGCTGGCCTTGATGCATTGGTCATAGGCAGGGTGCGCCATCACAATGCGCTTGCCTGTCTTGGGGTCGTCATGGGCTTCTTGCAGGATGCGGGCGCATTCGGCCTCGGCCTCCTCGAACTGCTTGAACAGAACATCGGTATTGGCCACGTCGAAATTCCACCGCGAATATTCCTGCTCGGTCTGGCGGAAGACATCACCATAGCTCAGCGCGATCGGTGCATCTGGCGCGTTGAAAGGCATCTCCATCACGTGATCGACACCCAGAACATACATCGCCAGCCGCTCAAGCCCATAGGTCAACTCGCCCGAGACGGGGCGGCAATCATGGCCGCCGACCTGTTGGAAATAGGTGAACTGGCTCACCTCCATCCCGTCACACCAGACCTCCCAGCCAAGCCCCCATGCGCCAAGGGTCGGGCTTTCCCAATCATCCTCGACAAAGCGGATATCATGCAGCTCCATATCAATGCCGATCGCCTCGAGGCTGCCCAGATAGAGCGCCTGCAGATCGGGCGGGCTGGGTTTGATCAACACCTGATACTGGTAGTAATGCTGCAAACGGTTCGGGTTTTCGCCATAGCGGCCATCTGTCGGGCGGCGCGAGGGCTGCACATAGGCCGCAGCCCATGGCTTGGAGCCGAGTGAGCGCAGCGTCGTGGCAGGGTGGAAGGTGCCTGCCCCCACTTCCATGTCATAAGGTTGCATGATCGCGCAGCCCTTATCGGCCCAGTAATTCTGGAGCCGCAGGATAATCTCCTGAAAGCATTTGGGTGCCGTGGTATCAGCCATGATTGTAAATCCCGCTCTGCGCAAACCTGTGCCGCCTCAATACGGCCACCCCCCGCAGGGGTCAATTGGCGCAGGGGGCAATTTTGTGATGCAAAACCTGAACGCTCTGTTAACTTACGTGCCTAACCACTGGGGGCTTGCTGGGGCAAGCTGACGATACGGGAAAAATATAAATATGAAGTTTTGGGTTGCGCAGGTTTGTCTTGCGGTCGGGATTGTATTCATTTGCCACACAACATGGATTGGCCAAGCACAGGCACAAGATCAGGTTTGGGTCCAGATTGAGGCCCATCCCGATCTGGCCACAGCCGAGTCGCGCGTGCGGGCCTATGCGCAGCTTGTCGATGACGTGAACGGGTTTCGCCAGCCAGCGGGCTGGTATGCCGTGGCGCTTGGCCCCTATGACCGCGCGACCGCGAATGCGCGTCTGAGCGATTTGCGCGCACAAGGTCTGATCCCACGCGATTCCTATATCGAGACAGGCGATGTCTACCGCCAGCAATTCTGGCCCGTTGGCGCAAATACCCTCGATGCAACCCCTGCCGAACAGATCGAAACCACCCCCCTGCCCGAGGCGCCAAGCGAGGTGGTCGAAGAGACTGAAACCACCCAATCCGAGGCCCCCACCCTTGTCGTGATCGAGGAAACCCCCGCCGAGGCGCGCCGCTCGGAAGGGCTGCTGACCCGCGAGGAACGCGAGGGCCTGCAAATCGCGATGCAATGGTTCGGCTTTTACACCGCAGCCATCGATGGCGCATTCGGCAATGGCACCCGCCGCGCAATGGGCGCTTGGCAAACCGCACAAGGCTATGACGCCAGCGGCATCCTGACCACGCGCCAACGCGCCGAATTGCTGGGGCAATATCAGGCCGAGCTGGCAGCGCTTGGCATGCAGCGGGTCACAGATACCCTCGCAGGGATCGAGATTGACCTGCCCTTGGCGATGGTCGAGTTTGCACGTTACGAATTTCCCTTTGCACAATTCGACAGCCTCAATGACAGCGGCGTGCGGGTTCTGCTGATCAGCCAGCCGGGCGATAGCAATACATTGGCAGGGCTTTACGAGATCATGCAATCGCTCGAGATTGTCCCATCCGAGGGCGAGCGCGAGCGCAATAACGAGCGGTTCTTGCTGACGGGCGCATCGGCGCAGCAGCGCTCGCATACGATTGCGCGGCTTGAAGACGGGCAGATCAAAGGCTTCAGCCTGATCTGGACGCCCGAGCGCGACGCCCAGATGGAACGTGTCCTGCCGATGATGGAGCAAAGCTTCAGCCCGATTGCGGGCGTGCTTGATCCAAGCGTAGCCGACCCATCGACGGCGCAAGGCATCAATCTTCTTGCGGGTCTTGAGATGCGCACAGCCGAGATTTCCCGCTCGGGCTTTTATGTCAGCGAGGATGGCGCGGTGATGACGAGCACCCAAGCGCTGGACGGTCAATGCAGCCGCATCATGATCGATGATCTCTACGAGGCCGATATCGTCTATCGCAATGATGATCTGGGACTGGCGGTCTTGCGTCCGCAGACCCGTCTGGCCCCCGTCAATTTTGCCGCTTTCGCGACCATGCCCGCCCGCATCCGCAGTGATATCGCGGTGGCCGGCTTCCCTTTTGGCGGCCAATTGGGCACGGCCTCGCTGACCTATGGCGAGATTGCTGATCTGGCAGGGCTGGATGGCGATACCGATATCCAGCGCCTGAGCGTCGAGGCGCGCGAGACCGAAGTGGGCGGCCCCGTATTTGATCCGACAGGGGCGGTGCTTGGAATGGTGCTACCAAGCGAGGTTGAAGGCCGCAGCCTGCCCCAAGGGGTCACCTTCGCATTGCGGGGCGATATATTGGCGGGCATCCTGAACGAGGCGGGCATCGCACCTGTCGCGGCACCGCAAGACCGCGCTTTGGGCCAAGAAGCCTTGGCGCGTCTGGGGGCGGATATGACGGTGCTGGTCAGCTGCTGGAACTAACGGGCTAATCCCGCGCATCAAACGAAAAACACCTGCGGTTCACGGAACGGGCCGCAGGTGTTTTCTTTGAACACGCTTGATCGGAATGGATATCTGAAACAGCGCCAAGCCGCGCTTAAAGCTATGGCAAGACAGGCCTACGCCATGCATGGCGTGCAAATAATCCCGCCATATCCTTTTTGACCCTAGCCCTTTCCCTTGCAGGCATCTGGAATATGTTGCACCACGGACCCGACATAAAACTCTCGAGGCGCAGATGACAAACGGCACGATGGCAAGCGACGCAAAACCTACTGAAGAAATCTCGGTCCGCGAGGTTTTCGGGATCGACACCGATATGAAGGTAAAGGGCTTTGCCGAGGCCACCGACCGCGTGCCCGAGATCGACAGCACCTATAAATTCGACCCCGACACCACCCGCGCGATCCTTGCAGGCTTTAGCCATAACCGCCGTGTGATGATCCAAGGGTATCACGGAACGGGCAAATCGACCCATATCGAACAGGTCGCTGCCCGCCTGAACTGGCCCGCTGTTCGCGTGAACCTCGACAGCCATATCAGCCGGATCGACCTGATCGGCAAAGACGCGATCAAATTGCGCGATGGCAAGCAGGTTACCGAATTCCACGAAGGCATCCTGCCTTGGGCGCTGCGCAATCCAGTGGCGATTGTTTTTGATGAATATGATGCGGGCCGCGCGGATGTGATGTTCGTGATCCAGCGCGTGCTGGAGCATGACGGCAAACTGACTTTGCTGGACCAAAACCAGATCATCACGCCGAACCCCTATTTCCGCCTCTTTGCCACGGCCAATACGGTCGGGCTTGGGGATACAACAGGCCTCTATCATGGTGTGCAGCAGATCAACCAAGCGCAGATGGACCGTTGGAGCCTTGTCGCCACGCTGAACTATCTCAGCCATGACGCCGAAGCCGCGATCGTTCTGGGCAAAAACCCGCATTTCAACACCGAAGCGGGCCGCAAGCAGATTGGCCAGATGGTCACTGTGGCCGAGTTGACCCGCACCGCCTTTATGAATGGTGAATTGTCGACAGTCATGTCCCCCCGTACCGTCATCACTTGGGCCCAAAACGCCGAGATTTTCCGCGATGTGGGCTATGCCTTCCGCCTGTCTTTCCTCAATAAATGCGATGAGTTGGAGCGCCAGACAGTGGCCGAGTTCTACCAGCGCTGCTTTGACGAGGAATTGCCAGAAAGTGCCGCCAGCATGAGCATCGGCTGAGCCAAACAGCCATAAGTGACACAGCCAAAACCGCTCCTTGGGGGGCGGTTTTTTTCATGTGGCATGCTGGAATCAACACATCAGAAAGCATAAAGTTTTTGTACTGCACACTTTACAAACGTGTTTTCGGGCCGTTTGCTTGAATTATGGGCAATGTAAAAACAATTTTACTGGTTTTGTTTCTAGGGTTTTTCGTCCCTGTCGGCCTTGCTCAGGCCAATACGGCCAATGATCCGATCCATCAATTTGCGACCTGTGCAGGGCGGCTTTCAGCCGAGATGGAGCATCAATGGCTGCTCTCCGATCCAGACGCGCGCCGCACCGAGGCCATCCGCGAGAGCATGCTGGATGTTCTGGAAAGCCTGACCCAAGCCGAGCAGGGTCGCACAGTGCTGCAATGGCGCATTGAGGCCAAGACTGCCCATGCCGCATTGCTCAGCCGCGCCACCTTTCGCAGCGATGAATGGGCCAATGATATGGCACATCGTTTGATACGGCATTGCTCCAGCCTGATCGTCCTGCCGCCAGAGGCGCTTGAAAGCGGCGATCAAAGCTGACCAAACCGCGCTGTTTTTCGTTTCTGACCTTGCCAGTCGGGGTGTGTTGAACCACATTCCCCCCTATGCAGAAGCCCTCAGACAACCCCGCTGATCCGTTCAAAAAAGCGCTGGCAGATGCCACGCGCGTCTTGGCAGATGATCGAGACCTTTCCGTCACCTATTCGGTGGATCCTCCGGGGGCCTCGAATGACGCGGTGCGCCTGCCCCAGATCAGCCGCCGCATGAGCCGCGAAGAAGTGCTCTTGGCGCGCGGCACAGCCGATGCTTATGCGCTGCGTCACCGCCATCATGATGCGAAAGTGCATTCAAGATATGACCCCGCAGGCCCCATGGCCCGCGATCTGATGGAGGCGATGGAAACCGCCCGCTGCGAAGCCATCGGCGCGCGCGAAATGCCTGGAACGGCTGGCAATATCGACGCCAAGATCGGATCTGAAGCACGGCGCAAGGGCTATGGCGATATTCGCGATCGTGCGGATGCGCCGCTCTCGACGGCGGCGGGATATCTGATCCGCCATCTCGCCACCGGTCGCGACCTGCCGCCCGAGGCGCAAAATGTCATGGAGCTGTGGCGCGGTTTCATCGAAGAGCGCTGCGGCGACACTTTGGAAAACCTCGATGCGACCCTTGCCGATCAGGCCAGCTTTGCGAAATTTGCCCGCAAGCTGATTGATGATCTGGGCTATGGCGACCAGCTTGGCGATGACCCTGACGAGATGGATAATGACAGCGAGGATGAGGGCGCCTCGGAGGAACAGGAACAACCCGATTCCACCGGTGACGGGAATGAGGATGACGAGCAGGAGAACGAGGCCGCGCCCGAGCGCAGCCAAGAGGAGCAACAAGACGAATCCCAAGCCCAAGTCCAGATGGATGATACGGGCGAGATGGAGGAATCCGAGGAACAGGAATTGCCCGAAGGCGAGGCCCCGACCGAGCCGCCCGCCCCTGCCCCCCATTCCGATGCCGATCCGAATTACACCGTTTTCACCACCGAATATGACGAAGAAATCACCGCCGAAGAATTGGCCGAGCCGCAAGAGCTTGAGCGCCTGCGCGCCTATCTTGATCAGCAATTGGAGCCGCTCAAAGGGGCCGTGAGCCGCTTGGCCAACAAGCTTCAACGCCGCCTTCAAGCACAGCAAAACCGCTCATGGGAGTTTGATCTTGAGGAAGGTACGCTGGATGCGGGACGCCTTGCACGGATCGTGGCCAGCCCCACCACGCCTTTGTCTTTCAAGCGCGAAAAAGACACCGAATTCCGCGACACGGTCGTGACGATCTTGCTGGATAATTCAGGCTCGATGCGGGGCCGCCCGATCTCGATCGCGGCGATCTGCGCCGATGTTCTGGCCCGCACCCTCGAGCGCTGTGATGTGAAGGTCGAGATTTTGGGCTTCACCACCCGCGCTTGGAAAGGTGGCCGCGCGCGCGAGGAATGGCTGGCAAATGGCCGCAGCCAGCAACCCGGACGTCTGAATGATCTGCGCCATATCATCTATAAATCCGCCGATGCCCCATGGCGGCGGGTGCGCGACAATCTGGGCCTGATGATGAAAGAGGGGCTGTTGAAGGAAAATATCGACGGTGAGGCCTTGGAATGGGCGCATCGACGGATGGCCAACCGCCCCGAGGCGCGCAAGATCCTGATGGTGATCTCGGATGGCGCGCCTGTGGACGATTCCACCCTGTCTGTGAACCCTGCGAATTTCCTTGAAAAGCACCTGCGCGATGTCATCGCCATGGTCGAGAAACGCCGCGCCGTGGAATTGCTGGCCATCGGCATCGGCCATGATGTGACCCGTTACTACGAGCGCGCCGTGACCATCACCGATGCCGAGCAATTGGCGGGTGCAATCACCGAACAACTGGCCTCCCTGTTTGACACGGACCCAAGGGCGCGGGCGCGTTTCATGGGTATCCGGAAAGCCAGCTGACGCGCCGCGCATGACAGATACCAGCCCCACCCGTTT
This sequence comes from uncultured Paracoccaceae bacterium, assembly GCA_965656935.1. GTDB lineage: Bacteria > Pseudomonadota > Alphaproteobacteria > Rhodobacterales > Rhodobacteraceae > M30B80. The sequence continues at coordinate 100,322 of CBFHMG010000006.1, forward strand.
CCAAAGCTTCACTAGCGCGGCCGGCCCCGAAAACGGGCCACCACGGCTTGAAAGCTTGCGGGCAAGACTTGTGGCGCAAGGGCTGGCGGGGTTTCTGGTGCCGCGCGCCGATGCCCATCAGGGTGAATATGTCGCCCCGCGCGATGAACGGCTGTCATGGCTGACGGGCTTCACAGGCTCGGCAGGCTTTGCCGCCATTCTGCCCGATATCGCGGGCGTATTTATCGATGGCCGCTACCGCGTGCAGGTCAAATCAGAGGTGGATTTAAGCGCCTATACCCCTGTGCCTTGGCCCGAAACAAAGCTTGAGGATTGGCTGATCGCGCATTTGCCCCAAGGCGGCGCAATAGGTTTTGACCCTTGGTTGCATAGCAGCGCCGAGATCGAGCGCTTGGAAAAGGCCCTGACACCAGCCCAGATCAGCTTGGTCCCGACCGACAACCAGATCGACGCGATCTGGCCCGACCAGCCCCCCCGCCCCGCAGGGCAGGCAGAGGCTTATCCGGTTGAGTATGCGGGCATGCGCTCGGTCGATAAACGCGAAAATATTGGCGCGCTTTTGACCGAGAAGGGCCAAGCCGCCGCCGTGCTGACCCTGCCTGACAGCATTTGCTGGCTGCTCAATATCCGTGGCCATGATCTGGCGCATTTGCCCGTGGTCCAAGCCTTTGCGATTATCGCCGCAGACGGGCATGTGACGCTGTTCTCCGATCCTGAAAAATTCGTCCCCCTCGGCCCTGATCCCGATATCACGATCAAGGCTTGGGACGCGTTTGAAGAAAGCCTTCAGGCGCTGAGCGGCCCCGTGCGAATTGACCCCGCAACCGCGCCCCATCAGGTCCGTTTGACCCTAGAGGCCGCAGGCATCGAGATCGTCGAAAGCGTTGATCCCTGTATTTTCCCAAAAGCCCGCAAAACCAGTGCAGAGGTCAAAGCCTCCGCCCAAGCGCATCTGCGTGACGGGGCCGCAATGGCCAAATTCCTACATTGGTTTGATGAGCAAGCCCCCATAGGTGGGCTGACCGAGATTGACTGCGTGCGCGCACTTGAAGGGTTTCGCGCAGAGACAGGCGCGCTGCTTGATATCAGCTTTGACACGATTGCAGGCGCAGGCGCCAATGGCGCGATTGTGCATTACCGCGTCACCGAGGGCACCAATGCGCCCCTGAAGGAAGGCGAGTTATTCCTCATCGATAGCGGCGCGCAATATCAGGACGGCACGACCGATATCACCCGCACCCTGCCCGTGGGCCAAGTGGGGTTAGAAGAGAAAACCGCCTTTACCCAAGTTCTGCGCGGGATGATCGGGGTTCATATGGCGCGCTTTCCAAAAGGGATTTCAGGGCGCGATATCGACGCTTTGGCGCGCGCGCCGCTTTGGGCCGCTGGCCGCGATTTTGATCATGGTACGGGGCATGGTGTGGGGGTTTATCTCAGCGTGCATGAAGGCCCACAGCGGATCAGCCGCGCCTCGAGTGTGCCGCTTGAGGTGGGAATGATCCTGTCCAATGAGCCGGGATATTACCGTGAGGGGGCGTTTGGCATCCGGATCGAGAACCTGATTGTGGTGCGCGAGGCCCCCGCCTTGGCGGGTGGCGATGATCGGGCGATGCTGTGCTTTGACACGCTGAGCTACGCCCCGATTGACCGCCGCCTGATCCTGCCTGAATTGCTGACAGCGGCCGAGCGGGACTGGTTGAACGCCTATCATCGTGATGTGGCCGATAAAATCGGACCGCAGCTTGAGGGCGCCGTGAAAGATTGGCTGATCGCGGCCACAGCCCCCGTTTGACACAAGAACGTAACGTTGGATGTGCATTTAGGCGCTGGAGTGCTAGAAGACCGGCAATGAGGAGGAATAATCATGGCTGATCACATCACAATTCGCAAAGCGTCAGGTACCTATGTGGTGCGGACCAGCGGTGCAATTGTTGCCGAAAGCGCAGCCGTGCTGGAATTGTCCGAGGGCGGTTATGCGCCAGTGATCTATTTCCCGCGTGGCGATGTTGCGATGGCTGTTCTGGAGCAAACCGACCGACAGACCCGTTGCCCCCATAAAGGACAAGCGACCTATTTTTCGCTGGTCACACCCGAGGGCACAATTGCCGATGCCGCTTGGAGCTATGAGGCACCGCTGGATGGCGTGGCCGAGATCAAAGGGCATTTGGCCTTTGATGGCGAGAAGGTCACGGTAGAGCAGATTTGACGCCCGCCCTGCGCCTGATTGATTTTGCTGACGCAAAACCAAAGCCTCCGGCGGTCGTATTTTTAGAAAGATGAAAGAGCTTTAGCTATGCTCCTCGGCCGCAGTGGCGGCGAGGGCGCGATTATAGGCTTTGAGCGCATCCACATGGAAGAGCGCGCCTTCCAAAGCGGGCGGCCCATCACCCGGTGCGAGCTGGACCACGGGCACATAATCAAGGCCTGTACGCTCGAAAATCGGCAGCGCGCGTTCAAGCGTTGCATTGGTATCGGTATAAATGCCCTGTTCGATTAAGGTGAGAAGATGCTCCTGCAGGGCCGTGTTTTCATGATCCATGGGGCGCATCACTTTGCCCACACGGAACATAGAGAGCAGATAGGCCTGCGGGCCCGCGGCCAGATGGATATTGCGCCGCTCGAGCTGGGTGAGAAAGAAAGAGCGATCCACCATGCGGCTTGCGATCGCGATGGAGGTCGAGACGGCCACCATCACCGCAAGGCCTGTTTGCCAATCCCCCGTTAATTCGAACACGATCAGGGTTGTCGAGATCGGCGCGCCTAAAACGGCGGCTGCAACCGCGCCCATGCCAGCCAATGCATAAAGCGTCTCGGAGCCCGAGACATTGGGAAAGACCCCTGTTGCGATCAACCCGAAGGCCAGCCCCGTCATCGCGCCAATCATCAGCGAGGGCGAAAAGACCCCACCGCCCATCCGACCGCCGACCGTAATGGCGACTGCCGCGACCTTGATCATGGTGAAGACAATCACCTCATGCAGCAGCAACTGGCCTGTTAATGCAGCCGTTGTCGTTTGATAGCCGACACCGATGATATGGGGGAACCAGATCGCAATTGCGCCGAGCAGGAGCCCTGCCACCGCAGGGCGCAACCAGCGCGGAAGGCCGCTGCGCTGTTGGAGATTTGTGCCAAGCGTCTCGGTCCAGAAAATCGAGCGCATGAAGGCCACTGCCACCAATCCGCACACCACGCCCAAAAGCAAAAAGGCCGGCAATTCCACATAGAATTGCAGTGCGCTATCGGAGCCGAGGCTGTATTCCGTCATCTCGCCAAAGGCCAAACGGTTGATCACCGTGCCCGCAGCCGAGGCGATGACAATTGGCGCAAAGGCGTGAACGGCGAAATGGCGCAGCACGACCTCAAGCGCGAAAAGCGCGCCCGCGATCGGGGCATTGAACGAGGCCGAGACCGCCGCCGCAACCGCGCAGCCCAGAAGATCGCGCCCTGTGATCCCGTCTGCCTTGATCCAATAGGACACTTTGGAGGAGATCACGGCCGCCAGATGCACCACAGGGCCTTCACGGCCAGTTGAGCCGCCCGAGCCAAGCGTGATCATGGAGGCCAGTGCCGAGGCGAGCCCCGCTTTATGTTCAACCCGACCATTATTGAGCGCCGCGCCCTCGATCACATCGGAAACCGATCTGACACGGCCATCAGGGGTGAAGCGGTGCAGGATCAGCCCCACGACCAGCCCGCCAATCATCGGGATCACAAGGATCAGATACCATGGCAGCCCTTCGGCAAAGCTGTGCAGCATCCGCACATCATCCACGCCATAAAGCCAGCTTTGAAGGGCATTGACGCCTTTGCGGAAAAACAGGGCCGCGAAACCCGCCGCGATCCCGATCACAAGCGCGATCAGCCAGAACTGGAACTGGCTTGGACCTTTGTCGCGCAGGATCTGCCAGCCAGATTTCAGGGCGGCCGCGACCTCTTGGGTCCAGATACGCAATTGCGTGTTATTCTCGTCTGCCACTCGTCCAACCTGCTGCGGGCTTGTTTTGATTTACGCGGGCATGATGCGGGCACCCCGCGCCCCGCTGCATAACCATGCCTCATGGGGCATATTTTTCGAGGCCAGATCAACCATCAAAGCCCCGAAATCAGCGGCTTTCTGGGTGCAATGGCGCAAAAACCTTATTGCGGGTGCAACAATGCGCGGGCGGCGTCTCGGGCGGCATCGGTGATCGTATCGCCTGCCAGCATACGCGCAACCTCATCAACACGTTCGGCTGCATCCAAAGCTGTCACGCGACTTGTTGTGACCCCGTCCGACACATCCTTGGCCACGCGCCAGTGATGCGCCCCCAAGGCCGCGACCTGCGGGGAATGGGTGACGACCAGAACCTGTTCCCCATCAGCCAGAGCGGCCAAACGCCGCCCCACCGCATCCGCCGTTGCCCCGCCGACACCGCGGTCGATCTCGTCAAAAATCATGGTCAGGCCCGCGGCCTCTTTGGTCAGGCAAACCTTGAGGGCCAGCAAAAAGCGGGAGAGTTCCCCCCCCGAGGCGATCTTGTTCAAGGCACCTGCAGGCGCGCCTGGGTTGGTGGCCACGGTGAAGGTGACCGTATCAATCCCGTCAGCGCCAGCCGCCGCCTGCGTGATCTCGGTCACAAAGCGCGCGCGCTCCATCTTGAGGGGGGCAAGCTCTTCGCTCATCGCCGCATCAAGGGCTTTGGCCGCAGCCGAGCGCGCGGCAGACAAGGCCTGCGCGGCTGTCTGATAGGCAGTATCGGCCGTGCTGAGCGCAAGCTGCAAAGCATCAAGCTGCCCTGCCCCGCCATCCAGCGCCTCAAGGCGGGCGCGCAGGTCATTGGCGAAACCGCCCAGATCATCGGCCAGCACATCATGTTTGCGCGCCAGCGCGCGAATGGCGAAAAGGCGTTCTTCGGTTTCTTCCAACTCATGCGGGTTGAAGGAGAGGCTATCGGCGAAACGCTCAACCTGTGATTGCGCGCCTGTCAACTCGACCATCGCGCGCTCAATCGCGGCCAGAGCCTCGTCCAGCCCGCCTTCGGCCTTATCCGTGAGCCCTTCGATCCAGCGGGTGGCATTGCCCATGGCACCCTCGGCCCCCTCCAGCCCGAGCGAGGCCACCACGCGGGCGACATCTTCGCGCATACGCTCGGCGCTTTGCATCAGGCGGCGGCGTGCATCCAGCTCGGCCTCTTCGCCTTGTTGCGGATCAAGGCGGTCTAACTCGGCCACGGCATGGCGCAGGAAATCCTCTTCCTCCTTCATGCTGGCCAAGGCGGTTTCGGCCTTTTCAAGGGCGCGTCGCGCCTCGGATCGGGCGCGCCACAGGCTGCCCAGTTCCACGCGTTGCGGGGCGAGGCCTGCGAAATCATCCAGCATGAGGCGGTGGTTTTTCGGATCAAGAAGGCCTTTGTCATCTTGCTGGCCATGCAGCTCGACCAATGTCTCAGAGAGCGCACGCAGCACTTCACCGCTGGCGCGTCGGTCATTGATCCAAGAGGTCTTGCGACCTTCGGGCGTGTTCACGCGGCGCAGGATCAATTCCTCAGCTTGGGGGAACCCCGCCTCGCTCAGGATGGCATGCGCGGGATGATCCTTGGCCAGATCAAAAACCGCCACAACCTCGCCCTGCGCAGCGCCTGCGCGCACCAGATCGGCGCGCCCGCGCCAGCCCAGCACAAAGCCAAGCGAATCCAGCAAAATCGATTTGCCCGCGCCTGTTTCACCCGTCAACACATTGAGACCCGGTTGGAACTCAAGCTCCAAACGGTCGATCAAAAGCATGTCGCGGATATCGAGATGGCGCAGCATCTATTCCTGATCCAATGAAAGCGACCAAAGCCGTCTTGTCAGAGCCAGTCACCCACAACCGTCTGGCGCCAGATATCGCGCAACCAGCTTTCGCCTGTTGCGTCAGGTGCCAGATTTTGACCGGTCAATTGGTTGAAAGCGTCATCATAGAAAGGCGAGGACTGGAAGTTATAGCCAAGGATCGCACCAGCGGTCTGCGCCTCCTCAACCAGACCGAGCGACAGATAGGCCTCGACCAGACGCAAAAGCGCCTCGGGCGTATGGGTCGTGGTCTGGAATTCCTCCACAACAACGCGGAAACGGCTGATCGCAGCGGAGTAATGTTCGCGGCGCAGATAATAGCGTCCGATCTCCATTTCCTTGCCCGCGAGATGGTCAAAGGCGAGATCGAATTTCAGCGCGGCGCTATCGGCATATTCGCTATCGGGATAGAATTCGATCACGGTCCGCAAGGCCTGCAAAGCTTGGAAGGTGATGCCCTGATCGCGGCCGACCTGATCGATCTGGTCATAATAGCTGAGCGCCAGAAGATATTGCGCATAGGCCGCATCTTCATCGGCTGGATAGAAATCGATAAAGCGCTGCGCGGCACTGCGGGCGGCCTCATAATCACGATCTGCATGATAGCTGAAGGCTGCCATAATCAGCGAACGCTTCGCCCATTCCGAATAGGGATAGAGACGCTCAACCTCATTAAAAAGCCGCGCGGCTTCTTCTGGGTCGTCATTGCGCTCAAGCTCGAACTCGGCAAGCTGGTAGATATCTTCAGGGCCAAGCTGTTCCAGCGGGGTGGTGTTTTCGCGCGGGCCGAACAGGCCACGGCGCGGCTCGCCATCATTGCGCGCACCGCATGCTGACACCAATGTCACAAGGCTGAGGACGACCCCGATCTTGAGTCCCGCTTTCAACTTATCTTGCCTGCTTGCCATGCCTACCAACCCATATGCGTAGCTTCCGAGCTTAGCCGCCCGATTTCCCTTGCATTGGTCCTAGCACATTAATTTCGAGGGTAAAACGTGTGAATAGCGTTAGGCGACATGTGCGAGATCGGCATGGTTCACGCCCATGCCGGGAAGGCGCGCGGCCATCTCGGGCGAACACTCAACCATGCGGAACGCACCAGGCGTGTTGAACAAGGCGCGCAGCAACCTGTTGCTGAGCATATGGCCTGCACGAACACCTTCGTAATGGCCAATAATCGGCGCGCCCGCGAGCGATAAATCACCCAAAGCATCCAACATTTTATGGCGCACAGCCTCATCATCATGGCGGAAACCGCCAGGGCTGAGAACTGTTTCACCATCAACGACAACAGCGTTTTCATAGCTGCCACCAAGGGCCAGCCCCGCTTTCTGCATCGCCTCGACATCGGATTGGCGGCAGAAAGTGCGGCTGTCGCATAGCTCGCGAACAAAACGGCCATTGGCCAGATCGGTAAAGCGGGTCTGGGTGCCGATTGCGTCATCCTCGAAATCAATCGAGAAGCGCATCGTCAGACCTTCGGCCGGCGACAGGCTGGCCGTGGCATAGCCATCCGAGACCTCAACCTTTTCCAAAACCTCGATCGCATAGATCGGAGTGCCTTGGCGCTGGATACCTTTGGCAATCATCGCACGCACGAATTGCGCGGAGGAGCCGTCAAGAATTGGAACTTCGGGGCCATCAAGCTCGATCAAGGCGTTATGCACGCCGATCCCAGCCAAAGCCGCCATGATATGCTCGATCGTCGAGACGCCGACACCATCGGCGTTTTCGATCTGGGTGCAAAGACGGCTTTCGGGCACTGCATCATAGCGCGCAGCGATCAGCGGATCACGATCCGTGATATCCAAGCGGCGGAACCAGATGCCGTAATTCGCTGGTGCGGGCTGAACCACCATACGCACGGGGCGACCGGAATGAAGACCGATGCCCGAGAAGGTGGTCGCTGATCGAAGTGTCGCCTGCAAAAAAGTCACCAGTCTTTTGTTTCCCCAGTCACCCAGAAATCGCCATAGCAAGCAGATTAAAGGGATGTAATGCTGATACAAATTTCACGGGGAAGCCACAATTCAAGCTTTATGACTCGTTGCAACAAAGGCCGAAACCATAGGCGGAACTTTGCCAATCGCCCTTACGCGGAAATCTAACACCCTGTTATTCAAAAGAAAAAGGGCTGACACAAGGCCAGCCCTCTTCTTAACCATTTGTTAAATTTAATTTGCCTGACGACGCAGGAAGGCTGGGATTTCGATGCGTTCCTGATCGGGATCGACTTCGGTTTCCTCTGGTGCGGGACGGGTTGCCATTGTGGGCTGGCGACGCTCCACAGGGGCGGCATGTCCATCGGAATGGCCCGCCATGCGGTTGATCAGGGAGTTGAACCCGAAGCGCGGCTTCTCGGCAGCAGGCTCAGGCTGTGGCGCTGGTGCATGGGATGCGGCGGGCGCATCCTTGTGAATTGCGGCCTTCAAACGCTCCAGCGCCTGGGGCGAAGGTGTGCCCGCGGGATTTGGCTTTGGTGCCACGTATTCCTCTGACCCCGCCTGCGCAACAGGTTCGGCGATCTCGCGTGGCTGATAGGCGGGTGGAGGAACATCGCCACCGGCTGTCTCAACTGGGAAATGCGGTGCGGGGGCCGCCTCGGTCTCTGCCGCGTCCAGTTCGCCAAAGAGCGATGGCTCCTCGACAACAGGCTCGCTTGTTTCCTGAGCGGCAAAGCTCGGGGTTTCCACAGGCGCCGCGGCGGCGGCGGCTTCGGCCACAACTGGCGCTTCAGGGCGCATACGGCGCAGTGGCGCAGGGATATCCTGAGCGGCTTCGCTGACATCGATACCCGTGGCCACAACGCTCACGCGCATTTTGCCTTCCATATCGGTATCCAGCGTGGAGCCCACGATGATATTGGCCTCGGGGTCAACTTCTTCGCGGATGCGGTTTGCTGCCTCGTCCAGTTCGAACAGGGTCAGGTCGTAGCCACCAGTGATATTGATCAGAACACCACGTGCGCCTTTGAGGCTGATTTCATCCAGAAGCGGGTTCGCAATGGCTTTCTCGGCGGCTTGCACCGCGCGGGTTTCGCCATCGGCCTCGCCTGTGCCCATCATCGCCTTGCCCATCTCGTTCATCACAGCGCGAACATCGGCAAAGTCGAGATTGATCAGACCAGGGCGAACCATCAGGTCCGTCACACCTTTAACGCCTTGATAGAGGACATCATCTGCCATGGCGAAGGCTTCGGTGAAGGTGGTTTTCTCATTGGCCAGACGGAACAGGTTCTGGTTCGGAATGATGATGAGCGTGTCGACAACCTTCTGTAGCTGCTCGATCCCCTCTTCGGCCTGACGCATCCGCTTGGCGCCTTCGAACTGGAATGGCTTGGTCACGACACCAACGGTCAGCACGCCCAACTCACGCGCGGCCTGCGCAATGATCGGGGCAGCGCCCGTCCCAGTGCCGCCGCCCATGCCAGCGGTGATGAAACACATATGCGCCCCAGCAAGGTGATCGACGATATCCTCGATGCTTTCTTCGGCAGCGCTTGCACCAACCGACGGGCGTGCCCCTGCGCCGAGACCTTCCGTCACGCGGGCACCCATCTGGATGCGCGAACTGGCCTTGGCATGCTGCAACGCCTGCGCGTCGGTATTGGCGACGACGAACTCACAGCCATCAAGGCTTTGTTCGATCATGTTATTGACGGCGTTGCCGCCTGCGCCACCGACACCGAAAACGGTGATACGTGGTTTCAGCTCGGTTTGAGCTTCGGGCATTGTAAGGTTGAGTGTCATAGCTCTGTCCGCCTGTTTGTCCTAGTTACGACCACGGTCTTGCTGCCGGTTGGCCAATTCATCTGCCTTTTGCAGAGATAGTAGAGCGTTAAACAGCTATCGTCACGCGAAAACTGGCGGCAAAACGCAAAATATAGCCCTTAGACGCATGATTTCGGCAGGATTTCGCTACCGCCGACTGCATCTAGCGGTTTGGCAAGAGGCGAACCCTTACCAATTGTCTTTGAACCACTTCACCGCGCGTTTGAGGGAGCGCGCCGGATAGCGGTCTGCTGGCATCTCGAAATCCCACCACTCATCCTGCGGATAGGCAGCAAAAAGCGACAGCCCCACACAGGCCGAGAAGGCAGGCCCGCAAGCCGATTGAGGCAGGCCCTGAACCCGCAAGGGACGGCCCAAACGCACCTGATTACCCAAAATTTTGGCCGCCAGACCATCAAGGCCGGGCAATTGACTGGCACCGCCTGTCAGCACGATGCGCTGGCTTGGCAAATGCTCGAAACCTGCCGCGTCAAGCCGCGCGCGGACTTCTTCTAGAATTTCCTCGACACGTGGGCGCATTACGCCGATAAGTTCCGCGCGGCTCACGCGGCGACGGTCATGATGCCAATCGCCGGTATCCGCCTCCAGCTCGATCATCTCGCGATCATCCATGCCCGTGGCAACCACGCCGCCAAAACGGGTCTTGATCCGCTCGGCCGCGCCCATGGGGATTTGCAGGGCTTGCGAAATATCACTGGTCACGTGATCGCCACCCATCCGAACGGTATCGGCAAAGATCATGTGCTTCTTGATGAACACCGAGATACCCGTGGTGCCACCGCCCAGATCAACACAGGCCGCGCCCAGTTCCTGCTCATCCTCAACAAGGCTTGAGACACCCGCCACATAAGGCGAAGACGCGAGACCTGCCAATTCAAGATCACAGCGTTTAATACAATAGAGCAAAGCCTCAACCGCGTGCTGCTCGACCGACAAAAGATGCATATCGACCGACAGATTATTTCCGATATGGCTGCGCGGATCGGACAGGCCAGTGCGGTGATCAAGGGCGAAATTCACAGGCTGCGCATGCAGCACTTCGCGCCCCTCCCCCAGATCGGGCACATCACAGGCCGCGAGAACACGGGCCACATCATCCTCGGTCACGGTGCCTGTTTGCAAGCTAACCTCGCCCACCAAACCATAGGAGCGCGGACGCGCGCCTGCGATGCTGGCGATCACGTGATCCACGCGGGTATCCGCCATTTTTTGCGCCGCCTGCACCACAGTGCGGATTGCGCGTTCGGTTTCCTGCATCGTGTCGATTTCACCGAATTTTACGCCACGCGAACGGGTCGTTGCAGCCCCGATCACCCGAAAATTCGACTGCCCCGCCATCGCCCCCACACCCTCGGAGGCATGGAAGCCATCAGGGTCATCAAAGCGCAGCACAAGACAGGCAATTTTATGGCTACCAATATCGAGAATGGCGATGACGCCACGGCGCATGGCTTCTTGGCGTTTTGCGCGCATTGCACGCTGCGACTGATACAGCATACTCATCCGTTTTGATCTCCATTTACGATCGCAGTGCCCCGCATACGGTGCAATTCGGTGATTGCATCGGGGGTCAGTTGAAGGGTCGGGCGCTCGGGGTGGCGCATATCAATCCGCAGAACATCGCGGTCGAGAACATCTTGCATGTCGTGCAGGGCCAGCACGCGGTCGAGGGTCCGGACGGGGTCTTCCTCAGGCAGCAGGATGCGCAAGCCATCGCTCATCACAACATCCCAACGCCGCTCGCCCATGCGCACAAGGCCTTGAAGCCGCTCGGAAATCGGCGCGGCTGCCGCGAAAAGCGCAAGCGCTTCCTCCACGGCCAGATCAGCCCCCTCGCCCGCCACCATCGGCATCGGCTCATCAAAGCCGCGCTCGGTGATATCGGCGACGAATTCTCCCTCGCGGTCGAGCAACACAATCGCATCACGCCGCTGCCAGATCAAAAGCGGCACGCGCTCCTCGACCGCGACCGACAGATAACCGCCCGATTGCACCCGCAGCTCTGAATGCAAGACGGCTGGGATCTCTTCGATCCGCTGCTTCATCTCGACAAGGTTCAGATCAAATGAGGAGACGGGGAAATCAATGGATAGAACGGTGCGAATATTCTCGGCCAGATCGGGGCTTGCGCCCTCAATGCCCATGACATTCACCAGAAATTCAGGCCGCCCTTCGATCTCGCGCCGCATTTCGGCCAAGCTGTCGCTCATGCTCTGGACCTGTTCTTCATCCGAGATGAACCAGCCAAGGGCCACAATGGCAAAAAACGCAGGCACACCCACGCGGACCAAGCGGCGGAAAAACGGCGTGAGCCAGAGGCGCTGGAACCGATAGGACCAGATCGAGGGCGCTGGATCATGTGGGTCTGGGCGCGTGGCGTTCAACGGTCGCATGAGGCATCCTCCACCAACCAGCGGCATAAGGCGCCAAAGCTGACGCCTGCGGCCTCGCCCTGCTCGGGCGAGAGCGAGGTTGGCGTCATACCGGGCTGGGTGTTCACTTCCAGAATGATTAGGCCGTCAAGCCCGCGCGTCTCGTCCCAACGGAAATCCGTGCGGCTGACACCGCGGCAGCCAAGCGCGTCATGCGCCGTGACAGCCATGCGCATACAGGCCTCGAAAATCTCGGAAGGGATATCGGCAGGCACGATATGGCGTGACCCGCCTTCCTTGTATTTCGCGTCATAATCATACCAGCCATCCGTCAGGATATCGGTCACCGTCAGCGCGCGGTCGCCCATCACGGTGGTTGTCATCTCGCGGCCCGGTGCGAAGGTTTCGACCATCACATGCTCTGGCATGTCATCGGATAGTTTGGGCGGCGTATTCGCTCCTTCACCCACCAGATAAACCCCGACCGAGGAGCCTTCATTATTGGGCTTCACGACATAAGGCGGGGCCATCACATGGCTGGCTTCCACCTCGGCCTTGGAACAGATCACGCTATCGGCCACGGGCAGGCCCGCGCCGCGCAGCGCCAGTTTGGAGCGCTGCTTGTCCATCGCCAAAGCCGAGGCCAGCACGCCTGAATGCGTATAGGGTATGCGCATCCATTCAAGGATGCCCTGCACGCAGCCATCCTCGCCCCAACGGCCATGTAGCGCGTTGAACACAACATCAGGTTTGATCTGGGCAAGCTTTTCGGAAAGGTCGGGGCCCGCATCGACCTCAACCACCTCGAATCCTTCTCCCCTCAGCGCCTCGGCGCATTCGCGACCTGTGGACAGGGACACCTCGCGCTCGGCGGAGGGGCCACCCATCAGGACGACAACAAGGGGGGGAGTTCTGCTCGAACCTACCGCCACATCTGCCTCGTATACCGTCGGGCTGTTTTCGCCCGTTTCGGTGTTTATCTTTCGCCGGTTAGTTTTCTTGATCCGGCGTTTGCCTGCCCGCAGGGTCCCCCACGCGCATAATTTCCCATTGTAGCTCTATTCCGCTGTGTTGGAAAACCTTTTTTCGAACCTCTTCGCCCAATCTTTCGAGATCATCGGCGCTGGCGCTGCCTGTATTGATCATGAAATTGGAATGCATCTCGCTCATCTGTGCGCCGCCGACGCGTGCGCCGCGCATGCCCGCCTCGTCAATCACCTTCCACGCCTTCAATTCATGGCTGTCATCGGCCCTGCCCGTAGAGGAAAATCCGGCGGGGTTGCGGAAGGTCGAGCCTGCGCTGCGATCCTTGGTGGGCTGGGTCGCATCGCGCTTGGCAAGCTGGTCGGCCATGCGATCGGCCAAAGCCTGTGGGTCGCCCGCCTCCGCCCTGAAACGCACCGATGTGATCACCGCCCCCTCGGGCAGATCGGTCTGGCGATAGGCAAAACTGATATCCTCAGGCGCAAGCGTGATCGCTGTGCCATCGCGCAACACTGCCTCGGCCTGCACAAAATGATCGGCCACATAGGAGCCATAGCAGCCCGCATTCATTCGCAAAGCCCCCCCGATGGAACCTGGAATGGTGCGCAAAAAGGTCAGATCAAGCCCCGCCTCGGCCGCGCGGCGCGCCACATGCGCATCCAGCGCCGCAGCCCCCGCCGTGACAAGCCCCGCCTGCGCATCGCAGGTGATGGCATTAAACCCCCGCCCCAAACGGATCACGACCGCGCGCAAACCGCCATCACGCACAATCAGGTTGGAGCCGACGCCGATGGGAAAAACGGGCGTCTCGGCAGGCAAAGTGGCCAGAAACGCGGCCAGATCATCGTGATCGGCAGGCTGGAACAGATAATCCGCAGGCCCGCCAACGCGCAGCCAAGTCAGCTCCGACAAGGGGCGATCAGGCGTCAAAGCGCCACGAGGGGTAGGAAGATCACTCATGCCCCGCGTGATAAGACGGAAGAGGATACCGCGCAAGCTATTGGCAGCTCTTGCATGAGAGCCATCGCCGAGCCGCGGGTTGGCGAAAGATACCTTGCCATAGCCGAGCTTTATGCCGCCAAATACATCTAAGATATGAACAACTGGTTAGGTCTGCAAATCGCCAACCCGAGGGGCGGGTCGGCGATGGCGCGGCGGCTTCGCCTCTGCTCCGCGCCTTTGTAAGGTTCGAGCACCGATAACAGTGCTCAAAGCCCCCTATTTCTGCAACCTTGCAGGCAAGCCATTGGCCCAAGCCGAGATCGTGCCCGCCCCAAGGCAGACCACGATATCGCCCGCGCGGGCCTGTTCGCGCACGAGGCGTTCCAGATCATCCTCGGAATTGACCACCCGCGCATGGCGGTGGCCGTGGCGGATCAGCCCTGTGACCAGATCTTCATGGCTGGCCCCTGCAATCGGCTCCTCGCCTGCGGCGAACACCTCGGAAATCCCCACCACATCGGCATCATTGAAGCAGGAGCAGAAATCCTCGAACAGGCTGGCCAGACGGGAATAGCGATGCGGCTGATGCACCGCGATCACGCGGCCCTCGCTGGCTTGGCGCGCCGCTTTCAGCACCGCCGTAATCTCGACGGGGTGGTGGCCGTAATCATCAATGATCGTGACGCCATCCACCTCACCCACTTTGGTGAAGCGGCGGTTCACGCCTTTGAAATTCTCCAGCGCGTCACGGATTTCAGCGCCCTTCATCCCCAGATGCCGCGACACGGCAACCGCCGCCAAAGCATTGGAGACATTGTGATCACCCGGCATGGGCAGGGTGCAGCCTTCAATCACCTGACCCTCGGCCTGAAGCGCGATATCAAAATGCGCGATCCCGCCCTTATAGGTCAGGTTGACAGCGCGCACATCGGCCTGCGCATTGAACCCATAGGTGACCACGCGGCGATCGGTGATCTTGCCCACAAGGCTTTGCACCTCAGGGTGGTCCGTGCAGCACACGGCCAGCCCGTAAAAGGGGATATTCGAGACGAAATCAAGGAAGCCCTTGCGCAGGTTCTCGATGCTGCCCCAATGCTCCATATGCTCGGGGTCGATATTGGTGACCACGGCAATCGTGGCGGGCAGGCGGTTGAAGGTGCCATCGGATTCATCGGCCTCGACAACCATCCAATCGCCCTGCCCGACCCGCGCATTGGAGCCATAGGCATGGATGATCCCGCCATTGATCACGGTCGGATCAACCCCGCCCGCATCCAGCAAGGTCGCCACCATTGTGGTGGTCGTGGTTTTGCCATGTGTGCCCGCAATCGCCACATTGGAGCGCAGGCGCATCAACTCGGCCAGCATCTCGGCGCGGCGCACAATCGGCAGGCCTTTCAGGCGGGCGGCATCGAATTCAGGATTGCCCGGCTTGATCGCAGAGGAGATCACAACAACCTCGGCCCCTTCCAGATTTTCGGCGCGCTGCCCGATAAACACTTTCGCCCCGAGCGCTTCCAGACGTTCCGTAATTTTCGACGCTTTGAGGTCCGAGCCCTGCACCGCATAGCCATGGTTGAGCAGCACTTCGGCAATGCCCGACATGCCAATGCCCCCGATCCCCGAAAAATGGATTGCGCCCAATTGGGTCGGGAGTTTTGTGACTGCAGCGCTCATGGGCGGCCTTTCTGGGACAGGGTTTCAACAAGGGCGACAAGCCGCTCGGTCGCATCGCTCATGCCTTGGGCAAGGGCCGCCTGCGCCATGTGATTGGCCGCGTCGGGCTGCGATAAAACAGCCTCGATGGCTTGTGCAAGGCTCTGTGCGTTCAATTGCGATTCAGGGATCAAAATGGCCGCTTCAGCATCCACCAAGCCGCGCGCATTGGCGGTTTGATGATCAGCCGTGGCAGCCGCAAAAGGGATCAGGATCGCAGGCCGCCCGATCACCGAGATATCAGCCACCGAGGACGCGCCCGCGCGGCTGATCACCAATTGCGCCTCCGAAAGGCGGCGGGGGATGTCGCGGAAAAACGGCTCGATCTCGGCGGTGACGCCCATGGCCAGATAGCTTTGGGTCACATGCTCGATATCCTCGGGGCGGGCTTGCTGCGCCACGCGAAGCCGTGCGCGCAATTCCTCGGGCAAAAGGGCAATCGCGGGCGGCACACTTTCGCCAAGAATACGCGCGCCCTGACTGCCGCCAATTGCCACCAAAGACATCGGCCAATCTCCGGGCGGGGTATAGGGGGCGCCCGCGCGCTCCATCACCGAGCCGCGCACAGGGTTGCCCGTATGGATGCCGTCCACCCCATCGGGCAAAACCGTGGGCCATGTTCCGCAGGCAATCGCATCAACGCGCTTGGCAAAGAGCTTGTTCACCCGTCCCAAAACGCCGTTTTGTTCATGCAACATCCGAGGGTGGCGCGTGATCCAAGCGGCCGCCACAGACGGGATCGAGGGGTATCCGCCAAAACCCACAACCATATCGGGCTTTTCACGCAGCATGCGGAAACTGGCCGCAATAATGCCGCCCAAGACGCGGAAAGGCACCAACAGCTTCGCCACAATCCCGCCCCGCGCGAATGTCGCCGAAGCCACTTGCCGAACCTCCACCACATGCGGGAAGCCCCCCGCATAGCGCGCGCCGCGTGCATCAGTTGACAGCGTCACCTTCCAGCCTTTGCGCAACATCGCCTCGGCCAAGGCTTGAGCGGGGAACATATGCCCGCCTGTCCCGCCCGCCGCGATGATCAAATGGCGTTGCCGCTCGGCCATGGGTTACCTGCTCCGCTTGATCAAAATATCGCCAATCCCGCCTTGCGGACGCGAGCGGGTGAAGGCCAGCAACATACCAACCGAAATCCCCGTCGCGATAATAGAGGAACCGCCATAGGACACGAATGGCAGCGTCATCCCCTTTGCAGGCAAAAGCCGCACGGCCACACCGAGATTGATAAAGGCCTGCAGCGCCAGAAGGCTTGCCAACCCTGCGCCTGCCAAACGGATGAAAGGATCACGCTCCTTGGTCAGGCGGAAAAACGCGCGCAAAGCAACGGTGGCAAAAAGCGCGATGATCATCAGCACCAGCACCACGCCATATTCCTCGGCGGCAACGGCAATGATGAAATCGGTATGGGCATCAGGCAAAGTCCATTTGACCGAGCCTTCCCCCAGACCCGTGCCGAAAATCCCACCCTCGCGGATCGCATTGGCTGCATAGGCCAGCTGCGTATTGGGATCGACCTCGGCCGAGAGAAACCCGTCAATGCGGCGCGCGAAATGCTCGGAATTGGAATAGGCGAAACTGCCACCAATCAGGGTGACAATACCAACCCCCACAAGCAAAAGCATCGGCGCACCCGCCACGAAATAGATCACGCACCATGAAAACAGGATCAGCGCGGCTTGCCCGAAATCAGGCTGTAGCGCCAGAAAACCCACAATGGTGATCGCCGTAATAAAGGAAACCGTTTTACCCGGAGGGCCGCCCAGATCCTGACTGGCGGCCACCATCCAAGCCGCAAACACCACGAAAACAGGCTTGAGGAATTCAGACGGTTGCAGCGAGGCAAAGCCAAGCGAATACCAGCGCACCGCCCCTTGCCCGAAATCCGTGCCAAAAACAGGCAGCATGGCCAGCGCAACCATCGCGCCAAAAAAGCCCAGAACCGCCACGCGGCGCACCTGCAAAGGCGACAGCATCGAGACCAGAACCATCGCGGTCAGTCCCAGAAACCCGAAAAAGGCTTGTCGCGAGACATAATGGAACGGGTCATGCCCGTTACGCTCGGCCAAAGGCGGCGAGGCCGCGAAGCCAAGCAAAATACCAATTGCAAACAAAGCCAAAATGCAGCCGATCGTCACCCGATCAACTGTTCGCCACCAACGCGGCAAAATCGCCTCGCCGGATTGCACGAGAACCGTGCCATGCGCCATTTCCGTCATGGATTACCGCCCAATACTGCCTCTACCAGCCCGGGTTGTTCCCGGATCTGAAGTGATACTAGCGAAAAATGCCCGCCCTGACCAGAGAAAGCCTGCGCGCAAAGCGGCCGATTTCAGCCGATCAACTTTTGCACCTGATCCATGAAATCCTGCCCGCGCGCCTCGAAATTATCATATTGGTCAAAACTCGCCGCCGCTGGAGCCAAAAGCACCACATCGCCCGCCTCCGCCTCGGCTGCTGCGCGGGCCACCGCGCGCTCCATGCTGGTGCATATCTCATGCGGGGTTTCGCCAAGCTGCAGGGCGAAACTCTGCGCCTCGCGCCCGATCACATAGGCTTTGGCGACTGATCCCAAAGCGGGTTTGAGGGCGTCCAGACCGCCCTCTTTCTCCAAGCCCCCGCAAATCCAGCGAATACGAGGAAAGGCGGCCAGTGCCTTGGCGGCTGCATCGACATTGGTGGCCTTGCTGTCATTGACGAATAAAACCCCCTCGCTCTCGCCCACCACCTGACTGCGATGAGGCAAGCCAGGATAGCTGTGAAAGGCCTGCTCGATCACTTTGGGCGCAATCCCCAAAGCGCGCACGGCCGCATAGGCGCAACAGGCATTCTGGTGATTATGCGCGCCGGGCAAGCCCTTGATGGCGCGCAGATCGATCGAGCCTGCCTGCCGCCCTTTGCGATATTCCGACAACCAGCCCTTGCGCGCGAACACATCCCACCCCACACCCGTCAGCTTCTGCCCCGAGGAGATGCGGATCACCCGCCCGTCTGCCGCACCCATCGATAATTGATTGGCAATATATTTACCCTCAGCCTCATCCACACCGATCACCGCACGATCAGGCCCGCCTTCGGCAAAAAGGCGGCGCTTGGCAGCAAAATACCCGCCCATTCCACCATGACGATCCAAATGATCAGGCGAGAGATTGGTGAAAACAGCAATATCAGGGGTCAGGGCACGGGCCAGATCGGTCTGATAGCTGGATAATTCCAGCACAATCACTTCGCCATCCTCGGGCGGCTCGATATCCAGAACCCCGCGCCCGATATTGCCCGCCAATTGCACAGGCGTTCCGTTTTCTTCCAGAATATGCGCGATCAGGGCCGAGGTGGTGGATTTGCCGTTCGAGCCTGTCACCGCAATCACACGCGGCGGGGTATCATGGTTCACCCAATCCCCCTGCCCGAGCGAGCGGAAAAACAGACCCACATCATTATCAACCGGAACCCCCGCATCCCATGCCGCCACAATCGCGCGATGCGGTGCAGGATAAAGATGCGGAATACCGGGCGAGGTCACGAGCCATGACACATCCTCAAAAGCATCGGGCTTGAGCGGGTCCCAAATCGTGAAGCCCTCGGAACTAGCAGCGGTTCGCCCTGCCTCGCCATCATCCCAGCAGAGGGCCTCTGCCCCACCCGCCTGCAAGGCGCGCGCCGTGGCCATGCCTGAGCGCCCCAGCCCCAGAACTCCAACTCTTTGACCTTCAAACCCAAGCACGGGGATCATGGCACTTCCTTTGACTTCATCTTTCACCAAATACGAGCGTCACCAAGATCAGCCCGATGCGTCAGCGCAATTTCAGTGTCGCAAGTCCGATCAGGGCAAGGATCAGGGAGATAATCCAGAAACGGATCACCACCTGCGGCTCGGCCCAACCTTTTTTCTCGAAATGGTGGTGGATCGGCGCCATCAGGAAAACGCGTTTGCCCGTCCGCTTGAAATAGAGCACCTGAATAATCACGCTCAAAGCCTCGGCCACGAAAAGCCCGCCCACGATGGCCAACACGATCTCATGCTTGGTGGCCACCGCAATCGCGCCCAAGGCACCGCCCAAAGCCAGCGATCCCGTATCACCCATAAAGACGGCTGCGGGTGGCGCATTATACCACAAAAACCCAAGGCCACCGCCAATAAGGCCTGCGCAGAAGACCAGCAATTCACCCGTTCCCGGCACGTAATGCACATCCAGATATTCGGTGAAATCGACGCGCCCGACCGCATAGGCGATCACGCCCAAAGTGGCGGCTGCGATCATCACGGGCATAATTGCCAAACCGTCCAAGCCATCGGTCAGATTGACCGAATTGGCGCTGCCCACAATCACGATCATCGCGAAGGGCACAAAGACCCATCCCATATTGATCAGGACCTCTTTGAAAACAGGCACCGCCAAATGGTTGCTCAAATCAGACGGGTGCAAGTAGCTCGCGATCAGAGCTGCGACCGCCGCAATGACCAAACCGATGCTAAAGCGCACCTTGCCCGACACACCCTTGGTCGTGTTGCGGCTGACCTTGGCCCAATCATCGGCCAGACCGATACAGCCAAAGGCCACGGTGACGCCCAGAACCATCCAGACAAACCCGTTATCAAGCCGCGCCCAAAGCAAGGTTGAAAGGGTCAGGGCGGCCAAAATCAGCAAACCGCCCATGGTGGGGGTGCCCGCTTTGGTCAATCGGTGGCTCTCGGGCCCATCTTCGCGGATCGGTTGGCCATGGGCGTATTTTCTGCGCAGCGCATTGATCAGGGGGCGCCCGAAAATAAAGCCGAATATAAGTGCTGTGAAAAAGGCGCCGCCTGCGCGGAACGTGATGTAGCGGAAGAGGTTAAAGAAATCCCCGCCATCCGATAGTTCGCTTAACCAATACAACATATGGCGGTTCCTTTATCGCTTCTCCGCTACCGATTGCCCCAGTTTGCGCAAGCCGTCAACCACGCGGGACAGCTTTGACCCGTTCGAACCCTTGATCAAAACCACATCTCCCGCCTGCAATTGGCGCGGCAAGGCGCGCGCCATCTCATCGGAATTCTCGGTATGAAGCCCTCTTTTTAGCTCGGGCAGCGCGTCATGCAGATGCTGCATCAATTCGCCAGAGGTATAGATCAGATCGATGCTCTCGACCGAGGCGAGATCGGCAATCTCGGCATGTAGCTCGGGGCCTGCCGCACCCAATTCGCGCATATCTCCCAACACCGCGATGCGGCGGCCCTGCAATACGGGCTGGCTCGCAGCCAAGACCTCAAGGCTTGCGGCAATCGAAGCGGGATTAGCGTTATAGGCGTCATCAATCAACTCAACGGCCAGATCATCCGTGGTGCTCAAGACCAAACGCTCGCGCGTGCCGCGCCCTGAATAGGGTTGCCATTGGCCCAAAGCCATCGCCGCTTGCGGGATATCTCCGCCCACCGCCTGCACAGCCGCAAGAACCGCGACCGCATTGTTTGCCAGATGCCGCCCCGGAACGGCCAGTTTGAACAGCTGCTCAATACCCGAGAAACTGGCCCGAATGACCGTAGCAGTATCGCTCAGGGTGACCTCCGTCAGATGCGCCTCCGCCTCAGGGGCCGCACCAAAGCGGATCAAGCCCGCACCAACGTCTCGTGCTTTGGCAAAAAGGATATCCGAGGTCTCCAGATCGGCATTGGCAAGGGCGATCCCGCCTGCAACCAATCCCTCAAAGATGCTGGCCTTTTCATGTGCGATCCCCTCGATCTGCCCGAAGGCTTCGAGATGGGCCTCGGCAACCGTGGTGACAATTGCCACATGGGGCTGTGCCATGCGGGTCAGGGGCGCAATCTCTCCGGGTGCATTCATCCCGATCTCGATAATCGCAAATTCTGTCTCGGCGGGCATGCGTGCCAAGGTCAAAGGGACGCCCCAATGATTGTTATAGGAGGCCTCAGCCGCATGGGTGCGACCTTGATCCGACAGGGCCGCGCGCAGCATTTCCTTAACGGTGGTTTTGCCGACCGAGCCTGTCACCGCGATCACCTTGGCTTTTGTCCGCGCGCGCGCCGCGCGTCCAAGCGCCTCTAGCCCGGAGAGCACATCCTTCACGATCAGCAGCGGCGCATCCTCGGCCATCCCGTCAGGAATGCGCGAAACCAGCGCGGCCCCTGCCCCCTTGGCCAAAGCATCGGCCACAAAATCATGCCCGTCGCGCGCGGCCTTCAGGGCCACAAACAAATCGCCTTGCTGCAAGCTGCGCGTGTCGATTGAGACGCCCGTGACCGACCAATCCCCGCGCACCTGCCCGCCTGTGGCCTGTGCCGCTTCTTTTGCCGTCCAAAGCGCGCTCATATCCGCCCCTCCAAGGCCGCCACGGCAACACTGGCCTGTTCGACATCATCAAAAGGATAGACCACATCGCCCACAATCTGCCCCGTCTCATGCCCCTTGCCCGCGATCAGCAGCGCATCCCCAGGGGATAGGTTATCCACAGCCCGAAGGATCGCTTCGGCGCGATCTGCGACCTCAATCGCCTCGGGGCAGGCTTGGAGAATCTCTGCCCTGATCCCCTCAGGATCTTCTGATCTGGGGTTATCATCTGTCACAAATACAACATCCGCATGATCTGCGGCCGCCTGCCCCATCAAGGGCCGCTTGCCACGATCACGGTCGCCGCCTGCGCCGATCACCACCACCAAACGCCCCATCACATGCGGGCGCAATGCCTGAAGCGCGATTTGCACGGCATCGGGAGTATGGGCGTAATCCACGAAGATCGGCGCCCCATGCGAGCGCGTGGCCGCCAATTGCATCCGGCCGCGCACGCCCGTGAGTTTTGGTAAGACGGAAAACACCGCTTCGGCCTCTTCTCCTGCGGCGATCACAAGGCCCGCCGCGACCATCACATTCATCGCCTGAAAGCTGCCGATCAACTCAAGCGCAACTTTGTATTGATTGCCCTGCCAGCGAAACAGCACTTCCTGCCCCGTCTCGGTCATCCGCAGCCCCGTGATCTTGAGCCGTGCGGCGCCATTGCTATGGCCCACGGTGATCACTTCGATTTCGCGGGCATCGCAGGCCTCGACCAGATCGGCGCCATGGGGGGCATCAATATTGATCACAGCCGTGCCGTCTTCGGACAGCAATTCGCTGAATAGCCGCGCCTTGGCCTCGAAATAAGCCTCCATCGTGCCGTGGTAATCCAGATGGTCTTGGGTGAAATTGGTAAATCCCGCCGCGGCAAGCTGCACGCCTTCCATGCGGCGCTGGTCCAACCCGTGAGAGGAGGCCTCCATCGCGGCATGGGTCACGCCGGCATTGGCCATGTCGCCAAGCACGCGGTGCAGGGTCAGCGGATCGGGCGTTGTATGAATGCCAGGGGCCGAGAATGCGCCCTCCACGCCAGTCGTGCCGATATTGACGGCCTCCAGCCCCAAAAGCTGCCAAATCTGCCGCGTGAAACTGGCGACCGAGGTTTTGCCATTGGTGCCCGTGATCGCGACCGCCACATCGGGCTGCCGCTCGAACCAGAGCGCGCAGGCATGGGCAAAGGCGGCGCGCGGGTCTTCGACAACAACAAGGGTGCACTCACTGCCTTGCAGCGCAGATTTCGCAAGCTCCGCGCCCGCGCGGTCGGTCAGCACGGCGCTCGCCTGCATCTCGATCGCGGTCTCGATAAAGCTGGCGCCATGGATATTGCTGCCAGGCAAGGCGGCAAACAGATGCCCGCGCTCAATCATACGGCTATCAAGGCTGAGCCCTGTAATCTCGACATCTTGCCCGCGCGTGGGGGTCAATCCCAAGGCAGAAAGGCGTTTGACCTCAGACGTCATGCCCGAATCCCCTCAATCACTCTTATTGTGAGGCGTTGGATAGCTGAGTGTTGGCCAAAGGTTCAATCTCTGGTCGCAATCCCATCAAAGGTGCTGTGCGTCGAATGATCTCGGCGGCGACGGGAACGGCGGTCCAACCCGCGGTGCGCCGCGTTTCGCCAAGCGCTACGATTTCAGGCTCATCCAAGGTGACGATCAAAGCATATTCAGGATCATCGGCAGGGAAAACACTGGCAAAAGTGGCAAGGACGCGGTCCTCGTGATAGCCGCCCTGCGGGTTTGGCTTATCGGCGGAGCCTGTCTTGCCACCCACGGCATAGCCTTCGACATCGCCGAAACTGGCCGTGCCTTCGGTGACAACCGCGCGCAGCATGGTGCTCATCGCGCGCGAAGTTTCCTCGGAGATCAGGCGTTCGCCATTTTGCGGCCCGTCCTGGCGCAGCAAGGTGGGCAAAACCCGCGTGCCGCCATTGGCGATGCTCGCATAGGCGGCCGCCAGATGGAGCGGAGAGCTGGACAGACCATGTCCGTAGGAAATCGTGGCCGTCGACAACTCACCCCAGCGGGCAGGCGCAATCGGGCGGCCTGTTGCGGCCTCCACCATTTCCAGCTCTGTCGGTTCGAGAAAGCCCAATTCTTCCAGAAAACCGCGCTGCCGCTCGCCGCCAATCATGGCCGCAATCCGCGCGGTTCCAACATTTGACGAATGCACAATCACATCGGTGACCGATTGGGTGGCCCCGTAATCATGGAAATCATTGATCGAGAAACCGCCCAAGCGCAAAGGCGCTGTAGTATCGATCATGGTCTCGGGATTGACCAAGCCCAATTCCATCGCTTGGGCCACAGTGAAAATCTTGAAGACCGAGCCAAGCTCATAAACGCCCTGCAACGCGCGGTTGAACAGGGGGCTGTCGGCGGCCTCACCCTCGGTCAGGGGGCGTGGGCGGGAATTGGGATCGAAATCGGGCAAGGAGGCCATGGCCCGCACTTCGCCCGTATGCACATTCATCAAGACAGCCGTGGCCCCACGGGCATTCATAATCGCCATGCCGCCTGCCAGAACTTCCTCAATGGCGGCCTGAACAGGCAGATCAATGGACAATTCCAAGGGCGCGCCATCGCGGGCAGGATCGCGCAGCTCGGTATCGAATTGCGCTTCAACCCCTGCCACACCGATCACTTCGGCGGCATTCACCGCTTCTTGGCCAAAGCTCGCACCACCAAGAATATGCGCGGCAATCGAGCCATTGGGATAAAGCCGCATCTCGCGCGGGCCAAAGAGCAGGCCAGGCTCGCCCAGATCATGAACCATCTGTTCCTGCTCGGGGCTGATATTGCGGCGCAGCCAGACAAAACGGCGCTCGGCGGTGAATTGGCGGGCCAGACGTTCGGCATCAAGATCAGGGAAAATCCGCACCAGACCCTCGATTGTGGTGGGCACATCAATGATCTCATGGGGGTGGGCATAAAGCGAATTGGTGATCAGATTGGTCGCCAAGACGCGGCCATCACGGTCCACGATATCGGCGCGGGTGTTCAAAATGGCCGAAGCACTTGTCGCGATGCGCGGCTCTTCGGCCTCGGCGGTGGCCAGCGAGGCCATCCTGAAGCCGACAGTCGCAAAGGCGGCGAGGAAGCAAAAAGCCATCAAGAGCAGACGGCTTTCCGCGCGCTGGCGCATCTTGTCCCTCTCGGCCTCATGGCGCAGGCGCAGGTTCTCGCGCTCGATCGCATCGGGGTTTTCGCCCTTGCGGCGCGCCTCAAGAATGCGGGTCAGCGGGCGAAGCGGTATACGCGGGGTCATGGCAGCACCTCTGCATCCGAGGCGTTCTCGAACAGTATCTCATCCTCTGGGATAGGCTCGGGAGGGCGCGGATAAGCGATTTCGGCGGTCTCTCCGAATTGTATGGGGCTCATGGATAAAAGACCCAGACGCTCGAAATTCATATCGCTCAACTCGCGCAGGCGATCAGGACGGTTGAGATAGGCCCATTCCGCACGCAAAACTGAAAGGCGCTCGCGCTCCACGCCGATGGCGCGCTGCAAACGCTCCACTTCGCGGATGGAATGTTGGGTCTGGATATTCTGGTGATAGGCCCAATAGCCCAAGCCAATCACGGCACATGCTGTCAGGAAACTGAAAAAGCCACGCATCACAGCACCTCTGGCATTTTGGGCAATCCAAGCGCTTTACGGTCCACGGAGGCCGCTGGCGCATCTGTACGGGTCGCAACGCGCAATTTCGCCGAGCGCGACCGCGGGTTCTGGGCCAGTTCCGCCTCATCTGGGGCGATGGCCTTCTTGGGCGTCAGGGTGAAGCCCGGAATTTGGGCATCAGCCTCGGGCGCATGGCGCGAGCCGCCCCCGCCTGTGCTGGCACGCAATTGCAAAAAGCGTTTCACCACACGGTCTTCAAGGGAATGGAAGGTCACAACCGCAAAGCGGCCGCCCGATTTCAGCGCGCGCTCTGCGGCCTCCAGCCCTTCGACCAATTGGCCCAATTCATCATTCACCGCGATGCGGATCGCCTGAAAGGATCGGGTCGCGGGATGGCTTTGATTGGGTTTCGGGCGCGGCAGGCATTTCTCGATGACGCGGGTCAGTTGCAAAGTAGTCTCGAAGGGTTGGATCGCGCGGGCGGCCACAATGGCGCGCGCAATCCTTCGCGAGGCGCGTTCTTCACCGTAGTGATAAAGTATATCGGCCAGCAATTCTTCCGAGGCGGTATTGACCAGATCAGCCGCCGAAAGCCCGCTCTGGCTCATCCGCATATCCAGCGGCCCGTCGCGCATGAAGGAAAAGCCGCGCTCGGCCAGATCAAGCTGCATGGAGGACACGCCCAGATCCAGCACAACCCCATCCAGTTCCGGATGACCCGTTTGCGCGGCCTGTTCATCCATATCGGAAAATGTACCCGCAACCAGCTTCAGCCGCGTGCCGTAATCGCCTTGCCACGCGCTTGCCATCTCAAGGGCCAAAGGGTCCCGATCCACGCCGATCACTGCATCCGCCCCCGCCTCAAGCAAGCCACGGGCGTAGCCACCAGCGCCGAAGGTTCCATCGAGCCAAACGCCCGTGACGGGGCCTGCCGCTTTGATCAGCGGCGTCAATAATACTGGAATATGCGGGCGCTTGGCGGGGGCGTCCAGCTCCTCCGCCATGATTACTCGCCCCCTTGTGCGACCAACTCATCGCCCTGAGCCACCAGCGAAAGCGGATCAAAGAAATCATTACCCTGCCCCAAAGCCGCCAGAAGAGTATCGATGTCCTCATCGGCTGCTGCGGCATCAACCGGATTGAGGATGTGAAACTTGTCGCCCATCCCTTGGAACAGCGCTTCATCGGCAAGACCGAGCTTTTCGCGCGCGGCGGGGGGCAAAACCAGACGGCCCGTGTCATCCACGGTCGTCTCGTCGCATTTGCGGTAATAAAGATATTCCAGCGCCTTGCGCACAGGTGTGCCAAGCGGCGTGCGGCGGATCATGCCGTCAATCTGGTCAAACGCATCGCCAGAGAGGCATTCAAGGAAGTTTTTGGATTTATCGCCATAAGCAATATAGAGACGCGGCGGCGCGCCTGCGGTGGCGCTCTTCTGATCGGAATTCTGCAGGACACGACGAAACTTGACCGGGATCGAGACCCGGCCTTTTCCGTCCATCTTGTTCAGGCTTTCGCCTTGAAACCTGCGTTCCACGTCTTTGCGCCCTATTTCGGCCTCAATTTGGCCCTAGTTTTCTTTTGCGCCGCTCTGGTTGGCCCGTTTGGGCCCCAGAAACGACAACGGCGGATCGAGCTAGCTGCCACTGCCCAATCCGCCGCCCTGTCCCATTTCTGGGTGACCAACTGCGCAAGCCACCTGGGGGGATGTCTGCTCGTTTGCGCGTCGGCTCTTCTTCCAGCAAGAGAGATGCCTGTATGAACACCTGCCTTATTTTTATTTTTGATCAGAGCTTTGGGAGCTCTGTGTTCGACCTCTGTTGCCTTGGTTAATCTTGTCTCATGGAATAAATTCCCAATCAATCCCTTTTTTTGGGAAAAAATCCCAACACTTGGTTTTTGGGGCATCTCTAGAACAACATATGGTGGGTGAAATCAGGCAAAATACCGCTTAAGTTGTGGGTGGGGCCATTTTACACGCAACATATAGGGGTCAGCGGGCTGTCCCAGAATTTGGAAAATTTTTCCAAGCACCG
Organism: uncultured Paracoccaceae bacterium; assembly: GCA_965656935.1. GTDB lineage: Bacteria > Pseudomonadota > Alphaproteobacteria > Rhodobacterales > Rhodobacteraceae > M30B80. The sequence goes on from CBFHMG010000006.1 coordinate 127,935, forward strand.
CGCATAACATGCGCCCAGATCACACGGACTGGCCGAAAAAACCCGCGGATCGGCACGAATCACCATGAAAAAAGCCCGACACGCAACGCATGTCGGGCCTTGAAATCCATGTCTTGGGGTATCGCTTAGGCCATCCCGCCTTCGACCAGCCTTGCGGCCAGTTGCGCATAGGCCTGCGCCATCGGCCCCTCGCCCGCCGCGATTGGCGTGCCCGCATCGCCCGCAATCCGCGTCTCAAGCGAGATCGGCAATGCACCAAGGAAAGGCACATCGATCCTGTCCGCCTCGGCGGCAACCCCGCCATGGCCGAAGATATGCGCCTCATGGCCGCAATTCTCGCAGATATAGGTCGACATATTCTCGATCAGACCCAGAACAGGGGTTTTGAGCGTGTTGAACATATCAAGCGCCTTGCGCGCATCCAGAAGGGCCACATCCTGCGGTGTGGACACCACAATCGCCCCCGTCAGCTTGGAGCGTTGGCACAGCGTCATCGCAACATCGCCCGTGCCTGGGGGCAGATCGACCAGCAGCACATCCAATTCCCCCCATTCGACTTGGGTCATCATCTGCTGCAAGGCCCCCATCAACATCGGCCCACGCCAGACCACGGCCTTCTCCTCGGCCAGCATCAGGCCGATCGACATCATCGTGACGCCGTGATTGTGCAACGGAATAATGGTTTTGCCATCGGGCGAGGCGGGGCGTTTCGAAATGCCCATCATGCGCGGCTGCGACGGGCCGTAGATATCGGCATCCAGCAGGCCCACCTTGCGGCCCTGTTTGGCCAGTGCCACAGCCAGATTGGAGGACACCGTTGATTTCCCAACACCGCCCTTGCCCGAACCGATGGCCAAAATCCGTGCAACCCCTTTCGGGTTCATCGGCTCATTCTGGGGCTTTGGATGCCCGCCTATCTTGAGGCTTGGCGGCTGGCCGCCCTGCGCAGGTGCGGCGGGTGCTTTGGGTTGGGGGCCATGCGCCGTCAGCGCGACGGTGGCTTGGGTCACACCTTCTAGATCCTGCACAATCTTTTGTGCGGCCTGACGCAGGCCTTCCATCGCTTTGGCGGCTTCGGCGCTTTCAGCCTCGATGATAAAGCTCACACGCGTATCCGCGATTTGCACAGCGCGGATCAAATCACGGCTGACCAGATCGCCACCATCAGGCAATGCAAGTGTTTTCAGGGCTTCAAGGACAGTCTCGCGCGTCACGCTCATTGGCTTTGGCCTTCTTTTCGGTCTTTCACTCTGAACAGGGACATAAGCCAGCTCTCACGCTTTCACACCCCCTAGAATGATTGCGGCCTGTGCAAGGATGCCCAAAACCCCCGCCACAACCAAGGCGGGGCCAATCTCGATCCATTCGGCAAGACCACCAATCGCCAATGCACCAAGGGCGACCGTGCCAAAGCCCACAACGGTCCAAAGGCTCATGACGCGGCCCCTGAATGCATCGGGCAGATCAGTCTGGATCGCCGCCTGCAAGGACACCCCGCACCATGTCGCGCAAAAGCCCGAAATAGCGGTAGCCGCCAGCGCCAAGGGCCAAATCGGAGCCAGCCCCATTAGAACCACGGCAACCTGCCCCACCATCGCGGCCAAAAGAACCTGCCATGGGATGCGCGCCCCAACCGCGCCCACACCCACGGATTTCAGCATGGCAGCCACCAGCGCCCCAGCTCCCGCCGCCCCCGTCAACAGCCCCAGCCCTGCCGCGCCCCGTTCAAAAGCGCCATCGGCCAGCACGGGCAGTACCTCCAAGGCTCCGCGCAGGATGGTCGCAAAGACCACCGTGATCAAAAGCGCTTGGCGCACCAAAGGGCTGGCCATCGAATATCGCACCCCTTCGCGCAATTCGCTCAGGAAAGGGGCCGCGGCCCTCGGCGGCAGTGAACGCGGGCGCAGCCGCATGAGAACCACAATCATCGGAATATAGAAGGCAACCGCGACCCAAAGGCTGATTGCCGCGCCAAATTGGGCAATGATCAGCCCTGTCACGGCAGGGGCCACCAGCCGCGCGAGGTTGAAATTCAGCGCCGTGACCGAAACCACATGCTGCACCATATCAACCGCCACCAAGCGCGGCCCCAAAGACATGCGTACCGGATGATGCGCCGAGCTGATCACACCAATCATCAGCGCCGCCAGCATCACCCCCACAGGTGCGATAAAGGGCAAAAACAGCGCCAAGAGGGTCAGGGTCAGAATCATGGCGCCATTGGTAAAGAACGCGGCCGTTCGAATATCCATCCGATCTGCCAAAACGCCAAAGAAAGGCCCCGCCACCAAGGTCGGCGCCATGCTCAAACCCGCCACGATACCTACAAATCCGGCAGAGCCCGTCAGCTCCCATGCGATCCATGCAAGGGTAACACGCTGCATCCAGATGCCTTGGACAGCAAAGAAGATCCCTATAAAAAACAGCCTGAACTGCCTGTCCGAGAAGGCCAGAAGGGCCATACCACCACCTCTCTTGAGCGCCCGTTAATAGGTCAGCCTTTGCTATGCATTTTCTGCATAGCAGCATTGACCAAGCACGGGATTGTGCGAACGCAGCATTGGGTTATCTTCAGTATCAACGAAAGGGCAAACGCCCAACTGATGATTACCACGCCAAAGCCCAATTCGGGGCAGCTGGCGAGATCCGCAGAAACTTGAACCAAGGATTTACCAATGGCCTATGTCGCAGGTAGCCGCAATACAACGATCTCCATGGGCGCACGCCTTGCCGAGATCAAAACACAGTTTTCCGAAGCTTTCGCTGCATGGCGCGTATATCGCCGCACAGTGGCCGAGCTTCAGGAACTGAGCACACGCGAATTGAGCGATCTGGGCATCTCGCGCTCCATGATCCGCAGCATCGCAATCGAAGCCGCTTACGGCAAGTAAGCGCAAGCTTGAAGAACACCTGAACGCTCCTCCTCCCTTTGCGTTCAGGAACAGCGGTAAATCTCCTCCTCCTCCCTTTGGAGATGAGCCGCGAAACAAGGATCGAAAGATCCAAATGGATGCGCAGCCCCTCTCCTCCCTCGGGGCACGTGACCAAAGCAGCGGCCCTCTTATCCTCCCTCTGAGGGTCGCTGAACTTCATACCGGTCGAAAGACCGAGCCATCGGTTGCCTTCTCCTCCTCCCTTTGGAGGCAACTGAAACAAGGCGGTGATGCTTCCTCCTCCCTTAGCATCACCGCTTTTTTTGTTTTGGGCTGTCTTTCCCCGCCACGCTCCGTAGAACACACCCATGACACTCGACCTTTTGATCCCGCTCGCCCTGTTCGGCATCGCCTCCTCGATCACACCGGGGCCCAATAACCTGATGCTTCTGGCCTCAGGGGCCAATTTCGGCTTGCGACGGACCCTGCCCCATATGCTGGGGATCAGCTTGGGCCATGCGTTTATGGTGGCGATGGTGGGTTTGGGCTTGATGCAGCTTTTTGATCTGCTGCCTTGGCTGCGGATCAGCTTGATGGTCGTAAGCGCGGCCTATTTGCTGTATCTCGCATGGAAAATTGCCAATGCCGCCCCCCCAGAGGATGCGCCGCAAAAGGGCCGTCCCTTTACCTTTTTGCAGGCGGCGGGCTTTCAATGGGTCAACCCGAAAGCGTGGTATATGGCGATCTATGCGCAGACAAATTTCACCACGCCCGACGCCAATTGGAGCGCTGCGATTGCGGTGGCGCTTGTCTTTGCGGTGGTGAATTTCCCATCCGTGGCCGTTTGGGCATGGGGCGGCACGCAGCTCAAACGCTTCCTGTCCACGGGGCGGCGTTTAAGGGTGTTCAATATCACAATGGCCTTGCTGCTGGTGGCCTCGCTCTACCCGATGCTAACCAGCTAAGCCCGCGCTAGAAGGGAACGTTTCCATCTGTACCCGAGCTTGAGCCGGCGGCCTGCAGGAAACGCGATACGACCTTTTTGGAGCCTGCTTTGTCGAACTCCACATCCAGCTTGTCACCCTCAATCTGCATGACCTCGCCATAGCCGAATTTCTGGTGAAACACGCGATCGCCGATCTCGAAGCCGCTGATCGCCTCGGCATCAATGATCATATTGCGCGCCTCGCTTGGCTGGCGCGTGCCATATTGGCCCTGATTGGCCTGCAAACGTTTCCATCCAGGCGAATTATAGACATCCGCCCGCCCCGCGCGCGCATGCAAATCCGACCCGCGCATCATCTGCGCCACAGGCGAGGCGCTTGACGATATACCGCCTCCTTGGCCACCTTGATGCCCATAGAGCCCCGGCGGGGTCATGACCTCGACATGGGCCTCGGGCAATTCATCGATAAAGCGCGACGGCATCTGGCTTTGCCATTGCCCATAGACACGTCGGTTGCCCGCAAAGGAGATGGTGCAGACCGCCTCGGCGCGGGTGATGCCGACATAGGCCAGCCTGCGCTCCTCCTCGAGGCCTTTAGCCCCCGCCTCATCCATCGAGCGTTGGCTGGGAAAAAGCCCGTCCTCCCATCCAGGAAGAAACACGACAGGAAATTCCAGACCCTTGGCGCCATGCAAGGTCATCAGCGTGACCTTGGGCTGGCCGTCATCTTGTTCATTATCCATGATCAGGCTGACATGTTCGAGGAAGCCTTGCAGGTTCTCAAAGCCTTCCAGCGCCTTGACCAGTTCCTTGAGGTTTTCCAACCGTCCGGGCGCTTCTGGGGTTTTGTCGTTTTGCCACATCGTAGTGTAGCCCGACTCGTCGAGAATGATCTCGGCCAGTTCGATATGGCTGACTTGCGCGGGCGTGGCATCCACAGGCTCGATCAGATCATCGACAGGCCCCACCTGCCGCAAGGGCCCATGCAGCATATCGCGCCAACGGTCCAGATTATTGACCAAGCGCGCCAGCTCAACCGCCCCTTTGCCCTTGATCTCGCCCGCCTCGACACACAGCTTCGCGCCCTCAATCAGGCTGATGCCATTGGAGCGCGCCATGCGCTGGATCGTGGCAATCGCCTTATCCCCAAGGCCGCGTTTGGGGGTGTTCACGATCCGTTCGAAAGCCAGATCATCATCAGCGCTGATCACCACGCGGAAATAGGCCATGGCATCGCGGATCTCCATCCGCTCGTAGAAACGGGGGCCACCAATGACGCGGTAGGGCAAACCAATGGTCAGGAAACGGTCTTCAAAGGCGCGCATCTGATGCGAAGCGCGCACCAAAATCGCCATATCTTCAGGGCTGAACGGGTCCATCCCGCGGGTGCCGCTTTGCGCGGCCTCGATCTCATCGCCGATCCAGCGGGCTTCTTCCTCACCATCCCAATGACCGATCAGGCGCAATTTCTCGCCATCATCGCCATCGGTCCAGAGCGTCTTGCCCAAACGTTCGCTATTGCCTTTGATCACGGCGCTGGCGGCGGCCAGAATATGCCCCGTGGAGCGGTAATTCTGCTCCAGCTTGATCACTTTCGCGCCAGGAAAATCTTTCTCGAAGCGCAGAATATTGCCCACCTCGGCCCCGCGCCATCCATAGATGGATTGGTCATCATCGCCGACCACGCAGATATTTTGATGCCCCGCCGCCAGCAGCCGCAGCCACAGATACTGGGCGACATTGGTATCTTGGTATTCGTCTACAAGAATGAAGCGGAACCAGCGCTGATATTGCTTCAGCACATCTTCATGGCTCTGGAAAATGGTGACCATATGCAAAAGCAGATCACCGAAATCCGCCGCATTGAGCGTTTTGAGCCGCGCCTGATATTGCGCATAAAGCGCCACGCCGCGATGGTTGAAGGCCCCCGCATCCGCGCTTGGCACCTTGTCAGGTGTCAGCGCGCGGTTCTTCCAGCCATCAATAATGCCTGCCAATTGCCGCGCGGGCCAGCGCTTCTCATCGATGCCTTCGGCATTGATCAACTGCTTCATAAGGCGGATCTGGTCATCGGTATCAAGGATCGTGAAATTGGATTTCAGCCCGACCAATTCGGCATGGCGGCGCAACAGCTTCACGCAGATCGAATGGAATGTGCCAAGCCAGCGCATCCCTTCGGCGGCAGGCCCCACCAGCCCTGTCACCCGATTGCGCATCTCGCGGGCGGCCTTATTGGTAAAAGTCACCGCCAAAATCTCGTCAGGTCTGGCCGTGCCCGTGCTGACCAGATGCGCGATCCGCGCAGTCAAGGCCCGCGTTTTACCCGTGCCAGCGCCAGCCAGCATCAAGACAGGGCCGCTCAAGGTTTCAACTGCCTCGCGTTGCGGCGGGTTCAAACCGTCGAAATAGGGCATCGGGCGCGCACCCATGGCGCGGGCGGACAGGCTGGCGGCCTCGAAGGCCTCTGAATCGTCAAAGCTGCTCATGACGGACAGATTACAGGGGAACGCCGCACAGTTAAAGATTTGTTCTCAAATTGTTCGCACAGGCCAAAAACAGGCGAAATGCAGGTCCAACTCTTTACTCCGCCCGCCAAATCAGGCTTTCTGGCGCCTATGGATTTACACAGCCGTTACCCCGCGATTTCCGATCTCAAAGCCCGCGCCAAGCGGCGCATTCCACATTTCGTGTGGGAATATCTCGACAGCGCCACAGGGGCAGAGACGGTCACACATCGCAACCGCGCGGCATTGGATCAGGTCTTGTTTCGCCCTGCCGCCCTGCGCGGTGAAATCGCGCCAGACATCTCGACCGAATTTCTGGGCAAAGCCCATGCCGCGCCTTTCGGCATGGCCCCTTTGGGGATGTCAGGCCTGATCTGGCCCGAGGCCGAGCTGCATCTGGCGCGGCACGGCGCGGCAGCGGGCATTCCCTATTGCCTGTCCACAGTCGCCACGCGCACGCCCGAAGATCTTGCCCCTGCAATCGGCCAGCAGGGCTGGTTCCAGATGTATCCGCCGCGCGACCCTGATATCAGGCGCGATATGTTGCGCCGTGCGCGCGAGGCGGGGTTTCACACGCTGATCCTGACGGTGGATGTCCCCGCCGCCAGCAGGCGCGAACGCCAGACCCGTGGCGGTTTGGTGCAACCACCCAAACTGACGCCAAGGCTGGCCGCGCAAGTGGCGCTTTGCCCGCAATGGGCGCTTGGAATTGGCACCGCAGGCATGCCGCGAATGAAGCTGATGGACAGCTATGCGCCCGAGATCGCGGGCAAAGGCACCCTGCCCTCAACGGCGCATGTGGGTTATCTGCTGCGCGCCGCCCCTGATTGGGACTATCTGGCGACGCTGCGCGATGAATGGGAGGGGCCGATCATCCTCAAAGGTGTGATGGAACCCGAGGTCGCCGCCCGCGCCGCAGATGCGGGCGCAGATGCCGTCTGGGTCTCCAACCATGCGGGCCGCCAGTTCGATGGCGCGCCTGCCGCGATTGACGTGCTGGCCCAGATCAAATCCGCAACCGCACTGCCCATCATCTTTGATAGCGGGATCGCGGGCGGTTTGGATATCTTGCGCGCCCTCGCGCTTGGGGCCGATTTCGTGATGATGGGGCGCGCATGGCATTACGCGCTTGGCGCGCTTGGGGCCGAAGGGCCCGCCCATCTACATGACCTTCTGGAACGCGATATGCTGTCGAATATGGCCCAGATCGGCGCCAAGACCTTGGCTGATCTGCCGTCACGTCTTGTTAACCCAGCCTAGAGAAAGCGGCTTCCCAATCCTTTAACGAACAGTTAATGTTCGCCTTATGTTCGAAGCTGATCTCATCCCCATCATTTGCGCTTTGCTGCTTGGCGGCACACCTGAATATCGGGTTGCCTATGATATCAATGAGGGCCAGCACTCGGTTCGGATGGATTGCCTGACCAGCGAGCACGCCATCGAGATCGGCCTTGATGACCGCCGCTCAAGCTATGACAGCGTGCATCAGGCCATCTTTTACGCGCATCTGACCGAGCGTGCGCCCATGGTCATCATGATCGATACCAACGGGGTCGAGGATAACGCCGAATTTCAGGTCCGCACGGTCGCACAAGCGCTGGATGTCGATTATCGCAGCTATGATCTCGACTTTCTGATCCGCTGGCAAATGACCTCCTATTTGCGCAACAGGTATCGGCAGCCTGCGCTATCAAACTAAAGAAATTTCAGGCGAAATCAGTTGTAACAGCTCGATTTGTTAGCGCTAAAATATCCGTAAAACAGGGGGTTCCTTCCCCTGCCGCCTGGGATTATGCTGCTATGCAGCGAAAAAGAAGCAGGAGCGCCCGCGCGCCGCCGCAAAGCTATATCTCTGGGGAGGAACATTATGGCCGAATTCAAGAAAATCCTGATCGCCAATCGCGGTGAAATCGCGATCCGAGTGATGCGCGCGGCCAATGAACTCGGCAAACGCACCGTTGCGGTCTATGCCGAGGAAGACAAACTTTCGCTGCACCGCTTCAAGGCGGATGAGGCCTATAAGATCGGCGAAGGTTTGGGGCCGGTTGCGGCCTATCTCTCGATCCCCGAAATTATCCGAGTGGCCAAAATGGCAGGCGCGGATGCGATCCATCCAGGCTATGGCCTGCTATCGGAAAACCCCGAATTCGTGGATGCCTGTTTTGAGGCTGGCATCACCTTCATCGGTCCCAAGGCCGAAACGATGCGCGCGCTTGGCGACAAGGCCAGCGCCCGTCGTGTTGCGATTGAAGCAGGCGTGCCTGTCATCCCCGCATCCGAGGTTCTGGGTGAGGATATGGCCCTGATCCGCAAACAGGCCGATGAGGTCGGCTACCCGATCATGCTCAAAGCCTCATGGGGCGGCGGCGGACGGGGCATGCGCGCCATCTTGAATGCTGATGAGCTGGAAGAAAAAGTGCTCGAAGGCCGCCGCGAGGCTGAGGCCGCCTTTGGCAATGGCGAGGGCTATCTGGAAAAGATGATCCAGCGCGCCCGCCATGTCGAAGTGCAGGTGCTTGGCGATACGCATGGCAATATCTATCACCTCTATGAGCGCGATTGTTCCGTGCAGCGGCGCAACCAAAAAGTCGTGGAGCGCGCCCCCGCCCCCTATCTGAGCGAGGCGCAGCGCGAAGATATCTGCCTGCTTGGCAAAAAGATCGCCGAGCATGTGGGTTATGAATGCGCAGGCACCATCGAATTCCTGATGGATATGGATACGGGCGCTTTCTACTTCATCGAAGTGAACCCGCGCGTGCAGGTTGAACATACCGTCACCGAAGAGGTGACAGGCATTGATATCGTGCGTGCCCAAATCCTGATTGCCGAGGGCAAGAGCCTGACCGAGGCGACAGGCGTGGCAAGCCAATATGATGTGAAGCTGGATGGTCACGCCATCCAATGCCGCATCACGACCGAAGACCCTGCCAATAACTTCATCCCCGACTATGGCCGCATCACCGCCTATCGCGGGGCCACGGGCATGGGCATCCGCCTTGATGGCGGCACGGCCTATTCAGGCGCGGTGATCACGCGCTATTATGATAGCCTGTTGGAAAAGGTCACCGCTTGGGCCCCCACGCCCGAAGCCGCGATTGCGCGGATGGACCGTGCCTTGCGCGAGTTCCGTATTCGCGGGGTCTCGACCAATATCGCTTTCGTGGAAAACCTGCTCAAGCATCCGACATTTCTGAATTACCAATACACCACCAAATTCATCGACGAGACGGCCGAGCTGTTCGATTTCGCACCGCGTCGCGACCGCGCGACCCGTATCTTGCGCTATGTGGCCGATATCACCGTCAACGGGCATCCCGAGACCGAAGGCCGCCCCCGCCCCGCCGCCGATATCAAACTGGCCCGCGCACCCAAGCCACGGCTTGAGGTGGCCCCGAAAGGCACGCGCAACCTGCTGGATGAAAAAGGCCCAGAAGCGGTTGCTGCATGGATGAAAGAGCAAAAGCAATTGCTGATCACCGACACAACAATGCGCGACGGGCATCAATCGCTTTTGGCCACGCGGATGCGCTCGATTGATATGATCAATGCAGCCCCTGCCTATGCGGCAAACCTGCCTGAATTATTCAGCGTTGAATGCTGGGGGGGCGCAACCTTTGATGTGGCTTACCGCTTCTTGCAGGAATGCCCATGGCAGCGCCTGCGCGATATTCGCGCCAAAATGCCCAATATCATGACGCAGATGTTGCTGCGCGCCTCCAATGGTGTGGGCTATACCAATTACCCCGATAATGTTGTGCAAAGCTTTGTGGCCCAAGCCGCCGCCTCGGGCGTCGATGTCTTCCGCGTCTTTGACAGCCTGAACTGGGTTGAAAATATGCGCGTGGCGATGGATGCGGTCGGCAGCTCTGGCAAGATTGTAGAGGGTACGATTTGCTACACAGGCAATATCCTTGACCCTGATCGCGCCAAATATGACCTGAAATACTATGTCTCGATGGCTAAGGAGTTGGAGGCCGCAGGCGCCCATGTTCTGGGCCTCAAGGATATGGCGGGCTTGCTCAAGCCAACCGCGGCTGAAGTGCTGATCCCCGCTTTGAAAGATGCCGTTGATCTGCCGATCCATTTCCACACCCATGACACCGCTGGCGTGGCCTGCGGAACGATCCTTGCGGCCTCCAAGGCAGGTGTGGATGCGGTGGATTGCGCGATGGATGCGCTCTCAGGCAATACCTCGCAAGCCACGCTTGGCACGATTGTCGAATCCCTGCGCTATACGGATCGCGATACAGGCCTCGATATTTCAGCGGTGCGCGAAATCAGCGATTATTGGGAAGCCGTGCGCGCCCATTATGTCGCTTTCGAGAGCGGCATGCAGGCCCCCGCCTCGGAGGTTTATCTGCATGAAATGCCCGGCGGTCAGTTCACCAATCTCAAGGCACAGGCCCGCAGCCTCGGGCTGGAAGAACGCTGGCATGAGGTCGCGCAGATGTATGCGGATGTGAACCAGATGTTCGGCGATATTGTGAAGGTCACGCCGTCCTCCAAAGTGGTGGGCGATATGGCGCTGATGATGGTCAGCCAAGGCCTGACCCGCGCGCAGGTCGAAGACCCCGAAACCGATGTCGCCTTCCCCGATAGCGTCATTGACATGATGCGCGGCAATCTTGGCCAGCCTCCGGGCGGCTTCCCGACATTGATGCTGAACAAAATCCTCAAGGATGAAGCCCCCAATCTCGAGCGTCCAGGCAAGCATCTGGACCCCGTCGATCTGGAGGCAACCCGCAAAAAGCTGGAAGAACAGATCGGCGAGGCCGTGGATGACGAAGATCTTAACGGCTACCTGATGTATCCCAAGGTCTTCACCGATTACGCCACCCGCCATGCCGATTACGGCCCTGTGCGCACCCTGCCCACGAAGACCTTCTTCTATGGCATGGAACCCGGCGAAGAGATCGAGGCCGAGATCGACCCGGGCGTGACACTTGTCATCCGCTTGCAGGCTGTGGGCGAGACGAATGCCGAAGGCGAGGCCAAGGTGTTCTTCGAATTGAACGGCCAGCCCCGCACGATCCGTGTGCCAAATCGCAAAGTGGCCGCCACAAGCGCGAAACGCCCCAAGGCCGAGCTTGGCAACCCCGCCCATATCGGCGCACCAATGCCAGGTGTGATCGCCAGTGTGGCCGCAAGCGTTGGCGCAAGCGTCAAACAGGGCGATCTGCTGCTGACCATCGAAGCGATGAAGATGGAGACAGGCATTCATGCGGATCGGGACGCGGTGATCAAGGCGGTCCATGTGACACCGGGCGCGCAGATTGATGCGAAAGACCTTTTGGTGGAATTCGACACAGAATGACCCGCCATCTGGGCAAGCTCTCACTTCTAGTGCCCGAGTATGACGCGGGGATCGCCCATTATGTGGGCGATCTCGGCTTTGAACTGCTCGAGGACACGCCGCTTTCCCCGACCAAACGTTGGGTCGTCGTTCAGCCCGAAGGGGGTGGGGTCGCCCTCATCTTGGCCCGCGCGGCCACACCGGAGCAAAAGGCCGCCATCGGCCAGCAAGGCGGCGGTCGGGTGTGGTTGTTCCTCGAAAGCGACAGCTTTGATGCCGATTATGCGCGCATGAAAACCGCAGGCATCCATTTCGAAGAAGACCCGAGACAAGAGCCCTATGGCAAGGTCGCCGTCTTTCGGGACGCCTTTGGAAATCGGTGGGATTTGCTGGAAACCAAACCCGCCTGACCCACCACAAGACCCAGTTTTCACCGTCTGCGCGCCCCAATTTTGCCGCTCTTGCCCAATAAATCGTTAAGGTAAGAATTTGGATTTTTGGGACCTGAAATGCTTTTGCACTTCATAAATGATGAGTCCGGCGCGGTGACCGTCGACTGGGTGATGCTGACGGCAGCAGCCGCTGGCCTTGGCATGGCGATGGATGAATTGGTAACCGGTGGCGTCAATAATATGGTCACCGCAATCACGCATCAATTGAGCGAAGCCGAGATCGCTGCCGCCTTCGACACCGCCGGAGAAGAGTTCGGCGCCTTCGAAAGCGTGCAACTGGCCTTGACCGATTTCGCAAGCGGGTCTGCGGGGTGGTCGGGCGGCAATGTCACGAATATTTCTGGCTTCGGGGACCTGATGGTTCTGGGCGCCGGCCAATCGACAACCTATTCTACGATCATTCCCAGCGGCGCGTCATCGGCGACCTTCACATTTGATCTGGTCGCGGGGGACAGTATCGACAACGAGACGGCTGTGTTCACCCTTAACGGCCAAGAGATCTTCGTGGCACGTTCTCCTTTTGATGGATCGCTCAGCATTGCAGATAGCAATCTCGCGGGCGTTACAATCCAGACAGAAGTCTTGGCTAACAACACGGAGATGGGCGGGCGCAACTATTGGTCAGATAATATTTCAAGGATCACTGTCACAGTCGAAAACCCCGACCCAGAGCTGTCGCTGACCGCGCAATCCAATACCAACCAAGGCATAGATGACGAGTTCTACGGCATCGACAACTTCTCGCTGGTCGCGGAATGAGCCGCTTGGAAAAAATAGCGGCAATCGCATAATTTTCCGCTTGCAGGCCTCTGCGGGCATCATTAAAGACCTGTCTCACAGAGCGGGCGTAGCTCAGGGGTAGAGCATTACCTTGCCAAGGTAAGGGTCGGGCGTTCGAATCGCCTCGCCCGCTCCAGTATAAAAAACCCGGAAGGTTTTCCTTCCGGGTTTTTTATTGTTTGGGCCAAGCCGCAACACTGCGCCCCCACTAAAATATCGCCATCTTGGCAGCACGCCTGCCCCCGCCTATAAGCCGCTCATCACGCAAGCCAAAGGGACATGTCCATGCGTCGCGCCGAGATCAGCCGCAAGACGGCAGAAACAGATATCACCGTCGAGATTAATCTTGATGGTACAGGGTCTTATGACAACCAGACAGGTGTTGGTTTCTTCGACCACATGCTTGACCAATTGGCGCGGCATTCGCTGATCGATATGACCATCCGCGCCAGCGGCGATCTGCATATCGATGATCACCACACCGTCGAGGATGTGGGAATTGCCCTGGGCCAAGCCCTCGCCCAAGCGCTTGGCGACAAGCGCGGTATCCGCCGCTATGGGGCTTGCCTTTTGCCAATGGATGACGCCCTTGTGCGCGCCGCCCTCGACCTGAGCGCGCGGCCCTATCTTGTGTGGACCTTGGACATGCCAACCGCCAAAATCGGAACATTCGATACCGAATTGGTGCGCGAGTTCTTCCAAGCATTCGCCACCCATGGCGGGATCACCCTGCATGTGGATCAGCTCCATGGCCTTAACAGCCACCATATTGCCGAGGCCGCCTTCAAAGCGGTTGCGCGCGCGCTGCGCGAGGCGGTCGAGACCGACCCCCGCAAGGCGGACGCCGTGCCCTCCACCAAGGGTAGCTTATAGGCAATGACCACTGTTCTCGTCGATTATGACAGCGGCAATCTCCATTCCGCGGAGAAGGCCTTCCAGCGTATGGCGCGCGAGGGCGGGCATGATCATGTGATCGTGTCCAACCGCCCCGAAGATGTGGCGCGCGCCAGCCGTGTTGTTCTGCCGGGCGATGGGGCTTTCCCTGCCTGCAGGCGCGGCTTGCAAGAGATCGACGGGCTGGAAGAGGCCTTGGTCGAAGCTGTCGAGACGCGCGGCATTCCCTTTCTGGGGATTTGCGTGGGCATGCAAATGCTGACCAGTTGGGGCCGCGAATATGAGGATGTGGCGGGCTTTGGCTGGGTCGCAGGCGAAGTGGTGCAGATCACGCCCTCGGATGCAGGCCTCAAGGTGCCCCATATGGGGTGGAATGATCTTGTGATCGACCAGCCCCACCCGCTGCTAGAGGGGATCGAAACAGGCGATCACGCCTATTTCGTGCATTCCTACCAGATGAAGGTCACGGACCCCGCCGATCTTTTGGCCCATGTTGATTATGGCGGCGATGTCACCGCGATTGTCGGGCGCGGCAATGTGGTGGGCACCCAGTTCCACCCCGAAAAGAGCCAAAGCGCAGGGCTGCGCCTGATTGCCAATTTCCTGAACTGGGCGCCGTGAGGCGCAAGAATTTTACTGGCGCGTCCAGCGCCCGCCTTCACGGCAGATCGCCCCGCCCATGACACAACCTGAGACGACCAATGTGTCGCCCTCCAGTTGCAGACGCGAGCGATATTCCTGATCACGGTCAGGCGAATAAATGCGGCCCCGATACTCGCCCCCGCCTTGCGGGCTTGTCTCCCAGATAATCTGCCGCCCAAGATTGTCCGTCTCCACCGAGGCACCCGAGGCATCAAAAGCCTGCACCAAGGTCCCGCAAAGGGCTGCGCCACAAACCTGCACATCGACAAGTCCGGAATTGCCATTATCATCGGGCGCTGTGCGCCATGTACCGATCAGGTCTTCGGCCATTGCCGCATTTCCCAGACCGATGGCCAAGCTGGCCAGAACAAATACCCTCATCTCTCTCCCTTTCCGAAGCTTCCCCCAAATTTCTGACGGGTTTTTCACCAATCTGGCAAGGATTACGTAGCTGCACCTTGCCCGCCGCGCGGGCTTGGGCCAAAAGGCGCGCAAGCCAAGCGATTGTTGAAAGGTGCGCCCCATGATCCTCTACCCCGCGATTGACCTCAAAGACGGGCAGGCCGTGCGCCTTTATAAAGGCGAGATGGATCAGGCGACGGTGTTCAGCGACAACCCTGCAGCACAAGCCAAAGCCTTTGAGGATGCGGGATGCGAATGGCTTCATCTGGTCGATCTTAACGGCGCTTTCGCAGGCGAGCCTGTCAATGGTGCCGCAGTGGAGGCGATCTTGGCCGATACAAATGTGCCAGCCCAATTGGGCGGCGGCATCCGTGATATGGCCACCATCGAGGCATGGATCGAAAAAGGCATCGCACGCGTGATCCTTGGCACAGTTGCCGTGGAAAACCCCGATCTCGTGCGTCAGGCCGCCCGCGCCTTCCCCGACAAAGTGGCCGTAGGCTTGGATGCACGTGAAGGCCGTGTGGCCACCCGTGGGTGGGCCGAGGAAACCGACCTGATGGTCACCGATCTGGCCAAAAGCTTTGAAGATGCAGGCGTTGCCGCCATCATCTATACCGATATCAACCGCGATGGGGCGATGCAGGGCCCCAATATCGAGGCGACCGAGGCTTTGGCCCGCGCCACCTCGATCCCCGTGATTGCATCGGGCGGCGTCTCTTCCATGAAAGACCTGATCGCGCTGCGCGACACGGGCGTGATCGCGGGCGCAATTTCGGGCCGTGCGCTTTATGACGGCGCACTTGATCTGGGCGAGGCATTGGCAGCCCTTAAGGGCTGAAGCGCCTATGCTTTAAATCGAGCCCGCCTCGACCATGTAATTGCAGGCCGTGCACATCTTGGCATCATCCGAGGCCAGAAACAGCACCATGCGCGCCACATAGACGGGATCAATCAGATCAGGCAGGCATTGCCTGTTGCGATGCGCCTCAAGGCTTTCGGGCGTGGCCCATAGCTCTTTTTGGCGCTCGGTCATGATCCAGCCCGGAACGACAGTATTGACGCGAATGCGGTCCCGTCCCAGATCACGCGCCATTGTGCGCGTCAGGCCATGCACCGCTGCCTTGGCCGTGGCATAGGCAGGGAAACCGCCCCCCGCCTCCCACCAAGAATTCGATCCCATATTGATGATCGAGCCACCGCCCTTGCCCGCCATTCCAGGCGCAAGGGCTTGGATCGCGAAAAACATATGGCGCAGATTGGTGTGCTGGCGTTCATCCCAATAGTCAGCCGTGACCTCTTTCCAGTCATGACGATCATCACGGGCGGCGTTGTTCACAAGCACATCTGCCGCGCCCATCTCCTGCTCCAGCGCGGCCAAGGCGCGGCGCAGATCGTCGATATCGCGCAGATCGGCTCGCGCAAAGCTGACATCGCCCTCGGTCTCTTCGATCAGGCGAAACGAGGTTTCCTCGTCAATATCGACAAAGCCCACATGCGCGCCCTGCTCGGCAAAGGCGCGCACCATCTCGGCCCCGATACCTGCGGCACCACCAGAAATGAAAACAGCCTTCCCCTTGAGGCTGGGATAGATTGCAAAACTCATCTGCGTCCTTCCGTTTTGAGTGTGAACCTTTCATAAGGACAGCGTAAGGACAACTTGTTCTGGCGGGTTTGCCCGCTTATGGAAGGCCCCATGCTGAAGACACGCATCATCCCCTGCCTTGATGTCGCCGAAGGGCGCACGGTCAAAGGCGTGAATTTCGTCGATCTGATCGATGCAGGCGACCCTGTGGAGCAGGCCCGCGCCTATGACGCGGCGGGCGCGGATGAATTGTGCTTTCTCGATATCAAGGCCACCCATGAAAACCGTGGCACGATGTATGATCTGGCCACCCGCACCGCCGAGCAATGCTTCATGCCGCTGACCATCGGCGGGGGCGTGCGCAGCGTTGAGGATGTGCGCAACCTGCTGCTGGCTGGCGCCGATAAGGTCAGTTTCAACTCGGCCGCAGTGGCCGACCCCGATGTGGTGGCGCGTGCGGCTGATAAATTCGGCAGCCAATGCATTGTTGTGGCGATTGACGCAAAAACCGTATCCCCCGGAAAATGGGAGATTTTCACCCATGGCGGGCGCAAGGCCACAGGTATTGATGCGGTTGAGTTCGCCAAGCTGATGGTCTCCAAGGGTGCGGGCGAGATCCTGCTGACCTCGATGGATCGCGATGGCACGAAATCGGGTTTCAACCTTCCGCTGACCCGTGCGGTCTCGGATGCGGTGCATGTGCCCGTGATCGCCTCGGGCGGTGTCGGCACGCTGGACCATCTGGTGGAAGGCGTGACCGAAGGCCATGCAAGCGCCGTGCTGGCGGCTTCCATCTTCCATTTCGGCACCTATACAATCGGCGAGGCCAAAGCCCATATGGCCGCCGCTGGCATCCCCGTGAGGCTGACATGAGCGATACCCTTTCCCGCCTGTTCGCAACCATCGAAACGCGCAAATCTGCTGACCCCGATAGCTCCTGGACGGCCAAGCTCCTGTCCAAGGGCCCCGAAAAATGCGCCGAAAAATTCGGGGAAGAAGCGGTTGAGGCCATTATCGAGGCTGTCAAAGGCGACAAGGCCGCACTGACATCGGAAGCCGCGGATGTGATCTATCACTTGGCGGTCATGCTGGCGGCGCGTGATATCCCGCTTGAGGACGTCTTGGCAGAGCTAGAGCGGCGCGAAGGCACCAGCGGGCTTGAGGAAAAAGCCAGCCGTTGATCACAGCTTTGAGCTGATGATGCCCGTATTGAACCCGCCCATCCGCAATTCGCCGAACAAGCGTTGATATTCGATCTTGGGGCAGCGGTTCTGGATCACGATCAGCCCTTCGGCCTCGGCCTTTGCGGCCGCCTCGGCATGCATCACCCCGATCTGCATCCAGATCACTTTGGGCCGGATCGGCATGGCGAGCGCTTCCTCCACGATCTCAGGCACAGCCTCGGATTTGCGGAAGATATCGACAACCCCCACAGCTGTGGTGATCTCGGACAGGCCTGCCAGAACCGTCTCACCAAAGAGCGATGTGCCCGCTTGCACAGGGTTGACCGGAATAACCCGATAGCCCTTCAGCTTGAGATAACGGCCCACATAATGGCTTGGCCTGACCGGATTCGGCGACACGCCCACACAGGCGAAAACCTTGTTTTCACGCAGGACTTTTCGAAGCAAATCATCTGAAGGTGTCTCGGTCATGCAATTTGGTTAGCACAATAAAAAAGCGCCCGCAGCGGAAATCCGGCGGGCGCAAGTTGCGGAACGAGGGACAGTAATGGACACTGGGAGTTCCGGTCACCAGCGCCTGTGAAAGACATATGTCGGCCTTTACGTTTTGGAAGGCCGTGATGCCGCAGATGTGATCAGCCCAAGATCGCAGGCCAATTGGCCAGTCCTGCGGCGATATTTTCATCAATATCGCGCAACCAGCGCCGCCGAACACGGATCGAGGCATTCAGATAGAGCCGACCTTCATGGATCGTCCACGCCTCGGGAATTGTGGGGGCAAGATAGCCACGCGAAGCCGCAAAGGCGCAATATCCGCCAAATACGGGGGCAAAGGCCTCGGGATCGGCGGCAAAGGCATCGCGATTGGCCTCGGTCGCAAATTGCCAGCGCGCGCCGTTCCAATCATGGGTGATCGACGCCATCCCCGCGACGGGGCCATTGCCCTCGAAATAAGCCACGACATCACTGCCATCGATGGCAATCCCGCCCTCCTGATAGATCATCGGCTCGGCCGCCATAGCGGGCCGTGCGGCAAGCCAAACAGCGGCAGGGGCAGCAGCAACAAGGCCAAGGGCCATTCTTCGGGATAGATCGGGCATTGCATCCTCCTGTAAGCGACGAGAGCACAAATAGGGCCTAGCCCGCCCTGCCGCGAGAGGCCTGACGCAGACGTGAAAACCTGTAATGAAAGGATGTCAGTCGAGAATATCTTCGATCACATCAAAGGCCTCGCCCAAAGCCTCACGCCAGAAACTCTTGCGGCGCTTTTTCTTTTTGGGGCGCTTATATTCCTCATCCGGCACCCAGCTTGCCCGCGAGGCAGGCGCTGGCCGTGACGGTTTGGGGGCGGGCTTGGCGCGGCGATCCAGCTTGACGGGCTTCATCTCGTGCAGCGGTGCCCCGCAGGAGCCACAGGCCAATTCATGCCCGCCGCGCGCAGTCAGTTGCAACAGGCTGCGTGCACCACAATAGCAGCAAGTGGCGATTTTGTTTTGATGCTTCATGAAACCCTCGCTAGCGACGTGTCACTGCATATAAGGAGACTGCCGCCGCATTCGAGACGTTGAGCGAGCCAAATTCGCCTGCATAGGGAATTTTTACCAGATGGTGGCATAGCTCACGGGTACGCTCGCGCATGCCTGGCCCTTCGGCCCCCAGCACAAGTGCAACGGGATGTTCATGCAACCCTGCCGCCATCGTGTCGATCTCATCCTCGCCAAGCCCGTCAAGGCCCAGAATCGTATAGCCCATATCGCGCAGCTCTTGCATCGCATTGCCAAGGTTCTGGACGCGAAGATAGGGCTGGCGCTCCAATGCACCCGAGGCGGTTTTGGCCAAGGCCCCTGTCTCAGGCGCGGAATGTCGATGGGGGGCGATGACGGCGCGCGCGCCAAACACTTCGGCCGAGCGCAGGATCGCCCCGACATTATGGGGGTCGGTCACACGATCGAGCAATAACAGACGCGGCGCGCCTGATCCGGGCTCGGCCACATCCTTGAGACGGCCCCAATCCAGCGGCTTGACCTCAAGCGCTGCGCCCTGATGGACAGAGCCTGCATCCAGCGGTGCGGTGAATTTGCGCGGATCAACAATCTCGGGCTCCATGCCGCTTTGGGCAATCGCCTCGGCCAGCTTATCCGAGGCGTTCTTTGTCACGACCAAATTCAGTTTTTCGCGGGCGGGATTAACCAAAGCATCGCGCACTGCATGAAGGCCAAACAGCCACACGGTTTCCGCCGCTGCCGCCTTGCGAACGCGTTCTTTTTCAACCACCCATGTCGGTTTCTTTACCATGGCCGGACCATGCGCAGCGATTGGCAGAAAGTTCAAGATGCGAGCGCATCATGCGAGTTTGATCGCAGGTGAAAAACACAAGCTTTTGCTCTTGACCACCTGACCTATGCCAGCTATCCCGCCCGCCAGTGGGCGACAGGCCGCAAGGTGTGGCAGGGGACTGTAACTCCCTCGCGGAGACGCACGCCTGGTTCGATTCCAGGGTCGCCCACCACTTCTCAACTCAAGATGATTTAAGCGCTTAACGCGCCTGCGCGGGCTGCTCGATTATGATCGCAGCCTCCCTAACGCTTTGGTCCAAAACCGTTTTCGCATTCGCAAGGTCATTGCCCTCTGCGCGGGCCTCGGCGGCGGTTTGGCTCAACCCGTAATGTAGCCAACGCGCGACAAGGCGGCGCTTCAACTCGATCAGCGGCACGGATAGAAAGACCGTCTGGTCCCAAAGCGGGGCAAGCGCGCGCCACGGGTCGCGGTCCAGCAGCAGATAATTGCCTTCAACCACCACCGTATCATGATCAGGCGAAATCACCCCCGCGCCCGCGACCGCGCAATCAAGGCTACGGTCGAAAAGCGGGAAGACGACCTCCTCCTCCTCGGAGAGGGCCTGCACCATTTTGACGAAGCCCGTGGCATCAAAGGTTTCAGGCGCCCCTTTGCGCGCCAGAAGGCCGCGTGGCTCAAGAATGCGATTGTCCAGATGAAAGCCATCCATCGGCACAAGAACTGCGCGCGCACCTGCCGCGTTAAGCTGTGCGACCACGGCCTCGGCCAGCGTGGATTTCCCACTGGCAGGCGGCCCCGCAAGGGCGACCAGCCGCCTGCGGCCCTTGGGCGTCACCGCAAGGCTGGCGCGCGCAAGGCGCTCAGGGGCATCGAGCAGATCAGGCGCAGTCAAAACATGCCTCATTCAGTTTCAGGGCCAATCTATACCAAAGCCTGCTCGACCAATCGCGGCAAGTCCTCAAATTGCGAGAACCGCGCGACGCAGGTGAGGCTCTCTGCAGGCACATGTAGATAGCCCTCCATATACAGCAAAAACGGCACCCCCGCCGCCAATGCGGTTGCCGCGTCAATATCGCTATCCCCGACATAGAGCGCGGGGCCCTCGCCCAAGCCCTCCAATGCCGCCCGAAGCGGAGCGGGGTCAGGTTTGCGTACTGGCAGGCTGTCGCCGCCGATCACGCAGTCAAAATATTGCGCAAGATCGAGATGGGCCAAGATCGCCCGCGCTGGGGCAATCGGCTTATTGGTGCAAATGGCGAGGCGATGGCCCGCCTCACGCAGACGGGTCAGGGCCGCGCGCACCCCGTCATAGAGCTCGGTCAGGTCAACCGCGCTCTCATAACCTGCCAAAAACCCGTTTAAAAACTCTGGCAAGGCAGCAGCATCAATCCCGCGTGCCGCCCCCATGCGTTCCACAAAAACAGGCGCGCCCGAGCCGATGAAACTGCGCGTTTCCTCCAAGCTCAATGGGGTAACATCACGGCTTTCAAGCACCGAATTCATGGCCGCGCGGATATCAGGCGCGCTATCGATCAATGTGCCATCAAGATCAAAAGCGATACGTGCCATGCGTTCTCCAATATCGTGCGCGAGCTTGAACAGTAGAGGATCATTTTGCGCTGTCGAGACGAGAATTACCAATCCATCTCTTGGCCTTTCCCCCTTTGATCAGCTAAGAATATCCCTTGCAGGCATAGAGGCTTACAGGCAGGCATGGCGCAGAAAAAACCAAATAAATTCAATGTCTTTATTATCGGGCAACATGGCCGGCTTTCCTATGAAGCCGCATTGTTTGCAGCGTCATTTCGGCATTTCAATCCGAATTTCCCTGGCAAGCTCTATCTGGGGCAGCCGCAGTTCAACCATCGCTGGCAGAAAAACCCGATTATTCAGGATAAAGAAATCCTCGCCCTTCTGGAGCGTTTGGAGGTGGAGATCCTGCCTTTCGAGAATGCCTATTTCGGCGAAGATTACCCCTATGGGAACAAGATCGAGGGCCTGAGCGCTTTGCCCGAAGGCGAGCCCTTTGTCTTTTTTGACACCGACACGCTTGTTATGGGCGATCTGACCGAGGTGCCCTTT
The DNA here is from genome assembly GCA_965656935.1 of uncultured Paracoccaceae bacterium. Taxonomy (GTDB): domain Bacteria; phylum Pseudomonadota; class Alphaproteobacteria; order Rhodobacterales; family Rhodobacteraceae; genus M30B80. The sequence goes on from CBFHMG010000006.1 coordinate 149,870, forward strand.
GATTTCGAGCGCCCCTCCGCCTCGCTGAAAGTGGAAGGGACATGGCCCACGATCGAGCTTTACGGGCCAGGATATGCCGCGACTTGGAAATCGCTTTATGATAAATTCGACCTCGATTTCGACAGCACGCTGGATCTGTCCCAACCCGATGAATACTGGCGGCGTTATCTCTATTTCAACGCAGGCTTCTTTTACTACAAAGACCCGAAAACCTTCGGTCAGCGCTTTTTGCACTACGCGCGCACAATCCGTGACAACGGCCCGCGCGAGATTGAATGCCAAAACCTAAACCCATGGCTGGATCAAGTGGCCCTGCCCTTGGTGATCCATTCCTTCGGCGGCGGGCGGGACGCGCTTGAGGCAGGCTGGCTTGATGGCAAAACCACATGCCATTACCGCCTTTTGCCACTGCTTTATGCGCGGGAAAAACAGCGCGTCGTGGATGTTCTGGAGGAGGTGACCTCGCCCAATTGGGTGAAGAAGGTCCTGAAGAATTACGACCCGATGAAGCGGATGATCTATCAGGGCAAAGGGGCCAAGGCGCGCGCCCTGTTTGATCAGGACAATCTGCCAAGGCGCGAGCAAGCGATCCGCAACAAGCTCAAACGCGAGAACCTCTGGCTGCGATAGCCGCGCAGTATTTCCGCATAAAAAGCCCGCTAACCGATGGTTGCGGGCTTTTTCTAAACTTGGCCTGAGGTGTCTCAGCCTGCGCTGGCAGGCTCTTCCTTTTTGCGATCGGAATAGATCATCAAAGGCTGCGCATCGGAGGTGACGGCTTCTTCATTGACGACAACCTCTTCGACGCCCTCGGTGCCAGGCAATTCGAACATGGTTTCCAGCAGGATATCTTCCATGATCGAGCGAAGCCCGCGCGCGCCTGTCTTACGCTCAATCGCGCGTTTGGCGATTGCGGTTAGCGCGTCATCGGTGAATTTCAGCTTCACATCTTCCAGCTCGAACAAGCGTTGGTATTGCTTGACCAGCGCGTTTTTGGGCTGGGTGAGGATGATCACAAGCGCATCTTCATCCAGATCGGTCAAAGTCGCGATCACGGGCAAACGGCCCACAAATTCGGGGATAAGGCCGAATTTCAGCAGGTCTTCGGGCTCAAGCTCATTGAACATTTCGCCAACGCCGCGGCTGTCATTATCTTTGACATCTGCCCCGAACCCGATGGCCGAGCCCTTGCCGCGCTGCGCGATGATCTTTTCGAGACCCGCGAACGCACCGCCGCAGATGAACAGAATATTGGTCGTGTCCACTTGCAGGAATTCCTGCTGCGGATGCTTGCGGCCACCTTGCGGAGGAACGGAGGCCACAGTGCCTTCCATGATCTTAAGAAGCGCTTGCTGCACCCCCTCGCCCGAGACGTCACGGGTGATAGAAGGATTGTCGGATTTGCGCGTGATCTTATCGACCTCGTCAATATAGACGATGCCGCGCTGCGCGCGATCAACATTGTATTCGCTGGCCTGAAGCAGCTTGAGAATGATGTTCTCGACATCTTCACCGACATACCCCGCCTCAGTCAGCGTGGTCGCATCGGCCATGGTGAAAGGCACATCCAAAATCCGCGCCAGCGTTTGCGCCAGCAGCGTCTTACCGCAGCCGGTCGGGCCGATCAGCATGATGTTGGATTTGGCCAATTCGATATCGGATTTGTCGGAATTGTTCAGACGTTTGTAATGGTTATGCACCGCCACGGAGAGCACGCGCTTGGCATGCTGCTGGCCGATCACATAATCATCAAGAACCTGACAAATCTCGCGCGGGCTTGGGACACCATCGGTTGCTTTCAGCCCCGAGGATTTCGTTTCCTCGCGGATAATATCCATGCACAACTCGACACATTCATCACAGATGAACACAGTCGGTCCGGCGATAAGTTTGCGGACCTCATGCTGGCTCTTGCCGCAAAAGGAGCAGTAGAGCGTGTTCTTCGAGTCGCCGCTGGTTGAATTTGCCATCGTCTCTTTACCTTTTCAGGCCCACGAAACGCGGAGCCCTGACCCTAGAGGCCTATCTGTGGTCGTTCCCTGCAGCCTAAAACAGCGAAACTACGACCACAATGTCAAATCGTCAGGGCACGAGCGGTTGATCGCCTGCGCTCGCCCGCGCCCTTCAGGATTTATTTTGCGTCTTCAGCCGCTGCACGGCTTTCAACGATCTCGTCGATATGGCCCCAAGCAAGCGCCTCTTCGGGGTTCATCCAAGTATCACGGTCCAGCGCGCGCTGAATCGTGTCGTAATCTTGGCCTGTATGTTTGACATACAGCTTGTAAAGCCGCTCACGGGTGGCTTCGATGGATTTGGCGCTGATCAGGATGTCAGACGCCGTGCCGCGCGCGCCGCCCGAAGGCTGGTGCACAAGGAATTCCGCATTTGGTAGTGCAAAACGCATGCCCTTTTCGCCGCCCACAGCAATCACCGAGCCCATGGAGGCGGCCATGCCACACACAAGCGTGGACACTTTGGGGCGGATATATTGCATCGTGTCATAGATGCTCATACCCGCAACCACACTGCCGCCAGGCGAGTTGATATACATCGAAATCTCTTTCGACGGGTTCTCGGCCTCGAGGTGCAAAAGCTGTGCCACGATCAGGCTGGACATGCCGTCATGCACGGGGCCGTTCACGAAAATGATCCGCTCTTTCAACAAGCGCGAGAAGATATCATAGGCGCGCTCGCCTCGGCTGGTTTGCTCAACCACCATAGGAACAAGGTTGTTCGTGAAATAATCGATAGGGTCGTGCATGGGCCTGCCTCGGTCAATGAATTCGTCGGTTACCTAGAGTCTTAGTGCTGCATCTTGGGGGCCGCAAGGGCAGGACGGGTTGAAAACGCGCCTTCCCGCAATAGCCTTGTCATCGTGAACGACAGGTTAACAGGACAGCCCCAATGACATTCCCCCCCGAGCGCGCCGCCGCATTGGCGCATTTGCGCGATTTTCTGCCTCATGCGGGGGCCGATTATGCGCGGCTCAGAAATTATGATCTGCCCGAGCAAAACCACCCCCATGTCTCGCGGCTATCCCCCTATTTGCGCCATCGCGTGATCACGGAACAAGAAGTGGTTGAGGCCACGCTTGCCCGCTTTTCCTTGAAAACAAGTGAGAAATTCATTCAAGAAGTGTTCTGGCGGACCTATTGGAAAGGCTGGCTGGAAATGCGCCCCAGCGTTTGGGCCGATTACCGCCGCGCCTTGGATGGGCAATTGGCCGCAATCAATGACCAGACCGCGGCCAGCCTTGCGCGCGCCGAAAACGGCGAAACAGGCATCGCTCCTTTTGATGCGTGGATGCAGGAATTGCGCGAAACGGGCTATCTTCACAATCACGCGCGCATGTGGTTCGCCTCGATCTGGATATTCACATTGCGCCTTCCATGGGAAATCGGCGCGGATCTGTTCTTTCGGTATTTGATCGACGGGGACCCTGCCTCCAACACTTTGGGGTGGCGTTGGGTCGCGGGCTTGCAGACCAAGGGCAAACACTATCTCGCACGGCCCTCCAATATCGAGACATATACAAAAGGGCGCTTTAACCCCGCAGGCCAATTGACCACAGATGCCGCCCCGCTCAGCGGTCCTGACGCGCCTGCGCGCAGCCCCTTGCCCGAGACCACGCCGCATGACCCCACGTTAAAAACTGCGATCCTGCTGACCGAAGAGGACCTCTCGCCAAGCTTCCTGTTGGACAGCGTGCCAAGCCCCATGGCCCATGCCGCCCTTTTGTCAGATGAAGGCCGCTCTCCCCGCGAGGTCGCCGCGCATGTCACCCAGTTCAGCACGCAAGCGGCGCAGGATACGCGGCAAAGATGGGGCGCGCGCATGGGCCAAGAGGGCCCGTTGAGCAGGTCCCTCACCGAGATCGCGGATTGGGCGCGCAGCAGCGGGGCCGAGCAAATCGTGACCGCTTACGCCCCTGTTGGCCCCGCCGCCTCGGCCTTGCGGAAGCTTGCGAAGCTCCTCCAAGACGATGGTATCGCGCTGCACCAAATCCGCCGCGATTGGGACAGCGCCGCTTGGCCCCATGCCACGCATGGGTTTTTCCGCTTCAAGGAGGCGATCCCCGATCTGGTCGCCCGCCTCTAGGCTCGCGAAGCCGGTCAACTACAGCTCTGGAAGGACTGCGCCATATTGCGGATCAATTGCGGGTAGAGCGTGGGCCCCAAATCAAGCGTGCTGCCCAAAGGATCGATCACGGCTGTGCCAGCCTCGGTGCCCTCGGTCACGGTCGCCACGATACGCGGGTCAAATTGCGGTTCGGCAAAGACGCATGTGCCCCCCAATTCCGTGATCCGCGCCCGCACCTCAGCAACCCGTCCTGCCGAGGGCGCGCTAGCATCCGACACAGAAATCGCCCCCAAAGGCGCAAAGCCAAACCGCGTTTCGAAATATTGATAGGCATCATGGAACACCACAAACCCCGCAGGCGGGTTGGCCGAGATCGAGGCATTCAGATCAGCGGTCAGGCTGCCCAGTTCGGCCACCAATTCATCGGCATTCGCGCGATAGGTTGAGGCATTTTCGGGGTCGGCCTGCGCGAGCTCCTCGGCAATCGCACGCGCCCAAGTCGCGGCATTGAGTGGGTCCAGCCATGCATGCGGGTCCATGCCCGAATGATCATGGCCTTCATGATCACCACCATGGGCATCGGCATGATCCCCCTCATGCGCGTCATGGTCTGCGTGGTCATCATGGTCGGCATGGTCATCATGGTCGGCATGCCCGTCTTCCTCATGGCCGTGTTCGTCATGCCCGTCTTCATCATGGCCGTGTTCGTCATGCTCGTCGTGATCATCATGGTCATCATGCGCATCATGGTCGTCCTCATGATCGTCATGATCATGTGCCTCAAACGTCGCGCCCACGCGGATCGGAAGAAGGAAAGTATCCTCCACCTCCATCAACTCGACGGCTGTGGCATCAGGGGCCAGTGTGTCCAAAGCCTCGCCAAGCCAAGGGGTCAGCCCCTCGCCGACCCAGAACACCAGTTCAGCGTTTTGCAATGCTGACGCCTGCGACGGACGCAGGGCGAACCCATGCGGGCTGGCCTCTTGCGGCAGGATCAGTTCAGGCGAACCAACCCCGTCCATCACCCGCGCCACCAAGGAATGGACAGGTGCAATATCGGCAACAACATCGGGCACATCGCCAAAGGCAGCGCCTGCAGCGAATACGGTAACAAGAGCGGTGGAGGAGAATCGGATGGACATGCATGCCTCGTTTTATCTAGAACAGGGTGACGGCTTACACATTATGTTATAACATATCAATATCCAAAAATGCGAGACCTTCAAATGACGCAAACCGGTTTTGACAGCCATGACCACAGCCGCTGCATCCATTCCGCCATCGACGCGGCTGAAGCACGCTGCGCCGAGGAAAAGCTGCGCCTGACCCCTGTGCGCAAGCGTGTCTTGGAGATTTTGCTTGAGGATCATCGCGCACAAGGCGCCTATGACATTCTGGCACGATTGACCGAGGAAGGGCATGGCGCGCAGCCCCCCATCGCTTACCGCGCCCTAGATTTTCTCGTCAGCCACGGCTTTGCGCATCGTATTGAGCAACTCAACGCCTATGTCGCCTGCACCCATGTCCATAGCACGGATCACGCCCCCGCCTTCCTGATCTGTCGGGCCTGCAGCTCGGTGGTTGAGGCAGGCGCGCAAAAGGTCGAGGCGACCATCGGCACGGAGGCAAAGCGGCTTGGTTTCCAGATTGAACGCACCGTGCTGGAAATCGAAGGGGTGTGCCCCCGTTGCCTAGAAACGGACAGCCAATGAGCCTGATCGAAACCCAAAACCTGAGCATCGAACAAGGCGGCACAACCGTCCTCAGCCATGTCAATTTCAACATTGATCGTGGCGAAATCGTTACCATCGTGGGTCCGAACGGCTCGGGCAAGACCAGCTTTCTCAAAGCTCTGATCGGCGCATTGCCCGCCGCCAAAGGCAGCGTCACCCGCAGCCCCGCGCTGCGCATCGGCTATGTGCCGCAAAAGCTGCATATCGACCGCACATTGCCCGTGACAGTAGCGCGCTTTTTATCAATGCCCCGCCGCCACCCCGCGCCAGAGATGCGCAAAGCCCTCTCCGAGGCAGGCGTCTCGGAATTAGAAACCCGCCAGATGACCGATCTGTCAGGCGGCCAGTTCCAGCGTGTTTTGCTGGCCCGTGCGATCCTCGACAAGCCTGATATCCTGATCCTCGATGAAGCCACGCAAGGCCTCGACCAGCCGGGATCAGCGGCGTTTTATCGCCAGATCGAACAGGTGCGTAACGATCTGGGATGCGCAGTTTTGATGGTCAGCCATGAATTGCACGTGGTGATGAGCGCCTCGGATCGCGTGATCTGCCTCAACGGGCATGTCTGTTGCGAGGGCCGCCCTGAAAATGTGGCCTCAGCCCCCGAATACCGCGCGCTCTTTGGCACGGGAACGCAAGGCGCATTGGCGCTGTACCGCCATGAACATTCCCATAGCCACGACCACAGCCATGATCACGATCACGACCATGATCACGATCACGACCATGATCATACAGCGCAGGAGACGGCGTAATGCTTGATGATTTCCTGATCCGCGCTGCTTTGGCAGGCATTGGTGTTGCACTGGCTGCGGCCCCTTTGGGCTGTTTTCTGGTTTGGCGGCGCATGGCCTATTTCGGCGATGCCACGGCCCATGCCGCCCTGTTGGGGGTCGCTTTGGCCTTTGCCTTTCAAATCTCGATATTCGCAGGCGTTCTGGCGGTATGTTTTGCTATGGCGCTGGCCGTCTCGGCCCTGTCCGAGCGCGGCTTTGGGATCGATACCTTCCTTGGTGTTCTGGCCCATTCTGCCTTGGCCTTCGGACTTGTGGCGGTATCGCTGCTGCAAGGGGTCAGGATCGATCTGCAAGCCTATCTCTTTGGCGATATCCTTGCCGTCAGCCGTGGCGATCTGGCTGTCATCTGGGGGGGTGCGGCCCTTGTTATTGTCCTTTTGGCATCGCGCTGGCAGGCCCTGTTGACTGTCACCCTTTCACCCGAATTGGCCCAAGCGGCAGGCCTGTCGCCAAAGCGCGAGCAATTGATCCTCACGCTGGCTTTGGCCGCCGCAGTGGCTGTGGCCATCAAGGTTGTGGGCGCGCTGCTGATCATCGCGCTGATGCTGATCCCCGCCGCCACTGCCCGCCCCTTCGCGGCCTCGCCCGAAAGGATGGTGCTGATCGCCGCTGCAATCGGCGCAGGCTCGGCCATTGCAGGGCTGTGGCTGTCCTTTCTTTATGACACCCCCACAGGCCCCAGCATTGTCTGCGTCGCTGCCACAGCCTTTGCCAGCGCAACCCTGATCGCACGCATAACATCGCGGAACTGACGCTAGGTTTCTATTTCCTTCCGCCCACGCCTCCGCTAGATTGTTATGCAATGTAACAATCTAGGATCGTCGCATGGACCTCAGCTACAGCGCACAGGAAAAAGCGTTCCAAATCGAGATACGCGAATTTCTAGCCGATAACCTGCCGCAGGATCTGGCCGCACGGGTCGCCGCGCGCAAACCGCTCGGGAAACAGGATTACGAGACCTTCCACGCCCTGCTGAATTCCAAAGGCTGGCTGAACGGCCATTGGCCCAAAGCCTTTGGCGGCCAAGGCTGGAACGCGGTCGAACAGCATATTTTCGATGAGGAAAGCTTTGCCGCCAATGCCCCGCGCAGCATTCCCTTTGGTCTGCGCATGCTGGCCCCTGTGCTGATGGCCTTCGGCTCGCCCGAGCAGCAAAGCGAATACCTGCCGCGCATTCTGGATGGCACCGATTGGTGGGCGCAGGGCTATTCAGAACCCGGAGCGGGCTCGGACCTCGCCTCGCTCAAAACCCGCGCTGAACGCGATGGCGATGACTATATCATCAATGGTCAGAAAACCTGGACCTCCTATGCCCAATACGCCAATCGTATCTTCTGCCTTGTGCGCACCAGCAGTGAAGGCAAGCCGCAAGAAGGGATCAGCTTTCTGCTGATGGACCTTGATACCGATGGCATTGAAATCCGCCCGATCCGCACGATTGAAGGCGGCTATGAGGTCAATGAGGTCTTTTTCACAAATGCCCGCGTGCCCGCCAAAAACCTTGTCGGCACCGAAAATGACGGCTGGACCATCGCGAAATACCTGCTGCTGCATGAACGCACCAATATCGCAGGCGTCGGTGACACGATGGATGCGCTCAGCAAGGTCAAATCTCAAGCCGCCGCCATCACACGTGCAGGCCGCCCCCTGACCCAGAACCCGCATTTCGCAGCGCGCCTCGCCCAGATCGAGATTGATCTTGAGGCGATGAAAATCACCAATCTGCGTATGCTCAGCGATGCCCAGAAAAAAGGCGCGCCGGGGGCCGAGGCCTCCATGCTGAAGATCAAGGGCACCGTGATCCGGCAAGCGATCAATGATCTGGCACGCCGCGCGCTTGGCCCTGCCGCCGCCCCCTTCCCATCCGAGGAGCTTGAGGGAAATCTGGGCGTCGCCCCTGATGGCCATGCCCATGACGCCGCCGCCTATTTCAACAATCGCAAAATCTCGATCTATGGCGGCTCCAACGAGATCCAGCGCAACATTCTCGCCAAGGGCCTGTTCCAGCCATGAATTTCGATATGACCGATGACCGCCGGATGCTGTCCGACAGCCTGACCCGCTTCCTCTCCGAGCAATATGGCATCGAACACCGCACCAAGGTCGCCTATGCCGCGCCCTTCCACGATCCCGCCAAATGGGATGATATGATCGAGCTTGGTATTCTCTATGCGCTGGCAAGTGAGGATCAAGGCGGCATGGGAGGTGGTGGCTTTGACATCGCTTGTGTTTTCGAGGCTTTGGGCCAGCATCTCTGCCCCGAACCCGTCCTCGCAAACCTCATGGCGCTCCGCCTTCTGGCCGCCGCAGGCGCTGATCTTGAGCCCGTCCTGACGGGCCAGACCCGCTACGGCGTAGCCATCGGCGAGCCAGACGCCCCCTATGATCTGCAAGACATCCGTTGCGAGGCCAAGGAGGGCCGCCTGACGGGCCGCAAATCCGTGGTTTATGGCGGCTATGATGCCGAACGCTTTCTGGTTGCAGCCAAGCATAATGGCGAACTCGCGCTCTTTGATCTTGCCGCCAAAGATGCCGAGATTGCAGGCTATGGCATGATTGATGGGGGCAATGCCGCCGAAGTCATCTGTGACAATAGCCCCGCCACCCTTTTACTCGAGAGGGCTGAAACAGCCTTCGAGGCGGCCCTTGATGCAGGCCGCCTTGCGCTTTGTGCCGAGGCGATTGGCGCGATGGATACCGCCTTTGCCGCTTGCGTGGATTACCTTAAAACGCGCAAACAATTCGGCAAACCGATTGCCAGCTTCCAAGCCCTCCAGCACCGTATGATCGACCTACAGATCGAAATCGAACAAGCCCGCTCCATCACGATCCGCGCCGCCGATGCGCTGGACACGCCCGCTGCGCCGCGCGCGATTGCCATGGCCAAAAACCTGATCGGCCGCGCCGCCCGCCTTGTGGCCGAGGAAACGATCCAGCTTCAGGGCGGCATCGGCGTGACATGGGAATATCCGGGCGCGCATTACGCAAAACGGCTGGTGATGATCGACCATCAATTGGGCGATACCGACTATCACCTCGAACGGGTTATCGCGCTCGCCAGCTAAGGCCATCTTTGCTTGAAAAATACTTCGGGGGTTTGGGGGCAGCGCCCCCTACCCGCCCTTTGGGCGGCAATGGCCTACCCGATAGCCTCCAAGCCCGCTTCGGCATATTGCGGCACCAAAGCCCCCAATTCCAGCGCGCGCTCAGGCTCCGATGCATTGCCCGCCAGCGCGCGCGACTTCACCCCTTGCAGGATCGCGGCCATGCGGAAAAAGCAAAACCCGACATAAAAACCGAACCCCTCGATCCCGTCCAAACCCATCCGCGCGCAATATTGCGCGACAAACTCCTCGTCCGAGGGCAAACCCTGCGCGGCCCGATCCACGCCCGCCAAACCCCGCCCCTGCCGCCCGACAGGCATTTGCCATTGCATGATCACCGCCGCCAGATCGGCAAAAGGATGACCGATCGTGGATAGTTCCCAATCCAGCACCGCTTTGATCTCAGCGCTATCTTCCGCGAATAAAAAGTTATCGAGCCGGTAATCCCCATGCACAAGGCTGACGCGCCCGTCATCCTCGGGGCAAAGGCGGTCCAGCCGCGCCATCAGCGCATCCATTGCCGCGATCTCGCCTGTCTCACTGGCGCGGTATTGTTTGCTCCAGCGGTCGATCTGGCGGCGATAGTAGCTGCCACGCGGCCCGAAATCGCCAAGCCCGACCGCCTCAATATCCACCGAATGGATCGCGGCCAGCACACGGTTCATCTCGAAATAGACCGCCCCACGCTCGGCCTGCGATAATTCTGGAATACGCGGGTCATCGAAACTGCGGCCCTGCACGTGATCCATAACATAAAAGGCCGAGCCGATCACATCGCTATCCTCGCAAAGGGCTAGCATATTGGCCACAGGCACCTCGGATCGCGCCAGTGCGCGCTGCACGCGGAATTCCCGCTCAACCGCATGGGCCGATTTCAGCAATTGCCCCGCAGGCTTGCGCCGCAACACATACTCACCCGAGGCCGCCTGCAGCAAAAAAGTGGGGTTGGATTGCCCCCCCTCAAACTTCCGCGCTGTGGCGGGGGACTGAAACCCCTCCACATGGCGCGTGATCCACGGCAGGGCGCGGGCGAGGTCCAGATCGCTCATTGCGTGCTGTTGGAGTATTTCTTCAACTCCATCCGCGCCACTTGGCGGCGATGAACGGCATCGGGGCCATCGACCATCCGCATCGTGCGCAGATCGGTCCAGAGGGCGGCCAATGGAGTATCCTGACTAAAGCCCGTAGCGCCATGCATCTGGATCGCCTCATCCACAACCGCCAAAGCCATGCGCGGGGCCTGCACCTTGATCATGGAAATCCAAGGCTGTGCCGCGCGCACCCCGATTGTATCCATCATATAGGCCGCCTTTAGGCATAAAAGCCGCGTCGCCTCGATATCCATCCGCGCATTGGCGATGATGTCGTAATTGCCGCCCAGTTCCGCCAAAGGCTTGCCAAAAGCCTCACGGCCCAAGGCGCGTTTGCACATCAATTCCAGCGCATATTCCGCCCGCCCGATCGAGCGCATACAATGATGAATACGACCTGGTCCAAGGCGGTTCTGCGCAACTTCAAAGCCGCGCCCCTCGCCCAGAACAATGCCATCCTCAGGCACGAAAGCATCCGTGAAGCGCACATGCATATGGCCATGCGGCGCGTCATCGGTATGGAAAACCTGCATCGGGCGCAACAACTCCACCCCTTTGGTGTCGGATGGCATCAGAAAGGTCGTGTGGCGCTTGTATTTCTCGCCCTCGGGGTCAGTGCAGGCCATCACGATGAACAGCGCACAGCGCGGGTCGCCCGCCCCCGTGGCCCAGTATTTCTCACCATTGAGAAGATAGCCCCCCTCAACCGCTTTGGCAGAAAGCGAAATCTGCGTGGCATCCGAGGAAGACTGCGCAGGCTCGGTCATAAGATAGGCCGAGCGCGTCTTGCCCTCTATCAGGTCAGGCAGCCAGCGCGCGCGCTGCGCTTCGGTCGCCAGCCGCTCCAGCACCTCCATATTGCCGGTATCAGGCGCGTTGCAGTTGAAAATCTCGGGGGCCAGCGTAACCGCCCCCATTTCTTCGGCCAGATAGGCATATTCGACCGTGCTCAAGCCATAGCCCTTCTCGCTATCGGTCAGCCAGAAATTGAACAGGCCACGTGCTTTCGCACTGGCCTTCAACCCGTCCAGAATTTCGATCTGGCGCGCGGTCATTTGGAAACGGTCGCCCGAGGGGTGCTTGCCCACCTCGGCATGGAACTCGGCATCCAGCGGTGCGATCTCGTCGCGCACCATAGCGCGGACCTGTTCGACCAGTGGCCGCACCTTATCGGTCATTCCCAAATCCATCGCATCGCTCCCTTTTGATCTTCCTGTGCGTGAGGTTAGGCGCGCACCCGTGGCGCGGCAAGTCGCCCGACGTAGCGTCAATTCGCTTGGGTTTGCTCTGCTGATATTGCACAGTTCGTGCAAATGCGATGAAACCGCTTCAGGAGGATTTCACGATGCCCGATGGACAAACCCGCCATAGCGGACCTTCCCTTGCCCCTTTCAACTGGGAAGACCCGTTCCAGCTGAACAGCCAGCTGAGCGAAGAAGAACGCATGATCGCCGAGGGCGCGCGCGCCTTTGCGGATGAAAAGCTGATGCCACGTGTGACCGAGGCCTATCTGAATGAAACCGTCTCGCCCGAGATTTTCACCGAGATGGGCGAGATGGGGCTTTTGGGCGTCACCATCCCCGAGGCCTATGGCGGTTTGGGGGCGGGCTATGTGACCTACGGCCTCGTCGCACGTGAGGTCGAGCGGATCGATAGCGGATATCGCTCGATGATGAGCGTACAATCCTCGCTGGTGATGTATCCGATCAATGCCTATGGCTCGGAAGAGCAGCGCCAGAAATACCTGCCCGATTTGGCGGCTGGCACCAAGATTGGCTGTTTCGGCCTGACCGAACCCGATGCGGGTTCGGACCCCGCGGGAATGAAGACCACCGCCAAAAAGACCGATGGCGGCTATGTGCTGAACGGCGCGAAGATGTGGATTTCAAACGCACCCATCGCGGATGTCTTCGTGGTCTGGGCCAAATCCGAGGCGCATGACGGCAAAATCCGTGGCTTCATCCTCGAGAAAGGCATGAAAGGCCTGTCCGCGCCGAAAATCGGCGGCAAGCTCAGCCTGCGGGCCTCGGTCACGGGTGAGATCGTGATGGAAGGCGTCGAGGTCGGTGAGGACGCGCTCCTGCCAGGTGTTGAAGGGCTCAAAGGGCCGTTTGGCTGTCTGAACCGTGCGCGCTATGGCATCGCGTGGGGCGTGATGGGCGCGGCCGAGGATTGCTGGCATCGCGCGCGCTCCTACGGGTTGGAGCGCATCCAGTTTGACCGCCCCCTCGCCCAGACCCAGCTTTTCCAGAAGAAACTGGCCGATATGCAAACCGAGATCGCACTTGGCCTACAAGGCGCGTTGCGCGCAGGCCGCATGCTGGATGAGGGAAGCTGTGCGCCTGAAGTGATCAGCCTGATCAAGCGCAACAATTGCGGCAAGGCCCTCGATATGGCGCGCCAAGCCCGCGACATGCATGGCGGCAACGGGATCATGGCCGAATACCATGTGATGCGCCACGCGCAGAACCTTGAAACGGTGAATACCTATGAAGGCACCCATGACGTGCATGCGCTTATTCTAGGCCGCGCACAGACAGGGTTGCAGGCGTTTTTCTGACAGGCCAAAGCGGCGCGAGCGGCAGTGCAAGATAGACCAGTCTTTACTGGTCTATCTCGTCATGGATGGCGCGGATTTCATCGGGCCATGTCGATTTGATATAGCTCAGCACCGCGATGATATCATCATCACTCAATATACCCTCATAGGCTGGCATATTGCTTGGGTAATCGGGATTGTTGATGACGGCGGCAATTCCGTATTTCGTCAGCGCAAAAAGGGCTTCGCTGTCATGATGCCACGTATGGCCGCTTTCATCATGGGGTGGTGCAGGTAAGCGCCCATCTGAATCCCGTGCGCGCCAATTGGGTTGGCCTTCCAGATTTGCACCATGGCAGCTTGCGCAATTTTCATCGTAAATCCGGCTGCCATTTAGAACGATCTGCGGATTATCGACCTCAAGCGTGACGGCCTGAGCAGCGCCGCCATCGCTCAAACCCATAAGGGCCATCGCGGAAATAGCGGCCAGAGCCAGTGTCAGACCAATTTTGCGTTTCATGTCGCGTTCACCCCTCAAAAAGCAACGCCCACGCTATCGGCAAATCAAACGCCTCGCTACGGGCAAAATCGGCCAGTATCGTTAAATTGATTGGCTGCGTTTTGGGGCCTTGGAGGCTTGGCCAAAACTCATGCGCTCAGCCGTGCCACCACGCTTTCAGCGCTCACGGCCCCGATCACCTTGCCATCCTCCGCGACGGGCAAGGCACCCTGTCCTTGGGCCAGCCGTGCCATGATCTCGCGCACGGGCATCTCGGCGCGGATCGCCTCGCCTTTGCCTTTGCCCGCGCCCATCACATCGCGCGCGCACAGCACGCCGAGCGGGTTCATATTGGCCACGAATTCCGCCACATAATCCGATGCAGGGGCCGAGAAGATATCGCGCGGGGTGCCGCATTGCACAATTCGCCCCCCTTCCATGATGGCGATGCGATTGCCGATCTTGAAGGCCTCATCCAGATCATGGCTTACGAAAACGATGGTGCGTTTGAGGCGGTCTTGCAGCTCAAGCAGCTCATCTTGCAGCTTGGAGCGGATCAAAGGATCAAGCGCCGAGAAGGGCTCGTCCATCAGCAAGATCGGGGCCTCGGTGGCGAAGGCGCGGGCCAAGCCCACGCGCTGCTGCATCCCACCCGACAGCTCGGCCACCTTGCGGTCAGCCCAATCGGACAGGCCCACAAGCTCTAGCTGCTGATCCACCATCTCGCTGCGGGTCTTGGGCGTGGCCCCTGCCAGTTCCAGCCCAAAGCCCACATTCTCGCGCACGCTGCGCCATGGCAGAAGGCCGAATTGCTGGAACACCATCGCCACCCGTGTCTGGCGGATATGGCGCAAGGTCTTGGCCGTGGCATGGGTGACATCCACCATCTCGCCCGCGACATTCACCTCGACATGGCCGCGCGCCACGGGGTTCAGCCCGTTTACGGCGCGCAAAAGCGTGGATTTGCCCGAGCCCGACAGCCCCATCAGCACAAGGATTTCCCCCTCGGCCACGTCAAGGCTGCAGTCATGCACGCCCAAGACATGGCTTGTTTCCGCCTGAATATCAGCGCGGGTCTTGCCTTGGTCGGCCAGTTCCAGCGACCGCGCGGGGCGGTCGCCGAACATGATGCAGACCTGCTTGAAGGAAACGGCAGGTTGAGGGGCTGTTTGGGTCATGGGTTTGCCTCGTATCTTAGCATACCGGCCACCCGTGGCGGTTGCCCGTCAGATGGGTGCGCGCGCCCGTCATTGACAGGAACCTCTGCCAGATCAAAGGGGGAATGCCCCGCAAGACAGGCAAGGTTCACCCCAAACTGGCTCGGGTTCGAGCGGCGTTGGTGATGGGTGTAAATCCCGCAGGTCTTGCAGAAGTAATGCTTCGCGGTGCCTGTGTTGAAGGTATAGAGCGTCAGGTTATCCTCACCCGCGAGAAAGGTGATCCCGTCCAGCGACGCGCTGACAGCCACTGCCCCGCGCATGGTGCAAAAGCTGCAATCATAGCGCCGCGCCGAGGCCAGCCCCTCGGGCAAGCTCACGCGGAAGGCCACGCGGCCGCAATGGCAACTGGCGTCATGGGTTTCAGTCATTATTCACCCTCAGCATGCGGTCGAGCATGATCGCCACAACCACAATGATCAGACCGCTTTCAAAACCAAGCCCCGTGTTGACGGAATTCAGCGCCCGCACGACAGGCACACCAAGCCCCGAGGCGCCAACAAGTGCGGCAATCACCACCATCGAGAGCGACAGCATGATCGTCTGGTTCAGCCCTGCCATGATCTGGGGCAGCGCATAGGGCAGCTCGATCTTCCACAGGGTCTGGCGCGGCGTGGCCCCGAAGGCCTGCGATGCCTCAAGCAGGGCTTGCGGCGTATTGGAAATGCCCAGATGCGTCAGGCGGATCGGCGCAGGCAAAACGAAAATAACAGTCGCGATCAGGCCCGGCACCATGCCGATGCCGAAAAACACAATCGCGGGGATCAGGTAGACAAAGGTCGGCAGGGTCTGCATCAGATCAAGAACGGGCCGCATAACCGCATAGAGCTTGGGCCGATGTGCGGCCGCGATCCCGATAGGAACACCCACCCCCATACAGACAACACAAGCCGACAGAACCAGCGTCAGGCTCTCAGTCGTTTCTTCCCAGTAATCCTGATTGAGGATGAACAAGAACCCCAAAGCGATGGTCAGCGGTATCTTCCAGCCCCGCTGGATCAGCCATGTGACAAAGGTAAATAACGCAATGATCACAAAGGGATGCAGATCGGGCGCATAGAGATACACCTCCTCATTGCGCGCCACATCGCGGATCCAGCCCGTATTGGGCGGCTCCTGCAAAAAGGCGAGGATCGCGTCGATCATATGTTCAAGCAAAATGGCGACCGCATCGAAAAACCACGCGCCATTGCTTTGAAGCCAGTCAAACCCCGCCTCGGCGGCGTCGCCTACGGGGATTTTATTGTCAGTGAGCCAATCAAGCAGGGGTCTACCCTCCGAAAGAAGAAAGCCCCGCAGGCCACGTATCGCGCGGCCTGCGGGGAGATCACAAGGCTTGAGCCTTAGTTCGACAGAGCGGCCGAAACGGCCTCGGCCGCGTCACCACCATCAATTGTGGTCACGCCATCCAGCCAAGACATCACCAGATCGGTATTGCCCGCCATCCAAGCGCGCGCCGCATCATCGGCATCTTCGCCATCATTCAGGATCGCGCCCATGATCTCGTTTTCCATGGCCAATGTGAATTCGAGATTGTTCAGGAAAGCGCCGACATTGGGGCATTCCTCGACATAGCCTGCGCGCGTGTTGGTAAAGATAGTGGCACCGCCAAGATCGGGGCCAAACCAGTCATCGCCACCTGTCAGATAGGTGAGGTCGAAATTGGCGTTCATCGGATGGGGTTCCCAGCCAAGGAAGATGATCGGCTCATCGCGGCCCGAGGCACGATCAACCTGTGCCAGCATCCCCTGCTCGGAGCTTTCGACAACTTCGAATTCGGACAGGCCAAAAGCGTCTGCCGCAATCATATCCATGATCAGGCGGTTGCCGTCATTGCCCGGCTCGATGCCATAAATCTCGCCATCCAGAGCGTCCAGATTGGCCGCGATATCCGCGAAATCAGCGATACCGAGGGCCGCGCCCGCCGCATTGGTGGCCAGCGTGTATTTCGCGCCTTCCAGATTTGCGCGGACAACATCAACCGTGCCTGCATCACGATAGGGCGCGATATCGGCCTCCATCGTGGGCATCCAGTTGCCAAGGAACACATCCACATCACCGCCCGCAAGCGAGGTGTAGGTCACAGGCACCGACAGAACCAGCGTTTCTGCCTCATAGCCCAGCGCATCAAGCACAACACTCGCGGCAGCGGTGGTTGCGGTGATATCGGTCCAGCCCACATCCGAGAAGGTGACGGTGCCGCAATCGGCCAGTGCTGCATTTGCCGAAAGCCCAGCCACAAGCGCGATGGTCGCGGTGCGGGCCTTAAGATGAAAGCTCATTTTATTTCTCCATATTGGGTTGTGGTTTTTTATTGATTGACGAGTCAATTAAAACTCTTATCTGTGCAGAGTGCAACCAAAGAGGTTTTCCATGCCCAAGATCGGAATGATGGCACTACGCAAGGACGCGCTTGTCAATGCAACAATCGCCGAGATCGGGCGACTGGGGTCTTTAGACGTGACTGTCAGCCAGATCGCAAGGAGCGCAGGCGTCTCCTCGGCGCTGGCGCATCATTATTTTGGTTCCAAGGATGATCTGTTTCTTGCGGCCATGCGCTCGATTCTGGCGGAATTCGGGAGAGGCGCACGCGAGAGGCTGGCCCAAGCCCAGACGCCCGCTGCGCGTCTGCGCGCCATTGTCGAGGCGAATTTCATGGGCGCGAATTTCCGCCCCGATGTCGTATCCGCATGGATGAATTTCTACGTGATGGCGCAGAAATCACCCTCCGCTCAAAGGCTTTTGCGTATCTACCAGCGCCGCATCGTGTCGAACCTGACCCATGCCTTGCGCCCGATCTGCAACAGCCCCGAAGAAGCAGCCCTGACAGCGGCTGCCCTGATCGACGGGCTCTATATCCGCCATGCCGTCGCCGAAGCCGGCCCGCCCGACCCGCAAGCCGCTATTTCACGCGTAATGACCTATCTTGATGGAGTGACCCAATGATCATCCAGCCAAAAGCCAGCCATTTCATCAATGGTACCTATATCGAAGACAGCGCAGGCCCTGAACTTGCCGTCACCTACCCCGCAAGCGGCGCACGCATCGCCACCTTGCATGAGGCCACCGATGCCCTGATCGAGCAGGCGCTGGCCGCAGCGGATGCCGCAAGGGCAGACTGGGCCGCAATGACAGGGACCGAGCGGGGCCGCATCCTGCGCCGCGCCGCCGAGATCATCCGCGAGCGCAACCGCGAGCTCTCCGAGC
Organism: uncultured Paracoccaceae bacterium; assembly: GCA_965656935.1. GTDB lineage: Bacteria > Pseudomonadota > Alphaproteobacteria > Rhodobacterales > Rhodobacteraceae > M30B80. Next base: position 168,137 of record CBFHMG010000006.1, read on the forward strand.
TGGAAACCATGGATACGGGCAAACCCCTTTCCGAGACGCTGGTCGCCGACCCCACAAGCGCGGCAGATGCTTTGGAATATTTCGGGGGCATGGCTGCCACCCTGACGGGCGAGCATATCCAGCTTGGGGAAGATTGGGCCTATACCAAGCGCGATCCGCTTGGCCTATGCGTTGGCATCGGCGCGTGGAATTACCCCATCCAGATCGCCTGCTGGAAAGCCGCGCCTGCGCTGGCCTGCGGCAATACAATGGTGTTCAAACCCTCGGAAACAACGCCGCTCACCGCCCTCAAAGTGGCCGAGATTTTCATGGAAGCAGGCGCGCCCGCGGGTGTGTTCAACGTGATCCAAGGCGCCGGCCGCGTGGGGGCTGCGCTGGTGGGCGACAGTCGCGTTGACAAGGTTTCGCTGACAGGCTCGGTGCCCACGGGGCGCAAGGTCTATGCAGCCGCAGCCGCCCAGATGAAACATGTCACGATGGAATTGGGCGGCAAATCCCCCCTGATTATCTTTGAGGATGCCGATCTCGAAAATGCGGTCTCCGCCGCGATCAACGCCAATTTCTATTCCAGCGGTCAGATTTGCTCGAACGGCACGCGGGTGTTCATCCACAAAGACATCAAAGAGGCCTTCCTGTCGCGCTTGGCCGAGCGCATGTCAGACGCCACAATAGGCGATCCGATGGATGAGGCCACAACCCTTGGCCCGATGGTGTCCGAGGCCCAGCGCCAGATTGTTCTGGGCTATATCGAAAAAGGCCAAACCGAGGGTGCGCGGCTGGTTGCAGGCGGCAAAGCGCTGGAGGGTGAGGGCTTTTTCATCCAGCCAACGCTTTTTGCCGATGTCACCGATGATATGACCATCGCGCGCGAAGAAATCTTTGGCCCCGTCATGTCGGTTCTGGATTTCGATGATGAACAAGATGTCATTGCGCGGGCCAATGATACCGAATTCGGCCTTTCGGCGGGTGTGTTTACCCGTGATCTGGCGCGCGGCCACCGTGTGGTTGGCCTGCTTGAGGCGGGGTCATGCTGGATCAACACCTATAACCTGACCCCTGTCGAGGTGCCCTTTGGCGGCAATAAGGCCTCAGGTGTGGGGCGCGAGAACGGGCATGCCGCGATTGCCCATTATAGCCAGTTGAAAACCGTTTATGTCGCCATGGGCGATGTCGAGGCCCCGTTCTAATGCAAGCAGATTACGTGATCATTGGCGCAGGCAGCGCCGGATGCGCCATGGCCTATCGCCTGTCCGAGGCGGGCAAATCTGTCTTGGTGATCGAGCATGGCGGCTCGGATGCGGGGCCTTTCATCCAGATGCCAGGCGCTTTGTCTTATCCGATGAATATGCCGATCTATGATTGGGGCTATCACTCCGAGCCAGAGCCGCATCTGAACAATCGCCGCCTTGCCTGCCCCCGCGGCAAGGTGATCGGCGGCTCCTCATCAATCAATGGCATGGTCTATGTGCGCGGCCATGCCCATGATTATGACACATGGGCCGATATGGGGGCCGATGGCTGGTCCTATGCCGATGTGCTGCCCTATTTCCAGCGGATGGAACACTGGCACGGGCCTGCCGACGGATCGGGCGACACGACCTTTCGCGGCAGTGATGGCCCGCTGCACATCACGCGCGGGCCGCGCAAGAACCCGCTCTATCATGCCTTTGTCGAGGCGGGCCGCGAGGCGGGCTATGAAGTCACGGATGATTACAACGGTGAGAAACAGGAGGGTTTCGGGCCTTTCGAGCAGACGGTTTACAAAGGCAGGCGCTGGTCGGCGGCCAATGCCTATCTGCGCCCTGCCCTGAAACGGCCCAATTGCAGCCTGTTGCGGGGGCTGGTCGAGAAGATCGAGATCAAGGATGGCCGCGCCACGGGCGTGCGCGTCATGCGCGGGGGGCGGTCAGAAGTGATCAGCGCCAATGTCGAAGTGGTGCTTGCCGCAGGCTCCATCAATTCGCCCAAACTGCTGATGCTCTCAGGTGTAGGGCCCGGCGCTGAGCTGGCCAAGCATGGCATCCCCGTTCTGGCCGACCGCGCGGGCGTGGGGCAGAACCTGCAGGACCATCTGGAGATGTATATCCAATATGCCAGCCGCGAGCCGATCACGCTGGCCAAATACTGGAACCTCTTTGGCAAGGCGATGGTGGGGGCACAATGGCTGTTCACGCGCACAGGGCTTGGGGCGTCGAATAATTTCGAAAGCTGCGGCTTCATCCGCTCGCGCGCGGGTCTCACCTACCCCGATATCCAGTTCCACTTCCTGCCGATTGCCGTGCGCTATGACGGGCAAGCCATTGCCGAAGGGCATGGGTTTCAGGCCCATGTCGGGCCTATGCGCTCCAAATCACGTGGCGCGGTCAGCTTGCGCTCGGCCAATCCCGTCGATGCGCCCGAAATTAGGTTCAATTACATGAGCCATGATCAGGATTGGGACGAGTTCCGCACCGCCATCCGCCTGACCCGCGAGGTCTTTGCCCAGCCTGCCATGGCGCGCTATGTGAAGCATGAAATCCAGCCCGGAGAGGCCGCGCAAAGCGATGCCGAACTGGATGCCGTGATACGCGAACATGCTGAATCGGCCTATCACCCTTGCGGCACCGCAAAAATGGGCCGCCGTGATGACCCGATGGCCGTGGTCGACCCGCAAGCCCGTGTGATCGGGATCGACGGGCTGCGCTTGGCTGACAGTTCGATCTTTCCACAGATCACCAATGGCAATCTCAACGGCCCTTCGATCATGGTGGGCGAGAAAGCCGCCGATCATATCTTGGGCCGCAGCCTACCAGCCTCGAACCTCGAGCCTTGGGTGCACCCCGACTGGAAGACCGCACAGCGATAGCCCACTGGATTTGCGCGGGCAAACATGCTTTGCCAATGCAACACACAGCAGGAGAGCCATCCGTTGAGCGCCGCGCAAAGCAGCCTTTGGGCACAAACCAGCACTGACCAGATCCAGACCGCACCACTTGCGGCCTCACGCCGGTATGATCTGGTGGTCATCGGTGGCGGCTTTACGGGTTGCGCCGCAGCGCTTGAGGCGGCCGCTATGGGCGCGTCTGTGTGTTTGCTGGAGGCCGAGACCATCGGCTATGGCGGGTCGGGGCGCAATGTGGGCTTGGTCAATGCAGGCCTCTGGCTGCCCCCTGACGAGATCATCGCCCAAATGGGCGAAGCCGCAGGCACCAAATTGGTCGCGCTTCTGGGCCAAGCCCCCGACCGCGTTTTTGATCTGATCACCCGCGAAGACATCGCCTGTGAGGCAACCCGCGCGGGTACCCTACATTGCGCCCATTCGCAGGCGGGCTTTGCCGATCTGGCCGAGCGTCACAGACAAGGCAACCGCTTTGGCGCGCCCCTGCAGCTTTTGGATAAGCCCGAGGCCGATGCGCGTATCGGCTCAGACGCCTTTCATGGTGCGCTATGGGATCCGCGCGCGGGCACGATCCAGCCGCTTTCCTATTGCTTGGGCCTTGCCCGCGCCGCGATGGCCAAGGGCGCCACAATCCATGAAGCCAGCCCCGTGAGCAAAATCGCCCGCAAGGCCGAGGCTTGGCAGATCACCTCAAACGGGGTTGATCTGCAAGCAAACGCTCTGCTGGTTGCGACCAATGCTTATCACCTCGGGATCGAAGCACCGCTCCGCCCTGCCTTCACGCTTGTGCATTACAGCCAATTCGCCACCATCCCCATGGACGCCGCAACACGAGAAAGCATTTTGGCAGGTGGCGAGGGTTGCTGGGACACAGCGAAGGTGATGACATCTTTCAGGGTCGACCGCGCTGGTCGAATGATTATCGGCGGTATGGGCAATGTCGGGGGGGCGGGCGCTGCGGTCCATACCGCTTGGGCAAGGCGCAAACTCAGATCGCTCTTTCCACAAATTGGTGAGCTGCCTTTTGAGCATATCTGGCACGGCAAGATCGCGATGACCTCGGATTATATTCCCAAAATTCTGGAGTTTGGCCCCAAAGCCTATGCCTGTTTTGGCTATTCAGGTCGGGGCATCGGGCCGGGCACGGTTTTCGGAACCGAGGCCGCAAGGGCGCTTTTATCAGGCGATCAAACAGGCCTACCGATAGCCCCCGTGACCCATCATTCCGAGCGGTTTTCCACGCTCAAAGGGGCGGTTCTGGAATTAGGCGCAACCCTAACCCACGCCATCACGCGCTGATTTGACAGGCCGACGAGACAGCCGCCCCTTGGATGCGTCCCAAGGAAAGACTTGCATCAAAGCCAAACGGCGGCCATGCACGGGCTTGTGTCAAACATGATGAACCATTCTGAAACACCTTTGGCGGCTCTCGGCTGGTCGGCCTTTTATGATGACCAAGTGGGGGCTGACGATGCGGGTGCGATACCTCTGCGCATCTCGACCGTTCATCGCTCCCGCGTGACAGCACTTTCCGTGACGGGTGCCGTTCGGCTGGACCTTCCCGTTGGCATGAAAACCGCCGATCTCGCTGTTGGCGATTGGGTGCTTGCCGATCCCGAAACCAAATGCGTCTTGCGCGGGCTTGAGCGGCACACCTTGTTGCAGAGGAAAACCGAAGGGGCACGCGCGCCGCAATTGATCGCGGCGAATGTCGATACCCTGTTTATCGTGACCTCTTGCAATGATGATTTCAACGTGGCCCGCCTTGAGCGTTATCTCGCCTTGGCAAATGAGGCGGGAACCAACCCTGTCATCATCCTGACAAAGGCCGATAAGGCCGAAGACCCGTCAAGCTACCAAAAGCAAGCAGCCGCGTTGCAACGCGACTTGCAGGTCGTGACCCTGAACGCCAAAACCCCGCAAGCCATCAAGACCTTGGAACCATGGTGCGGCACGGGGCAAACGGTGGCCTTGGTCGGTTCGTCCGGTGTGGGAAAATCAACGCTTCTCAACACCTTGGCCGCGAAAACGGATGATCAGGCACAGGCCACGGGCGGCATTCGCGAAGATGACGCCAAGGGCCGCCATACAACAACATCAAGATCGCTCCATGCGATTGCGGGCGGCGGCTGGGTCATCGACACGCCTGGCATGCGGTCGCTTCACGTCAGCGATGTCGCCTCGGGTCTGGAGATGCTATTCGCCGAGATCACCGAGCTGGCCCCCAATTGCCGCTTCCGCGATTGTACGCATAATCACGAACCCGGTTGCGCGGTTCAGGCCGCCCTGAAAGACGGCAAGCTGAACCCCGAGCGTCTGGAACGCTGGAGCAAGCTGAATGAGGAAAACCGCGAGAATACGCCAAGCATGACAGGGCCGCGCGGGAACAGGGTGCCTCAGCGAAAGGGCAAGCGGCGCTAGAAACGCGCGCGGTGCCGCTGACCTAAAAAAGGCAAAAGGCGCGCGCTTTTGCTTTGATTACATAAGCGCGCGCCCTTCATGGCCTTTGAGCGGCTTGGAGCGGTATGGCGCTACGGTATGCGCCCAACGCCAACCCAGAAACCTGACGGCTTACACCGTGAATGCAGATCGGAACGCGTCCAAGGCATCCTCGGCAGTGTCTTGGGCAAAAGCCTCCATGCCGACGGGGCCGGAATAGCCCATGGCCACAAGGGCCTTGGCCACACCGTTGTAATTGATCTCGCCCGTGCCAGGCTCACAACGTCCGGGGACATCGGCCACCTGAATCTCGCCGATCCATGGAAGGCAGGCTTGGCAAAGCTCGATCAAATTCCCCTCACCGATTTGCGCATGATAGAGGTCGAGATTGAGCCGCAATTCAGGGCGATCGACTGAGGACACCAAAGCCAAGGTCTCCTCGGCACGCGCGAAGGGCACGCCTGCATGATCCACGGGCAGGTTGAGGTTTTCCAATGTGAAAACGACACCCATCTCTTCCGCCAGATCACAGATGCGGTTCAACGTATCCAGCGCCTTGACCCATTTCAAGGGGGTCGCAACCTCGGCCAGCACGGGCCGTCCTCCATCGCCAAGGCCTGTCCCGTGCAGATTGAGTCGCGCCACGCCAAGGCGCTTGCCGACCTCTGCCGTTTGACGGGCAGATGCCAGCAGCATCTCGGCGCCCTCATCATCGGCAAGCCGCCCCTCAAGATAGCCGTTCATGATCGAGAAAGTCGCGCCAGAGCCCTGCAGCTTTTCAAGATCATGATCGGGCCAGTTCCACAGCCCAACCTGAAACCCCATTTCATCCAATCGCGCACAGCGCCATTCGATGGGTTTATCCTGCCAGAGCATCTCAGCACAGGCTGCAAGCGTGAAAGCCATGCCTTAGGCTCCTGTCATATCCGAAGTGATTTCGACAGGGCGGCCTGTTTCAAGCGACTTATTCGCCGCCTCAGCCAGTGCCAAGGCATTTACACCATCTTGGATCGAGGCAGGAACAGGCTTGCCATCAACGCATGCATCCACAAAGGCCGACCATTCGATCGAATAGGCGCGCATATAGCGTTCCAGAAAGAAGTAAACGGGTTTTGCCGAGACAACACCATCAACCGTGGATTTCACCATGGTATTCTCGATCTCGTTCTCGGCGGCCAATGTGCCGTCCGAGCCCAGAACCTCTACGCGCTGGTCATAGCCGTAAGGGGCACGGCGCGAATTGCGGATCGTGGCCAGACGCCCATCCGCATAGGTCAGAACGACAACGGCTGTATCAACATCACCGGCTGCACCGATCTCGGGATCAACCAGACAAGAGCCATGCGCCATCACCGTTTTCGGCATGCCGAACAGGAATGCACACATGTCAAAATCATGGATCATCATATCGCGGTATAGCCCGCCCGAGACCTTGATATAGCTCACTGGGGGCGGCGCGGGATCATAGGAGGTGACCGCCAGCATTTCGCCCTTGCCAACATCGCCTGCATCCAACGCGGCCTTTACGGAGGCAAAATTGGGGTCAAAGCGGCGATTAAAGCCCATCATCAACGGCTTGTCATGGCCGGCTGCAATCTTGCGAACCTCCAAGGCGCGCGGCAGGTCGAGATCGATCGGCTTTTCACAGAAAATCGCTTTGCCGGCTTTCACGCCCGCTTCGATCAGATCGGCATGGGTATTGGTCGACGACGCGATCAGGATGGCATCAATGCTGGTATCGGCAAGAATTTCATCTGCGCTCCGCGCCTCGATCCCCTGCTCCTTGGCGAGGGCTTCAGCCGCCTCGCTCATCACATCTGTGACGGCGACAAGGTCAGACCTTGGGTCCATTTTGACAGACGCAGCATGGACCTTTCCGATCCGACCAGCGCCAAAGAGCGCAACTTTCATGGTATTCCTCCCAAGACGCCGAAAAACATCGCAACGGCAAAGAATGACGCCCTTACGAATCGAATATATGGAATTTATATTCCATTTTAGTGATGTGCCGCTAAACTAGTCCTGTCAAGATGGGGACAGCTATGAAAGACCAGAACCCGGTTTTGGATGCGCCAAGACGTGTCACCGATGTGATTGAACGGCTGGATGCCGTCATGGAAGATCTGCCCAAGCGTCTTAAGCAATGCGCCAGCTTCACACGACGGCATCTTCACCTGATTGGTGTGTCCACAGTATCCGAGATGGCCAAGGCCTGCGATGTGGCGCCATCCGTCTATATGCGGTTTTGTCAGGCGCTCGGGTTTTCTGGTTATAGCGAAATGCAATCGCTGTTCCGCGAACGCTTCACCGAGTTCCGCCCCGACGATGATACGCGGCTGGCAACGCTGCGCGCGGAAGGGGCGGTTGGAACAGGGCGGCTCTTGGCGGATTTCGCGGAGGCGGGCCATAAATCCCTTATGGGAATAGCCAATACCGTAACAAATGAGGGGCTTGACCGAATTGCCAGAGATATGGCGCGCGCACGGGTCGTGCATCTCGTGGGTCTCAGGCGGGCCTTCTCGGTTGTCAGCAGCATGGCCTACACGTTTAACCAATTGGGCGTTCCGGCACAGCTGCATTTCGGGGCTGGGATGTTATATGCCGCGCCGTCCATTTTTGAGGGTGATGTTCTTTTCGCGGTCACCTATGCACCATTTTCCGATGAGACAGTGAACCTGGCTGAGGCAACGGCCAAACGCGGCATTCCCGTTCATTGCCTCACAGATTCCGAGCATTGCCCCATTGCGGAATTCGCCCCTGAGCTGTTGCTGGTACAGGAAGATGAGATCGGTGGCGTCAAGGCGCTGAATGCTTCGGTCACACTCGCAACCGCCCTCGCGGTTGCCGTAAAGGCGCTTCGGTCGCCAGAATAGCACCGCAGCGACGCGTCGTAATTATGGAAAATTTATTCCAACATTAAGCCAGACAGTAACAGCACTTTTGTTTCCACAGTGCTTCCAGCGTGGGTTTGAGAACACGCAAGGCCGCCCGAGGGCGGCTTTTATGGTATTGATATAGTTTTGTTTTATTTGGTTGCGGGGGCAGGATTTGAACCTGCGGCCTTCAGGTTATGAGCCTGACGAGCTACCGGGCTGCTCCACCCCGCGCCATTTTATCCCAATTTTGTATATGATTTGGGATATTTTGATATCGTTTAGAGAGATCTAGTGTTTCTTACTAGGTTTGGCGGCGACCTACTCTCCCACACCTTAAGATGCAGTACCATTGGCGCAGTGGCACTTAACGGCCGGGTTCGGAATGGATCCGGGTGTTTTGCTCACGCTATGACCACCAAACCGAGAAAGAAACACTATTTACCAAGTCAAGCTTTATTGAGTGATGCTGATTGATTGTAGAAGTCTTTCTTCTACTGGATCAAATCAAGCCTATCGAGCAATTAGTACCGGTCAACTGAATGCATTACTGCACTTACATCTCCGGCCTATCGACGAGGTGGTCTACCTCGGCTCTCAGGGATACCTTGTTTTGAGGGGGGCTTCCCGCTTAGATGCCTTCAGCGGTTATCCTTTCCGATCATAGCTACCCTGCACTGCGGCTGGCGCCACAACAGGTCCACCAGTGGATCGTTCACCCCGGTCCTCTCGTACTAGGGGCAACTCCTCTCAAGTATCCTACACCCACGGCAGATAGGGACCGAACTGTCTCACGACGTTCTAAACCCAGCTCACGTACCTCTTTAA
>CBFHMG010000007.1:0-119055 GCA_965656935.1 uncultured Paracoccaceae bacterium
GGACGCAGGCGGATGGCATCCTGATAGGCCTCGATATCCACATCGGGAAGATCGCTGGTCGCGGTCAGTTCCCCAAAATCGAAGCTTTGACCTTCGATGATATTGAAGGTGATGAAATAGGCGTCGCGGCTGCGCGTCAGCTCGGGCACCACGGATTGCACTTCGAAATCAACAAAGCCGCGTTCGCGATAGAAATCGGTCAGAAGCTGCTGGTCGAACGCCACACGGTCGGCCACGAAGGTGTCGCGCGACACGATCGCGCGGAAGAAGCCTGCTTGGGTGGATTCCAGCACGCGGCGCAAGCGGCGGTCGGAATAGGAACGGTTGCCAACAAAGGCGATCCGCTCGGTCTCGATCACGCGGCCTTCGGTCACTTCAAACACCAGATCCACGCGGTTGTCGGAGCGGCGGATGATCTGCGGGGTCACGGTTGCCGTCAAACGGCCCGACTGGCGGTAAGCGGCTGTGATCGCTTCGGCATCTTGTTCAGCCACAGACGGCGAATAAACGCGGCGCGGCTGCGAGGCCAGAATTTCCAGCAGGTTTTCATCATCAAGGCGGTCATTGCCTTCGATATTGATGCGGTTGATCGTGGGGTATTCCTGCACGATGATGGTCAGCGTGCTGCCACGCGGTACAACTTCCACGGTTTCAAACAGGCCCGAATTCTGCAGGCGTTGCAGCGCGTCATTCACCACACCGCCTGATACGGCCTCACCTGCGGGGATGCCCGCGAAGGTCAGAATGGTCGCCGTTTCGATCCGCTGGTTGCCCTGCACGTCAAAATTGTTGAACTGGAAATCCTGTGCTGCTGCTGGCAAGGCCAGAAACGTGACCGAAACGGACATCACAGCCGCTAGAACCAGATGAGCACGCGCTCGCGAAAGCACCGCCCAAACCCCTTTTAGGTTCCTCATCGATTATAGCCTTTTTCTTTACCGCGTTTTGCAAGCATCCCTAACCCGCTGCATGGGCCATGTCAAAACCAACTCGACGATCTTGATCCGCAACAGGTCAAGTTATCCACTGGGATATGCACATAAGACCCACAGGTGATCGGGCCAATCGCGGGAAAGCCTTGCGGGATCAGGAGATCACGACTTGGGAAAACAGCACGCTGGCCAAGGCCAAAGCCCCTGTGATCATTGCGATAATCACAAGACGGTCCATGTTCATGAACACAACAAAAGAGATGCTGCGATAGCTGTCATTGATCATCTTCATGGCGGCCCCCTGAGGTTTGGCGCGGTATGCGCACAGGCTGGGGCTGGGATGCCGAAGGAATGTGGCTTGAATTGGGCTGGCGCGGGGCGATTCTTTGAAAATCGCCCCGCAGGAGCGCGCCCGCGCTTAGCAGAACAGGTCGTTGGTCAGTGCAAAGAGCATCAGGGACAGCATCATTGTCAGACCGGCAGTCATGAAGATGCGCATCGCCTTATCTGAAGGTGGACGGCCAACCACTGCCTCATAGGCGTGAAACACCAGATGCCCCCCATCCAGAACGGGGATCGGGAACAGGTTCAAAAGCCCCACCGCCGTCGACAAAACGGCGATGAACCAAATGAAGCTGTCCAGACCTTGGCTGGCCACCTCGCCTGATGTCTCGGCAATGCCGATCGGGCCTTGCAGATTACAGCTGGAAATCGCGCCTGTGATCATATGCCAAAGCCCCGAGAGCGAGGATTGGATGATCGAGCCTGTCTGCTCGATGCCAAAGCCGATGGCCGCGAGTGGTCCGACAGATTCGGTCTGCGGGGTGAATAACAAACCGCCCGAGATGCCGATTAGCCAGCGGGTCTCGAAACCGCCCTCGGCCAAGGGCAGATCAACGCGGCGCGGGCTGAGGGTAACATCAATCTGTTCGCCCGCGCGCCACAGGCCGATCTCCATCGGGGCGCCTTCGGAGGTCTCGACCGCCTCGCGCAATTCCTTAAAGGCATAGATCGGGTCGCCATTGACCGATGTGATGACATCGCCTTCCAAAATCCCTGCATCAATCGCTGCCGATTGCGGCTGCACGCCTTGCACATAAGGGATCAGCGGGCTGGCGGCCTCGACGCTGAGCAGGCGGCCGCCCCGCTCGATCTCATAGGTGACCATAGGTGCGGGCTCGATCTCGTCGGAAACGACAAACAGATCGGCCAGATCAGCCACGGGATTGCCCTCGATCGACAAGATCAGATCGCCTTCCTCCAGCGTAACAATCTCGGCGGGCAGATCGCGCGGCTCGCCGACCAGCGCCTCATTGACCGCCTGCCCCATGAAAAAGCTGAAGGCCGCAAAGACGAGGATCGACAGGATAAAATTGAACACAGGGCCAGCCGCCACGGTGGCCGAGCGCGCCCAAAGCGGCGCCCCATGCATCGAGCGGCGGCGCTCTTGCATCTCGAGCGCATCCATCGCGGCCCCGTCCTTGCCAGAGGCCGCATCGCTATCGCCCAAAAACTTTACGAAACCGCCAAAGGGCAGTGCTGCAATCTGCCAGCGCGTGCCATGTTTATCGGTGCGGCTGAACAGAACAGGGCCAAATCCGATGGAAAACACCTCGGCATGAATGCCCGACCAGCGCCCGACGATATAATGACCATATTCATGGATCGCGACGATGATCGACAAGGCCACCACGAAGGCCAGGATGGTAAAGACGACGCCACCAAATTGTGGGATGAATTCCATATCAGCTCTGCTCCTTGATGGCGCGCAGCTGTTCTTGCGCGCGTATCCTTGCCAGATGGTCTGTTTGCAGCACTCTCTCAAGGGTCTCTATGGCATCAGTAAGGCGAAATTCCTGCGACATGGCGTCTAGGGTGGCCTCGACCACCGCTGACATCTGCATGAAACCGATCTCGCCTGCGATAAACCCGTCCAGCGCGATTTCCTTGGCCGCATTGAAGACACAGCCCGCAGCGCCGCGCGTTTCCATCACCTCGCGGGCAAGGCGCAAAGCGGGATAGCGCGCCAGATCGGGGCTGTGGAATTCCAGCTTTGCAAGCTCGGCCAGATCAATGCGCGCCACGGGCAGATCGCGCCGCTCGGGCCAATGCAGAGCATAGCCGATTGCATGGCGCATATCGGGCGCGCCCAGATGCGCCATCAAGGCCCCATCCCGAAACCCGACCAAGGCGTGCACAATGGATTGCGGGTGCACGACCGTCTCAATCAGATCAGGGCCAACCTCAAAATACTCACGCGTTTCAATAAGTTCCAAGGCTTTGTTAAACATAGACGCACTGTCGATGGTGATCCGCTGGCCCATATCCCAATTGGGATGCGCCCCTGCATCGGCCAGCGTGGCATCAGCCAGTTTTTCCAGCGGCCAGTCGCGCAAGCCCCCGCCCGAGGCGGTGATGATGATCCGCTCAACGGCATCCATATCTTCGCCGACAAGGGCTTGGAACACGGCGGAATGTTCACTGTCGACGGGCAGGATACGTGCGGAATGGGCCTTGGCCTCGGACAGCAAAAGCTGCCCCGCCGTGACAAGGCTTTCCTTATTGGCCAAAGCCAAGGTCGTGCCATGGCGCAACGCATGAAAGCCTGGGGCAAGCCCTGCCGCGCCGACGATGGCCGACATCACCCAATCTGCGGGGCGATCCGCGGCCTCGAGCAAAGCGCCCGCGCCTGCCGCCGCCTCAATGCCATGGCCGGCAAGCGCGTCGCGCAGGGCGGGCAGTTTTGCCTCATCAGCGGTGACCGCAATTTCCGCTTTGAATTCAATCGCATCCGCCGCCAGTTGCGCGATATTGGCCCCACCTGTCAGGGCGATAATGCGATAGGCCTCGCGATCACGGCGGATCAGATCAAGGGTGTTCTGGCCGATGGAGCCTGTCGCTCCGAAAATACTGACGCGCATGGTGTGACCTCTCCCTTTGCCTACAAGGGTGGCATTGGCGGGAAGGAGGTCAAGCTTTCCACGATCAAAAGCAGCATTGCGGCCCCCAGCATTCCGTCAAAGCGGTCAAACACGCCGCCATGGCCAGGCAGAAGGTTGGAGCTGTCTTTGACGCCCATTTTCCGTTTCACCGCCGATTCCGCGATATCGCCCATCTGGCTTGCCATCGACAGCGCCACCGAAATGCCGATGACCTGCACCCCTGCCCCTGTCAGCATCATGAAGATCGCGCCCACGCCCCCCGCGCCGATCCAGCCTGCGATTGTGCCCGACCAAGTTTTCTTGGGACTGACACGCGGCCAGAATTTTGGACCGCCAAAAATGCGGCCTGCAAAATAGCCCAAGATATCGGTCGCAACCACCACCAGCACCAGCCAGAGCATCCAAGTCAGCCCGAAACTGTCGCGATGCACAATCAACCCATAAGCGGCCAGCATGATCAGCATGGCCAGCGGCATATAAAGTGTGCGGTGCCGCTCAAGCGCTGCGACACCAGCAAAGGCCACGAGGAACAGCAAGGGCAGGCTCAGCCCCAAAGCAGCGGGCAAATGGCCCGAAATCAGGATAACGGCCGCCGCAAAACCGCCCAAAGACAGGGCGCGCTTGCGCTCGCCCCCCAGCATTTGCGCCAATTCCCAGATCAGCACGGCCACGATCACGGCCACGAACAGCTTGAACCAGCCCCCGCCAATCCAGACCGCTGCCAAGCCGATAACGGCCATGATCAGCGCTGTGATGAGACGGGCAAAGAGGTCGGAAAACTGTCCAGCGCGTTCTGTCATGATCGGTCCGCGCCTTATATGTTCAGGCCAGAACCGCGCCGAAACGCCGTTCACGCGTGCCGAAACGGGCAACCACTTCGCCGAATTCCTGCGCTGTAAAATCAGGCCAGAGCGTGTCGATAAATTCGTATTCCGCATAGGCCGATTGCCAGAGCAGGAAGTTCGAGATCCGCGCCTCGCCACTGGTGCGGATCACCAGATCAGGGTCGGGCAAAACACAGGTGTCCAGATAGCGCGGCAGGGTTTCGTCATTCACATCCTTGGGGTCCAGCTTGCCTGCGGCCACATCATAGGCCAATCGCTTGGTCGCGCGCGAAACCTCATCCCGACCACCGTAATTGATGGCAACCGTCAGGTTGATCTTGTCATTGCCCGCTGTGAGCAATTCCAGATTATCCATCATATCAACCAAAGCAGGCTCAAGCCGCACGCGGTCCCCGATGAACCGCACGCGCACGCCATTTTCCAGCAAATCTTGGGCCTCACGGCGCAGATAGCGTTTGAACAGGCGCATCAGCCCCGCAACTTCGGTTTGGGTGCGTTTCCAATTCTCGGTCGAAAAGGCAAAAATCGTGAGGTATTTCACCCCCGCATCAGGGCAGGCCTGAACGATCTCCTTTACGCGTTTGGCGCCCGCATGATGGCCCACAAGCCGAGGACGGTTGCGCATCTGCGCCCATCTGCCATTGCCATCCATGATGATGGCAACATGTTCGGCCTTGCCGCCTGTCTTGCCCATTTGACCCATTCCCCAATCGGTTATTCAAGCGCCCGTCTGATCCGCCCCTGCGCTCAGACCTGCATGATTTCGGCTTGCTTGCTTTCGAGCGCCTTATCGACCTTAGCGATATGCGCATCCGTCAGCTCCTGCACCTCGGATTCCCAGATTTTCTGGTCATCCTCGCTCATGCCATTTGATTTGGCTTTCTTGATCTGGTCCATCCCGTCGCGGCGCACATTGCGCACCGAGACGCGCGCGCTTTCTGCATATTGAGCGGCGACCTTGGTCAATTCGCGGCGGCGTTCCTCGTTCAATTCGGGGATCGGCAGCATGATGATTGTGCCATTGAGCTGCGGGTTGATGCCAAGCCCGCTCTCGCGGATCGCCTTTTCAACCTTACCGACCATGCCCTTATCCCAGACATTGATGGTGACCATACGCGGCTCGGGCACATTGACGGTGCCGACCTGATTGATCGGTGTGGGCTGGCCATAGGCATCCACCATCACCGGATCGAGCATCGACGCCGAGGCGCGCCCTGTGCGCAGAGAGGAAAATTCCGTCCGCAAACTGGCCAAAGCGCCATCCATGCGGCGTTCGATATCTGCGAGATCAAGTTCAAATTCTTCGTCGGCCATGCGCCCCGTTTCTCCGTCAGGTTGGTCTCTGATGCCGCCTATTTAGGCGTTTACTTAACTTTTGTATAGGTGCCCTGCCCCGCAAGGATCCCGCGGAAGCCGCCGGGTTCATCAAGGCTGAACACGATAATGGGGGTGTGGTTTTCCCGCGCCAAAGCAATCGCCGAGGCATCCATGACGCCAAGATGCTGCGCCAGAACCTCATCATAGGTGATCTCGTCATAGCGTTTGGCATCTGAATGCTTCTTCGGGTCCTTGTCATAGACACCGTCTACCTTAGTTCCCTTAAAGATCGCTTCACATTTCATCTCATTGGCGCGCAAAGTCGCGGCGGTATCCGTGGTGAAATAGGGGTTGCCTGTGCCAGCCGCGAAAATCACGACACGCTGTTTTTCCAGATGGCGCACGGCACGGCGGCGGATATAGGGCTCGCAGACCTGATCCATCGGGATCGCGCTTATCACGCGGGTGAAAACTCCGATTTCCTCAAGCGCGCTTTGCATCGCCAGCGCATTCATCACTGTGGCCAGCATGCCCATATAATCGGCGGTTGTGCGCTCCATCCCTTGGGCGCTGCCCTGCAATCCGCGAAAGATATTGCCGCCGCCGATCACCATCGAAATCTCGACGCCAAGATCATGGACCGATTTCACCTCGCGCGCGATGCGCTCCACGGTGGGGGGATGCAGACCAAAACCCTGATCTCCCATCAGCGCCTCACCTGAGATTTTCAACATGACGCGATTATAGAGCGGATCAACGGAGGGAGTATTTTCAGCCATAAGGTCCTCTTTAGGCGTGGCAAAACCGGCCTGCTTGCGCAAGCTTGGGCTTTGACTGGATTGAGCTTGGCGCACCATGGTCTAAAAAGGCGATGGGTTCAACATGGCACGCGATCTATGCCAGATAGAAACTTGCAAGGAATTTCTCTCAAGAAGAGCTGGCAGTGCATTGATAGATTTAGACAAAATACCAAATGACCTGCCCGTTTTGATCGCGGGGCCAACCGCTGCAGGAAAATCTGCCTTGGCCGCAAGGATCATCGCACAGGGTGGCGGGCGGATCATCAATGCCGATGCGCTGCAGGTCTATGAGGGCTGGCGCCTGCTCACCGCGCGCCCCTCCGAACAGGAAGAAGCGCGCAGCCCCCATGCCCTTTACGGCCATGTTCCCTTCGAGGCCGAGTATTCCGTCGGCCATTGGCTGCGTGATCTGGAACCCTATTTAAGCGACGGAATGCGCCCCGTTATTGTCGGGGGAACGGGCCTCTATTTCCGCGCCTTGACCGAAGGTCTGGCCGAAATCCCCGCCACGCCCCCCGAAATACGGCAGCAGGCGGACCAGATGACGGATGCGCAGCTTTTGGCCGAGTTACAGCGCGAGGACCCCGTGCTTGTAGCCCGGATCGACCTCAAGAACCGCGCGCGCGTCCAGCGCGGCTGGGAGGTCTCGCGCGCCACAGGGCGGCCATTATCGGATTGGCAGGATGACACGCCTGCCCCGCGCCTTCCGCTCTCGGCCTGCTTGCCCCTTGTGATCGAGGCCGAGCGGGATTGGCTGGCCGAACGGATCGCGCGCCGCTTTGATCTCATGCTGGAGCACGGCGCGCTGGAGGAAGCCCGCGCCAATCTGCCCCGTTGGGAACAGGCAGGCGGTGCGGCCAAAGCCATCGGCGCGCCCGAATTGATCGCCCATCTCAAAGGCGAGATCAGTTTGGAACAAGCCCGCGAAGACGCCATTATCGCAAGCCGCCAATATGCCAAGCGGCAACGAACATGGTTCCGTGCAAGGATGGGGGCTTGGAGGAAGCTCTTACAGCCCTAGCACATATCAATAGATAATAAGTCTCTATCGAAAGAGAATTTAAGCTTTTCTTTCACTATTTCAACATATACGACTATTCGCCATGAATAGTGATCCGACACCAGAATTTGCGGTTGCCTCGCTCGGCGCTTTGCGGATGCGCGCAAGCTGGCGGAGTGAGGATCTGCATTCCAGCCCGCATAACCGCCTCTTCTGGATCACCCGCGGATCGGCACGCCACTCGGTCAATTGCATCACACGCGGCTATGGCCCCAACACGGCGATCTTCGTGCCCCCCGCGACGATGTTCTCGATCGAATTGCCCGCGCAGGTGCAAGGTTTGATGCTGCAAATGCCCGCCGATCCCTATCTGCGGCTGCCAGAGGCGTCGCTTCTGCTGCGTATTTCTCAAGTCGAATCTCAGGGAATGCTGACGGGCTATATCGACAATATCGAGCGTGAGATCGCAGCCGCCGCCCCCGCCATGGATCGCGCCTTGGCAGGGCATAGTCTTCTGATCTCCACCTGGATCGAGCGCATGCTGGCGCGCTATGGCAATGCGCAAACGCGCAACAAAGCACATCTTCTGGTCGAAAATTTCGCCTCTCTGATGGAAAACCAGTTCCGTCAGGGCCATAGCGTTGCCGATTTCGCGGCCCTTCTTGGCGTGACACCAACACATCTGTCCCGCGTCTGTCGAAGCGCTGCGGGGCGGCCTGCCCATGCGCTGCTGACCGAACGCCTAACAAGCGAGGCGCGGCGCTTGCTGGCTGATACAAAGATGTCGGCCAAAGATATCGCGGACTATTTGGGCTATTCCTCGCCCGCTTATTTCACCCGCGCCTTCAGTCAGGAATCAGGCAAGACCCCCTCGGCCTTCCGCGCAGGCCTTGCCGCCTAAAGCCGTGCGCACGCGCCCCTCTTTGCTTCTCAAATACTTTGGGGGAGACACCGCCAAGCGGTGGCGGGGGCAAAGCCCCCAAATATTACGCTTTATGAATATATAAAACTCCGCTAGCCTCGCCGCATTATCGGGAGGACCAAAAATGACCCTTACAAAACGCCAGTTTCTGGCGACTGCAGCGGCAACCATGGCCGCAACCGCCCTGCCCGCGCGGGTCTGGAGCCAGACAAGCCTGACCATGGGCGGGATGGAGATCACCACGCTCAGCGATGGAAATCTCACCCTGCCCGCCGATTTCATCTTTGGCCCGATGGATCAGGACGCGCTCGCCCCCCTCCTGAGCGAGTTCGGGATCGACCGAACAGCCCCCCTCACCCCGCCTTGCAACATCACACTGCTGCGCCATGAGGATCGGCTGGTTTTATTCGATACGGGCTCGGGCTTTTCCTTCCAGAACACGGCTGGCCAATTGATCGACACGCTGGATGCGGCAGGGATCGCGGCGGATGACATCACCCATGTCGTCTTCACCCATGGCCATCCCGACCATCTCTGGGGCGTGCTGGATGATTTCGACGAAGCCACCTTCTTCAATGCCGAACATATGATGGGCGAGACCGAATTTGCCTATTGGACGGACCCTGCCACCCCAAGCTCCATCGGTGAGGCGCGCGCAGCCTTCGCCGCAGGGGCCGAGCGGCGGTTGAGCATGCTAGGCGATCAGATCACCCGCATCCAAAGCGGCACCGAAATCCTGCCAGGCGTGACCTCGATGCTGACACCGGGCCATACGCCGGGCCATATGTCCTTCCTTCTCTCGGATGGCACAGAGACGGCCTTTATCCTTGGCGATGTCGCCACGAATGATCATATCAGCTTTGCACGCCCCGCTTGGGCCTCGGGCTCGGATCAGGATGGCGCGCTTGGCGCGCAGACCCGTGCGGCGGTTCTTGATCAAGTGGCCAGTGACGAGATGAAACTGATCGGCTTCCACCTGCCCGAGGGCGGGATCGGCCATGTCACGCGCGAGGGCGAGGGTTATAGCTTCACGCCCATCACAGGCTGACCTCAGCCTGCGTAAATATCGGGCAGTCCGCCGTCGGGCTGCCCAAAAAACAGCCCCTCCAATCGCCATGCCGCCTGAGGCCCCGCCCCTCCATGGCAAGTCTGCCAGCCGCGCGTTTAATCTGGCTCAAACAGACTTACGCGGAGGACACCCCATGAACCGTTATTTTGCACTGATGCTGGCCCTCACGGCCTCACCTGCAATGGGGCATCCGGGCCATGGGGCGGCCATAGCGGGCCATTGGGTCAGTGACCCGTCGCATCTTGCCGCTCTGGCGGGTCTGGGCATTGCAGCGCTGCTGGTTTTGCGCGCGGTGTGGGCGCATCGAAAATCCGTCAAATTACGCAGCAAAGACTAGCCCCACCCTGCACCCCATTGCAGCACAATGAAAAAGCGCCCCTTGGGCGCTTTTATTCTGATCACGTCATCCAACACAGGCAGCTTTCCGCCCGCCCGTCACGCGATGAATTGAAAATTCAAACCGATCCCCAAACATAAATAATATGGTTTAAGGAGGTTTGATCATGAAACACTCTGCTATGACAACGCTCGGCGCTTTGCTCAGCGGTTTCCTTGAGGGCCTTGGATGGGTGCTCGGCGCGGTCATCGTGCTTGGCGCGATTTTCTATTTCGTCCCAGATGCAGGCGAGGCCGTCCGCAACTTTATTGACGTCCTGCTTGGGCTGGCATCTAACGCCTAGGCCGCTCCGCAAAGAAAAAGGGGGTGCGAAAAGCACCCCCAAGTCTCGCTTATCAGGCTCACTCTTTATTACCGCCCGTAGTTTTTGCCTGCGGCCTGATACGCGTCAGGGGCGAGCGCACCCGCCCCGTGTTTCAGGCGCACCGCTGGTAAAAGCGGCGCGCCCGATCTCTTGTGCTTAGCTACAGCCGCTGGTGCCACCGCAAGTGTTGCACTTCATGCAGGTGCCGTTGCGCACCAGCGTGTAGTTGCCACATTCGCCGCAGGCCTCGCCCTCATAGCCCTGCATCTTCGCTTTGGTACGTGCATCCATCTCGACGCTGCCGGTTGTTACGGCTGTGGTGCCTGTGGCCTCGGCAATGGTGCCGCCGCTTTTGATCTCGGGAACAAGGGTTTCCAAGGTCGTCACGGGGTCAGCCTGCGCTGCGGATGCCCCGCCCTGCAGCACAACCAGATCCTGCGGGACGCGCTTGCGCAGATAGCCTGTGGAGCTGATCTGCTTGAGCACCTGAAGCGATTTGGAGGCCGCGCTCTCCGAGACAGGCGTCACATTCGACACGCCCTCTTCTACGCCACGGCCCATATCGTCAAAGCTCGCACCTTCAGGCTTCACATGCGCCAGATCAGTCCGGTCGAGATAGGAGACCGCCAATTCGCGGAAGATATAATCAAGGATCGAGGTCGCGTTCTTGATCGAGTCATTGCCCTGAACCATGCCCGAGGGCTCGAATTTGGTGAAGGTGAAGGCATCGACGAATTCCTCAAGCGGCACGCCATATTGCAGACCAACCGAGACGGCGATGGCGAAGTTATTCATCATCGCACGGAAGCCCGCGCCTTCTTTATGCATATCGATGAAGATCTCACCAAGCGCACCATCGGAATATTCGCCTGTCCGCAGATAGACCTTATGGCCACCCACAATCGCCTTTTGCGTATAGCCTTTGCGGCGCTGTGGCAGCTTTTCACGCTCGGCCTTGACGATTTCCTTGACGATCACCTTCTCGATGATCTTCTCGGCCAGCACTTGCGCTTTTTCCTGCGGGTTGCCTGTCTCGAGGGTTTCGGCAGCCTCGTCATCATCCTCGACCAGAGCGGCGGCCAGAGGCTGGCTCAGCTTGGAGCCGTCACGATAGAGCGCATTGGCTTTCACACCCAAGGACCAGCTCAGCTCATAGGCTTTCTGGCAATCCTCGATAGTGGCGTCATTGGGCATGTTGATCGTCTTGGAGATCGCGCCCGAGATGAAGGACTGAGCCGCCGCCATCATATGGATATGGCTGTCGACGCTGAGATAGCGCTTACCCTTCTTGCCGCAAGGATTGGCGCAATCAAAGACGCTGAGATGCTCGTCCTTTAGGAAGGGCGCGCCTTCCAAAGTCATCGTGCCGCAGACATGATCATTGGCCGCTTCGATATCTTTCTTGGAGAAGCCGAGGTGACGCAGCAGATCAAAGGTCGGGTCATTCAGCTTTTCGGCAGGGATGCCCAAGGTCTTGGTGCAGAATTCCTCGCCCAAGGTCCATTGGTTGAACACAAAGCGGATATCAAAGGCCGAAGGCAGAGCCACTTCGATCTTTTCCAGCTCCGCTTTGCCAAAGCCATGGCCGATCAGCGATGTGTGGTTCAGGCCCGGCGCATTGCCGATGGTGCCGTGACCCACCGCATAGGCGATGATTTCTTCGATCTGGCTGGAGGAATACCCCAGCTTGGTCAGCGAGGCTGGCACAGATTGGTTGATGATCTTGAAATAGCCACCGCCTGCGAGCTTTTTGAACTTCACCAAGGCGAAGTCAGGCTCGATGCCTGTGGTGTCACAATCCATCACGAGACCGATCGTGCCTGTGGGCGCGATCACGGTGGTCTGTGCGTTGCGGAAGCCGTGCTTTTCACCAAGCGTCAGCGCCTCGTCCCATGCATTGCGCGCAAGGGCGACCAGACGGTCATCGGGGCAATTGGCGCGGTCCAGCGGCACGGGCGTGACATTGACCTCTTCATAGCCATCCGCCTTGCCATAGGCGGCATTGCGGTGGTTGCGGATGACGCGCAGCATATGGTTCGCGTTGCGCTCATAGCCAGAGAAAGAGCCAAGCTCAGAGGCGACCTCGGCGGAAGTGGCGTAGGATACACCCGTCATCAGCGCGGTCAGCGCGCCGCAAAGCGCACGGCCCTCGGGGCTGTCATAGCCAAAGCCCATATTCATCAGCAGGCCACCGATATTGGCATAACCAAGACCAAGCGTGCGGAAGTCATAGGACAGTTGTGCAATCTCCTTGGAGGGGAATTGCGCCATCATCACCGAAATTTCCAGCGTCAGCGTCCAAAGACGTGTCGCGTGGATATAGGCCTCGGCGTCGAACTGGCCGTCTTTGTAGAACTTCAGCAAGTTCATCGAGGCAAGGTTACAGGCCGTATCATCAAGGAACATATATTCCGAGCACGGGTTCGAGCCGCGGATCGGACCATCTTCAGGGCATGTGTGCCATGCATTGACGGTGTCATGATACTGGATGCCGGGATCGGCACAGGCCCAAGCGGCATGGCCCACCTTTTCCCACAGATCGCGGGCTTTGATGGTCTTTGTCGCCTCGCCATTTACACGGCTGAGCAGCGCCCAATCCTCGTCATTCTCGATGGCCTTGAGGAAGGCATCGGTCACGCGGATCGAGTTGTTGGAGTTCTGGCCCGAGACCGAGCTATAGGCTTCGCTATCCCAATCGGTGTCATAGGTCGGGAATTCAATCGAGGTGTAGCCCTGCTTTGCGTAATCCAGCACCCGCTTGACGTAAGTCTCGGGGATTGCAACCTTTTTGGCCGCGCGGATTGCGTCTTTAAGCTGTGTGTTTTTGGCGGGATCAACGGCATCCTCGGCCGAGCCATCCCAGCCCTTCACAGCCGAGAACAACCCGTTGAGCATCTTCTCATGCATCTTCGAGCCAGCCACCAAGGAGGCCACTTTCTGCTCTTCCTTCACCTTCCAATCGATGAAGGCTTCAATATCGGGGTGGTCGGCATCGACGATCACCATCTTGGCCGCGCGGCGCGTTGTGCCGCCCGATTTGATCGCGCCCGCAGCGCGGTCACCGATCTTCAGGAAGCCCATCAGGCCCGATGATTTACCACCGCCCGACAGCTTCTCGCCCTCGCCCCGCAGATGCGAGAAATTGGTGCCCGTGCCCGAGCCATATTTGAACAGACGCGCTTCACGTACCCACAGGTCCATGATGCCGCCTTCATTCACCAGATCATCCTTCACACCTTGGATGAAGCAGGCATGCGGCTGTGGATGCTCGTAGCTCGAGGTGGATTTGGTCAGTTTGCCGGTTTTGTAATCGACATAATGGTGGCCTTGGGCCGGACCATCGATGCCATATGCCCAATGCAGGCCGGTGTTGAACCATTGCGGGCTGTTGGGCGCTGCCATCTGGCGCGCCAGCATCAGCTGCATTTCATCGAAATAGGCCTGTGCATCGGCCTCAGTGGTGAAATAGCCGCCTTTCCAGCCCCAATAGGCCCATGCCCCTGCAAGGCGCCGGAAGACCTGCTTGGCGCTTGTTTCGCCACCATAGCGCTGGTCCTCCGGCATAGCCTCCAGCGCCTTTTCGTCGGCCACGTGGCGCCAAAGGAATTCGGGAACACCCTTTTCCTTGACCGGCTTCATTGCGGCAGGAACACCGGCTTTGCGGAAGTATTTCTGAGCAATCACATCGGAGGCAACCTGGCTCCACCCTTGAGGGACTTCGACCTCATCGAGTTTAAACACGGTTGTGCCATCTGGATTCCGAATCTCGGACGATGTGATGTTGAATTCCAGATCGGCATAAGCATCTTCGCCGGCCCGCGTAAAACTACGTTCAATTTTCATGACTGCCTCATTTACTAAGCCAAATTACTGTTCCTGCGGCTTGCCAGCGTCTAACGCGCTCTGACCGTCTTTGTTTTGGCAACACCCCATCCCCCACGCCCTTTCGGGCATGATGCAGCTTTTTTCGACAAAGCTGGCTCAATTGGGAGATAGTATGCCCCTGCGCCTCGGCGCCACTATATGTAGTGGTTCTCTGCGTCGGCCCACACAAACTGGCGTAGATCACCACAAGAGGTCAATTCTTTTTTTGACAATTCAGAGCAGTTTTAGAGGTTGAAATCGACAAAGACTGCCTTAGCGGCAAGTGCCATCCGATTCATCCAGAATTCGTTAATATAACAGAGAAGCGCAAACTTCGTTGTTTCACTGGCATTTAGCCAAAGATGTGAAACCAGACATGAGCCTTGGGTGGCCAAAAGGATATCTTTTGACGCGGTCCTATCCTGTGATCGCTACATGTTGTGTTTGTGCGATAAGTTTGTGCAGCTATGGCCGAAACATTCGCTTGGGCCGCAGGGGTCCGCCTAGCGAACAGCCAATTCGTGACAATGGGATGAAGGTGGGGTGATTAAATCATGAAGATTTAAAGTGGTCGGGGCGATAGGATTCGAACCTACGACCTACGGTACCCAAAACCGCCGCGCTACCAGGCTGCGCCACGCCCCGACGGCTCTCCTCTAACGCCAAGTTGCGCCGATGAAAACCCCTGCTATTCGACTTCGCAGCTCCAAGCTGCAAGTTCTTGAGGTAGCAGGGGATTTCGCAGCAAATCCCCTTCCGAAATTCCGATATCCCGCGCCAAACCGCCATTGATTTCCAGCACGGCCAAGGTCTCCGACGTTCCGGGAATCGGTGTTCGGTCCAGTGGAATCGCATTTTCATGGATGCGCACGATGACGCCCGTTTCATCGATAAAAAGCATATCGAGGGGAATCAGCGTGTTCTCCATCCAGAAGCTGACCATCTGCGGCCGTTCATAGATAAAGAGCATTCCCGCGCTGCGCGCCATGCTGGGTCGGTTCATCAAACCAATGGCGCGTTCCTGAGGATCATCCGCAATTTCAACCGAGAAACGCGCTGTCCCGAAATCACCGCGAATTTCAACGCGGTCCTCTCGGCAGGCGGCAGATGCGCCCCCCGCAAGGATCACCAAAACCGAAGCCAGACAGGTGATCCTTGAATATAGCGACATGTTTATTCCTCTCGGACGTGGTCCCAACTGCGAATTTCTGCAGCCATCTTACCACGCGGACCATCAGCGACACGAATCGAAACGGCCTCACCCGGCATTAGATCGGCAAAACCAAAGCTGCGCAGAACCTCGGCATGCAGAAATATATCTTCGGTCTTGCCGAAGACATTTGCAAACCCAAAGCCTTTGCCCTTGTCGAACCATTTGATCCGAGCGGCCTCGAAGGGCGCGTCGGTCTCGGGGATGTCTACTGTGACACCTGAAAGTGCTTCTTCCGGAGACGGTGGGGCGATCGAGAGCACTTCTTGTGCCTGAACCCCGCGTTCTGTGTGCTGAACGGTGACCGAGACAAGGGCGTTATCCGCCACCGATCCCTGACCGAAATTCCTCAATACATTTGCGTGCAACAAGATGTCCGGACCACCATCATCGGAGACGATGAAGCCAAACCCTTTGGATGCGTCAAACCATTTAACTTTGCCACGAACGGCCTCCTCCACGCGGATACTATCTTCCGACATAGTGGATTTTCCTGTCCTAGGGCTTTCGCCCTTTATTTGTTCCCTAACATCCCCATTTGGCGCGGCCCCAAGGTCATCGCAAGTAGAAATTTCTGCCCGTGGTAACATTTAATACTCCACTCGTTCCATTTTCGAACAAACGGTTTCATGCAGCACGGTTTTAGGTAGGTTTGACTTATTAAGGGTTAAGTCTCTCGACATCCCAAGTTGACGCAGTGTCAAGTTTTGTCCATTTGAAGCGGTCATGCAGGCGAAATGCGCCATCTGCCCAAAATTCAATCTCGACTGGACGGATGCGGAACCCGCCCCAATTTGGCGGGCGAGTCGGATTCGAGCCTTGTTTGGCCGTCACCTTCGCCACCTCCGCGACCAAGGCCGCACGGCTGGACAAAGGCCGCGATTGCGCCGAGGCCCAAGCCCCGAGGCGGCTCTTGAGAGAGCGGGAATTGAAATAATCATCGGCGGCTTGGCCATCCTCGCGCTCGACAATGCCGCGCACCCGAATTTGGCGGCGCAGTGATTTCCAATGCAGCACGAAAGCCGCCTTGCCCGAGGCCTCGATCTCCTGACCCTTCTTGCTGTCGTAATTGGTGTAGAAAATGAACGCGTCCTCTTCGATATCCTTGAGCAAGACCATACGCACATTGGGCAGCCCGTCTGGATCAACGGTGCCCAAGGCAATCGCATTGGGATCATTCGGCTCGGATGTCTCCGCCTCGCTCAACCACGCCTTGGCAATTTCAAAGGGGTTATCTCCGGCAAATATGCCTGTGCGGTCGCTCATTCTAGCCTCCTTGGGTCCGGCAAGGGGCAAGCTAGGGCGCGGGATATGACAAGGCAAGGCGGCGAGGATGGCTTGAAGCGGTTACCTCAATCGCCTAAGACCGAAATGACGTCGTGATTGACCAAAACAAACGAGGGTGACCATGGGGCTGATGAGTGGAAAACGCGGGCTGATTATGGGGCTCGCCAATGACAAATCCATCGCTTGGGGCATTGCCAAGGCCGTTGCGGCCGAGGGCGGGGAATTGGCTTTTTCTTATCAGGGTGAACAACTTCTCAAGCGGGTCGCGCCTTTGGCCAAGGAATTGGGCAGCGATCTGGTCATTCCCTGCGATGTGACCGATGACGCCAGTGTCGATGCGCTGTTTGCCGAGCTGGAAAAGGCTTGGGGCAAACTGGACTTCATCGTTCACGCCATTGGATTCTCGGATAAAAACGAATTGCGCGGCCGCTATGTCGATACAAGTGCTGCAAATTTCAACATGACGATGAATATCTCGGTCTATTCCTTCACCTCCGTGATGCAGCGCGCCGAAAAGCTGATGACAGATGGTGGCAGTGCCGTGACGCTCACCTATTACGGGGCCGAGCAAGTCATGCCGCATTATAATGTAATGGGCGTGGCCAAAGCCGCGCTTGAGGCCTCGGTGATGTATCTGGCCGAAGATCTCGGCAAACAGAATATCCGCGTCAATGCGATCTCGGCGGGTCCGATCAAGACGCTGGCGGCCTCGGGTATTGGTGATTTCCGCTATATCCTGAAATGGAACGAGCTGAATTCACCACTGCGCCGCAATGTAAATATTGATGATGTCGGGAAATCCGCGCTTTATCTTCTTTCCGATCTCGCCTCGGGCGTAACGGGCGAGAATTTGCACGTGGATGCAGGCTATCATGTTGTTGGCATGAAGGCTGTGGATGCGCCCGATATTGATGTTGTGACAGGCCGGAAGGACTAACGCAGATGATCACGCCCCTGCCCCATGAAAAAGGCTTCCATGTCTCTTGGGATCAAATCCATCGCGATGCCCGCGCTTTGGCGTGGCGGCTTGATAAACGGGGGCCTGAGGAAGATGGCGCATGGCGCGCGGTTGTTGCGATCACGCGGGGCGGAATGGCCCCTGCGATGATCATCGCGCGCGAGCTGGATATTCGCACCGTCGATACGATCAGCGTGAAATCCTATGATCATCAGAACCAATCCGAGGCGGTCGTGCTCAATAAACCCGATCCCGACTTGATGGGCGATGGGTCAGGCATTTTGGTGATTGATGATCTGGTCGATAGCGGCAAAACCCTCGAGATCGTGCGCGCGCTCTACCCCAAGGCACATTTCGCCACCGTCTATGCCAAACCCAAAGGCGAGCCGATGGTCGATACTTTCATCACAGGCGTCAGCCAAGATACGTGGATTTTCTTTCCATGGGATATGGCCCTGCAATATGTCGAGCCCTATCGCGGCAAGGACTGACCCGCCCCCAAGGGCGCTAGCGCTAGCGCCCTTCCAGCGCTTCGGCCAAGACATCCAACACGATATCACGCGGCACATCCGAGGTGACAAAGGCCTCACCAATGCCGCGCGCCATGATGAAACGCAGCTTGCCGTCTTGCACTTTTTTATCCTGACCCATCAACTCTAACAGGCCATTGGCGTCAGGCAATTCCCCTGCAATATCAGATATATCCCGCTTCATCTTCATGTCAGATAGATGCGCGCGCACGCGGCTTGGATCCTCTTGTGAACACAGCCCCATCCGCGCCGAGACCTCAAACGCCAAGGCGCAGCCAATGGCCACCCCTTCACCATGCAACAGCCTGTCGGAATAGCCCGTCGCGGCCTCAAGCGCATGACAAAACGTATGCCCCAGATTGAGCAAAGCACGGTCGCCCTGCTCGGTCTCATCCCTGACCACGATATCGGCTTTCATTTGCACCGAATGGCGCACGGCCTCGGCCCGCAAGGCGGGATCGCCCGCCGCCAAAGCGGGGCCATTGGCCTCTAGCCAGTCAAAGAACCCCGCATCGCCAAGCAGCCCGTATTTCGCCACTTCGCCATAGCCTGCCAGAAAATCCCGCGCGCTCAGCGTGCCGAGCAGATCAATATCGGCCAGAACCAGCGAGGGTTGGTGAAAGGCGCCAACAAGGTTTTTACCATGCTGGGTATTGATGCCCGTCTTGCCCCCGACCGAGCTGTCGACCTGCGCCAAAAGCGAGGTGGGCATCTGCACAAAGCGCACGCCGCGGCGCATAATCGCGGCCGCGAACCCCACCAGATCACCAATAACACCGCCCCCGAAAGCGATGACAATATCGCGCCGCTCGACCTTTTCGCTGAGCAACCATTCGACAACCCGCGTCAGGTTTTCCCAGTTTTTCGTGCCCTCACCCGGCTTGAGGATCAGCGCCTCAGAGGTGATGCCTTCCGCGCCCAAACCCGCCTTCACAGCATCCAGATGAAGCCCCGCGACCGTCTCCTCAGAGATGATCCAGACCTTGTTGCGTACCAGAAGCGGCGCAATCTCGGCGCCCGCGCGCGCAGTCAGACCTTGCGCAATCCGCACATCATAGGCGCGATCCCCCAAAGGAACATGGACCGTGAATTCATTCAGCATCAGCCTGCCTCGTTTATGACGCCCGCGCGGGCCAGTTCCGCCTCAACCTCATCGGTCGTGCGCTCAATGGACCACGCGCTTTGCACATGCACCCGCATCGGGGCCAATTCATAGGATGGCGTGCGCGCCATCAATAAATCTGTCAATATTTGCTTGGGGTTAGGCCCGCGCAACAAGGGGCGCGTGGTTTTGTGGCGCACACGGCTCCAGAGCAGGTCCAGATCGGCCTCAAGCCAAAGCACGGCTGCTTTCGCGCCAATCATTTCTCGGTTGCGCTCACTCAACCAAGCGCCGCCGCCCGTGGATAGGATGCAAGGCGGGCCATCCAAAAGCCGCTCGATCACCTTGGCCTCACGGTCGCGGAAAAATTCCTCGCCGAAACGGTCGAAAATCTCGGCAATGGAAAGCTGCGCGCTTTCGACGATCTCGGCATCCGAATCTTTCATCGGTGCCCCAAGACGCGCCGATAAAGCGCGCCCAATTGCCGTCTTGCCCGAGCCCGGCATCCCCACCAGAACCAGCGTTTGCTGCAAAACCTGCCCCGTATGTGCCGCTGTTTCGCGCATATCCAAAAAAATTATCCCCGACAGTGGCGAAATTCTGCTCGCAATGCCTTATATTGAAAACAGAGCGGCGGCAAATGTCGAAAAAAGGGTGTAGAGCCTGTATGGAGTGATCCAAGGCGAAAAGCCCGAGAAATTGAAACTGGCAGAGGCGTAAATGGGCCGACTTTTGAAATACCTCGCGATCCTCGTTCTGCTGATTGTGGCGGGGCTTTTGGGCTATTCCTATTCAGGGCTGATGGAGCCAACGACCGGTCAAGTCACCCAATCGGTGACCCTTGATGCGGATTAAGCAGGCATTCTGGCCGCTGGCCTTTCTGGCATGTGGCAGCATGGCAGGCGCGCAGGAGCTTGCCTCCTCAACCGCGCCTGGGGATTTCGCACCGCCTGCTTGGTTGTCCGACACCGTCACAGCCCCGCATGCCAATGTGGCGACCTCCGCCGCACCGCGCGCCATCACCGTGATGCCAATCGGCGCTGTGCGTCTGGATGCCGTGGGGCTTTTGCCACGCTCCATCACGGGGCTGCCCGCCGATCTTTGGACCAATTCCGAGCCCTCCGCCTTGGCTGATCTGTTCTTGCGCCAACCCGTAGAAGGCCTGCCCGCCATTCAAGCCTTTACCGAGATGCTGGCGCTTGCCGAACTGGACCCGCCCCAAGATGCAGGGCGCGAGGCCACCCTGTTTCTCAGCCGCATCGATATGCTGCTCAATCGCGGCGCGCTCGAGCAAGCCCGCGAATTGATCGAACGCGCAGGCCCCACCAACCCCACCGTCTTTCGCCGCTGGTTTGATGTCAGCCTTCTGACAGGCAAGGCCGATCGCGCTTGTGCCGCGATGCGCGCCAATCCCGATATCGCGCCCACCTATCCGGCCCGCATCTTCTGCCTTGCTCGCTCGGGCGATTGGCCTGCTGCCGCCCTTTCGCTTGGAACGGGCGAGGCCTTGGGCTTTATCACCCCGGAAGATGCCGCGCTGATGACGCGCTTCCTTGATCCCGAATTATTCGAGGGCGAACCGCCCCTACCCCCAGAGGCCGAGATGACGCCGCTGCATTATGAAATGCGCATCGCCCTTGGCGAACGTCCCTCCTCAACCTCTCTGCCTTTGGCCTTTGCGCAATCCGATATGGCCGATCTGGCGGGCTGGCGCGCGCAGCTTGATGCGTCTGAACGGCTAATGCGCGCCGGCGCGATTGAGCCTGGCCAATGGCAAAACATCTATCTCAGCCGCGTTCCATCCGCCTCAGGCAGCGTCTGGGACCGCGTGGATGCCCTGCAAGCCTTTGATATGGCCATGCTCGCACGTGACCCGCAGGCCATCGCAGAAAGCATGCCCGCGGCGGTCGAGGCGATGCGCAGCGCGAGCTTGCTGGTGCCCTTTGCCACGCTTTATGCCGAAGCCCTCTCGCGCCAGCCGCTGACAGGCGAGGCCGCCGAGCTGGCCCGCAAAATCGCGCTGCTTGGCCCGAGATATGAGGCGCTGGCCCAAAGCACAGTGCCCCAATCCCCAATCGAGCGCCGTCTCTTCGCCATCGCCACAGGCCGCGCAGCCCCCGCCCTGCCCGATGATGGCCCGACCGAGGCCGCCGTGGTCGCGGCTTTTGCCGCCATCACCCCGCCTGAGCGCTATGCGCATCTTCTGCAAACAGGCCGCTTGGGGGAAGCGCTGCTCAGCGCCTCGCTCGTTCTGTCCAGTGAGGGCAGCGATCTCGATGATCTGGCCGATGCCCTGCGCCTGTTCCGCGCTGCAGGTCTCGAAGATGTGGCCCGCCGTGCCGCCCTGCAATTGCTTCTTCTGAACAGCAGCAGCCAGAGCCGGATATGAGCCGCGCTTGGATCAGCCCATTTCTCGAGGCGCAAGCGGCCGAGTTGAACGCCTCCGAGAACACCCTTCAGGCCTATGGGCGCGACCTGATGGATGTAGATGACTTCCTTACCGCGCGCGGGCAGGATTTCGCCACCGCCACCCGCGAGGATCTGGAGGCCTATCTGATTGATCTCGATACACGTGGCATGGCCCCTGCCACCCGCGCCAGACGCCTCTCCTCAATCAAGCAACTCTACCGCTTCGCCTATGAAGACGGGCTGCGCATGGAAAACCCTGCCCTCAAAATCAAAGGCCCCGCCCGCGCCCGCAGCCTGCCCAAAACCCTCGACCATGCCGAGGTGGACCGCCTTCTGGAGGCCTCCAAATCGCATGGCCGCACCACGCCTGACCGCTTGCGCAACCATTGCCTGATGCAACTGCTCTATGCCACGGGGATGCGCGTGAGCGAACTGGTCACCCTGCCCGTCTCGGCGGCGCGCGGCGATCCGCAATGGCTTTTGATCCGCGGCAAGGGCGGCAAGGAACGCATGGTTCCGCTGTCACCGCCTGCGCGCGAGGCTTTAGGCGATTGGCTCAGCACCCGCGACGCACAGGAAGAAACCGCCCGTATCGAGCGCGGCACCCCGCCCTCGCGCTTCCTCTTTCCCTCCAATGGCAAAGCAGGCCACCTGACCCGCGTGCGGTTCTTCACCCTGATCAAGGAAATCGCCACCGCCGCTGGCGTCTCGCCCGAGAAAACCACCCCCCATACCCTGCGCCACGCCTTTGCAACGCATCTTCTGGCAGGCGGCGCAGATCTCAGGGCGATCCAGACCCTTCTGGGACATGCCGATATCGCCACGACCGAGATTTACACCCATATCCTTGATGAACGCCTGCGCGCACTGGTGCTGGATAAACACCCTCTCGCCCAAAAGGACTGAGCTTTCGGCTTCTTTGTTTCCCAAATACCTCCGCCGGAGGCTCCCGCAGCCGCACTCCTTGCCACCATTGGGCTTGAAGCGGCCCCGCTTCGCCCCCATAACTCTCTCATTCCTTGAACAAATGACGAGCCCATGCCCGAAGTACCCCTCCTAGACACCGCTTTCTGGATCACAGCAGGCGCAATCATTGGTCTTCTTGTTCTCTCAGCCTTCTTTTCAGGCTCCGAAACCGCGCTGACCGCCGCCTCACGGGGCAAATTGCGCTCGCAGGCTGATCGCGGGTCAAAAGGCGCGGAACGCGCGCTCAAATTGACCGAGGATAACGAGCGCCTGATCGGCTCGGTTCTGCTTGGTAATAACCTCGTCAATATCCTCGCCGCCTCGCTGGCCACAGCCATGTTCACCCGTGCCTTTGGCGAAAGCGGCGTGGCGTTGGCCACTTTGGTGATGACCCTGCTGGTGCTGATCTTTGCCGAGGTTCTGCCCAAAACCTATGCCATCACCAATGCCGAGAAGGCCGCCGCTGCCGTCTCGCCCGTGATCCGCGTTGTCATCTTTGTCTTCGCGCCTGTTGTGGCCACCGTACAGGTCTTTGTGCGCGGCGTGCTGCGCCTGTTCGGCGTGCAGACCGATACCGATAGCAAAGGCCTTTTTGCCCGCGAGGAAATCGAGGGCGCAATCACCCTTGGCCATTCCGAGGGCGGCGTTGAAAAAGAGCATCGGGACCGTCTGCTTGGC
Source organism: uncultured Paracoccaceae bacterium (assembly GCA_965656935.1). Classification (GTDB taxonomy): domain Bacteria; phylum Pseudomonadota; class Alphaproteobacteria; order Rhodobacterales; family Rhodobacteraceae; genus M30B80. Next base: position 23,533 of record CBFHMG010000007.1, read on the forward strand.
GCGCTCGACCTGCATGAACGCACGGTTGAGGAAATCATGCTGCATCGCTCCAAGATCGAGATGATCAATGCCGATGACGCGCCCGAGGAAATCCTCAGCCAAGCGCTGCAATCGGCCTATACCCGCTTGCCCGTCTATCGCGACGAGACCGAAAACATCATCGGCGTGATCCATGCCAAAGACCTTCTGCGCGCGATGGACCGCCTCGCGCGCGGCAAAGATGCGCCCGGAATTGAGGAATTCAAAGTGCTGGATGTGGCGATGAAGCCCTATTTCGTGCCCGAGACCACCACGCTGGACGACCAGATGCGCCAATTCCTGCGCCGCCACACGCATTTTGCCTTGGTGGTCGATGAATATGGCGCGCTGCGCGGTTTGATCACCCTTGAGGACATCCTCGAAGAAATCGTGGGCGAGATCACCGATGAATTCGACACCGAAGAAGCCATCAATCTGACCCCTGCCGCCGATGGCACCTATCTGATCGATGGGGCGATGACGATCCGTGACCTCAACCGCGCCACCGATTGGAACCTGCCCGATGAGGAGGCCAATACCGTCGCGGGGCTTGTGATCCATGAGGCGCAAACCATCCCGCTGGAGGGTCAGGTCTTTTCCTTCCATGGCTTCCGTTTCGAAGTGGCAAAGCGCGAAAACAACCGCCTGACCGAATTGAAGATCCGCAATCTTGGCTAAGCGCAGCCCCACCACCTCCGCCCCGACAATCCTGCTTTTGGCCGCGGGCCGCTCCACGCGGATGCGCGGCGCTGATAAATTGTTGGAAATCGTTGATTTACAACCTCTTATCCGCCTGATGGCGGTGCGCTGTGTCAAGGCAGGCCCGACCCGCGTGGTGCTCGGCCCCGATCAGGCAGCCCGTCGCACAGCGCTTGAAGATCTATCGCTCGAAATCGTTGAAGCCCCTCTAGGCGCGGGAATGGCCGCCTCCTTCAAAGCGGGTGTCGAGGGGCTCACAGGGCCCGTTCTGGTGGTTCTGGCCGATATGCCCGAGGTCACGGCCTATGATCTGCATGTGCTTCTGGCGCTGTCGGAACAGGCCCCCAATGCGATCCTGCAGGCGGCCACCAAGGATGGCATTGCGGGCCACCCTGTGTTGTTCCCCGCCGATCTGCTGCCTGATCTGGGCCAGCTCAAAGGCGATGACGGGGCCAAGCAGATCCTGACGCGCGAGGCCGCGCGGCTGCATCTGGTTCCCCTTCAAGGCAAACGCGCGATCACCGATCTGGACACGCCCGAAGATTGGGATCAATGGCGCGCCGCAAGGCACTGATTTCATATCATTATATTGAAATGTCTTCCCGAAAAACCATTCGGTAAAACGCAGATAGGGACGGCCTACCCCTAGGCCATCCCTATCCTCCGAGCTGCAAGGGAGGTATCCCCCTCGCGCCACAGTGCCCCCATGGGTACTGTTATTTTTTGAGCATTTCGCGTTTCACAAGTTGCCGTGATCACCACCTAACGCGTTGAAACCAATGATTTCAGGCAGCGTTAGGTGGCTTAAGCTTCACGCGAAGCGCCTTAGCCCTTAAGCAGCTTGGCCTCATACCCTTTGAGAACACGACGCGCGGCGACATAATCATCGCGACCGGTCTGCATTTCGAGATCAGGGAAGAGTTCCAAAATCTCGTTGCGCTGTGCTGTGCCCATGGCACCAAGGGTCTGATCACCTGGCTGGAAGCTTTCCGTCCAAGCGCCGTCTGCCAGCACCACTTCGTGTTGATCGAACATGAAGTGGATATAGGTCGCCCGCAGGGTATCGATCGCCTGGATCGAGCCATTATTGATCAGGTGCTTCGCAGCCACCAGAACTTCAGGCTCTTCAAAATAGAGCTGTGTCTGATCGCCGGCCACCAGCATACGGTGCTGAGGGCTGACCATCATGTCCCGCTCGGGCAATCCATCACCAAGGCTTCCCGCTTTGATCAGGATCGGGCTCAGATGCGGGGCGCGACGAAGCTCATCACGCTGAAGCGTCCGTTTGCCGATCCAACGGATCTCTTGGATACCGTTATCGCGGGTGATGACCTTGTCACCTTCCTGCAAGCTTTCAACTGGCACTTCGCCCTTCATGGTCGCAATCAACGTACCAGGTGTGAAGCACGGAATGATGTTCTCGATTTCCGAGTACGCCAAAGTGCCGATCAGGTTGGTTTTCGCCGGATCACTATAGAAGTTAACGATACCGTCCTCGGCACCCGGTGCCGATGGAATGACCGTCAGCGGGCCAGAGCCAGTCAGATCAAGCGTATCGGTATCGGTATCACCGGGGTCTTCACCACCGACAATCGTATCACCGATGCCTTCGATATAGCTGTCACTAGGGTTGTTCGGATCATCAAAGGTGCCGACCAAGAAGGTATCATCGCCAAGGCCACCTGACATGCTGTCAGCGCCCTGACCACCGATCAGGGTGTCTTCACCATCGCCACCCGACAAGATGTCATCATCGATGCCACCATCAAGGCTGTCATTGCCCGTGCCACCGGTGATGCTGTCATCGTCATCTTCACCGAAGATCACGTCATTTCCAGCGCCACCATCCAGCGTATCCTGGCCATTCAGCGTGTCAGGGTCATTCTGGCCTGGGTCGATATTATCATCGATCAGATTGTCAGCTGGGACGTTCGATCCGCCATAGATGGTATCGGCACCATCGCCACCAACCACCGAGTCAGCGCCGTCGCCGCCAAGCACAGAGTCGTCGCCGAGGCCGCCATCGATCACGTCGTCATCGGCACCACCGTCGACGGTATCGTTGCCGCCACCAGCGTTGATCGTGTCGTCGCCGCCATTGCCTTCGATGGAATCTGGGTTCTCAGTGATGAGATCGCCGCCACCATCTGTTGGGGCATTGGCATCGTCATATCCGACATCCATCAGCTCACCAGTGGCTTCGCCGTCAACAACGCCATCTGGGCCGCCTGGCAGACCAAGAACATTCTCGATCTCGGTGAAGTCGACTGTAACCGTCTCACCTTCGTCGTTCTCGTAAGACACAACACCCGAGAAGGAGCCTGTGCCGTCATCCACCAGCGGTGTAACGATGGTCACATTGGTCAGGCCGGTGAAGTTCAGCGTATCGCCGTCATCGCCATTGGCGAAATCATCAGGTGCGCCGGAGGTTCCGTCGGTACCACCGTCAATCGTGATGGTGTCGGGGCCATCGGTATTGGTCGGATCGAGGAAGAAGTCATCATCCCCGCTGCCACCTGTGGCCACATCGCCAGCGCCCACAGTGATGTCATCATCACCCGCGCCGCCATCGATTGTGTCTGCACCCAGACCGCCTGTCAGCGTGTCGGTGCCCGCGCCGCCAGCAATGCTGTCATCGCCGTCACCGCCATCGATGCTGTCATTATCATCGCCACCATCGATGGTGTCATCACCAGTGCCGCCCGCGACCGTATCATCGCCGCCGCCAGTCTCGACATCAATCGGACCAGTCGAGCTGCCGCCGTCGATGCTGTCATCGCCAGTACCGGTCAGGACCTTCTCGATCTCGTCGAAGGTGATGTCATCATCGCCCGCAATCGTGTCGATACCATCAACCGTGCCGCTTTCAGGATCAGCTTCCAGAACAACGTCCAGATCACCGGTTTCATCCGAGAGATCAAGGACATCGCCCTCATCACCATTTTCGGGGCCAGCTTCTTCACCTGGAACGGTGCCATCGGTGCCGCCGTCGATTGTGACATCGATATTGGTTGCAGGGTCGGTTGGGTCGATTGTGAAGACATCATCACCCGAGCCACCGATACCGCTGTCATCACCGCCAACCGCGATGTCATCATCGCCCGCGCCGCCATCAAGTGTATCCTCGCCCTCGCCGCCCGCAAGCGTGTCGGCGCCGTCGCCACCGAGGACAGAGTCGTCCCCGTCGCCACCGGTGATGCTGTCATCATCCGCGCCGCCATCGATGGTATCATTGCCAGCACCCGCATCGATGGTGTCATCACCGCCATTGCCGGCAATGCTGTCATCGCCCGTGGTAATTACATCGCCACCGCCATCGGTAGGTGCGTTGTTGTCGTTATAGCCGACATCCATAGTTTCGCCGGTGTCTTCACCATCAACGACGCCGTCAGGCTCATTGAGATCGGCGACTGTAATTGCCACATCTTCTTGATCCGACAGGCCGCTTGGGTCTGTCGCAACAACAGTGATGTTGTAGACATTATCGCCGCCGGCATCGGTCGGGTTTTCAAAATCGAGCGGATTGACCGGCGTTACTTCGCCTGTGGTCGGATCAATGTTGAACAGCGCCGCATCAGGGCCCGTCAGCGAGTAGGTGATGGGGTCACTATCGGGGTCCGTCGCCGAGGCTGTGAAGACCGCGCCAGTGTCATTCTCATCGAATGACTGGGCGCCAATCGGGTCCAGAACAGGCGCCGAATTGGGCGGATCTGTCAAAATCTGTTCGATCTGGCTGAACTGAAGCGTAGAGCCATCAGAGAAGGTCACAGTACCCGTCGTCGCGCCCGCGTCATTTACGTCAGCGCTTTGGTTGATTGTAACATTGCCCGCGCCACGCAGATCGAGGATGTCGTTATCGGTATTCTCATCAGGGCCGTTGCCACCAGTGATCACATCACCAGCGCCCTCGGCTGCCGAGCCTACAAGGAAGGTATCATCCCCTCCCTCACCATACATTGTGTCAGCGCCTTCGCCGCCCGTAATAGTATCATTGCCGCCGTCCGACGGACTCGTTTGCTCGGAGAACGCAACCCAAGAGTCCAAAATGCGCTCCAAGCTCAAGCCATTACCAAGGCCTGCTGAGGTGTCTTGGGTGCCCAACTGGATGCTGGTAATGGGTTGCGCGGTATAGACCGACGTATCAGCATTATTGCTGAATTCAGGCGCTAGGAAGAGATCCCCAGAGGTCGACTGGAACACAACCGCCGATACAGTTGCAGTTGTACCGTCTTCATAGGTAACGATCGTGTTGTTGTAGACGGCCGAGCCATCAAATGTGAAAGTCGTGCCTGGGTTATTGGAGATAGTGAAGGTTTCGTTGCTAACCGTATTGTCACCATCATACTGACCGTCACCGTTTCCGGTGCCCGCAAACATCGTCACAATGTTTGCAGATAACGGGTTGCCAGAGGACCCGTAAGTCGCGCCGTTGATCAGATTGCCGTTCTCGGAAAATGAGCTGAAGGTGCCGCCGGTTTCGGTCGGGTCCAGATCAGTTCCGAACCAATCAAGGTATATCACTTGGTAATCGACGCCAGTGGACGTGTTGGTTGTATCAGCGGGGGTCGTTACTCCGTTGCCGTCGCCACTGTCACCATAGATCACGTCATCACCAGCGCCGCCGCTCAGGCTGTCATCGCCCGCTTGCGTACCCGAATCGACCACAACATCGCTAACACCATCAGCGAAGTCACCTGTAATCGTGTCATTGCCCGCGCCGCCGTCGATGACGTCATTGCCGGAACCGCCATAGACTTCGTCCGTGCCAAGACCTGCATTGATTGTGTCATCGCCGCCATTGCCGAGGATCGTGTCGTTGTCGCCATCAGCGCCGTCGATAATATCTCCACCGCTATCAGTGGGGGTGTTGCCATCGCTGTAGCCCGGGGTCATCAGCTCGGCGAAGTTTTCGCCATCAACAATGGTAGATGTTTCATTGACGTCACCCACGGTGATCGCCACAGGCTCCTCGTCGAAGAGCGTCGGATCATTGGGGTCGGTGGCCACAACCGTGATGTCATAAACACCATCGCCATTCGCATCAGTCGGATTCTCGAAGTCGAGCGGCGCAATCGGCGTCACTTCGCCCGTCGCAGGATCGATGTTGAACAGCGCCGCATCATCGCCCGTCAGCGAGTAGACAGGCTGGTCGCCGTCAGGATCCGTCGCCGAGGCTGTAAACACCGGATCAGTCGAGTTCTCTGGGATCGTCGGATCGGTGATCGGGTCCAGAACAGGCGCTTCATTGACGTCACCCACGGTAATCGCAACAGGCTCTTCGGCGGTCGCGCCATCGGGGTCGGTGGCCACAACCGTAATGTCATAAACACCATCGCCATTGGCATCCGTCGGGTTCTCGAAGTCGAGACCCGCGATTGGCGTTACTTCACCTGTCGTTGGATCAATGTTGAACAGCGCCGCATCATCGCCAGACAGCGAGTAGGTGACCGGGTCGCCGTTAGGGTCGGTGGCCGAGGCCGTGAACACAGGATCGGTGGAGTTTTCAGGCGTAGTGGTATCCGCGATCGGATCGATCACTGGCGGATCGTTTGGCAAAGGAGCTGCCGCGCCTTCAAAGTCGATGACCTGCAGGCCGCCGGGCACGGATCCCGCGCCGTTCAGGGGACTGCCGTTGAAGGCCGCAGGCGGCGCGGAATATGTGCCGTCGCCATTGTCGATATAGCCTGCATCGATAAAGCTTTGCACCTGATCGGGCCGTGGCGTGATCGTGATCCCGTCAACGTCAGCCCCATTGGGGTTGCCGCCGTCGATCACGGTAGGCCCGTTTTCACCCGCAGCCTGCATCCCCAAGGTGATGTTGTCATCGCCGAGGTTCATATTGACGTTGGCAAGATCCCAATTGTCACCAATAACGACCGTATCATCGCTCGATGCCATGTTGATGTTGCCGAGGAGCGTGACGTTGTCGCCGATGGTCAGATTGGTCGGCGCTTGTCCGGTAAGGTTGAGCGCGTTGGAGATCGTCGCATCGTTGCCGATCGCGATGTTCATTTCGGAGCCGCCGTTGGTAGCGGTCAACTGACCATTCAGATCAAGACCGTCCCCAAACGTGGCGTTCACGTTCGCGGTGTTGCCGCCCGACAAGGCGACAGTACCGCCAAACGTTGCATTGTCGCCGAAGGTAACATCGGCATCGCCAACCGACGTCGCAGTCGTGGTGCCAGTGATGGTCGCGCCAGACCCAAAGTCGAAGACAGCGTCAGAGCCGTAGTTGTTGATCGAGCCGTCGATTGTGACATCGTTGCCGGCGTTGATTGTGAACGTGCCTGTGTTGCTCATGCCGGTGGCGTCAATTGAGCTAAGCGTTGCACCATCACCGACGTTCAGGGTTAGGTTTTCACCGTTTGAATCGATGGGATACCTAGAGAAATCAACACCCGCAGGGATGTTCACCGTCGGTTCGATGTCGCTGCCCCAGCCGCCAAGTGTGAGCGTGCCGAAGGTGCTGCCAGGATCGGGGTCACCCAGAATATTAATGGTGACATCAGGGCCGCCATTGATCGTGATGCTGCCCATCATCCCCGCTGGGATGTTGATCACATCACCTGGCCCGGCGTTGATGGTGGTCGTGGCCGTCTGGCTGCTTGGAATTTCTACGTCGATGATGGCCATTATACTGCTCCCTCAACGAAAGGACCGCGACCAAGCGCGCTCAGATTCGAATGATTTTGGTTGTGAAAAACGACATCAATCGCCGATGCGTTGGCTGTGAAGTTTGGGGTAAGAAGCTTCATTGATGCAGTCTTTCTTGATGTGTTGCCGCGCGATGTCGGCTTGGTCGGTTTCGGGCTGTTTCTTTGCCCGTGAATTCTGTTGTTTCGAACCTGCGTTCAGATCCTCGAGAGCCGTTGGTCAGTCAGAGCAACACGTAACTTAACATCGGTCTGACCGATGCTTTGTTTAGCTTTGCGATACGCTTGATTTGCGATCTTAGCTTTCATCTTGCTCTCCTATCCTTGGCCTTTGCTTTGGCCTTCCGTCTTGCGACGGAAAATCATGTCACGTCGACCTGATGGGCGATGGCTAAACAAAGCGCAGCGGCCACACGTCAAGACGGTCCAAATGAGAAGGAGAATGGCTGCGAAGCAGCCCTGAAAGCGCAGACTCGGGTTGCGAGTCTGTACAATAGGTGCGCCTGTTATCGCTCATCGCGATAATGCGAACGCACATCCTCCGCATTCCCACATGCGTCGTCCGTGCGGCCGCCCCCTTGGCCTAGCAGTCATCGCCCCCCAGTCGGGCTTGCATCGGTAATAGCCCCTATCTTTCGAGAGGCGAAGAGGTATTTTCGTGGCAAGCAGGCGCATTTAGACAAACTCTGGACACAAAGATTACCAGGCCCTCAGCGCGATTTACGATTTCGAGAGGTTTTGAACCAAGGATATGGCTCGACTAACTTTAGAGTGTTTGAGAAAAAGTTTCTTAAAATATAGGTCTTATGCACCCCTAACACCCAGTATGTCTTCGGGCTTTGCACAAATAAGCATAGCCCGAAGACGACTTGAGTTACGGCAAAACCTCCCGCCACATTGTTGCCAAATGGGGAAACACATTGTTTCTTTCCCCGCAATTTGCAGCGGCCCTAGCCGCGCATTGTTCGGCATTTTGAAGGCTAATCCAGAGAATCGACTAAGAATCGGGGGGCTATCTTTCGATTTTCCGACTCGATTCTAAAGCGCACTTCAGGTGTTTGGTTCAGGCTGGCCAATCGCGATAAGTCTTAACGCAATCAATCGTGCCGATTGCAGCCCATTGCGAGCGTTTTCTACTGCGCATTTTACACATCCCGCGTCGTGGGCAGCTTGCCACGCGAAACCGCGCCCCAAGGGCGGGCATTCCAATGAGCTGATATATAAAATGAAGATGAGGTGGTACCCGAGGTCGGACTCGAACCGACAAGCCGTTAGGCGGGGGATTTTGAATCCCCTGCGTCTACCAATTCCGCCACTCGGGCCTCGCGGATCAGTTACTCCGCCTTTTTGGCGGCGTCAACGGGGGAGAGGCTCTTTTAACATCCATCCGAAAGCAGGCTGTCTGATCGTCCTGTAACCCGATAGGCCATAAGCCCGATCCATTCCCGAACACCTTTGGCGATCTCGTCTAAATTCCCGAATATGTTGAAATTGCTGCGACCCGCTTCAATGCTTGAATGGTCCGTCGGATAAGGCAGCAGATCGCGCCAGCCCGCCGTGCAAAACACAGAGACACTGCGCGGCATGTGCGAGGCAGATGTCACCAAGACCCATGCCCCCGCCTGTTCCCCACTGATCAAAGCGCGCGTGGTTTCAGCACTTTCTGCGGTATTGCGGCTGCTTTGCTCGATGGTGATGCGGGCAGGATCAATGCCTGCGGACAGCAACACACGGTTCGAGATACCCGCCTCGCTCATGCCCTCAGACAGGCCTTCCAACCGCCCCGAGCCACCTACAAGCACGATCCGCGCCTGCGGAAAGCGGTTGGCCAGATCAATCGTTGCCAAAATACGGTCAGCCGCGCTGTTTACATTCACCACCCCACTGCGCGCCGTCAGCAATGGCCGCTCGGACCCTGAAAGCAGGATGATCCCGTCAGGTGCGGTTTCAATCGCGGGGTTTGAGGGGAAACGCCCTTCCAGCGGGCCAAGCACCATACGGTCGATCGGCAGGAAGCACACTGCCATCAGAAAGACAAAGGCCAGCGCATTGAACCGAAACGCCGCGCGGTGTTTGCCAAACAGCCCCATCACCACGCCCAAGCCGATCAGATAGACAGGCCACATCCTCGGGTCCGCAACCATCCAGACCAGTTTTGATGCAATGAAGAAAACAGTATCCATGCGTTCCCGCCCCGTTCAGCCGCCTTTGGCCCGCCACCAATCCTTGGGTTTCACCCGTGCTGGCACGCCTTTCCACAGCTGCCATTTTTGCGCAAGCCTGCGCCCCCATCCACCCGCCTGCCCTGTGGCCAGCCACCGCCAGAGCCTGTCGCGCCAATCCGTATAGCTGCGATTAAAGGGGCAAACCCGCATGCAAATCGCGCAATCGGTTTTCAATTTGGCCCAATAGCCAAAACAGCTTTCCGCATTTGAGGACCATTTGCGCACTGCGCGAAAGGTTGAGGGTGAGCCCGCGCTGACTTCTTCACCGAAATCAGGCGCTCCGAATGGCAGGGCCTTCACGGGGCAGGCCTGCGCGCAGATCGTGCATCCCTCGCAATAGGCCTTGATGCCAAGATCGCGGGGACCATCCACAGCCAAGGGCATATTGGTGAAAATCTTGGAAAAGCGCAGGCGTGGCCCAAATTCAGGCGTCAGCACCATCTGGTTGCGCCCATATTCCCCCAAGCCCGCCTTGATCGCATAGGGAATGACCAAGGCCGTGTCATTCATGCTGGCCACAGCCTCAAAGCCAAGATTGCGGATATAGGCGGCCATCTGCATGACAATCGCGGCCTCATGCGAATATTCCCGCCCTGTCGCGGCCCCCGCCAAGGCGCTTGGATAAGTCTCGACCAGATCAGCCTCCATCGCATGGCCCATGACAATCACATGGGTCAGCCCCTCGGGCAGATCATTGGGCAGGGGCGTCATGCTGCGCAGATCGGGGCGATCGGCATAATGCCAGCGCAGATCAATCTCGGTGATGCCGCATAGATCAGCACCGAACATCTTGGCCACGCGTTTGATCTGGGCCGCCTCCTGCTCGGGCGGTCCAAGCTCGGCCTGCATAGGGGCCATCGGTGTTTGGGCGCGCAAGGGTGCTTGAAACCCCTCCCGCTCGCCTTCATGGGCCGAGCGCTCCGAGATCATATCCGAGATCAGCCATGACGCATTCCTGAGCGCGAAGTCTTTTTGCGAAAAGCCATCCCCACGGCGCGGGGCGGCCTCCATCCGATAGGAGGCAAAAAACGCATCTGTGTCCTCGCTGCGCACCCGATCATCCCAAAAGGCGCGGGTGAAAATATCATTCATTTGCGAAAACCGCGCGGCCCCCTCGACAAACTCAAACCCCGCGGCTTGGTCGGTCTCCCTCAGATGTTGGGGCGTTTGCGGCTGTCTGGCGCTCATTTTCCCTGAATCGCACATAGCATCTCGAAGATGATCGAGGCACCCAGCCATGCCGTATTGCCAGTGGGATCAAAGGGCGGCGAGACCTCGACCAGATCGGCCCCGATAATATTGAAGCCCTGCAAAGCCCGCACGCAGGCAATAGCCTGCGCACTGCTGGGGCCGCCCACCTCGGGCGTGCCCGTGCCAGGTGCAAAAGCGGGATCAATGAAGTCGATATCGAAACTGGTATAGACAGGCTCCTGCCCCGCAATCTCGCGGGCTTGCGCCATCACATCCATCCAACCACGCTCGAAACATTCCTCGGCGGGCACAATGGTCACACCCTTATCCCAGCCATATTGGAAATCCTCGTTATTATAGGACGTGCCGCGCATGCCGCCCATAAAGCTGCGTTTTGGGTCAATGCAGCCTTCCTCAATGGCTTGGCGGAACGGATTGCCATGGGTCAGGGTCTTGCCGCCGAAATAGGGCGGGTAGAGATCGGTATGGCTGTCCAGCAAGATCAGCCCCACCGCCTCGCCGCGCGCTTTGCGCATCGCACGCAGGCAGGTCAGCGTGCATAAATGATCGCCCCCCAGCATGAAGGGGAGAATGCCATCGGCCAACATGCCCGCCACCGCCGCCTCGGCCGCGGCAAGCGCTTCGTCTTGATCAACAGGGCTCATGGCGACATCACCCATATCGGCGCATTTCATCGCCTCAAAGGGCAATTGGCCCGTATGGCGGTTCATCTGGCGGATCATGGTCGAGGCATCGCGCAAGGCCCGCGGCCCATGCCGCGCCCCCGGCCTGTTCGAGGTCGCGCCATCCCAAGGCATGCCCAGAAACCCAAGATCAACCTCAGCACGGCGCGGATCGCCCTCGGGGATATGGGGCAAGCGCATAAAGCTGGCCAGCCCCGCATAACGCGGCAGAACAGCACCTGAGACGGGGGAATAATCGGTATCGGACATGGGGGGCGCGCCTTTCATGGATCTGCGCTGACGCTAGCAGCGCAAAACCCCTGATGTCACGCGTCCAGTTCTGCGTCCCAATACAAAAAGTCGAGCCAGCTGTCATGCAGATGGTTTGGCGGGAATTTGCGGCCCGTATTGCGTAATTGTTCAGCAGCGGGCCTGCGCGGCGGTTTGCACAGCGCCATGCCCGATTGCTTGAGGCTTTTGGAGCCTTTGCGCAGATTGCATCTGGAGCAGGCCGCCACAACATTTTCCCAAGAGGTGATCCCGCCGCGCGCACGCGGGATGACATGATCAAAGGTCAGATCGCCCTTGCTGCCGCAATACTGGCAGGAAAACTCATCCCTCAAGAAAAGATTAAAGCGCGTGAAGGCCACGCGCTTTTGCGGTTTTACAAAATCTTTCAGCACCACGACCGAGGGTATCCTGATCGTGGTTGAGGGACTTCGGACAACCTCTTCATATTCGGCGACAATTTGTACACGGTCCAACCAAACCGCCTTGACCGCTTCCTGCCATGGCCAAAGCGATAGCGGGTAATAGGATAAGGGTCGATAATCTGCGTTCAGCACCAAGGCGGGGTTATGCCTCAGCGTGCTGGGGTCGCGTGTAAATTCTGTCCTGAAATCACCATCCATGGGGGACTCCGTCTCCACTCTGTCTGCCCGTGTTTTTTAGCGGCACCAGAGCGGGAGCCCCGCCCCAGCATGTCTCGACTATATATCTCGTATCCTACCTGACAAGCCCCACAATATTTTGTGAGATGTCGGGGGCAGATTTACCGTCCGGACTCGACAGATTTATGACAGGAGTGATGAAAATTGCGGCTTTATTCGATACCGAGCTTTTCGCGCATAAAGGCAAGGGCCACGCTCAACCCATCAGGCGCGATGCCATGGGCCGTGCCTTTCATGATATGGGCATAAACTTCTTCCCAACCTGCCTCTTGCAAGGCCTCTGCAGCCTCGGACAGGCTTTGGGGCGGCACCACATCATCCTGGTCACCATGGATCAACAAAACAGGCGGGCGCGATTTGACCTCATCGGCTAGGACATCAGGCTGCAAAAGACGGCCAGAAAACCCGACCAACCCTGCAAAAGCCGCCATCCTGCGTGGCGCAACATGCAGGCTCATCATCGTGCCTTGGCTAAAGCCCACCAAAACAACGCGGTCCGCCTCCAGATCAAGATCATCCATCACCATATCAAGAAAGGCATTGAGATCATTGGCCGCATGGCTCATCCCCAATTCCGCCTCTTCCTCAGAAGAGCCATCGATCCAAGGGATCGGGAACCATTGATATCCCATCGGGTTCATCGCCGATTGCTCGGGCGCATCGGGGGCAAGAAAGACGGTGTCGGGCATATGCTCGGCCAGCGGGTCTGCCAGACCCAAAAGGTCTTTGCCATCCGCGCCATAGCCATGCAGGAAGATCACAAGGCTATCATCCATGCCCGAGATCGAATGTTTCACCTTATACTCAAGACTGCGCGTCATCTGATCCCCTCCCTATCCTTTTCCAAGCGGTAGTAAACCCAGAGCGCGCGCGCGGCAACCGCCCGAACGGGCGACCACGCCTGTGCCATGGCGCGCAACTCTTTCTCCGAGGGGCGCACGGGCAAATCAAACATCCCCCGCGCCGCCTCCTGCAAGGCCAGATCTCCCGCTGCAAACACATCCGCATGACCAAGCGCGAATTTCGCATAAATCTCCGCCGTCCAAAGCCCGATCCCCGGAAGCGCCACCAATGTCGCAATCACCTCCTCGCTTGAGGCCTCGCGCAAGCCCCCGTAATCCAGATCCGCCTGTGCCAATGCCCGCGCATAGCGCTGCTTGGGGCGGCTGAGCCCGACCGCGCGCAAATCCTCATCCGAGGCCCGCGCCATCGCAGACGCGCGCGCCAGCCCCGCCGCCTCCACCCGCGCCCAGATTGCCGCCGCACTCGCCACCGAGACCTGCTGGCTCACAATCGCTGACAGCAAAGCCTCGAACCCATCCGCACGCCGCCGCAAAGGCAAAGGCCCCGCCTCCAAGACAGGCGCAAAACGCGGCTCCAGCGCCACCAAGTGCCGCGCGGCTTGCGCCAATTGCGCCTCTGTATCAATCCGTTCAATGCGCTGCATGCATCTTTGCTTTCCAAATACTTCGGGGTGAGGCGGGCTTGCCCGCCGAGGGGCAGCGCCCCTTTCCCCCGCGCATTCGCCGTCACGTTCCTCTGGACGGCTTGCATTATCCATTATACCGCTTGGCCCATGACGACCACGGCTGATCACCTCGAGCATGACAATGACCGCCGCGCCAAACGCAATGTTTGGGTGCTGGTGATGGCGCAGGCCCTGCTTGGCGCGCAAATGCCCATGACCTTTATCGTGGGTGGTCTGGCGGGTTTGATGATTGCCCCCTCGCCCGCTCTGGCCACGCTGCCGATCTCGCTGATCGTTTTCGGCTCCATGACCACAGCGCCTTGGCTCTCGGCCATGATGCAGCGCTACGGGCGTGTTGCAGGGTTTGTCACAGGCTCGCTCGCGGGGGCTTTGGGCGCGGCGATTGCGGCGATCGGGCTTTATTACTCCGATTTCTACATGTTCCTCGCAGGCTCCTATCTCACGGGCATCTATATGTCGGCCCAAGGCTTCTACCGCTTTGCCGCCACAGATACCGCCTCCGCCGCCTATCGCCCGAAAGCGATCTCTTATGTGATGGCGGGCGGTCTGATCTCGGCCCTGATCGGCCCGCAATTGGTCAAGGCCACCGATGATGCGATGGTGATCCCCTTCCTTGGCAGCTATATCGCGATTGTCGCAGTCAATCTGCTGGGAACGCTGCTATTTGCAGCGCTGGATCTGCCCAAACCCGAAGCGCCCAAAGAAGGCGCGCCCACAGGGCGCTCGCGCGCCGAGTTGTTGCGTGACCCGAAAATTCTGGTCGCCATCATCTGCGCGATGGTCTCCTATGCTTTGATGAACCTGATGATGACGTCAACTCCGCTTGCGGTTGTGGGATGCGGGTTTTCGACAGGCAATGCGGCTGATGTTGTCTCGGCCCATGTGATTGCCATGTTTGCCCCCTCCTTCTTTACCGGCCATCTGATCAACCGCTTCGGCGCGATCAAGATCGTGGCCACAGGTCTGGTTCTGCTGGCCCTTGCGGGGGTCGTCGCGTTGACAGGGGTTGAGCTGTACCAGTTCTTCGGCGCGCTGATCCTGTTGGGGCTTGGCTGGAATTTCGGCTTCATCGGGGCCACGACAATGCTCGCCTCGGCCCATAGCCCCGAGGAACGGGGCCGCGTCCAAGGGATGAATGACTTCTTGGTCTTCGGCTGCGTAACGGTGGCCTCGCTTTCCTCAGGTGTGTTGATGAGCATGGGAAGCGATGTCGTGGCGGGCTGGACAGCGGTGAATATCGCGATGCTGCCCTTCCTTGCGCTGGCAGGTGGCTCACTGATCTGGCTGGCCATGCGCCCCAAGGATCAGCTGGCCGCCTAAACCCGCCCTTCTAAACCCGACCCGTGGCGCTGACCCAGAGCAGCCGCGCGCGGCGGGCAAATTCGCTGGTGCCAAGGCTGCCCTCGGCCACCCTTAGCGGGTTCTCCACCACTTGTTTGAGGATCGCCTCCGCCTGCCAAGCTGCAAAAAGGGCCGCGCGCGCTTGTGGCGGGATCAGCCCGCGCTTGGCACGGGCTTGCGCCAAGCGCGCCAATCCGCGACGGGCCAGATCCCGCACCGCCTCAGGCGTGCCATCCAGCAAGGGCACACGGCCCCGTTCTTCGAGATCGGGGATTGCGCGCAGAAAATTCGCAAGCCCTGCCGCAGAGGCAAAGCCGCGCAGCACGGGCTCGGCTTCGGGCGTGAGTGCACCGCCTACCAAGCTCTTGGCGGCCAACACCATCACATTGCCGGAACTGGCCTCAAGATAGGCATCAAAATGGGCCTCATCCTCAAAAGCATCCTTATAGATATCCCACCGCCTGACCTCGGCGATGGCATCGAGAAGCGGCGCATCCTCAGGGGACACGCATTGCGCCAGCGGTGCGGCCACTTCATGGGCGCGCGGCGCTTTGCCAAGCCCGATTTCCTCGGCCACATCGCGCCAGAATTGCAGGCGCATCTCGGCAATCATCGCCTCTTGGGTGACCCAAGGGGCGCGGCTGACTTCCAGATTGAACGCATAGATTGGGAACAGCACCGCGCGGGCGGGGGGCGGCGCGGCCATTGCCGCCAGAAAGCGGTCGGGATCGCCGCGTTCCACCAGATCGGCGCAGGCCTGCACGCTCATAGCGGGCGCACCACAGATAGAAGATAGCCCGTTTCCGCCCGATGCGTGCGCCAAAGCGCGATCTCGCGTTCTTCGGCATCCAAAGCCTGCGTCATGGCGGCATCCGCCCCGACGCGCAATTCCGCCACCCGCGCTTCGATCGGGCGGAAATAGCTTTCCCAACCGATATCAGAGATCACCCGCGTCGCGATGGTCTCGAAACCTGCGGCTGCCACCTGTTCGGCAATGCCGGCCGCATCCGTCAAACGCGGGTAGCCATCCCAGATCGCGATTGCGCCCTCAGAGGGGGTATCGGTGAACAAACAGGGCTCGGAAAAGGCAACTGCCCCGCCCGCCGCTAATGCCTTGCGCCACAGCGTCAACGCCCCTTCCACACCAAGGAAATAGGCCGCACCTGCCGACCAGATGAAATCATACGGGCCCGAAATCTCGGCCATATCACCTGCAATCAGGGTCACGCGCGGGTTTTGCCCGAAACGCGTCTTGGCCTCCTCGATAAAGGGCGCATGCATATCAATGGCCGTGACATGGCCAGAAGGTGCGGCCCTCAACAAGGCTCCGACATCGCCGCCCGGACCACTGCCTGCATCACAGATTGCGGCATCTGGCTTGACGCCCGCCTGTTCCGCCGCCCAAGCCACATCCGACGTCTCGCCCGGACCTTGGCGGGGTAGGCCCGCATGGATGGTAAAGAACTCTTCCATCATGAGGCAGGCGCTCCATCGCGGACCAGTTTCCATATTACGGCATCCAGCAAGGCCTCAAAGCTTGCATCCACGATATTGGCCGAAACCCCGACCGTGGACCAACGCCGCCCTGCGCCATCTTCGCTGTCGATGATGACGCGCGTCACGGCCTCGGTGCCGCCTTGGGTGATACGCACTTTGAAATCCACCAAGCGGATATCATCAATATAGCTTTGATACGGCCCCAAATCCTTGGCCAACGCCTTGGAGAGCGCATTCACAGGCCCCCGATCCGAGCCCTGCTCATCAAGGCTTTCGGAGACCGAGAGCATCTTTTCATCGCCGATCTTGACCACGACCATCGCCTCCGAAAGGCTGACCATCTTGTCATATTTATTCTTGCGCCGTTCGATCGTGACCTTATAGCGCTTCACCTCGAAAAATTTCGGCAATTGACCCAAGGCGCGGCGGGCCAGCAACTCGAAACTGGCCTGCGCGGTGTCATAGGAATAGCCCTGCGCCTCGCGCAGTTTGATCTCGTCCAAGATGCCTGCCAACGCGGGGTGATCCTTGGCAACCTCAATCCCTGCATCGGCCAGACGCTTGCGCAGGTTCGACTGCCCTGCCTGATTGGACATCGGGATGATCCGCGCATTGCCGACAATCGCGGGGTCGATATGTTCATAGGTGGTGGGGTTTTTCGCAATCGCCGAGGCATGCAGCCCCGCCTTATGCGCAAAGGCCGAGGCCCCCACGAAAGGCGCTTGCCGCATCGGCACGCGGTTGAGCACATCATCCAGCAACCGCGAGGCGCGCGTGAGCCCCGACAAAGTCTCAAGGCTCACGCCGATCTCGAAACGGCTGGCATAAGGCTCCTTCAGCAAAAGCGTGGGGATCAGGGTGGTGAGGTTTGCATTGCCGCAACGCTCGCCCAAACCGTTCAGCGTGCCCTGTATCTGGCGCGCGCCCGCCTCGACGGCCGCCAAGGCACCTGCAACAGCCGTTTCGGTATCATTATGGGTATGGATGCCAAGCCGTGCGCCATCGATGCCTACGGCGATCACCTCGGCGGTGATGCGCTTGATCTCGGCGGGCAAGGTGCCGCCATTGGTGTCGCACAGCACCACCCACCGCGCGCCTGCATCATAGGCCGCGCGCAAGGCTTGCAGGGCATAGTCGGGGTTGGCTTTGTAGCCGTCAAAGAAATGCTCGGCATCGAACAGGGCCTCGCGCCCTTGCGCCACCATATGGGCGACCGAGGCGCGGATATTCTCGGTGTTTTCCTCCAGCGTGATGCCCAAAGCCTCGGTCACGTGGAAATCATGGGCTTTGCCAACAAGGCAAACGGCAGGCGTGCCCGCATTCATCACCGCCGCCAGAACATCGTCATTTTCCGCCGAGCGCCCTGCCCGTTTGGTCATGCCAAAAGCGGTCATGGTGGCGCGGGTCTTGGGGGCGGCATCAAAAAAGCCGCTATCGGTCGGGTTCGCACCGGGCCAACCGCCTTCGATGTAATCCAGTCCAAGTTGGTCCAACACTTCGGCAATGCGGATTTTCTCAGGCGTGGAGAATTGCACGCCTTGGGTCTGCTGCCCGTCGCGCAAGGTGGTGTCATAGAGATAGAGACGTTCGCGGGTCATAGGCTTGCCTCGCAAAGTTTATGCGGGGTGCCTGCACCCCGCTTCGCCCCCGACCCGCCCCCCAGGGCGGGGGCGAAATCGCCCCCACCCTCGGGTCGGGCGCGAAGCTGTGTTGCGCGAAAGATCATAGCAGGCCCTCTAACTTGGTGGGGTCAAAATTCGCGGTTGGGATCAAGTCAACTCCGTCCTTTGACATGCGAACCTCCAGCCCTGCCTCGGTCAAGGCCAATTTCAGCGCATCCAGCTGCGAAAAATCCTTGCTCTCCATGGCCTCAGCGCGCAGCGCAAGCAGCTTGGCCTCAAACCCCGCCGCCTCCAAGACGCCCGTTTCAGGCATTTGGGCAAGGTCCGCCAGATCGCCAAAGCCCAAAAGATCGAGCCCCGCACGCAGCCCGCACGCATCCCCTGCGCGGGCCAGCTTGTGCAATTCAGCGATCACGCCTGCGCTGTTAAGATCATTGCCAAGTTCGGCGAGAACTTCAGCAGGCATTGCGCCCGCTTTCACGCCTTGCACAATGCCCGCCCATTTGCGCAAAACCTTCGTAGCCTCCTCGGCCTTTTGCGCCGTCCAATCCATCGGTTTGGAATAATGCGTGGACAGCATCACAAAGCGGATCACCTCGCCCGCCACGCCTTGATCCAGCAAATCGCGCACAGTGAAGAAATTGCCCAAAGATTTGGACATTTTCTTGCCCTCGACCTGCAGCATCTCGTTGTGCAGCCAGATATTGGCAAAGCCCGCGCCCTTATGCGCGCAGCAGCTTTGCGCGATCTCGTTTTCATGATGCGGGAACATCAGATCATTGCCGCCGCCATGAATGTCGAAATGCGCGCCCAAAAGATCATGCGCCATGGCCGAACATTCGATATGCCATCCGGGCCGACCATAGCCCCAAGGGCTCTCCCATCCGGGTTGGTCGGCATCCGAGGGTTTCCACAGCACGAAATCCATCGGATTGCGCTTATAGGGGGCCACCTCGACCCGTGCGCCTGCGATCATATCATCGACCGAGCGGCCTGACAGTTTGCCGTAATCGGCATAGCTATCGACCGCGAATAGCGCATGGCCTTCGGCAGCATAGGCATGACCACTTGCGATCAAGCCTTCGATCATTTCGATCATCTGGCTGATGTATTGCGTGGCGCGCGGCTCATGGGTCGGGCGCAAAATGCCAAGCGCGTCCATATCCTCGTGATACCAGCCGATGGTTTCATCCGTGATCTCGCCAATGCTGCGGCCCGAGGCGGCCGCGCGTGCGTTGATCTTGTCATCGACATCGGTGAAATTGCGCACATAAGTCACGTGATCCGCGCCAAATTCATGGCGCAGCAGACGAAACAACACATCAAACATGATCGAGGGTCGCGAATTACCCAGATGCGCACGGTCATAGACCGTCGGGCCGCAGAGATAGAGGCGGATATTCTCGCGGTCGATCGGTTCGAAAGGCTCCACCTTTCGGGTCATCGAATTTCTGAGCCTGATCTGCGTCATGGCCATGCCTCTTTCTTCATGCGCCAAAGCGCAGCTTGCGTCTCAACTCCTCGCGGGGAGGGCCTAGCAGTTTCGGGTTTTGTTGAAAACACGCGAATGACAGCCCGCCGCTTGGGTCAGGGGCGAATACAAATCTCGGTAGGAATATATGTCATCCGTGTCATGGCTCTGGCCTAAGCGAGCGGCTGTGAAAAATCAAGCATGGCTTGCCATTGCCCCGCTTTGCCGCCTAGTTGCCCGCAAGATAGCGGCAAAAAGGGACAGCTTTGATGCAGGCCTCACAGCGGATTGCGAATATCACCGGCGGCGGCGATGACGGCTGGGGGCTGTTTTATAAGGCCCGCGCGATGATTGCCGCGGGCGAGCCTGTGCTGGAGCTGACCATCGGCGAGCATGATATCCGCACCGATCCACGCATCCTTGACGAGATGCACCGCGCGGCAAAAGCGGGCCATACGGGCTATGCCAGTGTTCCGGGGATGGAAAGTTTACGCAAGGCGGTCGCACAGCGGGTGAGCCGCCAAACCGGGATTGCGACCACACAGGCGAATGTGCTGATCACTCCGGGGGGGCAGGCAGGGCTTTTCGCCGCCCATCACGCCACCTGTGACGAGGGCGCGCGCGCGCTGTTCATCGATCCCTATTATGCCACCTATCCCGGTGTGATCCGAGGCGTGGGTGCCCTGCCCGTCCCCGTGATTGCGCGGCCTGAGGACGGGTTCCAACCCAAAGCCGCAGCCCTTGAGGCTGTGGCCCCGCGCGCCTCTTCGCTTTTGATCAACAGCCCCAATAACCCGACAGGCGCTGTCTATTCACACGCCACATTGGACATGATCGCCGATATCGCAACCAAGCAGGACCTTTGGATAATCTCGGATGAGGTCTATGACACGCAAATCTGGTCGGGCCGGCACCTCTCGATCCGCGCGCTGCCCCATATGGCCGAGCGGGTTTTGGTGGTGGGGTCGCTGTCAAAATCCCATGCGATGACAGGCTCGCGCATTGGCTGGGTGGTGGGGCCCGAGGAGATGATCGCCCATATGACCAATCTGGCGACACATATCACCTATGGGGTTGCGGGCTATATTCAGGAGGCAGGGCTTTATGCGCTGTCGCTCGGGCCGGAATTCGAGGCCGAGATTGCCGCCCCCTTCCGCCGCCGCCGCGATTTGGCCTTGGCGCGCCTTGAAGGGCAGAGCGCCATCCGCGCCACCCCGCCCGAGGGCGCGATGTATCTGATGCTGGATATCCGCGCCACGGGGCTGAGCGGCGAGGCCTTTGGCCATGCCCTGCTGGAGGCCGAAAAGATCGCCGTGATGCCGGGGGAAAGCTTTGGGCAGGCCGCCGCAGGCCATATCCGTGTGGCCCTGACCTTGCCCGATGCGCCTTTCGAGGATGCCTTTGCCCGCCTTGTAAATTTCGCGAAAGCTTTGGCAAAATAAAACGGCCAGAGGTAACGCCTCTGGCCGTCATTTGTGCTCAGATTCGGGTTAGAAACGGTAGGACAGGCGCGCTGTGAGGGTGTTCACATCGACATTGATGCCTGTGCTGTCGAAATCCTCGAATTCATGGCGCAAAACCTCGCCCCCGACTTCCCATTGATTGCCCAGATCATAGGCAAGCCCTGCCCCGAAGAGATAGCCCATATCATCGCGCTCGACGCCGCTGAGCGTGGCACTGGCCTGCGCCGCACCGACCGTGCCGTAGATCAGCGTCTGGCCCAGATCATAGCCCGCATTGAGCTTGAGGCGTAGAACATCATCGATGCTGCCTGCCCCGCCGCTCAATTCGATATCGCCCGCATTATAGCCTGCCTCGGCCCCGATCACGGTTGTGCCGAAATCCCAACGATACCCGCCATGGATGCCAAAGAGGACATCATCGCCCTCAACCGCAGCCGCGCCATCGGTCGAGACATCGCCATAGCCCAATTGCGCACCCACATAGCCCCCGCCCCAATCGGCGCCCATATAGGGCATCGGGGCAGATTGCTCGAGCACCATCGGCTCGGGCGCGGGGTCATTCAGGCCGCCCGCAAAGCTGGGGGCTGCAATCGTGACAAAAGCGGCAAAAGCCGCAGGAGTTGTGAAACGCATAACTGTATCTCCATGATTGTTTGGGTCTCATTGCGTATGAGGCGGAGATAACGGCTTTAATCCGTGCCAAACGGGCGGGTGCGCTCACGGCTGTGTGAGATCAGGCCTGCAGGGCCAAATCACCGAGAAAACGGGCAAATCCCCGCCAAAGCGGGGCGCAAACAAGCGAAAACCGGCCAAGAGCGGCCGGTTTGCTGAATATCATTTCTGTGGTGGATCAGTCGCGCGGCAAGGCGGCAGCGGCGCGCGCAATCTCGGTAATGGCTTCCCAATCGCCCGCCTCGACCAATGCTTTGGGAGCCACCCAAGACCCGCCACAACACATCACATTGGACAGCGAGAGATAGTCCTGCGCGTTCTTGGTGGAGATGCCGCCTGTGGGACAAAAGCTGACCTGCGGGATCGGAGCACCGATTGCCTTGAGCGCGGGCGCACCGCCAGAGGCCTCGGCGGGGAAGAATTTCAGCATGTCAAAGCCGCGCTCATAAAGGCGCATGACCTCGGAGGCCGTGGCAGCCCCTGGCAAAAGGGGCAGCCCGATTTCCTCGGCCGCATCCAGCAGCTTGTCTGTCGCGCCGGGCGCGACACCGAAAACCGCGCCCGCCTCTTTGGCATGGGCCACATCATCGGGGGTGAGCAAGGTGCCAGCGCCGACAAACCCGCCCTCGACCTGCGCCATTTCGCGGATCACATCCAAGGCAGCCTCGGTACGAAGGGTAACCTCGAGCGCGGGCAAACCGCCTGCGACCAGCGCCTGCGCCAGACCCTGAGCTTGGGAGGGATCTTCCACCACAAGAACGGGGATGATGGGCGCGAGAGATGCGATTTCCTTGGCTTTTGCCGATTGCAGTTGCGGGGTCATTGCGTTGTCCTTGGTGTTGCTGCGTCGGGATGAGGCTGGGAAGCCTCCGGCGGGAGTATTTTCAGGATAGAGAAGACGGGATCAGACCACCACCCCTGCGCCTGTGGAAGCGGGGCCTGCATTTTGGCGGAACACCTCGAATAATTCGCGGCCAATGCCATGGCTATTGGCGCTGAGATCGGGAGCAGCAGGGCTGCGGGCATCGACGCCTTCGGTCAGAACTTCAAGCTGGCCTTGAGCGGCATCGACGCGGATCAGATCGCCATCTTGCAGCTTGGCGATCAACCCGCCATCCAGCGCCTCAGGGGCGACATGGATGCAGGAGGGTACTTTGCCTGACGCGCCCGACATGCGGCCATCTGTGACCAGCGCGACCTTATGGCCCCGGTCTTGCAGCACCGCCAGAACAGGGGTCAGGGCGTGCAATTCGGGCATGCCATTGGCCTTGGGACCTTGGAAGCGCACAACCACGACAGTGTCGCCTTGGAACTCATTGTTCTGGAAGGCTTTCTTGACGTCATCTTGGCTTTGGAACACACGGGCGGGGGCCTCAACCACGTGACGCTCGGGGGCGACGGCGGAGGCTTTCATCACGCCTTGGCCCAGATTGCCCTTCAGCTCCACCAAGCCGCCCGAGGTTTGGAAGGGGTCTTTGACGGGGCGCAGGATTTTTTCATTCAGGCTTTCGCGCGTGCCCTCCTCATAGACCAGCGCGCCATCTTTGAGTTTCGGCTCTTTGGTATAGAGCGACAGCCCATCCCCCAGAACGGTTTTGGCATCTTCATGCATCAGGCCTGCATCGAGCAATTCGCCGATCATATAGCCCAAACCACCTGCGGCATGGAAATGGTTCACATCGGCCAGACCATTGGGGTAGACCCGCGCCATCAGCGGGGTGGCTGCGGAAATTTCAGCGAAATCGGACAGCTCGAGGATCACGCCTGCGGCGCGCGCCATGGCGACCAGATGGATCACAAGATTGGTCGAGCCACCCGTGGCCATCAGCCCGACCAGCCCGTTTACAAAGGCTTTTTCATCGAGAATATCGCAGACAGGGCGGAAATCATTGCCAAGGGCGGTGATTTGAGTGGCCCGTTCCGTGGCCAGATCGGTCAGTGCATCGCGCAAAGGCGTGTCGGGATTGACGAAGCTCGATCCGGGCAAATGCAGGCCCATGAATTCCATCAGCATCTGGTTGGAATTGGCCGTGCCATAAAAGGTGCAGGTGCCGATACCGTGATAGGAGGCCATCTCGGCCTCCATCAGCTTGTCGCGCCCGATCTCTCCGGTGGCGAATTGCTGGCGGATTTTGGCTTTCTTGTCATTGGGCAGGCCCGAGAGCATGGGGCCCGCAGGCACGAAAATACTGGGGAGATAGCCGAATGTGGCCGCGGCGATAATCAGGCCCGGAACGATCTTGTCGCAGACCCCCAGATAGAGCGCGGAATCAAAGGTGTTATGGGACAGCGCAACCCCTGCGGCCAAGGCGATGACATCACGGGAAAACAGGCTCAATTCCATGCCGACCTGCCCTTGGGTGACCCCGTCACACATGGCGGGCACGCCACCTGCGACCTGCGCTGTGGCGCCTGAGCGGCGGGCGGCCTCCTTGATGCGGTCGGGATAGCTCGCGAAGGGTTTATGCGCCGACAGCATGTCATTATAGGCGGTCACAATCCCGATATTGGGCGCGCGCGCCTCGACCAGAGCGGGTTTATCCCCCTCCATCGCTGCATAGGCATGGGCTTGGTTGCCACAAGACAGATGCGCGCGGCGCGGACCGTCTTCGGCGGCGCGGCGCATCCGTTCGAGATAGAGCGCGCGGCTGTCGCGAGAGCGGTCCTCGATGGTCTTTGTGACTTTGGCGATACGATCATCAAGTGGCATGACAAGCTCCGAATTTCCTCACTGTCGCCCGTATAGACCGTTAGCGCTAACAAAGCCAGAGGGAATAGTGCGGACAGATGGCCACAGCGCATCATGTGCATCTTCGCACAGACCCTGTGGGTCGGCGGTGAATTGCGTGCAAAGGCAAAACCACGCAGGTCAGAGCTTATGCACTACCTCCCTCTCAGCAAAGAAAATGAGCTTGTTATGAAAAATCTTCTTCTCTCGACCGTTTTGGGTGCCGCATTTGTAACGGCCGCCCATGCCGAGCCTGTGACCTATATGCTCGATTCCTCCCATAGCCAGATCGTATTCAGCTATGACCATTTGGGCTTTTCCACCACCACGGGCATGTTCTCGGGCTTTGAAGGCAGCATCGAATTGGATGCCGAGAACCCTGCCGCTTCCAGCGTCGCAGTTTCCTTCCCTGCCTCCAGCCTGATCACTGGCTGGCCCGAGCGTGAAGCGCATCTGCTGTCGGATGATTTCTTTAGCGCCGAGGCAAACCCGCTGGTCTCCTTCACCTCAACCTCAATTGAGGTCACTGGCGACACAACAGGCCTGATCACTGGCGATCTGACGATCAATGGCATCACAAAACCTGTCGTGCTGGACACCGTGATGAACCAGATGTCCGAGCATCCGATGGCGAACCTACCATGGGTCGGGTTTGACGCGACAGCCACGCTGCTGCGCTCGGATTTCGATATGGGCGCATTTGCACCCTTCGTAGGTGACGAGGTCGAAATCTATATCTCGATCGAAGCGATGGTGCCTGCTGAATAAGCGCCACGCATTTAACAAAAGAAAGGCCGCGGGATCGCTCCTGCGGCCTTTTTTCTTGCGCGGGTGTAAGGGTTTATTCCGCCTTTGTCGCGGTCAGGCTGACCTCGACCCCGACCGAGAACCCGACCGAGCTTTCATCGGGGTAATCCGCCCCCATGCCGAAATCGCGGCGGTCCAATTGGGTGCGGCCTGACATGGTCGCGCTGCCGTCCTGGATATCGAGATCAAAGTCCAACGTGACAGGCACCACCTGCCCGACCAGCGTCAGACTGCCCGTGGCGCTATGGGCCGCCCCTTCGATGCGGGTGATCTCGGCCTCGAAGACCGCTTGGGCAAATTGCGCGACATCGAAAAACTCAGGCCCCGTGGCCTGATCGGTGACCGAGCCGAGGCTGAGCGAACCTGTGTCGATCACCACCTCGACCTGCCCTGCCCCCGTGGCGGGGTCATATTCAATACCCGCTTGCCATATGTCGAAGTGCCCTGACACAGGCGCGCCCAATTGCGTGACGGTGATGGAGAGATCGCCCTCCTCCACCACCCAGCCCGAGGCGGGAAGCGGGGCGCTTTGGGCAAGCGTCGCCTCCTCATGGGTGGGGGCGAAAACGGTAAGTGCGCTGCCGATCACCAGCGCCCAGACCAGCAAGGCCGCCATTGCGGGGGCCGCGTGTTTGCCAGATTTTTGGCCCGCATCGCCTGCATCAGCCCCGCGCCACATCCGCGCCAAGGTGGCATCATGGTCAAACCAAGCATGTTTCAGCGCACCGCTGATATGGGCCGCGATGGTGGCGGCCAGCACAAGCCCCGCCAACCAATGCAGATTTGCCGCCCAATGTGCGATCTGCTCGGATTTGGGGATGAAAGGCAGGTCTTGACCAAAGGGCCACCAGATCGGGGCAAAGCCCACCTCGGCGGAATGCATCACCCAGCCCGAAAGCGGCAAGATGAAGATCGCGGCGTAAAGCAGCCAATGCGCGGTTTCAGCGGCGAAGGTCTCGAGCCGTCTTTCAGGGTGCAGCGCCACAGGGCGCGGCTGAAGAAAGGCCCAGATCACCCGCAGCACTGCAAGGGCCAGCACGGCCATGCCAATGGTTTTATGGCTGGAATAAAGCGTCTGGAGGAAATCCACCGTCTCGGCATTGCGCGGCGTGAATTTCCCCCAAAGCCCGAGCGCGATATCAATCAGGATCAGCAGGGCAATCGACCAATGGAAAAATCGGGCGGCCGCGCCATAGCGGGTGGCGGTATTTGTCAGCATGTGGCTCTCGCTTTGATAAGGTTCGATGCGGGTCTACGCGAATTCAAAGCGCGGCACATTGCCTGTGCGCACACATGGGCTGTGCAGCTATTCACGGCTGACGGGAGGTGGGGCCCTTCGCCCGACCCTAGCAAACGAGCAAACCATTTGCTTGATCGCCACATCTTTACTGGGCAAACTAGAAAACAGAAATGGAAAGGCTTTATAAATGGACTTATTTTTAGTTTTATTAGTTATTTGGCTGCTGTTGCCAATCCTGCTTTTGATCCTTTGGCTTCGCGCTCGCTACGCAAAAACCCGAACTGAAGAACGACTGAAGGAAGTCGAAGAAGATGCACACGCTCTGACTGTAAAGTACGCGCCTATTGCATCTATTGAGGACAAAGTCTCATCGCTTGAGGAAACAAAAGCGGAAATAAAGAACCAAATCGAAATAATTCGTAAGAACTATTCGGAAAAACACAAGACGCTGAAAAAACTGGAAAAACAGGTGGCAGTTTTCGACGAACAACTCTCGTTTGCTGAGTTGGGCGTCTATGAACCCCATTTTGAATTCAACGATTCTGAAGAATACAAACAGGAGATCAAACGTATCCGCGACCGCCAGAAAGCGATGATCACCGCCAAAACGTCAACGCTTTGTCCGACTGATTGGCAGGTAGATGGAAGCCGTTCAAAGGGACAGACTATGATCAACCGACAGACCCGTTTGACAATGCGCGCTTTCAACAACGAATGCGAAGCTGCAATCGCAAACACCCGCTGGAACAACGTAAATGCGATGGAAAATCGCATTTTGAACGCTGCTAAGCAAATCGACAAATCCAATGAGTCAATGAACCTGCGCATCAGTGAACAATACGTTAGCCTTAAACTGGACGAATTGCATACAACCCACGAGTACCGAGAGCGCCTCAAGAAGGAAAAAGAAGAGCGCTCTGAGCTGGTCCGTGCCGAACGAGAAGAAAAGAAACTTATCGCAGAAGCTGAAGCCGCAGCACGCGAAGAAGAACGATACCATAAGCTCTTGTCCAAAGCGCGCTTAGAGGCGGGCGCAGATGAAAGCCGCATTGCGGAACTTGAAGCTGCGTTGGCCGAAGCACAAGCAACAAGCGAACGCGCGCGCGCAATGGCTGAGATGACCAAGTGTGGATATGTTTACGTAATTTCGAACATAGGTTCATTTGGCGAGGATGTAGTCAAAATCGGACTAACGAGACGGCTTGAGCCAGACGACAGGGTAAAAGAGCTTGGTGATGCAAGTGTCCCTTTTGGCTTCGATACACACGCAATGATCTACTCTGATGAAGCCCCAGCCCTGGAAAACGCTCTTCACAAAGAATTTGCAGAGCGTCGCGTGAACGCTGCCAATATGCGGAAAGAATTTTTTCGGGTTGGCTTGAAGGAGGTTGAAGAAGCGGTGAGACGACTCGCACCATCTGCAACCTTTTTCTCAGACCGCGAGGCTCAGGACTGGCATGAAACCCTATCCCGTCGAAAAGAAGCACTAATCGAAATGGCCAAGCCATCGGACGAATTTCCGGAAACGATATGAATGCCAAGACTAACTTGGGCGTAACTTCCACGAAATTTTAAAACGCGACAACTTCTCGCCCCCTACCCCTTCACCTGCACTGCCAGATCGCGGGCGATGGCGAAGGCGCCTTTGATCTTGTCGGCATCCTTGGTCCAGTCGCGGCGCAGGATGATCTTGTTATCCTTGACCTTGGCCAGCCCCTTCTGGTCATGCACGAAGGCCACCAAACCCGCGGGGTTGGGGAATTTATCCATATGGAATTGCACCGTGGCCCCTTTTGGCCCTGCATCCAGCTTGGCGATATGGGCGCGTTTGCACATCGCCTTGATCCGCACCACCAAAAGCAGCGTGTTCACCTCTTTGGGCAGGCTGCCGAAACGGTCGATCAACTCGGCGGCGAAGCCTTCGAGATCAACCTTGCTCTCCAGATGGCTCAGGCGGCGATAAAGGCCAAGGCGGACGTCCAGATCAGGCACATAGGCCTCGGGGATCAGCACAGGCACGCCCAGATTGATCTGCGGTGACCATTGCCCGTCATCCTCCATAATGCCCTCGCCCTCGCCTGAGCGGATTTTGGCAATCGCCTCCTCCAGCATGGATTGATAGAGCTCAAACCCCACCTCGCGGACATGGCCCGATTGTTCCTCGCCCACGATATTGCCCGCGCCGCGAATATCGAGGTCTTGCGAGGCGATGGTAAAGCCCGCCCCCAAACTGTCGAGGCTGCCCAGAACCCGCAGGCGTTTTTCGGCGGCGGGTGTCAGTTTCTGGCGGGGTTTGGTCGTCAGATAGGCATAGGCGCGGGTCTTGGCGCGGCCCACGCGGCCCCTGATCTGATAAAGCTGCGCCAGCCCGAACATATCGGCACGGTGGATGACCATGGTATTGGCCGTGGGAATATCGATGCCCGATTCCACGATGGTGGTGGCCAGAAGCACGTCATATTTGCCGTCATAAAAGGCGACCATCCGGTCATCCAGTTCACCTGCAGCCATCTGGCCATGCGCGGCGATATAGCTGATTTCGGGCACCTGTTCTTGCAAGAAGGCCTCGATCTGGGGCAAATCCTCGATGCGCGGCACCACATAAAAGCTCTGCCCGCCGCGATAATGCTCGCGGAGCAGTGCCTCGCGGATGGTGACGGTGTCAAACTCGCTGACATAGGTGCGAATAGCGAGGCGGTCGACAGGCGGCGTGCCGATCATGCTAAGGTCACGCACCCCTGAGAGCGACATCTGCAAGGTCCGCGGGATCGGCGTGGCCGAGAGCGTGAGAACATGCACATCCGAGCGCATTTCCTTGAGCCGTTCCTTGTGGTTCACGCCAAAGCGCTGTTCCTCGTCAATCACCAAAAGCCCGAGGTTTTTGAAACGTATCCCCTTGGCCAGCAGCGCATGGGTGCCGATCACGATATCCACGCTGCCATCAGCCATGCCCGCTTTGGTATCCGCGGCCGCCTTGGTGCCGACAAAACGGCTGAGTTGGCGCACATTGATTGGAAAACCACGGAAACGGTCGGCAAAGGTTTTGGCATGTTGGCGCGCCAGCAAGGTTGTGGGGGCGACCACGGCCACCTGCATCCCCGAGGCCGCCGCGACAAAGGCCGCGCGCATTGCCACTTCGGTTTTGCCAAAGCCCACATCGCCCACCACAAGGCGGTCCATCGGGCGGCCCCGCTCCAGATCAGCCATCACATCCGCAATGGCGCTGAGCTGGTCATCGGTCTCGTCATAAGGGAAACGGGCGCAAAACGCCTCCCACATATCGCCGGGCGGGTCCATGATCGGGGCGGAACGCAATTCCCGTTCAGCGGCAATGCGGATGAGTTTATCGGCGATCTGGCGAATTCGCTCTTTCAGACGGGCCTTTTTGGCCTGCCACGCCCCGCCCCCGAGCTTGTCCAGCAGCCCCTCATCATGGCCATAACGGCTGAGCAATTCGACATTCTCGACAGGCAAAAACAGCCTGTCACCGCCTGCATATTCCAAAAGCAGGCATTCATGCGGTGCGCCTGCTGCCGTGATCGTCTCAAGGCCCATATAGCGGCCAACGCCGTGATCGACATGCACGACCAAATCACCTGCGCTCAGCGATTGCGCCTCGGTCAGGTAATTCTCGGAGCGGCGCGGCTTCTTGCGCTGGCGGATCAAACGATCGCCCAGAACATCCTGCTCGGAAATCACCGTCAGGCCATTGCCTGTAAAGCCCTCCTCCAAGGGCCAAACCGCAAGATTGAGGCTGCCCGCCCCGCCAATATCACGCGCGTCACGGATCAGTTTCGCACCAAGCAGGTCCTGATCTTCCAACAGGCCCTGAAGCCGCTCGCGCGCGCCCTCGGACCAAGAAGCCACAACCACAGGGCCTTGCGATTGGCGTGCTTTAATATGATCGGCCAAAGCCCTAAAAAGATTGAGGGATTCCTGCTGGCGCTCCGCCGAGAAATTCCGCCCCACGCGCCCGCCTGCATCAATCACATTGGGACCAAGTGCGGCGGGGATCGGCGCGAATTGCACCATGCGATGCCCTGAAACAGCACCTTCCCAAGCCGCTTCCGTCATATACAGCAATTCGGGCGGCACGGGTTTATAGACGCTGTCCAACCGCCCCTTCTGGCTGAGCGCTGTCTTGCGCGTATCATATTGATCGCTGATCGACTCCCACCGCGCGATGCGTTGCGGGGTGGATTGATCATCAAGTGTGATCGTGGCTTGCGGCAGATAGTCAAAGATCGTCTCGAGGCGCTCATGGAAGAAAGGCAGCCAATGCTCCACGCCTTGATGTTTGCGCCCCGCGCTGACCGCCTCATAAAGCGGGTCATCAGTGCCT
This sequence comes from uncultured Paracoccaceae bacterium, assembly GCA_965656935.1. Taxonomy (GTDB): domain Bacteria; phylum Pseudomonadota; class Alphaproteobacteria; order Rhodobacterales; family Rhodobacteraceae; genus M30B80. The sequence goes on from CBFHMG010000007.1 coordinate 54,624, forward strand.
GCCGCGCCAAATTCGATACGGTAATTCTGCCGAAACCGCGTAATCGCGGCCTCATCCAGCACAATCTCGGAGACCGGGGCCAGTTCGATCTGCTCCAGCTTTTCGGTCGTGCGCTGGCTCATCGGGTCAAACCGCCGCGCGCCATCCAGCACATCTCCGAACAGATCAAGCCGGATCGGGGCGCTTTCACCTGGGGGCCAGACATCGATGATCCCGCCGCGCAGCGCGTAATCGCCGGGCTCGGTCACGGTCGGGGTTTGCACAAACCCCATGCGCACCAGAAATTCACGCAGGCGGGTATCACTGATCTGCCCGCCGACCTTTGCCACAAAGGCCGATGCGCGCAACAAATCGCGCGGGGGCACATATTGCGTGGCCGCATTCAGCGTGGTCAGAACCACGAATTCCCCTGAAAACCCTGCGGCCAATGCGGCCAGACAGGCCATGCGCGCGGCTGAAATCTCGGCATTGGGCGAGACGCGGTCATAGGGCAGACAATCCCAGCCCGGAAAGCGGAGCACGGGCACCGAAGGGTCGAAAAACGCAAGCGCTTCGGCCATTGCGGCGGCGCGTTTATCATCGCGCGCGATATGCAAAACGGGGCCTTTTGCCTTGGCCAGCTCTTTAAGGAGCAAACTGGCATCAAAGCCTTCAGGCGCACCGCTTGCGAGGATATGGGCTGGGTTGGACATGGAGGCGTGAGGTATAGGCCCTGCCCCCCATGTCAAGGGCCGAAAGCGCCGCGTGCAGGCCGCGGAGTTTAGAAATAGGTGGTATTCACATTGACCCACATGCCCCAAAGCGCCGTGAGCAAGATGAAAGCCGCCCCGAGCATTTGCACTTTGAAGCGGAACCAGCGCAGGCGCTCGGTCAGGTTCTCATAGCCCTCGGCACGCAGGTTACGCGCCACAACCGCCGAGATCAGCGCCACTAAATTCATCGGCAGGATCAGCAGGAACAGGGCTTGGCACAGCTCAATTCCGTAGAGAAAGCCGAGCAATCCAAGCGCCGAGAGGACAAACCCTGTCACCCCCACCATCACGGTGCCCGAGGCCTCGACGATGCCAAGGGTGCGGTTCACGAAAATCTCGGCCAAGACGCGGATATCGGCCTCGCTTTGCGCATCGCCCTGCCGCGCGCGCACGATCATATCGGACGGCACCCCCATCACCCAATTGCTCAGCGTGGACCACATGACGGCCAGCGCGATCCAATACCAGATGCTGGAGAAAGACCGCAGGTCGATGACATCACGGGCAAGGTCTATAAAATTCAATGTGATGCGCTCCAGGCCTCAAAATTTATGCTCAAATCGTCTTTGATGCGGACCTTATTCGCGCTTTAAGGCGGTTTCCAGCCTTGAGATATCATCTCTCATCTGCCACGCCTGTAACCCAGAGAGTTTTTCGAAGGTAAAGAGCATCGCCATGAGCACCAATCAGGCCCCCTATCCGCTGACCCGATTTCGCCGCCCGCGCGCCACACAGGCCCTGCGCAATCTGGTGCGTGAGACCGAAATTTCAGTGAATGATCTGATCTGGCCTGTCTTCGTGCGCGATGGCGAGGACGTGGTCGAGCCTGTCTCCTCCATGCCAGGTGTCAACCGCTTGTCGATCGATAAGGTGGTCGAGGCCGCGCACGAGGCCGCAGGTCTTGGCATCCCCGCGATCTGCCTTTTTCCCTATACCGATGCCTCGAAAAAGACTGAAACCTGCGAAGAAGCATGGAACCCCGACAATCTGTCCAACCGTGCAATCCGCGCGATCAAACAGGCCGTGCCCGATATCGCGGTCATGACCGATATCGCGCTCGATCCGTATAATTCCAACGGCCATGACGGGATCGTGCGCGACGGGATCATCGTGAATGACGAAACCGTTGAAGCCTTGGTCAAAATGGCTCTGGCACAGGCTGAAGCGGGGGCGGATATTCTTGGCCCCTCGGATATGATGGATGGCCGCATTGGTGCGATGCGGGCCGCCTTGGAGGGCGCGGACCATACGCATGTGACGATCATGTCCTATGCCGCGAAATTCGCCTCGGCCTTTTATGGGCCTTTCCGCGATGCGGTCGGGGCCTCGGGCGCGTTGAAGGGCGACAAGAAAACCTATCAGATCGATCCTGCCAATCGCGAGGAAGCGCTGCGCTGCGTGGAACGGGACCTCAGCGAAGGCGCGGATATGGTCATGGTCAAACCCGGCCTGCCCTATCTTGATCTGTGCCGCGAGGTCAAAGACCGCTTTGGCGCGCCGACCTTTGCCTATCAGGTCTCGGGCGAATTCGCGATGATCAAGGCGGCTGCTGCCAATGGCTGGATTGATGGCGAAAAAGTCATGCTGGAAAGCCTGATGTCCTTCCGCCGCGCAGGCTGTGACGGTGTCCTGACCTATTTCGCCCCCGAAGTTGCGCGCATCCTCAACCGCTAAAGGCTTTGCCTTGGCCTACCCTCCTGCGCGCGGCTCACGGCAACTGTGCGAAACGCAGGACTGCGCTGATCGGCAAGAAGTCGCACCCAAGTCGGTTTTTGGCATGACAATCGGCTGGAAAAGGCCTAAACTCGTGGAAATCTTGGGCAAAAGACCCGAGAACCCCGAGGCATGACCTGAAATTTTTGAGGCGTATGAGCAGATGACCCAGTTTTCGCGGCGTAATTTCGTAGTAGGAGCGGCAGCCCTGCCGCTTGTGGCAGCTTGTGGCAATGGCGTGAATTCGCGGGCCTCGCAGCGCATTGATGCACGCGTGGATGCCGCCGTTGATTTCATGTATGACGAAGTGCCTGGCACGCAGGAGCTGGCTTTTAACGCCGCAGGCATGTTGGTTATGCCCCTGATTACCGAGGCCGGTCTTGGCATTGGCGGCTCATTCGGGCGCGGCGCGCTCAGGATCAATGGCGCAACGGTTGATTTCTACTCGGCGGTGGCGGGCAGCTTTGGCCTGCAGATCGGCGCGCAGCAATATGCCCATACCTTGTTCTTCATGACGCAAGACTCGCTGTCTGAATTCCGTTCCTCGAATGGATGGGCCGTGGGCGCGGATGTGCGCTATGCGATCAATACACGCGGCGGCTCCTTGGGGATTGATAGCAACACCCTGAGCGATCCCGTTATCGCCGTGGTTTATGGCCAAGCGGGCCTGATCGCAGGCGCCTCGCTTGAGGGGATGCGCTATACGCGGATCATCCCGTAACAAATTCGATATTCGATGTTTTGGGCGTGCGGAGTGCTTTGCAATCCGCGCGCCTTTTCTTTAGCACAGATCATAACTCAAACGCTCATTTCTGAAGAAGACCGACTTTATGACCATTGCCCTGCGCTGGCTCCTCAGACTTGTAACCGCGACCCTTATTCTGACTGTTCTCAGCGGAGCGGTGGTGTGGTGGATGGCATCACGCTCCCTACCTGATTTCGAGGCGGATTGGACGGTTCAGGGCATCACCGCCCCTGTCGAGATTGTGCGCGCGCAATCCAGTGTGCCGCATATTTTCGGCGAAACCGATGATGATGTGCTCTTCGCGCTTGGCTTTGCCCATGCCCAAGACCGCCTTTGGCAGATGCTGATGATGCGCCGCACCGCGCAAGGGCGTCTGTCCGAGCTGTTTGGGCCGCGCACCCTGCTGGCTGATGACTTGCTGCGCCGTCTTGACCTTGATGGTTATGCCAGCCGCTCTGTGGCCGCCCTCGACCCTGAGACGCGCGCCTCGCTTTCCGCCTATTCGGCAGGTGTGAATGCATGGCTCGGCCTTGTCAGCCAAGAGGCTTTGGGGCGCGGCGCGCCCGAATTGTTCCTGTTCGAGCCTGAAATCGCCCCATGGCGGCCTGCCGATAGCGTGGCGGTCAGCTTTGTCATGGCCCTGCAATTGGCGACCCATCACGAAGAAGAGGTGCTGCGCGCGCGAACTTCGCTGGCGCTTGGCGATCCAGCGCGGCTGGCCGATATCATGCCCGATGCGCCCGGAACGGGTGTGGCGGCCCTGCCTGAATATTCCAGCCTGTTTGACGCGCCCCTGCCCCGCTTTGCGGCCAATACCAGCCCGCCTGCCGACCCGCTCTACCCGACCCGCCCACGCGGGCTTGGCGGGGCCTCCAATGTCTGGGCGGCAGCGCCTGAGCGTTCCGCTGCGGGCGGCGCGCTTTTGGCCAATGACCCGCATCTTGGCCTCAGCGCCCCAACCATCTGGTATCTGGCCCGTTTGGAGCTGTCCTCAGGCGGGGTGATTGGCGCCACAATCCCGGGCATGCCCGCCATTATTGTGGGCCGTTCCGAGACTTTGGGCTGGGGTGTCACCGCCGCCTATATGGATGACATGGATTTCTTCGTGGAACAGGTGAACCCTGACAATCCCGAAGAATACCTGACCCCCGACGGCTATGCCCGCTTCGAGACCCGCCGCGAGATCATCGAAGTGGCCAATGGCGCGCCCGTAACCATCACCTTGCGCTGGACGGAAAACGGGCCCGTCATTCCCGCCACGCATTGGAATTTGGGCACTATCACGCCCGAGGGGCATGTGATGGCCCTGTCATGGACCGCGTTGACCGATGCCAATACCTCGGTGCAAGCGGGAATGGAGCTGATGCGCGCCCAAAATGTCGGCGAGGCCTTGCAGGCAGGGCGCGATATGGTGGCCCCTTCGCAGAACCTTACGGTGGTGGATGGGCAAGGCAATATCGCGCTGCAAACCATTGGCCATATGCCGCGCCGCATGGCGGGGCACCAAAGCCAAGGGCGGATCCCCTCGCCGGGATGGATCGCGGAAAACCGTTGGCGCGGGGTGAATACCTATTCCGCCAATCCCCGCTTCCTCAACCCCGAGGGCGGGCTGGTTGGCAATACCAATAACAAGACCATTGATCGTGATTTCCCCCTCCATGTCAGTTTTTCTTGGGGCGATACGCAGCGTGTGACCCGTTGGGAGCGCCTGATGCAAAGCCGCCTTGTTCATACCCGCGACAGCTTTATCGATGCGCAGCTTGATACGGTCTCGGCGGCGGCTGTGAATGTGCTGCCCGTGATCGCGCGTGATCTGTGGTTCACGGGGCAAACCGCGCCCGATGGCACCCCTGAGCGCCGCCGCCAGCGCGCGCTTGCCCTGCTGGCGGAATGGGATGGCGATATGAACGAGCATCTGCCCGAGCCGCTGATCTATGCGGCGTGGATGCGCGCCCTGCAACAACGTCTGATCCGCGATGATCTGGGCCCGCTTGCCGATGAATACTGGCAATATGAGCCGCTCTTTCTTGAAAGGGTCTTCCGCGATATCGATGGTGCCTCGGTCTGGTGCGATATCCGCCAATCCTCGGTGATCGAGACCTGCACCGATATCGCAAGAACGGCGTTGGATGACGCATTGCAAGAACTTGAAGAAGCCTATGGTCCCGCCTTGGAAAGCTGGCGTTGGGGTGCGGCCCATGAGGCGGTGCATGCCCATCAGGTTCTGGGCGATACATCGCTGTTTTCATGGATCGTGAATATCACCCAGCCCACAGGCGGTGGCGATTTCACCCTGAACCGCGCGGCCACCTCGGGCGAAGGCCCCACCCCCTATCGCAACACCCATTCCGCGGGCTATCGCGGGGTGTATGACCTTGCTGATCCCGACTCGAGCGTGTTCATCACCGCAACAGGGCAATCGGGCCATCCCTTCAGCCGCCATTATGATGATCTGGGCGAGCTGTGGCGGCGCGGGGAATATATTCCGATGTCGCTGGACCCCGATCTTGCGCGCGCGGGTAATCTCGGTGTGAGCACGCTTACCCCGCGCTAGCGGGCGGCTGAGGTTGAGGCGTTACAGACGCTCGAACACCTCTTGCTGGCGGTCTGTCCAATTGACCGTCAGATGGGTGCTCTGCTCGCCCTGCTCCTCGGCCTCGACAACGCCCTGCTCATAGAGCCATGCGCGTTTGCGCCCCTCACTATGGGTCAGGTCCAGCTCGCTGATATGGCGCGGCGGCGAGAGCAGGCCTTTGACCGCGCCAAGAAGCTGGTCCAGCCCCTCGCCCGTGATGGCCGAGAGCGCGAAGACCTCGTGTTTGCGCTCGGCCGTATTGACCAGCCCGCCGCGCGCCTCCTCCGAGAGAAGATCGATCTTGTTCCAGACCTCGATCATCGGCGTGTCACGATTGACCCCGAGATCGGCCAGAATAGCCTCGACATCGCGGGCCTGTTCGGCGGTTTCTTTATGGGCGATATCGCGCACATGCACGATCAGATCGGCATCCAGCACTTCTTCCAATGTCGCGCGAAAGGCCGCCACAAGCTGGGTGGGCAGATCCGAGATAAATCCAACCGTATCCGACAGGATGACCTCGGTCCCATCAGGCAGTTTCACACCGCGCATGGTTGGGTCCAGCGTGGCGAAAAGCATGTCTTTCGCCATCACCTCTGCGCCCGTTAGACGGTTGAAAAGAGTGGACTTTCCCGCATTGGTATAACCCACAAGCGCCACAATCGGAAATGGCACTTTCTTGCGGGCCGAGCGGTGCAGGCTGCGGGTTTTCACGACCTTGGCCAATTGCCGACGGATGCGGTTCACCGCGTCATCAATCGCGCGGCGGTCCGCCTCGATCTGGGTTTCCCCCGGACCACCCACAAAGCCCAAACCGCCCCGTTGGCGTTCCAGATGGGTCCAAGCGCGCACCAAGCGGGTGCGTTGATAGCTGAGCGCTGCCAATTCGACCTGCAGCACACCTTCGCGCGTCGCGGCGCGATCGGCGAAAATCTCCAAGATCAGGCCGGTGCGGTCCAGCAATTTGACCCCCCATGCCTTTTCGAGATTGCGTTGCTGCACAGGCGTCACATGCCCGTCGATCAGGACAAGACCTGCCTCAGCCTCTTCGATCTGCTGCTTGATCTCTTCGATCTTGCCGCTGCCAAATAGATAGCCTGCATGCATTTTGGGAAGGCGCACGACCTGAGAGCCCACAACCTGAAGGCCAGGCAAGGCTGCGGCCAGTGCCACGGCTTCGTCGAGTGCGGGGCCTGCATCGCGCCGCGTTCGGTCTGAGGTGATATCGGGATGAAGAACGACCGCCCGCGTCGGGTCCTCCTCCGAGGTCCCGGTCAGCAGTTTGTCGCTCACTCTTCCCCGTCGTAAAGGCTGATTGGCTGCGCAGGCATTACTGTCGAGATTGCGTGCTTATAGACCAGTTGAGACTGTCCATCGCGGCGCAGCAGGACGCAAAAATTGTCAAACCACGTGATCACACCTTGCAGCTTGACGCCATTGATCAGAAATACCGTTGCCGGAACCTTGTTCTTACGCACATGGTTGAGGAAGGCATCCTGAAGGTTTTGCTTGCTTTCGGCCATTTTATTTTCGCCTTGTCATTGTTCGCACCGCTTAGCGCGGCATTTTGCGCTTAAGGCGTAATATGTAGCGACATTTGAATAAATTCCACCCCGAATGGCACCGTCAGCGTGGAAAATGCGACAAATGCATCACGCCCGCCAAAATCCGGGGTTAAACAGCGCAATCAGAACCAGCGTTTCGATCCGTCCCAGCACCATCGCGAAGGATAAAAGCAGCTTGGCCGCATCCGATAGCTTGGCATAGGAGATCGGCGCACTGCCCGCAACGTCCGCCAAAGGCCCTGTGGTTGTCAGGGCCGAGATGGTCAGAATGATCGATTCCTCGAAATTGAGACCTGTGGCCGCGAACAGCGCCGAGATGCTCGCCATCGACAGGATGAAAAGCATGAAGAAAATCCAAGCAATATAAGCCCCTTCACGGCGGATACGCCGCCCCAGACGCCCTGCCCCCGCCACTGAATGAGGATGGATCAGTTTACCCATCTCGCGCAGCCCGTGCTTGTAAAGCGCATAGACCCGCAGCAGCTTGACCCCGCCTGCCGTGGTCGCCACGCCCCCCCCCATCAGCGCGAGGCCCACAAGGATCAAGCCAGGCGTCTGCAAGCCCGACCATGTTTGCGCGTCCGACCAACTCTCGGAGACGAACCCCGTGGTGGTCAGAAAGGACATCACCGAAAAGACCGAGCCCCAAAGCGCCGAGATCGCCCCAGAGATATTGCCCAACTCATCCACTTCCAGCGCGGCTGTCCAATGCCGTACGAAAAGCAAGGTGGGCAGCAGCACAATCGCCAGTATCGCCAAGCGCAGCTCACGGTCCCGCGAAACGCGCAGCACCCATTCCTTGCCGAAACGGGTGGTGAAGCTGTGGCGCGATAGCGCAAAGACGAAGAACAGGAAGATGAACATCTCGCCCGCGACACCCAACTGGCTGCCCGACACCCCGCCCGAGGCCGTAATGCCCGAGGTCGACATCGTCGACATTGCAAATATCGCAGCCGATAAAGGCTGGTCGCCCGCGATGATCAGCAAGGCCCAAAGCGCGGCCGTTAACCCGATATAGACGGGCCCAAGTTTCAACGCGTTTCTGAGCAAGCGGTCACTGGCCGAGGCTGTGCGTATCTGCGAAAAGGACCCGCCGATCACCCCTTGTCTCTGTGCCTCGGAGGTCACCTCGAACCCGCCCAGATTAAGCGGTGCAAAAACTGCCACAGCCGTCACCCAGATCAAAAAGCCGCCAAACCACCCCACCACGCCGCGCCACATATGCACGGCAGGGGCAAGACGATCAGGCGCAAAAACCGAGGCGCCTGTTGTGGTCAGGCTCGAGACCATCTCGACATACGCATTGAGGAAACTGGTTGTGCGCACGGCCGCGTCCAAGGGCACGGCCAGCATGATCGGCAGGGCCATATAGGCCAGCAAAAGTCCCACAAGATGCTGCCGCGCCGAGGCGCGGGCTTCGATATTCTGGGTCGCGAACCCCACCAAGGCGGTCAAAATCAGGAACAGGATCGAGGAATAGAAAAACACCCTTGAGCTGAAATGATCATCCTGCGCCAAAGCCACAATAGCAGGCAGCAGCATCGCCAAGGATGACAGCCCCATCAGGACCACGACAAAGGGGAGCTTTGCGAGGTAACGGCCCATAATGATTTAGAAAAAGTCGATCGAGACCTGCAGCAGCGTCTCGACCGCCGGCACGTCCTCGGCCAATGCAAAGATCACAAGCGCATCGCCTTCCTCAAGACGGGTTGAGCCCGATGGCCGGATCACCTTGCCCGCTTTTTGCACCGCCCCAACCAGCACGCCTTCGGGGAAATCGATATCACGGATTTGGCGGCCTGCGATATTGGAAGTCTTGAGCACCTGTGCCTCAATGATCTCGGCCTCGGCATCGCCGACCGAATAGAGGCCTCGCACCCGTCCATGGCGGATATGGCGCAGGATCGAGCTGACGGTGGTCGAGCGCGGGTTTACATAGGCATCAATATCAAGCGGCCCCATCAAGGGTACCATGGTCGGGTCATTGACCAAGGCGATGCTCATCTTGGTGCCCGAGGATTTCGCGCGCACCGAAGCCAAAAGATTGGTTTTATCATCATCCGTGACGCAAAGAACGGCATCGGCCTTGGACACGCCTGCCTCTTTCAGGATGTCCATATCCAGCCCGTCGCCATGCAGCACAATCGTCCGCTCAAGCGCGTCAGCGGCAATCTCGGCGCGACCACGATCCATCTCGACCACGCGGCAGCGCATGCGGCGCGAGGATTGCTCCAGCTTGCGCGCCACGGTCAGGCCGACATTGCCGCCGCCGATGATGATCACCCGCTCCTGCTCCTGCCGCGCCTTGCCGAAAATCTCCAAGGTGCGGTCGCTATCCTCGACATGGGCAAAGACGTAAATCTGATCCCCCGCGAAAAGCTGGTCACCGGGTTCGGGGGCAAACAAACTGCCTTGGCGGCGCACGCCCACCACCAGCGCGCGCAAGGTCGAAAACAGCTCGGAGAGCTGGCGCAAGGGCGTGTTCAGGATCGGGCAATCCTCGGCCAGTTCGATCCCCATCAATTGCGCCTCTCCCCCAAGGAAGAAGACCGTCTCGAAGGTTGTGGGCGAGGCAAGCCTGCGCAACGCGGCCTCGGCCACCTCGCGTTCGGGGCTGATCACAACATCGATTGGCAATTCATTGCGGCTGTAGAGGCTGGAATAGCTTTCATTGAGATAGCTTTGCGCCCGCAAACGCGCGATTTTGCGCGGCACGCCAAAGACCGAATGGGCCACCTGACAGGTGACCATATTCACCTCATCGGAATAGGTGGCAGCAATGACCATATCGGCATCGCGCGCGCCTGCGCGGTCCAGCACATCGGGATGCGAGGCATAGCCCGTCAGGCCCTGCACATCCAAAGTGTCGGTTGCACGACGCACAAGATCGGGGTTGTTATCAACTACCGTCACATCGTTGTTTTCACCAGAGAGTTGTCTCGCGATTTGCCAGCCGACTTGGCCTGCGCCGCAAATAATGACCTTCATGTGCCTTCTGCCCGAACGGTCCAGCTAAGATGCTCTGAATGGCAGAAGCAGCGCGGGGCGTCAATCATGCTTGGAAAGACCCGCGCCAAGGCCCCGATCACTCCTCGGTTTCGACCTGCGCCACACGGGCCCCTGATTTATTGGTTGTGACCACGCCAAGCGATTTCAATTTGCGGTGCAACGCGCTGCGCTCCATCCCCACAAAGGCGGCGGTGCGCGAGATATTCCCGCCAAAACGGTTGATCTGGGCCATCAGGTAATGGCGTTCGAACAATTCGCGCGCCTCGCGCAAGGGCAAGGTGGTCAGCGTGGCCGAAAGCGCCACATCCTCGCCCTCCGCGCTGCCAGCCTCCTCGGTCTGGCCAGGCAGGTCCTTGGCGTCAATCGGGCCTGTACCATCGCCAAGGATCAGGACGCGCTCGATCATATTGCGCAATTGGCGCACATTTCCTGGCCAACGCATGGTTTGCAGCATGGCTTTGGCATCCTCGCCAAGCTCGCGCAGCGGCAGGCCCTGTTCGCGGTTGAATTGTTCGATGAAATATTGCGCCAGAAGCGGAATATCCTCTCGGCGTTCCTCAAGGCTTGGGACATCAATCGGCACAACATTCAAACGATGGTATAATTCCTCACGGAAGGTGCCTGCCTCAATCTCGGCTGGCAGATCATGGTTTGTCGAGGACAGCACCCGCAAATCCACCCGCACTTTCGAGGTGCCACCAACCCGCTGAAATGCCTGATCAACAAGGACACGCAGGATTTTGGATTGCGTACCAAAAGGCATTTCGCCCACTTCATCGAAATAGACCACACCGCCATTTGCCTGCTCCAAAAGCCCCTGCTCTACCCCACGTTCGGGGCTTTCGCGACCAAAGAGGACCACTTCCATCTGCTCAGGCGCGATCGAGGCCGAATTCACCGTCACAAACGGCCCGTCCGAGCGGTTGGAATTGGCATGGATATAGCGCGCGGCCACTTCCTTGCCGCTGCCCGCGCCGCCTGTCAGCATCACGCGACCATTGGATTTGGTGACCTTATCAAGCTGCGATTTCAGGGCCTTGATCGCAACCGATTGCCCGATCATCTCCGAAACCCGCGTCTCGCCGCGCTTGAGCGAGGAGTTTTCGCGCCGCAGCTTCGAGGCCTCCATCGCGCGGCGGATCACCACCAGCAATTGGTCGATATTGAAGGGTTTTTCGATGAAATCATAAGCGCCTTGTTTGATCGCAGCCACCGCGATCTCGATATTGCCATGGCCCGAGATGATCACGACGGGGATATCGGGATTATCGCGTTTCACGGTTTTCAGGATGTCGATACCATCCATATTGCTGTCTTTGAGCCAGATATCGAGGATCATCAGGCTGGGGGCCTCGGATTGCAGCTCTGCCATGCAGTCATCGGAATTGCCCGCCATACGGGTCGAGAACCCCTCATCGCGCAGAATATCGCAGATCAATTCACGAATATCGCGTTCATCATCGACGACCAGAATGTCCGACATCAGTTTTTCCCCTTGGTTTCGACAGGCTGTGGCAGAATGATCTGGGCCGCCGCACCGAAATGCGCCCCTTCGTGGAAGGGATTTGCGTCCAGAAGATCCAGCGTGCCGCCATGCTCTTCTATGATTTTCTTAACGATTGGCAGGCCAAGCCCCGTGCCCTTGTCGCGCGTGGTGACATAGGGCTCAAACAGCTTGGCGCGGTCTTCCGGCAATCCGATGCCATTATCCTCAATCAGGATGCGCACCGATTGCGCGTCGCGCTCCATGCGCACATGAATTTCGGGCGCAAACCCTTCGGGTGCGCCTTTTTCCTGCAAGGTTTCAATGGCTTCGCCTGCATTCTTAATCAAGTTTGTCAGCGCCTGTCCGATCATGGTGGCGTCAATCTCGACGTTGATGGGGGTATCAGGAATATCGCTGATGATGCGCAGATCAGGCTGGCCCGCCTGTTGCAACACCACTGTGTCCCGCAGCAATTGCGCGATATCTTCGGTCTTGCGGGTCGGCTCGGGCATGCGCGCGAATTTGGAGAACTCATCCACGATCCGCCGCAGATCATTGGTCTGGCGCACGATCACATCGGTATATTGCGCGAGGCTTTCGGCATTCTCATCGCTCAATTGCGTGCTGAATTTACGCTTCACCCGTTCGGCCGAGAGTTGGATCGGCGTCAGGGGGTTCTTGATCTCATGGGCGATCCTGCGGGCCACATCGCCCCAAGCCGCCATGCGCTGTGCGCTGACCAGATCGGTCACATCATCAAAAACAACCACATAGCCCTCAAGCGCGCTTTCGGCATTGCGGCGCACCGACATGCGCACCAGCAGGCTTTCCTGCTTGCCGTCTCGGGTGACCTTGATCTCTTCCTGCACGGTCTCGGAGCCACGATCCTTGAGCAGATCGAAAAGCGCGGCATATTCGGGCACCACGGCGGCGAGGCTGAGCCCATGATCACGCTGATCCACAAGGCTGAGCAGCCGCATCGCCGAGCGGTTCATGAAATCAACCCGCCCGTCTGGCCCCAGCCCGATCACACCCGCCGTGACCGAGCCCAAAACAGAATCGAACAGGCGGCGCTGTTCCTCGGTTGCGGTGTTCTGCTCGATCAGTGTGTCGCGTTGCCCTTTAAGCTGGCGGGTCATCTGGTTGAAGAGCCGCCCCAAAAGCGCGATCTCGTCATCGCCCTGCTCCTCGGGCACGCGCACATCCAGATCCCCTTGCCCGACCCGCTGCGCAGCCCCCGCCAAACGCCCCACGGGGCGCGACAGGCGTTCGGCAAACCAAAGCCCTAGCCAGATCGCGGCCATGATCATGATCAGCGCAAAGCCAAGATATAAAAGGCCAAATTCAAACAGGACGCGGCCGCGTTCGCTTTCCAATTGGCGGTAAAGCTGCACGGTTTGCTGCGTTTCATCGAGAAGCGAGATGATCTGCCCGTCAACCTCACGGCTGACATAAAGATAGCGGTCGGTGAAGCTGACCAATCGAAGAAGCGCGCGGAATTCGTTCACCTCGCGATCCTCAATGAGAACCAACTCCCCCTCACTGGCCAGCGCCAAATCCTCATCCGAGGGGCGCTCATAATCAAAGAGATAGCTGCGCTCGCCGCGCGCTTTAATTTCGCCCGCGCCATCAATCACGAAAGCCTCGCGCAGGCCGCGCTGGATTTGCGATTGCCCGTCGCTCAGGATCAGGCGGATATCGCCATCCGACATCAAAGGGTTGGCCTGACGGTTGAGGTTCAAAAACGCCCCCAAAGCCGCAGCATCCGAGGCCAGATCATCGCGATGTTCCTGCTGATAGGCCACAGCCGCATCAACCGAATTGCCAAGCGCGCCGCTCACACGGTCCGAGAACCAGCCCTCAAGGCCCATATTCACGGTAATCACCGCGAAAACCGCCACAAGGATCGTGGGCACCAGCGCCACCATGGTGAAGACACCCGTGAGCCGCATATGCAGCCGCGAGCCCGCCGAACGCGCGCGCCGCGCGGCCACCATTTTGGCCACTTGGCGCAGCACCAAAGCCGCCACAATCAGAATATAGGCAAGGTCGGCCAGCAGGATCAGACGCAGCGCGGGGGAATCAGCCAGATCGCCCAAAGGCCCCAAAACGAGGAAGGTCGCCACGGCCAGAAGCGGCCCGAGGATCACCAGACCAAGCGTGCCCGCATTGCGCAGACGACGCCGAGATTTCAGGCGAAAAAGCCTGCTCAGAGGGGAATTTAATGCATTCTCGAGAGGGTTTTCCACCCGCACCGCCCATTATATTGGGGCTAGAACATCGCCCAACCGCTAGATTTACCCGCGCGCCGTCACTGTTTCCAAAACAACACGCTGTGTTGCGGTTTTACATCAATTTGCGGCGGCGTGTCACGCGGATATCGAGCTCGGTGATCTTCTTTCTCAGGGTATTTCGGTTGATGCCAAGCAGATCGGCGCATTTCGCCTGATTTCCGCCCGTGGCTTCGAGGGCGATCTCGAGAAGTGGCCCCTCAACCTCGCGCAAAATCCGCGTATAGAGGCCAGCAGGCGGCAAAACCCCACCATGCAGATCGAAATAGCGCCGCAAATGCTTGGCCACCGAGGCTGAAAGCTTCTCGCCCTCACCCCCGCCCATCAAAGGCTCGATCGCGGGCTGGTTGCCAAGAACCATCTCCACTTCCGCTTTGGCGATCTCCTCGCCCTGCCCTGTCACGGTCAAGCGGCGGATGGTGTTTTCCAATTGCCGTACATTGCCAGGCCAGGAATAGGTGCGGATCAAATCCATCGCTTCATTCGACAAACGGCGCAGCGGCCCGCCATCGCGTTCGGCGCGGCCAAGGAAATGGGTGACCAGCAGCGGAATATCATCGACCCGTTCGCGCAAGGCCGGCACGGAAATGCTGACCCCGCCAAGACGGTAGTACAAATCTTGACGGAACTGGCCCGTCTCCATCTTTTCGGTCAGGTCTTTCTGGCTGGTCGCCATGATCCGCGGCGCGCCATCCGAGAGGCTATCGAGCATCCGAACAATGCGGGCCTGCGCATCCTCGCCGAAATCGCCAACCTCATCAAACAGGATCGAGCCGCCGCGTGCGCGCGCCAGCACCGCCGAGGGACCATCCACCCCCTCAAGGTCCGAAGCCGAGACAACCGTGAAAGGCGATGTGCGGCGGTCGCTGAAATCATGGATCGCGCGGGCAATCAGGCTTTTGCCTGTGCCGCTTTCGCCCGAAATCAGCACAGGAATATCGGTATTCATCACCCGCGCCACCAAACGGTAAAGCGCCTGCATCGCCGCAGTGCGCCCCACCAAAGGCAGGTCATCCTGCATGCCCATTGGCTGATCGGCCGTTTTCACGGCGGGCTTGGCGCGGCGCTTTACATCCAGCGCGCGGGCGGCCCGTTTCATCAGATCAGGCAGATCGAAGGGTTTGGGCAGATAATCATAGGCGTCTTTTTCCGTCGCCTGAATGGCCGTCATAATGGTGTTTTGCGCCGAAATGATGATCACAGGCAGGCCGGGACGTTTCTGGGTGATCTGCGGCAAGGTATCTAGGCCGTTTCCATCGGGCATCACCACATCCGAGATCACCAGATCGCCTTTGCCCTCATCCACCCACCGCATCAATGTCATCAGGCTGGAGGTGGCATGCACCTTACACCCCGCCCGTGTCAGCGCTTGGGTCAAAACCGTCCGGATCGTGCGGTCGTCATCTGCGACAAGTACGGTACCGTCCATTTTATAAAACTCCTGACGTCATTGGGCTGCCTGTTTCGGGGCAATTGGAAGGGAAATTCGGAACACAGTGCGGCCTGGAACGCTGTCGAGCGAGACCAGACCGTCATGGTCCGAGATAATTTTCGACACCAGCGCAAGACCAAGCCCCGTGCCATTTTCGCGGCCCGAGACAAAGGGCTCGAAGATATCTTGCTGGATTTCGGGCGGAATGCCGGGGCCGTCATCGATGATTTCGATCTGCAAAGGCACCAAGGCGCCCGACCCATCTTTGCGGCGCAGACGAAAGCCCGCCTCATAGAAGGTGCGGATGGTGATCGTGCCGCCTGATGGCCCCGCCTCCGAGGCGTTCTTGATCAGGTTCAAAAAGACCTGCAGCAATTGATCGGGATCACCCCATGTGGCGGGCAGCGAGGGGTCATATTGATCGATCAAGCGCATATGGGCGGCATAGCCCACCATTGCCGATTTGCGCGCGCGGTCCAGAATATCATGGATATTGACCGAGCGGCATTCAGGCGGGCGGACATTGCCAAACTCCTCGACCTGATCCAGCAGCTTCACGATGCGGCGGGTCTCGGCCACGATAAGGTCAGTCAATTCAAGATCTTCGCCAGAAAGGCTCATGGAGATGAGCTGCGCCGCACCCGTGATCCCCGCCAAAGGGTTCTTGATTTCATGGGCCAGCATCTCGGCCATGCCGATGGCCGATTTCGCGGCGGATTTCGACGACATCGCACGATCAAGCCGGCCTGCGAATTCGCGGCTCTCCAGCACCAAAAGCACATATCCCGGCTGATCGGCCAAAGGCGAAAGCTGCACGTCACAGACCACAGGCTTTTTGCTGCCCGTGCCCACATCAACGCCATTGACCATCAAAACCGATTGGCCCGTGCGCACGCGGTTCAACGCATCCTCCAAAGGGGCATCCACAAAAATGCGGTCCCAAACGGGGCTGGAGACAAGGCTGCGCTCGGAGGCATTGAGGAAGTCCTCGGCAGGCGGGTTGACCAAGGCGATGCAATCCTCGGCATCCAAAATCAGCGCGGGGATCGGAAGGGATTGCCACAGGGTATCGGTCAGGGTGCTCATGCCGCCATCTCCGCGTCATCAGGGCAAAGCGCTTGCGGCAAAAGGCGCAACACCTGAGCCGCTGAGGGCGCTGTCAGCACCTCGCGGCGCAGCTTGGACGGGGTGCCAGCCTCGTCCATATACCACCCCAGATGTTTGCGCGCGACCTTGAGGCCGAGCGTTTCGCCATAGAAATCAAGCATATCCTCGTAATGGGCTGCCACCATATCCACCAATTCCCCTCCCTGCGGGATCTTAGGGGCCTGAGTTCCGAAAACATCATGGGCGATCTGCGCCAAGGCCCAAGGCTTGCCCTGCGCGCCGCGTCCGATCATCACGCCATCGGCCTTGGAGGCGGCGAGTGCCGCTTTGGCGGAGGCCGTATCCACGATATCGCCATTGGCAATCACGGGGATGGAGACCGCTTCTTTCACCGCCCCAATCGCCGCCCAATCGGCGCGGCCTTTATAGAATTGGCAGCGGGTGCGGCCATGGATTGTGACCATCTGGATGCCGATCTCTTGGGCAGCTTTCGCGATCTGGGGCGCGTTCAGGCAATCCTCATCCCAGCCAAGCCGTGTTTTGAGGGTGACGGGCACCGATACCGCCTTGACCACCGCCTCGATCAGCTCAAGCGCCAGATCAGGCGTTTTCATCAAGGCCGAGCCACAGGCCCCCGCGCCGCTGCTGGAGACCACCTTTTTCGCAGGGCAGCCCATATTGATATCAATGATCCGCGCGCCCTGATCCTGAACAAGCTTCGCGGCCTCAGCCATCCAATAGGGATCGCGGCCTGCAAGCTGGACAGATGTATTCTCCAGCCCGAACCCAAGCTCGGCCTTGGCGCGCACCGAGGGTTTGGCCTGCACCATTTCTTGGCTGGCCACCATCTCGGACACGACAAGCCCTGCCCCGAAGCGCGCAACAAGACGGCGAAACGGCAAATCCGTGATCCCCGCAAGGGGCGCAAGAAGGACGGGTGGCGTAAGATGGTGCTGTGCGAGCAAAACTGACAAATGCTCATTCCTTGTGCAGACCCTTATCGACTATCGGCTCTTGCAGCCAAGATCAAAGCGCGTGGTGCTATTTTTCAGGCAAACCCGACGCAGGAGCGCATTTTTAAGGCGCACTGCCTAATTTTTAGGCAAACACCTAGGGGCGATTGTGCGTTTGCCGCTTTCGCCCTATCACCAAGGCATGAGTGATCATCTTCCCGATACCCCGCCAAACACCCTTGCCGCCATTGTCGTTGCAGGCGGGCGCGGCAGCCGTGCGGGTGGCGATATTCCAAAACAATACAATGATTTAGGCGGCAGACCTGTGATCGCACGCACGATTGCAGCGCTGGATGATGCGGTCGCTTTCACGCAGATCATTGTTGTGATTCATCCAGACGATTCCGCCCTGTTCGCAGCGGCCCGCCCTGAAACCCGCGCCGAGCTATCCGTGGTGACAGGCGGGGCCAGCCGCGATGCCTCGGTGCGCGCGGGGCTGGCGGCACTGAGCGAGGCGGCCGATCAAGTGCTGATCCATGACGCCGCGCGCCCGCTGGTTAGCCGCGAGGTCATCCATGGCGTGCTGGACGCATTGCAAACCCATGACGGGGCGGCCCCTGCTTTGGCGGTCACCGATGCGCTTTGGCGGGGCGATGGTATCGTGACAGGCACACAAGCGCGCGAGGGGCTGTGGCGCGCGCAAACCCCGCAGGGTTTTCATATCGATGCGATCCGCCGCGCCCATGACGCCCATGCAGGCGGGGCCGCCGATGATGTGGAAGTGGCGCGTGCGGCAGGGTTGCGCGTGGCCATCACCCAAGGCGATGAGGCCAATTTGAAGATCACAAGGCGCGAGGATTTCGCCCGCGCCGCGCAATATTTGGAGAGAGCAATGGATATTCGCACAGGCAACGGCTTTGATGTGCATGCCTTTGGCGAGGGGGATCACGTCATGCTCTGCGGTATCGCCATCCCGCATGAGCGCGGGCTGAAAGGCCATTCCGATGCGGATGTGGGGCTGCACACCCTGACAGATGCGATCTATGGCGCTTTGGCCGAGGGCGATATCGGCACCCATTTCCCGCCTTCCGACCCGCAATGGAAAGGTGCCGAGAGCCATATTTTCCTCAGCCATGCCGTGGAACTTGCGGCCTCCAAGGGCTTCACGATTTCAAATGCTGATCTGACATTGATCTGCGAAGAGCCCAAGATCGGCCCCCATGCCAGCGCCATGCGCGCACGGCTGGCCGAATTGCTGCGCATTGATCTTGATCGCATTTCGGTCAAAGCAACCACAACCGAGCGGCTTGGCTTTACAGGCCGCAAAGAGGGGATCGCCGCATTGGCGAGTGTCACATTGGTGAAACCATGATCCACAATATCACAACCGTATTCCGCGTTGGCCATCTCAAGCCCGCACCTGGCACTTGGGGCAGCCTTGCGGCTTTGCCTATGGCCATTGCGCTGCATTATATCGGCGGATTCTGGCTGCTTCTGGCGGCAACCATCGCAATCTTTGGCATCGGGCTTTGGGCGGTGATGCAGGAATTGCTCGACGGGGTGGAAGATGACCCCGCCGAGATCGTGATCGACGAGGTTGTGGGCCAATGGATCGCGCTTTGGCCAGTCTCCTATGGGGCGGTGTTCGCAGGCGCGGATATTCTGGCGCTTTGGCCAGGCATCCTGACCGCCTTTCTGGCCTTCCGCCTGTTTGATATCTGGAAGCCCGGCCCTGTCAGATGGGCCGACCGCAATGAAGGTGCGATGGCTGTGATGCTGGATGATGTCGTGGCAGGCCTTATGGCGGCGGGTGTCGTCGTGGTTTTGGCCGCCATTGCGCATCTATGGCTGATCTGATGCAGGCGGCCCGCGTCATTGACCTGCTGAAAGCGCGTGGTTGGTGGCTGGCCACGGCGGAATCCTGCACCGCTGGCCTGATCGCAGCCGCTGTTACGGATGTGGCGGGCTCTTCTTCGGTGTTTGATCGTGGCTTTGTCACCTATTCGAACCGCGCCAAGATCGAGATGCTGGATGTCCGCGCCCAGACCTTGGAGGCGCATGGCGCCGTCTCGGAAGAGGTCGCGCGCGAAATGGCCCAAGGTGCGAGGCAAAAGGCGGGGGTTGATATTGCGATCTCGGTCACAGGCATTGCAGGGCCCGGCGGGTCCGAGCATAAGCCCGAGGGCCGCGTGTGTTTCGCGCTTTCCACCGCCCATGAGACCACATCGGAAACCGTCGAATTCGGCGCAATCGGACGCAGCAAGGTCCGTCAGGCCACGGTCGAGCATGCTTTGGGCATGCTGGAACATCAGCTTTCGCTTTCTGCCTAATTTTTAGACCAAAGCCAAAATATGCGCCCCTAATTTGCGCATTTTTCAAAACGACCAAGCTTTAGTCGCTAAAATTGGCGTTCGCCTCTTTTTTCCGCACCTCAGTCACGCTTTGCCCTCCAGCAACACGAAACCAAGGGAAGGGATTTCACCCATGAACGGAGCGGATACCGCATGGATCATCGTCGCCACGGCGCTGGTTCTCTTTATGACGCTACCAGGGCTTGCGCTGTTTTACGGCGGTCTGGTGCGCGCGCGCAATGTGCTGAGCGTTTTCATGCATTGCTATATGATTGCCTGTCTGATGAGCGTGCTTTGGCTGGCCGTTGGATATTCTATTGCCTTCGGCCCCGGCGAGAGCGGGCTTTGGGGCGGGCTTGATAGGGTCTTTCTAAGCGGCGTAACCACAGACACCTTGTGGGGCACCCTGCCCGAGGTCTTGTTCTTTGCCTTCCAGATGACCTTTGCCATCATCACACCTGCCCTGATTGTCGGCGCCTATGTCGAGCGGATCGGCTTTGGCTTTGTGCTGCTCTTCTCGAGCCTTTGGATGCTGCTGTGCTACGCGCCTGTGGTCCATTGGATCTGGGGCGGCGGCATGCTGGCCGATGGCGGTATCTTGGGCGAGATCGGCGTGCGTGACTTCGCGGGCGGTATCGTGGTGCATGAAACCGCAGGTCTTGCAGCGCTTGTGATTGCGATCTTCCTTGGGCAGCGCAAGAACAACACCACCCCCCCCCATAATCCCGGCATGGTGATGATTGGTGCGGCGATGCTTTGGGTCGGCTGGTTCGGTTTCAATGGCGGCTCGCAACTGGCCGCTGATGGTGGGGCCGCGATGGCGATCACTGTTACCCATATCTCGGCCGCGGCAGCTTCGCTCAGCTGGGGTCTGTGGGAGCGGATCAAATATGGCAAGACATCGCTGGTTGGCGTTGTAACAGGCACCATCGCGGGTCTGGCCTCGATCACCCCTGCGTCGGGCTTTGTTGGCCCCGTTGAGGCGCTGGTCATCGGTACGGTCGCGGGCATTTTGTGCCAAGAGGCGGTGAACCTGATCCGCAACAAAGCCAAGATCGACGACACATTGGATGTGTTCGCCGTGCATGGCGTTGGCGGCATCTTCGGCACAATCATGATCGCGGCCTTCGGTCAGGGCGCATGGGTTGCACAGCTTGGCGGCTTGGCGATCGTTGGCGTCTACACAATTGTTGTGACCGTCGTTCTGATCAAACTGGTCGGGTTGGTCACGCCATTGCGGGTGGATGAAGACAGCGAAAGCACAGGTCTTGATATCGCCGTTCACGGTGAACGAGCCTATGATATCAGCTCCTGAATAAATCAGCGCGCGGCCTCACCTCGGGGCCGCGCAGCACCTTTTACGGCTTGCCGTAAAGCGCCTCGGCGCGCGTCTCGAAAGCCCGCACAATCCGTGTCATGGCTTCTGTAAAAAACATGCCAGCCGCACCTTGCAACAGCTTGTTTTTGAATTCGAAATCCACATCAAACGCCACTTCGCACCCGCCCTCATTGAGATCGCGGAACTGCCAATGCGAGATCATATGTTTGAAAGGTCCATCGATATATTCGGTATCGATCTTCTTTTTCTCGTCCCACAGGACCACGCGGCTGCCAAAGCGTTCGCGGAACATTTTGAAGCCCACCACCAGATCGGCCAGCATCTCACGATGATCGCCT
Source organism: uncultured Paracoccaceae bacterium (assembly GCA_965656935.1). Taxonomy (GTDB): domain Bacteria; phylum Pseudomonadota; class Alphaproteobacteria; order Rhodobacterales; family Rhodobacteraceae; genus M30B80. Next base: position 76,280 of record CBFHMG010000007.1, read on the forward strand.
TGATCCGTGACCGAACGGATCCGCGCCGCCGCCGTCCATGGAATAAATTCAGGATAACGCGCCACATCCCCGACAAGCGCATACATTTGGTCAGCCGTGAATGGCAGGGTGCGGGTTTCGGAATGCGCGGGCATGGGTCTCTTTCGTCTTTCGTAAGCTCCCCTGATGTCTTAAAAACAGCGCTGGAATTCAAGGTTAAAAGGGCGGGACCCAATGGCGCAGCCAGATTACCATGTCGATACACTGATCTCGGCCAAGGCCATTGCCGCGCGGATCGAGGAATTGGCCCGCGAGATCGAGGCCGCCTATGCCGGCACCGACAAGCTGGTCGTTGTGGGCCTTTTGCGCGGATCATTTGTCTTTATCGCCGATTTGGTGCGCGAATTGGATTTGCCCGTGGAGGTCGATTTTCTGGAAGCCTCCTCCTATGGCGATGCGATTGAAAGCTCGCGCGAGGTGCGCATCCTCAAGGATTTGCGCGGCGAGATCGGCGGGCGCGATGTGCTGGTTGTGGAAGATATCGTCGACACAGGCCACACCCTGACCCATGTGCTGCATCTGCTTGAAAGCCGCGCACCCCGCAAACTCAACACCATCGCGCTTCTGGATAAACCCTCGCGCCGCGAGGTGGATATCAAAGCGACATGGACAGGTTTTGCCATCCCCGATGAATTTGTGGTGGGCTATGGCATTGACTATGCGCAGCGCAATCGCAACCTTCCCTATATCGGCAAAGTGGTGTTTGACTAAACCCATAGGCCAAAGGGGGTCGCGATGAATATATGGCTGCTGCGCGCTGTGGGATGGGCCCGAAACCCGCCCTCCGCAAAGAAGGTGAAATTCGTCTTGGCCATCATCGCAGTGGTGCTGGCCCTTGTCGCGATTGAAAAGCTCTTCGGCTGGCCCGAGGCCCTCACAGTAAACTCACGCTCCATCACGAGGCCGTGAGGACGGTGCTTAGCCGCACAAATCCTGTGCTAATCTGCACGGGTGGTTTTATTTGACCACCTGCGTCGCGCTGCGGCATGCTGCCACATATATTGGTGATCATGGGAGTGGTTCAAATGAGCTTTTCAAAAATAAGCAGTATGGTTGCGGTTGTTGCAACCCTTGGGTTTGGCACAGCCGCCCTCGCACAGGATTTTTCAGGCGCCGTTAATGCGCGTCAGGGCGGCATGAATATTATGGCGCTGAATATTGGTGTTCTGGGTGGCATGGCCCGCGGAAATGCCGAATATGATGCCGAAGCCGCGCAGGCCGCCGCTGATAATATCGCGGCCGTCTCGATGCTGGATCAGCGGTTCTACTGGCCCGAGGGCTCGGATAGTGCAGCCTTTGAAGGCTCGCGCGCCCTGCCCGCCATCTGGGAAGATTTCGCTGGCGTCTCCGAAAAAGGCCAAGCCTTTGGTGCGGCAGCAGCAGGCCTTCAGGCAGCAGCGGGCAACGGGCTTGAAGCCATGCAGGCCGCCCTTGGCCCCGTAGGTGCCGCCTGCGGCGCCTGCCATGACGATTACCGCCAGCCTCGCTAAGGGCGGTCCACACAGACACAGCCTTCGGCCTCCTCCTCCGAGGGGGCCTTTGGCAATTGGGCGCATAAGGACAAAGAGATGATACGCTTTATTGGCCAGATTTTCGGAATAGGCGTTGTCGGATTTGGCATCTTTTTGCTTCTGACCAGCCCCAAAACGGTTTCGCAGGACGAGCTTGCAGGCCTCACAGGCGATCCTGTCCATGGCGAGGCGGTGTTTTGGGCGGCAGGCTGCGCCTCCTGCCATGCAGCGGAGGACAGCACTGGCGAGGCTCGCCTGATCCTTGCAGGGGGTCAGCATTTCCCCTCGGATTTCGGAACCTTCATCGCCCCCAATATCTCAACCGATCCGAATATGGGGATCGGCGGGTGGAGCTTGGCCGAATTCGTCACCGCCGTGCAGGAAGGTGTTTCGCCCTCAGGCCAGCATTACTACCCCGCCTTCCCCTATACCGCCTATCATCTGGCCGAACGGCAGGACATTGTCGACCTCTACGCTTTCATGATGACCCTGCCCGCCGATGCCACCCCGTCCCAGCCTCATGATATCGGCTTTCCCTTTAATATCAGACGCCTGACAGGAGGATGGAAATTCCTCTTCATGACCGATGGCTACGTAATTGATGGCGATCTGCCCGAAGATGTAGCCCGCGGGCGCTACCTCTCCGAGGCCTTGGCCCATTGCGCCGAATGCCACACGCCGCGCAACGCCTTGGGCGCCCTTGATCGTAATGCATGGATGCAAGGCGCGCCCAACCCCTCGGGCGAGGGCCGCATCCCCGATATCACCCCCGCCGCACTTGGCTGGTCACAAACCGATATCGCCAATTACCTGCGCGACGGCTTCACCCCCAGCTTCGATGCAGCCGGCGGGCATATGCGCTCGGTGGTGCAAAACCTTGCCAATCTGCCCGATGAGGACCGTATGGCCATCGCGGCCTATCTGCTCGCTTTGCCAAACGCGCAGTAAGCCCCGCGCCCCTATCTTTGCTTTAAAAATACTTCGGGGTCAGGGCCGCCGCTGCGGCCCGCAGGGGCAGCGCCCCTGTCTTGGATCCACTCAGGCGCGCCCGAGTTTCTTCAGTCGTGCCGCACGCAGACGGGCGAAATCATCCCCCGCATGATAGCTTGAGCGCGTCAAAGGCGTGGCCGAGACCATCAAGAACCCTTTCCCGAAGGCCGCTTTCTCATAGGCCGCGAATTCCTCGGGCGTGACAAAGCGGTCCACCGCATGATGCTTGGGGCTGGGTTGCAGATATTGGCCAATGGTCAGGAAATCCACATCCGCCGCGCGCATGTCATCCATCACTTGCGTCACCGATTGGCGATCCTCGCCAAGCCCGACCATGATGCCCGATTTGGTGAACATCGACGGGTCAAGCTCCTTCACCCGCTGCAAAATGCGCAAGGAATGGAAATAGCGCGCGCCGGGGCGTACTTCGGGGTAAAGGCCCGGCACCGTCTCAAGATTATGGTTGAACACATCAGGGCGCGCAGCCACCACGGCCTCCAGCGCATCTGGTCCGCATTTCAGGAAATCGGGTGTCAGAATTTCAATCGTTGTCTCGGGCGCGCGTTTGCGGATGGCGCGGATCGTCATCGCGAAATGCTCCGCCCCGCCATCATCCAGATCATCGCGATCCACCGAGGTGATCACCACATGGTTCAACCCCAGTTTTTGCACCGCATCCGCCACACGGCCCGGCTCAAAAGCATCCAAGGTATCAGGGCGGCCCGTGGCCACATTGCAGAATGTGCAGCCGCGTGTGCAAATCTCGCCCATGATCATCATGGTGGCGTGACCTTGGCTCCAGCATTCGCCGACATTGGGGCAGCCCGCCTCTTCGCAGACCGTGGTCAGCTTATGCTCGCGCATGATGTTGCGGGTCTTTTGATAGCCCTCGCCCACGGGCGCTTTCACACGGATCCAAGACGGTTTCTTGGGTTGCTCATTATCCGCGCGATGCGCTTTTTCAGGGTGGCGTTCGCCGGGGATTTTCAGATCACGCATTGGGGCCGCTCCTCCATTGCCCTCTATCTAATCCTCTCGGCGAAAAAAGTAACCCTGACATTTTGCATCACAGGAATGCATGAGGCGAAAGGCAGGCCGCGCGTTTAATCCTGCAAGGCAGGCACAAAGCCGTATTGCGTCTGATAATGGCTAAGCAGACGTTGCAATCCGATCTTGAGCACGATCTTGCCCGAGCGCGCCGACCAGCCAAGCCTTTTCTCAGCCGATTCAAGCCCTTCCAGAAAACAACACACCCGCATCACCACATCCGACAATCCCGGCCCCAGATCATCCATCGCATCCGAGACACGTTTGCGCGCATCGCGTGGCCCCTCGCCAATGCCTGTATCCGACAAGAAGCCGCCCCGATCGACGCCCGTCAGGAAACGGTCCCAATTCTGGGCCACGCGCGGGCCCATCTGGGCGCGCTCGAAATCCTCGCGCAGCTTCTCGCCCGCCTGCACAAGGCTCATCTCGAGGAAGGCCTTGCCATCAGGCCCTTTGCGGCGCGCAAGGCTGGCCAGCGGCGACTCGGCCAGATTGACCCGCATCTTGCGTCGTTTGCCCGCATCATCTGCAATGCGCCGCTCGCCCCATATCGCGTGTTGCGCGGCAAAAGGGGTGGCGGCCTCCGACATCTCCATCACCGAATGGCGGCGCTTGCGGTCCTCCTCGATCAAGGTCTTGAGGGCGGTTTTGCCAACCGAGGTGATCCGATAGCTTGTCACCCTGCCCCGTTTGGCGGTCGCAATCCAATCCTTGAGCGCAAAGGCATTGGCAATATTTCGCTCCAGCACGGCTGTGCGGGTCTGCGACCCGTCTGGCGCGGGCCGCAGCACAACCGCCTTGTCCATATCGCCCGCGACGACAAGAACGGCGTCTTTCTCACATAGCCTGCGCAAAATACGGCGGGCTTCACGGTTGATTGTCGGCTCGTCCGATACGAGTCCGGTCCTAATTGGCATGGTCATGGTAAAGTCTTCCTGTCTAGATGGCTTTGTCTGGTCAATTGCTGCATTGCGCGGATCAAGCGCGCTGAGCGCTTCATCGACCAATGGGTCATCACGGCGCGCTTCCATATGTCGAATTCGACGCGAAATCGTTGAGGGATGTCGGCCCCAATCGCGAGCAATCTGGCGAACGGGAGTTCCGAGCGCGACATGGTGCAAATATTGTCGCGCTTGGTCGGGAACCCATGGCGGAAAGGTCTTTTGGTTTGGGCTGTCTGGCCGAAGGGTCACGCGATCTATCCTTTTGGTAAGCTTGTGGATAACTCGGCCAGAGTTTCGCCTTATTGATTACTTAAAGGTTAATATTCGCAAAATTTGAGTGAATTGTTTTCAATTCGTTAACAGCCAGCCTGCCTGCGAACGCTCTCGAAAAAAATACGCAACAGCAGGGTCGCTCGGGTGATCCTCAAAGGCTCAAAACCTTTGCAGGAGAGATGCGCCCGATGAAAAACCTGACCTCTATTTTGCACAATATCCGCCGCCCCAAACTGCTGGTCGGCGCGGCCCAGATGGCCGCAAATAGCTATATTCGCCAAGAACTTACCCTGCCCCGTCTGCGCAAAGCACCTGCCGCCTTGCTAGAGGAGGAGGCGCAATTGAACAGCGCGCGGCTTGATGGTTTGGTGGGCTATTCAGCGATCCGCCATATCGAGGTTCTGGCCGTGCTGATCTGCCAATCCAAGCGAACCCGCGCGGCGCAACCGCAGGGGCTCATGAGTTAACAACTGGTAAATGGCACCCGCGATGGGACCCTAGGCCATCTTAGACGAAGGCGTCGGGCATCTCGGATTTGCGCTGTGCGATATAGTCCTTCAGACGGCCATCAATTTCGGGGTCAAGCGGTGGCTGGACATAATCCCCCAGCATCTTGTCCACACGCGCCGCTGCCAAGGCAATCGTATCGCGCGAGCCTTCATCGGCCCAAGTCTCGAAAGGTTTGTAATCGAGCAGATCGCTCTTCCAGAAGGCCTCTTTGAAATTGTTCTGGGTATGGTCGCAGCCAAGGAAGTGGCCACCCGGCCCCACTTCGCGGATCGCATCCAGCGCTTGGGCATTCTCGTCGAAACTCACACCTGCCGCCAATTTGTGCAAGACACCAAGCTGATCGGCATCCATCACGAATTTCTCGGGGCTGGCGCTGAGGCCGCCTTCCAACCAGCCGCAGGCATGCAGCATGAAATTCACCCCGCCCAAAAGCCCCGCATTCAGCGAATTGGCCGTTTCATATGCCGCCTGCGCATCAGGCAATTTCGACCCGTTGAAGGAGCCCGCCGAACGATAGGGCAAGCCAAGGCGCCGCGCCAATTGCCCCGCGCCATAGGTGATCTGCGAGGCCTCGGGCGTGCCGAAAGTGGGCGCGCCCGAATTCATGTCGATCGAGGCCACGAAAGCTCCGAAAATCACGGGCGCGCCTTTGCGGATCAACTGGCTATAGGCCACGCCTGCCAGAACCTCGGCCAGAACCTGCGTGAGCGTGCCTGTCACCGAGACAGGCGCCATCGCGCCGCCCACGATAAAGGGCGAAACGATACAGGCCTGCCCTGCGGCGGCATATTCCTCCAATGCGCCCATCATCGTGGCGTCAAAGGTCAAAGGCGAGTTGATATTGATCAGCGAAGTCATGACCGCATTTTGGTCAACGAATTCCGCGCCGAACAGGATTTTGCACATCTCAATGGAATCGCGCGCGCGCGAAGGTTCCGTGACCGACCCCATGAACGGCTTGTCGGACAAACTCATATGCGCATAGAGCATATCAAAATGGCGTTTATTCACGGGCACATCCGTCGGCTCGCAGACGGTGCCGCCCGAATGATGTAGCCATTTCGACATATAGCCCAGTTTCACGAATTTCTCGAAATCGGCCATGGTCGCGTAGCGCCGCCCCTCATGGATATCCCAGACAAAGGGCGGGCCATAGACGGGGGCCAGCACAAGCGATTTGCCCCCGATCTCGACATTGCGCTCGGGGTTGCGGGCATATTGGGTAAAGCGCGAGGGGGCGGTCTTGCACAATTGGCGCGCCAGACCGCGCGGGATACGCACCCGCTCGCCCTGAATGTCGGCGCCTGCCTCTTTCCAAAGGGCCAGAGCCTTGGGGTTATCGGCGAAATTGACGCCGATCTCTTCGAGAACGGTTTCGGCGTTATACTCGATGATCTCGAGCGCCTCTTCCGAGAGGATGTCGAGATTGGGAATATTGCGTTCGATGTAGCGGGCTGTCTCAAAGCTGACCGCCGAGCGCGCCGCGCGCCGTGCGGCCCCTCCGCCGCCCCGTGTCCTACGCCGTTCCGTCATTGCTGCCTCCGCCATATCTCACGACCTTCCGCTATCCTGGCACTGCGCCATTTCCAGCGCTTTTAGCGCGCCTGCCTGACAGCGCAGGGCTGATTTGCGGCGCATGCGGGGGGAAAGCGACATTCATCGGCAAAGGGCCTCCCGCAAGTCGATCTGGACAGGAGCCAAAAGATACCCCACAAATGCACCAAAAGATAAAAGAAGCAGTGAGGTCGTTTGGATGGCTAAGGCCACATCAAAACCGAAAAAGGCCAAAATCGCTGTTGTGGTCTGCACCGACAAGAACCTGTTCTGGCAGTCCGCATTTTTTCTGGCACGCGCAATTAGCCTAGACCCCGAAAAACGCGTTGATTTTTATCTGTATTGTTCAGACCCATTTGACCCGAAACTGAAGAAATCTCTCGGACCGAGGGTCAAGATTGTCTTTACCGAGAAGGCGGGGTTTGCAGACGATATTCGCCTATCCAGTCACATTTCAAAAGCAACCTTCCTGCGGATGATCGCCCTTGAGGAGCTTTGCCCACATTATGACCAAGTCGCCTATAGTGATGTTGACGTGTTCCAGCGTTGGGGATCCTTTGGCGAATTGATCAAACTGGCGGGGCATGAACAACCTCTGGCCGCTGTGCGTGATCGTTCGTTATGGGGGCGTGAACCAGAAGTCTGGGTCGCCAAAAATTACTTTCCCAACCTGCCGTCGGGCGTCCACAACCGATACTTCAACGCAGGGATAATAGTTGCAAATAGCAAAGTGTTTCTTGCACAGGAAATCACGCAGCGCGCCCTTACCTTTTTGCGCGACTATCCTGAGTTGTGCCATTACGCCGACCAATCCGCCTTGAATGCGGCGGTGAACGGTGACTGGCTGGAGCTATCGCCAAGTTGGAACTGGCAAGCCAATACGCGCTATGATCATCTCATTCCGTTAAGAAACCCGCGCTTTGTTCACTTCACTGGGCCGATCAAGCCTTGGAAAGACAAAAGGCGCCGCTTTGACGAAGTCTATTTCTTTGCGATGAAGCAGTGGCTGGAGATAAGCGGTCTGCAGCATATTCTTGCGGACATCCCCGAAGCGACTTTTTTTGCAAGCCGCGAAAGGCTCCGCACAAGACTGTTGGCAGAGCAGCATACCAGCCCGCTGGAAATGCGTGAATTTGTCAAACCATATATTGACCGAACAGATTTTGCAGATGCCGAATTGGGCTTGCCCGTATTCGGCTGGACCGATGACAGATAGGAATGCCCAAGTGAATCTAACCCAATTGGCCACAAAACACCGCTCGGACAAGGGCAACGTTAAACAAGCCCATATGTATACGCTGGCCTATGAGCTATTGTTTTACCCCTATAAAAACCGTCCTGTTTCTTTGATGGAGATGGGACTTCAGATTGGCGGGCCAGAAAACGGGTTCGATGCAAGCCGCGAGACAAACAAGGTCCCGTCGGTGTCGATGTGGCTGGAATATTTTGACGACGTCCATGTGACCGGCGTGGATATTTCCGACTTCTCTTGGGTCGATGACCCGAATTTTGAGTACATCCATTGCGATATGGATAAACGACAAAATCTTAAAAAATTGGCCGAGTCCGTAACCCGTGAATATGATTTCATCATCGACGATGCATCCCATGCGTCTCACCATCAGCAATACGGGTTTTTAGAACTTTGGAAGACGCTAAAGCCAGGTGGCCTTTACATTATTGAAGATCTGCATTGGCAGCCGAAAGCATATGAAAAGCCCGATTTCACCAAGACAGGTGAGTTGTTCCGCGCATTTACAGAGACTGGGAAATTCAGTCATTCCGATACCGATTTGGAACGTGATTTTACCGCGATCGCGCCTGAGATCAGCCTCGCCTATGTCTTCCCGCATCGCTACATACGACGCAAAGCGAACAAGTTTCTGGTCGTGCACAAACAGCCTGACCATCTTGCGCAGGTCATAGGGTTTGCATAGGAGAATGTGCATGACAGATATTTCCCATGAGCGGCTGCTGATCATCGATTTCGGCAGCCAAGTGACCCAGTTGATCGCGCGCCGTCTGCGTGAGTTGAATGTCTATTGCGAAATTCATCCCTATCAGAATGTGACGGATGCGTTTCTCGATGCTTTTGACCCCAAAGCGGTGATCTTTTCGGGCGGTCCCGATTCCGTGATGCGCGAGGGCTCTCCTCGCCCGCCGAAATCGGTTTATGACAGGGGTTTGCCGATCTTGGGGATCTGCTATGGCCAGCAGGTCATGATGCATGATCTGGGCGGCAAGGTGGAAGCGGGCGAGCATGCCACGGCCGAGTTCGGGCGCGCCTATGTCACGTCATCGCAAACGCGGCCCGATATCCTGAATGGCTGGTTCCTTGATGCCGAAGGTCGCGAACAAGTCTGGATGAGCCATGGCGATCATGTCTCTGAAATCGCGCCTAATTTCGAAGTTCTAGGCACCTCTCCCGGTGCGCCTTTCGCAATCACGGCTGATCTGGAGCGGCATTTTTATGCCGTGCAATTCCACCCGGAAGTGCATCACACGCCCAATGGCAAAACGCTCTATGAAAACTTCGTGCGCCTTGCAGGGTTTTCGGGCGATTGGACGATGGATGCCTATCGTGACCAAGCCATTGCCGCGATCCGCGAGCAGGTTGGCGATGCCAAGGTGATTTGTGGCCTCTCGGGCGGGGTCGACAGCTCGGTCACTGCCGCTTTGATCCATGAGGCGATTGGCGATCAACTGACCTGCGTCTTTGTTGACCATGGTCTTTTGCGCCTGAACGAGGCGGAAGACGTCGTGGCGATGTTCCGCGACCATATGAACCTGCATGTGATCCATGCGGATGAGCGCGAGCTGTTCCTTGGCGAATTGGAAGGCGTCAGCGACCCCGAGACCAAGCGCAAGATCATCGGCAAGCTGTTCATCGATGTGTTCCAGAAATATGCCGACGGTATCGAGGGCGCGCGTTTCCTCGCCCAAGGCACGCTCTACCCCGATGTGATCGAGTCGGTCTCCTTCTCGGGCGGCCCCTCGGTGACGATCAAATCGCACCATAATGTGGGCGGTTTGCCCGAAAAGATGGGCCTCAAACTGGTCGAGCCGCTGCGCGAATTGTTCAAGGATGAGGTGCGCGCCTTGGGCCGCGAACTTGGCCTGCCCGACAGTTTCATCGGCCGCCACCCCTTCCCCGGCCCCGGCCTTGCAATCCGCTGCCCCGGAGAGATCACGCGCGAAAAGCTCGAAATTTTGCGCAAGGCGGATGCGGTCTATATCGACCAGATCCGTAAGCATGGGCTTTACGATGAGATTTGGCAGGCCTTTGTCGCCATTTTGCCTGTGCGCACCGTGGGTGTCATGGGCGACGGTCGCACCTATGATTTCGCCTGCGCCCTGCGCGCGGTGACCAGCGTGGATGGCATGACGGCCGATTATTACCCGTTCAGCCATGATTTCCTTGGCGAAACCGCAACGCGGATCATCAATGAGGTCAAGGGCATCAACCGCGTGACCTATGATATCACCTCGAAACCTCCCGGCACGATTGAGTGGGAGTAACTGCGGGATGACGGTCGTTTTAAAAGGGCATATCGATGTGCCCGCCGAGCGGCTGGACGCGGTGCGTGCGGCTTTGCCCGAGCATATCCGCCTGACCCGCGCCGAAGAGGGATGCCTCCGTTTCGATGTGACGGAATGCGCGGACCCTGTCGGGCGGTTTGAAGTCTCCGAGGCATTCTCCACCCCTGCCGCCTTCAAGGCCCATCAAGCCCGTGGCGCGCAAAGCGCTTGGGCAGACGTCACCAAAGGCATCGCGCGGCATTACAACATCGAAGGGCTTGAGCAATGACCGAGAAACTCGTTTGGATCGATGTTGGCACGCATCGCGCGCAGGAATATCGCTCGATCTTTTCGGGGGATTTGCGGATTGCCGCACGGCTCTGGCGGTTTAACAGACGCGCCAAGCGCAATGGGGAAACACCTTTCTCACTGGCGGCGCTGAAATCCTTCTGGGCCACCCGCCGCACGCTGACGGCCCGCCGTAAGGATGTCTTTGCTGTATTTGTCGAGGCCAATACCCGTCTGGTGACGCGCGCTGTTTATGCCGAGGCTGATGCGGTGTTCTTTGCTGCCTTGGGCGCGCGCAATGATCCTGATTACCAGATGAGCAAGCTGTTTCTTGTCCATGGCGATGATCAGGGGCAAGGCAGTTCGATCTATGAGAGTAAATCCAATATCGGAACCGAAAGCTTTGTCCCTTGCGTGGTGCTGAACCCTGCAAGTTTTGCCCGCGACCTCAAGGCGATGTTGGGCGATTACGGGTGGGATTACAAAATCATGCTGCGCATCAATTGCGAAGGCGCTGAGGATGAGGTGATCTATGCCATGCATGAATGCTTTGGCGAAAAGCTGGCCCATATCTTCGGCTCACTCAAAGACGTGCGCGATGTGAAGGGCGATGAGGCCTATGATGCGCTCATGGCCTATATGGATGGAAAATCCTTGCCGTTCAGATATTTCTCAAGCGAAGTTCACAGCTGGCCCGAAAGCCATCAGGCAATCGAGACCCTTCTGAAAGCCTAAGCCCTTAGCGGAAAGCGTTCAGGCGGCCATCGGCATCTACGACATAGAGAACATCACCCACGATGATCGGGTTTGACGCGGCCCCTCCACGGATCGGAAGCGTGCCAAGCGCGCTGCCATCTTCGGGGTTGAAGAAGCGGATCTCGCCATCGCCCGAGGCCACGACCAAGCGCCCCCCTGCCATGATCGGCCCGAAATGGGTGAAAACAGCTTTGCGGCGGCGCTCGCGCTCACGCACATAAAGCGGTAGTTCCACACCCCAGATACGCTCGCCCGTCGCGGCATCGACCCGTAGCAGTTCATTGCGGTCCGAGACGAAGAACACGCTGTCGCCTGCTGGCACAACAGGGGAATAGGCCCCGTCCTGCGCGGTCCAAATCCTCTCGCCCGAGGCGGCGTCGAGGGCTGCCACGCGGCCTGATTGGTTGCCCGCATAGATCGTGCCGCCAACAACCACAGGATCGCCCGTGATATCATTGAGATCATTATAGGCCACACCAAGGCGCGAGCCCGCAACCGTTGTGCCCCAGACCCGAACGCCCGATTGGCGCAGCGCGCCCACCAGCTCGCCCGATGCGAAGGGGAAGATGACCGAGCGGTCGGTGATTGCAGGGGCCGCAGCCCCCGACAAAACAGATGCAGCCGGAGATGCAGGGCTTTGCCAGCGGATGCGTCCGTCATCCAGCTCGATGGCCCAAGCCTGACTGTCACGGCTGATGATATAGACAAGACCGCCCGAGATGGTCGGGCTTGCCAACCCCGCCCCCAATCGCTGGCGCCAGATCACTGCACCCGAGGTGGCATCCAATGCGATCAGCTCGCCATAGCCCGTGGAGGCCAGAAGCGTTGTGCCCTCAATCGCCAGACCACCGCCCGAGACACCGCCACCGCGTTCAAATCCAGGCGTAAGATCGGCGCGCCACAAAACCTCGCCCGCGGCAGAGGTGGCTTGCAGGCCCGCATCTGAATCAAGCGTGAAAATACGGCCATCTGCGGCAATCGGATCGGCTGTAAGGCGTTGGCGACGCGTATTGCCCTGCCCGATCGAGACCGAAAAGAGCTGCGCAGGCGCTGCCGAGAAGGCCAGATGCGGCACGGCATTGCGCGTGTTGCTGCCGCGTTGCGGCCAGTCATTCAGCGTCTGTGTGGTGGCCAAATTGATCGCGCGGCTTTCATTGACCTCGCTTTGATCAAGCGCGCTCAAAGCGGCTTCAGCTGCATCTTCAACACTGTCGCTTGGAAGCGAGGCCTGCAAAGGCGTGCGCGTGTCAAAGCGTTCTCCTTCGAGAATAACTTCGCGTTCACAGGCAGATAGGACCATTGTCAGTCCAAGCCCCAATGTCACGATCCGAAAAGCGCTCATCTCTGCCCTGCCCCTTTGGCCGCCGCTTATTCCCCGATTGCGGGCGCGGTGGCGTCATCCGTTGTCTCACCGGGTGCTGTCCCGGTCTGGTCTTCTGTTTCCTCCGGCGCGCTGTCCGGCTCCGGTGGCAATACCGCATCAGGTACAACCAGCTCCGGCTCCGCGATCGGCTCGTCAATCAGACTAGAGCCCACCTCGAAGGCCACAATCAACTGAGAGGCGCGCTGTTGCAAGCCCGGTGTGGCGGCTGCATCACGCTCCAACTCGCGCAGGATATCCGTTCCGCCTGTGATATCGCCCCGTGAAATCAGCGCAATCGCCTGCTGTTCACGCGCCAGAGCCGCATAGGGCCGCCCCGGAGTGGCAATCGCCGCGAGGATGGCATCGGCCTCGGCCTCATTGGCGGGAGGGGCCAGCAAATGCGCCTTGAGCAGCGCAAGGTCACGGTAGCGCGGCAAAAGATCAGGCATATCGGCCAGATTGCGCAGGCGCTGCGCGGCGGCCTCTGGGTCTTCGGCGGCGGTTTCTTCTGCGGCGATCATCATTTCCAACAGCGCATCCGCGCCCTGATTGTCGCTTGTGATCGCCTCAAGCGCGGCGATCCGCTCGGCGGCGTCCTCATTATCGAGGGCGGCAATCACGCTATCGCCGAAATTTTGCGCAGCCGCTTGTTCCGTGGCCGTACGGTATTCATTCCATGCCGCCGCGCCCACAATGCCGATCACGATCAATGCGGCCAGCCAGCCCCATTTCTTGAAGAGATTGAAGAGCCTGTCACGGCGAACTTCTTCGGTCACTTCATCAACAAAACTATCGGTATTGGCCATGAGGTCCGGCTCGCTTCAACTGTGTTTATGGCCCCGCTTGCACGGGTGTTGCGCCCTCTTAGCGCGAAGGGCGCGGGCTTGCCAAGTGGCGCGGGCCTATTGCGCTGGTTTCGACCCCTTTTTCGCGCTCAAATCCAAAGAAAGCGAAATAACTAAACTGAACGGTTCACTCTTGAAGGTTTTTGGAATAGAGACTAATCTGAACTAAATGGTTCAGCGTATACCCTAATACATATCTATACATATGCCCCCCGTGAGCTTCGGCGCGACCGAGCAAGGATGAGACCTTCATGAAGATATTTCCGATCATTAGCGCGCTGTTGGTATGCGTCGCCTTGTATTTCATCGTCCTTGATCGCGGCAGCCTGTTGGCTTTGGTGGGCGCTGGCAGCGAGGCGCAGGCCGCCGATGCGGCTATGCCTGTCGCTGACGAAGCGCCAGATGATGCAACAGTTGAGGATCAGGCAGGCATCCGTGTCGTGGTGATGCGCAGCCTTGCCAATGAGACCGATACAGCCGTGATCTTGCGGGGCCGTACCGAAGCCTTGCGCAATGTGCAGGTGATGTCGGAGACCTCGGGCCAGATCATTTCCGAGCCGATCCGCGCGGGCGCCCGTGTCGAGGCGGGGCAGGCTCTGTGCGAGATTGACCCTGGCACCCGCCGCATCGCCTTGCTTGAGGCGCAAGCAGCCCTTGTGACCGCGCAATCGCGCGTGCCCGAGGCCGAGGCCCGCGTAGCCGAAGCCCAAGCCCAATTAATCGCCGCCGAGATTGATGCCAATGCAGCCTCGCGCCTGAACGAAAGCGGCTTTGCCTCTGAAACCCGCGCGGCCAGCTCGGCCGCGGCAGCCTCTTCGGCGCAGGCGGCAATCAGCTCGGCCCAAGCAGGTGTGGAGCAAGCGCTCAGCGGCATCCAATCGGCAGAAGCCGCCGTGCAGCGCGCCGAAGAAGACCTTGAGCGCCTGACGATCACGGCCCCCTTCTCGGGCTATTTGGAAACCGACACGGCCGAGCTTGGCAGCCTGATGCAGCCCGGCGCGCTTTGCGCCTCGATCATCGAGCTGGACCGTATGAAGATCGTAGGCTTCCTGCCCGAAACCTCGGTGGCAAGCGTCACTGTGGGGGCCACCGCAGGCGCGCGTTTGATCAGTGGCCAACAGGTAACAGGCACGGTGACCTTCGTCTCCCGCTCGGCCGATCCGCAAACCCGCACCTTCCGTGTCGAGCTTGAGGTTCCCAATGAGGATCTGCTGATCCGCGATGGCCAAACCGCCGATATCCTGATCCAGACACCGGGCACGCCTGCGCATATGGTCCCCTCCTCGGCCTTAACCCTGAATGATGAGGGCACGCTTGGCCTGCGTCTGGTGGCGCAAGACAATAGCGTTGTGTTCCATGAGGTCGATTTCCTGCGCGACACGCCTGAGGGCGCTGTGGTGGCAGGCCTGCCAGATGAGGCCGATATCATCGTCGTGGGGCAGGAATTTGTGACCGAAGGCGTGCAGGTCATCCCGACCTATCGGGAGGGTGATCAATGACCGGTTTGATTGATTGGGCGGCCTCCCGCGCCCGAATGGTTCTGGCCTTTGTGGTGCTCTCTCTGGCCGTGGGCACCGCCGCCTATATCGGGCTGCCCAAAGAGGGTGAGCCTGATATCGACATTCCGGGCCTGTTTATATCCGTCCCCTTCCCCGGCATTTCCGCCGAAGATGCCGAGCGCCAATTGGTGCGCCCGATGGAGGCCGAGTTTCAAGACCTTGACGGGTTGGACGGCATCAATTCAACCGCCGCAGAAGGTTTTGCAGGCGTTTTCCTCGAGTTCGAATTTGGCTGGGATAAGGGTGAGACCATTGCCGATGTCCGCGATGCGATGAACCGCGCCGAGGCCGAATTCCCCAATGGGGCCGAAAACTACTCGATCAACGAGATCAATTTCTCGGAATTCCCGATCATAGTTGTCTCGCTTTCAGGCGATGCGCCCGAACGCACGATGATCCGCTTGGCCAATGAGCTTCAAACTCTTCTTGAGGGGCTCTCGCCCATTCTGGAGGCGGGGCTTGCGGGCGCGCGCGACGAGATGCTGGAGGTCGTGATCGACCCCCTTGCGATGGAGGCCTATAATGTCACTGCCGAGGAATTGATCTCGGCGGTTGTGAACAACAACCAATTGATCGCAGCAGGCGAGGTTGACACGGCCTCGGGCGCGCTCTCGGTGCGCATTCCCTCCAGTTTCGACAACCCCCAAGACGTCTATAACCTGCCCGTCAAGGTCAATGGAGACCGCGTGGTCACGCTTGGCGATCTGACCGACATCCGCCTGACCTATGAAGACCGCCAAGGCACGGCACGCTTTAACGGGCAGCCCACAATTGCGCTGCAAGTGGTCAAACGGCAGGGCTTCAACATCATCGACACCGCCGATCTGGTGCGCGCCGAAGTGGAGGCCTATGCCGAAACTTGGCCGCCCGAATTGCGCGCCTCGGTCCAGATCGAGACCTCGCTGGACCAATCGGTTCAGGTGGATGGCATGGTCAGCCAGCTTGAAGGCTCGGTGCTGACGGCTGTGGCGCTGGTGATGATCGTGGTGCTGGCCGCCCTTGGCACGCGCTCGGCGCTGCTGGTGGGCTTTGCGATCCCGACCTCGTTTTTGCTGTGTTTTATCCTTCTGGGGATCATGGGGATCACGATTTCAAATATCGTGATGTTCGGCCTGATCCTTGCGGTTGGTATGCTGGTGGATGGGGCGATTGTGATCGTCGAATATGCCGATAAGCGCCTGCAACAAGGCGCGCGGCCGATGCAGGCCTATACTGATGCCGCCAAGCGGATGTTCTGGCCTGTTGTCTCCTCAACCGCGACCACGCTATGTGCCTTCTTGCCCATGCTGTTCTGGCCGGGTGTCCCGGGTGAATTTATGGGCATGCTGCCTGTCACCTTGATTTTCGTTCTTTCGGCCTCGCTGATTGTGGCGCTGATCTATCTGCCTGTTCTGGGCGGTGTGGCCGCCCGATTCAGCCGCACGGTCGAGGCGGCTTCGGCTTTGGTGATGGCGCTTGTACCCAATTACTGGATCCGCGTTTTGCTGACACTGGCTGCTGGTTTTGCGATGTTCCAATCCATCCTTGTGACCATCCGAGGTGCGGCTTTTGTGGGCGAGGATGTCTCGCCCTTTATTGCCATGTTGCCGGGTGCGGTGATGTTTGTGATCGCCTCGGCGCTGATGTCGGCGCTGATCGGCACCGTGATGATCGAGCGCGAGCGCAAGGTGATCAGCGCAGGGTATAAACGCTCGCTATTCGGGCATTTCATCCATGCTATTGTCGGCAACCCCGTGATGCCTTTGGTCATGATCGGGCTGGTTGCAGGCTTCGTGATTGCCGTGTTTGGCTACTTTGCGGCCAATAACAATGGCGTTGAGTTTTTCGTCGATACCGAGCCTGAAAACGCCATCGTCTATGTGCGTGCACGGGGCAATCTTTCGCTGGATGAAAAAGATGATCTGGTGCGCCAAGTCGAAGAGATCGTGCTGCGCACCGAAGGGGTGCGTGATGTCTTTGCCTTTGCAGGCAGCGGCGGGCTCGACAATAACACAGGCGGTGCGGCGGCTCCGGGCGACACAGTCGGGCAGGTGCAGATGGATCTGGCCCCTTGGGGCGAGCGCGAGGATGGCAATGTCATCCTTGACGGGCTTCAAGCCGAATTGGACATGATCCCCGGCATCCAGACCGAGATTTTCGAAGCCGCCCAAGGCCCCGCTTCGGGCAAGCCGATTGATCTGCGCCTCTCGGGCGATGACTGGCAGGATTTGCAGGATGCCACGGCTATCGCACGCGCCCATTTCGACACCCTGCCCGGCCTAACCTTGGTTGAGGACAGCCTGCCCCTGCCCGGCATTGACTGGCAGGTGAATGTCGATGTGGAGGCCGCGGGCCGCTATGGCGCGAATGTCGCCACTGTCGGCGCGATGGTGCAGCTTGTTACGCGCGGTATCTTGCTTGATACGATGCGGGTTCCCAGCTCGGATGACGAGATTGAAATCCGCGTGCGCTTCCCTGAGGAACAAAGGGTTCTCTCGACGCTTGAGACCCTGCGGGTGCGCACAGCCGATGGCCTTGTGCCTCTGGCCAATTTCGTTTCATGGGAGCCTGCCCCGCAATTGGCCGAAATCTCGCGCATTGACCAATCGCGCGTCTTTGATGTGCGCGCCGATGTGTTTACGGGGCTGTTTCTGGTCTCGGATGGGGAAGATGGCAGCCTTGGCATGATCCGCGATGCCGCCCCTGAGGCCGCGAATACCCAGCCTGCCTTCACCTATGATGAGACGGGCTATGTCGTGTTCAACCTTGAGGATGGCGTCACCGCCGCCCAAATCGAGGAGGCGGTGCTGGAGGGTGCGGCGCTCACCCCTGTGACTGCCAATGAACGCATCGAAGTGCTGTCAGAATGGCTGAGCACCGAGGCAAATCTGCCCGCATCAGTTGCTTGGGAATGGGCAGGCGACCAAGAGGAACAGGCCGAAAGCGAAGCCTTCCTTGGCCAAGCCTTCCTTGCGGCTTTGGGGCTGATGTTCATCATCCTGCTGGCGCAGTTCAACTCCTTCTACAACTCGGCCTTGGTGCTTGTGGCGGTGGTTTTGTCGACCACGGGCGTGCTGATCGGCATGCTGGCGATGGATCAGACCTTCTCGATCATCATGACGGGCACGGGGATCGTGGCTTTGGCGGGGATCGTGGTGAACAACAATATCGTTCTGATCGACACCTATCAGGAATTTAACCGCTATATGCACCCGCTTGAGGCGATTGTGCGCACTGCCGAGCAACGTATCCGCCCTGTGCTTTTGACCACCATCACCACGATGGCAGGTCTGGCTCCGATGATGTACGGCATCAGCCTTGATTTCGGATCGGGCGGCTACACAGTGAACAGCCCGACGGCACTGTGGTGGAAGCAATTGGCGACAGCCGTGGTCTTCGGCCTTGGGATCGCCACGGTGCTGACACTGGTCTTCACCCCCTCGCTTCTGGCCTTGCGCATCTGGTGGTGGACGATTGTCAGCGGAGCCATGCGCCGCTTGGGCCGCCTAGGGGCCAAGCGCATGAGCAAACGGGTGCAGGACTGGGCCCTGACCCGCGAAGCCGCCCGCGCCGAGAACCCGACCATCTATTGGGACGAGGACCCCCGCAGCGACACAGCCGAAGAGCCCGCAAGCCCCCCATTGCGCGCTGCGGAATAGGTCAGGCGCAGGGCAAAGCCGCGCAATTGTGGAACAGACTATAAGAGACGCCGCTTTGCTTTAAGCGGCGTCTTCTTCTTCCGCCATCTGGCGGTGCCACATCGAGGCGTAGCGCCCCCCGCGGGTCAAAAGCGCGTCATGGGTGCCATGCTCCACGATCTCGCCTGCCTCCAGCACGATGATCTGGTCGGCTTCAACCACGGTTGAGAGGCGATGCGCGATGGTGATCACACTGCGCCCCTCGCCCATCATCTTCAACTCGCCCTGAATATCGCGCTCGGTCTCGGTATCAAGTGCCGAGGTCGCCTCGTCCAGCAGCAGGATCGGCGGGTCCTTGAGCAAGGTGCGCGCGATGCCCACGCGCTGTTTCTCGCCCCCCGATAGCTTCAAGCCGCGCTCGCCCACAGTGGTTTCATAGCCCTCGGGCAGCGCCAGAATGAAGTCATGGATTTTTGCGGCTTTCGCGGCGGCCTCAATCTCGGCGAAGCTGGCCTCGGGCCGACCATAGGCGATATTGTAGCGGATCGTGTCATTGAACAGCACCGTGTCCTGCGGCACGACGCCGATGCGCGCATGCAGGCTTTCTTGGGTGACATCGCGCAGGTCCTGCCCGTCAATGCTGACAGCGCCCCCTTCGACATCATAGAAGCGGAACAACAGCCGCCCGATCGTGGATTTGCCCGAGCCAGACGGCCCCACCAAAGCCACCGTTTCACCCGGTGCCACGCGGAAGCTGACCCCTTTCAGGATGGGCCGCGCGGGATCATAGGAAAAGCGCACATCGTCAAAGCGGACCTCGCCGCCCTTTACCTCCAGCGGCTGCGCTGTGGCGCGGTCCTGCACATCGGCGGGCTGTTCCAGAAGGGTGAACATCTCGCCCATATCGACCAGCGCCTGCCGTATCTCGCGATAGACCGTGCCCAGAAAATTCAACGGCATGGTGATCTGGATCATATAGGCATTGACCATGACGAAATCGCCCACGGTCAGCGTGCCGTCATTGACCCCGATCGCAGCCATCACCATCACGATCACCAGACCTGTGGTGATGATCAGGGATTGACCGAAATTGAGGAAAGCGAGCGAATAATTGGTGCGGATCGCGGCGTCTTCATAGAGCTCCATCGCACTGTCATAACGCGCAGCTTCGCGTCGTTCGGCCCCGAAATATTTCACGGTTTCGAAATTCAGCAAGCTGTCCACGGCCTTCTGGTTCGCATCCGTGTCCTGATCATTCATTTCCTTGCGGATTTTCACGCGCCATTCGGTGACCTTGAAGGTGAACCAGACATAGAGCGTGATCGTGACAGTTAGAACCAGCAAGTAATTGATATCAAACACCAATGCGAGGATGATCCCCGTCATGGCCAGCTCCAGTATCAGCGGCCCGACCGAAAACAGCATAAAGCGCAGCAAGAAATCCACGCCTTTCACACCGCGCTCGATAATACGGCTGAGCCCGCCTGTTTTGCGCGTGATGTGAAAGCGCAGCGACAGCGCATGGATATGCTGGAAGGTTTGAAGCGCGATCATCCGCAAGGCGCGTTGGCCAACCTTGGCGAATACCGCATCGCGCAATTGCTGAAAGCCCACATTGCCCGCGCGGGCCAGACCATAGACAACCGTCAGGCCAACCGCCCCCATTCCGAGCGCCCAAGCAGGGTTCGCCCCCACATCGCCCGAGAGCGTATCAACCGCCGCCTTATAGAGAAACGGCGTGCCAACCGCGATCACTTTGGCCAGAAACAACATGGCCAGCGCGATCACCACGCGCTGCTTCACCCAAGGCTGATCCTCGGGCCAGAGATAGGGGGCAACGCGGCGCATTGTGCGCCAGCCAGAACGGCGCTCTTCGGCGGCTTGATCGGCAGAAGAGAGATCAGTGGTATCGGCTGGCATGAAATGGTCCTGCGGGCAAATGAGTTACCGCGTAACCTAGTTACCCGATGCAGGAATAGCCAGCCAAGCACGGCGCTTTTCAGGGCGCCGCGCCAATCTGTCTGCCTTACTCGGTATCGGGCTTACTCGGTATCGGGGATCAAAAAGATCTGACCAGGATAGATCAGGTCAGGATCAACGATCAGATCGCGATTGGCCTCAAAGACCTGAACATAGCGGATCGGATCGCCCAATTCCTCGCGCGCGATGGCCCAAAGAGTGAAGCCTGCCTGCACCGTCACCACACGGGCGCGCGGCTCGGTGGTTGCGCCTTCAGTGCCCTCAGCGGCATCCGTTGCGGCGGTTTCTGTCGCTTCCTCAGCAGCGGTGTCAGTCGCCGTGTCCTCGGTTGCGGTGGTCACTGCCTCCGCTGCCTCCTCGGCAACGTCTTCAACAGCGGTGGTGACTGTCTCCGCTGCGGCCTCGGCTGCATCTTCAACACCTGTCTCTACCGCTTCGGCCACGGCGTTTGCATCTGCTGTCTCGGCGGCTGTGTCGGCCTGTGTATCAGCAGAGGGCGCAGCGTCTGGCATGGCTTCTTCTGTAGTGTCTGCCATATCCGTCGTGGTTGCGCTTTCCTCAGCAGCGGCGGCAGCTTGCGCGGCCACGGCTGCAACCAGTTCAGGCTCGGCCCGTTGGAACGGCGTCTCAAGGCGCGATGTCACCGCGCCCTGCGCATCCAGCCCATCAAGGCGCAAGGTGAAATTGCCAGGTGCGATGCCCGTCAGGCTTGCCTCCCAAGCCCCTGCGCTTGTCACTTCGACCAATTCGATCGCTTCATTATCGATATAGATTTGCACCTGCTCGTTCGGCACAGACCGCCCCGAGAGCAGCACCTCACCCTCGGCCCCATAGGAGATCACATCAAGCGAGACCTGACTGACCTCAGGGCCTGCCTCCTCACCGCGCTGGACGACTTGCGCGCCATCGGCATCGGCAATCACGATTGTGGGCTGCGCAGGCGCTGTTTCAGTGCTGGTATCGGCAGTGGTATCGGCAGTGGTATCGGTTGTCGCGACCTCAACGGCAGCGTCATCGCTGGCCGCCGCAGGCGCGGCTTCAATGGCCGAGACCATCACGGTCTGGAGACCCGCAAGCGGCGTTCCATCTTCGCTGACACCCTCAAGCGAAAGCGCGCGCGCCTCGTCTGACGGGGGGAGTGTTGCGAATAGAACGAAATTGCCGCCTGCATCAGCGGTATCAGAGGCGACTTCTTCACCATCCAGCATCAGGCGAACCAGCGTATTGGCAGCCGCCTGCCCCGCGATCACGGTGCCGCCTTGGGGATCGATGCGCACAACATCCAGAACAGGCTCATCACCCGTGGCAGTGGCGGCGTCATCGACCAGCACGTCGAGAGCGGCAGACGCGCCCTCCTCGCCCTCGATCTCGACCTCGGCCAAATCGGCTTCAGGCGCGGCTTCGGATGTATCAGCGCTTTCTGAGGCAGCGCCGTCAGTGGCCGCATCTTCAGCTTCGGCCATCTCTTCTGCCATATCAGCGCCAGCACCCTCTGCGGCAGTCTCCGTCGAGGTCTCGGCATCGCTGCCTGAGATTTCACCCTCGGCCTCTTGCGCAATATCGGCCTCTGCGTCGCTGTTGTTTTGCGTAGATTGCCAACCAAAAAAGCCAGCCACACCGAGAGCGACCACAATCAGCCCTGCCCCCAAGGCCCCAAAACCACCGCCCGTACTGCCTGCGCCTTCGCTCATCTCAAATCTCTTTCATTCCCAGTCATTCAAAAAGCATAAACGAACTTGTGATGACTGTCACAACCCCGCTATCAAAGTGTTAACTAAATCATTTTGGACATTTTTTATGACCCAATTTTCAGTTTGCGTATTTTGCGGTGCCCGTTCAGGCAAACGTGCAACATATGAGGCAACGGCGCAGGCGCTTGGCGCGGCTTTGGCCGGCGCTGATATGCGGCTGGTCTATGGGGCGGGCGATGTGGGCTTGATGGGCACGGTTGCCCGCGCCACAGCACAAGCAGGCGGCGCGACCTTCGGGGTGATCCCCACCCATCTTCTGGAATGGGAGGTCGGCAAACGCGACCTGACGCAATTCATCGTCACCGAGACAATGCATGAGCGCAAAAAGGTCATGTTCATGAATTGCGATGCGATCGTGGTCCTGCCCGGAGGGGCTGGCAGTCTGGACGAGTTTTTCGAGGTGCTGACATGGCGGCAATTGGGTCTGCATGAAAAGCCGATTTATCTCCTGAATACAGATAATTACTGGTCAAAGCTCACCGATCTTCTTGATCATGTCGTGACCGAGGGTTTTGCCGATAGCTCGGTGCTGGATTTCATCCAGACCATCGATACCGTGCCCGCCCTTATGGCTGCACTGGAGGCGGCGCGCGCCTGAGCGTGGCCCATGAATAAAGCGCCAAAGCCACCCAGATGATGGGGAAGGCTATGGCATGCCAAAGGGTGATGGCCTCTCCGAACAGCACCACCGCGACGAAGAATTGCAAGCTGGGGTTGAGATATTGCACCAAGCCCAAAGTCGAGAGCGAGGCGCGCTTGGCGGCATAAGAGAACATGATCAACGGGACCGCTGTCATCGGCCCTGCCAAGACCAGCAGGATCGAGAGCCAAAGGTCATGGCCAAACACCCCCGCATCCGCACCCAACCAGATCAGATAGGCCACGGCGATGGGGGTCAGCACCAACACTTCCGCCGTGACCGAGACCACGGGGCCTGCATCCACCCAACGTTTCAGCAGGCCATAAATGCCGAAGGTCACCGCCAATATCAGCGAAATCCACGGGGCCACGCCCAAGCCCGCCGTCAGGATCACCACGGCAAGGGCAGCAAGCCCCACAGCGGCCAATTGCGGCTTGGACAGGCGTTCGCGCAGAACGATCCCGCCAAGGGCCACGGCAACCAGGGGGAAGATGTAATAGCCAAGCGAGCTTTCGACCACGCGGCCCACTTGCACCGAGAAGATGAAGAAAAACCAATTGCATGAAATCATCGCCGCCGCCGCAAAGACCAAAGCGAATTTGCGGCTGCCTGATAGGGCAATTCGGGTCTCGGCCAAACGGGTTTGCAGCGCCAGCACAATGCCAAAAACCACAAGCGACCAGACCGTGCGATGCGCCAGCACCTCCAAGGGTGGGACATCGGCCAAAAGCCTGTAGAACAGCGCCGAAAGGCCCCAGATACTACAGGCCCCCACCATGGCCAAAACGCCTTTGCCCGACTCAGTCATTCTTGGCCTTTCCCTTTGCCCCACACGACCCGCCTGCCCCCGCAGCGTCAAGGGGTCATGGCCCGACAGGCCCAAGTCCGTAACGCAAAACGGCCCCCGCTTTGGGGGCCGCTTCATTCGGTCTGGTGAAAAAGGCTCAGGCGCTCAGACGCGCGGCCACATTTTCCCAATTCACGAGGTTGTTCAGGAAGTTATCCAGATAGGCAGGGCGCTTGTTGCGGAAATCGATGTAATAGGAATGCTCCCAAACATCGCAACCGAGCAGCGCGGTCTGACCAAAGCAGAGCGGGTTCACGCCATTCTCGGTCTTGGTGACCTTCAGGCCGCCATCGCTATCCTTGACCAACCAGCACCAGCCCGAGCCGAACTGGCCCGCGCCTGCGGCTGCAAACTCGGATTTGAACGCATCGACCGAGCCGAAGCTATCGGTAATCGCGGCCTCAAGCTCGCTTGGCATGGTGTCGCCCAAGGGGCCCATCATTTCCCAGAACTGCATATGGTTCCAATGCTGCGAGGCATTGTTGAAGATGCCGTTTTGCGCAACCGAACCTGCTGCATAGGTGCCGGTGATGATCTCTTCGAGGGATTTACCCTCCCACTCGGTGCCCGCGATCAGCTTATTGCCGTTATCGACATAGGCTTTGTGGTGAATATCATGGTGATATTCAAAGGTTTCAGCAGACATGCCTTTGCCGGCAAGTGCGTCATGAGCATAGGGAAGATCGGGAAGTTCAAAAGCCATTTCGACGGCCCCCTCTGATGTTTGCGGTTTCTTTGAGAGACAAATGGAGGCCAAGCCCCCCAAAGGTCAAGGCTTGACCCTCAGAAATACCCGACTTCACCGCCCTCTTTCGCGCTCATGGCCAGCAAATCGAAAACATATTGCGCCACCGAGCGGAAACAGATCAGGCGGATGCTGTCCTCGCCCTCGATCCAGAAGGCAGCCGCCACCTGCGCCAGCCGCGAGCGGCGCAGCTCGCCCTCCTGCAACGCCTCGGGGTGCAGATCGGCAGGCGTGACCTTAGCCAGTGCTTCACGTGCGCCCTGCCCCTCAATGGCAAAGATCGCGCGGGCATCCGAGACATTGACCACCAGATGATGGATGGTTTTCAGCTTGCTCGCCAGATCAGCCTCCAGCTTGGGGGCCTGCGCATGGGGGCAAAGGATCAGCAGCTCATCCGGAGACATCCACGCCACGGCAAAATCGCCCTCACGCTCGATACCACGCTGTGCGGGCATTCCCAGCCCCGTCAGCGCCTTGAGCGCGCTGGCCAGCTTTTTATCCGAGAGATCGGCGCGAAGGGTGATCATGCCCTGCAAGCCAAGCTCGCGGACCGTGACAGGGCCCGCGCTTGCGGCCTCGTTCAATGCGGAAATAGCCAGTTCAGACATTCTGCTTCTCCCCTTCGGGATCAAAGAAAACAGGATTGACGATTTTGGCCTTGCAGCGACCGCCATCCAATTGGGTGAACTCCAGCACCTCGCCCATACGGTCAGGGCCATGCAGCACCAGCCCCATCGCGATGCCCTTATCAAGCGTTGGCGAATAATAGGTCGAGGTGACGCGGCCTTGGGTATTGCTTTGGCCATTGCCATTGGAACCATCGGCCACCGCATAAGCGCCATCTTGCAGAACCGAGCCATCCAATGTCTCGAGCCCAACAAGCTGCCAACGATCAGGGCTTGCCATATGGCTGCGCTGCTGCGCGCGTTTGCCCAGATAATCGGTCTTTTTCTTGGAGATCGCCCAATCCAGCCCCAGATCCTGCGGGATCACGGTGCCATCGGTTTCGTCACCGATCATGATAAAGCCCTTTTCCGCGCGCATCACATGCAGGGCTTCGGTGCCATAAGGCGTGATGCCGAACTCCTTGCCCGCCTCTTGCAACGCATCCCAGAAGGCACGGCCTTGGCTTGCGGGAATAGCGATCTCGAAGGACAACTCGCCCGAGAAGGAAATCCGGAAAATCCGCGCATCAAAGCCGCCGATCTTGGCCTCGATCCATGACATAAACTGCAAGGCCTCAGCCGAGATATCGGTGGAACAGCCAAGCTTTTCCAAGACCTTGCGCGCATTGGGACCTACAACGGCGACCTGCGCCCAAGCCTCGGTGACATTGGCGGTGTAGACCTTCCAATCCCACCATTCGCATTGCAGCCAATCTTCCATATGCCCATGGATATGATCGGCCCCGCCCGTGGTGGTGTGGACAAGGAAAGTTTCCTCATCAATGCGGGCGACAACGCCGTCATCCATCAAGAAGCCGTTTTCCGAACACATCAAACCATAGCGGCATTTGCCCGGTTTCAGGCTGCTCATCATATTGGTGTAGAGCATATCCATGAATTGGGCCGCATCGGGGCCTTTGACGATGATCTTGCCAAGGGTCGAGGCATCAAGCACCCCGAGCGAGCCGCGGGTCGCCAAAATCTCACGATTGACCGCATCGCGGTGGCTCTCGCCCGTGCGTGGGAAGCAATAGGGACGCCGCCAATATCCGACAGGTTCCCAATGGGCGCCCTGTTCGGCATGCCAGTCATGGATCGGAGTGCGGCGCAGAGGCTGGAAAATCTCGCCGCGCGCCTCGCCACCAATCGAGCCCATGGAGATCGGGGTATAAGGCGGGCGGAACGTGGTGGTGCCGACCTGCGGAATCTCGGAATTCAGCGCATCAGCAAGTGTCGCCAATCCGTTGATATTGCTCAACTTACCCTGATCGGTCGCCATTCCGATCGTGGTGTAGCGCTTGGTGTGCTCGACGCTTTCATAGCCCTCACGCGCGGCAAGCTGTACATCGGCCACCTTGACGTCATTTTGATAATCGAGCCACATTTTCATGCGTTTCTCTACGGGCGCGCCTTGCGGCATGATCCAGACGGGCAGCATCGGCTCCTCCGCCATATCATTGGCCGAGGGCGCGGAGCCGCCTGCTGTGCTGCCAAGCGCATCTTGGGCCGCGCGCAGGCCATCGGCCAGCACGGCCGAGGGTGCGAAGGCCCCATTTGCGGCCCCTGCCGCCATCACGAAACCCGCGCCATCATGCGAGAGCGGCGCGCGGGCGGGATCGGGGCGGAAACAGGCATGATCCTCATCCCAGAGCAGTTTGCCCCCGCAATGGGACCAAAGATGCACCACGGGCGACCAGCCGCCCGACATGGCCACAGCCTCGCAAGCGATTTCCTCGGTCACGGCCCCCTCGCCTGCCTGCGCGCAAAGCGTGACACCCGTGACCCGCTTGCCGCCTTTCACAGCCGCAATGGCGGTGCCTGTTTTGACAGAAATGCCCAGATTGCGCGCCAGTTGCGGCAGGATACCATTGGCTTGCGGACGCGCATCAATGATGAGGGGCACAGAAAGCCCCGCCTCGACCAAGGCAATCGCTGTGCGATAGGCATCATCATTATTGGTGACAACCACCGTGCGATCGCCTGCCGAGACGCCGTAATTCACCACGTAATCGCGCAAGGAGGCGGCCAGCATCACACCTGGGATGTCATTGCCAACAAAGGATAAGGGCCGCTCGATCGCGCCTGTTGCGGTGATCACGCGGGCCGCACGAATGCGCCAGAGGCGGTGGCGCGGGGCATCACGCTCGGGCTGGTGATCGCCGATCCGCTCATAGGCCAGCACATAGCCGTGGTCGTAGACACCTGCGCCCATGGTGCGGGTGCGCAAGCGCACATTGGGCATGGCCTCCAGCGCGGCCAAGCTCTCACTGATCCAATCATCGGCGGGTTTGCCCGCGATCTCGACGCCATCAACAGGCGCGCGGCCACCCCAATGGGCGGTTTGCTCGATCACAAGCACGCGTTTGCCCGATTTGCCTGCCGCCAAAGCCGCCTGCAAACCCGCAATACCGCCCCCGATGACCAGCAGATCAACATGGGCATAGAAATGCTCATAACGGTCAGCATCCCGCGCTTTTGGCGCGCGGCCAAGCCCTGCGGAATGGCGGATGATCGGCTCGAATACATGTTTCCAGAACGGGCGCGGCCACATGAAGGTCTTGTAATAGAAACCCGCCGAGAGGAAGCGCGCGGCGTAGTTATTGACGATGCCGATATCATATTCGAGGCTTGGCCAATGGTTCTGGCTTTGGGCGGCCAGCCCGTCGAACAGTTCAGTCGTGGTGGCGCGCTGGTTCGGCTCGAATTTCGCGCCTTCGCCCAAATTCATCAGGGCATTCGGCTCCTCCGCGCCAGAGGCCACAAGCCCGCGCGGACGGTGATATTTGAAGGAGCGGCCCAAAAGCATCTGGTTTTCAGCCAGAAGCGCCGAGGCCAGCGTATCGCCGGCAAAGCCCTTGAGGCGTTTGCCATTGAAGGTGAAACTCATCTGTTTCGTGCGGTCGATCAGACGACCGCCGCGTGCAAGACGGGTGCTCATGCGGGGCTCCAGTCGGGTCGTTTGGCTTTGATTTTTGCAATGATCTCGGCGGGCGGCGCGGGGGTCTGGGCGGGATAGGTGCCAAAGACCTCCAAGCTCACGGTGCAGCGGGCGGCCAGAAACCACTTGCCGCAGCCATTCACATGGCGCCAACGCTCGAAATGCACGCCTTTGGCGTTTTCGCGCTGGAAGAGATAGGCCTCGAAATCCGCATCCGAACTGTCAGGGCCGAAGCGTTTGAGATGCGCCTCACCGCCAGGGGCGAGCTCGGTTTCCTCGGCGGCGATCCCGCAACAGGGGCAAGTCAGTAGGAGCATGGATGCACCTCGTTCAAGCTGGCGGCAGGCCGCGCAGTCGTATTATTGGAAAGATGAAACAGCGCCGAATTGGTCAATGCGCCACCCCCGCTGCAACGGATTCATCAATGAAACGGCCTTCGCGGAAGCGGTTCAGACCAAACTCGGCGGCCAAGGGACCAGGCTCGCCTTTGGCGATCATCTCGGCGGTGGCCCATCCCGATCCGGGGATCGCCTTGAAACCGCCTGTGCCCCAGCCGCAATTGATGAAGCAATTCTCAAGCGGGGTTTTCGAGATGATGGGTGATCGGTCGCCCGTCATATCCACGATCCCGCCCCATTGGCGCAGCATCTTGAGACGCGAGATCATCGGGAAGGTTTCGATCAGGGCGCGCACTGTTTCCTCGATATGTTGGAAGGAGCCGCGCTGCGTGTAATTGTTATAGCCATCCGCGCCGCCGCCAATGACCATTTCGCCCTTATCCGACTGGCTCATATAGCCATGCACCGTATTGGCCATCACGACCACATCCATGCAAGGTTTGATCGGCTCAGAGACCAGCGCTTGAAGGGCGACGCTTTCAATCGGCAGACGGAAGCCCGCCATCTCGGCCAAGACGCCTGAATGGCCTGCCACCACGATGCCGAGCTTTTTACAGCCGATAAAGCCCTTGGAGGTCTCGACACCTTTGACGGCGCCATTTTCCGAGCGCACGTCAGTGACCTCGCATTGCTGGATGATATCCATGCCCATATCCGAGCAGGCGCGCGCATAGCCCCAAGCCACCGCATCATGGCGCGCCGTGCCGCCGCGTGCTTGCCAAAGACCACCCAGAACAGGATAGCGCGGACCGTCAATATTGATGATCGGGCAAAGCTCCTTAACCTTATCGGGGCCGATGAATTCAGTTGTGACGCCTTGCAGGCTATTGGCATGGGCCGTGCGCAGGTAGCCGCGCACCTCATGTTCCGTTTGTGCAAGCATGATCACGCCCCGCGGGCTGAACATCACGTTATAGTTGAAATCCTGCGACATCGTCTCATAGAGCGACCTCGCTTTTTCATAAATCGCGGCGGAAGGGTCTTGCAGGTAATTCGAGCGGATAATGGTGGTATTGCGGCCCGTATTGCCGCCCCCCAGCCAGCCTTTCTCGATCACGGCGACATTTGTAATGCCGTGGTTCTTGCCCAAGTAATAGGCCGTGGCCAGACCATGCCCGCCAGCCCCCACAATGATCGCATCGTAATGGGATTTGAGGGAGGGGCTTTTCCACGCCCTCTCCCAGCCGAGCTGGTGGCGGAAGGCCTCTTTGGCGATTGCAAAAGCAGAATAACGCGGCATGCTTGTCTTTCCCTGAAACTCGGTCTGTCTTCGCGCGGAATGCCACGAAAGAGGATACTGCGCGCGGCATATCAAGGCCAAAATGCGACCACGCGCGAGATGGTCGCAGCCAAAGGCACGATTGCCACTTTCGATCAGGCCGACAAGGCCCTACATCTTAGGGCGAAGCAAGAGGAGAGCGGAAGAAATGGGGTTCTGGATTGTCGCAGGCGCGATGTCGGCATTGGCGGCCTTGGTCATTTTTGCCGCTGTGAACAGGCAGCGCACGGCCTCCACGCCCAATGCCGCCTATGATCTTCAGGTCTATAAGGACCAGCTGAGCGAGATCGACCGCGATCTGGACCGCGGCATCCTGAATGAGGATGACGCCGCGCGCGCGCGCACCGAAGTGTCCCGCCGCATTCTTGAGGCCGACCGCGCCTTGCAACAGGATAAGGCCACTACCCAGATCGGCCCCAAAGGCGCGCTTGTGATTGGCGTGGCTTTGGTGGCCACGATCGGGCTGGCGCTGCTGGTCTAT
The DNA here is from genome assembly GCA_965656935.1 of uncultured Paracoccaceae bacterium. Classification (GTDB taxonomy): domain Bacteria; phylum Pseudomonadota; class Alphaproteobacteria; order Rhodobacterales; family Rhodobacteraceae; genus M30B80. The sequence continues at coordinate 106,819 of CBFHMG010000007.1, forward strand.
ACCCAGCTTGGCGCGCCCGGCTACCGCGACCTGCCGATTGCCGAGCGTATCGCGCGCATCGAGGAAGGCCGCGCCGCGCGCCCAACTCAGGAACAGGCCGAGGCGGAGGTTCCCCCCATGCCACGGCTTGAGGTGAGCGACGAGCTGGAGGAGATGGTTGTCCAATTGCGCACCATCATCGAGCGCCGCCCCGATGATATCCAAGGCATTCGCCTTTTGGCGCAAAACGAAGCGCGGCTTGGCAATTTCCGCGCAGCCCGTTTGGCGCAAGCCCGTCTGATCACCCTTTTGGGCGAGGATGTCACAGCGCTTGAGCATATTGATATGGCCGAGATGATGATCTTGGGGGCTGGTGGCTATGTCTCGCCCGAGGCGGAGACGCAGCTGCGCATTGGCTTCGAGATGGACCCGCGCAATGGCACCGCGCGCTATTATGCAGGGTTGATGTATGCCCAACAGGGCCGCCCCGATCTGGCCTTCCCGATCTGGCGGGACCTTTTGGCCGAGAGCGAGGGTGATGCCCCTTGGGTTGAGCCGATCATGCTGCAAATCGAAGAGGTCGCTTTTCTTGCAGGCACCCAACGCGAATTGGAAAACCTGCCCCAGCCGCAACCCCCTGCAGCCCCTGCAAATGATGATTTGCGCGGCCCCTCCGCCGATCAGATCGAGGCGGCGGGTGATATGAGTGCCGAGGATCGCGGCGCGATGATCCAGAATATGGTCGCAGGTCTGGCCGAGCGTTTGGCGACCGAGGGCGGCGCGCCCGAGGAATGGGCGCAATTGATCGGCGCGCTGATCGTGCTTGGCCGCGAGGATGAGGCCCGCGCGATCTATGAGGATGCGCGCATAACCTATGCCGATGCGCCCGAGGGTGTCATGGCCGTGATCGAGGCTGCCGCCGCCCCGCTGCTTGAGGCGACACAGTGATTTTCGACGATATCGAGGGCTTTGCCGCCGTCCTGCCTGCCACGGCTTGTGTAATCGGGCTGGATCTGGGCACCAAGACAATCGGTGTGGCCTTATCGGATGTGATGCAATCTGTGGCGAGCCCCACCGAGACGGTCAAGCGCAGCAAATTCACCCAAGATGCCGCGCGGCTGGCCGAAATCGCACAGGCGCGTGATGCCAAGGGCGTGATCTTGGGCCTGCCGCGCAATATGGATGGCTCCGAGGGGCCGCGCGCGCAATCGACCCGCGCTTTTGCCCGCAATCTCAGCCGCTTGCCCGCCTTCGAGGGCTGCGCGATTGGCTTTTGGGATGAGCGCCTGTCAACGGTTGCGGCAGAGAGGGCCTTGCTGGAGGCCGATACCTCGCGCAAAAGACGGGCCGAGCTCATTGATGCGGTGGCGGCGAGCTATATATTGCAAGGAGCGCTGGATCGTATGCGCCATATCAAAGCAGAAAAGGCGCGTGCCTCTCATGAGTGACAGCATCTGGAGCCGCGACGAGATCGAGTCGCCCTGTATCAAGATCTGCGTCATCCATCCCGAGGCGCGACTTTGCACGGGCTGTTTGCGCAGCATCGACGAGATCACCCAATGGAGCCGTATGGCCCCTGAAGCGCGCCGCGATGTGATGGCCGCGCTACCCGAGCGCGCCTCGCAGCTGCAAAAGCGGCGTGGCGGGCGCGCGGGACGGGCCGTGCGCAAGGGCGCGTAGCTCGACTTTACCTAAATTCAGCAAGTGTCTGATTTTAATCAGAGACCGAATGCTTTTCTAAGCATGTTCAACGCCATCAGCATGATGAAGAAGGCAAAGAACCGCTTGAGCGGTTTGGGGTCCATCGCATGGGCCAGCTTAACCCCCCAAGGGGTGGTGATCATCGTCATGGCAACTACCAGCACGAAGGCCACCAGATTGACCTGACCGATTGTGAAAGGCGGGCGGTTCACGCCATCCCCCCCCACCAGTAGGAACCCCGCCACGGACGGCACCGCGATCACCACGCCAAACCCCGCCGCTGTCGCCACCGCGCGGTGGATGGGCACATTGAACAAGCTCATCAAAGGCACGCCGAAAGATCCGCCGCCAATCCCCATCAAAACCGACAAAAAGCCCAAAACAGGCGATGTCACAAGCCGCCCCGCACCTGCGGGCATTGCATCGCCCAAACGCCATTCCGCGCGCCCGAAGGCCAGATAGAGGCCTACAACCACGCCCAAAACCCCGAAAATCCCCATCAGGGTTTCTGAGCGCAAGCCCGAGGCCGCGACCACGCCAAGCGCTGCCCCAATCGCAATTCCAGGCCCCCATGTCTTGAGAATGTCCCAATCCACAGCGCCTTTCTTGTGATGCCCCATCACCGAGCGCAGGGAGGTCACGATGATGGTCGCCAGCGAGGTCGCCAGACAGATTTGCATCAGTTGCGGCGAGGCATAGCCAAGCCCTTCAAAGGCAAAATAGAAGGCAGGCACAAGAATGATCCCGCCGCCCACACCAAGCAGCCCTGCAATGACGCCCGCGAAGGCGCCGATCACAAGGATCAATCCAAGCATTGGCAAAAGCGATAAGATATCAGGCATAGGCAGGCTCCTTTTGGAAACCTGTTATAGGCTGGCGCGCGGCAGCGCCAGATCGGATATCACGCAGCGCGCTGCGTAACTTCGGCCAAAGCCTGCTCGACCAAAGCAATACCTGCCCCGTCTTTTGACGCGCCCTCGGACAGAACCCTGCGCCAGCCCCGTGCACCAGGGCGGCCCGTGAACAGCCCCAGCATATGCCGCGTGATCTGGTGCAACCGCCCGTCCGAGGCGAGGTGATCTTCGATATAGGGAAGCATCTGGCGCACGATATCCTCGGCCGATAGCCCGCGCTCAGGCTGGCCGAAAATCTCGGCATCAGCGCGCAAAAGGACCGAGGCAGGTTCGTGATAGGCCGCACGCCCGATCATCACGCCATCCAGCCCCGCCTCAAGAAAGCTCTTGGCTTGGTCCAGCGTGGTAATCCCGCCATTCACGCTGAGGTGCAGATGCGGGAATATCTCCTTCATCTGATGGACAAGCGGGTAGTCCAAAGGTGGAATATCGCGGTTTTCCTTGGGGCTGAGCCCTTGCAGCCAAGCCTTGCGCGCATGGATGGTGAAGCGGTTGACGCCAGCCGCCGAGACGCGGGCCAGAAATTCGGGCAGGACCTCTTCGGGAGTTTGATCATCCACGCCGATCCTGCATTTCACCGTGACCTCAACGGGGCTTGCGGACATCATGGCTGCCACACAATCCGCAACCAATTCCGCCCGCTCCATCAAGACCGCGCCGAAAAACCCTGATTGAACGCGATCCGAGGGGCAGCCGACATTGAGGTTGATCTCGTCATAGCCCCAATCCGCCGCGATCTGACAGGCCTGCGCCAGCTCCTGCGGGTCCGAGCCGCCAAGCTGCAAGGCAAGGGGATGCTCGGCCTGATCAAAGCCCAGAAGCCGCTCCCGATCGCCATGGATCACAGCAGGCGCTGTAACCATTTCGGTATAGAGCAAGGCCTCACGCGTCATCAGACGGTGAAGATAGCGACAATGGCGGTCGGTCCAATCCATCATTGGGGCCACACTTAAACGCGCCGATGAAAACCCTTTTTTTATTGGGATTTTCATATCTTCTAAACTGTGACTTTCCATTCTATTTGCACCGATATTGCACTTCTGGTTAATTGCGCGTAACACTGCTGACATAGAGGTTAATACACATCTGCACTGGATTTGCACATTGGCAACCATTTTTAAGACATCCGACGGCCGCTGGCGGGCTCAAGTGCGCAAGCAAGGTATGCCGTCTAAATCGCGCAACTTCACACGCAAAGCGGATGCCAACGCGTGGGCGGCACAGATGGAAGCCGCTATGTCTGGCAACGCAGGCACCATCACAGCGCCCAGCGCAATGACAATGGAAATGCTCATTCGCGCATATCAGCGAGACGTTAAAACAGGACGAACAACACGCGTGAACTTAGAGCGCATATCAAAAGCCATCGGCAGTGTGCCCGTGCGCAAGTTCAACGAAGTCACCGTGCAAACCTTTGTGGACGCCCGCATTAAAGAAGGAATCGCAGGTTCAACCATCGCTGGCGACCTGTCCGCCCTGAGCTCAGTCCTGCGCTACGCCAGACGCGCCAAGCATATCGACATCGACGATGGCATTGCAGCCGCCGCACGGCGTGGCCTGACAGCGCGCAAGATCAGCACGCGCTCCAAGATGCGCAGCCGCATCCCCACCCCAGAAGAATTCGAGCGCGTCATTGCTCACATCGAAGCAAACCCGCGCAACACAATACCAACTGCGCAGATAGCGCGGTTCTTGCGTCACAGCGCAATGCGGCTGAGCGAAGCCACCAGCATCACGATTGAGAACATACGGCACAACGAGGGCGCAGTGTTCCTGCCCCGCAGAAAGACGCCCACAGGGGCAGATACCGCTGCGTTGGTGCCCATCCTGCCCGAGGCTATGCAGATCCTCACAGAAGCGTCCCAGGGGCGCTCTACAGGGCGTGTGTGGCCATACAACCCGCGCAGCATATCAACAGCCTGGGCCAGAGCCGCCGCCGCTGTCGGACTGAAGGGTTTACGCCTGCACGATATGAGACGCGCCGCCACCACAGACTTGGCAAAAATCGGGCTGAGTGCGCCGCTCATTCAAACCGTCACCGGGCACAAAAGCCTGCACAGCCTGCAGCATTACTTGGCGATATCGCCAGAAGACTTCCACAAGGCATACGCCAACGCAAAGAGGCAAAACCAATGAGCAAGGCCAACCCACCGCTGAACAAAATCAGGCATACCGGCGGCAACACACGCGGTGGCCTATCCCTTGGCGACTTAATTGGACGTCCATTTTTTTCAGAACAAGACGCCATCGCGGCTTTCCTCAGTGGCAACGGCAACAAAGATGAAGCCAAAGCCGCAGCTGAGGCCCGCTTAGATGAGGACCGGCGCGCTTATAAGCAAGGTAAGGGCGCTAAACGATATGCGCACTTGGATCTAGCAGAGGAAATTGCGCTGCGCCTGATAAGCGAAGGTGAATCGGAATATCAAGCCACATTGATGGCCGCCGCAGAGGCGCAGGCTGAGACAGGTAAGGAAGTTTTGGCGGAGAGCATAAAAACAAGGTTGAAACGCTCAAAAACTAATTAGGGTTCAGACTAACTCTGAACTCTACCGAGGTCCAAATTTGTGTGAATTATGGGGCAGGTCACTTCAATTAATGAGGGCCTGAAAATGCCACGCACACCCAAAGACGTCAGCACACAAGTCGAGATCGACCTGTTGGCGCAACTTAATCTTATCCCCGCAGAAACATTCGGCAGCCTGATTGGCCTGAACGCCGACTCCGAGCGCGTTATGCAATCACGCGGCACCCTGCCCCCGTGCATCAAATGGGGAAATCGCCGCTACTATAAGCGCGAAGCCGTTGACCAGTATTTTGCCGCCGCAGCCATCAATGTGGACAACACGCACCGCGTGGCTGAACGCGCAGCAAAGCAAGCCGCAGAAGACACCCTTCTGAAATAAAAAACGCCGCGCCTGATGGGACAGACGCGGCTAGGGGAAGAAAGGTATGATGCCTTAAAGTGTACTCTTTCCCACTGCACATGTCCACAGGATGCGGCCTCGAATTGAGGTCACATCGATATGACAAATACAAAACTTCACGGCTATGAGCGCGTCTCGGCGGATCGGTATTTTACCTTGGAAGCCAATCGCCTGATCCCAGCCCTGCGCCGCCACGTTGGCATCTCAGGCAAGGTTCACGAGCCAGCCGCCGGCGCGGGCCATATGAGTGATGAATTGCGGCGCATCAATGGCGTCACAGAAGTCATTGAGACAGACATCGCGCCTGACTGGAGCGCGCCATCCGTCACCCAAATGCCAATCGAAGCCCTAGACGGCAGCATCAATCCAGATTGGGTTGTGACCAACTTGCCGTTTGCAGACCAAGACCGTCTGATGACGCACCTGCTGGCCATCTATCCATACGCCAGGCACGCCTATTTGGTGCGCGCAGCATATCTCGCGCCAGCAAAGCGCGAGGGCCTGATTCACACCAATCCGCGCTTTGCTGGCTCCATCGTCATCAGTAAGCGACCACGCTGGATTGAAAACAGCAAAGGAAGCCCGGCAGTTGACTATTGCTTCGTCGTCTTTGGAGGCCAAGGCTTCTCGGCGGCGCCCAAGCTGGCGTTTGAAAACGGCCCCGCCGTAGACTTCTGGGGGGACGTGTGATGAGCAATCTCGTTTATATCCCCAGACCAAAAGCAACGCAGAAGCACAGCGCCAATGACTACCCAGTCATCACGCTCGCCCAAATCGTCGAGATGTGCAAAAGCCCTGCCAGCAAGCCAAAGACAGAAGCCCCAGGCTTTATCCCGTCATCCTACATCGCCAACGACGCTCGCGTGTTCGAAGAGCAAGAGCGGAATGGCCAGTTTCACGCGCTCTGTCTGGATATTGATGACGGAGTTATTGAGCTCGCCGAACTCACGGCGGCGATAAAAGACATCTTTGGCGACGTGGCGCACATCATCTATTCCACGTCTGGCGCCAGCAAAACCATCTTCAAATGGCGCGGCATCATACCGCTCAGAACCCCAATCAGCGGCAAAGACTATCCCTTCATCCAGAGCGCTTTCTTTGAGGCGCTGGAGGAAAAAGGCATCACCCCAGACTACGCCTTCACGCGGCCTGGGCAGGTGATGTTTCTGCCCAACATCCCGGCCAACCGTCGTGACGCCAAAACAGGCGAGCCCGAGTTCTACAAATACGAAATCACGAACCAAAAGCCGTCGGCCACCGTCGGGGCTGACCATCCGCTATACAAATCTGCGATGGCCAAAAAAGAGGCCGAGGCGATGGCTGAAGCCCAAGCCAAGGCCGAACGTGAAAAGCGTGCCTTGGCGCGCGCGGCAAAAGCCGCGGCCAACCCCGACAAGACTGAGCCAGTCGACGCATTTAACGCGGCCCACACGGTCGAACAGTTGCTTGGAAAGTATGGCTACAAACAGCTTGGCACCTCAAACGACTGGCGCAGCCCAATGCAGGCCAGTAAGTCATACGCAACAAAGAACTTTGGCGAGCACTGGGTGAGCCTGTCGGATTCGGACGTGAGCGCAGGCATTGGCAATACAAAGGGCCGCTTTGTTTGGGGCGATGCGTTTGACCTATTTGTGCACTTTGAGCACGCAGGCGACTTTACCGCCGCCGTGCGTGCATACGGACAGGAAATAGACCCCGTATCCAGCAATATCGTTACCTGCACCAAAGACCCATTTGAAAGCCTGCCAAAGCCCGTACCCCCCGCCCCCGCGCGGTCGGGGGAGGCCGAGGCTCCAGCCGAGACGCAGGCAACGCCAGAGCTTAAGCTTGTGCTGGATAGGCACAACCGCCCCGTTCTGAACGCGGCCAACATCCGCGAGATGATGGTGAAAGACCCCGCTTGGGATGGCGTGCTGGCATTTGACAGCTTTGCCCAGCGCAAGATGGTGACAAAGCCAGTGCCGGGCTCACGCGAAGCGCCCAAAGACTTCAAGGGCCGTGATCTTGCCGACAGTGATGCCATCGACGCCACAACGTGGTTCAACCGCAATGGGTTCCCGTCGGCGGGCAAAGGGCTGATCCAAGATGAAATGGACGCAATGTGCCGCCGCAATGTCATCAACCCGGTAAAGATTTATCTCGAAGACGTGGCAGAAAATCACCCAAGCGACGGCAAGGGGCGCAACTTGCTAGACAGCTGGGCCGTTGAATACCTTGGGGTTAAACTCAGCGGCGGTGAGCAAGCGCTTTACGTTGCTGAAGTGAGCCGCAAGTGGCTCATATCCGCAGTGGCCCGCGCCCTGTCGCCAGGGTGTAAAGCTGACAGCGTTCTAATCCTTGAGGGCAGTCAGGGCTTGGGCAAATCAACAGCGTTGCGCATTCTCGCTGGTGATGACTGGTTTGGCGATGCGCTACCCCCAATGGCCACAAAGGATGCGTCTGATTACATTCGCGGCAAGTGGATTATTGAGATGGCGGAACTGTCTAATATCAACAAGGCCGAGGTTGAAGTTGTAAAGGCGTTCGTGTCCCGCACAGAAGAACGATTTCGCCCAGCATACGGGCGCAACGAGGTGACATATCCACGAGCCTGCGTCTTTGCAGGTTCAACCAACAAGTCGGACTATCTGCGCGATGAAACAGGCAACCGACGGTTCTGGCCATTGCGCTGTGGCGACATCGACCTGGACGGGCTGACAGAGCATCGCGACAAGATATGGGCCGCCGCATATCACGCCTACCAAGCCAAAGAGGAATGGTGGCTGTCTGGGGACGCTGAAGCCGTCGCCCGCAGCGAACAAGACAAGCGTTTATCTGAGGACGTATGGGCCGACGAAATCCGCAAGTATTGTGATGGCCGCATCGAAGTCTCAGTCAAAGAAATCCTGGCCGACGCGATGCACATCACTGTCGATAAGGTGGGCCGTCAAGAACAGAACCGAGCAACAGCCGCGCTGGCCAGCCTTGGGTTCGAAAAGGATGGACGCTTTACCTCAGGAGATCAAAAAGGGCGCACCAGATACAGCCGAATAAGCCGGTGAAGGACGGAGTGAACAACCTTCACTTTTGACCCCCTGAGTGAAGCAAGTGAAGAACGATATATAACTGAGTATAGTAAATACTAAGTTATTGATAAACATGGATATTATATATTGGGGCGCTGGGAATACGTTTCTCCAGAAAGTACGAGCTGAGTCCTTCACTGCTTCACTCTTCACCCGAGCGGTGGCCAAGAAAAAGACGCGCCGCTGAACAATAATGAACCATCAACTTTGTCATAAGGAGACAGACGGTGAGCAAGACAACAGCAACAGCAATCGCATTGGCGATGGCAATGGGAACAGCAACGCAAGCCGATGCTCAATCGTGGAGGACGTGCAGGGCTCCAACTGAGCCGTACTGCGTTAGGGGGTACTATGTAGGTGACTTCGACAGCTTTGCCTGCCGGTTCTCGGTTGAGAGTTATCTCAATGAGGTTGAAGAATATCAGCAATGCCTGAGCGACAAGATTGAGCAATCCACAGAAGAAGCCAACGCGGTGGTCGACAGGTTCAACTGCCTTGCAAGTGGGAACGACTGGTGCTGACAGCTGGGGCTGCGCGGGGCGGCACCCCCCGACGGTCGGGGGGGCGTAAACGAGCATTTACACGGAGGACAATTGCCGTCGGGAGGAGTGCAAAGCGCGTGCTAATGCAATTTTCGGGGGGGTATATATTCCTCACAGCCCCTCAGAAGGGCCCTACAGAACCGCTTCTGTCTCGGCCTAACCTCACCCCTACCGCCGCTGATTAAGACCCTGTGCGCACCTGTAAGTTTAACCCCGTGTTATCGGCGTTTGATCGCCAACTTCAAAATCAAATTGATAATAATTTTGATTATCCGTATAAATTTGACAACCGATGTGCGCGTGATCGTGCACGCACGCGCAAGGCAGCACTGGCAAGGGAGCGAGCAATGCCACGGAAACTCAGATCAGACAGCGTGACGTCGCAAGTTGAGACAGCACAAGCGGCGATGGCCGAGATTGCGTTTGAATGGCCGGGAAGCTGGGACTTGCCCGAGGATGCCGAAAAGCGCGCCAAGGTGCTGGCATTGTGTGACGATGTTTGGAATGGGCGTGATCCGCGCGATTGGCGGGAGACGGACGGCAACATTATAGCCGAATTTGCGCTGGTCTCGATTGACCTGTCTGAGACGCAGACAATCTTGTCCGAGTGCAATTATCTGATCACCAAAGAAGGTCGTGGTGGGCGCGAAATACAAACCCGTCATCCGCTGATGGATGCAGCGCAACACCTGACCACCCGCAGAATGGCATTGGCGCGCAGCTTGGCGCTTACTGGTGCAGCTGCAACGCCGCGCAATGTCAGGCAGCGTGGGCAGGATATTGCGAATGCGCGCAGGGGCGACAAAGACAAAAGTTGGCTGTTGGCATGAAGGATTTTGTTGGAACCCTTTATGAGCAATGGGAAGCGGCGATGGCCGTTGCCGAGCTGCTGGACCAAGAGGCGACTGAAGATCTGGCGGCTGAGCATTACGGCCACGCAGATGAGATTGCAGGTCTGATGCTGGAGGCTGGCGTGGATGAGCGCCTGATATTCTTGCGCTGCAGTATCGGGCGCGGCAACCGGCGTAATAGCAGGGCTCGGACTCCAAGGCTACGCACTTGCAATCACCGCGCCAAGCAAACTCATCGTGCAAACAAGTGACTGATATATAAAGCATGTCACGATACCAAATTCTTGCAGATGGTAGAGTCCCTCTCTACTCAAACCTATCATCAAAAGTGCCAACCGCCGGTTTCCGAAAATCCTCAAAAACAACCAGATGGCATCTTAACTGTCTTCCCGCATGTTAAAGCCAGCGCGTCCAATAGGATAGACACCGACGACCGACGCTTTCTAGAGTAAGGATCGTCTCGCTAGAAAATCATTGACGCCGGTCCCAACTGCACTGACGAAATCAAGAAAGTGCTTCATTCAGGGATCTAACAAACTTGTCCAGTTCAGCATCAGAAATCTTGACCGAGTGTTCAGGCGCTGGATAAGCCCCACCCTCCACATCCGCCTTAAACTCGCGGAACGCGGCGATCCGTTCGATTTGCAGACGATCAAGTTCAGCCTTGAAATTGCGGTAGGTTTTCGCGTGGCGTGGTTTGTGCCCCTGCGTATATCCCAAAACATCCTCGGCAAAGAGATACTGTGCATCCGCGTAGGGGCCAGCCCCCATACCAAGCAGCACAAGGTTAGTACGCTGCGCGATCTCTTTGGCCACGCGATCCGGCACCACTTCAAGTTCGGCACCAAAACAGCCAATTTTTTCGAGCTGTTTTACGTGGTCCAGAACCTGCAAGGCGCTTTCTGCGGTCTTTCCGACAGCTTTGAAGCCGCCAGTCCAGGTCGCCTTGGATGGGATCAGTCCGACGTGACTGACGACCGGAATGCCATCATCGGCTATTGCCTTGATCGTGCCCATTGACGACGCGCAATAGACGCAGTCGCCACCGACCTTCATCGCGCGATGCGCTGCGCGCTGGTAATCTTCTAATGTGACAAGTTCACCGTAAAGCAGACCTACCTGCACAAAGCAATCGCCTGCCGCCTCGCGCATTTCATCGCTCCATAATGGGTCGATGATCGACAACATATCGATGCCGGCCTCGGCTGCGGCGGCGGCTTCTGCAGGAGTTTCCACGTAGAGCACGGTTAACTGGCGCTTACCCTTGAGTGCGCGGATGTCCGCAACTGTGGGCCGCTTGTCATATAGTCCCATCGTAATCTCCCAATGATCAGGCTGCAGTCGAAGGCCTAAGTAGTTTTTTCAGGTTAGTGTCAGGATCGCGCAAGTGTTCGGTGACTACCGGAACCCCCGCCTCAATCAATTTCTTTGCAAGCTTAATGTCTTTGGCGACAGCATTGCCGCTACCCAGCCCGATCGCGCCGACCAGCTGTGCAGCATCGTTGAGATAGAACAGAATTACGGTACCCGTATCGGATTGGCGCATTGCATCGGCGGCACCGACCGTCTGGCCAACCCCTTGCAAACCGAGTTCGAAGTGGTCCGACCAGAACCATACCGAATTCTCAAAGGCCAGTTGCCCACCGGCCATATTCCGTCCGGCGATGTCGCCTTGGACTTGTGCGTTCTGCCAAGTCTCGAACCGCTGGCGGGTGTCGCCGTGCAGAACGCTAGCGCAATCACCGGCGGCGAAAATGTCCGGGTCATCAGTACACAGATTGGCATTGGTGCAGATGCCATTGTCAATGGACAGACCCGCTGCCTCCGCCAGATCTGTCCTTGGCGAGACGCCAATGGCTGCCACGATCAGATCAGCTTCAAACATCCGTCCATCCGAAAGAACCACCTGTTTCTCAGTAATCCTATCCACATCCACACCGCAGAGAATTTTTGTGCCTTCCGCCAGATGCCGGTCAACAATCTTTTGGGCCAACAAACGCGGAACATTTCGCCCCAGAGGGGCTGGCGCATATTCCAAGACTGACACATCGACGCCGCGTGACACCAGAACGGCGGCAAGCTCCAGCCCGATCAACCCCGCCCCGACGATTACGACACGCGCGCCGGGTTGGGCGATTTTATAGATACGCTCTGCATCCTGCGTAGTCCGGAAGGTCAGCGTTCGTTCAGCGCCGTCGCAGTTCATCTGGCGCGGCCTGGCACCTGTCGCAAAAAGCAACTTGTCGTAATGAAGCATCTTG
>CBFHMG010000007.1:119154-122264 GCA_965656935.1 uncultured Paracoccaceae bacterium
CCTGATGACAGCGATACGGACCGCGCACTCCTGTTCAGCGCAGTTACGCGCACGCCATCCAACAGTTCAATGTCCCTGTCGCGGAGCATTTCAGCAGTGCAGATAGGTTTTTGAATAACCCCTTCGGCGTCCGGCTTGGAAAGCGGTGGCCGCTCATAGGGCAGTCCCGCTTCTTCGCTTATCAGCGTGATCGGGCCGGAATAGCCGGCCTCGCGCGCCGAGAAGCCCGCGCGCACACCACACTCGCCCGCGCCCAGTACGACAATACCGAACATATCAGATTGCAATCAGGACGCGGTCGCCCTCGAGTTTGACGGGATAGGTCCCAAGGTTTACGCAAACTGGTGCGCGCATTGCTGCGCCGGTGCGATAGTCGAACTGACCATTATGCTTGGGGCACTCAATAGTGTGATCCATCACCAGACCTTCCGCCAAGTGTATTTGCTCGTGGGTACAAAGCCCGTCCGTGCAAAAATACTCATCATCAGGCGAGCGATAGATCGCGAAGGTCCGACCATCGTAATCAAAGCGGATCACGTCTTCCTCGTCGATGTCCTCTGCGGCGCAGGCGTCAATCCAGTTTGCCATATCTTTTCTCCTTACTCTGCGGGAACGGCGTGGGGTGTTGCGGGTGCTAAACCTTTTTCGCCCAAGGCACCTTCATGCAGGTCCGTGCGGTAGGGTCGCGCCGTTGACGGCAAGTCTCGGGTCAAGAATTCATCATGATACGTCAGCTGTCGCAGCAGGATTGGCAAAACCTCCTTATAGGCATTCAGGATCGAGGGATTTGCGGCAGGCAGATCGTGCCTGATCATTGCGTGCAATTCGGGAAGCCGGTGATACGGCACCATCGGGAACATGTGATGTTCGACGTGGTAATTCATGTTCCAATAGATGAACCGGCTGATCGGGTTCATGTAGACCGTACGGCTGTTCAGACGGTGGTCGATCACATTGTCGGCCAGCCCAGCATGTTGCAAAATACCAGTCATAACGTGGTGCCATGCGCCATAAAGCCGTGGCAGACCAATGATCATCAAGGGCAAGATCGACTGTGTTGCGACGGCAACCGTAATGACTGCCGCATAGATCACAACCCAGATACGCGCGACCCGCACGACCTTGGAGTGCTCAGATACAGGGATATAAGACGCCTCTTCTTCGTCCAGTTTGCCCGAGGCGTTAAGCAGCATCCGCTTCCATCCATTGAAGGCATCAAGAATACCGAAAACGTTCAGGAAAATCCGAAACAGCGCTGGCGGGCGCATCGCAACAATTTCTGGGTCCCGACCGACGATCACAGTATCGGTGTGGTGGCGCGCATGACTCCACCGCCAAGTGACCGAATTCCGGACCATGCAGAATGAGGCGATGTGATAGACCCAGTCATTGTACTTGGCCGTCCGGAAAGGTGTTCCATGTCCACATTCGTGCCAGCGGCTGTCCATCGCCGACCCGTACAGTACGCCGTAGGCAAGCCAGAATGGTGCCGACCACCAAGATGGCCAAAGTGCCACGCCAATCGCCGCAAAGACGAACATCGCGCCAAACAAAACAATCGTGTCGCGGATCGCGGGCTGGTCCTCACGTTTCATCAACGCTTTCATTTCCCTGCGGGGAATGTCGGTATGGTACCAGTCGGCGGCCACTAGGCCATTATCAACAGCGCGTTTCGCGTCAGGGCCAAGAAGGGAGTAGTCACGTTTCGCCATCATCATCTCCTCCTGCGTGGCTTTGAATTCGGATACCAGAGATCGATGGAACTGTCGCCCTGCCTGCTTGCATTTCACATCAAATCGCATCAGACTTAAGATGGAAAATGATGTAATTTGATCGATAGAAGTAATGGCAAACCGACCGACGATAAAAGATCTGGCACAGGCAGCCGGGGTAGGCGTCGCTACCGTCGACCGTGCGCTAAACAGCCGTTCAAACGTGCGGCAGGAAACGCTTGATCGGGTACTCGAAGCGGCAGAGCGGATCGGCTACCCTACGCGCGCCCTCACGGCGCGGCGCGAGGATAAAAGCCGACCACTGATCAAATTTGGATTTGTCCTGCACAAGGGCGCGCAGGAATTCTATAGAAACTTCGCACGTGAACTTCAGAAGGCTGTTGAAAGCCGCACCGACATTCGCGGTCGCGCGGTAATCCGTTTTGCGGCTTCTCAGGCACCTGACGATTTTGCCAAGGAAATTCTTGAAGTGTCTCGTGATTGCGACGTCATCGCGACTTCGGCGGTCAACCACCCAAGCCTGTCGGATCTGGCGGGGAAACTGATTGGCGAAGGCATCCCCATCTTTGCGCTTTTGAACGATTTCGCGCAAGGCGTGCGACAAAACTACCTTGGACTGAACAACGTCAAGGTCGGACGCATTGCCGCTTGGATGATCGTCGCCCAGGTCCGCACGTTCGGCAAACTCGCCGTTTTTGTCGGAGGCAACCGATGGCATGGCCACCTGCTGCGCGAGACCGGATTTCAAAGCTACATTCGCGAATATGCCCCTGAATTCCAGATGCTCGACACGGTGGTCAATCTTGAAACGCGTCAGGTGACTTATGAGGCCACACTTGAACTGCTCAGCAGGCAGCCTGACCTACGGGGCATATATGTCGCCGGTGGCGGCATGGAAGGCGCGATTGCTGCACTGCGCGAAACGCGTCCGCCGGGAAAGATCGCTTTGGTCGTCAATGAACTGACCGAGGACAGCCGCAAGGCCCTTGTGGACCGCTACATCACGATGGTGATCGCAACGCCTCTTCAGGAACTGAGTCACGATCTTGTGGAATTGATGATTGATGCCGTCAGT
Source organism: uncultured Paracoccaceae bacterium (assembly GCA_965656935.1). Classification (GTDB taxonomy): domain Bacteria; phylum Pseudomonadota; class Alphaproteobacteria; order Rhodobacterales; family Rhodobacteraceae; genus M30B80. The sequence continues at coordinate 121,963 of CBFHMG010000007.1, forward strand.
AAAGGGCCGGACGCTACGTCCAGCCAGCATTTCATGACGCCGCAGCTTTATGTGCCAGAGTCGTTTTAACCGGGGTGCCCCCTCATGCGTCCCTTTCCATAATCCATTCGACCTCCGGGGCTGGAACAAAGCGCCATTTACGCAAAGGACCTGCCATGACGTTGAGGTAGTACATCTCGAACCCGTAGGGCGCGCCGCAGGGGTGGTGGCCGCGCGGAACCAGCACCACGTCGCCGTCGCTCACGGCCACGGTCTCGTCTAGTTGCCCGTCGTCCGTATAAACACGCTGGATGCCAAAGCCA
>CBFHMG010000008.1:0-121805 GCA_965656935.1 uncultured Paracoccaceae bacterium
TGCCTCCCGTAGGAGTCTGGGCCGTGTCTCAGTCCCAGTGTGGCTGATCATCCTCTCAAACCAGCTATGGATCGTCGGCTTGGTAGGCCATTACCCCACCAACTACCTAATCCAACGCGGGCTAATCCTTCTCCGATAAATCTTTCCCCCGAAGGGCGTATACGGTATTACTCTCAGTTTCCCGAGGCTATTCCGTAGAGAAGGGCATATTCCCACGCGTTACTCACCCGTCCGCCGCTAGATCCGAAGATCTCGCTCGACTTGCATGTGTTAGGCCTGCCGCCAGCGTTCGTTCTGAGCCAGGATCAAACTCTCAAGTTGAAAAGCACTTACATGCTTATCCTTGACGTTCGAACCTCTGCACATCCCATCATAACCGACTAAAGTCATGATGGAGTCTCTGTTTGTGTGCTTCAGCTTCAAATGAAGCCGAGAACCATACAAACAGTGAAGCTGACACTCATATCATCGGGCATAAACCCTAATGAGCCGATATACAGACGTTGATCCATCGAATGAACCAAACCGCCCACATATCTCTTCAGTATCTCGCAATTTCAAAGAGCTAGAGACAAAAATCAACCGACTGCGCTCTGGTATCCAGCGCCGCCCGCTTCATCTGCCTCTGTAATTATCCGCTAAACGTTCGCCGAAACTCCCGTCTAACCGCCCGACTAGCGCCTCAGCGCCGCCGGTGAGGTGCTATCTACGGATACCGCCAAAAACCCGCAACCCCTTTTTTACAAAAACATCAAACTTTTTGCACAACACAACAATATGCACATATTCTCATAGGGTTAGCGTGATTGCCCCAGCCGGTCCTCCGCCCTGCGGGGGTTTGTACACTAGTTCAAATATTGCGAAAAACCGACCCGCTATGGAGCTTTCTTTACTTATCCACACGATCTGGTGGCAAAATCTGCCTTGAGACCCAAATGAGGGCACGAGTCGCGCGGATGTTATAGCGCGACTCGCTGTCTGATTGCGGGAACCCGCATCGCCAGAAGGCCCAAAATGATCACGAGATAGACCATCGGCTCCAATTGGAAGCCTTTCGACAGCCATATGTAATGCACCACACCCAGCAAAGCGGCCGCATAGGTCAGCTTGTGAAGCTTGCGCCATGCGGCACCACCCATTTTGCGCAAAGACAGGTTGTTTGATGTGATCGCCAAAGGCAGAAGCGCCAGAAACCCCGCCATACCAATCGTCACATAGGGACGCTTTGCAATATCGCTGATCACAGCGCTGAGTTGTTGCACATCCAGCAAAGCCCAGACCATTAGATGGGCGAGAACAAAGAAGAAGGCGGACACCCCGATTGCACGGCGGAACTTGAGAAGGTTTAGCCCAAGGACCTGACGCAGAGGTGTAACGGCCAAGCCGATGACAATCAGCTTGAGCGCCATCTCTCCATAGGCGAGCTCAAGCTCTTCGATGGGATCAACCCCGAGCCCCCCTGTGGCCGCAAGATAGAAGAGCCACCCCATCCAGCTGGCCGCCAGTATATAGAGGGGCCAAGCTGGCAGTTTGCGCAGGCCAGTGTTGAGCCAATCGCGCAGGGCCGCGATGCGTGAGGTTTGTACTTGTGCCATGGCGTCAGAAGAACTCCGCGAGATCCATGCCTTCATAGAGGCTGGCGACTTCGCTCTCATATCCGTTGAACATCAATGTCGGCTCCCGCCCCCCAAACAACCCTGCCCCGATACGGCGTTCAGAGGCTTGGCTCCAACGGGGGTGGTCAACATTGGGGTTCACATTGGAATAGAAGCCGTATTCGCGGGCATTGGTCTGGTTCCAAGTGGCATGGGGTTCACGATCCGTCAGGGTGATGCGCACGATGCTCTTGATCGATTTGAACCCGTATTTCCATGGCACGACCAAGCGGATCGGAGCGCCATTCTGGTTTGGCATCGGCTCTCCATAGATGCCCGTGGCCAGCATCGTCAGCGGATGCATGGCCTCGTCCAGCCGCAACCCTTCGCGGTAGGGCCAGTCTAGAACAGGAAAGCGCGTGCCGGGCATTTCTTCGGGGCGAAGCGCGGTCTCAAAGGCCACGTAACGCGCGCCGCTTTGCACACCGACCCGCGTCAGCAAATCCGCCAGCTCGAAACCGTTCCAAGGGATCACCATCGACCACGCCTCGACACAGCGGAAACGGTAGATGCGTTCTTCCATGGTTTGGCCATCGACGATCTGTTCCAGCGAATAGGTGCCCGGATTATCGACCATGCCATCAATGGTGATGCTCCATGGTGCGGTTGTCAGCGTATGGGCATTTGCGGCGGGGTCGGATTTATCGGTGCCGAATTCATAGTAATTGTTATAGGTGGTGATCTCTTCCCATGTATTGGGCTGAAGGCCTGATTGCGCCTGCGCACGCGCGCCCAAAACGCTTGCCCCCAAGAAACCCGCACCAGCCGCCATAATCTGGCGACGATTAAGGAACATTTCCTTGGGCGTCACATCCGCCTGAGTAAGATCATTTTTCCAACGATTTGCCATTGAGGCCTCCATAATTTTCGCCACCATGGCTCAAAGATGGGATGATCCAAAGGCAAAGCTATTATTCTCACGAAACTGTTTGAATTGCTTCACTCGACTGCACCGAGGCATCCATTGCGCGCGAGCTTCCATCAGGCTGGACCAGCCGCACATGGCGACGCATGAGCAAGCGCGGCTCAGACACACCGACAGAATGGGCGATCGTCTCAACCTCTTTGACGATGCTTTTTGCATAGGCCGCCACGCGTTTGTCCTTATCCGAGACGACCAGACCTTTCTGGAAGCGCGGATCATGGGTGGTGATGCCGGTGGGGCAGGTGTTTTTATTGCATTTCAAGGCCTGAATGCAGCCCAGAGAGAACATGAAGCCCCGTGCATTTGTCACGAAATCAGCCCCGGCCGCCAAGGCCCATGCCACATCACCTGGGTTCACCAGCTTGCCCGAGGCCACAATGCGGATCCGCTCCTTGAGGCCCATCTTGTTGCGCAGGTCCGAGAGCATTGGCAGTGCCTCACGGATCGACATGCCGACAAGGTCCATCAGCGGCATCGGCGCGGCCCCTGTTCCGCCTTCGCCACCATCAAGTGTAATAAAGTCGGGCGCGCTGTCTTCGCCGCGCTCAAGGATCAATTGAAACAAATCCTCGAAATCCTTCGGGTTGCCCATCACGGTTTTGATGCCCGTGGGTCGCCCAGTGACATCGCGCACATGTGCCACCAGATCGAGCAGTTCTCCATGATTGGACACTTCGATATGGCGGTTTGGCGACAGACTGTCCTGCCCTTTTGCAATACCGCGAATACCTGCGATTTCATCGGTGATTTTCTCGGCAGGTAGTATCCCGCCCTTGCCGGGCTTGGCACCTTGGGCAAGCTTGATCTCCATCATCTTCACTTCGGGATGCTCCGCCACCTTGCGCAGCTTGGCGTCATCCAGATGACCCTGCGCATCACGCACACCGTATTTGGCGGTGCTGATCTGGAACACGATATCGGCGCCACCCTCCAGATGATATGGCGACAGCCCACCTTCGCCCGTGTTCATCCACGCCCCCGCCTGACGCGCGCCACGGCTCAGCGCAATCACGGCAGGTTTGGAAATGGCACCATAGCTCATGCCCGAAATGTTGAAGAATGAGGTCGCATGATAGGGCAGCTTTGCCTTTGGGCCGATCACCATTGGCTCGGAGGTGGCGTATTCGCTGCTGAGTGGCGGAAAGGTCGATGGGGTGAATATGGCCGTGCCGACCGCGGCGAGGTTGCGGGTCGATCCAAAAGCAATCGTGTTGGATTTTCCGCTGCTGGCATGTTTGACCCAATCCCGTTGCGCGCGGTTGAAGGGCAGCTCTTCACGATCCATAGCAAAGAAATACTGGCGGAAGAATTCGCCCAATTCGGAAAACAGGCCCCGAAACCGCCCGATAACGGGATAGTTCCGCCGGATCGCATCTGCTGTCTGGAAACGGTCGATCGCGAAGACAACAATCGCAACCAACACCAATGTGCCGATGACCAGCCAAAACGCCAAGGCCATGGCTTCCAAATACCAACCCATCTCAATTCCCCCGAATATCTCGTGCCACATTGCCATCATCACGACGGGCAATATCAAGGCCCCAGACGCCTTTTTACCTCACAAGAGGTAAACTGATGTCACGTCGTTTTTACTGGAAAGTAATTTTCACCTCGGCTTAGGCGATAACCGTTTTTCGTCAAGCCCCTAAGCGCAAAACCGCTTGTCTTGAAAGCCCTCAAAACCCGCTCATTTCGACAAGCATCAAGGGGCTCGATCCCTGAGATGTATCATTCTTGATCTGAAAAGGAGACGACCAATGTTGAGACGTACTGTACTGGCTCTTACTGCTTCCGCCGCTCTGGCAGGCCCTGTTTTCGCCGATGGCCATTCCATGGATATCGTTGACACCGCCGTAAATGCGGGCAGCTTCACAACGCTTGTTGCCGCAGTCGAAGCCGCGGGTCTTGTTGAAACCCTGAAGGGCGAAGGCCCCTTCACTGTCTTCGCTCCAACCGATGAAGCATTCGCGGCCCTGCCTGAAGGCACTGTCGAGACCCTGCTGATGCCAGAAAATATCGACCAACTGACCGCGATCCTGACCTATCACGTTGTCCCCGGTGCGGTGATGTCGGGCGATTTGAGCGATGGCATGATGGCCAGCACGGTTCAGGGTGGTGATCTTATGATCTCGCTTGGCGATTCTGTGATGGTGAATGATGCGACCGTCACGACCGCTGATATCGAAGCCTCGAACGGCGTGATCCATGTTGTGGACACCGTCATCATCCCCGCAATGTAAGATCAACGCAAAAGGGCGGCACATCTATGCCGCCCTTTTCTTCATGCGCATTCCACAGGCCTAGTGAACGACCGCATCATCAGGTGCGGGCCTGTTCGAGGCAGAGACGCGATCCCCCACAATCAAGCCATCTGCGCCAGCAGAGATCGTGACCGTGTCACCATCCTTGGCATCACCGCTCAGGATCATCTCGGCCAGCGGGTCTTGCAGACTGCGCTGGATCACACGCTTGAGCGGGCGCGCACCAAAGACAGGGTCATAGCCCTCATCGGCCAGCCATTTCCGCGCGCCTTCATCCAGATCCAGCACCATCTTGCGTTGCGCCAAGCGCTTTCCAAGGCGACCAAGCTGGATATCGACAATCCCGTCCATATCCACCCGCGAGAGGCGATCAAAGACGATCATGTCATCCAGACGGTTCAGGAATTCGGGGCGGAAATGCGCACGAACCGCATCCATCACTTCGCTCTTGGCTTTGCCCACATCTTCCCCATCGGCCAGATGGCTGAGGGTCTGAGTGCCCAGATTTGAGGTCAGCACGATCAAGGTCTGCTTGAAATCAACGCGCCGTCCCTGACCATCGGTCAGGATACCATCATCAAGAACCTGCAACAGCACATTGAACACCTCAGGATGGGCCTTTTCGACTTCGTCGAACAGGATCACCTGATAGGGCCTGCGCCGCACGGCTTCTGTCAAAACACCGCCCTCGTCATAACCGACATAGCCCGGAGGCGCGCCGATCAACCGCGAGACCGCGTGTTTCTCCATGAATTCCGACATGTCGATGCGAACCATCGCCTGATCATCGTCAAACAGGTATTCGGCCAGCGCCTTGGTCAGCTCAGTTTTGCCCACACCCGTTGGCCCGAGAAACAGGAAGGACCCGAGGGGTCGGTTTTCATCCTGCAACCCTGCCCGCGCACGGCGCACGGCATTGGAAACAGCCTTGACCGCTGCCCCCTGCCCGATCACACGGCGGCCCAATTCCTCTTCCATGCGCAAGAGCTTCTCGCGCTCGCCTTCCAGCATTTTGGACATAGGGATACCCGTCCAACGCTCGACCACGGCAGCGATCTGTTCAGGGCGCACAGCCTCTTCGACCATAACGTCATCCTCGGCGCTCTCAGATTCGGAGAGGTCTTTCTCAAGCTGCGGGATCACCCCATAGGACAGCTCGCCCGCCTTGGCCAAATCGCCATTGCGTTTTGCTTGCTCCAATTCGGCGCGCGCCTGATCAAGGCGTTCCTTCAGCCCGCGAGCCGAGTCGAGCTTGTCGCGCTCGGCCTGCCATTTGGCGGACATTTCCGAGGATTGCTCCATCAGATCGGACAGTTCTTTCTCGATCGTCTCAAGCCGATCCTTGGAGGCAGCATCATCCTCTTTCTTCAAGGCTTCGGCTTCGATCTGCATTTGCAAAATCTGGCGATCAAGCGCGTCCAATTCCTCGGGCTTGCTATCGACCTCCATGCGAAGACGCGACGCGGCTTCATCCATCAGGTCGATGGCCTTATCGGGAAGAAAGCGATCCGTGATATAGCGATGGCTGAGCGTTGCTGCCGCCACCAATGCCGAGTCGCTGATCCGCACGCCATGGTGCAACTCGTATTTCTCCTTGATGCCGCGCAGGATGCTGATCGTGTCTTCCTCGGTCGGCTCCTCCACCATCAAAGGCTGGAACCGCCGCGCAAGCGCTGCATCCTTTTCGACATATTTGCGATATTCGTTCAAAGTGGTCGCACCGATGCAGTGCAGCTCACCCCGCGCCAAGGCAGGCTTGATCAGGTTGGCGGCATCCATGGCACCGTCCGCCTTTCCCGCGCCCACAAGCGTGTGCATCTCATCGATGAACAAAATAATTTCGCCAGCGGCCGCCGTGATTTCCGACAGAACAGCCTTCAGGCGTTCCTCGAATTCACCACGGTATTTGGCACCTGCAATCAAAGCCCCCATATCAAGCGACATCAGCGTCTTGTTGCGCAGGCTTTCGGGCACATCGCCATTCACGATCCGCAAAGCCAAGCCTTCCGCAATCGCGGTTTTACCCACACCAGGTTCGCCGATCAGAACGGGGTTGTTCTTGGTGCGCCGCGACAAAACCTGCATCGCGCGGCGAATTTCCTCATCCCGCCCGATGATCGGGTCAATCTTGCCTTCGCGGGCCGCCTCGGTCAGGTCGCGCGCATATTTCTTGAGCGCGTCATAGCCATCCTCGGCGCTTGCCGTATCAGCGGTGCGGCCTTTGCGAATATCGTTGATCGCAGCGTTCAGGGCCTGCGCATTCACTGCGCCCGCCTCCAGCGCCTCACGCGCTTTGGATTTCACCATGGCGAGAGCGGTCAATATCCGCTCAACAGGGACAAAGCTGTCACCTGCCTTTTCGGCCAATTTCTGCGCCTCGTCCAAAACCTTCGCGGTCTGGCCATCAAGATAGACCTGCCCTGCATCGCCCGTGACTTTTGGCATCTTGGACAGCGCAAGCTGCAAGCTCTCGGCCACCAGCTTGGCATTGCCGCCTGCATGCGAAATCAGGTTGGTTGCCATGCCTTGATCATCGTCAAGCAGGGCTTTCAGCACATGTTCAGGCGCAAGTTTCTGATGATCTTCCCGCTGCGCGATTGTTTGCGCGGCCTGAATAAACCCGCGCGCGCGATCTGTGAACTTCTCTAAGTTCATCACCGTCTCTCCTTCTATAAGCGCCACTAAGATCGCCCGCCCGCTCTGCGGCACGTGGCTTGGTCGTGGCCTCCCTAATGATGTGGGAAGTCTTCTGCGCCTGATCAAGAGGCACGGCGTTCAAACCCACCCCCGATCCAAAGCTCTTTCGCCCAAACTCAGCCTTCTGGACCATGTCTTGCATGTCGCAGCTTTGTGAACCCTCGGGAGCGGCTTGTCATTGGCACAAATCACCTGCCGCCCCCATCTTTTGTAAACAGTAAGCCATCAAAGGAGCCACATTATGCGCTGCCTTAGTTTCCACCGCGTTAGCTATAACCCCGAAGCCTCCTGTTTCACCGTCGAGGTGCAATTTGTCAGCATGCAAGGCGTGCAACGCAAGATTTGCCAATGGCGGGGGGCTGTCTCGGCTGGGTTTGATCAAATCTCGCGCGGTTTGCGCGCCCAAGCCCTGCAGATCATCTGACAAAGACGTGCGGAATTTACTTCCAAGGCCACCGGCACTACACCAGCGACGATTTCAGCGCTGTAACCGGAGGCCCTCCCCATGTCTGACGACCGTCTGATTGTTGCTCTCGATGTTCCCAATGCCCATCTCGGCCTCGAACTGGCCAATAAGATTGGTGATGCTGCCAGCTTTTACAAAATCGGCCTTGGTATGTTGACGGGGGGCGGCTTGGCGCTGGCCAATGAACTTAAGGAAGAACAGGGCAAACGCATCTTCCTTGATATGAAATTATTCGACATCGGCGCCACCGTCGAGGCAGCCGTGCGTGGCTTGGCCCAATTCGACCTCGATTTCCTGACAGTGCATGGCGACCCGCATGTGGTGCGCGCAGCCAAGGAAGGCGCAAGCGGTAAAGACCTCAAAATTCTTGCCGTAACCATTCTGACCTCGCTTGATCGCGCTGATCTTGATGCAGGCCTGATCAAATCAGGCGATGTCCAAGACCTTGTGTTGGAGCGCGCTGCCAAAGCCTTTGAAGCAGGGGCCGACGGGATCATCGCCTCCCCGCAAGAGGCCGCGCTGATCCGCGCCCTGCCTGAGGCGGAAAGCCGCCTGATCGTCACCCCCGGTGTGCGCCCGACAGGAGCCGCTTTGGGCGATCAAAAGCGCGTCGCGACCCCTGCGCAAGCCATCAAGGACGGGGCCGATCACATCGTTATCGGGCGCCCAATCTGGCAACATGTTGATCCTGCCGCTGCCGCAAAAATGGTCTTGGCCGAACTGCCCTGATCTGGCGGGGCTACCGCATAAAATGATCGGTTAACTTCTCGTTTACCTTTGGCCCTTAGCATCGCAGATGCTGCCTGGGTTTGGGAAAATTGAGATGAGAAGTGGGGCAAGGCCCGAGAACGATCTCGTTCTCTCCTTTTTAGCCGTTCGGCAAGCCGTCGGCATTTTGGGATTATCCTTGCCCATTGTCCTGCTTGTTTACGCCCATTTGTTTGGCGGCGGCATGCAGCCATCGATTTCCGAATTCTATTATTCCGCAATGGGCGATGTCTTTGTCGGCATCCTTTGCGCAATCGGCGTGTTCCTGATTGCCTATAAGGGCTACCGCAAACGCCCTGAAGACCCAATGCTTGGGGATAGAGAAGCCTCGATCGTGGCGGGTATATCCGTCATTGCCGTGGCGCTTTTTCCTGTGCCCGCGAAACCCGAATACGCCTTATGCCTGATCGATGGCATTGTTCTGCGCTGCGCCGAGGTTCTGGTGGATGCAGAAATCATCACAGGGTTTTCGGGCCATTCGCGTTGGCTGCATTTTGCACCAGCGGGCAGCTTCTTCCTCAGCCTCGCTTGGTTTTGCTTCAAGCTGTTCCCCAAAGGCGGGTCGCATTCGAACCGCCAATTCATGGGCGTGCTGGTCGAGCATCTGATCTATTACATCTGCGGCGTACTTATCCTGATCTCGGTCGCGGGGCTTGTCGCCTATGAACTGGTCTCGCCAGAAACCCGCGACGCGCTGACAGCGCAGAACTATATTTTCTGGTGGGAAACCTTGGGCGTCTATGCGTTTTCGATCTCTTGGCTCACCAAGGGCCGCTTCCTGTCGCGCCCATTCGGGCTGCATCGGCGGCAAGCTCAGTCGTCATTGATGTCATAGTCAAAGGTCTTCACCTGCCCGCGCATAACGCCAAACCAACGGCGCAATCCCCACCATGACACCAGCGACAAAACCGCGAAGATCAACAGCAACAGCGGCAGCGAAGCCCCCAACCAAACCGCCAAAGGCCCGCCAACCAGCAAGATGAGCGCCACGATGCCGGCCCCCAGACCGAAGCCAAGCAGGATATAGGAGGGCAACAAGACCTCCCCCACCACCAAAAGGATCGAGGCCGCCCCCCAAAACCACCATTCACTCCACATCAGCTACGCCCTTTCAACATCTGGAAGGCTTTGCCGAAAGCATCAACCGCATCGGCGGGAACAATGATCGTCTGATTGCCCTGCCCCTGCGCGACCCCACCAATCGCCTCAACCTGCTTGAGGGCAATATTATACTGCACCGCTTCAAGCCCGCCCTTGGCAATCGCTTCTGCCACGACATTGGTTGCATAGGCTTCGGCGTCCGCTTCAACGCGGCGCGCTTCGGCTTCTTGCTTGGCGGCATAGAGCTGCGCATCCGCTTCCAGCTCGACCGCGCGTTTCTGGCCTTCGGCGCGGGTGACCTGCGCGCGGCGCTCGCGCTCGGCATTGAGTTGTTGGAGCATGGCATCCCGCGTCGCCTGATCAAGATTCACATCCAGAATTTCAGCGCGCGTCACCTCGATGCCCCAAGCATCCACAGCATCCTCGACGCTCTCCTTAATCGTCGTGATCAGCATGGAGCGGTTCGCCTGAACCTCATCAAGCTCCATCTTGCCAATCTCGGCCCGCACGATACCCGCAACCGTTGTTGCAATCGCACCATCGACATCGCGGATACGGTAAACCGTCTTTTCAGGCTCAAGAATGCGGTAGAATACACTGGTATCAATCTGGACCAGCACGTTATCGGCGGTGATCGCATCTTGGCTGGCATTGGGCAATTGGCGCTCGAGGATGGAAACCTTATGCGCAACCTTATCCAGAAACGGCACAATAAAATTAATGCCAGGCCCCAAAACCGATTTCAGTCGACCAAACCGCTCAACCACATATTTTTCTGATTGGGGAACGATCCTGACACCAAGGTAGACGCATAGAATAATAAATCCGGCGAGCAAAATCATGACGATATTGCCGCCGAGCAACTGCGTGATCAGATCATTGAAATCCATTGATGTATCCTCGCCCTTCATGGCCACCAAACTTCACTAATATCTATAGTCTAGATAAGAACCCTGACGCGTCTCTTCCAGCAACCCCAAAACAGGCCTATCCTGCCGATTATGCCAAGCCTATGCCGAGATTGCCTGAATATGTTCGAGAATGGCCGCCGCTGTCCGGCCTGTGGGCGCCCGCGCATCATATCGCATCCCGAATTATTCGATCTCTCCATCGCCCATATGGATTGTGACGCCTTCTATGCCAGCGTCGAAAAACGCGACAATCCCGATCTGCGCGATAGACCCGTGATCATTGGCGGCGGCAAACGCGGTGTCGTCTCCACTGCCTGCTATATCGCAAGGATCAAGGGGGTGCGCTCGGCCATGCCCATGTTCAAGGCGCTCGAGCTGTGCCCCGAAGCGGTGGTCGTTCGTGGACGCATGGAGGTCTATGCCGAGATATCCCGCCAAATCCGCGCCATGATGGAGGAGATGACCCCTGCCATCGAGCCACTTTCGCTGGATGAAGCCTTCATGGACCTCTCGGGCACCGCGCGTCTGCATGGCAAGCCCCCCGCCGTAATGCTCGCCCGCCTTGTCCAGCGCATGGATGCCGAGCTGGGGATCACAGGCTCAATCGGGCTATCGCATAATAAATTCCTCGCAAAGATCGCCTCTGATCTCGACAAGCCGCGCGGCTTTTCCGTGATCGGCGAGGCCGAGACGATGAGCTTTCTTGAACACAAGCCTGTGCGCATGATCTGGGGCATCGGCGAGGCGGGCCAAGCCGCTCTCGACAAGGCGGGCATCCGCAATTTCGCCGATCTCAAGCGGTGGGATCGCAAGGAACTGGGCGCGCGCTTCGGGCAAATGGGCGACAGGCTCTGGTCGCTCGCGCGCGGGGCCGATAGCCGCAAGGTCAAACGGGACCGTGGCGTTAAAAGCATCTCCAATGAAACGACCTTCTCCGAGGATATCGCCGCACCTGATCTGCTCGATGGCCATATCTGGCGCATGGCGGAAAAAGTCGCTGACCGCGCCAAAGCAAAAGACCTCGCGGGGCGGGTGGTCACGCTCAAACTCAAGCGCTCCGATTTCACCCTGATCACCAAGCGCATCTCCCTTCATGACGCCACCCAAATCGCCGATCGCCTCTACCGCGCGGCCCGCGATCTCTTTGACAAGGTGGATCATGAAAAACCCTATCGCCTGCTTGGCGTCGGCCTGTCCGACCTCGTCCCCGCTGATCAGGCCGACCGCTCGGGCAATCTACTAGACCCACAAGAAGCCAAACGGATCGAGGCCGAACGCGCCACCGATGCGATCCGCAAACGCTTTGGCGAGGACGCCATCCTCAAAGGCCGTGCGCTGCGCTAAGCCCATCTTTGCTTTGAAAATACTTATTCAGGCCGTGCAGCCTATTCAGCCGCCAGCGGCATGCGCCCCGATGAGGCATCAATCACCTGCGCCAAAATCCGCGTGATCAGTGATTTGACCTCATGAAAATTCGAATTCGGCCTGATCATCCCTTCATTCATATAAAGGGAGCGGTCCAATTCGATCTGCACGGCATGCCTGTTGCGCGAGGGGCGACCATAATGCTGCGCCACAAAGGCACCCGCAAAAGGCGCATTGCGACTGACAACCAATCCCGCCTCAACGAATACGTCTTCCAGCAGATCAACAAGGTCCGATCTCGCAGAGGCGCCAAAGCGGTCTCCCAAAACCACATCAGGTCGCCGCGTGCCCTGTCGGGTCACCGCCTCAAGCGCCTCATGCGGCATGGAATGCATATCCAGCAAGATCGCCTCGCCAAACTGCGCCTGCGCTTGGGTCAGCAATGTCTCCAATGTGCTGTGATAGGGCCGCCAGACATGATCAAGACGCCGGTCCGCCTCGGCACGGCTCAACTTGCCACGATAGATATGACGGCCATTGGCCACCACACGCGGGATCACACCAAGCCCCGAACTGACCCGCGGATTATTATTCGATTTCCCCACAGCTTCGATCACGGCGGGGTCCAATTCATCCGCAGCCCTGTTCAAATCCACAAATGCACGCGGGAACTCGGCCACCAGCAGTGGCGCACCGAGACTGGGAGCCTCGGCCACCAACATATCGACATAGGCATCCTCGGAGGACCGAATTGCACGCTCGTCCAGAACTGTGGATTGCATGAAATCCCAAGGATAATGGCGCCCAGAATGCGGCGAGGCGACAACCACAGCCGTGCTCAGCACATCAGGAAGCTCCAGTCTGAAGGCAGGCCGATCCATTATTATCCCTTGTTTAACACCTTTATATATTGCGGTATTTTTTCTTCTGCCGAAAGCCCTTGATCAGCCCTCCGACTCCTTTTATAGACCACGCCACTGTGCGGCGCTGCGTTGTGACAGGTGGCAGCCTTTTGCCAGTTGTTTTATGTAGCGTCTCAGTCACCGGGCGGTTAGCTCAGCGGTAGAGCACTACGTTGACATCGTAGGGGTCACTGGTTCGATCCCAGTACCGCCCACCATCGGTCTCGTTTCGAGGCCTTAACCCAAGGCGCATCGCCGCGCCGCGACGAAGGAGAAGGCCCATGAAGGTCAGAAACTCGCTCCGCTCGCTCAAGCAGCGTCACCGCGATTGCCGCGTCGTGCGCCGCAAGGGCCGTGTCTATGTTATCAACAAGACACAACGCCGCTTCAAAGCCCGTCAGGGCTGAGCCAAGCGCATAAAGCTTGATACCGGATGAAAAACGCCGCTCCTTACGGGGGCGGCTTTTTTCTGGTTGATCACCAGCCTGATTGCCTGTGTTGCAACTCGCGCAGCGTATAGCGCGATGCAATCGGCCCCGCGACACCCGCGCGAAAGCGCGGATCCTGCCCGACACAGCCCAAACCGCAGATCAGATGCGCAACGCCTGCGCGCCCGTCATTGAACCAAAGCCGCCCACCAGGGGTTGCGACATAGCCGTTTACCCCTTCCTCCATATCACCGCGCAGATCATCCACTGATGGCACTTCGCTATCGGCATCAGGGTCAAAACCGCCATGGGTATGGAAAGACGCGGTCACCGCAACAAAGCGGCTCTCATCGCCACGCGACAGGCAGGAATCAACACCGCCACGTGTCACTTCCGTCGCCATATAGCGACCATCAGGCATCTGCCCAATATAGCCGCAATATTCACGATTTTCGTTGAATGAACGCGCCTGCAATTGCATCAGCGCATCGCGCGCGGCCGCCAATTCTCCCGCAGGCTGCGCCGCTGCCGCGCAAGGCATCAGACCTAGAAGCAAGATCAACCAACGCATTATCTAAATCTCTCGAATAGACCCCAAACATCCTCAGTTTGGCGCTATCCACGAAAGCGATCAAGCATTGCCTGTGAAATCGTCACTCATAACTGCGCTGGTCATCAATCACCTTGCCATCATTGGGCAAGCTCCCAAGCGCCACAATCTCGATCCGGCCTTTCAGCTTGAGGCTATCAGCAGCGCTTGCCGCATAGCATTCCGCATCATCCTTGGTGCTCTCGATCTGCACTGTCAGCGCATCCATTTCATCTTCGCGGCTGGCCACAACGCGGGCCTTGGCCACCTCGGGGTGCTTGGCAACAAAATCGGCAACCTGTTCAGGGCGCACAAACATACCCTTGATCTTAGTGGTCTGATCGGCCCGCCCCATCCAGCCCTTGATGCGCATATTGGTCCGCCCGCAAGGGCTGCTGCCAGGCAAGGCTGCACTCAAATCGCCAGTGGCAAAACGGATCAGCGGATAATCAGGGTTCAGCGTGGTCACAACGACCTCTCCGACCTCACCAATATCAACAGGGTCGCCTGTGCCGGGGCGCACGATCTCAAGGATCACGCCTTCGTCAACAATCATCCCCTCCATCGCGGGGCTTTCATAGGCAACATTTCCCAGATCGGCCGTGGCGTAATTCTGCAGGCATTGGATACCACGATCCGCATATTCCTGACGCAGGCTCGGAAATAGTGCCCCACCGCCCACAACCGCCTTGGTGATGGCCAGCGCCACGCCCATCTCCTCGGCCTTATCAAGGATCACCTTGAGGTAATCCGGCGTGCCCGCATAAGCGGTACTGCCCACATCGCGCGCTGCCCTGACCTGCAATTCGGTCTGCCCCACGCCCGCAGGCAGCACAGCCGCCCCAACGGCGCGTGCGCCACTCTCAAAGATCATGCCGGCAGGCGTCAGGTGATAGCCAAAGCAATTCTGGACAGTATCGCCTTGCCCGATACCCGCAGCATGCAAAAAACGCCCGATGCGCCACCAATCATGACTGACATCACCAGGCTCATAAATCGGCCCGGGGCTTTGGAATATATGGGCAAAGCTATGCACCTCCTTGGAGGTAAACCCCCCGAAAGGCGGGGCCTCCGATTGTGCGCGCCCAATCTCGGCTTTGCGCAGAACGGGAAGTTTGGCCAAAGCAGCAAGGCTTTGCACCGCGCCTGCCTCCACCTCGTCAAGCCCTCCACCATAGCCAGCGAGGCTTTGCGCCCTTGCGATTTGCGCAGGTAAATCCCGTGCTAGATCATGCGCGCGTTCATCCGCGCTGCGTGTCTCCAAGGCGTCGAAGAACTCTGTCATCCCCGCATCCCTCATCAGCTCAACCACCGCTTGCGGCGGCGGTAGGAGCGCACATCACGAAAGCTTTTGCGGCCCTCATCAGACATCCCCAGATAGAATTCCTTCACATCAGGGTTTTCGCGCAATTCCTGCGCGGGGCCATCCATCACCACACGGCCAGATTCCAAAATATAGCCGTAATGCGCAAAGCGCAGGGCCACATTGGTGTTCTGCTCCGCCAACAAGAAGGTCACGCCCTGTTCTTCGTTGAGGCGTTTCACAATCCCAAAAATCTGTTCCACCAATTGTGGCGCAAGCCCCATGCTTGGCTCATCCAGCAAAATCGTCTCGGGGCGGCTCATCAGGGCGCGTCCGATCGCGCACATCTGTTGCTCTCCACCCGACGTATATCCCGCTTGCGATTTGCGCCGCTCCTTGAGACGCGGAAAATACGTATAGACCATCTCGAGATCGGCCTCGATCGCACCACGCCCTTCCTTGCGGGTATAGGACCCCGTCAAAAGGTTTTCTTCGATGGTCAAATGCTCAAAACAATGGCGCCCTTCCATCACCTGAATGACCCCACGATCCACCAGATCCGAGGGTGACAACCCTTGCACAGGCTCCCCACGATAGCTGATCGCCCCTTTGGTGACCTCACCGCGCTCCGAATGCAAAAGATTGGAGATCGCCTTCAAGGTCGTCGTCTTGCCTGCACCATTCCCGCCAAGCAAAGCGGTAATACCGCCCTTTGGCACCGTCAGGCTGACACCCTTCAAGACAAGGATCACATGGTTATAGATCACCTCGACATTATTGACCTCAAGAAGCGTCTCTGCCGCTGCCTCGGGGTCATTGGCGCTGCCGCCCGTCTCCTGCATCTGATCCAGCATCTCGCCGTCTCCTGTGATCCGTCAGACAGAGGGACACCCGCCCTGTCTTCATCTTTCAAAAAATACGAAATTCCGGCGGCAGCGGCCCGCGCCGCCGCCGGAGTGTTTTGCATCAGCTCTCGGTGCAGCCTGGCTCGATATTGTTTTCAGCGGCGAATTGCGCGCTGTCTTCCATAACGAGTGGCTGTGTAACGCTATCATCAGGCGCGATGAAATCAGTGAGCGTCACCCATTGCTGAGCGCTCGCATCCCATTGCTGCATGATCGCCATGCCTGTGCCGCCGTGATCTTCACAGGTTACCGTGAATTCAGGACCAACACCTGGCATACCCAGTTCTTCCATGCGCGCATTGGTGATCTCCAACGCCTCCATGCCATCACGGACCATCGCAGGCGTAACATCGGCTGTGCCATGGATGTCCTGCGCCGTACGGATGGCTTCAGCCGCCAGCATCGCCGCATACATGCCACGCGTATAAAGCACGGTACCCAGATTGCTGCCGTCGCCTGCTTGCAGGCCCGCATCAATCACTTGCTCTTGGATTTCCGCAAAGACTGGCATGTCGCCCAAACGGTTCATGTTCAGCGCACGATACCCGTTTGCACCTTCTCCCGCAGGGATCACGTCATGCTCGGCTCCGGCCCACCAATTGCCGATGAAATTCTCCATCGGGAAACGGATATTCGCCGCTTCCTGAACCGCGACCTGGTTCATCACGCCCCAGCCCCACATGACAACATAGTCTGGGCGCTCACGGCGGATGCTCAGCCACTGGTTGCCCTGCTCCTGACCTGGATGGTCAACGGCAAGCTGAACCAGCTCGAACCCGTATTGCTCGGACAGGATTTCCAGCGTGCGGATCGGCTCACGACCATAGGCCGAGTTATGATAGAGCAGCGCAATTTTCTTACCTTCCAGCGAGCCGTCATTCTCTGTCAGCAGCTGGTTGATGATCACGCTCGCACCATCCCAGTAATTCGCGGGATAGTTGAAGACATTGCTGAACACAGCGCCATTGGCAGCCGAAGTACGACCATAGCCCATGGTGTGAAGCGGAATGCCATCCGCTGTCGCGCGCGGGATCAACTGATAGGTAATGCCCGTGGACAGCGGTTGATAGATCAAGGCGCCTTCGCCTTTGGTCTGCTCATAGCATTCCACACCACGCTCGGTGTTATAGGCCGTTTCACAGCTTACGATGCGCACGGTCTCCCCACCGATGCCACCATCACGCTGGTTGAGCAGTGTAAAATAGTCCTGATAGCCGTCCGAGAACGGAATACCGCCAGCGGCATAGGGGCCGGTGCGATAATGCAGATCGGGGATCACAAGATCTGCGAGGGCCGGGCTTGCAGCCATAAGGCTTGCAACGGCATAGGTTGCCAGTTTCTTCATCGAAAAGGTCCTCCCTTTGGTTGTCCGATGTCGTCGATTGCCGGGGTTTTCCGCCTCGGTCTGTGTATTGGCGACCAGCCCCCTAATAGGGGAATGGCCATAGTCTCAACTTCTCCTTGGCCAGCGACCACAAGCGCGCCAGCCCATGCGGCTCGACGATCAGGAAAAACATGATCAACAAGCCAACAACAACAAACTCGAAATGCGTGGCGATGGCACTTTCCCAACCCAGCGTTCCAGTCATGAAATTACGCAGCACAACAGGCAGCAGCACCATAAAGGCCGCCCCCGCGAAGCTTCCGAAAATGCTTCCCAAACCGCCAATGATCACCATGAACAGAACGAGGAAGGATTTCTGGATGCCAAAGGCCTCTCCGACCTCGGCCGCGCCCAGATAGACGGTAAAGAGCAATGCGCCCGCAACGCCCACATAGAAGGACGAGACCGCAAAGGCCGTAAGCTTGGCCTTCAACGGGTTCACGCCGATGATCTCGGCCGCGATATCCATATCGCGGATCGCCATCCATTGCCGCCCGACCGAGCCGCGTGTCAAATTGCGCGCCACCCAAGCCAGCGCGAATACGAAAGCCGCGCAAAACAGGTATTTCGCTGCTATATCCGCGCTTGGTCCTGTCACTGCAAACCCGAAACTGGTCCGTTCAGGCGCGCTGATCTGGCCCGAGGCGGAATAGTTGTAGAACCACGGCACCTTGTTGAACATCCACACAAGGAAGAACTGCGCAGCAAGCGTGGCCACCGCCAGATAGAACCCCTTGATCCGCAGGGAGGGAAGGCCGAAGGCCACACCCACCATCGCGGTCGAGACCCCCGACAGAAGCACGACAATCGCCATATCCATGCCTGGAAAGCCCGTCATCAGCTTATAGGAGGTATAGGCCCCCACTGCCATGAACCCGCCCGTTCCAAGGCTGACCTGCCCGCAATAGCCTGTCAGAATATTCAATCCGATCGCGGCGATCGCATAGATCAGGAAAGGGATCATGATGGCATTCGCGGTGTAATCCGTGATCACAAACGGGATCACCCCGAACCCGAGCGCCAAGACCAGATAGTACCGATACCGATCAAAGGCGATCGGGAAGGTCTGGTTGTCCTTGGAATAGGAGGTTTTGAAGTCGCCAGCCTCGCGGTAGAACATCAGACAAATTCCTTTCGCAGATGGATGCGCATGATCAAACCCTCTCGATGATCTTCTCGCCAAACAGGCCTTGTGGCCGGAAGACGAGGAAAAGAAGGGCAAGAACATAGGCAAACCAGTTCTCGGTCGCGCCACCGATCATTGGGCCAATGGCGAACTCGAACAGAGCTTCGCCCACGCCGATGATCAAACCGCCGACAATCGCGCCGGGGATGGAGGTAAACCCACCCAGCATCAAAACAGGCAGGGCCTTGAGCGCGATCAGCGAGAGCGAGAATTGCACACCCGATTTCGAGCCCCACATGATCCCCGCCACCAAGGCCACGATACCTGCAAGCGACCAGACCAGAACCCAGACATAGTTCAGCTTGATCCCAACGCTGAGTGCCGCCTGATGGTCATCCGCCACAGCGCGCATCGCGCGGCCCTGCTTGGTGTATTGCGCAAAGGCGATCAGCCCGCCGACCAAGACAGCCGCAATGATAGAGGCCGCGATATCGAGATTATCGATGAAGAAGCCATAGCCGAAGATATCAAATGTATACTGGTCAATCGCCCCGTTGATGCCCTGCGGCAGCCCGACATCCAGCGTGCGCACCTCCGAGCCCCACATCAGGTCGGACACGCCTTCAAGGAAATAGGCCAGACCGATGGTTGCCATGAACAAGATGATCGGCTCCTGCCCAACCAGATGGCGGAACACAAAGCGCTGCACCATATAGGCAAAGGCAATCATCACCAGAACCGTTAGCAAGATCGCCAATAATGCGGGCACATGCCAGCCGAAATAATGCAGATCGGTTCCGAAGATTTCGTTGATCAGATGGCTAAAAGGGATGCGGCCTTCCTGAACACCCACAAGCGTCATAGCGGCAAAAAGCGCCATAACCCCTTGGGCATAGTTGAAAATTCCGGATGCCTTGAAGATCAAGACAAATCCCAAGGCAACAAGGGCATACATCACCCCCGTCATCAGGCCGTTGATCGTGACCTCCATCGCAAAAACGAGTTGTTCATTCATGATCAACGCCTTTCATTTGGAGGATCAGCCCGAGGGCAAGCATTTGGGTCTTGGGCAGGGTCATCCGCTCAGTCATGGGCAACCCCCAGATAGGCGTCGATCACTTCTTGATTGGCGCGGGTTTCATCAGGGGTGCCATCCCCGATCTTGCGCCCGTAATCCATCACAACCACGCGGTCAGACAAATCCATCACCACGCCCATATCATGCTCAATCAGCACGATGGTCGTTCCAAATTCATCGTTCACATCAAGGATAAAGCGGGACATGTCCTCTTTTTCCTCAACATTCATGCCCGCCATCGGCTCGTCCAGCAGCAGGATTTTGGGCTCGGCCACCAAGGCGCGCGCCAGCTCCACACGTTTCTTCAAACCATAGGGCAGACGCCCGACAGGGGTTTTGCGGATGTTCTGGATTTGCAGAAAATCGATAACCTCTTCGGCCTTTTCGCGGTTCAGGCCTTCTTCGCGCTGCGCCTTTCCCCACCAGATCGCCTGATCAAGGAAGCTCGATTTCATATGGTTGAGGCGCCCCGTCATGATATTATCAAGCACGCTCATCCCTTCGAACAGCGCGATATTCTGGAAGGTGCGCGCAATGCCTTGGCGGGCGACCTGATAGGGCTTCATCGGCGGGCGCTTGGTGCCTTTGTAAATCACCTCGCCCTCTTGCGGGTGGTAAAAGCCCGAGATCACATTGAGCATGGAGGATTTTCCCGCCCCGTTCGGCCCGATAATCGCGCGAATTTCGCCTTCGCGCACATCAAAAGAAATATCCTTGATCGCCACCACGCCACCAAAGCGCAGCGTGATATTGCGCATTTCCATCACCACGCCACCAATCTGGCGGCCATCAGCGGTGGTGTATCCCTCTTGGGTGTTATCAAGCATTGATCTTGCCCTTCTCCACGCTCATTCCGCCGCCACCTTTTGCGACAGGTCGCCATCCGCAACCGCTGCATTCCGAAGCTCCAACGTGGCCGAGATTTTGCCTTTGCGGCCATCCTCATAGGTCACTTCCGTCTCGGTATATTGCGAGGTTTTGTCGGAATAGAGCGCCTCGATCAGTTCAGCGAATTTCTCTTCGATGATGCGGCGGCGCACTTTGCGCGTCCGCGTCAACTCTCCGTCATCCGCATCCAACTCTTTGTGCAGAACGAGGAAACGGTGCACCTGACAGCCCGAAAGCATCTCGTCTTGCGCGACTGAACGGTTCACCTCTTCGACATGCCCTTGGATCATTTCCAGCACACGCGGATGGCCTGCCAATTCCTGATAGGAAGCATAGGCGATATTGTTGCGCTCGGCCCAGTTTCCGACAGCGTTGAGGTCGATATTGATAAAGGCCGTGCATTTTTCCTTGCCGCTGCCAAACACGACCGCCTCAAGAATATTGGGGAAGAATTTCAGCTTGTTCTCGACATATTTCGGCGCAAACAAACGACCATCGGCCATTTTGCCAACATCCTTGGCGCGGTCGATGATCCGCAGATGGCCTGTGTCTTCTTCCACAAAACCCGCATCGCCCGTAGCAACCCAGCCCTCGGCATCCTTGGTCGAGGCCGTGCTTTCGGCATTTTTGTAATACTCAACAAAAACACCAGCACTTCGGTAATAGACCTCGCCATTCTCCGCGATCCGCAGCTCAACTCCGGGGCTCGGGACGCCAACAGTATCTGGGCGAACCTCGCTATCAGGTTGCTGCGTGATGAAAACGCTGGCCTCGGTCTGGCCGTAAAGCTGTTTGAGATTGATCCCAAGCGAGCGGTAGAAATCGAAAATCTCGGGGCCAATCGCTTCGCCTGCCGTATATCCCACGCGAATGCGGCTCATGCCGAGGGTGTTTTTCAAAGGCCCGAAAACCAGCAGGTTCCCAAGCCCGTATTTCAGCCTGTCCATCCCGCTGACCGATTTGCCATCCAGCATTTGCGGTCCGACGGTTTTGGCGTGCTCCATAAAATAGTGGAACATCTTGCGCTTGATCGTGCCTGCATCCTCCATCCGGATCATCACCGTGGTCAGCAAGTTTTCGAAAACGCGCGGCGGTGCGAAGAAATAGGTCGGCCCGATCTCGCGCAAATCGGTCATCATGGTTTCGGCGGATTCAGGGCAGTTGACGCAAAACCCCGTCCACATCGCTTGCCCAATCGAGAAGATGTAATCGCCAACCCATGCCATAGGAAGATAGGCCAGCACCTCGTCATCGGCACGAAGGCTGTCGAATTCGGATGACGCTTTGGAGGTCTCGATGATGTTGCGGTTCGACAGCACCACACCCTTGGGCTTGCCCGTGGTGCCCGAGGTATAAAGCATGACGCAGGTGGAGTCGTAGGTCAGCTCGCTCTCGCGTGCGTTCAATTCATCGGCAAAGCGTTCATGCGCCGCGCGGCCCTCGGCCTGAACACTATCAAGCGAATGCAAGGCGGAATGGTCATAGCGGCGCAAACCGCGGTCATCTTGATAGATGATATGTTCAATGCAGGTGACATTGGCTTGCGCCTCAAGAACCTTATCGACCTGTTCCTGATCGCCACATACCACGAAGCGCGCACCGCAATGCTCCAGCACATAGGCCATTTCGATCGCATTGCCGTCTTGGTAGAGCGGAACAGGAATGGCTCCGACTTTCTGGGCTGCAACCATCGACCAATAGAGCTTGGGACGGTTGCGCCCGATCACCGCGACATAGTCACCGCGATTGATCCCGAGCGCGAGCAAACCCATCGCGATGGCATCGATTTCTTCGGCAGTCTGTGCCCATGTCCAGCTTTGCCAGATACCGAGTTCTTTTTCACGGTACGCGGCTTTTGATCCAAACTGGGCTGCATTTCGTGCCAAAAGCTGCGGCACAGAAACAATGCCCGGCTCCCCCGAGTGTGCATTGACCAAGTCTATTCCTCCCTTCGCCCGCCCGATTGGGCTGGCGTCCACGTGCCTGCATTTTCGAGCGGGCGTCGTTTCTTCACCGTGGAGTTAAATCAGTCACTGTCAAATTTTTCCTGACTTTGTCGCAATTCTAACCAATTGTAACAAAGCCGCCCGAGCGCTTGACGCTTCACCTATCGAGATGTCAGCGATGGCGGGCAGGGAGAGCATGATGCACAGGACAAACACGACCAATCATCTGACCCGCGCCGGATTGAATCTGATCCAGCAAGCTCTTTCGATATATGACGGCGATTTGCGACTTGCGGTGGCCAATCGGCCCTTTCAACAAATGTTTGGCCTGCCCCAACACCTCGTGACACCGGGGGCGGCATTTGAAGATACGATCCGATTCCTTGTCGAGAACGGGGAATACGGCACCGTGTCCAATCCCGACCAATTTGTCAGCGACCGCGTTGAGCAGGCCCGTGCATTCGTGCCCCATTACATGGAACGCACCCGCGCCAATGGCCGCATGATCTGTGTGGAAGGCAGTCCCTTGCCCGAAGGCGGTTGGGTCACTGTTTATACCGATATCACCTCGATCAAGCGCCAAGAGGCACTGTTGCGCGGACGGTCCGAAGAGCTGTCAGATCAGGTGATCACCCAGAATGAGCAATTGGCCCAGACCAATCGTGAGCTTGCCGCCACCAATGCCCAATTGGAGG
The DNA here is from genome assembly GCA_965656935.1 of uncultured Paracoccaceae bacterium. Taxonomy (GTDB): domain Bacteria; phylum Pseudomonadota; class Alphaproteobacteria; order Rhodobacterales; family Rhodobacteraceae; genus M30B80. Next base: position 23,394 of record CBFHMG010000008.1, read on the forward strand.
AAACCAAGCGCCAATTGACCGAGATGGAGGCGCGCATCCGCCTCACCACCGAGATGATGCCCGCCCATATTGCGCATCTCAGCCGCGACGAGGTCTATACCTATACCAACCGCCGCCTCTCAACGGTTCTGCCAGGGCGTCCGCGCGATATCGTGGGGTTGAGTTTTGCAGAAGCCTTGGGCGTCGAGACAGCCACCCGTCTGCGCAGCAATCTCGACCGCGCCCTTCTGGGTGAATCCTCCGTGATCGAATTCACCGATGACAGCAGCGCAAATCGCATCCGCACGGCCTTCACCCCCGATACCGACAGCGCGGGCGAAGTGAACGGGGTCTATCTCCTCTCGACCAATGTCACCGAAGAGGCGCAGGCCCGCGCCGCTTTATCCCAAACCCATAAGCGTGAATTGGCCGCCCATCTGACCAGCGGGCTGGCGCATGATTTCGCCAATCTTCTGACGATCATCCTCGGGCTTCAGGGGCGGCTGGATAAATTCGATCTGCCACCGCAAGCGCAGGAATTGACCCAAGCCACAAAAACCGCCGCGCGTCGTGGCGGGATGCTGCTGGATAAAATCGCGCGTATTTCTGGCCCGCGCGAAATGCGCCCTGCCCCGATCAATATGGATGATTTTTTTGCAGCCTTCGCACCACTGGCCCGCGCGCCGCTGCCCCCTGAAATCACCCTCGAGATCATCTCGACACTGGATCATACCACCTTGATGCTGGATGCAGGCTCGCTGCAGGATTCGCTGTTGAACATCGTTTTGAATGCGCGCGATGCAATGGCGGGCACAGCGGGTAAAATTACCCTCAAGGCAAGTGCTGTGCGCGACACATGGCTTGATCTGAGCGTCGAGGATCAAGGCTCGGGCTTTTCACAATCCGCAATTGAAGAAGCACTCAACCCGTTTTTCACAACCAAGGGCGATTCAGGATCGGGGCTTGGCTTGTCGATGGTGTATGACCACGCACAGCTATCGGGCGGCACGGTCCGTTTGGCCAACACGGGCGATGGAGCAAAGGTCACCATACGCCTGCCCTTGCGGCCTGCATCCGCTGAGGCCCGACCCATGCTTGTGATGGTGGTCGAGGATTTGCCGGATCTGCGCGCCCATATCCGCGACATGCTGATCGATTTCGGCCATCAGGTTATTGAGGCGGCATCCGCAGAAGACGCCCTCGCGCTGATCGATCTTCCCGGACTTGATTGGGTATTGTCCGACATAAAACTGGGCGGCGAGGTCACAGGGGTTGATCTGCTTGATGCGATATCCAAAGCGCAGCCCGACACGCGGCTTGCCTTGATGACCTCGCTTCCAAGTGACGCCCCCCTTCGCCAAGAGGGCGCCGCGCGCTGGCCCGTTTTGTCAAAACCGATTGATGCTGTTGCGCTCACACAGCTTTTCCATGCAGAACATGCGTCATGAATGGTCCCCTTGTAGCGATCCTCGACGACGAGCCTCAAATTCGAACCATGTTATCGGATGCCTTATCCGAGGCAGGGTTCCGTACGGCAGCCTATTCCCGCGCGACCGAATTCGAGGCGGCCTTGCGCACAGCCACACCCGATCTTTGCCTTGTTGATCTTGGCCTGCCCGATCGTGACGGGCTTGCGGTTGTGCATCGCCTCGCGCTGGAAAGCGGGGCCGCGATCATCATCATTTCGGGGCGCTCGCAAGTACAGGACAAGGTCACAGGGCTCGAACTTGGGGCCGATGATTATATCATCAAACCTTTCGATCCAGCCGAGGTTGTCGCCCGCGTCCGCGCAAGGCTCCGCCAGCCCAAAGCCCGTGATACAGCCTTGCAAACGGCGCGTTTCAATGGCTGGACCGCCTATTTCGACAGCTACATGCTGGTCGAGGAAAGCGGGGCCGAGATTACCTTTTCCCATGCCGAGGGCGAAGTGCTGCGCATGTTTCTTGAAGCCCCCAAACGCCTGATTTCGCGCCAGCAAATGCAGGAACATCTGGGCGGTGCCGCAGGCGAAAGCTTTGACCGCGCGATGGATGTGCGCATCTCTCGACTGCGCACCAAGCTGAATGAAGACCCGAAAAATCCAAGACTGATCAAGACGATTTATGGCGCAGGCTATATCTTCTTGGGCGATGTGTCTTGGGATTAGCGCCTTTATAAACACATCGTTGCCGCGCCTCGCGCTCTCGCTTAGATATCATGCCCAATAGCAACGGAGACAGCATGACACATCTATGGGTCCGCGCCGAACAGCGCCCGAATGAAGACCGTGTGGGCCTGACCCCTGAAGGTGCGCGCGCCCTGATGGATGCGGGCATGCGCGTCACAATCGAGGAAAGCTCGGTCCGGGCGATTTCGATGCAGGGCTATCTGGATGCGGGCGTCGAGATAGCCGCCGAGAACAGCTGGCCTGATGCCCCCTCTGACGCAATCATCTTTGGGCTGAAAGAACTGCCCGAGGACGGAACGCCGCTGCCTCACCGCCATATCATGTTCGGCCATGCCTATAAGGGACAGCCCGCAGGGCAAGAGCTGCTTAAACGCTTCAAGGCAGGTGGCGGCACCTTGTTTGACCTTGAATATCTGGTGGATGAAACGGGCCGCCGTGTGGCGGCATTCGGCTATTGGGCAGGGTTTGCAGGCGCGGCAGTTTCCCTCAAATGCTGGATCGCGCAGCAAAACGGCGGCATCTGTACACCCGTAGGCGTCTACCCTTCCAAAGATGCGCTGGTCACAGAGCTTAAGGCGCAGTTGGGAGACATCACGCCACCTCGGGCCATTGTCATCGGCGCGCTTGGCCGCGTTGGAACAGGCGGTTCAGACCTTTGCGAGGAGTTGGGGATTTCGGTCACCAAATGGGATATGGCCGAGACCGCCCATGGCGGCCCCTTCGCGGAAGTGTTGCAGCACGAGATTTTCCTCAACTGCATTCTCGCCCATCCCGGTGCGCCGGTTTTCGTGCCCGCCTCCACCCCCAACGATGCTCGCAAGCTCAGCGTTATCGGCGATATCGCCTGTGATCCAACCTCGGATTTTTCTCCGATCAAGGTCTATGACCAGACAACCACATGGGATGCGCCTGCTTTGCGGGTTCATGACACCCCCCCGCTTGATGTGATGGCGATTGATAATCTGCCATCAATGTTGCCCGTAGAAAGTTCGCAAGATTATGCAGAGCAACTCTTGCCCTCGCTGCTGACACTCGACAATTTGGACCAAGGCGTTTGGGGCCGTGCAAAAATAGAGTTTGATCGCCATAGTGCAGCGCTCTGAGGGAGATTGGTAATGACAATTCACTGGTGCGGCACAGGGCTTTCGGCAGTCCCCGGTTTAAGACGGTTGCTGGAGGCTGGCGAAGATGTGGTGGTTTGGAACCGCACAATTGCCAAGGCGCAAGAGGCGGTTGGCGACCTGACCGATGATATCCGCCCCTATGACCTCAAGACCCTGTCCGAAGCGCTTGCCCCGGGCGATGTTGCCGTATCCATGTTGCCCGCCACCGAGCATGTCGCCATCGCAACGGCCTGTCTTGATGCGGGCGCGCAATTTGTGTCCTCCTCCTATATCGCGCCCGAAATGCGCGCCTTGGATGATCGTGCGCAGGAACTCGGTGTCTCGCTGGTCAATGAGGTTGGGCTTGATCCCGGCATTGATCACCTCATGGCCCATGCCTTGATGCTCAACTATTCATTGTCGGATGTGTTCGACCCCGAGAACAGCCATAGCTTCACCTCCTATTGCGGTGGTATTCCGAAATACGAGAACCCGTTCAGATATAAATTCTCTTGGTCGCCGCTTGGTGTTTTAACCGCGCTGCGCTCCCCCTCGCGCTCGATTGCCGAGGGGCGGGAGCTGACCGTGAACAGGCCTTGGGATGCGATTTCAACCTATCAAGCCCCGCTGCCCACGCCTGAGAGCTTTGAAGTCTACCCCAATCGCGACAGCCTGCCCTTCATGGAGGAATACGGCTTTGGCGAAGATTGGAATGTTCAGCAATTCGTGCGCGGCACCTTGCGTCTGAACGGCTGGTCCGAGGCTTGGGCCGATGTGTTCCACGAAATCGAAACCCTGTCAGGCCCCGAGGGCGATGCCCGCCTCAAGGAAATGTCGGATCAATTCTGGGCCGAGAATGCCTATGATGACGGAGAGCCCGACCGCGTTGTGATGTGTGTGTCTCTCAAGGTCGAGCGTGATGGCGAAACCCTCTGGCATGAGACCTATACAATGGATGCATGGGGCGATGAACGCGGCACCGCAATGGCGCGGCTGGTTTCGGTGCCCGTCTCGCTTGCGGTTCAAGCGGTTCAGGCAGGCCTGCTGGAGCCAGGTGTTCAGGCCGCCCCGTCTGAACTTGAAATGGTGTCGGGCTGGATGGCGGTTGTCTCGACATTGGCACAGCATGTGGAAGTCGTTGACCACTTGGCCTGACCCACGCGTCAGTGCGGCCCGTCTTCCTTGCGGTCTAAATAAATGTCCGAATGGCGATCAGCTGAAGATACGGTAGTAGAGCCAATCAGGCAGAAGCTGGCTGATACGGAACATCATGCCGAATAGGCCTGGAAAGCTCTTTTTGAAGCGGTCCGTGTTCATATGCTCAAAGAACTCGGCGGCGGCTGCGTCAGGCTCCATGATGAAGGGCATCTTGAAATCATTCTTGTCAGTCAGACGGGTGCGGATGAAGCCCGGATTGATGATCTGGACATCGACGCCTGTCTTGCGCAGATCGCAATACATCGACTCCGCCAGATACATCAGCCCCGCTTTGGAAGCCCCGTAGCCCGTCGCACCAGGCAGGCCACGGAACCCCGAGAGGCTACCTGTCAGAACAATATGCCCGTGATCACGCGCCACGAATTGCGGAACGATATGACCCAGCACGCGAGAGGCCCCAACAAGATTGATATCGAACATGGTATTGACCTCATCGGCCTTCCACTCGGTCGCGGGCTGGGGCCAATAGACACCCGCCAGATAGACCATGCCGTCCACCTCGCCGACTTCCTTGACCGCCTTTTCGACAGATACGGGGTCCGAGACATCCATCGGCACATAGGACGCCCGACCAGACAAGACGGCGACTAATTCCTGCAAGCGTTCCTCAGAGCGCGCCGAGACAATCACTTCAACGCCTGCGCGGCTCATCAGTTCTGCAACTGCGCGCCCCAACCCCTCTGAGGCGCCGATCAGCCAATACCGTTTTCCGGCCCATTCCCGCATGTCTTACTCCGTTCACACCAGTAAGGGTAAGATAGGTCCCCAGACAGATTAATCCAAAGCTTCACCGCGATTTTCAGGCAAAGGTGTTGCGATCAGCAAAGCGATTGCCACCAGTTTCAGCAGGCAAGGCACAAGCGCGTAAAGATAGGTCAGCCGGTTCAATGCCTCATCCGTGTTTGTGCCCCCTGCCTCAAACCCGACCGCATCAAGGGCAGGCAAAAGGGTGACCGCCGCGAAGGCCAAGGTGAATTTTGAAACGAAATTCCACAGCCCAAACGCCTCACTGGCTTGCGGCGCGATCTGCGCCATGCGCCGCGCGAAAATTGCAGGCAGCAAGGTCAGGTCTGCCCCCAAAGCCATGCCCGAGATCAGACAGACAAGCGCGAAAGCTGCCGTGTCGCCCGCGCCAAGGGTCAGGACATAGCCGAAACTCAGGATCGCTGAGGCCATGGCCACAAGTAATGTAGCCCTTGCGCCGAAGCGCGCCGCGATCTTTGACCAAAGCGGTGCGGATGCGGCGGCGGCAAGAAAGAAGAGCAGCAGCAATGGCCCCTCCCACCCTGCCGCGCCAAGCACGCTTTCGACATAAAACAGAAACAAGGTAGAGGAGACCGCAACAGGCGCTGCGTTCACCAAAGCAATCAGCAAAAGCCGCAGCGCAACAAAATCCCGCAAGACCACGCCAAACCCACCCGATGCGCCAATATTGCCCTGCCCCCATTCGGCCCGCATGAGCCACCAGCCAAAACCGCATAGCAGGGCAAAACCAAGCGCGAAGGCAGCAAAGGGATAGCCTGTGAAGGCCAAAGCCACGGGCGCAACCGAGGCCACGCATACCCCGATCAAAGCCCCTGTTTCACGCCATGCCGCAAGTCGGAAATGGCCGTCTTTGCCCAAGCCTGCCGCCGTCTGAACCCCTTCGGCATAAAAGCAGATGGTCAGGAAGGAAAAGCTCGAGAACAGCCCCGTCAGTGTCAATGCGAACCACCAGATCGGTGCAATCGGCGGGGTTACAGCGAAAAGCCCGATCATCGATGCCGCAAGGAGAAGCACCGCCCCACCAACCATTGGCCTGCGCCATGTGCGGGCGACCTGCGCGAGCCAGCCCAAGATCGGATCTTGCACCAAATCAAACAGGCGCAACACAAACAAAACACCTGCCAGCGCCGTCAATCCAAGCCCGTATTCATCAAGGTAGAATTTCGGCGCGTGGATATAGATGGGAAGGCCCGCCGAGGCGAGCATCGCCGCAAAAACCGAATAGCCCGCAAGCCTTGCAGGGCGCTGTGGCATCACGAAACCTCATCCGAGGGCGGCATCGGGCGCGGCCTGTATTCCGCGCCTTTCCACCACAGCTTGAGCGCCTGCCAATGGATCAACCCAAGCACACGCCGTGACCCGAAAGGACGGCGGATCACCGCCTTCAGAATGGCCCCGTTTGCCAGTGGTTTCCGCTTGCCCACGAGGGTCGCAATCAACCCCTCATTTCCAGTGGAGTAATCAATGAAAATGCCGATCCTTTCGGCAGAGATATCAAAGCGGAACTTATATCCCCCATCGACAGGCTGAAACGGCGAAACATGGAAGATCTTCTGCGCGGTCAAAACATCCTCGGGCAGGATTTCGCGGTGATCGGGGTGAAAGCACAGATAGGAATGGCGATCCCCGAAGGTATTGGAAACCTCAGCGATAACGGCGCGCAGGCGCTTCTCCCGATCATATGCCAACCAAAAGCTTACGGGGTTGAACACATGGCCAAGCATCCGAGGCTGCGCCAAAAGCATCAGCGCGCCATCAAGGCTCTGGGTCAATCCATGCGCTTCAAAAACGGCGCGCGCCCATGGTGCACCCATACCTTGCTTTGGCGGGCCGCCATGATCACCGTCCCAAAGGGAGGTCAGGTTTGCGCGGTTCCGACCAAACAAGGCAGGCGCGGCAAGCGCCTCGGCCTCGGCCTCGGCATTCAACATCACGTAATCAATGCTGTATTTGAAGGCATTCTCGATCCTGCCGCGCCGTCCATGGAAGGTCTGGCCCGAGATATGATCGACGGTGTCGCTCACGCTGCGGCCAATGCCAAACGATCCCGCTCTGCCATCGCCTCAACGACATCAATCGCGCTGGAATAGCCATCCTCATGGAAGCCGTTTTTCATCCATGCGCCGCAGAACCAAGTATTTTGCGTCCCATTGATCTCACGGATTTTTCCCTGCGCGGCGAGTGCTGCCAAATCATAAACGGGGTGCCTGAAAGTGACGGTGTCATAGATCAGCTTGTCATCAATCGGCCCACGGCTGTTCAGCGTTACAAATAGCGGGTCGCTTTCTGGGATCGGTTGCAGGCGGTTCATCCAATAGGTCAGGTCAATCGGACCGCCTTCATGGCCCGCGCGCTCGGTATAATTCCAGCTCGCCCAAGTCACCCGCCGCTGCGGCATGGCGCGCGCATCTGCATGCAGCACCGCGTCATTGGGTTGATAACGCACATCGCCAAGGGCGGATTTCTCTTCTTCGCTGGGGTCGGCCAGCAAGGCAAGGCTGTCATCAGAGTGCGTGGCGAACACCACCTCATCGAACATCTCGACATGGCCGCCACGTTTCACTTCGACACCGCCCGCGCTGCGCCGCACCGATTGGAGGCCCGCATTGGTCTGGATATCAACGCCTTGCGCGCGCATCGCGGCCTCAAGCCTGCGGACATATTCGATCGACCCGCCTTTCACCGTCCACCATTGATGCTGGCCCGTGGCCTGCAACAGATTGTGATTGCGGAAAAAGCGCACCAATGCTTGCGCTGGAAAATCCATGATCTCCTCTTTCGGCGTCGACCAGATCGCACCTGAAATCGGGGTCAGGTAATAATCCTTGAACCATTGGCTCAGCCCCATCTGGGACATGAACTCACCCAAAGTGATATCGGAATTTGTGGCCAGCTTTGTGGCCTTGGCGTTGAACTTCATAATATCGCGGACCATGCGCAGGAAATTCGGGTTCACCAAATTGCGTTTTTGCGCGAATAACGCGCCCAGATGGTGCAACCCGTATTCCATCGCGCCATCATTGATCGAGGCCGCAAAGCTCATATCGCTCGGGGTGACAGGCACATCCAGCGCATCAAACAGCTTGGCCATATGCGGGTAATTCGCATAGTTGAAAACGATAAAGCCTGTATCGACGGGCTGATCGCCGTTCTTTCCTGCAATAACAGTGCGGGCATGCCCGCCGAGGCGATGCTCCGCCTCGAACAGGGTGACCGAGTGATCCTTGGATAAATGATAGGCCGCGCCCATTCCGGAGATGCCAGCGCCGATAACAGCAATACGACGGGGGCTGGCAAAGGTAGTTTCAAATGGCACGCGGGCACTCCTGATTATGTTTTGTTCGTTAGTGATACTACGCCCGAAAAATCACAACGGATTAATTATTTTGGAGTGATCCAACACTTGGAATCGCGCGTATACCTTTTATGCTGTTGGAAAGAGATCATATCGAGACTTCTAGTGTCAGTGCCACTGCCCGCAATATTGGGGCTGAAAGGCTTTTGCAGAAGCGAAAGGCTTTCATGACCAACTCCAGCAAAACGACTGACGGCCCAGATTGGGTGGTCGTTCTGACCGCAATTGCGCGAGATCAGGATCAGGAAGCCTTTTCTGCTTTGTTTCGGAACTTTGCGCCGAAGGTTAAAGCGTTTTTGCTGAAATCGGGCGCGGATGAGAGCCTTGCCGAAGAAGTCATGCAAGACGTGATGGGAACGGTCTGGCGCAAAGCAGAACAATACGATCCAGCCCGCGCCTCGGTCGCGACTTGGATCTTCACGATTGCCAGAAACCGCAAGATCGACCTCTTGCGGAAATATGCACGCCCCCAACCCGAGGATCTGCCTTGGGGGCCAGAGGAAGAACCGGACCAGGAAGATGTTCTTGGCCTGCAACAAGACAGCGCCCGCTTGGTTGAGGCGCTCAATTCTTTGCCCGCAAAGCAGCGGGAATTAATCGAACGGGCCTATTACGGTGACCTGAGCCACAGCGAAATTGCCGCTGAAACCGGTCTCCCCCTTGGCACGATCAAGTCTCGGATTAGGTTGGCGTTAGACAGACTTCGCCACAAGATGGGTTGAATAAGTAATGAACGACGTGAAACACCATATCGGCGACGAGTTCCTGATGGGCTACGCCGCTGGATATCTTCCGCAAGCTTTTGATCTTGTGGTCGCAGCACATGTATCGATCAGCGATGAATCGCGTGCGCGGATGGAAAGCTTTGAAGCCCTTGGCGGCGGTGTCCTTGAGGGCATGGAAGATGCCGAGATCGGCGAAGATAGCCTTGAGAAAACGCTCGCCATGATCACTGGCGATGCACCTGTTATGGCGGCAAAACCCGCCCCCGTGGATGATATTTTCCCCGCGCCCCTTCGGGCGGCAATCGGAGGCGGCTCCGAGGCTGTGAAATGGCGCTCCATCGGGATGGGCTGCAAACAAGCCGTTATCCATTCCGACAAAGACGCCACTGCGCGGCTTTTGTTTATTCCCGCAGGTCAGGCCATGCCCAAGCACAGCCACCGTGGAACGGAAATGACGCTTGTGTTGCAAGGTGCCTATCGCGATGAAACCGACCGTTTCGCGCGCGGCGATGTCGAGGTTGGCGATCAGGATATGCATCACACTCCCGTTGCCGAAGCGGGTGAGGATTGCATCTGCCTTGTTGCCACCAATGCGAAGCTGCGTTTTGAAAGCTTCCTGCCAAGATTGGCGCAACCCTTCTTGGGCATATGAGCCGCTTTACTCCTTTGGGTCGGGCATGAAACATTTCGGCCCGACACGCGGTGAGTTGAAATTCCGCTTGGCCTTCAGCTTTGTGGGCCTTGCGGCGCTGCTCGGGGCCTTGATCTATCGCGGCTTTCAAGCGGGTCCTGCAATGGTTGAGGTTCTGATCATCGCGGGCGGCTTTTTTGGCGGAAGCGCGATCTGGACAATTCTGAAGCTGGTCAAGCGCGACCATCCTCAAGACAGCTGATTTCACGGCTTTTGCATTCGACGCGGGCGCGCATTGGCGCTAGAGCGGTGCTGCCATGACGGATGCTTTCATATATTCCCCCCCTGATGATCCGCTGGATATCATCCATGAGGATCACGAATTGATCCTTGTGAACAAACCTGCGGGCCTCCTCTCGGTTCCGGGAAAGGGCGAGCATCTTGCCGATTGCCTGATCGCGCGGCTCACCACTGCATTTCCCGAGGCCCTTCTGGTTCACCGTCTGGATATGGACACCTCTGGTGTGATGATCTTTGCACGCACCCCGCATGCGCAACGTCACTTGGGGCTGCAATTCGAAAAGCGGCAGACCAAGAAAACCTATATTGCACGCGTCTGGGGCCATGTGACCGAAAAGGAAGGTCATATTGATCTGCCCTTGATCGTCGATTGGCCAAACCGCCCGTTGCAGCATGTGAATTTCGAGACAGGCAAACCCGCCCAAACCGATTGGCGGCGTGTCCGCATCGAGGGCGAGACAACCCGCATGCGCCTTTATCCAAAAACAGGCCGCTCGCATCAATTGCGGGTCCATATGCGCGAGATCGGCCACCCGATCCTTGGCGATCCCTTTTATGCAACGGGGGCGGCGCGGGATTTCCCACGGCTTATGCTGCATGCCGAAAGCCTCAAGGTGCGGCACCCCGATGGCGGAAAAGGCATGCTGTTCCGCGCACCCGTCCCGTTCTAGGCGCAAATCCCTACCATCATTCGGAACGGGCCAAGCTGAGCAGACAGCCGTTCGCCCTATAGGGGTGCGGCGGTATGACCTTCCCTTTTTGCGTGAAACCCGACTTTGGGCGGGATGTAACGGCTTCTCTCTCTTCTTATGTCAGGTAGAACGGCACCGAAGACAAAATGGAGATGAATATGGGACTTCGCATCAACGACATCATTCCAAACCTCACGGTAGAAACTGATCAAGGCAGCTTTGCCTTGCATGATTTCATCGGAGACAACTGGGCAATTCTGTTCAGCCACCCCAAGGATTTCACGCCTGTTTGCACCACCGAATTCGGCGCCGTCGCGCAGCTTGCCGATGAGTGGGAAGCCCGTGGTACCAAGGTTCTGGGTATTTCCGTGGACAGCGCCGAAGAGCACGTCAAATGGAAAGGCGATATCGAAGCCGTAGGCGGTGCCAAAGCAGGCTTCCCGATTGTCGCCGATACCGATCTGGCCTTGGCTAAAGCCTTCGACATGCTGCCCGCCGATGCCTATCTGCCCGATGGCCGCACACCGAATGACACCGCAACTGTGCGCGTTGTGTTCATCATCGGGCCAGATAAGAAGCTGAAACTGTCGATGACCTACCCAATGAATGTTGGCCGTAACTTCGCAGAAGTGCTGCGCGCCTTGGATGCGCTGCAAACCGCCACGAAAGAGAACATCGCGACGCCTGCAAACTGGACTGTCGGTCAGGATGTTGTGGTTCCGATGGCTGTCTCGGACGAAGACGCAATCGCGAAATACGGCTCGATCGACAAGAAGCTGCCCTATCTTCGCATGGCTTCGCTCAAGTCGTAAAAGAGTGGTTGTTCAAACACAAAAGCCCCCGATTTCGGGGGCTTTTTCTTTGCTTGTAAACCGCTTCAGGCGGCCGACGGCCCCGAGATTGCGTAATTCGGGGCATGCAAATAGATCGAAGAGCCCATTTCGACCTGATCATAGAGCTCGGTCACATGGGCATTGACCATCCGCACACAGCCTGAGGATGCGGCGGTGCCAATCGACCATGGCTGCGGGGTACCATGCACACGCAAATAAGTGTCGCGGTTGCCATCATAGAGATACATCGCGCGCGCGCCCAAAGGGTTCTCGGGGCCACCGGGAACACCATCTGCAAATTCGGCGTAAACTTCAGGCTCACGCGCGATCATCGCGGCAGTAGGGGTCCAGCTTGGCCATTCGACCTTGCGGCGGATCGTATAGCGGCCTGGCGATTGCAGACCCGAGCGGCCAACAGCCACCCCGTAGCGCATCGCGGTGCCATCTGTTCCGATATGGTAGATATATTTGGCAATCGGGTCGACATGCAGGTCACCGGGATTGAGGCCCGGATTATGGACCACCCGCGTCGGCATGAAACGTGGGTGCAACCCCCAAGGGTTATCCCCCAGCGGATCGGGGCGTTCGATTGCGTCATCAAAGCCCACATCATCCTGACCAAATACCGGTGTCGATATAAGAGCAGCCCCAGTGGCTATGAAATGGCGGCGGGTTAGCATTATATCATCCTTCAAATACAACGGGCCCAGTATAATTTCCCGCGAATAATCCCCAAGAATCTCTGCTGACGCAAGATCATCTCGGTCACAATAAGGTCAGCATCCAAAAGGAAAACCCCGCGCCAAGGCACGGGGTTTCCAGTGTTGCATCGAAAGCAAAGATTACTCTTCTGCTTCTTCTTTCGGAAGGTCTTCGCCAGTTTCCTGATTGACCATTTTCATAGCCAAACGAACCTTGCCACGATCATCAAAGCCCAAGAGCTTGACCCAGACTTCCTGACCTTCTTTCAGAACGTCCGACGGATGGTTCAGGCGGCGGTTTTCGATCTGGGACACATGTACCAGACCATCACGCTTGCCAAAGAAGTTCACGAAGGCGCCGAAATCGACGATCTTCACGACCTTACCTTTATAGATCTTGCCCTCTTCAGGCTCGGCGACGATCGAGTGGATCATCTCATAGGCTTTCTGGATGGCCTCACCATTTGGCGATGCGATCTTGATGATGCCTTCATCATTGATGTCGACCTTAGCGCCCGACACTTCAACGATTTCACGAATGACCTTACCGCCCGAGCCGATCACTTCACGGATCTTGTCGGTTGGGATCTGCATGGTCTCAATACGCGGTGCATGCACCGAGAAATCGCCAGCTTCGGTCAACGCGTTGCTCATCTCTTCGAGGATATGCAAACGGCCCTGCTTGGCCTGCTCCAGAGCTTTCTTCATGATCTCGGGCGTGATGCCTGCAACCTTGATGTCCATCTGCAGCGAGGTGATGCCATCGGCGGTACCGGCCACTTTGAAATCCATGTCGCCGAGGTGATCCTCGTCGCCAAGAATATCGGTCAGAACCGCATAGGAGCCGTCATCCTCAAGGATCAGACCCATCGCAACACCTGCGACAGGAGCCTTGAGCGGAACGCCCGCATCCATCATCGACAGAGACCCGCCGCAGACAGACGCCATGGAGGAGGAGCCGTTCGATTCAGTGATCTCGGACACAACGCGAATTGTGTACGGGAAATCAGTGGCCGAAGGCAGAACCGCCTGAAGCGCACGCCATGCAAGCTTGCCATGGCCAATCTCGCGACGACCCGCCGAGCCAACACGACCAACTTCACCTACCGAATAGGGAGGGAAGTTATAATGCAGCAGGAAGTTCGATTTGAAATTGCCATGCAGCGCGTCGATGAACTGTTCATCATCGCCAGTGCCAAGCGTGGTCACAACCAGACCTTGCGTTTCACCACGGGTGAAAAGCGCCGAACCATGGGTCCGTGGCAGAAGGCCGGTTTCGCTGACGATGTCACGCACTTTATCAAGTGCACGGCCATCAATCCGCTTGCCGTCTTTTACAACTGCGCCACGCAGAACGCCCGATTCAAGCTTCTTGAGTGCGGAACCCAGATTTTCATCTTCAAGGTCTTCCTCGCTCAATTCAGCCTTGATCGCCTCTTTGACGGCGGCAACAGCGGCGGTGCGCTCCTGCTTGTCTGTCAGAGCATAGGCTTCGCGCATTTTGGCTTCACCCAAGGCTTTTACCCGCTCATAGAGATCGGAGTAATCAGGCGCTTGGAAGTCAAACGGCTCTTTCGCGGCATCTTCTGCCAGCGAGATGATCAGGTCGATCACAGGCTGGATTTGCTCATGCGCGAAGGTTACCGCACCCAGCATTTCCTCTTCCGAAAGCTCATAGGCCTCGGATTCAACCATCATCACGGCTTCTTTGGTGCCTGCAACCACGAGGTCAAGACGCTGCTCGGGGTTGTTGCGCAGGTCATGCATGTCATCGACGGTCGGGTTCAGGATGTATTCGCCATCCTCAAAACCAACGCGGCAACATGCGATCGGGCCACGGAAAGGCGCGCCGGAAATAGTCAGGGCCGCCGAAGCCGCGATCATCGCAACCACATCAGGGTCATTGACCAGATCGTGGCTCAGAACCGTACACATCACCAGAACTTCATGCTTGAAGCCGGGAACAAAGAGTGGGCGGATCGGACGGTCGATAAGACGCGCAGTCAGCGTCTCTTTTTCGGTCGGACGCGCTTCGCGTTTGAAAAAGCCGCCGGGAACTTTACCGGCCGCATAGTATTTCTCTTGGTAATGGACCGTAAGCGGGAAGAAGTCCTGACCCGGCTTAGGTGCTTTTGCAAAGGTCACGTTTGCCATGACCGAAGTTTCGCCGAGGGTCGCAATCACAGAACCATCGGCCTGACGGGCAACCTTGCCCGTTTCGAGGGTGAGGGTTTCTTCCCCCCACTGAATAGATTTCGTCGTAACGTTGAACATTATCGTTTCCTGTATGGGAGCACTCCCGACCCCTGTCGGGTCTCCCGTTTCATGGGTGGCCCCATTGCCACCGACCCCAATCCTTCGCACAACGCCGGGGTCTAGAGCGTCACGTCTCAGATGCGCGGCACATACACTGGATTGCCCTATTTGGAAAGCAACTTGGCACTATAGCCAAAAAGAAAGGCCCGCTCGGGATGAGCGGGCCTTCCAGAAATCCGGTTTGTCGGCGTTTAGCGGCGGATGCCGAGACGCTCGATCAAGGATTGGTAACGGGACACATCCTTGGCTTTGACATAGTCGAGCAGCTTACGGCGCTGTGCAACCATCATCAAAAGACCACGACGGGAGTGGTTGTCTTTCTTGTGCGACTTGAAGTGCTCGGTCAGCGTCGAGATACGCGATGTCAGGATAGCAACCTGCACTTCGGGCGAACCAGTATCGCCTTCTTTGGTCGCGAATTCTTTCATCAAGCGTGCTTTTTCTTCAGCAGTAATCGACATCGTGGGCTCCTTTAAGGGTTAAGGGTCATGGCGCAGGCCGGGATGTCGTCCAGCAAGGCCCTTGGAGTGCTACACCAGATAACTCCGATGCAGATGCGCGCATGTAGGAGAAAACATCGACAAAGAAAAGAGGTTTCCTTCGAAACCCACTACCAATCCCCGATTTCCAAGGGTTTTTGGGGATGTTTCGTTAACCATTGGGGAAATTTTCCCTCTCACATTGCCGCCGCTTCTCGTAGATTGAGGGGTATCTGGTTTGCTGAGCCGACAGATTCGGCACAAGCCCGTGTCACAACGCACCGCGCTATCTGTCCTGATACAGCGGTATCGCCATCACGGCGAGGGCCCCACCCGCCTCGGAACATCCCCGAATTTTATTTGTTCCGATGCCGGAGGGCGCGATGCTTCTTTTGACAGGGCTATTCTCCAGCTTGATGGCAGGCTTCGCGCTGACCAGCTTTCTGATCAGTGAAGAAGATACGGATGAAGACCCGCCCATCCGCAATAATGAATTTGATGCAGGCAGCACCCAATCCGTTCAAACCACCATCATCGGAACCCAAGATGGCGACGCCCTTCAGGGCAGTTTTCTCGATGACGATATGTTTGGCGGCGATGGCAATGATACGCTTGATGGCGGGCTTGGCCGTGATCTGATGAATGGCGGGGCAGGCGATGATATCCTGCGCCTTGAAGATGGCGACCTTGCCTTTGGTGGCGAGGGGGCCGACCAGTTCGAAACGAGCGGCACGCCGGATCAGGGCGCGGCTATTCCGCAGATTTTCGACTTTCAACAGGGCGAGGACATGCTGGTTCTCAAATTCGACGGCGATGGAACCGCCCCGCCCGAGATCAGCTTTGATGACACAAGCCAGCCTGGGAACACGCTTGTCATGGCCGAAGGGGTCGCCACCGCCTTTCTGGAAGGCGTATCGGGGCTGACCGTTGATGATATCGAACTACGCTTTTCCGACGCGCCCGAAGCCTCGATTTTCGAAGGGCAGGTCGAGAACACCTATTCCTCGGATGCTTTGAACATCCGCGATGCAATGGCCCCTTTGCTTGACCCTGACCAAGGTGACGCACTGACAGGTTCTGCCTCCGAGGATGTCATCATCGGCAGCAGCAGTAATGACGCGATCTTTGGTGATGAGGGCGATGATACCTTGTCAGGCCTTGGCGGAAATGACGAGATTTACGCCGATCAGGGCGATGACAGCCTAAGCGGCGGCGCGGGGCATGATTTTCTTGCAGGCGGCGAAGGCAATGACCAGCTTAGCGGCAATACGGGCCAAGACGCGCTCTTTGGCGGCGAGGGGAATGACAGCCTTGATGGCGGCGATGGCGGCGATATCCTGCAAGGCGGGCTGGGGGCTGACAGCATTGCAGGCGGCGCGGGCGATGATCTGATCGATGGAAGCGTCGCACCCGATGGCGGCCCTGATCTGGATACAGGCGATACGCTGGATGGCGGTGCGGGCAATGACACCATTCTGGCAGGCGCGAATGACACCGTCACTGGCGGCGAGGGGGCCGATCACTTTATATCAGGCAGCCATATCGAACAGGCTGAACAAGCCAGCCATATCCTTGATTTCAACCCAAGCGAAGACAGGATCGAATTGCTCTACAATCCCAGTGAAAGCCCCGATCCAACCCTCTCGGTGCAGGATTTCCCCGACGGGTCTGGGGCCAATATCCTGTTGAATGGTCAGATCGTGCTGCGGGTGACGGGTGGCCAAGGCCTTGATCCCGAAACCATCACCTTGCGCAGCATCGACAGCGCCGCCTGAGGATCACCCCGCAGGATAGCCCTCAAAATGGGGGAGCACGGCCGCCAGCACCGCATCGGGCACCTCCTCCATAGCGAAATGACCTGTCTCGGCCACTTCGATCCCATGTAAATCATCGGCCCATTCCCGCCAAAGCCCAAGCGGATCGCCCGTATTCGCGGGAAACCCGTTTTGCGCCCAGACAAACAACAAAGGCGCTGCTATCTTGCGGCCCTCGGCCTTATTAGCATTGTCCAAAGCACGGTCAAAACTCGCCCCTGCCCTGTAATCATTGCACATGGCAGCAATTCGGGCAGGATCAGCGGCTTGTTTGCGGTAGCTGGCCAAAGCCTTATCCGAGAAGGGCTGGAGGCTTTTGACATGGGTCCAAGACGCCAAGGTCCAATCCATATAGGCCACGCCATCAGCGCTGATCATCCGCTCAGGCAAAGGGGCGGGTTGGGCAAGAAAGGTCCAGTGATAGGCCTTCAGGGCCAGATCGGCCGTCCAAGATTCCCAGAAATCACCTGTGGGGACGATCTCGATAATCCCAAGCCGCGCCAGTCTGTCTGGATGATCAAGCGCAAAGCGATAGGAAACACGCCCGCCCCGATCATGGCCGAGGATATGCGCACGCTCGATCCCCAGCGCATCCATGATACCCAAAATATCCTTGGCCATTTCGCGTTTGGAATAGGCTTGGTTATCCGCCGTATTCTCGGGGATATCGCTATCGCCATAACCGCGCAGATCAGGGATGATGCAATGGAATTTCTTGGCCAGTTCAGGCGCTATCTTGGACCAGCACATATGGTTTTGCGGATAGCCATGGATCAGGATCAAAGGCGCACCCTGCCCACCCTGATGCACCGATAAGCGCGTGCCGTTTGTCGCAATCATGCTTTGGGTAAAACCCTCGATATCAGACATAGGCCGCTCCTCGATATGATTGCCAATGCGCCCGATCAAAGCCTGCGGGGCGCGGCGGGTCAATCGCTGGCGGGCCAAATCTCGGGCTGAACGGCATATCCGATATAAAGCGGATGTTTGGGGTGGCCGTCTTTCGACAGGCCCAAATGAAACAAGGGCGCGCCTGTTTTGCGCAGCAGCGCCTCTACCTCGGGACCACGCCCAAGATGCGCCCCATGGGTGCCCCAAGCGCAGATCACCTGATCGGCCCAAGCCACGCCTTCAATAATCGCGGCGTCATTCGCAGGGCCAACAGGATCAACCGCCTTGCGCATCAATCGCGGGTCGGTATCGCGCCATGCAAAGATGTTGAGCACACGAAACCCGCCAAATCCAAGCGCGCGCGCACGGCGTTCGCAACGCTCGACAGTCGGGTCGTTTTGCACTTCGGTCGCAGTAGAGGGGTTGAGCATGATGAAAAGCGCACGCGCGCCCTCCCCCTCCCAAATACGTGTCAGCGAGTAGCGGTATTTCTCGCAAGGAGAATAAACCGCCACACTATCGGCATCTCCCTTTTGATGACTGCGCGTAATCACAGATTGAACACGCGCGCAGGGTGCAATTCACCCGAGCGATAGATGCCCACTGCTACGGGTTTCCCCTGATACGATGCCCAAGCCTCTTCACCATATTCAGGCAGATCAGCGGTAGGAACCACCTGCCCCGGATTGCCGTTTTTCAGGCGTGCAAAACCTTGGTCGGTGCATTGCAATTCAGTCAACTCGTCCAAGGCCGTGGCAACAGGCAGCAGAAACTCGCCCAGCCCTTCGGATCGGGCGTATTCTTCGACTGTCTCAAGGCTAACCCCGTCTTCCACATCAAAAGGGCCCGACCAGATGCGCCGCAGCTTGAGGACATGGCCATAACAGCCAAGCGCCTCGCCCAGATCCCGCGCGATCGAGCGGACATAACCGCCTTTTCCGCAGACCAGTTCCAATTCCGCATGTTCATCATCCAGACGCGCCAGCAGGCTGAGGCTTTCGACAAAGAGCGGGCGGGCGGCCAGCTCAAGGTCTTCGCCATCGCGCGCCAGTTTATAAGCGCGCTCTCCGTCGATCTTGACCGCCGAGAATTGCGGTGGCACCTGCTGGATATCGCCCGTGAACTGGCCAAGCGCGGCAATGATATCCGCGTCACTGGGGCGGACATCACTTGTCGCGATCACTTCGCCCTCGGCATCATCGGTATTGGTGGCTTGCCCGAAGCGGATCGTGAAAACATAGGCCTTCATCGCATCGGTGATATAGGGCACAGTCTTTGTCGCCTCACCAAGGGCAATCGCCAGAACACCCGTCGCCTCAGGATCAAGCGTGCCTGCATGGCCCGCCTTATTGGCGTTCAAGGCCCATTTTACCTTATTCACAACAGCGGTCGATGTCGGCCCGGCGGGTTTATCCACCACCAGCCACCCCGAAATATCACGACCTTTTTTCCTGCGTGCCATATGCGCTTTGCCCTTTATCGGAAGGCCGTGCTGCTACCCGCCCGAGGCGTCCTCGTCAACCACGACCCCAAGGATCGGTCCGATCGGAAAGCCGAAATCCGAGCGCCCCAGCTCAGGCGCATAAAGTCGCGAGACACGACCATCCAGAAACAGAGCATTGGGCAGGTCAAAATGGTCCCGAAAGACGCGCGCGAAGTGATGGAAATTCACCGCCTGATCCGAGATCACAGCCACAAGACGCGTGCCTGTTTCATCCACACCAACACCATTTCGAAAATTCAACGAGGTGCTGTCTTCCAGAAAACGCGGATGCAATTCGCCATCAATCACCAGCATTGGCCCCGATTGGGTGGCAAAGCGGCATTCAGGCAAAGCGCTCGCATAATTGCGGCTTTCGATCACCTGTGCGCGGTCATCATTGACGCAAAGCACCCCATTGGGCAGCAAACCGAAATTCCCGGGCCCCTCAGAGGTGACAACCCGCATCTCCTGCGCGCCGTCCTCAATATAGAGGCCAACGGGCCTGCGATCATCGTGGAACATGCCTGCATTCATTGCGAATCCGATGGATTGCCCGTCAGGCAAACTGCTGTTCAGACGGGTGAAGCTGCCAAAAACCTCACCCTCTTCATTGCGTAGCCAAAGGCGCAGATCAGCCGCAGGCACTTCAACCTCGCAAGCCGAGAATGCTGCCCCGTCAAATTCGAAACTTGTGCACGACGCAAAAGCCGCGTTGGAAACGACCAAACCAAATAACGCCAGAATGGCGCTTCTGATCATGCGTCCTCTCCCTCACCGCCTGATGCTATGTCGCGTGCAACCCGTTCATCCGCGAAAAGACGGCGTGTCTCATCCATGCGGTCAAAGGTCTCGTCGATCAGGAAACGCAGATCGGGGGCGTATTTCAGGCTCATCTCGCGCCCGACCATCCGCCGCAGCTCGTGCTTGTTGCGCTTGAGCGCCTCAATCGCCTCCTTGCGGTCACCGCCACCCAAGGGCATCACGAAGACGGTCGCAATTTTGAGATCCGTCGAGGTGCGCACTTCGCCGATCGTGATCGACATGCGGTTGAGGTCTGGATCGTGGATATCCCCTCGGTTGAGAACATCCGACAAGGTCCGGCGAAGCGATTCACCAACCCTCAATTGCCGCTGCGAGGGGCCAGGCCCATCATGAAACTTGTTCTTTGCCATCACACCATCCTTTCCCCAGCATCTAGGGGAACACCCGCCTTCTCGCAAGCAACGCTTTCGTAATCCGCGCCCTTGGGCTAGGAGAAACTTGAGTTTACCGGAGAAAAGACATGACCGATAGCACAGGCATCGCCATCATGGGCGCCTCGGGGCGCATGGGCCAAATGTTGATCAATACGATCACCGCAAGCGATAAGGCGCATCTGGTCGGCGTGACCGAGCGCAGCGGGCATGACTGGGTCGGCAAGGATTTGGGCGAGGTCATGGGCGGCATGCCAAGCGGAGTGCCTGTCTGCGATGATCCGCTCGACGTGATTGTCAAAGCCCAAGCCGTGATCGATTTCACCTCGCCCGAGGCCACAATCGCCCATGCGCAACTGACCGCACAGGCGCGCTGTGTGCATGTGATTGGCACAACCGGCTTTGACGATACGCATCTGGCAAAAATTGCAGCGGCAGCGCGCCATGCAACCATCATTCGCGCAGGCAATATGAGCCTTGGCGTCAATCTCTTGGTGCAACTCACCCGCAAGGTTGCCGCCGCATTGGATGAGGATTTCGACATTGAAGTGATCGAGGCCCATCATAACCAAAAGGTGGATGCCCCCTCAGGCACGGCCCTGATGCTGGGTGAAGCCGCCGCCGCAGGGCGCGGCATCTCCCTCAAGGATGCCATGGAAAGCGGCCGTGACGGGATCACAGGCGCGCGCAAGCGTGGCGAGATTGGGTTTTCAGCCATCAGGGGCGGGGATATCGTGGGGGAGCATGACGTGATGTTTGCCGCAGCGGGCGAACGGATTGTTCTGCGCCACCTCGCCACGGATCGAGCCATTTTCGCCCGCGGTGCGCTGAAAGCCGCCCTTTGGGGTCAGGATAAAGGCCCCGGCGAGTTTGATATGCTCGATGTTCTAGGGCTTTCTTGATCCATATCTGATTTTGCCGCGTAATACTTCGTGATCATCGAGTCATGGGGGCAAAAAGATGCGGTGGATCGTTTTGGTGGCAGCGGCACTGATTTCAGTGCAAGCAAACCACGCCAAAGCCGAAGAATTCGATATCGTGCAATCGCGCGAAAGTTTCGTGGGCTTGATAAGTCAGCGCGAACTGACCCGATTTGGCATTCGCCTAACCGTCACCCCAGACGGAGCAATCAACGGGCGGGCCTTTGGCACCCCCGTCACAGGGGCTTGGGACTGGAATGGCGGTTATTTCTGTCGTGATCTTTTCTGGGGCGATACCGATCTGGGGTTCAATTGCCAGATGGTGCAGATCCGTGAAAGCACCATCCGCTTCACCTCGGATCGTGGCGCAGGGAATTATGCCGATCTGTCCCTGCAATAGGACAGCACCCTAGAAATCGATGGCGATGCCCTTTTTCTCCCAATCGCCATAGCGAACGGGTTCGGGGCCATTGCGCCCCCCAAGCTCAGTGGGAAGCTCCAAATCCTTTTGCTTCTGGCGCCGCTCTTCGGCCTCGGCCAAAGCGCGCTTGGCGGCTTCGGGCAATTCTGGTTTGGATGTATCGGCCACGGGCACGCCTCCTTGCAACTTCCTACCCTGTGATATACGCCGCAGCCTCTGCCAAACAAGGGTTAGCTGAACATGTCGAGCGAAGGACTGGAGCCGCGCCGTGCCGCGCTGGCAGCACTCAAAGCGGTACTGCAAGAACAGCGCATGCTGGCCCATCTGCCTGAACCCGAGTACCTGCCCCCCGAAGACCGCGCCCGCGCCACACGGCTGGCCGCGACCGTCTTGCGCCATCTGGGGCGTATCGACCAATTGCTGGCCCCCTATTTCGAACGCCGCCCAAACCCGCCGACCTTGAATATTCTGCGTCTGGGTGCTGCCGAATTGCTGATTGACGGGGCCGAGGCGCATGGCGTGGTCAATGCCGCCGTCACCATCGCCAAATACAGCCATGCCACATCCCGCGGGGCGGGGATGATCAATGCCGTTTTGCGCAAAATCGACACCGAGGCGCGCGACCGTTGGGAAGAGCTGCCGCCACAACGCATCCCCGTATGGATGCGCAAGACCATTGGCGGCAAATGGGGCGAAGAGATCACACGCGCAATTGAGGCCGCCCATGAAAAAGGCGCACCGATTGATCTGACCGCGCGCGATGGTGACTTGACGATTGAAGGGGCAAACCGCTTGCCAACAGGCAGTTACCGCCTTGCGCAGGGCCAAGTCTCGACCTTGGCTGGGTTTTCTGAGGGCCAGTTCTGGGTGCAGGATGCGGCCGCCGCCCTGCCTGCCCGCCTGCTTGGCGAAGTTGCTGGCAAACGCGTGCTGGATTTATGCGCAGCGCCCGGTGGCAAAACGATGCAATTGGCCGCGATGGGGGCCGATGTAACAGCGCTCGATATCTCCAATAAGCGCATGCACCGTGTCCGCGATAACCTGTCCCGAACGGGGCTGAAGGCTGATCTGGTGATCGATGATGCTCTCAGTTTCGAGGCCGAGCAGTTCGACGCGATTTTGTTGGATGCGCCCTGTTCGGCCACTGGCACAATCCGCCGCCATCCCGACCTGCCCTTCGTCAAATCCGCCCGCGAGGTCGAGGATCTGACGCGGCTCCAAATGCAAATGATCGACCATGCCTCCAGCTTGCTGACCGTGGGCGGCATGATGGTTTATTGCACCTGCTCCATTCTGCCGAATGAGGGTGAAAACCAGATCAAGGCCGCGTTGAAACGCCATTCCGATCTGGAAATCCTGCCAATCGACCCAGAAGAGTTCGGCGGTGATGCGGAATGGGCCAGCCCTGAGGGTGGCCTGCGTATCCTGCCATGCTTTTGGGCGGACAAGGGTGGGATTGACGGCTTTTATATGGCGCGTCTGCAAAGGCGGTGACACCGTGGTTTTCGGACGGTAAGACTGCTGCATAAAAGACGCCAGAGCAGGCCCCGAGCAATGTCCGAACCGCAATCTCCCAAAGCACCGCCCGCGCAAAAACCGCGCATAGGGCAGAGCAGTTCGGCCAATAGATGGGCCGCATGGCGCGCGGGCTTTTCAGGATCGGCCAAGGGCTTCACATGGAAGCCCGAGCCCAAAACAATCGGGCTTGATCCGCGCGGTCGCCAGCTTTTGGCGGGGAATTTCATGTTTGGCGGTGTTTTGGTTGAAGCCCCCGACACCCTGCCTTGGGATATCGACCCGCCCAATGACGCATTCTTGCACGAATTGCATGGTTTTGGCTGGATGGACCATCTTGCCGCGATCACCGATGGCTCGGGCCAGAAGCGCGCGCAGGCATGGCTTGCCGATTGGCTCACACGCTTTGGCAAAGGCAGAGGTCCGGGATGGGAGCCCGATTTGGCAGGGCGCAGGCAAATCCGTTGGATCAGCCATGCCTTCTTTCTTCTCAGCGGGCAGGCACCCGCGCAAAGCCGCGCCTTTACCTCCGCCTTGTCGCGCCAGACCCAGTTCCTTGCCCGACGCTGGCATGTCACCAGCCATGGCCTGCCCCGCTTTGAAGCCCTCACAGGGTTGATCTATTCGGCCTGCACATTGACAGGAATGGAGCGGCATCTGGATCGCGCGATGCGCGCCTTGGCCCGCGAATGCAGCCGCGAGGTAGATGCCTCAGGCGGGATCATAACCCGCAACCCCGAAGAATTGCTGGAGGTCTTTACGCTGCTAACTTGGGTCTCGGCGATCCTTGCAGAAACAGGGCGCGAACCGGCCCCTGCCGTTCAAACCGCCATCATGCGCATCGCACCCACCTTGCGCAATCTGCGCCACAGCGATGGCGGGCTTGCCCGTTTCCATGGCGGCGGGCGCGGCGTGTCGGGGCGGCTGGATCAGGCGCTGTCACAATCTGGCGTGCGTCCCTCGGTGATGAACGGGCTGGCCATGGGCTATGCTCGGATGTCGGCGGGACGGGTAAGCGTTATCGTGGATGCCGCCCCGCCGCATAAAGGGCCGAAAAGCTATAATGCCCACGCCTCCACACTGGCTATGGAGATGACATCAGGGCGGCGGCCCGTGATTGTAAGCTGCGGATCAGGCGTGAGCTTCGGGCCCGAATGGCGGCGCGCAGGGCGCGCGACCCTCTCGCATTCCACGCTGAATATTGACGGGTATTCCTCTGCACGGCTTGGTGCTGGCATCAATGATGACGGCATTCTGAGGCAAGACGTGGTTGAGGGGCCCGAGAAGGTGGAGATGCAGGATTTCCCGTCAGAGAACGGCCGCCAGATCACGCTGAGCCATGACGGCTATGTCACCAGCCATGGTCTGACGCATATTCGCTCGCTCACCCTCGATAATGACGGCAGGGTCTTGCAAGGCGAAGATGGTCTGGCCGCGATGGAGGATACCGACCGCGAAGTTCTGGACCATATGCTTGCCAATGCAGGCGGAAATGGCATCGGGTTTTCTCTTCGCTTCCATCTTCACCCCGAGGTCGAGGCCGAGATTGATTTGGGCGGGCATGCGGCCTCGCTGACCCTCAGGGGCGGTGAGGTTTGGGTCTTTCGCCACGGCGGGGAGGCCGAATTGCGGATCGAGCCGTCATTTTACCTCGAAAATGGTCGGATAAAGCCCCGCGCGACAAAACAGATTGTTCTCTTTACCCGCCTCACGGAGTATGGGAGCGCCATAAGTTGGAGCTTGGCCAAGCCGAGCGATGCCCCCTTGGCGCATCGTGACTATGCGCCTGATCCTCTCCGACTGTGACACTGGAACTGTTTAGGACCCAATATGACCGATCACCTCCCCCTCTCGCGTGCCCTGATTTCCGTCTCTGACAAGACAGGCCTTCTGGAATTTGCCAAATCTCTCTCAGATCGCGGGGTGGAGCTGCTCTCGACTGGCGGCACGGCAAAAGCATTGCGCGATGCGGGTCTGGCTGTTCGGGATGTGGCCGAGATCACAGGCTTTCCCGAGATGATGGATGGGCGCGTCAAAACCCTGCATCCGATGGTGCATGGCGGCCTTCTAGCGCTGCGCGACAACCCTGACCATGTCGCCTCGATGCAAGAGCATGGCATCGGCGGGATCGATCTGTTGGTCGTGAACCTCTACCCGTTTGAAGAAACGGTCGCCAAGGGCGCGGATTACGACACCTGTATCGAGAATATCGATATTGGCGGCCCCGCCATGATCCGTGCTGCCGCAAAAAACCACAGCTTTGTATCTGTCGTAACCGATGTCGAGGATTACGCAGCCCTGTTGGCCGAGCTGGACAGCAATGATGGTGCGACCAGCTATGCCTTCCGCCAAACCCTTGCACAGCGCGCCTATGCCCGCACAGGGGCCTATGATGCCGCCGTTTCGACTTGGATGGCGGCTGCAATCGATGAGCCCGCACCGCGTCGCCGCGCCGTTGCAGGCACGCTTGCCCAAACGCTGCGCTATGGCGAGAACCCGCATCAGGCAGCCGCTTTCTATCTTGATGGCTCCAACCGCCCCGGTGTGGCGACTGCCCTACAGCATCAGGGTAAGGAGTTGAGCTACAACAATATCAATGACACGGACGCGGCCTTTGAATTGGTGGCCGAGTTTGACCCCGCAAACGGCCCTGCCTGCGCGATCATCAAACATGCCAATCCCTGCGGTGTGGCCCAAGGCAGCAGCTTGGTTGAGGCTTATAAAAGCGCGTTCCAATGTGATCAGACCTCGGCTTTCGGGGGGATCATTGCATTGAACCAACCGCTTGACGGGGCCACTGCCGAAGAAATCGTCAAGATTTTCACCGAGGTCGTGATTGCACCGGGTGCAGATGCGGATGCCAAGGCGATCTTTGCCGCCAAGAAAAACCTTCGCCTTTTGACCACTGACACCCTGCCCAACCCGCAACAGGCGGCGATGACCATTCGTCAGGTCTCGGGCGGATATCTGATGCAGGACAAAGACAGCGGCCATATCACCCGCGATGATCTGAAGGTGGTGACCAAGCTCGCCCCAACCGAGGCGCAGCTTGATGATCTGCTCTTTGCTTGGAAGGTTGCCAAACATGTCAAATCCAACGCGATTGTCTATGTGAAAGACGGCGCCACGGTGGGTGTGGGCGCAGGTCAGATGAGCCGCGTTGACAGCTCGCGCATCGCCGCGCGTAAGGCACAGGATATGGCCGAAGTGCTTGGCTTGCCGCAAAGCCCCGCCCTTGGCGCTGTGCTGGCCTCAGACGCCTTCTTCCCCTTCCCTGACGGTCTGCTGGCTGCCGCCGAAGCAGGCGCGCGCGCCGTGATCCAGCCTGGCGGGTCCATGCGGGATGATGAAGTCATCGCCGCCGCCGATGAGGCGGGTCTTGCGATGGTCTTCACTGGCATGCGCCATTTCCGTCACTGAGTATTGATCCATGCGTCTGTTCTACATCTCAGCGGTTTTCTGGTTCCTGCTTGATCAGGGCAGCAAATGGGGCGTGGTGCATGGATTAAACCTCGAGACGGTCCGCGTGATCGAAGTGTTCCCGCCCTATTTGACCTTCATCATGGGCTGGAACACAGGCATCAATTTCGGCCTATTCGCCGAGGCGCATGAGGCCTCGCGCTGGTTTCTGATTGTGCTGGCCTTGGGAATATCGGCTTGGGTGTTTTGGTGGGCCCGCTCGCTTGAACGGCCGGTTGCCCTGCTCAGTGCAGGTGCGATTGTTGGCGGCGCGCTTGGAAATGCTCTGGATCGGGTGATTTACGGAGCTGTGGCAGACTTTCTCAATATGTCATGTTGCGGCATCCAGAACCCATTTACCTTTAATATTGCAGATATCGGCATCTTTGCGGGTGCCTTTGGCTTGATCCTCTTTGCAGATACGAAGAAGATCACCCCGTGACGGCGGGAATGAGTTACGCTAAACCCGTGGCATGGAGGGGCGAATGAAGCATCTAGGCAGTAGTTTTTGCATCTTGTTGGTGGCAGCGTCGGTTGCCGCCTGTAGCCGTGGTGAAACACCCTCCTTGATGAATCTTCGCCAGACTGGGGAAGGGCCGGATGAATTTGCCATCCTTCCCACGCGCCCCTTGGAAATGCCCGAGAGCTTTGCCGAACTGCCGCCCCCCACGCTTGGCGGCATGAACCGCGCCGATCCTGACCCCGAAGCCGATGCGATTGCGGCCCTTGGCGGCAATGTGGAACGTGGCAACCGCGCAGGGGATGTGGTCACTTATGTCTCCCGCTTTGGCGTTGCCCCAGATATTCGCGGCGTTCTGGCCAGCGAAGACGAGCAATTCCGCCGCGACAACAACCCGCTCCTGCTTGAGCGTATCTTTGCGATCACCACCTATTTCAATGCCTATGAGGACGTCTCGCTCGACAGATATGCCGAGCTTGAACGGATGCGCCGCGCAGGCATTCGCACGGTTGCAGCACCTCCAAATCCAGAAGCAGAATAAGCTGTCTTCATCACAGCCGCGTCAGGCCCGCTTGATGCTTGGGGTCACGCGCTTATCTTGTCTGATACAATTGCCTCGTTTCAGGAGGGCCGCCTGTGCGCCTTGCCGTTCTTTGTCTGACCTTATCTCTCAGCCTGCCCAATTTGGCCTTTGCTGCTGGAGAAGTGACCGAATTCACCCTTGATAACGGCCTTGAAGCTGTCGTCATCGAAGACCATCGCAGCCCCGTTGTGGTGCATATGCTATGGTACCGTGCAGGTGCCGCCGATGAGCCTGCTGGCAGTTCGGGCATTGCGCATTTCCTTGAGCATCTGCTGTTCAAAGCGACTGAAACGCTGGAAAGCGGAGAGTTTTCCGCCACGGTCGAGGCCAATGGCGGCTCGGATAATGCGTTCACCTCTTGGGATTATACGGGTTATTTCCAGCGCGTCGCAGCCGATAGATTGGGGCTGATGATGCAGATGGAAGCCGACCGTATGCGCAATTTGCGCATCACCGAAGACGATATCGTGACCGAACGAAGTGTCATTCTTGAGGAACGCGCGCAGCGCACCGATTCAAACCCAGGCGCGCTCTTTTCCGAGGAACTGCGCGCCGCGCTTTACATGAACCACCCCTACGGCATCCCGATCGTTGGCTGGCGACACGAGATGGAGCAGTTGAGCCGCGAAGACGCACTGGCTTTCTACGACCGTTTCTATGCACCCAATAATGCCATCCTGATTGTCGCGGGCGATGTGACCCCAGATGAGGTTCGCGCCTTGGCCGAGGAACATTATGGCGGGCTTGAGCCGACCCTTGACCTTGAGCCGCGCAGCCGCCCGCAAGAGCCGCCGCATCTGGCCGACAGGCGCATCAATTTCGAAGATCAGCGCGTGGCGCGCCCCTATGTAAGCCGCGCCTATCTCGCGCCTGAACGCGACACAGGCCAGCAAGAAGAGGCCGCAGCGCTTTCCCTTCTTGCAGAAATTCTGGGGGGCAGCGGCGTTACTGCTGTGCTCAGCCGCAGCTTGCAGATCGAAGAAGAAGCATCGCTTTTTGCAGGGGCCTATTACACCAGCACAAGCTATGACGATTCCTCTTTTTCGGTCGTAAATGTGCCCGTTCCGGGCGTGTCCTTGGAACAGGCCGAGGCTGATCTGGACCGCGTGATCGCAGATTTCCTTGAAACGGGTATCGACCCCGCGCAACTGGACAGGATCAAATTCCAATACAGCGCCGCCGATACCTATCAGCAAGACAGCGTCCAATCGCTGGCAAGGGAATATGGCGTGGCGCTCACATCGGGGCTGACGGTGGCGGATGTGCAGGCATGGCCCGAGGTCATCGCCGCAACAACCGCCGAAGATATCATGGCAATGGCCGAGCGTATCTTTACCCAAACCCCATCTGTCACGGGCTATATCAGCCCGCCCCAAACCGTCGCGACCACCGAGGAGGCCTCCCAATGAGTATGATCCTGCGCGGTCTTTCGACGATCACTGCCGCCATGATGCTGGCTCTGCCCGCTGCGGCGGATATCGACATTCAGGAAATAACCTCACCCCAAGGGACATCGGCTTGGCTGGTTGAGGATCACACGATCCCCTTTGTCGCGCTTGATATCCGGTTTCAGGGTGGCACCTCGATTGATCCCGAAGGCAAACGCGGGGCAGTGTATTTCATGACGGGCCTTCTGGAAGAAGGTGCAGGCGATCTTGATGCGCAAGCCTATGCACAGCAGGCCGAGGCCTTGGCCGCACAAATCTCTTTCTCCTCCTATCGCGACTCGGTTGCGATCTCGGCGCAGTTTCTCAGCCAGAACCGCGATGAAGCAGCCGATTTGCTGCGGGATGCACTGGTCGCGCCCCGTTTTGATGAAAGCGCCATCGAAAGGGTGCGCACGCAAATTCTGTCGATCATCGAAAGCCATCAACAAGACCCCGATGAACTGGCCGCCCAAGCCTTCAATGCGCAAGCCTATGGCGAGCACCCCTATGCCAGCCCCGAACAAGGTACATTGGAGACGATCACCGCGATCACCCGCGATGATCTGGTCGCGGCACATCGCGCCGCCCTCACACGGGATCGGGTGTTCATCGGTGCCGCGGGCGATATCACGGCGGAGGAACTGGGTATCCTGATCGACAGGCTGATTGGCGATCTTCCCGCGGAAGGCCCAGCTTTGCCAGGACCTGCCGAGTATGCGCTTGAAGGCGGGATCACGGTTGTCGATTATCCCACGCCACAATCCGTCACCATTTTCGGCCATGAAGGGATTGAACGCACAGATGAGGACTTCTTTCCTGCCTTTGTTCTGAACCAAATCCTTGGCGGTGGCGGTTTTCAATCGCGCTTGATGAATGAGGTGCGGGTCAATCGCGGCCTGACCTATGGCATCTATTCCTATCTCAGCCTTGCTGATTGGCAGCCCATGCTGCTGGGGCAGTTTTCATCCTCGAATAATCTGGTGGCCGAGGCCATCGAGGTGACCCGCGATATCTGGCAGGACATGGCCGAGAACGGCGTGACCGAGGAAGAACTGGAAGCCGCCAAGCTCTATATGACGGGCGCATATCCTTTGCGGTTTGACGGCAATGGCACCATTGCGGGCATCCTTGCAGGCATGCAGCAAGACGGTATGCCGACCGAATATATCAACACCCGAAATGACCGTGTGAATGCCGTCACCATGGAAGATATCAGGCGCGTCGCAGCCCGCCTGCTCCAGCCCGATGGCTTGCGGTTTGTGGTGGTGGGCCAGCCTGAGGGCCTCACCCCGACCGAATGAGGCGGTATATTCCAGAATCGCGGCGGCCATGCTAGTTCTGGTGGTATGGCCGCACCCAACCCCAATATAAGCGAAAATCGCCCCATTATCCGTCAATTGGATGATGCCGCCATCAACAGGATTGCGGCTGGCGAAGTGGTTGAACGGCCCTCTTCTGCGGTCAAGGAACTGGTTGAAAATGCCATTGATGCGGGCGCACGCAGGATCACGATTGAGGTGGCGCATGGCGGCAAAAGCCTGATCCGCGTGATTGATGATGGCTGCGGCATGGGGCCGGATGATCTGCCCCTTGCTCTGTCCCGCCACGCAACCTCCAAGATCGATGGCACAGATCTTTTGAATATCCGTTCTTTCGGGTTCCGAGGCGAGGCTTTGCCATCTCTTGGGGCGGTTGGGCGCCTCACGATCACCAGCCGCGCCGAGGGGGCCGAAGGGCACCGCATTGCCGTAAGCGGTGGACGCGCAGACCCTGTGCGCCCCGCCGCGCAATCCCAAGGCACCGTGGTTGAATTGCGCGATCTGTTTTATGCCACCCCTGCGCGGCTGAAATTCCTGCGCACGGATCGCGCCGAGATGCAGGCGATTTCCGATGTGGTCAAACGCCTTGCCATGGCCGAACCCTCAGTGGGCTTCACCCTCAAGGATGTCAGCGACGCCCCGCGCGATCTGTTCCGCGCCGATCCCGAACAGGGTGATCTTTTCGACGCACTTGGCGCGCGGCTTGGCGCGGTGATGGGGCGGGACTTTGTTGAAAACGCTATCCCGATCGAGGCCGAGCGCGAAGGCCTTCGCCTGATCGGCTTTGCTGCCTTGCCGACCTATTCGCGCGGCTCGGCTGTGGCGCAATTTCTTTTTGTGAATGGTCGCCCCGTGCGCGACAAGCTGTTGATCGGGGCCTTGCGCGGGGCCTATTCCGATTTTCTGAGCCGTGACCGCCACCCTGCCGCTGCGCTATTCATCGACTGCCCGCCCGAGCGTGTGGATGTAAACGTCCACCCCGCCAAATCCGAAGTGCGCTTTCGCGAACCAGGCGTGGTGCGCGGCCTGATCGTCTCAGCCCTGCGGCATGCTTTGGCAGAGGCTGGCCATCGCGCGTCCAGCACCGTCGCCTCGGCCACGCTTGGCGCGTTCCAGCCCGAGCCTATGGGCGCGCCCTCGGGCCAAGCCATGCCGCCCCCGCGCATCTATCAGATGGACAGGCCCTCCCAAGGTGCGCTGCGCACGGCACGCGACTGGCAGGCCCCAGCCTTTGAGGAACCCACGACCCCCTTTGCCCCCGCCTCGGCTCGGGTGGAACCCACCATTGAGCAACAGGGTGCCAGCGCATCAACCGATCTGCCTTTGGGGGCGGCTCGTGCGCAACTGCATGAAAACTATGTCATCGCGCAAACCGCTGATGGTTTGGTGATTGTGGATCAACATGCCGCTCATGAGCGGCTGGTCTATGAAAAACTCAAACGCCAGATGGCTGAAAATGGCGTGGCTTCTCAGGCGCTTTTGATTCCAGAGATTGTCTCGCTCGGGGGGGATGCCGATAGGCTGTTGGATATGGCCGAGGAATTGGCGCGTTTCGGCCTTGTGATCGAGGCGTTTGGCGCAGGCACCATTGCCGTGCGCGAAACCCCCGCCATTTTGGGCGAGATCAATGCCGAGGCCATGCTGAAGGATATTCTGGATGAACTGGATGATCTGGGCGAAAGCCAGAGCCTTCAGGCCCGTATCGAGGCCATCCTGAGCCGCGTTGCCTGTCATGGCTCGATCCGCTCGGGCCGTATGATGCGCGCTGAGGAAATGAATGCGCTTCTACGCGAAATGGAGGCCACCCCTCATTCGGGCCAATGCAACCACGGGCGGCCGACTTATGTTGAATTGAAACTCTCGGATATCGAGAAACTGTTTGGGCGCACATGATCCAGTTTGGCGACACATTGATCAATCTTTCCGACCCTTTGACGCTTCTGGTGATCATTGCGGGCGTCCTTGTGCTGATCATGTTTGTGTTGATCGTGATCGCCATGCGCGCGGCCAATCGCTCCGCCCAGATTGTCGCCCCCTTGGCGCAGCATATCGGCGGGCTTGGGCAACGGGTGCAATCGCTCTCGGATGGTCAACATCAACTGTCCGGCGGTCTCAACCATGTCGCCGAGATGAATGCCAAGGCCCAGACCCAAATGCTCGAAGCGATGGAGCGGCGCTTGGAAGAAGTGCAAAAGGGCATGACCGATACGCTGCATGGCACCTCGACCCGTACGGCGCGCAGCCTTGGGGAATTGCAGCAAAAACTGGAACAGATCGACAAGGCGCAGGCCAATATCGAAAAACTGTCAGGCGATGTGCTTGGCTTGCAGGATATCTTGTCAAATAAACAAACGCGCGGGGCCTTCGGGGAAATCCAGCTCAATGATATCGTGTCAAAGGCTTTGCCCTCGGATGCTTATTCCTTTCAGGCAACTTTGAGCAACGGAAAGCGCGCCGATTGTCTGGTGCATTTGCCTAACCCGCCCGGTCCGATCGTGATCGATTCCAAATTCCCGCTCGAAGCCTATGAAGCCCTGCGCAATGCCAAAGCCCCGCATGAGGTCACCGATGCCGCACGGCAAATGCGCGCCTCGGTCAAGGCCCATATCAAGGCCATCTCCGAGCGCTACATCATCGAAGGTGAAACCGCCGATGGTGCCTTGATGTTCCTGCCCTCCGAGGCCGTCTATGCCGAGTTACACGCCAATTTCCCCGAGATTGTGCGCGAAGGCTTTGCCGCGCGGGTCTGGATCGTTTCGCCCACAACCTGCATGGCAACCCTGAACACCATGCGCGCCGTGTTGAAAGACGCCAGAATGCGCGAACAGGCAGGGGCCATTCGCAAGCAATTGGCCATGCTTCATCGTGATGTGGAACTGGTGGTTGAACGCGTGGGCAAGCTGAACACCCATTTCGGCCAAGCCCGCAAAGATATCGACGAGATCAATACAGCCGCCGAACGCGCGGGCAAAAGGGCCACCAAGCTCGATAATTTCGACTTTGAGGAAATCGCCCAAACCGAGACTGCCAATGTGGTGCCTCTGCCGAAAACCTAAGCGCCAAAGACCGCGCGCAGGATTTTTGTCAGACCTTCGGCATCGTCTTGCGTGAAGGCATCGGGCTGATCGCTGTCGATATCAAACACCCCGATCAAATCGCCTGCAGCATTCCAGACGGGCAAAACAATCTCGGATCGAGTTGATGAGGCACAGGCGATATGGCCTGGAAATGCATCGACATCGGCGACCAATTGCACCTCACCCATTCGGGCCGCAGCCCCACAAACACCCTTGTCAAAGGGGATCACCAGACAGCCATGACCGCCCTGATAGGGCCCGATCTTGAGCAGGTTCGGCTCGGTCACTCGGTAAAACCCGACCCAATCGAACCGCGCATCGCTATGGAACACCTCGCAGGCCAAGGTGGCCATCAAAGCGACCTCGTCACGTTCTCCATAGGTGAGGCTCTCGACGGTTTTGCTCAGGTCATCATAGTTAACGCGCATTGGGCCAAGGCTCTCCTTTCAAAACCGCTCAATCGCGATGGCCGTACCTTCGCCACCACCGATACAGATCGCAGCAATTCCGCGCTTGAGGTCACGCTTTTCCAATGCGTTGAGAAGCGTCACCATGATCCGCGCCCCTGACGCCCCGATCGGATGCCCAAGCGCACAGGCCCCGCC
This sequence comes from uncultured Paracoccaceae bacterium, assembly GCA_965656935.1. GTDB lineage: Bacteria > Pseudomonadota > Alphaproteobacteria > Rhodobacterales > Rhodobacteraceae > M30B80. The sequence goes on from CBFHMG010000008.1 coordinate 57,825, forward strand.
ATTCACATTCATCTTCTCGCGGGGAATATCCATTTCATGCATGAAGGCCATTGGCACCACTGCAAAAGCTTCATTGACCTCCCAGAGGTCCACGTCATCAACGCTCCAGCCAATGCGGTCGAGCAGCTTGCGCGTTGCAGGCACAGGGGCCGTGGTGAACCATCCCGGCTCCTGCGCATGCGAGGCATGGCCGACAATCCGCGCAAGCGGGTTCAAACCTTGTGCTTCGGCATAATCCGCGCGCGCCAGAACCAGCGCCGCCGCACCATCGGAAATGGAGGAGGAGTTTGCCGCCGTTACCGTGCCGCCATCGCGGAAAGCGGGTTTGAGATGCGGGATTTTTTCGGGTCGCGCATTGGCGGGTTGTTCATCAGTGGCAATCACGCTCTCGCCATTGCGGCTCTTGAGGGTGACTGGGGCAACCTCGCCTTCAAACGCCCCCGTCTCAATGGCGGCCAGCGCATTGGTCAGCGACCCGATTGCATAAGCATCCTGCGCCTCGCGGGTGAATTGGAAGGCCTCGGCGCAATCCTCGGCAAAACTGCCCATCAGGCGGCCCTTGTCATAGGCATCTTCCAGCCCATCAAGGAACATATGGTCAATCACCTGCCCATGCCCGATACGGGCACCGCCTCGCATTTTTGGCAGCAGATAGGGCGCGTTGGTCATGCTCTCCATGCCACCCGCGATCATAAGGTCCGCCTGCCCCAAGGCCAATTGATCCGACGCCATCATGGCCGCTCGCATGCCCGAGCCACACATCTTGTTCAGCGTTGTGGCGGGTATCTCTTGCCCGAGCCCTGCCTTGAAACCCGCCTGCCGCGCAGGCGCTTGGCCCTGACCCGCGCCCAGTACACAGCCCATGATCACTTCGCTGATTGCCTGCGGGGACGCCCCTGATTGCTCCAGCGCCGCCTTGATCGCCGCGCCACCCAATTCAGCCGCGGCAAGCGTCGAAAACGCACCTTGGAACCCGCCCATTGGCGTTCGCGCAGCGCCGCATATCACAACATCATCAGCCATATCAGAACCCTCCCCTTAGTCCTCAGGGTCACCTTTTCTAAAGGATTTAAGATTAGGTGTCTCCTTACCTTTAGGAAGAGACAACACCTATGAAACTGGATGTGCAAGCCTATGCAGGCCTTTTGGTCATCACTGTAGACGAGGATCGGATCGATGCCTCGGTCGCCCTTGCCTTCAAGGAGGGGTTTCGCAGTTTGATCAGCGAAAACACAGGCGATGTGCTGTTGGACCTTGGTCGGGTCGATTTTCTTGATTCAAGCGGCCTCGGCGCGTTGGTTGCTGCGCGCAAACTCATGGGCACGGATCGCGCCCTTGATCTGGCTCAGCTCAGACCGATTGTCGCCAAGGTCATGCGGCTTACACATATGGACAGTGTTTTCACCATTCACAGCACTTGCGACACGGCGCTTGCAGCACATGGGGTCACGTCAGCAGGATAGCTGCATTTTGGAAAGGCATTCACCGCCCATGGTAGAAGATCAGGGTCGGCTCATCGAAAAACATGTCTGGACCTGTCAGGGCCATGCGGAACACGTGCGCGCTTTGTTATCCAACGTGACACTCTGGATGGCAGGCCAAGGAATTGATTTGGATAACAGCCAGAGCATGGAACTGGTTCTGGCCGAAGTTCTCAATAATATTGTTGAACATGCCTATCGTGATACCGATGGCGATATTACCGTCTCGCTCTCGCTGCATAACGGCTTCCTGCAAGCGGACTGCCTCGATCATGGCAAGGCGATGCCACATGGGCCCCCATCATCCGCCAAGGGTTTCGATCCCAATATGGCTTTGGATGATCTTCCTGAAGGGGGATTCGGCTGGAGTTTAATTCGGAGCTTGTGCTCTGGGGTCAGCTATCAACGGATCGGCACCCAAAACCGCACGACGCTCACCCTTGATCTTGGGCCCCGAAACAATCCCGCAGAATAGAAAGACTGTTCTAAAACGGGAAACTGTGACGCAAAGAAACCCCGATCATTCCCAATCAACGCCGCCCGACACCGTCAATCTCGGTCTTGTAGCTGCCTAAGCTTCCCTCGGCGTCGCGTTTTTACAAGCCCCCACCCAGTAAGCGACGCCGAGGTTCTTCACCTTCCTCCTTGCCATCGCCTGCAATCAGCTTACCTTCGCGGAAAACCTGCAGGGAGGCAGATATGCGTGATTTCCAAAAACCTGGCCGTTCGGCCGCATTTTCCACCAAAGGCATGTGCGCCACATCGCACCCTTTGGCAGCACGCGTCGCCGTGTCCTTGCTGGAAGATGGCGCCAATGCCGTCGATGCCGCAATCGCGGCGGCCATCCTTTTGGGGTTTTGCGAACCACAATCGACAGGGATCGGCGGCGATCTCTTTGCCATGGTCTCCAAGCCTGGATCTGATGAGATCATCGGGCTGAATGCATCGGGCCGCGCGCCTGCTGGATTGAATGCCGCCGATTTGCGCGCCAAAGGGCATAAGACCGTTCCCCTTTATGACGCCGCCGCTGTCACTGTACCCGGTGCGGTTGACGGGTTTTGCCGCCTTCATGCCGATCACGGGAAGCTCCCGCTGGCCGATGTTCTGGCCCCCGCGATCCATTACGCTGATGAGGGCATTCCAATCGCACCTCGTGTGGCCTTTGATTATGCCGCCGAAGGCGAAATTCTTTCAGGCGAGGGGTCATCCTACTTCCTTGATCAAGGCAAACCTCTGCCGCTGGGGCACATCTTCCGCGCACCAAAACAGGCCGAAGTGCTGCGCCGCATCGCCAAGGAAGGCCGCGCTGGCTTTTATGAGGGCGAGGTTGCCAAAGACATGGTCGCCAGCCTCAATGCACTTGGCGGCACCCATACATTGGAAGATTTCGCCGCAACCGCCTGCGATTACGTCACCCCATTGCGCAGCCCTTACCGCGATGCCGAGCTGATTGAGCTGCCACCGAACGGCCAAGGGGCCACCGCGATTTTGATCGCGAATATCCTGTCCCATTTCGACATCGCCAATATGGACCCCTTCGGGACCGAGCGCGCCCATATCGAAACGGAGGCCGTCAAACTCGGCTATGACGCGCGCAACCGTTTCATCGCTGACCCCGACCATATGAGCCGCCTTGAGCATATGACCTCGATGGACACCGCTAAAGCCTTGGCTGATCTCATTGACCCAAGCAAGGCCGCGCCAGATGCCCATAATTTGTCTGAGGCCGTCCATAAAGACACGGTGTATCTGAGCGTGGTCGATGCGGATGGCATGGCTGTTTCGATGATCTATTCGATCTATCACAGCTTCGGCTCGGGCTTTGCCTCCGACAAATTTGGCATTTTGTTCCACAATCGTGGCGCGGGCTTTACCCTTGAAGAAGGGCACCCGAATGAAGCGGCAGGCGGCAAGCGCCCGATGCACACAATCATCCCCGGCTTTCTGAAACTCGGTGATGGTTCGCTCATGCCCTTTGGCGTGATGGGCGGCGCTTACCAAGCCGCAGGCCATGGGCGTTTCCTGACCAATATCGTGGATTTCGGAATGTCCCCGCAGGAGGCCATTGACGGGCCAAGATGCTTCTTTGACCAAGGCCAGTTGCAGGTTGAGCGTGGCTATTCAGAGGAGGTTCGCGCCGAATTGAAAGCCATGGGTCATGATGTGATCATCCCCGAGAAAGCCATTGGCGGTGCCCAAGCCATCCGCATCCATCCCGATGGCCTTCTTGAAGGCGGGTCGGACCCGCGCAAGGACGGGATTGCGCTCGGGTATTAACCCCTGCGCGCGCCGTATTTTCGTTAATTGAGGGGAAAGCCCATGCCAATCACACCTGTGAAATCCTTGGTTGAACAAGCCAAATCCGAGATCACATCGCTTTCCCCTCAAGACGCTCTCGCGGCGGTCGAGGCAGGCACAGCCCTTTTGGTCGATATTCGCGATCCGCGTGAATTGGACCGTGAAGGCCGCATTCCCGCGGCGTTTCACGCGCCGCGCGGCATGCTGGAGTTTTGGATCGACCCTGCAAGCCCCTATCACAAGCAGGAGCTTGCCACCGATAAAACACTGGTTCTGTTTTGCGCCAGCGCGTGGCGCTCGGCACTTTCGGTGAAGCAGTTGCAGGATATGGGTGTCGAGGCGATTGCCGAGATTGAAGGCGGTTTCGGGAAATGGAAAACCGAGGGGCTACCGACCGAGTAGATCAGTTAAGCTGATACTCTAGCGGGTAGCGACCATTGGTAAACTCACCAAACAAGTCTGACAGGTCTGGGTGATCAATCGGCTCGCCTGTTTCATCAGGCAGCAGGTTCTGCTCAGAGACATAGGCGACATAGTAGGAATTATCGTTCTCAGCCAAGAGATGATAAAAGGGCTGCTTTTTCTTAGGGCGGCTGCCTTCGGGAATGGAGTTATACCACTCCTCCGTGTTCGAAAACTCAGGATCGATATCAAATACCACGCCGCGAAACGGATGCTTGCGATGTTTCACAACATCGCCAAGATTATATTTAGCACGGCTTTGTAGCATTCATTGATACCCCCAGCGCTTTCCTAGCGCGTCTGATTGGCGGTTGTAAATTGTCACAGAGCCGAATTTGGGAAACAGTCTGTGAACAGAAGTTGCAACAGCGACACCGAAAGATTTGCGCAATGGCGCGGTTTCTTCGAATAACAGCTTTGTGACGGCAAGACCCCGCCTTGCGGTTTCAACCCATTCCCAAACCTGCCGCAATCCGCTATAACCGATTGCATAAAAACAATAGAGCAGAGTTGAATAATGGTTCGGGCAGCCCTTTTTTTAATGGCCTTTTTTCTTGTCGGCTGTGGTGGGAATTATTCCGCACCGCGCAATCTGGACAATGCATGTGCTATCATTGACGAGCGCCCGCAATATTACCGTGCCTTGCGCGCGGCTGAGCGGGAATGGGGCGTTCCCGTCCATGTTCAGATGGCGACAATCTACCAAGAAAGCCGCTTTGTCGGAAATGCCCGCACCCCGCATCGCTACGCGCTTGGCGTGATCCCGCTCGGGCGTCAAAGCTCGGCCTTTGGCTATTCGCAGGCGCTTGACGGCACTTGGGAAGAATATCAGCGCGCCACCAGAAGCTTTGGCGCAAGGCGCCAGAATATCCGCGATGCGACCGATTTCATGGGGTGGTATATGACCAATACCCTCGAGAGGAACGGCATCCCGTTGCATGACGCACGCAACCAATATCTGGCCTATCACGAAGGCCATACGGGCTATGCGCGGGGCAGCTATAACTCCAAGCCATGGCTTATCCGCATCGCGGGCGAAGTCGCCACCCGCGCGCAGACCTATCAATTACAATTGGCAAGCTGTCGCTAAAGCATCTGCGCGCTCAATAGCGGCGGGCAAGGCGTTTAGTCCAAACTGCGCTCTTCAATTTCTTGCGGGATGTTGAACAGGCGCGCACCGATTTGAACGCCTTGTTCAAATGCGCCCAGTTCCAGTTGGGTCTGCCCACCCGCTTGATCCGTGATCATCCAACTGCGCAATTGCACAGGATTATCCGAGAAGACCAATGTGATTGTCCCTGCTTCAGGCGTGTCAGGGTCAAGAGCCGTCACATGGGTGAAGTCTCCGTTTTGCTCAAGCGCGGTCACCATGCCAGAGCCTGCAAGATCAACATTGCGGCGCAGAATGAGGTTTAGGGGCGTACGGCGAAGCGGGTATTGCTCGGGCCGCTGGTTGGAACGGCCATCAAAGATGGCAACCTGACCGCCACCTGCAATCACAAGCAGATCATCAGCGTCATATTCAAAACGCATCCGACCGGGACGGTGGATATAGATCGTACCTTCCGAGGCCGAGCCATCCGCATTGATCTGCGTGAAACGGCCCTCGGCGGTTTGCAATTCATTAAGATATTGCGACAGGCGAGCCAGCGGGATCGGCTCGGCCAAGACGGGAAAGACCGTGACAGCCGACAAGGCGAGGGAGAGGAGAAGTTTTTTCATAACCTCAATCTATGTCATCCATGCCTGACATTGAATAACAACACCGCGTGATCGGCGAAAATCATCCCTGTTCAGGCACCAAAATCTCGCGTTTGCCGACATGATTGGCCGCCGAGACCAGACCGCTCTCCTCCATCTGCTCCACAAGACGCGCGGCCTTGTTATAGCCAATCGCCAGTTTGCGCTGGATATAGGAGGTGGAGCATTTGCGGTCCTTGATGACGATCTGCACCGCCTGATCATATAGCGCATCTTCGCCATCGGTATTGCCACCAAGACCAAGCACAAGGTCGATATCGCTTTCCTTGTCTTCATCAGGCCCGTCCAGAACGCTTGCGGCATAGGATGGTGGCCCGAAGCTCTTGAGGTGGCGGACAATTTCTTCGACCTCTTCATCGCTGACAAAAGGCCCATGGACGCGGGTGATTTTGGCACCCCCTGCCATGTAAAGCATATCGCCCATACCAAGCAGTTGCTCGGCGCCCATCTCACCCAGAATGGTGCGGCTATCGATTTTCGAAGTGACGTGGAAGGAAATCCGCGTCGGGAAGTTGGCCTTGATCGTGCCGGTAATCACATCAACCGATGGACGCTGCGTGGCCATGATCAGATGGATACCACTGGCTCGCGCCATCTGCGCAAGGCGTTGAATACACGCCTCGATCTCTTTGCCCGCAACCATCATCAAATCGGCCATTTCATCGACGACGACAACGATGAAAGGCATAACTTCGGGTTTGAACTCCTCAGTCTCGAATACGGGTTCGCCCGTAATGTCGTCAAAGCCCGTTTGGAATGTCCGCGAGAACATCTCGTTCTTGGCAAGCGCGTCACGCACACGGCCATTATAGCCATCAATATTACGCACGCCCATTCGCGACATTTTGCGGTAGCGCTCTTCCATCTCGCCCACGACCCATTTCAGCGCCACAACCGCCTTTTTCGGGTCGGTCACAACAGGGCTGAGCAAATGCGGAATTCCGTCATAAACGCTGAGTTCCAGCATCTTGGGGTCGATCATGATCATGCGGCATTCTTCGGGCTTCAGCTTGTAAAGCAGCGACAGGATCATCGTATTGATCGCCACCGATTTACCCGAACCCGTGGTCCCCGCGATCAGCAAATGCGGCATCTTGGCGAGGTTGGCCACAACAGGCTCACCACCAATATCCTTGCCCAAAGCCAAAGGCAGGCGCTGGTTTCCATCCCCGAAATCACGGCTGGAAAGGATTTCGCGCAGAACGACCTTCTCACGATGCACATTTGGCAATTCTATGCCAATCACCGAACGTCCCGGAACGGTCGATACACGCGCCGACAGGGCTGACATGGAACGCGCGATATCATCGGCCAAACCGATCACGCGGCTTGCCTTGAGGCCCGGCGCGGGTTCCAGCTCATACATGGTGACAACAGGGCCGGGGCGGACACTGACAATCTCGCCTTTCACGCCATAATCATCGAGCACGTTTTCCAACATGCGCGCATTTTCTTCCAGCGCCTCATCCGAAAGATGATGGCGCTCAATCCCGATTGCACTGGTCAACAGGTTCAGCGGCGGGAACTCATAATCTGATGCTTTGGCCTCCAAAGGCAGCGAGGGTTGCGCATCGGCCAGCGCTTGGCGCGACGGGGCCGCAGGTTTGCGCTGCGTATGTTGCACAACCTTGCGCGGCTCGCTCGCTTGCGGCTGAAGACGGGGCATAATGGGCGCAGCAGGCGCGGGGCTTGGCGCTGGTTCCTGATGGGCCTCGCGCGCAAAATCATCATCGAATTCATCAAGGAACATATTGTCCTCAATCGCTGAGGGCTGCAACGCAGGCGCAGGTGTCGGGCTGGCCTGTGGCGCTTGCACGCGTGGGGCCATGGTAGAGGTCAAAGGCGGCTCCACACGGGTTGTCGTGGCAACCAATGGCTCAGGCCCACGGCGGGCGGCAACAGCCGTTTCAACCGCACTTGGCTGGCGGCGGACGCGGTTCTTGATTACTTCCGAGATTTTGCCGCGAATGCGGTCACCCCCCTGATCGGGATCAACGGCCTGAGTTTGGCCAATGACGGCGGTATCCGTGGTTTCTGGGTCAGACGGGGTCAAAGCCCGCAGAAGCGGCACCTTGTCAAACAGCCCGCCTGCGGCCCGCACCGATGGGGCAGGCTGCGGGTCATGCGCGGGTTCTTCGGTATATTCCTCGAAATAAACGCCGTCATCTTGTGTTGCTTGCGCCGCAGCATGCAGGCGCGCTTCGCGGCGCTCGGCCTGACGGGCGCGAAGGTTCATCGCGGCTCCACCTGCTCCGCGACCTGCATGGCCGAAAAGGGCCGCGATCGCATCAATTGTGGTGACCATACCGATGGCGAGGAAGCGGAACGCAATGCGAAGCTCAGCCCGATCTGCCCCCAAGACAAACAAGGAAAACCCGATCATCGCAAAGAAACTTGTGGCCGCGAGTATCTTCAGACCAACCGAGGCACTTACGGGCAAAATATTGACCAAGGCACCCATGATCGTATCACCGAACAAACCGCCCAAGCCAAAGCTGTGAACCCAGCCCTCACCCGGTACAAGGCTCACGCAATAGATCGAGGCAAGTGCCACGGCGATGGGAAGGAAAATCGCACGCGAAATCGCGCGCTCCGAGCCTTGATGGAAGGTAAAACGCAAGCCCCAAACCACAGCCCCGATGGCCAGCAGATAGGCCCCATAGCCCACGATCATCATCAGGATTGCCGAGAAGGACGCGCCAAAGCGACCGAGATAATTATGTGGAAGGGCATCCGTGGCCGCCATCCAGTTCGGATCATCGGGCGAATAGGAGACCAGCATCAAACCAATCGCCAAACCCATACAGGTCAATACAATCCCAAGGATTTCCTTGCCCCGCCGCTCAAGCGCTTCTTGCATATTGCTGTCTAGAAGCGGATCCCGCTGCCGTGTTTGATACGCCATACCCTTCAACCTCACCGATAGAGGCAGTCACGGAGCAAGATGAGCCCGCGCTGCATTTCTTCTTGTTCAGCCACCAATGCCACGCGGAGTCTGTCCGCGCCTGGCGTGATGCCATTTATGCTTCGCGCAAGGTAATGGCCGGGCAAAACCCGCACCCCGACCTCACGCCATAGTTTGAGGGCTGCCGCTTCCGCATCTGGAACAGGCAACCACAGAAAGAACCCCGCCTCGGGCGGGTGATAACCGGGCACATCCCCGAAAATCTCATCCGCCATGCGGAATTTGGTTTGATAGAGCGCGCGGCTCGCCTCGACATGGGTTTCATCCCGCCAAGCGCGCGCAGCAACCGCCTGCAAAGGCGCAGGCAAAGGTGCGCCCGCATAATTGCGAAGCTGCTTCATCGCCGCGATATTGCCCTTGCCCGAGACCGCAAAACCCGACCGCAAACCAGGCAAGTTCGAACGTTTCGAAAGCGAATGAAAAATCACCACGCGATCAGGATCAGCACCCATCTCAACCGCGACTTCCAGCGCACCAATGGGGGGCGTGTCACGGTAGATCTCGGAATAGCATTCATCAGCAAAGATGCGGAAATCATAACGCTCGGCCAGAGTGATCAGATCCCGCCAATAGCTGCGGCTGGCCACAGCGCCCTGCGGGTTCGCGGGCGAGCAGATATAAGCAATCGAGACGCGGTTCAAAACATCTTCGGGCAGAGATGCGTAATCAGGCAGATTTCCGGTTTCATCGGTTGCAGGCACGTAAATCGGTTCAGCCCCGACAGCCAAAGCGGCCACGGCATAGACTTGGTAAAAGGGATTGGGCGTCAGGATCGCGGGTTTTTGGCCGTTTTTCTGCTCAGGACACAGGGCCAGTGCCGCATTGAACAGCCCTTCCCGCGTACCATTGAGCGGCAGAACCTGCGCGGCGGCCTCGATGGTCACACCATAGCGGCGCTGCACCCAACCCGCGATTGCGGTTTGCAAATCAGCGGTACCGTCATTTGCGGGGTAGCGGCCAAAGCCGTCGATATGATCGGTGATGGTCTGAGCCACCCAATCGGGGAAAGGGTGGCGCGGCTCACCGATGGTCATGTTTATAGGAACGCCGCCCGCTTCATGGACGTCGAGTAATTTCCGCAAACGCGGAAAGGCGTAATCTGGCAGGTTCGAAAACCGCTCTGGGAACACCATGTCTGCCTCAAGTTCGGGATCTGTTTTCGCCCCGTTTTCCTGACCTTACCCGAATAACGCGGCAGCGGTCCAGCAAAAGGCGCGCAACTTGGCCAAAACCCCGAACCTGTGGCCTTCAGGCCAAGACAGCCTCAACGGCGGCCCCGATCCTGAGCAGGCGTTCATCCTGCATCGCGGGGCAAAGGAACATGATACCAGTCGACGGAATGCCCGTTGGCAGGGTCAAACCGCATAATCCCATGAGGTTGCCAACGCGGGTATTACGCAGGGTCAGAAGGTTTTCGGTGACGTAATAATCCTGATCGCTCATCAAACGCGCCATATCGGCGGGCATATTCGCAACTGTTGGCAAGACCACGGCATCATAGGCCGCGGTCTCGGCCTGCCATTCGGCCCGCAATCGGTGCAGTTGCTGCCATGCCGCCACAAAATCAGGGCCCGAGAAATCAGCCCCGCCACGGAACCTTTCCAGAATACGCGGGAACATCTTATCAGGGGCGGTCTCGATCACATCGCGCCATGTTCCGTATGCCTCAACCGCAAACAGGACAGGCGATAAATCCATTGCAGCCTCGATTGAAGGCAAAGATTTCGCCTCAATCTCAGCCCCCGCACCCTTCAGGCGGTCAAGGGCGGATTTGAAGGCCTCCAACGGCTCGGCGCGGACATCGGATGCATAAGGCTCCAGCACAAGGAAGCGTTTGCCCTCGCAACTCGCGCCGCGCAAATCGGCGGGCTTACCACTTTCCATCACGGCCAAAAGCTGCGCGCAATCTTCCACGGTTTTGCATAGCGGCCCGACCGTATCAAAGCTCTCGGCCAGTGGCACAACCCCTTTAAGGCTCAATCGCCCATGGGAGGTTTTTAGCCCAACCAGATCATTATAGGCCGCAGGCACGCGCACCGATCCGCCTGTATCAGACCCAATCGCAGCAGGAGCCAGCCCGAAAGCCACCGAGGCCGCCGCCCCCGAAGAGGATCCGCCAGGAACCAGATCGGGGTTGTTCACATTGGGCGGAGTTGCAGGTTTCGGATCGGTATTTCCCCCATAGGCAGGGTTCAGGCCAAGGCCCGAGAAGGCCAATTCCGACATATGGGTTTTGCCCAGACAGACCAGCCCCGCCTGCGTGGCCTTGCCCAAAACCTCGGCATCGCGGCTCGGCACGCGGCCTTCCAGCAATTTCGACCCTGCTTCGGTCACAACATCTGCGCTGTCGAATAAATCCTTCCACGAGACGGGAACGCCGTCCAGCAAACCGCGCCGCACGCCATTGCGGGCCCTGTCAGCCGCAGCTTTTGCTTCGGCGATGGCGCGATCTTTGGTCAAAGCGGTGTAGATACGCGCGCCATGCTCATGGCCAGTGGCGGCCTCCAGATAGGTTTCGGTCAATTCGACAGGGTCAATCTCGCCTTTGCCGACTGCACGGCCAAGATCGCTCGCGCTTGCCAAATACCGCTCATCCATCGGGGCACATCCTTTGATAAAGTGTCGCGCATGACGCTAACGGCCCCATGACGCGTGGACAATCCTTTACACAGGCGCATATTGCCAGACATGGATTATGATGCAGATATCTTGATTGTCGGCGGCGGGCTGAACGGTTCCTGCCTTGCTTTGGCGCTGGCGCAGGCGGGGTTTTCAAGCGTTGTGCTGGACGCTTTGCCAACCCCCAAACGCAAAGCAGACGCCTTTGATGGCCGCGCCTATTCGCTGGCACTGGCCTCAAAGAACCTGCTGGCCGCAATCGATATTTGGCCCGAAGTGGAGGACAACGCCCAACCCATTCTCGAGGTCAAAGCCTCGGACGGGCGCGCAGGCGAAGGGGCGGCCCCTTATTTCCTTCATTTCGACCACGCCGAATTGGAAGACGGCCCGATGGGGTATTTGCTGGAGGATCGCTTCTTGCGGCGCGCACTTCTGGCCGCGATCGAGGCCGAGCCACTGATCACCCACCGCGCGAATGTCACTGTCACAGCACAAGATACAAGCGCGGCAGCACAGGTTACGCTCAGCGATGGCACAAGCCTGAAAGCGCGTTTGCTAATTGGGGCCGATGGTCGCCAATCTGGTGTGGCGGAACGTGCAGGCATCAAGCGCAGCGGGTGGGATTATGGCCAGACAGCGCTTGTCTGCGCGATTGAACATGAGCGCGCCCATAATGCTATCGCCCATCAATTCTTCATGCCGAATGGCCCATTGGCCATCCTGCCTTTGCCTGAAAACCGCTCCTCTATTGTCTGGAGCGAAACCTCCGAGAATGCAGCGCAGATCGCGGCCCTTGATGACGCCGCCTATCTCGAAGCCCTCAGGCCCGCCTTCGGCGATTTCCTTGGCGAGATCAAACTCACAGGCACGCGGTTTACCTATCCGCTTACCCTGACGCTGGCGCAAAGCTATGTCGCACCGCGCCTCGCTTTGGTCGGGGATGCCGCGCATGGCGTGCACCCGATTGCGGGGCAAGGGTTGAACCTCGGGTTTCGGGATATCGGCGCTTTGGCCGAGGTGCTGACAGAGGCAAAACGGCGCGGTGAGGATATCGCGGCAGCGGATGTTTTGGCGCGATATCAATCCTGGCGGAAATTCGACACGACAGCCTTGGCGCTTGGCATGGATGCCGTCAATAAACTGTTTTCAAACGATAATCCGGCGCTGCGGTTCATGCGGGATTTGGGCATGGGCGCCGTTTCATCCATGCCAACTTTGCGCCGCCGCTTCATGCGCGAAGCCGCGGGGCTGACGGGTAATCTGCCAAAACTGATGCAAGGTAAACGGCTCTAGTCTTTCAAGGACCGCGCTTCTTCTTCCAGCATGATCGGGATGCCACCCCTGATTGGAAAGGCCAGCCCCGCCGATTTCGAGACCAGTTCCTGCTTCTGGGCATCATAAACCAATGGCCCTTGTGTCAGCGGGCAGACAAGCGCCTCAAGCATACGACGGTCAATGATCGTATCTGCGCTCATTGCAAGACGTCCTCGCTCCCGCCACTATGCAGGGCAATCTCAATCAGGGTGATCAAGGTTTCGCGCCGTGTGGACAGCGATGGCGCTTCAAGCAAAGCCTGCTTTTCCTCAGGCTCGAAAGGGCAGAGCATGGAGAGGGAATTGATCAGCATTTCATCTTCCGCATCTTTCAAGCTGTCCCAATCGGTCGACAGAGACAAAGCGTTGAAATAGCGCGACAAAAGATCAAGGAAGGCGGGGCGATCAAAGCCGCGATCCGTCTCGACCGAGCCTAGATCAACATCAAACCCGTCCCATGACACATCCGCCTTGAGATAGGGCGTGAAGCCGGACACCTCACGCTGGATACGGAACCGCGACACACCAGACAGGGTGACCATATAGCGGCCATCCTCGGTCTCGGAGAATTGGGTGACGCGACCTGCGCAACCGATCATCTGCAATTTCCGCTCACTCCCCGAAGGGGTTTCACGTGGCTGGATCATACCGATCAAGCGATGCGATGTTTTCAGCGCGTCATCAAGCATGGCCAGATAACGGGGCTCGAACAAATGCAAAGGCAATTGCGCGCGCGGCAAAAGCAGCGCGCCCGGCAAAGGGAAAACCGGAATTGTATCGGGAAGGTCAATCTGTTGGATCATGACTATCTATGTAGCGGGCAAAACCGATCAGGCAAATATCATCGAGCTTAGACGCCGCCGACCTTTTTGGGCAATCGGGTCAGTGGCTGTCAGAGCGTCGAAAATCGTAAACAGTTGCGTTTTGGCGGCTGCGTCATTCCACTCGCGGTCACGGCGGAACAATTCCAGCAATTGCTCGACCGCCTCTTCCGCATTGCCTGCCGCATGCAAGGCCTGCGCATAGTCAAACCGCGCCTGATGATCATCGGCATTCGCCTCGACCGCTGCATGAAGCTCGGCCAATGGACCGGCATCAGCCGCCTGACGGGCAAGCTCGATCTGGGCGCGCGCAACTTCGATCTCAGGCGCGTTTGCGATGCTTGGGGCGACATTGTTCAAAAGTGCCTCGGCCGTGTCGAGATCACCCAATGCAATATGGGCGCGTGCCAAACCACCATTGGCAGCCGCGTTTTCGGGCTCCTCGCCGACAATCGCGGCAAAGGTTTGCGCCGCATCATCGATAGCGCCCTGCGCCAGCATTTCCTCGGCGGCCTCCAAAGCTTCGCCAAGGCCGCCATCCCCGCCCAAAGCGGCGATCTTTTCAACGAAACGCTGCACATCGCCCTGCGAAACCGCGCCTTGGAACCCGTCCACGGGCTGGCCTTGCGAAAAGGCATAGACCGTGGGGATAGATTGCACCTGCAACTGGCCAGCGATGGCGGGGTTTTCATCAACATTAATCTTGACCATGCGCACCTTGCCGCGCGCGGCCGTCACGGCCGCTTCCAGCTGGGGGCCAAGGGTTTTGCAGGGGCCACACCAAGGCGCCCAGAAATCCACAATCACAGGCACGTCACGGCTGGTTTCGACCACATCCTGCATAAAGGCCTGATCGGTGGTGTCCTTGATCAGATCAGCGGCGGCGCTGCCTTGGGCTTGTCCAAACTCGAGCATGGGTATCTCCGTCAAAAATCGGGTGTTGTGCCGTATATGAGTATTACACAGCCACGTTTTTAGGGGTCAAAGGTCGAATGTCGCAAAGACAGGTACATGGTCCGAAGGTTGTTCCCAACCGCGCACATCCCGCAATATCCGGCTGCTATGGGCAGAATTGGAAATATCGGATGTGCCCCAGATATGATCGAGCCTGCGGCCCTTATCTGCGGCATCCCAATCCTTCGCGCGATAGGACCACCAGCTATAGAGCAGCCCTTCGGGAATGTCCTGACGGGTGATATCCACCCAATTGCCAGCCTCGCGCGCCGCCTCAAAATGCTCCACCTCGATCGGGGTGTGGCTGACCACCTTGAGCAGTTGCTTATGGGACCAAACGTCATCTTCGCGCGGAGCAATATTGAGATCTCCCACAAGGATCGACTTTTTCGGGGCCTCATCACGGAACCAGTCGCGCATCTCGGTAAGGTAATCCAGTTTATGGCCGAATTTCTCGTTCACCTCACGGTCGGCCACATCGCCGCCCGCGGGGATATAGCAGTTATGGATGGTGACGCCATTCTCGAGCCGCGCTGCCACATGGCGGGCATCGCCCTTGCCCACGAAATCACGGTGACCCACATCTTCCAGCGGGTGCTTGGACAGGATCGCAACGCCGTTGTAACCCTTCTGCCCGCGCGCAACCATATAGCCATAGCCAAGCTCGGCGAACACCTCGAGGGGGATCTTGTCGACGGGGCTTTTGCATTCCTGCAGGCACAGCACATCAGGCGCTTCTTGCTGCAACAGCTTGGCCACGGTTTGCGCACGAAGGCGGACCGAGTTGATGTTCCAAGTGGCAAGAGTGAAAGACATGGCGCGGCTCCGTTTCATTTGCTGCGCCAAGCTCTAATCCCCCACGTCACTGCACACAATGCGAGCGGATAAAAAAAGGCCCTCACCGAAGTGAGGGCCAGTCCAACAGGGAGGAAGCAATGAGTTGCTTCGGTTCAGGAACGAGGGAAGAACCTGAACTAAAGCTATAGCTGCAAGGACTATGCCACGAGGCGATAGCCCCCGCTTTCAGTCACCAAGAGGCGCGCATTCGAGGGATCGGGTTCGATTTTCTGGCGCAGCCTGTAGATATGTGTCTCGAGCGTATGAGTGGTGACGCCCGCATTATAGCCCCAGACCTCATGCAACAGCACATCGCGGGCCACGACCCCTTCCTGCGCGCGATAGAGGAATTTCAGAATATTCGTCTCTTTCTCAGTGAGGCGGATTTTCTTGTTATCTTCGGTCTCCAGCAACTTCATCGCAGGCTTGAAAGTGTAATGCCCCAGCTGGAATACCGCATCCTCGGATTGTTCATGCGTGCGAAGCTGTGCGCGGATACGGGCCAAAAGAACGGGGAATTTGAAAGGCTTGGTGACATAATCATTGGCACCTGCATCAAGGCCCAGAATGGTATCGGCGTCGCTGTCATGGCCCGTCAGCATCAAGATCGGGCATTTGACGCCTTGTTTGCGCATCAGGCGGCAAAGTTCACGCCCATCCGTATCGGGCAGGCCCACATCAAGGATCACGAGATCATAGATCGCGGCCTTGGCCTTCTCCATCGCTTCTTGGCCGTTCCCAGCCTCGAAAACGTCGAAATCTTCGGTCAGGACCAATTGTTCGGACAGCGCCTCGCGCAGGTCCTCATCATCATCCACAAGAAGAATTTTCTTTAACGTCGCCATTTGCATGCCTCCTGAGCAAGTCTTACAGGACGAAGTGTAGCGTAAGGCCTTGTTTGGCAAGGTTTTGAAAAAATCTTCACGCAGCCGTGTCAGATTAGGGGCGAATGTTTCAAATTTCTTTGCCAAGGTCTACATCAACACTGAAGTCGATTTGGAATTCTCAATGAGCTTGCTGCCCACCTCAACCGAACGCGTCGCCCGCGCCCGCGCAGATTTGCGAATGGGTTTGCCTGTGGTGATTGCTGATGGGGTTAGGCAAGGGCTTCTGGTTTTGGCCGCAGAAACCACAACTCAGGCGCGTTTGACGGCATTGCGCGCCCTCGATTTGCCCATTGAGCTGGCGATCACCGCAAGGCGGGCCGAAACCCTTAAAGCGCGGGCCTATCATATGGGCCTTGCCGCGATCCAATTGCCTGATCACGCCGATCTGGCTTGGGTCAAGGCCGTGGCCAACCCGCAAGATGACCTCTCGGCCCCGATGAAAGGTCCTTTGCAAACATCGCGGGGCGGTGATGCGCGTTTGCTCAGCCTTGCGCTTTCCTTGGCGAAATCGGCGCAGCTTTTGCCAGCGGTTCTTGGGGTTGAGTTGGAGGGTGCAGCGGGGTTTGCCGCAGAAAGCCAACTCGCCGTGATCTCCGAGCATGAGGCCGAGGCTGATCTTGCCGCGCATCACGACCTTCACCCTGTCGCTGCCGCCCGTCTGCCGATGGAGGCCGCCGAGGCTGGACGCCTGCATATCTTCCGCCCCGAAAATGGCGGGGTCGAGCATTATGCGATTGAGGTCGGCAGGCCAGATCGCGACGCGCCCGTTTTGGCAAGGCTGCACTCGGCCTGTTTTACAGGTGATGTTTTGGGAAGCCTGAAATGCGATTGCGGCCCGCAATTGCGAACCGCCCTGTCCGAGATGGGCAAAGCGGGGGCGGGCGTGCTGCTCTATATGAACCAAGAGGGGCGCGGCATCGGGCTTGCCAATAAAATGCGCGCCTATTCGCTTCAGGATCAGGGCTTTGATACGGTTGAGGCCAATCATCGTTTGGGTTTTGAGGATGACGAGCGTGATTTCCGCCTTGGCGCCGATCTACTGAAACAGATGGGCTTTTCCTCGGTTCGGCTGATGACAAACAACCCCCGCAAGGTCGAGATGATGGAGAAAGAGGGCGTCCAAGTGGCCGAGCGTGTGCCCTTGGTCACGGGCACCAACCGCCATAATGCCAATTACCTCGACGTCAAACGCAAGAAATCAGGGCATTTCCTGTGACCCCAAATGATATTGTCATCACGCCGATGGGGGCGCGGTTCAGGGGGCGGCATTTTCCCTGCAGCTTGGGCAAGGGCGGCATCACCTGCGACAAGCGCGAGGGCGATGGTGCAACGCCTGCTGGTATTCACGGGTTGGTCGGCTGCCTTTACCGCCCCGACCGTCTTGCTAAACCATGTGACTGGGCGGTTCCCATCGGCCCTAGCGATCTGTGGTCCGATGATCCGCGCCATGAGGATTACAACCTGATGGTGCGCGCACCCTACCCGCATAGCCATGAGCGGCTCAGCCGCGCCGACCCGCTCTACGACATCGTTTTGCTAACCGATTGGAACTGGCCCCGCGCCGAGCATGGGCGCGGTTCGGCCATTTTCCTGCATCGCTGGAGACGGCCCGGCTACCCGACCGAAGGCTGTGTTGCCTTCGCGCCTGAGGATTTGCGCTGGATCGTGGCGCGCATCCGCTTCGGAACGCGCCTGATAGTCTCGCCTCAGTTGGCCTGAGGCGGCACACGCTCGCCAAAAATGGCCGAGCCGACCCGAATATAGCTGGCCCCAAGCGCAATCGCGCTTTTGAAATCCGAACTCATCCCCATCGACAATTCAGGCAAACCGTTGCGCTCGGCAATCTTGGCCAACAGCGCGAAATGCAGGCTTGGTTCCTCATCCACAGGAGGAATGCACATCAAGCCTTTGACGGGCAAATCCATGGCACGGGCCTCGGCGACAAAGGCATCGGCTTCGGCCGGCAAAATACCCGCCTTTTGCGGCTCCTCGCCTGTATTCACTTGGATCATCAGATCAGGGCATGCGCCGATCTCTTGCGCGACGGTTGCCAGTTTGCTTGCAAGCTTGGGGCGATCAACGGAATGGATTGCATCAAACAACTCCATCGCTACGCGCGCCTTATTGGATTGCAGCGGGCCGATCAGATGCAACTCAACACCTGCATAGCGCTCTTTGAAATCGGGCCATTTGCCCAAGGCTTCCTGCACCCTGTTCTCACCAAAAACACGGTGGCCTTGTTCAAGCACGGCCTCAACCCGCTCAAGGGGTTGCACCTTTGAGACGGCAATCAACCGCACAGACCCACGGTCGCGGCCTGCATCATGTTCGGCCTTTGCGACCGCATCGAGAATATCACTTAGGGGCATGAACCCTCCAAAACGAAAAGAGCGGGCACAAAGCCCGCTCTCCCCTTACCAAATAATCCGACTGGATTAGAAGGACATGCTCAGACCAAGCGACATTTTGCTCGTGTCGGTGCTGACGCCACCGATGGTCGCATCTTCCGAGGAAACACCCGCCAGATCGTGATCGGACCATGAGCAATTCGAGACTCTTTTCTTTTTATCCAAACGGTCGGGTTTTTCGCTTGACGCCTGTGACCGTCGTTTATAGGTAGCGCGCCACGAGTGGCCGCACGCGGTTGCCCGTAAACTTGTTGATATCCGATAGACTTGAGACATCTTCTTGGGATAGATCGGATGAGAACCGAACTTGTTCGGTTCGGCGTGGAAGATGGGCCGTTAGCTCAGTTGGTAGAGCAACTGACTTTTAATCAGTGGGTCGCAGGTTCGAATCCTGCACGGCTCACCATCCTCCCCCTCCTGCTTGATGATTTTTGTCTTTTTCTTAGAAGATGAAATCATCCGCCGTCATGGCAGGCGTCAGGTTCACGAAAACTTGGAAATCGGCGGTGGCATCGCCATCAATATCCGCCTCAACGATATTGAAATTATTTCCACCCCAAGTGAAATGCCGCAGCTCACCCGCTATGCCCGAAAAGGCCGCATTGTCGATAAAGACAAAGCTGTCATCGCTTACTGTGGTGATATCGGCATCAATGGCAGACAGATCGATCAGGTCGGTGCCATTTTCAAACCCGTTTATAAAATCGCGTGTCGCAGGGCCTGCAGGGCTATCCTCAACCTCGCGAAAAAGGAAAACATCGGCCCCTGCATCGCCCACCAGCTTGTCGGCCCCGCGCCCACCGATCAACGTGTCATCGCCTGCCTTGGCCGTGATGGCGTCATTCCCGCGAGACCCATCAAGGATGTTATTGCCCGCTTGCCCCACCAAAGCCTCAGGGGCCCAAGTGCCGCCGCCGTTAAGATCATCTGTGCCTTGCAGCCGCAAAATCTCGACATTGGGGATCAGGTTCCAACTGATCCACGCCTCGACCGTGTCGATCCCGCCGCCAAGGGAATATCCAATCTCGCCAACAATTTCGTCTTCGGGGTGGTCAATGCGGTAGCGGTCATTTCCCAGAGCGCCCTGAAAGGTATCCGCCATCGGAAATTCATCCGCGCTTGTGAACCCGTTGAGCAAAATCTCATCCCAATCAGGCAGAAGGCGGTTCGGGCTTAGCACCAGCGATGGGGTGATATCCTCAACCGTCAGCGATGTTTGATTGGCCGTCTCGATCACAAGGGTTTCACCCTGATAAGACAGGGTGATCCCTAATGCAGTTGGCGTCATATCAACATTATTGAGCCAATAGAGATAGACCCAGCCGCTCAGGTCGATGACATCCTCGCCCAAAGTGAAATCCGTGATCCTGTCGGATTGTTGATCCCAAGACATCACGAAAATATCGCGCCCCGCGCCGCCCGTCATCACATCGGACCCTGCGCCATCAATCAAAACATCATCACCGCCCGCGCCCGATAAAACATCGTTCTGATCGCGCCCGATCAAGGTGTCAGCGGTGCTGCCCCCCGTGACCTGCCCGCCCGTTTGCGGCGCAAATAACAACTGCCCTGCAGGGCCCGAAGCGAACTCCAAAACGGTCAGCCCTGATTCAACGCTGCTGGCCGCGAAAATCCTGACGCCCGTGGGGGTCGATACAGCCTCAACCGCCGAGATATTCTGCAGCCCCGATGAAAAATCATCCGCACGGCTGGCCATATGGACAAGCCGACCACTGGGCAGCAGTTGAAAAACACTCACCCCATCATCCGAGCCAGCCGCGACAACAAATACCTGATCACCATGAGACACGACCTCGATCTCAGTCACATTCTGGAAACGTGTGGTCACACCATCATCGCGCAAATGATCCGCGACAGATAACGCGCCATTTGGTTGAACCGCGAGAACCGTCAAGCTGGAGGCACCCGCATCTGCTACGATCAGATACTCCTCGCCCGCGATCTCAGCGGTGGTCATCTGGCTGGCTTGGCCCAGAAAGACGGAAGCGTCTGGCCCGTATGTGGCCTGAAGGCTTAATTCGCCCACAGAAGACAATGTGAAATGTTCAATCTCATCCGTATCACTGCGCGCCGCATAAAGATGCTGTACCGCACCTGTTTCGAGATGCGCCAAAGCCGCATAGTCGCCCGAGGTTGTCCCGCTGACCCTTTGTGCCGATTGCAAGCTGCCATCAGTGCCAAGCTGCATCGCCCCGATGCCACCGCCAGCCGATAGGGCGCCAAAAACCATCGCCTGCCCATTGCTCAAAGACAGGCTGACCATCTGTGTAAGATCAGATGTGAAAACAGATGTGGGCGGAAAGGCATTTGCGGGGCCAAGCTGACCCATGGAAGAGAGCCCCCATTCCGCAAAAACACCCGCACCACCGCCGCCGCTCAGGATGCTCGGGCCAAGCGCGCCCTCAATCTGCAATAACTCGGCAACCGCGCCCGCCGCGTCTGCCCTGATATGAAAGCCGCTATCGATCAGAACAGGCGCGCCCGAGCCAATCTCCCATGCCCAAATGCGGCCATCAAAGCGGTTGGTGCCATATAAAACGGGCAAGGTCCCGCCTGCGCCATCGGGATCAATCAGCAATAGATCCGTCAGTCGCGAGAGGTTTGGATCACCTGCCAAAGCGTCATAGGAGGTCAGCTGAATATCTGCCAAAATGCACCCCCCACCTTCGGCCAAACCCAAATCACCTTGAGAATGCCCTTATCTGCTGAAGAGTTTTGGCCGAGATCTTGTTGGGAATGTGAGTTTTACATCTAAGTTTAAAGATCACAGCGCCTCTGCCCTATCGACCGTCTGTTGAAGAGTTTTCATAATCGCTCGTGCGGTCTTGTGGCGGTCATGGTGCAGCGCATCGCAATTAGTAAAAACCGCAGCCAATTGGCGTTGCGCCTGAGTGAAAGCATCGATGGTTTCGGTGTCAGGCTTAAAGCTGCGCAACTGCTCCACCGCGTCATCCTCGGACAGACCCCAAAGGTTGATCCAAGACCCCTCAGGCAGCCCCAAGCGATGGATCGCATGGTTCGGGCTTGCGAGATAAACGGGTATGCTTCCCATCGCGAAGGCGTCAAATATCTTCTCCGAAACATAATCGGTGCAATGCGTATTCTCGATAGCGCTGAGCAAAACAGATTGTCGGTCATAGCCCACGAGTTTGTCCAAATGCCAATTTCGCAAATCACTGCGGTGGCTGTGATGAGACCACCCCTGCCCATGAAGCCGCGCACCCGATGCCACCAACCGCTCGGCCACTCGGCTGCGCCAAGCCGAAAGCCCGCGAATTTGCCCATCTAGCAAAACTGTGTCGTGATGATGCCCGCGATGTCGGGCGGCAATGAATGCAATCGGGTCTCGTCTTTGGCGAAACTGCTGCGCCCATTCGCCCGCATCCAGTTTTGCATTCACGGCAAACCGCGCCGCATAGGCATTCGCAAAGCGATGGTTTGTGAGCAGAAAATAGGGGATTTTATCAAATACAAAACGGCCATTATTGAGAAAATTCACCTGCCGAACAGGCCGCATTCCCGCCCGAAAAACGGGCAACTGTGCCGTCTGCGCCAAGGGGTCAGGGCTGAACAGTAAATCCCACAGTGGCTCTTCCGAATAGAGGAGGAGTTTGGGCGCTCGCCCCCCCTCCAGCCTGCTCGCCAAGCAGGACGGTCCAGTGGCAAAGTCATTCGGATGCGCCGTGAGAACCAGATCAGCTTGCGCCAGATCATCGACCTCAACCAAATGATCCGACCAAAGCGGCTGCAGGCTTGCATGGGCCAAAGGGCTGCGGTGACGCTGTGGCCCGATACGGGCAAAACGCAAGGGGCTGTGGCAGGCCACAAATGGGGCGGGCAGCGCTGATTGCTTGGCCTTCACATCCCCTACCACAATACGCTGTTTGGGCAGGTGCCGCGCAAAGAAACCCTTCTTCGCCGCCTGAAAAACCGCTGAGCCAGCAGCATCCTTCTCCGCCTCGGCCCAACGGGCCAAATTCAAGGCAAAGGCTGAAAACGCATCCTGCCATTGCGGCGACCCACAGGCTTTGATCGCCGGTGCAACAAGGGCCAATGCCTCGAACATTTGCGCGCGTATATCGCCCTTGGCTTCGGAGAGGCGGGGAACAGAGCCCCCCTCATGGAAATGGTGCAAAGCGCAGATACGGTCAGACGTGAAAACGCGCTTTGCCTTCATGAGCGACAGCCAGTGCAGCGGGATGTCATTATGCACCTGCGTATCTGCACAAGCGATCCCCTCATGGCGCAGAAATTCGGTGCTAAAAATCTTGTTCCACGGGTAATTGATTGTCTGGGCCAGAACAGGGCGCGCCTTATCAGGCGCTTGGCATAAGGAACCCGAACCCAAACCCGTTTCTTCCCAGAGCGCTATCTCATGCTCTGGCTCGCCCCAATATCCCTGCTGTGCCATGCGGCTATCGGCATGGCGGAACACACATATATCAAACCCAATCGCTAGCCCCGCAAGGTCGCGCAGCAATAGTGGTAGGTCATCACCCAACTCATCATCAGCGTCGAAAAACAGCACATACTCTGCATGCACCAAACCAAGCCCAAGGTTACGCGCGGCCCCTGCACCACGCGATCGGTTTTGGCGCAGCGTGATATCGGCACCATGCGCAAGCAGCGGTTTGCCTGAGCCGTCATCGACCAGAATGATCTGGGAAAAAACATTCATGGATCGGGCCTGAGCAATCAGGCGGGCCAAGGCCTCTCCTTCATCGCGGGCGGGGATGACCAAAGCGATATCAAGGTTTGGAAAGGACGGGCGCAGGATCATAGGCCGATGAACCGCAGGTCATGCAAGGACCATCGAAAATCCAAAATTGTCGGGAGAAACAAAACCAGTTCACGCCTGCGCGCCTCAAGGGGAAGATCAGGCAAATGGCTTGGTGTAATCAGATCGCAATGGTCCCTTGCTGATGCATTCGCAACCAGATCACGCGAGAAGAAATGATCATGGAATGGTGCGCCATCTGCCATATGTGAGCGGAGGGCAGCCCTGAATTGTATCGTCTTTGAAGCGCCATGTCGCAGTGCAAACCCAAACCAATCCAACCCGAGAACATCCCAGTTGGGCAGATCAATATGAACACCGATCCAGCGTGGCGCGGTTTCCAGCTTAACATCAAGCTCCACCAAGCGGCCTACTGGGCTGCACCAACTGCCCGAAAACTTGGCTGATGGATCGATATGAAGATCAATCTTCCCAATGGTTTGATCACATTTCAGATCACTTCCCGTGAAGCGTTTATGCCGCATTGCCGCCAAAGGATTATGGCTTGTGGTTCTCCCAAGCCAATCAAGCATATTTTTGCATGTCCCAAGGCGAGGCAAAATTGGGTGATGAGAAATCAGAAAGAACTTCTAGGGCGGTATCTTCGCTTTGAAGTTTTGCGCCCAATGCCTGCCCCCATTCCTGCGCCGCACGCCGCGCGTCAGGCCCAAGCCAATCACGTTCTTCCAATATCGGGGCGTGCTGGTGCTGTGCCGCATCTCGGGCCTGCATCAAAATCCGGACAAGGTCACCGTCAGAGAAATAGAGCGCATCAAGCTCCGCCGCATCCGCGCGGTAGCCATGCCATAACCTCTCGGCAAGGGCCGCATGCAGCCCGAGGCTCGGGCCACCCAAAGAATGACCTTGCTCTATGACCTGCGCGATGCGCCGCCCGATCTGCCAGCGCGCGCGCTCGGCAATGGACCCCGCGACCGTCGGACCGATGGCGGATTGCAGGGCAGACAGATAAGCCAGATCAATCACGGAAACCGAGCGGTTCTGCCGATCCTGACCAAGGGGCCCTGGATCAATAGAGGTCAGGCTTTGCGCAAAATCACGCCGAATATCGCCCCCCGCAAAATTTGTCGGATCATACAAACGCAGCTTAAAGGCAGAACCGAAAGCGTCTTTCCATTTTGAAAATCTGCGGGCGGATCGAAGCCGCCAGAAGGTGGGCTTCCACTCGTAATACGCGTCGAGCGAGCCCGAAAAGCTCCCGATCTTGAGCGATTCAGCATATCGCGAAACGAGTGAACTGGCATGCGGCCTGACATAACCAAGCACCGTCAAATGGTTGCAATATCGGGGAAGGAAAGCCTCGATTAAATCTCGCAGCCTGAAAGGGTTAACCGCCTCGAAATGCTCGGATGACACCACAGCATGACCTTTCCCGCCATGAAGATTTTGGGCCAATTCTGCAAAAGCCAGCGGTGCCAATGTAGGGTCGTTCAAGCTGTGGGCCAGCGCATCACAATCGGCCAAAGGGGACCACAGACCCAAACGTTTTGCGGGAGCCTGGGACACCCAATTCTGGATAGCCGTCGTCCCAGTTTTGAAATCACCGATATGAAAGGTAAGCGTGTCTGTCATTTTGCTGGCAACGCCCCGATTGAAAACTGGGCCTGCCAGAACTCGCGCGTTGTCATCTCGCAGAACGCTTTTCGGAATTCGGCTTTCAACCGCGAGTAAGCCCAGACCCAGCGGATCGTCAGAACCAATGCCTGTACTGCAATTTTGAAAAAAGCCAATTTGGAATGGGCCACTATATAGCTTTGACCATCGGGGCGGGTGTGACAGGCCATGGCGGCACCCCAAAGCGGCCAAACGGCGCCACGCTGCTCAATAGGGATGTGAACGCGCCGCCCGAGAGACTTGAAGAATGGCAAGAGGTGACCATTCAAGCTGAATTTGAATAGAAGTTTTGTTACCCGCTTAGGTGGCTTTGATCGCGTGGACCAATCGGGTTGCTCGGCACGAAAGCCCCAATCTTCATGGCGCGCGTTTTGCGCCAAATCTCGTTTCAGAGCGGTAATATCAAGGGCAGGCGGGAAAGAGCGTTCTCCTGCAAAAAGAGACCGCCATGCCGCAAGTTCGGCATGCGCATTGTGATAATGCATGCGCATCATCGAATGCATTATCAGCCGCAAGGCAACACAAGCCGACCCAAAGGCCCCGATCCCTAGTTTACGATGCATGAGGTGGTGGCTGAGGTGATAGCGCAGGTCTAAATAGCGGGTGAGGGGCGTTTCCTTTGCGCCAAACCCGTCCTGCACCGAAAAGACACCAGGCAAGCTGCGCAGGGTGAAGTCATTTGAAAGACAAAAGGCGCTGTCATCCCCTCGCAGAAAAAACGGGAAGGGATCATGCCGCAGCGCCGCGATTGGAAAGGCAAAACACCACCATCCGCCATAGTGAGATTTGGTTATTCGAGGCGTCATCCTCGCGAATTCGAATTCTGAAAGCTCCTCGGGGCTGGTCAGACAAAGGCCATGCGCTTCAGCTTGGCACATCCGGTTAAACTTTGCTCCATTCTCCCAGATTTGGTCGGGTTGTTCCCGCGCTATCATTGACCCTGAAATCGCCAGTTTGGGGTCGCGCCCCAAGCGAAAGGCTGCGGCGATACGGGTAACGTTTTCTAAAGGAGCAGCCGCATCATCATCCATGAAAAGGCAATGGCTGAAGCCAGCTTGCCTCGCCTCGAATAACCCTCGGGCAAATCCACCAGAACCGCCTAGGTTTTGGCTCGGTATCAGGGTGTATTTCTGGTGCTGCGGGAGGGATAGGCTCTGTCCGTTGTCGACAATGAACAGATGTGCCTGCGAAAGGGGGCACTCCTGTTTCAATAGAAAATCCGCGATC
The DNA here is from genome assembly GCA_965656935.1 of uncultured Paracoccaceae bacterium. Classification (GTDB taxonomy): domain Bacteria; phylum Pseudomonadota; class Alphaproteobacteria; order Rhodobacterales; family Rhodobacteraceae; genus M30B80. The sequence goes on from CBFHMG010000008.1 coordinate 84,288, forward strand.
CTTTTGATCGCGTCATATGCCTGAGCTTCACGAGCATAGGTCGTGACGATGATTGCGAGTTTAGTGGCGTTATCGACGGCTGATCGCCCAAGCCAACTGGCCTGAAAGATGCGGGCCGTGTCGCTCAATGATTGGAGCCGCAGCGTCAGAATGCTTTGCTGATTTGAAGGCGCAACTGGAATATCCACGCCATGATCTGTCAGCGTGACCTCACGTGTGACAATTGATTGTGGTCGCTCCTTCGCGTGACTTTGTTCCAGCACGTCAACTAGGACGGTCCCACTGCCTTTGAGCATGAGAGAAACCGCCTCGAAATCGCCGATCTCGGTCCAAACCCCGAAATTGAAGAGATTAGCAAAGCCATCAAAATGAACGGGGTCGCCCTGTTTGATTTCAAACCACCCAACATGGGCGTCAAGCAAGCCACGCTGCCACAGGGTTTCGGGACAAGGAAGCGCCGCATCCCTTGGGGTGATATTTTGTAGGACGATCTGCTGCATTCTAGACCGCATGTTCTGCTTAATTCTGGCGCAGTTTTGAGGGGGGCTTGGCAGGGAGCACATCGGCAGAAAGCGCCATTATCAGCGGCGCAATGATGTCTTTGATCAAGTCCTCAGTCATGCCGCCTGATTGCCCGACACAGGCCGCCAGAATCGGACGATTTTGGTCTGATCGAAACAAGCTGTCGCGGCCGAAATAGCTTTGCGCCAAACGGGTATTGCTTGCGCTATATTCCGCGAGAATGGTTCCACGTTGCGTTGCATTCGCGAAAAAGCTTGAGCGGTCCTTTATCCCTGCATCCACCTTGGCGCAGGCACGCTCAATTCTGTGGCGCTGTTCTATGGGCAGCTTTGCCAAAGGCAGGCCGCGCATGAACTCGGTCATTCGCATGGAAAAAGACTGGTTCTTGGTTTCATGCACGGCGTCAGGCAAATCACCAACACCGAGAGCATCGTAGAATAAAGATACTGAATCTGCCGCGAAACGGCCTTCCTCAAACGGAATGACAATGAGGCTGTCATTGCCAAAAAGATGCGCCAAGCGGCGTGCCAGACGCTCATAATCTATCCAGAAAAAATCCCGCCTCCGAGCAAGGAAATCTTCAAATCGCAGATGGGCATAGCGCTTATCCCATTGCCATTTTACATGCTGGCGATACCAGCTCTCCAACCAGTAATCCTGCCTGCGAACAAAAAGGACGGGATGGACCTCAAAATATTCCGACAGGCCGGCCAGCGGGGAAAGATCACGGCGCGTGCCGATATCCTCATCTGACAAGGTCACGCTGTGGATGTGGCACGGTTTAGCATCGGCACGGTTTGTAATATCTTGAGCGATCGCACGCGCGCTCTGCTTTCCTGAGAACAGATCATCAAAAAGCGCCTTATGACGCGCTGTGGCATAGGCGTGGAACACCCCCCTCCAAAGCAGCTGGCCGAAATCAGATTTTAGCGCATGCTGAATGGAGGACGTGCCCGTGCGGTGTACGCCCACATGAAGATAGAGGCGCCGCTTGCTCATGCGGGAATGGCGACTGGCATGGCCAGCCCATGTTCGGACAGCACGGCGTGCCGGCGCGCGGCTTTGATATCTTCTTCAATCATTTCCGCGCAAAGTTGGTGTGCGGTAATTTTCGGCTCCCAACCAAGTGTAATGCGAGCTTTGGCAGCATCGCCCAAAAGGGTGGAAACCTCGGCGGGGCGAAAATGGCGTTGGTCAATTCGAAGAATGACATCCCCCGATTTAACCGCTGGCGCACGGTCGCTTGTGACGCGGCGAACGATCCCGATTTCATCTTTCCCTTGGCCACTGAACTCCAATTCAATACCAAGCTCCGCGGCGCCCCAAACGACGAAATCCCGCACCGAATGCTGCGCGCCCGTTGCAATAACAAAATCCTGCGGGATGTCTTGCTGGAGCATCAACCATTGCATCTCGACATAGTCGCGCGCATGCCCCCAATCGCGTTTCGCATCGAGATTGCCGAGATAGAGACACCCCTCAAGACCAAGCGCGATATGGGCAAGTCCACGCGTGATCTTGCGTGTCACGAAAGTCTCCCCCCGCCTTGGGCTTTCATGGTTAAAAAGCAGCCCGTTACAGGCATAGATGCCATAAGCCTCACGATAATTGATGGTGATCCAATAGGCATAAAGCTTGGCCACCGCATAGGGGGATCTTGGGTGAAAGGGTGTCGTTTCGCGTTGCGGGGTTTCTGCAACTTTGCCGAATAACTCGGAGGAAGAGGCCTGATAAAAACGCGTCTTTTCAGACAGGCCCAAAAAACGGATCGCCTCAAGCAAACGAAGTGTGCCAAGGGCATCGACATCCGCGGTGTATTCAGGGGCCTCAAAACTAACAGCCACATGGGATTGTGCGGCCAGATTATACACCTCATCGGGCTGCACCTCAGCCAATATACGCGTCAGGCTGGAGGCATCCGTCATATCCCCGTAATGCAAATGGAACCGTGACGAACTGCTTTGCGGATGCTCATAGAGGTGATCGATGCGGTCTGTATTGAAATGCGAGGAGCGCCGTTTGATGCCATGAACCACATAACCTTTTTTCAAAAGAAACTCGGCCAGATAGGAGCCATCTTGCCCCGTGATGCCTGTGATCAATGCGGTTTTCATGTCGAACTGCCTCGTTATGTGGGGGATTCATTAGCGACGAAATTTACGAACGATATCGGCCAGTCGCCGGAGTGGCGCCGTGATCCGCCATGAACTGGAGGCGCGCAGTGCGTCGACCTCCCGCTGGATTTCCAAAGCATGACGATGACTGTCTTCGGCAAGTTGCTGCAGGGCGATCAAGCGCTCCTGCAGCAGCGCTTGACTGGCGGGTCGCCCCGATTGCTCGCGGCGGTCAACCTCCAACTGGTAGCTTTGCAGATCAATCTGCGGGACAGATTGGAACGGGTTGGTCGATGTCAATTCAGACCATAAATGATCCAGCCGATCCTCAGGGCAGGCGGGCGGTGCAGCATCGGAGACCAGTGCGATCCGCTCCAGCAATCTGCCAACCGCCGCACCGCGGCAGATCATATGAACCACCAGATCAACCCAAGCCGTAGGGCCGATTTGGCGCGCAGGCGCGGAGGTCAGCACTTCAAGCTCAACCCGAGGATCAACCGACAGGCCTAACGCCATCTCGGCCATTTGCGACCAGTTCGATTCGGCCGATATTGGCGCCATGCCAGCCGCAATTCGCGAGGTCATCCATGCGACTGGTTCAGGAACATAAATCCGAACCAGACAGGCCCGCTCTGCCCTATCAAACACCTCCCGCAAGGCGTGGAGATCAACCATCGGATAAGGCCAGAGTTCAGTATCCGCAGGCAAAACACCCCTGCACCACTCAGGATCAACCGCTGCCAGTACAGGCGTTTCAAAAACCGGCTCACCCCGCAGGTATTTCTGGTTTTCCATCAACATGGGCCTGCGCCTTTCTGGCTGTAACTCTCGTTCAACTCAGACGCAGATTCCCCGAAGTTTTTTAAATCAACGTTAAAGCCTTGCAGGTTATTTCGATTCTATCGGGCCGACCGTTCTGGTCAGCCCCTCGCCAGAATGGAGAGCGTTTGATGGGTGCTGGCCGCATTGCATTTTTGGGAACACCGGGTGTGGTCCGTGATGCTGACAGGTTTTCGCTGGACGAGCTTCTTGACGTGCTCGGTGCGAATTCGGGCAACCTCATTTTTCAACATGCGGCGCAGCTTTTAATCGGGGGGCGGCATCTGCATATCGGCCGTTCCGAGACGGCATATACCGATATCGCGGCTCTGCGCGACTGCAGCACCCTTGTGTTTCCCGCGGCCAATCATCTGCGCGCGAATGCAGATTGGACGGGCCTGAATACTTATCTTGAGCGCTGCGGGTTGCCCTTAGTTGTTCTGGGCTTGGGCGCGCAAATGTCAGCGGATGCGGGGCGGGAGGCGCGGCTTGCGATTCTGCAAAACCCTCATGTCAGGCGTCTGGTTGATATCTTGCGAGACCGCGGCCAATTGATCACCGTTCGCGGGGCGCAATCTGCCGAAATCTGTCAGGAGCTTGGCCTTGATGTAATACCGCTCGGCTGCCCATCTGCCTTGATCAATCCGAACCCTGATTTGGGTAAAAGCATTGCGCGGCAATTGGCAATAATCGCCGCTCAGGGCATCGAACAGAGCTTCGCGCTTACCGCCGCCGCACCCTTCGAGATCAGGCCAGATGAGCGCCTTATGGCGGTTGAGCGTAAATTGCTCGACTGGCTTGGCAAATATTCGGGGCTTTATGTGCAGCAATCAGATGGCGCGGTTAGTTTGCGCATGGCCAATGGGCAGTGGTTCGATCTTGCACCAACCGCACGCAGATCATTCGAGACGATTTTATGGTCTGGCGACCCAGTGGAATTCTGGGCCCTCATGGCGCGCGCTGGCCGTGTGTTCACATCAGCACCCGATTGGATCGATGCTATGGCTAACTTGGGTTTCTCAATGGGAAGCCGCCTGCATGGCAATATGGCCGCCATCGCGGCAGGTCGCCCCGGCGTTTTGATCTCGCATGACGGGCGCACGGGTGAATTGGCAAAGCTCATGCATTTGCCACGTCTAGAAATGGATGACCTTGCCAAAGCCAAAACCCCAACGGATGCGATCTCAAAAGTCAGATTTGACGGGGCCGCTTTTGATAATTGGCGGCAGCAGACAGCGCAGGAGCTGGCCAAGCATCTTGCTCGCATCGGGCTACCAGCCTCGGTGCATTTGCAAGCGCTTGCCGCAGGATACAGCCAAGAGGATGCCGCATGACCCGCCGCCCGCATCGCAGCCTTGAAGAATTCGCAAACTATGTCGCCCTGCGCGGTTGGTCGCCTCGAACAATCATCGATATCGGCGCGTGCTACGGCACGCCAGAATTGCTGCAAGGCTTCCCTGAGGCCTATCACATCCTCATCGAACCGCTGGAGGAGCTTCGCGAAAGGCTTGAGCTGATCACGACGAAATACCGTGGTGAACATCACCTCTGCGCCATGGCCGATATCGAGGGAGAAATGGCATTGTCCGTCCCGCCCAATGGCCTGCAAGGGGCGAGCTTTGCGCCAAGCGGGCATGCCAATACAAGGGCCGTGCCCGTTCACCGCCTGGATGATCTTCTCGCGGGGCGGGACTTGGAGGGGCCGATCCTGCTCAAAACCGATTGTCAGGGTTTTGATCTTCATGCCCTCAAGGGCGCGGTTGTCACCTTGCGCCATACCGATCTGGTCGTGGCCGAAGTGAATATGTTCCACCCCGCCAGCAACCCCGAGCTGCCCGATTTCGGGGAAATCGTGGGCTGGATGCGCGAACAGGATTTCGCGGTCTTTGACATCGTCTCCTACCAAACCCGACCGTTTGACGAGGCCCTTGGCTATGTCGATCTGGTCTTCGCGCGAAATGATAGCGCCTTTCGGCGCCATCACCGCTGGCAATGAGGGATAAGCATGACAAAAATGGACAGCCCCAGCAATTTCACCAAAGACCAAGACGCCCGCAACCGCGCCAATCATAACCGATTTGCGCAAGTCATGGGCGATGGCGATGTCGCCGATCTGGAAGGCAAATTGATGAGCGCGACCAATCTCGCTGGTACCTTCTACCCCGAAGCCAGAAGTGAGAACGGCTTTGCCCTTTATGCGATGTCGCCCGAACTGAAATCGCGCCCCGTGACCGAGCGGCTGCCACCTAACAGCTTGCGACATTACTATGGTGTGCGCGATGGCACCTATCGCGATGATCTCTACCTGCAAAGCGGGCGCGCCGATGTCGCCGTGATCAGGGAGTTGCTCTCAACGGATGGGTTTAAACTTGAAGGGAACCGCATTCTTGAATTCGGGTGCTCGGCAGGCAGGCTCTTGCGGCATTTCGAGGATGAGGCAAAAACAGCTGAGGTTTGGGGCGCTGATCTGCATTCAGCCGCAATTCATTGGGCGCAATCCCACCTCTCGCCTCCCTTTCATTTCCTGACCAACACAACCGCCCCGCATCTGCCTTTCGAGGATGGATATTTCGGCTTTATCTTTGCGGGATCAGTCTGGACCCATCTGGGCGAATTGGATGATGCATGGTTGCTGGAACTTAAACGCGTGCTGCGCGTGGGCGGGCGGATTTATCTCACGATTTCCGATCAGGATACCTTGGCCGAAATTGAACGCATCAATCCTGATCACCCCTCCAATGCGCATGTCGCCGCCCTCGATTCCGAGACGGGACATCTGTCGCAGAACTGGGTCAGCTTCACCACGCGCCGCACGCCTTGGCTGCAGCGCGTGGTCTATCAACGTGAGGCATGGCTGGACCATATCGGGCGCTGGCTGGATGTTCGTGTGGTCAAACCCAAAGCCTATGGGTGGCAAACGGGCATCCTCTTGTCCAAAAGGGAAGGGTCGCGCGAATGACCGCCTTGATCCGAGGGTTTTCCGGCCCTGAGGCGCAAAATCTAGCGCTGGACCATTTAACGGGCGAGGAAGCGGCGGCCAGCCCTGCCCAACCTGAGCCTTTGAAGGTTAGCCGCTGTTTGAGCGCATCATACAAGCCGGGATTATCCCTCGTCACCGCATGCATGAACCGCAACACTAACCTTGTGAAAGCGATCAAATCATGGCTCGCGCATGCTGTTGTATCAGAAGTGGTTATCGTTGATTGGAGCTCGGATAAACTCGTCAGCGAAAGCCTAAACCAAGCGCAGATCACCGACCCCCGCATTCGTATCATCCGCGTGGAAGGGGAGAGGAAATGGGTGCTCTCTCTGGCCTTTAACCTAGGGTTCCGGATGGCCCGATATGACCGTGTTCTCAAGGCCGATGCTGATATCATTCTGGCCCCCGATTTCTTTCTGAAAAACAGCCTTGCACCGCATGACTTAATTGCAGGCAATTGGCGCCGCGCCGCGCCTGGCCAGCAATATGTGAACGGGTTTTTCTATCTTCACAGCGCCGATCTGGCGCGCGTGAACGGGTTTAGCGAATTCATCCAAACCTATGGCCATGATGATGATGACATCTATGAACGGCTTATTGCAGCAGGGGTGCGGCGCAAGGATGTTGCTGAAAACACTGTCAAACATCTCGATCACACTGACGAAGAACGGCTGAGCCCCCAGCCCATCAGCTCACAAATCCCTCTACGCTCAGCGCGTCAGGCCCTTGCCGCAGATACCTTGTATTCGACAAGACGAAACAGGTTTGTAAGCCTGATCCTGCCTGACTGGACAGAAGGCTGGACGATGCAACCTTTCAGCCCTGATCCTGACAGTCCAACATCGCTGCGGCGCAAGGGAATGGGGCCGCATATCACCCCTACACCGATCGTTGAATTGGCAGGCAAGCTTGCCGCCTATGAGCGCCTGTCATGGCAGGTCGGGCGTGAGGTTGTCACATTCCTCAAGACAGGCTTGATGCGCTTCTTGATCGTAAACGGTTAAGCGACATCACCAAAGAAACGATTGCTGAGGATCACCTCGAACCCTTGAAAGATGCCCCTGATCTGCACCTCACGCACCGGTTTTTCATTGATGCGCAGCATGGTCTGGGCAATCGCCTCAGGGCCATCGCATCCGCCGCCGCGATCGCACAAGCCGAGGGGCGTCAATTGGTCATCATCTGGCAACCCGACCATCACTGCGAGGCGCGATTTTGTGATCTGTTCGACTACAAAGGCCCCGTGATTGAGGCAAGCTTTCCTGAGGCTGCATCAAGCATGGGCCTTAATGTCACGACCTACATGGAAACCGAATTCGGCGCCGAAAAAGGCGCGCCGATCCAGCTGACTGGCCAGCGTGATTTTTACCTTCGCTCCGCCTATGTCGCGGCCCATCCAGCAAGCACTTGGGAGGAAGAGAACAAGTTTCTCGCCAGCCTCACCCCGTCAGACCCCGTGCGCCGCCTGCTTGCCCCGTTTCCTGATGCGTTTGATATCGCCCTGCATATCAGGATGGAGGGGTGCGCGGAAACGGATCAAAACAGTTATGACAGCCCTGAAAATTGGACAGCAGACGCTCATAAAGAGATCAATCATTGGCGCGGGCAAAGCCATTTCACACGGTTTGCACACCGGCTTGAGCCCCTTCTGGCCAAGCAAAAAACAGCCCGTGTTTTCCTCGCCGCGGACATGGCCACAACCTATGAGGCATTTCATGACGCTTATGGCGACCAAGTCACCGCCCTTCCCAGAGATTGCTTTGACCGCTCGGCCCGCCAGCAACAATTTGCATTGGCCGATATGCTTCTGCTCGCCCGCGCGCGGCATTTGCTTGGCAGCCATTGGAGCTCTTTCACCGAGGGTGCCACACGATTTTCGACGTGCCTTGCGAAGACCGAATTGGCTGGAATTGATTTTTAAAGCGCTTCGCGTTGAGCGGTCCAGTTTTGACGCGGCAGGCTTTCGTGTCGTGGAATTTGGGATGCTGGTCGGTTTCGATGGGAAAGGCGGCCTTGCAAGGGCTATGCTTGTTAGAACAGCAGCATCAGGCCAGACCAAATGTTCCTTAGCGTTTTCGACATCTTCAAGATCGGGATAGGCCCTTCATCCTCCCATACGATTGGCCCAATGAATGCCTGCGCCCGCTTTCTGGATGCGCTCCGCAGTGGCGAACGTGAACCTGGCGCAGGCGAGGTTGCGGCCCTTGCCTGTTCGCTGCATGGATCGCTCGCCTTCACGGGCAAAGGCCATGCAACCGACCGCGCCGTCATACTTGGCTTTGCGGGGTTTCGCGCGGACACACTCGACCCTGACCAAGCACAAACCGTCTTTGAAGAGGTCACCGCCTCAGGTCATGTCACTCCAGATGGATTGCCGCCTTTACGCTTTAACCCCGCAACTGATCTGCAGTTTGATTACGGACCACCCTTGCAGGGCCATGCCAATGGCATGATCCTGCGCGCCTTTGATGCCAGCGGCCTGCTCTATATGGAGGAGGTTTTTTATTCCATCGGTGGCGGTTTTGTTTTGACCGAACGTGAATTGAACGCGCAACAAAAAGCCAGCGCCGAGGGTCTTGCGTCGGAAAAGAAGGACGCAGGCTTTCCATTCCCCTTCGGCTCAGCCGCCGAGATGCTGTCTATGGGGCAGGCGTCTGGCAAAAGCATTGTCCAGATGAAATGGGCCAATGAATGTGCTGTGGCCCCGAAGTCGGACGTGACAAAGCGGCTAGGCATGTTGCGCGATACGATGGAAAATTGCATCGAACGCGGCTTGAAAATGGAGGGTGAACTGCCCGGTGGATTGCATGTCAAACGCCGTGCAAAACACATCCATGACCAGCTTCAGGCCGAGGCAGGGCGCAATATTTCGCAACCCCATACGATCAATGACTGGCTTAGCGTCTATGCAATGGCTGTGAATGAAGAGAACGCAGCGGGCGGCAAGGTTGTTACGGCCCCCACCAATGGCGCAGCGGGTGTCGTGCCCTCGGTGCTGCATTATTACCGCAAGCATTGCGTCGGTGCCACTGAGGCGGGCGCGCTTGATTTCCTGATGGCGGCCGCCGCAATTGGCGGTTTGATCAAACATAACGCCTCAATCTCGGGGGCCGAGGTTGGGTGTCAGGGTGAGGTTGGCAGCGCCGCAGCCATGGCGGCGGCAGGGCTTTGCGCAGCCCTTGGCGGCACGAATGAACAGATTGAGAATGCCGCCGAAATCGCCCTTGAACATCACCTAGGCATGACCTGCGACCCCGTCGGCGGTTTGGTTCAGGTGCCATGTATCGAACGAAACGGTCTTGGCGCGATCAAAGCTGTCAGTGCCGCATCGCTGGCTTTACGGGGCGATGGCACGCATTTCATGCCACTGGATAATTGCATCGAGACCATGCGCCAAACAGGCCTTGATATGAGCACGAAATACAAGGAAACCAGCCAAGGCGGATTGGCTGTAAACCTGCCCGAATGCTAAAGACTGCGGACCGTATTGCCCTCAAGAAATTCAGGGATCAACTCGATCTTTTCGTCTGACAGGGCATTGGCCGCGATGATCTCGGCGGCGCGGCGGCCAATATCGGTCCGGCGGCTATCCATCGTCGCGATGCGCATGGGAAGACCATCCAGCACCTCAAAGGAGTTAAAGCCTGCCAAGCCAATCTGGTTTGGAATATCGAAGCCTTGCTCAAGACAATAGAGCAACCCGCCCGCCGCATTCATATCGGTATTGTAATAAAGGAAATCCAGATCGGGTGTGCGTTCCAGAATTTCCTTGGTCATGCCGCGCCCTGTGCCGAACCCTGAAACGCCTGCGTAAAAACAGGTATCAGCCAAAGCCACCCCCGCCTCGGACAAGCCTTTCTCAAACCCTGCCTGCCGTTTCTGGGCGCGGTGATCAGACATGGAGGAGGACCCTAAATACCCGATCCGCCGATAGCCGCGGGCCACGATTTCCTTGGCCATCGCGCGCCCTGCCTCGAAATGCGAGATGCCAACCGCGGCTGCAACTGGATCTCCATCAAGATCCATGACCTCAACAACAGGAACGCCCGCCGCCGCCATCATGGCACGCGCCGCATCGGTATGTTCCAGCCCCGCCACGATCAGGCCCGCAGGCCGCCAGCTCAACATCTCGTAGATCACGGTTTCTTCGCGCTCGAGACCATATTGCGATGTGCCGATCACTGGTTGCAGCTCGGTCTCATCCAAGACCTGACCAATGCCCGTAAGCACTTCGGGAAAAACCATATTGGACAAAGACGGGATAACCACACCAACAAGGTTCACACGGTTTGACGCAAGGGCGCCCGCAATCTTGTTCGGCACATATCCAAGCGAACGCGCCGCTTCGAAAACGCGCGCACGCGTCCGTTCCGAGACATCCCCGCGATTGCGCAAAACACGGCTAACGGTCATCTCCGACACGCCTGCCTGCTCCGCCACATCTCGGAGGGTCAGTTGGGGTTTTCCGTCAAAAGGGTTGCGTCCACGCACGTTCTTATCTGCTCTTTTTACCAGCTACATCCGATTGATACGCGCTGCTTTCCGGCTTGTCCAAGAGAATGAGCCTCACGCTTGCAGCCTCGCGGATTTTCAATCATTACAAAATTATGGCCCCGTGGCTCAACTGGATAGAGCAGCCCCCTCCTAAGGGGCAGGTTGCAGGTTCGAATCCTGCCGGGGTCACCAACTCACCTGTTTCGGTCGGCCGCTATGATTAATCATGGTGATCTGTCTAGTTTAGTTGACACCGCCGGACCTTCGCAAGATGCTGTCTGACAAGGCGCTCTGCCTCAGGATGAAGACATGCCCAAAGATGCCCATCTGCCCAAGCTTTTCGCACCGGAAATCGGGGGCGCTGCGCGTGACGGGCTATGCACGGATTGCGGCGTCAGCCGAATGGGGGACGGGCGGGCTTGCGGGAAAGCCTGCCAGTTTATTCAACCCGATTACCCGAAAGCCGAAGCGCGCATTCATGGCCGCACAGCGCAACAGGATAAAGGCGAGGAAAGCTTCTTCGGCGTAACCCAAAGGATGATGCGAGCCAAGCTGGTTCCAAAGGCGCAAGGCGCGCAATGGACAGGGATCACCACCGCTTTGGCAGAAGAATTGCTGCGCAGTGGCGCGGTGGATGCGGTGCTGACGGTCGCACCCCACCCTGATGACAAATGGAAACCGCTGCCCGTGATCGTGACTAAACCAGAAGATCTCGCGCAATGCCGCGGGATGCGCATGGGCTATGGACCGTCGGTGGCCCTGCTGGAGCCTGCCGCCCGCGCGGGGTACAAACGCATCGCGTTTATTGGTATTCCCTGCCAAGTCTACGCGTTGCGCGCTCTGGAAGAAGAGCTTGGTTTTGAGCGGATTTACGTGATTGGCACGCCATGCTCCGACAATACCACCACCGAGAATTTCCACCATTTCCTTTCCCTGCTTGATCACGCCCCCGAGACGATAAGCTATCTGGAGTTCCGCGCCGATTACCGCGTGGAGCTACGCTTTGATGACGGGCGCGCAACGCGGGTGGTGCCCTTTCTCAAACTTCCCATCTCCAAGCTACCCGCGGATTTCTTCCCGATAACCTGCAAGACCTGTGTCGATTACACCAATCGGCTGGCCGATATTACGGTTGGCTATATGGGTGGCGATGGCGATCAATGGCTGATCCTGCGCAATGATCGGGGGGCAGAGATGCTGGATGCGCTTGGGTCGAAACTGGAAACACGGCCCCTGACCGACAAGGGCAAACGCGATGGCGCGGTGAAAGGCTTCCTTGCCAATACCGAGCGTGCGGCGGGCGGTTTGCCTTTGCGCTCAATGCCAGATTGGGCGCGGCCCATTGTGGCCTTCCTTCAACCGCGTATCGGGCCGCGCGGTCTGGAATTTGCGCGGGCGCGCGTTGAAATGAAAGCTATTGAGACCGTCTTGCATCTGCGGCGGTCCCATGGCGCCAAGATGAAGAATATGGTGCCTGATCATATTTGGCAGATCGTTAAACGCTATGGCCTGACGCCAGCAGAGGGAGAACGGCGGAGAGCCGAAACCCGCTCCGCCGAAGAGACTCCTTGATCAGACGATTTGGAGAATGCCTTCTTTGACCAAGCGGCGCACCAGCACCAATTTACCCTCCAGATCAAGCGGACCCGCAATATCCGCCACCTTGAATTCAGGCGTTGTCAGCGCGTATCGCAACGGTTCCTCGACATGGGGTGGGAAGGAAATATCCCCGCCATAACAAGACAGGCCAATGCTGGCCTCTTTCTCGTCATCCCCCTCAAAACGTCCCAGATCATAGATCAGATGCGGGCGCGGGCGGATTGTTGAGTTGCCGTCAAGATCATTGAGTTTGTAAATCTGCGCCATCTGCCCTTCGACGCGGGGTACGCGATTGGTCAGGAAGTCTTGCTTGAAGCCCGACATCAGCTTTTCCAAAGGCGCTTGTTCGGCCAGGCGCTTCATCAAATCCTCGAATTGGGACTGGTAGGCAGAGGCATCAAAATCGATATTGGCATGCCCTGCAGGAAGGGCCTTGCGGAATGCGGGGTCGGAATGGGCGACCACGCTAACCGCTTCGGCCAAAAGATCAGCCCATGTGCGCACCAAGAACCCTGTGGTGATATGCAGTGAGGTCTGGTCCGTGGCCACCGCGTCATGGGTCAGGCCGCGCGGCACATAAACCATATCGCCAGGTTCAAGGATGAAGCGGTCGGTTTCTTCGCCGATCGGCACATCATGGGGGTCAAAGCCTTGGGTGTTCAGGGGCAATTCGACAGGCGTGTCATAGATACGCCATTCCTTGGTGCCCTCAACTTGCAGGACAAGCACATCATGTTGGTCATAATGCGCACGAAACCCCTGCGAGTCAGCGGGTGTCATATAGATATTGGTCTGCACCCGCGACGACATCACGCTTTCCAAGGCCCGACAGAACCGCGCCAGTTTCGGAAGACGCTCCTGCAGGCCCGAGAGAATCACCGTCGCCCCATCCGCAAAGAGCTGATTGACCCTGACAGGATCGATATAGCCCGATTCATATGTAAAATCGGCGGCGGTAATATTACCGCCCGCTTTGGTTACATTGATCTCGGGGGAATAGAGCCCCATGGTCGAGACGACATGGTCAATATCAGCCGATGACAGCAGGTCGCGGTAGTAGTCAGGGTCATTGCGACGCACGACAAGATGCTTTTTTTCAAAGCTGTTATCGAGGAAATCGTCGCGACTAACGGGTGCGATGGCCCAATCGAAGCTATAGGTCTGGTCTTGCATGAAATTCTCTTTCGGCTGGCCATTGCTTTTCAAATTGAAAACATGCGCCGCAAGAAGAAGCAATATCGCGCGCTCCTTTGAGGTATCGAAAGATTGACCGAAGCACCCAAGAGCGGGTATGTTGATGACGAAATCATCTTTTCGAACATCATTCGCCCTTGGAGATATCAATGACCGATACCAAAAAAACCACAGAGGGCACGATGAGCCTTCGCGATGACGAAATGACATCCGAGCGCCGCACAGGTCGCCGTAGTGTTTTGGGCCTTCTGGCCGCAGGCGGCGCTGTTGCAGCTGGCGCAAATGTCATGACGACAGATGCCGCACAAGCGCAAGCCGCCGATGTGGACAATGGCCAATGGACAGATTCGGGTAGCTGCCCGCGTGGCTATGGCGGCGCCTATACTGGCATGACAGATTCCGACAATGGCGCGATCACTGATGCAGGCGGCTATGGCCGTGGCGCGCCTTACTGCTGATATATTTAAGGCCATTTAAGCTTAGGGCACTCCAATTGGGGTGCCCTTTTTATTTGGGAAATCGCCAGTTGATGACCCCGCGCGTCAAACCATTCTGATGACGTCTTTTTCAATCGCCAGAACATAGCCCCGACGCGCGATATTCTTGACCAACAACTCCGACACCATCTGGTTGCCAAGCGTATCGCGCAACCGTTTGATACGGGTCGCCCCAGCGGCTTCGTCGCAATCGGAAGCATCGCGCCCCGATACCATTCCCTCGATCTCAGCACCGCTTAACACGTCATCATCCATGCGCGCTTCGGCCAATACCGACAGCGTCTCCATCGCAGCATCGGTCAGCTTGAACTCCATGTTATTGAGCAAGACCACCCGTTCCTCACGGCTCAGGATCAGGGATGAGACCTGAATGCCCGAGCGTTCAATCTCGCCCATCTTGCGATTGAGCGTGACAATCGTCACCAGAAACACAAGACAGGCGATCAAAAGCGCCGTGGCAAAAATCAACAGCACGAAAATAATCGCGCGGTAGCTGGCCAATACCTTGGAAAACGCGGTTCCCGATTGCGCCAGAACCTCCAGCAGGCGGATCGATTCACCGGTGGTGATCGCATCATTCTCGATGAATATCCTCTCGACGCTGTCATTGAAGGCATTGGCATCGGGCAGGTTCAAGAACAGCAATAAAGCCGCAAGCGAAAGAATTGCGACGATTGCGAGAATACCAAACTGGAGAACCCGCGTTCCGCGCGTCCGGTTGTCAGAAGCTGAGGAAATATTGCCCTGCATCGGCTCTCCGTGTCTCAAGTCCGGTTTCATCAAATAGCGACATGACTTCGAGCAATTGCCACCCTTGCTCCGCCACGCGCGGTGCGATGATGTCAAACGCCAAGCTAGGGTCGCAGCCCTCGTCGGGCAGTTCCACTACACCGTAGTGAAGACGCAAAGGGTCGTCCATCTTGGCCTTGTAATCTGCATAGCAGGCGGCATGGAGCGGGCTGGTTGCCAGTGACAAAGCGGCAGCAAGGCCGAGATATGTGAGATGCTTTTTCATGGGGACGAACATGCCCAGTGCTTGGGCGCTATTCAATAACACATGCATAGGCTGGCCCTGCTTTGTGAATGTTCTTGGATAACATCGGGCTGTTATTGTCTGTCTTTCACCGTTCAGCCGAGGCTTGGGGCATCCCGCGTTTTGTAACGCACCCCTGATTGCCCCATGCAAACGGAGACAGATAATGAAACCTTTTACAAAGATACTCAGCGCCGCTGCGATCTCGTCGCTGATGGCCGTAACCTCCCTGAGCGTCACAGCCACACCCGCCCGCGCTGACAACCAGAATGTGGCGGGCATCCTGATTGGCCTTGGCGCGCTTTATGTTGTTGGCCGCGCCATTCAGGAACGCCGCGATGACCGCCGCAGCACCGCCGCCGCCACTCCCGCACCCGAACCTGTTGCTCCGCCGCAAAATAACGGTCAGCGCGGCAATGGGCACCGCAATCAGGCTTTGGTCGCGCCTGCGCATTGCTTTGTGGAGGGCAATGACAGGATCACGCATCAATATTTTCGCGGATACCGCGCGCGCTGCATGCAGAACACTGTCGCCCGTCCGGGAAGCCTGCCGCCACAATGTGTGACGCGGGTCACAACTGATCGCGGTCCGCGCAATATTTATGCAGGTCGCTGCCTCGCCCAGAATGGATGGCAGCGTGAGGCGGGCTTTCGTCCCTAAGCCCCCATCCCTAGGGATATCGAGCAGAGCGAAAGAAGGCGGCGGGCTAAAGGCTCCGCCGTCTTCACTTGTATCACGCAGGCCCGCATGGTTTCTGGCAGCATGAGTGATGGACCAGATTTTTCGGCGGAACTGGCGCTTGGTGGCCTTGTGGCCGGCGTTGATGAAGTGGGCCGCGGGCCTTTGGCAGGCCCTGTGACCGCCGCGGCAGTCATTCTTGACCCTGACAATATTCCAGACGGCCTGAACGATTCCAAAAAGCTATCGGCCAAAAAGCGCGAAGCTCTGTTCGATATTTTGAATGAGGTCGCCCAAGTCAGCCTTGGATGGGCAAGTGTCGAGGAGATCGACAAGATCAATATCCGAAATGCATCACTGCTTGCCATGACACGCGCTGTCGAGGGCCTGCCCCAAGCCCCCAGCCATGCCTTGATTGATGGCAATGTCATCCCAACGGGTTTGGCCTGCCCCGCGACAGCGCTCATCAAGGGAGATGGCCGTTCGGTTTCCATCGCAGCCGCTTCAATTATCGCCAAAGTCACGCGTGACAGGTTGATGGTGGCGCTGGCGCAACAGCACCCCGGCTATGGCTGGGAGAAGAACGCGGGATACCCCAGCAAAGCCCATATTCAGGCCCTCCAAGATATTGGGGTGACCCCGCACCATAGACATTCCTTCAAGCCCGTACACAACATCTTGTATCAAGAAAAATAGCCAACCCATTGATTCAAAAAAGAAATTGACTGCGAATCAGCTTTGACTCATGTTGGTGCCAATAGATGAGCGCCGAAAATGGCGCCAAGATGAGGCAGTATGAGTTCAAAGATCAAAACGCCGGAGGCTCGCGAGCTTCCGCTCAATACGATTATGTCCGGTGATTGCATCGAAGCGATGAACAGCCTTCCTGAAGGCTCTGTTGATCTGATCTTTGCGGACCCTCCCTATAACCTGCAACTCAAAGGGTCTCTGCATCGGCCCAATAACAGCCTTGTGGATGCCTGCGATGATCACTGGGATCAATTCGACAGCTTCCGCGCCTATGATGAATTTACCAAAGCATGGCTCAAAGCCGCAAAGCGGCTGCTCAAGCCCAATGGTGCGATCTGGGTCATCGGCAGCTATCACAACATCTTTCGTGTTGGTGCCGAGCTTCAGAACCAAGGCTATTGGATTTTGAATGATGTGGTTTGGCGCAAGACCAACCCCATGCCGAATTTCCGCGGCAAACGTCTGACCAATGCGCATGAGACCATGATCTGGGCCTCGAAATCGGATGCCGCCAAATACACCTTCAATTACGAGGCGCTGAAATCGCTTAATGATGGCGTTCAGATGCGCTCGGATTGGGTTTTGCCGATCTGCAATGGCGGTGAGCGGCTTAAGAATTCCCGTGGCGAGAAGGCCCACCCCACTCAAAAGCCAGAAGCACTGCTTCACCGCATCATCGTTTCCTCCACCAATCCTGGTGATGTTGTGCTCGACCCGTTCTTCGGCACGGGCACCACGGGGGCTGTCGCCAAGAAACTGGGCCGTGATTTCATCGGTATCGAGCGCGAAGCCGAATATCGTGAAGTCGCCGAGAAACGCATCGCCAATACGCGCAAATTCGACAGCGCCTCGCTTGAGGTCTCGACCAGCAAACGCGCAGAGCCGCGCGTGCCGTTCGGCCAAGTGGTCGAGCGTGGCTTGCTGAACCCCGGAGAAGAACTGACCAGCATCAATGGTCGCCACCGCGCCAAAATTCGCGCGGATGGAACCCTTGTTGCGCTGGATACCAAAGGCTCGATCCATCAGGTGGGCGCAAAGCTTGAAGGCGCGCCCTCCTGCAATGGCTGGACCTATTGGCATTTCCGTCGGGATGGAAAAACCGTTCCGATCGACCTGTTGCGTCAGCAGATCAGGTCCGAGCTTTCCGAATAAAGCGTGGAAACACTCTAATAACCCCAAGTCTTACCCAAGACGAAACATACCGCCCGTGTCTGGTGCCCTAGTGGCACCAGCGCACGACCTTCCCCGCCTTTCAGAAATGAATGGCGGGGCTTTTCATTTGGGCAATGGGTTCAGCGCTTTATTGTAAGGCGTCCAATCCGTAATCTCGGGGTAATACATCTGCCGCCAGCGCCGGATCTTCGGGTTCATCATGCGCCGCCAAAGCGGTGGAACCATCGCAACTGCCGTCATCACCGGATAGCCGAAAGGCAATTGCGGGGCCTCGGCCTCGGTATAATTTTGCAGCAAAGGATAGCGGCGATCAGGCTTGTAGTGATGGTCGGAATGGCGCTGTAGATTGATCAGCAACCAATTCGACGTGCGATGCGCGGCGTTCCATGAATGATGCGGGCGCACATGCTCGTATTTGCCCTCGCTTAGGTGTTTTCGGGTCAGGCCGTAATGCTCGACATAATTGACCAGTTCTAATTGCCAGACCGCAATGAAAGCTTGAAAAACGAATAGGCCAACACCGCCCCAACCTCCGATTGCAAAGGCAAGGCCCAAGAAGCCAAGTTGCAGAGCGCCAAAGCGCCAGAACGGGTTCGCGCGGTCATGCCAAGCCAGCCCCTTGCGCGCCAACATGGCGGCCTCGGCCTTGAAGGAGGACAGGAGGCTTTCGCGCAAAACCCTCGGAAAGAAGCGATGAAACCCTTCATTATATCGCGCCGTCACTGGGTCACGCGCCGTGCCAACATAGCGGTGATGCACCAGCAAATGCTCGGAACGGAAATGCGAGTACAACACCGAGGCCAACAACAGGTCGCCCATCCAACGCTCAAGCTTGGATTTCTGATGCATCAATTCATGACTATAGGTGATGCCGACCGTACCCGACAAAATACCAACTGCGAAGAAGAGACCCAGCTTTTCAGCCGTCCCAAGATGGTCGCTATTCTGGACATACCAGAGCAATCCGAAAATCGTGCAGAATTGCAGCGGAAACCAGATCAGCGTGACCGCGCGATACCAGAAAAGTTGCGCGTCATCCGTCTCAGGGTCGGCGTCATCAAGGTTGAGGCCCCCCAGCAGATCAAGAATGGAAAACAGATACCAAGTCGACAATGGCACCAGCACAAGCCACCAGCCCCCTTGCATCGCCACAAAGAGGATCAGCGGGAACAGGCCCAAAGACACCCAAAAAGGTGCCACCCGCCAAAAGCCTGAAATTTTTGCCGCAGGGGTCATCCCGCACTCCGTCTGGTTTCACGCAAGACTTGGCCCAAAGACCCTTTAAGTCAATGCTCTGGCCACACCCCTTGCGCAAGGTCAAAGGCCTTTCGCATCACAGTGGGAAGCGAGGATGGCTGGAAACTGGCCAAAGGATGGAACGCGCCGCGATCGGGCTGGGTCCCCTCAGGCACGATGGCCAGACGCAGTGCCATGCGAAGGTGGAAATGGGTGAAGGTATGGCGCACCTCCAGATCGGGGTCATGCCATTCGGCACTGAAAGGGGGCGTATCGTCGGGCGCGGCCTCGGCCCAATCTGTGCAAGGCCAGCCAAGCATGCCCCCCAAAAGCCCGCGATCAGGGCGTGTTTCCAGCAAATAGGCGCCATCCTCGCGCCGCGCCAGATAGGCGATGCCAAGCCGCGTTGGTTTGGGTTTCTTCGGTGTTTTTCGCGGCAGCTCTGCCGCAATGCCGCGTGGGCGGGCAAGGCAGGCAGCCTGCACAGGGCAGATCCCACAGGCGGGGTTTTTCGGGGTGCAAATCGTGGCCCCCAAATCCATCACGGCTTGCGCATGATCTCCGGGCCGTAGCTCGGGTGTAAGCCGCGCGGCGAAATCCTTGAGCACAGGTTTGGAGGCAGGCAGTGGCTCCTCCACCGCGAAAAGCCGCGCCATGACCCGCTCCACATTGCCATCCATGACCACGGCAGGGCGATCAAACGCAATCGAGGCGATTGCTGCGGCAGTATAAGGCCCAACCCCTGGCAAGGTCAGAAGCTCGTCTTCGGTATCGGGGAACACTCCGCCCCGTTCAAAAGCCACCACGCGTGCACATTTGAGCAAATTGCGCGCCCGCGCATAATACCCAAGCCCCGCCCATTCGCCCATTACTTCGGCATCTTCGGCCTCGGCGAGCGCCGTGACATTCGGCCAGAGCGTCGTGAAGCGCAGGAAATAGGCGCGCACAGCGGCAACGGTGGTTTGTTGGAGCATCACCTCCGACAGCCAGACCCGATAGGGGTCATTCACCAAGCCCGCCTCTCGATCAGCAGGGCTGGTGCGCCACGGCAAAACACGGGCACTTCGGTCATACCAGTCCAGCAAGCTGTTGCTCACTTCCATGTCACGCAAGGTTTATCGCCTCATTTGGTCGCTTGTTATTGGTTAACATCGTCTTGCCGCATAGATTGACCGCAAGATGAAAAAAGCAAGCCAACAGAATCCCTCCAAAGATGCAACCCGCCGTCGTCGCGGGTTTGAAACTGCGGCCAAATTGGTGGCGGGGCAAATGCGAGGCCCTTTGGAGAAACGTGGCTTTGCCGAGGCCAAGCTGATCACCCATTGGGCGCAGATTGTAGGGCAGGAGGTGGCCGATATGGCCCTGCCGGTGAAGATAAGCCATGGCACAGGCTTTGGCGGCACCCTCGTTTTGCTGACCACAGGCGGCAATGCCCCCATTCTCGAGATGCAGAAAGACCAGATACGGGACAAGGTGAATGCCTGCTACGGCTACCGCGCCGTCAGCCGCATCCAGATCACGCAAACCGCGCCAACGGGTTTTGCACAAGGTCAGGTGGCCTTTGCGGCCAAAACCAAAGCAAAACCCGAACCTGATGATGAAACCCGCGCCCGCGCCGCCAAGGCCGCGGCCCCTATTCAGAATGTTGAGTTGAAAGACGCTCTTGAACGTCTGGCACAGAACATTCTAACCAAACAGAAAGCTTAAGGAGCAGATTATGGATCGTAGACTGGTATTGACGGGAATGGGGGCCACTGCCCTGACCCTTGGCGGAGTTGCTGTAACGGGGTCTTTCCCTCGGCTGTTGCCATATGGCGCAGCACACGCACAGGACTCCGAGGCGGGGCCTGTCGTGACGGATATGGTGCTTGGTGATCCGAATGCGCCAGTCGAGGTGATCGAATACGCCTCTTTCACCTGCCCCCATTGCGCCAGCTTCCATGCCAGCGTGATGCCGCAGCTTAAGGAAAATTACATCGAGACAGGTCAGGTGCGTCTGGTCTATCGCGAGGTCTATTTTGACCGTCCCGGCCTATGGGCGGGCTTGGTCGCGCGCTGTGCAGGCGATATGCGCTATTTCGGCGTGGTTGATATGCTCTATGAAAACCAGCGCGAATGGGTTCAGGGCGATCCCGCCACCATCGCTGGCAATCTGCGCCGCATCGGATTGAGCGTTGGTCTGACCAATGAAGAACTGGATGCCTGCTTTAGTGATGCCGATATGGCGCAAGCCATGATCACCCATTACGAGGCCAATATGGAAGAATACCCCGTTCAGGGCACCCCGTCCTTCATCGTGGATGGCGAGCTGTATTCGAACATGAATTACGACAGCTTCGCCGAAATACTGGATGCGCGGCTGGCCGCCCAGTGACAGCGCCTCTTGCGGGTATAAAAGTCCTTGAGCTGGCGAGAGTTCTCGCCGGCCCTTGGGCAGGTCAATCCTTGGCGGATTTGGGCGCCGAGGTCATCAAGGTCGAAGCGCCGGAAGGCGATGATACCCGCAAATGGGGGCCCCCCTTCATTGAGCGCGGCGAAGACAGAACAGCCGCCTATTTCCATTCCTGCAATCGCGGCAAGAAATCGATCACGGCCGATTTCCGCAATGAACAAGACCGCGCCCGCGTTTTGAAACTGGTGGCCGAGGCCGATATCGTGATCGAGAATTTCAAGCTCGGTGGGTTGAAGAAATATGGTCTGGATTACGACAGCCTCAAGCTCATCAATCCCGGTCTGATTTATTGCTCGATCACGGGGTTCGGCCAAACCGGCCCCTATGCGCATCGCGCAGGCTATGACTATATCATCCAAGGCATGAGCGGCATCATGTCAGTGACAGGCGCGCCCGAGGGGCAGCCGCAAAAAGTGGGGGTTGCTGTCACCGATATCCTCACGGGGCTTTATTCCGTAAACGCGATTTTGGCAGCACTTCATCTGCGCCATAGCACAGGGCAAGGCCAGCATATCGATATGAGCCTGCTGGATGTGGCCACTGCCTTTATGGCCAATCAGGCGATGAATTTCCTGACCACAGGCAAAGCTCCTGAGCGGATCGGCAATGCCCACCAGAACCTCACCCCCTATCAGGTGTTTGATTGCTCCGATGGCTGGATCATCATCGCAACAGGCAATGACGGGCAATACCAACGCTTGTGCAAATTATTGGGGCTGGAAGATCTGGCCTTCGCGCCCGAGTACCTTACCAATGCCAATCGGATCGAAAACCGAACCGAGCTTACCCGCCGCCTGACCGAAGCCACACAGCAACGCAGCAAGGCGGATATGCTTGCGGCTTGCGAGGCTGAAGGCGTGCCTGCAGGGCCAATCAATGATCTTGCGGAGGTGTTTGACGACCCGCAGGTTCAAGCCCGCGACATGCAGCTTGATCTGGATGGTGTGCCTGGCGTGCGGCCTCCTTTTCGCTTCTCGGATGCCGAGATATCGCTTGATCGGCCCGCCCCTAAACTGGGCGAAGACGACCACATCACGGGGTTTTCAAAGGAATAAGTGACCGCCGCTAAGGCGGTTTTGTTGGATGGCGGAATGCCCTAGCCGTTCAAAGCCTTGTCCAAAGCCGCTTCAAGCGGGGCCGCCTCAGCAATTTCCAACCTGACGGGAACTGTCAGAACCTCCCGCCGCAAAGCATCAGGCAAGCGCACGGCGTCTTTCTCGGTAGTGACCAATTGCGCGCCGAGAAGTTTGGCCTCTCGCATCAATCGCGCCATCAAGGCATCGGTCAGCGGTTGATGATCTGACAAGGCTTCACCGCGCACTAGCTCGGCACCAAGCCCGCGCAAGGTCGCAAAGAATTTTTCAGGATGGCCAATGCCTGCAAACGCCAACACACGCAGTCCTGTGAAGGGAATTCCGGTTTCCAGCGGCGCAAGGCGGCCCGTCACTTGAGGCAAATCCAACATTGCACCCCATTGATCCTGAAAGGCGCGCTGCGCAGGGGCTGGCCCAATCGAGACCAGCAGATCAGCCCGCTTCAGGCCACGCGCAACAGGTTCACGCAATGGGCCTGCGGGGATCACTGCGCCATTGCCAAAACCACGCGCCGCATCAACCACAACAATCGAGAGATCATAGGCCAGACTGGCATTTTGAAATCCGTCATCCAGCACGATCACGTCAGCACCCGCATCCACGGCAGCCCGCGCACCAGCGGCACGGTCCTTGGCAACCCATGTCGGCGCAAAGGCTCCCAGCAAGAGCGGCTCATCCCCGACTTCATCTGCCTTATGCGCGCGCTCTGAGACCTGCACGGGACCTTCCAGCGATCCGCCATAGCCACGGCTGACCACATGCGCTTTCACGCCGCGCGCCATCAACATCATCAATAATGCGATCACTGTCGGTGTCTTGCCCGTGCCGCCCGCTGTCAGGTTGCCAACACAAATCACTGGAACGCCGATCTCGGCGCGCGCGCCTTGCGACAGTTTGCGCGCCGTTCCTGCCGCATAAAGCGCCCCCAAAGGCGACAGCATCGTCGATCGAAGGCCCTTTTCTTGGTACCAGAACCGCGGGGCCTGCATCACGACGCACCCGTCAAATCAATCGTCTCCAACAGCAGGTCCAAGGCTTGGTCTGTCACCACAGCACCCACGGATGAGACCTCCCATGCCGCATTGGCCATGGCCGCTGCTTTATCGGGGTTCATCAGATCATCCACCGCCTGCGCCAGAGTTTCCCCCCGCGAGACCAGCCGCGCCGCACGCACATCGGTGAGCCTTTGGTAAATATCGACGAAATTGGTGATATAGGGCCCATGCAAAATGGCCGAGCCCAGCGCCGCGGGTTCAAACGGATTATGTCCGCCAATCGGCATCAATGAGCCTCCCACAAAACTAACAGGCGCGATCCTGTACCACAGGCCCAATTCACCCATCGTATCGGCCAGATAGACTTGGGTTTCTTTGTCGGGCAATTCCCCCGCCGCGCGGCGTGCATAGCTCCAGCCATCGGCTTGCAGCATCTCGGCCAAGCTATCGCCACGGTCAGGATGGCGTGGTGCAAGGATAAGCAAAAGACGCGGGTTCGATTTCAGCGCCAAACGATGCGCGGCCAGAACCTGCTCCTCCTCACCCTCATGGGTCGAGGCCGCCAGCCAAGTCGGGCGATTTCCCAAACGCGCCACGAAACTGGCACGGATATCCTCATCACAGGGCAACGCGGCCGCCCCTTCCTTGAGGGTGCCCGTAATTTCGGTCCTCTCCACTGGCAAGCCGAGGCGGCGCAGATACATGGCCGAGACCTCGTCTTGCACCTGTGCGTTCTGAAACAAACCCAGCAAAGCCCGCGCAGCACCCTTCAGGAAACGCCAGCGATCAACACTCTGCTTGGAGATGCGCGCATTGATCAGCAGCATCGGAATATCGCGCTTGGCGGTTTCAACCAGAAGGGAGGGCCAAAACTCAGATTCAGTCCAGACCGCGACATCAGGGCGCCAGTGATCCAGAAAGCGTTTCACAAAAGCCGTGGCATCTAGGGGAATGAATTGATGGAAAGCGGCTGGCGGCAGACGGCTGGCCATGATCTCGGCCGAGGTCACGGTTCCAGTGGTGACCAGAAAATGCAGATCGGGCCGCTCTTCCGAGATGCGCCGTAGCAATTCCAGCAACGACAGGGATTCCCCCACCGAGGCCGCATGAAACCACATTAAGGGTCCATCGGGCCGCGCGCGTGAGGCAATGCCGCGACGCTCATCAAGACGGTTTGGATCTTCCTTGCCAGCCGCAAGCCGCTTGGCGAGTTTACGCTCGGCAAACCCTTCCGCATGTCGGGAATAGGCCAGATAGGCCCAAAGTGCGGGGGACCTAGCCATCGCGCGTGCTCAGCCGATCTCTTCGGTTGAGGAGGCCGCAGCTTCTTCGTCACGAAGGCGGTGAAGATGGGCAATGAAATAGCGCATATGCGCATTATCGACGGTGCGCTGTGCTTCGCTTTTCCAAGCGTCATAGGCCGCCTGATAATTCGGGAAAATCCCCACGATATGGATGTCGTTCACATCCTTGAATTCGGTGCGCGTCGGATCGACAAGCTCACCGCCGAAGACGAGATGGAGGCGTTGGGGCATCAGAAACCTACTGCTTTAAGGAGCGTTGGGTGCAACCTAAGGATATGGTGGAAAGGGTCAAGCGGCTGGCGCGATCCGCGCCATCAGGCGCGCGTGCAATTTAGGCGCGGCGGCCAATATGCCTGCGGTTTGCGGATGGGGGTTGTTGAAGGCAAGCGGCGCGCCCAATCGGTCGGTCACAGCCGCCCCCGCCTCGGAAGCGATCAGGGCACCAGCGGCGATATCCCATTCCCAACTGTCGCGGAAGGTCACCATGCCGTCAAAACGCCCCTCGCCCACAAGCGCAAGGCGATAGGCCAATGACGAGCGGAACTGGCGATCAATCGCAGGCACCCCACCTGGCCACCATTCAGCGGCAAGATTGGGTTTGGATGTGAGGATCATGGCCTCTTGATCCTCGTCACGCGAAGACGCGGTCAGAGGCTGTTCATTTAGCCATGCTCCCCCGCCCAATGTCGCGCAATAAAGCTTGTCGGACATCGGCAGGAATACCACTGCTGCCGTCACCTGACCCTGTTCCGCAATTGCCAGAGAATGGGAAAAATCCTTTGAACCTTCGATGAAGGCGCGGGTGCCATCAATTGGATCAATGATGAAGGTTTTCTCCCGCGATTGGCGCGCATCGGTGTCGGTTGTTTCCTCTGACAACCAGCCATAATCGGGGCGTGCGCCCCCCAACTCGGCGGCAAGCATTTTGTCGATGGCAAGATCAGCCTCGGTCACGGGGCCCGCCTCATCGGGTTTATGCCAAACCTCGGGGTCACGCTTCCAATGGCGCGCAGCGATCTCGCCTGCGGCATGGGCCGCATCAATCAGGAGCCGAAGATCGGCCTCATTCTCCGGCAAGTGTCATACCTTCAATCAAAAGCGACGGCACCACGCGCGACAGATGACTGCGCGCGTCATTTGCGGGCGTCATCGACATAAGCATTTCGCGCAGATTGCCTGCCACAGTGCATTCATTCACGGCATAGGCGATCTCGCCATTTTCGACCCAGAAACCCGATGCCCCACGTGAATAATCGCCCGTTGTCGGATTGATAGAGGAGCCGATCATCGAGGTGATCAACAGCCCTGTCCCCATCTCCCTGATCAATTCCTCACGCGATGCATTGCCTTGGGTGAGTTCCATATTGCCAGAGGCTGGCGAGGGCGGTGAGGATGTGCCGCGCGCGGCATTCGCCGTTGAGGCCATGCCCAGTTTGCGCCCAGTGGCCAGATCAAGCGTCCAGCTTTGCAACACGCCATCCTCGACCAGCAAGCGCCGTTCGGTCTGAAGCCCCTCGGCATCAAAGGGCTTGGAGCCCGACACACGCGGGCGGCGTGGGTCTTCGATCAGGTGCAGGCCTTTTGGCAAAACCTGCTCTCCCATCGCATCGCGCAACCAAGAGGAGCCGCGCATAATCGAGGCACCATTGATCGCGGCCAACAAATGACCAATCATCGATGATGAAATCCGCTCGTCAAACAGAACAGGATAGGCGCCTGTTTTTGGTTTGCGCGCACCTGAACGCGCAATGGTGCGTTCAGCGGCCATGCGCCCGATTTCCTCGGGGCTTATCAGATCACTACGATGATTGCGGCCATCGCCGAAATAATCCCGCTCCATCTGGGTGCCTTCGCCCGTAATGGCCACGCAAGAGACCCCGTGATCGGTGCGGGCATAGCCTCCTGAAAACCCGTTGCTGGCCGCCAGATGAACCTGACGGCGGCCATAGCCAGCGGCCGCCGATTGCACCTGCGAGATGCCTTGAACCGCCAAAGCAGCAGCTTCCGCGCGCCGCGCGACCTCTTCCAACTCACTCGGGTTGGGCTCAGGGTTAGGGTCGGCCATATCCAGCGGGCTTGCATCGCGGTCGGTTGCCAATTGGGCGGATTCCGCCAATCCGATGGACGGGTCTTCAGGCGCAAGGCGGGCCATTGTGACGGCGCGTTCGGCCATTTCCGCAATCGTCTCGGGCCGCGTATCAGAGGCCGAGACACAGGCCTGCCGCTTCCCGATGAGAACACGCAGGCCAATCTCGGTGCCCTCGGAACGCTCGGCCTGTTCCAAGCCGCCCGCCCGCACATCAATAGAGAGCGACGTGCCCGAAACAGCAATCGCGTCAGCATCATCCGCGCCTGCACGTTTGGCCGCGTCAATCAGGGCATGGGTAAGCGTGTCGAGGGGAACAGTCATCGGCCAATCCTTTAAGGAACTGAACCTGACCTAGTCCGCCATGGCCCTTGGTGCAAGATGCCCTACACCAAACCCTGCCTATCGCAGGGGAAAGCCATTCGCTGTGATGCCCCCATCTTGGGTGAATTCGATTGTCGATTCCAATGTATCTGGCCCCGCACCCGGACGGGCGAACATGGCCGAGACACCGCGCGCCATGGCCGCCTGTTCTGCAGGCAGGAAACCCGCCGCTGTCAGACGGTCCAACAAACCGAATAGGCCTGATGCCGTCAGATCGATCTGGCCAATCGGCATGGGAACAAGCTGTCCGGGCGTGAACACCACCTGCCCCGCACCAGCAAGGCTTGCGCCAGCCGCCGACAAGGTCAATTCGTTCAATTGGGCCGAGCGCAACTCGCCGGGAGGGCCTTGCATTGTCTCAGGGTCAATCGCGAGAAGGCTTTGGAACATCTGCACCTCACCCGTCAGATCGACCGTCAGGGTGGCGGGGTCACGCGGGATATTGCGACCAGGATCAAAGGCATCCCACAGATCATCCCCAAGGATCAGATCCTGATAATCAATGCGGAGCGCCATTTCATTGGGCTCAGGCAGGGCCTCGATCGGAAGGGTAAGGCTGAACTCGGATGATGCCGCCGATACGCTGATCGGAGCGGGCAGATCAGAGCCAGACATCTGGATGCTCGGACTTTGGGTCGACATGCCCAACTGCATCCCGCCATCGGCAAAGGCCATCGTCACATCACCACCCTCGTTCGACCCGTTCGAGGTCAGGGTCGTGCCGCCATCAAGCACCAGCATTTGGTAACTGCCCGAGGCATAGCTGCCATCCAGCCGCATCATCAGGTTTTCAGGCGCAACATTCGGGTCGAATTGGGCAAATCTGGCGTAAGAGTCCATATCGATTTCCCCCTCATTCGAGAGGTCTTGCACCGCAAAATTAAACGAGATGTTTGTGCCGCCCCCAATTACCGAAAGAGCCCCCGACAGCGCCTGCGTTGTGCCAGAAAAACCAAGTTCGGCGGTCTCGCTCTGCGCATCCGATAAACGATATTGCGCGGTGGAATTGGTCATATTCATCGAGAGGGTAATATCCTCCTCAATGCCTTGCGGGCCATCCAGCGGCGCCATGGTCAAAACCAGCAAGGGCGCTTCATAGTCGTAAAGCCTGTCATCACCGTCTTGCGAGACAGTCATTGTGGCGCTGGACATGCCACTGATCGTCATCTCCAAATCAGCAGCCGTAGAATTGGGCAAAGGCAAAGGTGCATCGCCCGCCTTCGGAGGAAGACCGCCACTGGAAGAGACTTCGGCCGATGTAATGATGGTATAGGTGTCAGAGAAGGCCACCGACACGGTGCCATCGCCGTTTTCTGTCATGGTGATTTCATCGATGCTGGAGGTCGAGGTGACACCTTGCTGGATTGCAGTCGATGTAACGCCCGAAATGGTCAACCCGCTTCCTGTTTCCTGAACGGATGCCGCCTCAACCTGCTGGCCGATGGTTTCATTAAAGCTCTGCCATTCCGCCCAAAGCTCCTGAGCGGTAATTTCAGCCAGCGCAGGAGCGCCCATAAAAAGCGTTGCGGTCGACATATACAAAACGAATAACTTGGGCTGGGGCATAACTGGCTTTCCATCGAATGAATTTAAGGCAATGTTTGACGCCAAGGCGCGGCGGGTCAAGAGGAGCTTTGGCTGAAGCGCAATTGTGAACACCTGTTTCACATTGATCAAAAAGGAACGACGATATGGCAGGCAAAACAGACCTCACCGGAAAAACTGTGGTCATCACCGGCGCAAGCCGAGGAATCGGAGAGGCCGCTGCACGCATATTTGCGCGCGCTGGTGCCAATATTGCGCTGCTTGCCCGCTCACGCGAGGCGATTGCCGATCTGGCAGGCGAAATTGGCGAAAAAGCGCTCGCTATTCCTTGCGATGTCAGCCGCTATTGGGAGGTCGAGGCCGCGATGAACGTCACGAAAGAGGCCTTCGGCAGCATCGATATCGTGATCAATAATGCAGGCGTGATCGATCCGATTACGCATATTGGCGATGCCGATCCCGAAGCTTGGGGGCAGGTGATCGATATCAATATCAAAGGCGTTTTCAACGGCATCCATGCCGCCCTGCCGAGCATGCTCGACCAAGGTGGCGGCACGATCATCACCATCAGTTCGGGCGCGGCCCATAACCCGCTTGAAGCATGGAGCGCCTATTGCACCTCCAAGGCGGGGGCGGCGATGCTGACAGATTGTCTTCATAAGGAATATGGCGAGAAAGGCATCCGTGCGATGGGTCTGTCGCCTGGAACCGTTGCCACGGATATGCAGCGCGACATCAAGGCCTCGGGCATCAACCCTGTCAGCCAATTGGATTGGGAGGTGCATATTCCCGCCGAATGGCCTGCGGAATGCCTGCTCTGGATGTGCAGCGCGGATGCGGATGGCGTCGTTGGAACCGAACTCTCGTTGCGCGATGAAAACCTCCGCCGCCGTATCGGGCTGATCGAATGATCCGTCTGGACCGTGAAGATGGGCTTTGGATTGTCACGCTGGATCGGCCTGATAAGGCGAATTCCCTAACCGCCGCGATGCTGGAGGAGCTGTCCCAGATCGCCGAAGATGCCAAGACAGATAGCGCGATCCGCGCCATGATTCTGACGGGGTCGGGCGCGCGCGTTTTCAGCGCAGGTGCCGATCTGGAAGAAGCGCATGCGGGGCTTGCGACCTCACCCTTGTGGGAAAGGCTCTCGGGCGCGATTGCAAGCCTGCCTTGCCTCACGATTGCCGCGCTCAACGGCACTTTGGCGGGCGGGGCCTTTGGCATGGC
Source organism: uncultured Paracoccaceae bacterium (assembly GCA_965656935.1). Lineage (GTDB taxonomy): Bacteria > Pseudomonadota > Alphaproteobacteria > Rhodobacterales > Rhodobacteraceae > M30B80. The sequence goes on from CBFHMG010000008.1 coordinate 114,465, forward strand.
ACTGGCCTGCGACCTGCGGATTGCTGTGCCACAGGCGCGGTTTTTCTACCCCGTGGCCAAGCTCGGCTTTTTGCCACAACCCTCTGATCCCGGCCGCATGTCCGCCCTGATCGGGCCTGCGCGCACGAAATTGATCCTGCTTGGCGGTCAGAAGATCACGGCCGAAGACGCGCTGACTTTCGGGTTGATCGAACGGATCGTTGCGCCTGATGAGCTATTGGAGCATGCCAAATCCCTCGCGGAGGATGCGCTGGCTGGCAAATCCGAGGTGCTCCGCGGGATCAAAACGCTTTGTAGCTAGCGGTTCTTCCATGCTCGCCTGCCACCCGATGTTTTGGAATGAAAATCGGGCGGGCGCTTGCTGATCCATTTGATGAATGTCGCAAGCCTTGGATGGGTGCGCAGCGCATCGACGCTGTTATAGCTGCGCGCAAGCTCGGCCTCGGACAATGTTGCATGGATTTCATTATGACAGATCTGATGCAACAAGACTGTAGGCCCCCCTTTGCCGCCGCGTAGCTTGGGGATCAGGTGATGCAGGCTTTGCTTCGCCTCAGGAGGGATAGGGCGGTGGCAAAAGGGGCAAATCGGGTCTGTGTCAGGGCTCATGGCTTGCGTCTTTGGCTTCGCTCAGGCCAAGAGGGTGGTGGGAATTGAACAAAAGGCAAGGGCCGTTGAGCGAAACAGCAGACCACATTGATGCATTGGTGATCGGCGCAGGCCCTGCGGGCTTGATGGCTGCAAGCGAATTGGTGCGCGCAGGGCGGCAGGTTGTGATCACCGAAGCAAAACCATCGGTTGGGCGCAAATTCCTGATGGCTGGCAAATCAGGCCTGAACCTGACCAAGGATGAGGGTTTCGAGGCCTTTCTCGCCAGCTATATGGAGGCCGCCGAACCTCTTCGCCCGATGCTAAAGGCCTTCCCCCCAGAGGCCGTGCAAGATTGGGCGCGCGCGCTTGGCCAAGAGGTGTTCACTGGAACGTCCAAGCGCGTCTTTCCCAAAGCGATGAAAGCCTCACCCTTGCTGCGGGCTTGGATGCAAGACCTCAATGTCGAAACCCGCACTCGCTGGCGCTGGACTGGATGGCAGGCCGATGCTTTCCGCTTTGACACACCAGATGGCACCCGCCTGATCCAGCCAAAAGTCACCGTGCTGGCCTTGGGTGGCGGCAGTTGGGCAAGGCTTGGCTCGGATGGCGCTTGGGTGGAATGGCTGGCGCAAAAAGGCGTGCCTATTGCCCCGTTCAAGCCCGCAAATATGGGTTTTCACGTTGCGTGGTCCGATCATATGGCAGCGCATCTAGGCCAGCCCATAAAATCCGTCACCCTGATCGCGGGTGAGCACAGGGTCAGTGGCGAATTTGTCTTGTCATCGCGAGGGATTGAGGGCGGCGGCATCTATGCCGTTTCCAAAGCCCTGCGCGAAGGGGCTGATCTGGCGCTTGATCTTTTACCGCAATTGGAGATCGCGCAAATTGTTGAAAAGCTAAGCGGTGCCAAAGCCAAGGAAACCCTGTCAAACCGCCTGCGCAAGCGGCTTGGGCTTTCAGGCGCGAAACTCGCCCTTGTGATGGAATTCGGGCGGCCCCTGCCTGCTGATGATCACACCTTGGCCGAACGCCTCAAAGCGCTGCCTGTTGCGCACCAAGGCCCCCGCCCGATGGATGAGGCGATCTCGACCGCGGGCGGTGTCACATGGAATGCGCTGGATGAAAACCTGATGCTGCGCGACTTGCCCAATGTCTTTTGTGCAGGCGAGATGCTGGATTGGGAAGCGCCGACAGGCGGCTACCTTTTGTCTGCCTGTTTTGCCACTGGCGCTTGGGCAGGGCGCGCGGCCGCGCAATGCAAGGCTTAATCACAGGGGCGGAGACAAGGCTGGCACAGAGTCTATAGAGGCCTCAAACCGCCCTTATCGCCCGCGCGGCATCATCGCCAAACGGATCAGCGCACGCTCCATCAAGGCCATTTGTGGGGCCTGCTGACTGGAGCGAAGCTGTAAATCGGTATCGACCAAAAGACGCAAAGCATCTTCCAGCCGATACAGCCCCCAAGCCTGCGCCTGCCGCGACATGCGATCTCGGCGGGGGCCGAAAACGGGTGGGCGCATCGCCATCAAACCCGCGACAGGGCCATTTGGATGGGCAGCGGCAGCGTGCAAAGCCCGAAAATGGCGCAATGCGGCAATGCAAAGCCCCACGGGCTGGGTGCCTTGGCCACCCAGTTTCGCCACCAAAGGCCCGATTGCACCCGCCTGCGCCTCGGCGGCGGCATGCAGGATATCATCAATCTCGGCCTCAATGGTTGCAGGCGCGCAGGCCGCAACATCCTCAGAGGTCACAGGCGTGGTGTCGCCCAATTTGAACAAGGCCAGCTTCTCGACAGTCTGGCGAAAATCACCTGGATCAAGGGCTTGCGCCAGCGATGTCAGATCGGCCATTGCCGTGCGGTCAATCTCGGCCACGCCTGCGTTTTTCAGATCGGCCTCGATCTCGTCACGGCTTGGCGGATCATCATAAATGCCAACGGCATAAGCGCGTTTATGGGTCTCGAACAGTTTGCGAAGCGCAGATTTCGCGGCTAATTGCTTGGCTGTCACAATGATCTGGGCATCCCCTTCGGACCATTCTTCAAGCGCTGCCTTGATCACAGGGGCCAGACCGTCAGCGGCGTCTTCGACAAAAACAGCGCGCGCGCCGGGAAAAAAGCCTGTCGCCTTGATCGCATCAATCAATCCAGCAGGATCCGAGCGCAAATCCCCCGCAGGAATACGGGCAAGGCGCATCTCGCTATCTGCATTCTCTCCCAGCAGGTTCTGCAAAAGATCCTGCCGCTTGATCGCCACCCGCATCGCATCCGCGCCATAGATCAAACAGCCCGTGGCAGATTGATCAGGACGCTTGAAATACACATTTGCGTCGCGGGTAGAGAGCTTCATATCTGGCTTCGATCAAATAACGACATTGATGATACGCCCCGGAACAACGATTAGCTTCTTGGGCGCACGGCCTTCCAGCGCCTTTTGAACAGCCTCATCCGCAAGCGCGATTTTTTCAACCTCTTCCTTCGACGCCTCCTTGGAGACGGTCATTTCGGAACGGCGTTTGCCATTGATCTGGATCGGCAGGGTCACCGTATCCTCAACCAGCATGGCCTCATCCGCCACGGGCCAAGGGGCTTTCGCAACCAACCCCTCGCCGCCTTGATGCGCCCAGATATCTTCAGCCAGATGCGGCGTCATCGGCGACATCAATTGCGCCAAGACCATCAAGGCCTCACGCTGGACGGCATGGCTGGCTTTGGATTTGCTCAAGACATTGGTGAAGCCGTAAAGCTTTGCAATCGCTGCATTAAAGCCAAAGCTTTCGATCCCGTTCGTGACATCGACAATCGCGCGATGCATAGCGCGCAACAGCTCGTCATCCCCTTCGCCCGCAGCGGCTCTATCCATTTGGGAAATGCGGTCACACAGCATCCAGACACGGCTAAGATGCTTGAACGCAGCCTCGGCACCAGAGGCCGTCCATTCCACGTCACGCTCGGGAGGGCTGTCGGACAACACGAACCAACGCGCGGTATCAGCACCGTATTGCGCAATGATATTTACGGGATCGACCACATTTTTCTTGGATTTCGACATTTTGGCCGAAGGGATGATCTCCACTTCGGTGCCGTCCTTGGTAAAGCCTTTTCCATCGCGCAGATCGACATCCTCGGGGAAGTGATAGACGGGGCGGTCCTTGGCATCACGGGTCTGGAAAATCGCGTGGGTCACCATGCCTTGTGTGAACAGGGCATTGAACGGCTCCTTGGCGGTTTCGGGCAAATGGCCTGTGACCTGCATCGCGCGCGCAAAGAAGCGCGAATAAAGAAGATGCAGAATCGCATGTTCGATCCCGCCGATATACTGGTCCACATTCATCCAATACTCGGCATCCTCTGCCACAGTCGGGGTGGTGGCACGGGGCGAAGTGAAGCGCGCGTAATACCACGAGCTATCCACGAACGTATCCATCGTATCGGTTTCCCGCAGGGCATCAGCACCGCAAGACGGACAGACGCAATTGCGCCATGTCGGGTGGCGGTCCAACGGGTTTCCCGGAATGTCGAGCGTGACATCCTTGGGCAATTCAATCGGCAGGTTTTCCTTCTTCTCGGGCACCACGCCGCAGGCCTCGCAATGCACGACAGGGATCGGGCAGCCCCAATAGCGCTGGCGGCTCAACCCCCAATCACGCAGGCGGAATTTCGTGACGCCTTGGCCAACACCATTGGCTTCACAAAAGGCAATGGCGGCATCAATTCCGTCAGCGCCGGTTTGCATCTCTTCGCCTGCGAAGCCGAGCAAATAGCGAACTTTTTCCGTTTTGGCGGGAACAAATGCCTCAGTACCTGTTTCTGGATTTACCGTTACTGGTTGGCCACCAACTGTTTGGCCGCTATAAATAACACCCGCCTCAGGATCACCCAGGGTAGAATTGATACTTGTGAAGACCAAAGGCGTTTTAAGACCATATTTACGCGCGAAATCGAGGTCACGCTGGTCATGCGCAGGGCAGCCGAAAATCGCGCCTGTGCCGTAATCCATCAAGATGAAATTGGCGATATAGACGGGTAATTCCCAAGCCGTGTCAAAGGGGTGGCGTACCGTCAGGCCTGTATCGAACCCCATCTTTTCGGCTTTTTCCAGCGCCTCTGCCGTTGTGCCTCCCTTGCGGCACTCGGCACAGAATTCCGCGATCTCGGGGCGTTCTGCTTCCAGCTCCTTGGCCAAAGGATGATCAGGCGAGATGCCCACAAAACTTGCACCCATCAGCGTATCGGGCCGCGTTGTATAGACTTCGATCCGATCATGGCCGCCCACGGCTTCGGTCAGGCCAAAGCCAAATTGCAGACCGCGCGACTTGCCGATCCAATTGGCCTGCATCAGGCGCACTTTTTCTGGCCAGTCATCCAGACCGTCCAGCGCTGTTAGCAGCTCATCCGCCATATCTGAGATTTTGAAGAACCATTGGGTCAGCTCGCGGCGTTCCACCTCCGCGCCCGAGCGCCAGCCCTTCCCGTCAATCACCTGTTCATTGGCCAGAACGGTCATATCCTCGGGGTCCCAATTGACCACGGCGTTCTTGCGATAGACGAGGCCGGTCTCCAACATATCGAGGAAGAGCGCTTGTTGCTGGCCGTAATATTCGGGATCGCAGGTGGCAAACTCGCGGCTCCAATCGATAGACAGCCCCAAAGGCTTCATCTGGCCGCGCATGATATCGATATTCTGATAGGTCCAATCACCCGGATGCCCGCCATTTTCCATGGCGGCATTCTCGGCAGGCATACCAAACGCATCCCACCCCATCGGGTGCAACACATTATGACCCGTGCTTGCCTTATAGCGGGCAATCACGTCGCCCATGGTGTAGTTGCGGACATGCCCGATATGGATACGGCCCGATGGATAGGGGAACATCTCCAGCACGTAATATTTCGGGCGGCTTTCATCGCGTTTGGCGAGGAAGACTTCAGCATCATCCCATGCTTTTTGCCATTTCGGCTCGATGGTGCTTGGCTCATAGCGGGACATATCAATTCCTCTCGGGTCGTCTGGTAGAACGAAAAACGCCGGGCATTTGCCCGGCGTGTGTTTAAGCCTGCTCTCGCGCGGGGTCTAGAGGCCAGCGTCGCGGATACGGAGCTGGCGCGCACGCGTCAGGATGGCATCTTCGACTTGGCGCGATGTCTCGCGGTTCACGGCACCACCACGTGTTGCTAGCGCAACGCGAAGCGAACGCGCATCAAGCGCAGGGTCCTGCACATAAACAGTGGCGCGGTATGCACGCCCACCACCTGGTGGTGTGCCGTATCCATATACAATCACACCAGAAAACGGATCAGCCGCCTCAATGGGCATGAAGTCCAGAATCTCGAGCGAGGCGTTCCACAGGTAGCGGTTCACTTCCACAGTGACATTGGGATCATCGGCATTGGTGAACAAGTCGAACAGCGTTTCACGATTGGGGTCCGCCAAAGTGCCGCCTGCGATCAGTTGCTCGCGTGTCTCAGGCGACATCTCACGATCCATCGCACCGCCGAATGAGTCGCCAAACCGCCCACATGCGCCAAGCGAAAGGCCAGCCACACCCAAAGCGCAGACCAATACGAGCCTTGAAATCTTCATACCGTGCCGCCCCTCTTGTTCTCAGCAATCACGAGGCCTTGGTAGCCTAGCCCCCCCAATGCGGCAAGGCCCTAGATATAGAGGCCGAAAAATCGACTGTGACATGTCTGCACCATCCGAGCTGGAACATCAGGACGGGTTGTTCAGCTTTCTTGCAATCAAACCGTGGAAGTAAGAGAGAAAGGCATACTCAATTCGGACTTCCCCGTGTTGAGGTAACAAATTTAATCAATTCGAGGGAAAAACCATGAAAAAGGTTCTCTTCGCTACTACTGCTCTGGTAGCCACAGCTGGCGTTGCTCAGGCAGACGTTGCTCTGTCCGGTTCGGCAGCAATGGGTATGTTTGGCACAGGCGGCACTGCAGGTGGCACAAACAGCGATTTCATCACTGACGTCGACGTAACATTCACCATGTCCGGCACCACCGATGGTGGCCTGACATTCGGCGCGTCGATCGATCTCGACGAGTCGGACGGAACAAACGGTCCAGTTTTGTTTAACGAAGCTGATTTTAATTTGGACGCTAACGCTGACGGCGACACAGAAGATTCGTTTATCCTTGGCTCCCGAGGCGCTTCTGCGGCGTTCGCTCCTGCGACGCAAGGTGGTGAGACACTCTTCATCTCCGGCGGCTTTGGCACTCTGACAATGGGTGACACCGATGGTGCGTACGACTGGGCGATGGATGAAGTACCTGCGGGCAACGGTTTCGCAACCGACGCGCATGAAGGCCTCGGCTGGAATGGTAACGCTGGCCTCGACGCACGTTACGGTGGACAAATTGCTCGTTACGACAACACCTTTGGTGGTGTAAGCTTGGCTGTTTCGGCTGCAATTGACGGTGGCACTGCTGTAGATCGCGGCGACCCTGTGTACGGTATCGGTCTGAAATATTCCGTCGACATGGGTGGCGGCTCGCTGGACATCGGTTTGGGTCATCAGTCCCGATCTGCCGAGAATGCTGATATTGAAATTACCGGTATGAGCCTTGGTGGCGCTATGGGTAATATCTCATGGGGAGTGAACTACTCCGTGGCTGATGTAGAAGTTTGGGACGAAGATTTGACCCACTTTGGTATCGGCTTGGCTTACTCCATGGACGCTTGGACATTCGGTCTGCATCACGGGGTTTATGACAACGTCGAGGGTCAAGATGGCGCTGAGGAC
>CBFHMG010000009.1:0-117499 GCA_965656935.1 uncultured Paracoccaceae bacterium
AGAATGCCAATCTTTGTAGCCTTCTGCCTTCGTCATAGTCTTGTCTGCGCAGTATCGCCTTATCTATTGTATTAAAGTAGTGCCTTATGTCTTTGTGCGCCTTGTAATCGTGTATCTCTGTGCCATCAAAGTATTTTGCTGTACCAAATATCCAAAATTGTTGTTGTGCAACCCAAGTTGCACCTTCTGCCTTAATGCGTTCGCGTAGTTCGTGTTCTGCATATTTGTTGTGGTTCATCGATAAATACTTTGTGTGAGCATCTACAAATTGCTCACGTGTATTTATGCACGAGGTGAGAAACAGTGACGAAAATGGTTTTGGAAGAAATTAAACGAGAACTTATGGCTGCGAACGCTGTTAAGGGTGAAGAAGAATTTTGTGTTGGGTGGCTTGGAAAGAACGCAAGTTATATGCGCACTTTAAGGTTTCAAAATTTACAGCCAAGCGCAGATGCTTTGGCTGTCTGTGCAAGTAAATTGAATTATTATCGTGCAAAACTTGAGCGTGGCAGCGAAGCACGACATAGGGCTTGGGCAGAGCGTTTTGCTGCGCTACACGAAAAGTGTGCTGCTGCATTAAACGAACAAGCAGAAGCAAAGTGGCGTGTTGCAGAACGAATGGGTGCTGCTTGAAATGGGTTTTGCAGAAAGAAATTTTGCGGCGCAGTTTCTTGTCGTGAAGTACTTACAGATTTTGGGTGGTGATTTTGCACATATGGGGGTGTTGCATTGAGTGCTTTGGCTGATGTGCAACGTGCGCTGAATTTGATTAGGCAGATAACGAGTGAGGAACGAGCAGCAGTGCGCTTGGAGGTAGTACGCTTGATGGCAAGTGCGATTGCGGACGAGGCGCGAGACATTGAGCAGAGCACTGCTCCAAAACAAAAGCAGCGTCGCGCTGTGCGCAGTGTGCCTATACCCAACTCGCCAAACGCACCCAAATTCCCCCAAGTTGCACCAATGCAGCCTTCACAGCAGCAAAAGCAGCAGCCCAACACGCAGCCAATCCAACCCATCAAGCCCATAGCCCCCAAGTAGTGCTTACATCGAAAAACGATGTAAGCTTGCTGTGCAGTGGTAGCGTACAGCGTGTGTAGTAAGCGTACAGTGGGGTGGAGGGCAGTGGACTGCTGTTGGCTGCTACGCGCTGCGAGGGCGCTGCGTGTGCGTTTTCTAGTGGACATTGACAGTTTCAGCGCTACCGTTCTTGTAGCAGATTGGCTGAGGTTCTGGCATAGTGAAACGAGAAGGAAATGCTATGTTTCGTAAAGGATTTTTACTGACAATTTGTATTACGCTTGGTTTGGCTGGTTGTGTGTCTACTGGTCCTACTGCTCGTTGGTACTTGCTTGATGGGCGACAGTTTGATGCAGGAAAATTTGATAGGGATTATAATCTTACCTGTTTCCATGCCTACATTAGGCACATAGAGCAGCCACGCTATGAATATCTTCAATATCAACCAGACGGGAATGGGTACGAGCAAGCGTTTAATGAGGCGTGTATGCGACGTTTGGGTTGGGGTGTAGTGTATGAGTGATAAGAGAATCTGCAGTGCATCATCCATCTGTTTGTCAAAAGCTCATATTTGAGCTGATTATGGTTAGCAGGAGATTAGCATATTTTTTGTGTCACTATAAATTATTGAATAAAAATAATTTTTTGAGGTATTGAATAGCGAAGCGTTAATCGCGTCTCCGCGCGATCCCGAAAAACCAAAAAGGCCACCCTGCGCGGGTGGCCTTTTTGTTTGGAACGGATGGGGCTGGGTCAGTTTGGCTGCGCCAAGCCCGCATTGCGCATCATCGCTGCGTATTCCTGCAGCATTGCGGGGGACACTTCGGCCTGCGCGTGCTGATCGAGTTTAAAGAACTGCAATTCCTTGGTCAGACCTGTGGCCGCTTGGGTCAGGTTGCCGCTGTCTTTTGACAATTCCTCCGCCAATGTGGCGTTTTCTTGCGTCACGGTCTCCATATTGGAGACGGCGCTGTTGATGTCGCCCAAGGCGGTGTTCTGCTCATTCACGCCCGTGACGATTTCCTCGATATTGCTGGTCAATTCCCCAATATCATCGAAGATGCGGCGCAGCTCTTGGCCCGTTTTATCGACGAGATCGACACCGCCCGTTACATGTTTCTGACTTTCGGCGATCAACTCGCTGATTTCACGCGCGCTATCGGCGCTGCGCTGAGACAATTGCCGCACTTCCGAGGCCACAACGGCAAAGCCGCGTCCCGCAGCGCCAGCGCGTGCCGCCTCAATCGCGGCGTTGAGCGACAGAAGATTGGTTTGCGCGGCAATATCATCAATCACCGAGATAACCTGCGCGATCCGGTCCGAACTATCCTTGATCTTATGCATCGCAGCGATGGCGTTCTGGACCACTGTTTCGCTTTCATTGGTGCGATCACGGGTAGTATTGGCCCCTGTCAAAACGCGGCGCGCGCTCTCGACACTGGCCTGTGTGGAGGAGGTCAACTCTTCCACCGCGGCGGCGGTCTGCTCGATTTGCGAGGCTTGGTGGGTTGCGCGGCTAGCCAATTCGCCCGAGGCATTGGTGATGGCCTCGCCGATGGTATGAACCTCGCCACTGACGGCGGTGCCATTGCGCATCAGATTGGACATATGCGAGACCGCCTCATTATAGGCGGTGGCGATTTTGGCCATATCGGGCAGGGAGCTGATCGCGACCCGCGTGGTCAATTTACCATCGCGCAGATCAAAGAGTGCTTGTGCGACCTCTTCAATCGCGGTGACCCGTTCCGTGATGTCAGTGGCCACTTTGACCACACGGGTCAGGGTGCCATTTTCATCCTTGACGGGGGCATAGGTTGCTTGGATCCAGATCTTTTTCCCAGTTTTGGTGACGCGCGGGAATTGGTCGGTAAAGCTGCGTCCCGCCTGCAAATCGGCCCAGAAGGTTCTGTATTCTTCGCTCTTGCCATAATCGGGATCGACAAAGATCGAATGATGGCGCCCTGCCACTTCGTCCAGAGGGTATTCGACAGCCCCGAGGAAATTCGGATTGGCGGTGATGATCGTGCCGTCCATCTTGAAATGGATCACGGCTTGCGTGTCATTGACCATTTTGATCACGGCCGCATCGGCCTCGGCCTCCGCGCGAGATTGGATGTCCTCGTGTAGCGTGTCGTGATGAGCAGAGGTGGGGCGCTGGTAAGTCATAACTAGGGTCCGAGAATTTAATAAAGTCGCCTAAATAAACGGACAGTTTGCCGCAACGTTTAGGAGTTTTTTGAAAGAACACCTGCAAAGCTGCGTGACCTATCCGCTGAAACTATGCTCTGAGGACCCGTCTTCGGGTGCCTTTCGCAGCAATACCCAAGCCCCGTCGAATCCCTTGCGCAGCCCTCTTATTGCCGTAAGGATCATCCAATCTAGCGGTTGGAAACAGGGTGGGTGTCTTGCGATGCGCGAGACGGGATGGTTCGGCAAGCGTCTGAGAACCGATGCAGCGAAAGGTCTGACCCTTGTCAGCCCGCCGCTGATCTATGCGCTGGTCATGCTGGCCGCGCCCTTGCTCAGCATCATCCTGTTCAGCTTCTGGACGCAGGATTTCCTGACCATTGACCGCAGCCTGACCCTTGCCAATTACCGCGAGGCGCTGACCGACCCGCTTTATGGGGAATTGATGATGCGCAGCCTGCGTATCTCGCTGGCGGTCACCGCCCTGACCGTGATCACCGCCTTTCCGATTGCCTATTTCGTCAGCTTTCATGTCGATCCGAGCCGTAAATCTCTCTGGCTGTTTCTGATCACCATTCCTTTCTGGACCAGCTATCTGATCCGCGTGTTTTTGTGGCGGGTGATCCTTGCCTATGACGGGCCGGTTAATGGCTCTCTCATCGCATTGGGCGTGATCGAGGAGCCGCTGAGCTGGATCCTTTATAACGCCAATTCGGTGGTGATCACGCTGGCCCACGCCTATGCGCCTTTCGCCATCCTGCCGATCTTTGTGAGCCTTGAGAAAATCGACCGCAGCCTGTTGGAGGCCGCCCGTGATCTGGGCGAGAACAAGGTGATGACCTTCCTGCGCATCACCTTGCCCTTGGCCGTTCCCGGTGTTCTGGCGGCCATCCTGATCGTGTTTATTCCCACCATCGGCGATTATGTGACGCCGCGCCTTGTGGGTGGGTCGGGCGGAACGATGATCGCCAATATGATCCAGACGCAATTCATGCGCCTCAATAACGCGCCGATGGGGGCAACGCTGGCGGTGCTGGCGATGGTGATGGTGGCCTCGGTATCGATGGTGCTGATCCTCGTGACGCGGCGCTGGACAAGGGGGGCGAAATGAAGGGGCGCGGTCTTCATATCTATGCGGTGATCTATCTGGTGTTTCTCTATGCGCCGATCATCCTGCTGCCGCTTTTCGCCTTTAATGACGGCACGATCATCGCCTTTCCTCTGCAAGGCTTCACGACGCGCTGGTTCACCGATCTCTTGGGCACCGAGGCGCTGATCGAGGCGACGGGCAATTCCCTGTTCATCGCCGTGAGCGTGGCGATCCTTGCCACCTGTCTGGGGCTGTTTGCAGCACGTGCGGGCGCGCGCTATGCCTTTCCTGCCAAAGCGGGGATATTGGGCTTTATCATGCTGCCCTTGGTGCTGCCCGAGATCATCGTGGCGGTCTCGCTGCTGGTGGTGATGCTGCAGGCGGGGCTCTCGACAGGGTTATGGTCGATCATCGCGGGGCATGTTTTGATCTGCACACCCTTTGCCGTGGCCATCCTGCAAGGCAGTTTCGCCAATATGGACCGCAGCCTTGAGGAGGCCGCGATTGATCTGGGCGAGACGCCGCTCAGCACCTTTCGCCTTGTCACGCTGCCCTTGGTCATGCCTGGCATCATCGCCTCGCTCCTGATTTGTTTCACCATCAGCCTTGATGAATTTATCATCGCGTTTTTCCTCTCGGGGAATGAGCCGACCTTGCCTGTTTATCTCTGGGGGCAGCTGCGTTTCCCTGCACGGCTGCCGATTGTCATGGCGCTTGGCACCATTCTTGTGGCGCTATCGGTGGTCTTGTTGATTTTGGCTGAATTTGTCCGCAAGCGTGGTCTCAGACGCGCGGGCCTCAAGGATACTGGAGGGTTCTTGTGACCACCCCGAACACAGAACAGCACGCGCCGATCATCCGCCTTCAGGATGTGCATAAATATTACGGCGAGTATCACGCCCTGCGCGGGATCAGCGCCGAGATCGGGCAGGGGGAGTTCTTCTCGCTTCTGGGGCCATCGGGCTGCGGCAAGACCACGCTTTTGCGCGCGATTGCGGGGTTCGAGGATATTTCTTCAGGTGCGATCCTGCTTTCGGGGCAAAATATGGAAGGCGTGCCGCCCAATAAGCGCCCGACCAATATGGTGTTCCAATCCTATGCGATTTTCCCCCATCTCAGTGTGGCCGAGAATGTGGGTTTTGGCCTGCGCAAATCGGGGCTGGACCGCGCTGCAAAGGCCCGCGCCGTGGGCGAGGCACTGGAGATGGTGGGGCTGTCGGGCTATGGCGCGCGGGCGGCCCATGCGCTCTCGGGCGGTCAGCGCCAGCGGGTGGCCTTGGCGCGCGCGCTGATCCTCAAGCCCAAGGTTTTGCTGCTGGATGAGCCGCTCTCGGCGCTGGATAAAAAGATGCGCGAGATCATGCAGGTCGAATTGATCAAATTGCAACGCGAGGTCGGCATCACCTTCATCCTTGTGACCCATGACCAAGAAGAAGCGCTGGTCATGTCCGACCGCATCGCAGTGATGTTCGAGGGCGAGATCGCGCAATTGGACGAGCCGGAACTGCTTTATCGTCGCCCCAAGACCAAACGCGTGGGCGAATTCATCGGAGTTATGAATTTTCTCAAAGGCCATGCCTCCCTTGAGGGCAGCAAGATCAGCCTTGAGGTGGCAGGGCTTGGCAAGGCCGAGATCGAGGCCGAGCAATGCCCTGCAGGCGATGTCGGCGGGGCCTGTGCCGTGGGCGTGCGGCCCGAGACGCTCTCGATTCTCTTTGAGGGCGAGCAGACCAAGGCCCGTATTGCGCAAGGCATGGTGGATGAGGTCGTCTATTACGGCGATATGACCTATTACGACGTCCGCCTTGATGGCGCCGAGGAGCCTGTGCGGATTTCGATGCGCAATGTGGTGGGGCGGCCCGTGCTGGAGGTGGGCACCCGCACCCAAGTCACATGGGACCCGCGGGCCATGGTGCTATTTCCCTGATTTCTTGACGAAAAACGCGCTGCCCTCAGACAGGTCCGCGCTGCCCAGAAATTCATGGCCCTGTTCTTCGCAAAAATGCGGCACATCGATATGGGCGATGGCATCACTGGCGCACAGCCTTGCGATCTGGCCTGCCTCCATCCCCTCCAGCCGCTTGCGCAAGCGCAAGACGGGCAGGGGGCAGAGCAGCCCGATGGCATCAATATCGAGATCATATTCCATTGCCGCCACGGCTTAAGCCGCGCTGCCAGCCCCGTCCACAAGAATGTGAGAAACTCCTAGGTGACGGCGGCTGTGAAACCGCATAAGCAGGGGGCATGTTCGGAATTGACCTATATGACGCCAGCCTCCTGCCCGCGATCCTTGTGGCTTTGAGCGCAGGTATTCTGAGCTTCCTGAGCCCCTGCGTTTTGCCGATTGTGCCGCCCTATATCGCCTATATGGGCGGGATCACGATGGATGAGATGTCCTCGCAAAGATCGGCGCGCGCGCGTGCAATTATCGCGGCTTTGTTCTTTGTGCTGGGTCTGTCGACGGTGTTTTTGTTCCTCGGCTTTACTGCGTCTATTTTTGGCCAGTTTTTCTTGCAAAACCAGATACTTCTATCACGTATTGCAGGTGTTGTGATCATCATTTTCGGCCTGCATTTTCTGGGGCTTTACCGCATTCCAATTCTGGACCGCGAAGCGCGCCTTGATGTGGGCGACCGCGGCGGATCGGCCTTTGGGGCCTATATTCTGGGGCTGGCTTTTGCCTTTGGCTGGACGCCCTGCATCGGGCCACAGCTTGGCATCATCCTGACCTTGGCCGCGACCGAGGCCAGCCTTGCGCGCGGCACGTTGCTTTTGGGAATCTATGCCATCGGTCTGGGTCTGCCCTTCATTCTGACGGCGATCTTCATCGAGCGTGCCACAGGGGTGATGACCCGCATGAAGCGCCATATGCGCCTGATTGAGCGGATCATGGGCCTGCTTTTGGTTGCGGTTGGCCTCGCACTTTTGACGGGGGCCTTCTCAGCCTTTTCCTTCTGGTTGCTCGAGACTTTCCCCGCCCTCGCGCTGCTTGGCTGATTTCGCCATTTCCTTGCCCGATTTAGACGTTACTCTGGCCCCATGAGCAGTGAGAGCACAGGTCAATACGTCAAAACGCGTCGGGTGATGTATGTCCCCGGCTATGATCCCGTGCATCCCCGCAAATATCGTGAACGCTACAGGCGCGAATGCGCAAAACAGGCCGAGATTTCAGGCTATGATATTGCAATCGGCCCCAAGCAAAGCGATGCGACATTCGGCTGGCATGTGAGCGCCGAGATCAACGGCCATAAAACAGAGGCCGAGATCGAGGTGATGTATTGGGCCGATATCGTGCGCGCTTCCATGGGAACGGGGATTGCGGCGACCTATTGGCAATTGCTGCGTACAGCATGGATTTACATCGGGTCGGGCGCATTGTTCCGACTGGCCCGTTTGCGAAAAGGCCCTGTGATTGCAGCGCTTTACCCAGTTCTGGTCTTGCTGGGGCAACTGGCCCTTGCCCTGCTGGCAGGCTGGGGGTTTGCCTATGGGGTGGCGTATGCTTCCGCCGCTTTGATCGGCATTCCCCTGACGGTCTTTGGCCTTGTGATGGCGCCTTTCGTGATTTGGGGCATTTTGCACTGGTTTAAAAAGCGCGATCACCTGCTGGCCTATTATCTGATGCATGATTACGCCTTCTCGGCGCGGCTCAAAGGGGCCTATCCCCCCGCGCAGGAGGAGCGCATGGCCGCCTTTGCAGACAGGATCGCCCAAGCCCTGCGGGAGGATGTGGATGAGGTCTTGGTGGTGGGGCATTCCTCGGGGGCTTATATCGCGGTCTCGATGCTGGCGGATTTGATCCGCGCGGGCAAATTGCCGCCAAACGGGCCGAAGCTTGCTTTGCTGAGTTTGGGCCATGTGGTGCCGATGGTCAGCTTCCTGCCCAAAGCACAACGCCTTCGGGCTGATCTGGCCTATCTCGCAAGCTGCGAGGCGATCACATGGGTGGATGTCACAGCGCCAGGTGATGGCTGTTCCTTCGCGCTTTGCGACCCTGTGGCGGTAACGGGCGTGGCCCCTGCGGAAAAACGCTGGCCCCTCGTGATCTCAGCCGCCTTTTCCCAATCGCTCAAGCCCGAAACATGGGAGGCAATGCGCTGGCGGCTCTTTGAGTTGCATTTCCAATATCTCAACGCCTTTGATGCGCCGCGCGATTACGACTATTTCCAGATCACGGCAGGCCCCATAAGCCTTGCCACGCGCTATGCCGAGCGTGCGCCCTCAAAAAGCGTGATCGAGACGCCCGTGAACCGCTTCAGGGATATCGCCGCATGAGCCGCCTGCCACCCAAACCAAGCGCGCGACCTGATCGCGTCTCGCTCTGGCGGTATTTGCGGCTGTTTCGGCAGGATATCCTCTCGGCGCAGCCCGCGCGCCTCTACCGCGCTTGGATGGCCGAGTTTCGCACGCCGTTTTTCCGCTCCTATCTGGTGAACCAGCCTGATCTTGTGGCCGAGCTGCTCAAGACCCGCCCCGATGATTTCCCCAAATCCGACCGCGTGGGCGAGGGGTTGCGCCCCTTGCTGGGAAATTCCGTTTTCCTGACCAATGGCGAGGTCTGGAAACGCCAGCGCCGCATCATTGACCCCGCTTTTGAGGGCGGCCGCCTGCGCGATACCTTCCCTGCCATTTGGGCCGCGGGTGAGCGCGCAGTGGAGCAAATGCCCTCAGGTATGGTTGAGGTTGAGGAGCAGATGAGCCATGCCGCCGCCGATGTGATCTTTCGCACGCTTTTCTCGATCCCGATCGAAGATGAATTGGCCACCCGTGTTTTCCATGAATTCCGCGCCTATCAGCGCACCCAACCGATCCTGAACATCGCTGCCTTCCTGCCCCTGCCGCGCTGGATGCCGCGTGGGTTCAAGCGGCGCACCAAAACCACCGCGCGTTCGATCCGTGGGTTGATTGGTGAATTGACCGCAAGGCGGATGGAGGAGATCAAGGCAGGCACAGCCCCTGATGATCTGGCCACCAAGATCATGACCACCCCTGACCCTGAAACGGGCGAATGCTTCACCACCGAGGAAATGATCGATCAAGTGGCGATCTTCTTTCTGGCGGGGCATGAAACCAGCGCCTCGGCGCTTGGTTGGACGCTCTATTTGCTGGCCATGTATCCCGAATGGCAGGAGCGTCTGGCACAGGAGGCGCGGGTGTTGGACGAGGGCGCGGATTTTGCGGTGCTCTCCAAGCTGAAACTCAGCCGCGATGTTTTCCGCGAAAGCCTGCGGCTCTATCCGCCCGTGCCGATGATGGTGCGCGAGACAAGCTGCCCCGAGCAATTTCGCGAGCGGGACATCCCCCTGAGAAGCCAGATGGTGATCTCGCCTTGGCATTTGCACAGGCATGAGCGGCTCTGGGATAATCCTGACGGGTTTGACCCTGCGCGGTGGGGCACCGAGAACGGCAAGACCTGCGCGCGCGAGGCTTATATTCCCTTTTCAGCCGGCGCTCGCGTTTGCACAGGCGCGGGCTTTGCCATGGTTGAGGGGCCGTTGCTGCTCTCGATGTTGCTGCGGCGATTCCGTTTTTCACTGGTTGAGGGGCGCGAGCCCGTGCCCGTGGCCTATCTGACAGTGCGGGCCAAAGACGGCATTTGGCTAAAACTTGAGAAACGCGACACCTGTTAGCGATAACCTATGTTTTGTTAGCGGTAAACGTGGTCCGCCCCTCTATCCAGAGGGGGTTTCATCACCTAGACCATAGCGCATATCTGCCTATTTCGGGAGCTTTGAGCCATGACTGATCAATCGCAGACCTTCAGCACACAGCGGGATCGGATCATTTCAGATACCGGTTTTATCGCAGCCCTTGATCAATCTGGCGGCTCCACGCCGAAGGCCTTGGCGCTTTATGGCATCCCTGAGGATGCCTATGCCAATGACGCCGAAATGTTCGCCCTGATGCAAAAAATGCGCGAACGCATCATCCTGTCGCGCGATTTCACCTCGGAAAAAGTTCTGGGCGCGATCCTGTTCGAGCGCACGATGCGCGATACGATCAAAGGCGCGCCTGTCGCGAAGGTCTTGTGGAATGATAAGGGCATCGTGCCGTTTCTGAAGATTGATAAAGGTCTGGAAGAGGCCAGCAATGGCGTGCAGATTCTCAAGCCGATTGATGGTCTGGCCGAGACGCTGGATGTGGCCAAAGGCTTTGGCATTTTCGGCACCAAGGAACGCTCGGTCATCCATGAGGCCAATGCCGACGGGATTGAGGCTGTTGTTGCCCAACAATTCGAACTGGCCCGCGCGGTTTGCGCCGCAGGTCTGGTGCCGATCATCGAGCCTGAGGTGAATATCAACTCAAGCTCCAAGGAACAGGCCGAAAGCTATCTGGCCGAGGCTTTGAGCCGCCATCTTGACCAGCTTGGAGCAGGCGAGGAAGTGATGCTCAAGCTGACCATCCCTGAGGACCCTTGCGTCTATGAAAACTGCGCGATCCATCCCAATGTCTTGCGTGTGGTGGCCTTGTCGGGCGGCTATAGCACGGATGTGGCATGTGACCGTCTGGCCAAAATCCCCGCAATGATCGCCAGCTTCAGCCGCGCCTTGACCCAAGGCCTTGATGCAGGCCAGTCGGATGCAGAATTTGATGCAGCGCTTGGCGCAAATATCGAAAAGATTTACCGCGCATCCCTCTGAGCGCGCAATTCGTTCACCACGAATAACCTGATCGCTGTGGCAAGGCCCGAGGAGACCCCTCGGGCCTCGTCTATTTCAGCGGCCAATTCATTCACGGCTTGCCCGCGCGCCTCGGCGATCAGGCGGAATTCATCCCAGAACACATCCTCAAGCGAGACCGAGGTCCGATGCCCCCGCAAGGTCAAAGAGCGCTTTTGGGGACGTGTATTCATTCCTGCTCATACTCGGAATTGGGGTCCAGCTTGTGACTATCCAGTAATTTACGCGCCTGTTCATCACGGGTCGCATCCAGCAGTTTATCAGCTTTCTTGCGGCCATATTGCACAGCATTTTCATTGGCTTGCGCGCGCTTGTTCATCTTGTCACGTTCCTTGCGGGCGCGGTTCAGATTGATGAGATTTGTCATGTCTTCCCCGCAAGTTGGAGTGATAGAGTAACCAGATGAAACGGGGCGGCAATATTGCCGTCCCGCCGATTGTCCAAATGGATTTTATCCTAGCCTTTGGGGCCGATCATATCCTCGGGCCGCACAACACGGTCAAAGGTCTCTTCATCCACGAAGCCCAGTTTCACGGCCTCTTCGCGCAAGGTCGTGCCGTTTTTATGGGCTGTCTTGGCAACCGTGGTGGCATTGTCATAGCCGATGGTAGGGGCCAAAGCGGTGACCAGCATCAGCGACTCGCGCATCAGCTTTTCAATCCGCTCCACATTGGCCTGCGTGCCTTTGAGCATGCGTTCCGTGAAACTGTCCGCCGCATCGCCCAAAAGCTGCATGGATTGCAGCAGGTTATAGGCCATCATCGGGTTATAGACGTTCAATTCGAAATGCCCTTGGCTGCCTGCAAAAGCAATTGCTGCGTCATTGCCAAGGATATGGGCGCAAACCTGTGTCAGCGCCTCGGCCTGTGTCGGGTTCACCTTGCCGGGCATGATCGAGGATCCGGGTTCGTTTTCGGGCAGGATCAATTCACCCAGCCCGGAGCGCGGGCCAGAGCCCAGAAAGCGCATGTCATTGGCGATTTTATAGGCCGCCATGGCGGTTGTCTTGATCGCGCCCGACATGAATACCATCGCGTCATGGGCGGCCAAGGCTTCGAATTTATTGGGGGCAGTCACAAAAGGCAGGCCCGTGATGCGCGCCATATTGGCCGCGACTTCGGTGTCCCAACCTTTATCGGTGTTCAGCCCCGTGCCAACGGCGGTGCCACCCTGCGCCAGCTCATAAATGCCGGGAAGCGCCATTTCGATCCGTGCGATGCCATTGCGGATTTGCTTGGCATAGCCCGAGAATTCCTGCCCCAAGGTCAGCGGCGTGGCATCCTGCGTATGGGTGCGGCCAATCTTGATGATGTCTTTGAATTCCTGCGCTTTTTCCTCAAGGGCGGTGGCGAATTTATCCAATCCCGGCAGCAGCACATCGCGTGCGGTCATCGCGGCGGCGATATGCATCGCGGTGGGGAAGGTATCATTCGAGGACTGACCCATATTGCAATGGTCATTGGGGTGCACAGGGGTTTTGGAGCCGATCTCGCCGCCCAAAATCTCGATCGCGCGGTTCGAGATGACCTCATTGGAGTTCATATTCGATTGCGTGCCTGAACCCGTCTGCCACACGACCAGCGGGAAATGCTCATCCAGCTTGCCATCGATAACCTCTTGCGCGGCCGTGATCATCGCATCTGCCAGCTCGGCGGGCAATTTGCCCGAAGCTTTATTGGCCTCGGCACAGGCGCGTTTGATCACGCCAAGCGCGCGGACCACGGCGACGGGCTGTTTTTCCCAACCGATGGGGAAATTCATCAGGCTGCGCTGCGTTTGCGCGCCCCAATATTTGTCACTGGGGACCTCAAGCGGGCCAAAGCTGTCGGATTCGGTACGTGTGGCGGTCATGCGTGTTCTCCGGTCTACGAGTGCATGCCAGATACCGCTCAAAACGCCTGCCCGCAATATCTTGATTGGAGTTGGGCAGGGCCAAAGGCGGATCAGGCGTCGATCTGTCGCTCGAAGCGGTAGACGCGGGCAGGGGGCAGATTGCGCCAAATCTTGCGGCTGCGGCGTGCGTTGAGGCCAAGCTCCTGCTGGAGGCTGCGGGCCAGTGGGGGTTTCGGGCCATAGGTGAATTGCACGAAACTGCCATGCATCCCCATCAGCGCGATGCTGCCCTCGATAATGGCGCGTTGCAGCTCAAGCGGCATCGACAGAAGCGGCAGGCCCGAGATCACGCATTGCACCTTGTCCAAGGCCAGATCGGCGATATCGCCCGCGCTCATCTGGTGAATGTTCACCCCATCAAAACGCGTGCGCAGCCTGTCGCAGAAGACAGGGTTCATCTCGATGGAATGCAGCTTGGAGGGGGGCAGGCCCGTGTCGAGGATGGCTTGGGTAATATTGCCCGTGCCCGCGCCCAATTCGATGACATGGCCGCCCTCTGGGTCAACCTCGGCGGCCATTTCGGCGCAAAGCTGCGAAGAAGAGGGGGCCAGCGCCACGATCTGATGCGGCTTGCTCAGGATTTGGCCCATAAAGAGTTGGAAATCATCGCGCATTGCAGCATCACATCCCTTGAAAACTCTTAGTTCGGAGCGGGTATGTCAGTGGTTCTTTCGGAACCGATCAAGGCTGACGACCTGCGCCTCCTGACGGGGGCTGGTGGCATTTTCTTCCATCGGGGCCTCGTCTGCCTCATCCAGCGGCTCGGGGTCATCATCGGGGCCGCCTTCGGGGATAATGCTTTCAAAGCGCAACCCAAACTCAACGGATGGATCGACAAAGGTCAGGATCGCATCATAGGGCACGCGCAAGGCTTCGGGATTATCGCCGAAATTCAGCGTGATCGAAAAACCGTCATCATCCACGATCAAGGCATCGAACCAATGCTGGATCACGATGGTCATTTCTTCGGGATAGCGCTCCATCAGCCAATCGGCGATATCGACATGCGGGTGTTGGGTGTCGAAGCTGATGAAGAAATGGTGTTTTCCCGGCAGGCCATGGCTGGCCACATCGGTCAAAACCGTCTGGATCAGACGCCGCATCGCGCTATGCATGAGCTTCCCATAGGGAATTGAGGAATCTGGGGCGTCTTCGGTCATAGGGGGGCGATCCTCTGGGGCAGCTGCGTTTACCATAGAAGATTCGTTAAAGATTGAAAGCAGGTCAGGGGCCGCGCGTGGGGCTTACGGATCAGATATTTGCAAAGACCAGCCAAGAGGCCAGCAACGCCTCGGCGGAAAAGAAGGTCCAGCTTTGGCGGGAGGCCGCATTATCGCGAAAAATCGAGGTGACACGCCCGATGGCCGCGCCCGTATAGGCAAAGCCCATGATGATCCACGCCAGCGGGTCATTCAGCGCAATCGCGCCAAGCCCGAGCCCTACAAACAAACAGCCCGATGCCGCCGAGACCTCGGTAAAGGCCATATTGGTAGGGCCTGCCTTCATATCCAGCACATCCATTGTCCAGCGCGGCGCAAGCCAGCCCGCAAGCCCCAGACCAACCGTCGCAAGCGCAACCAGATAGTTGATAATTTCAATTGTCGTGGCACCGATTCCCATCGCCCGCTCCCCTGTCGTTCAAAGGGTATACGCGCCAAGCGGGGCCTGTGGATCACTATTGGCCAAATCAGGCGGTTATGTAGACTGCTGGTGGGGGGGAAGTGCAGGCTTCTGTTGCCAGGTGCCTGCGAACCCCGCCTTACGCGGCTAGGCGTAAGGGCTTAGTTTCGGCGACCCGAACTGCTTACGCAGCCAGAGCCATTGCCGGAGCACGGTTGTCATTTGCAACTGTACGATTTGAACCGATAACGGTGGTATCTCACCGAGACAAAGCTAACCCCTTTAGACGTTCGTCGATCCTGTTTCGGCCCCATGATCCGCAAATGACGGGTGTATGGTGGAGCCGCCGGGTACCGCCCCCGGGTCCGATCCGCTTATTACGAGCGCGTTTATGTCCATAGCCCCCCGAAGGAGACAGGATGAATATAGGGATGATGGGAGCGGATTGGAAGGGGGAGTTAGGCGGGAGAACGGTCATTCGCTGCAACGCAGCAGTAAAGCGTCAGGGTGGTCAAAGCCGACCTTCAAATTCCGAATAATTTGCTTGTCCGGCTTGTTGACAATTGTTCAGGAAAGCGGACCTTCGCTGCCGGTGCAAAGCATTGGTAAGAACCGCCCTACGTTTCCTCTGGCATGGGAGGGCTTTGGCTTGACTATCGATAACCCTCTAGGGTTGTATGTTCCTAGCAACCTTCTATCAAAAAAATTCCCGTAATGAAAAAGACGTTTTCGAAATCAAGTACTGTGTTTCAAGGAAAAAAAATTGGTTCAACATGTGTTTTTAGATGCAAATATTCTCTTGGATTTTTACCGCTATGGTTCAGACGATCTAAGTCAGGTTAAGAAATTACTTGCCTTGATGGAAGGTGAAGAGATTGTAATTTACTCGAACCAGCTACTGCGTGACGAAGTGAACCGTGGTCGAGAGGCGGAATTATCTCGCTCATTTGAAGCGCTTAGGAAGTTCAAATTCGAGCTAAAGTTACCAAATTACTGCAGTGGCTTAGATGAAGTGACGCCTTTATTTGAAAGCCTAAGGAATGCAAACCTGGATCACCAAAATTTGGTGCAAGCGGTGCAGGCAAAACTATCCAATAAAACGCTGGCGGCTGATGAAATAATCACCAATTTATTCGAAAAAACCATAGATATAACAATCACTCCCGCCCTATTGGAAAGGGCAAATCAAAGGCAACAATTCAATAACCCGCCACGAAAGCGCAAGGATTCGATCGGCGATTCATTGCACTGGGAGAGCCTCTTAAGCCTTGAGCCCATTTTGCGGCTGAACCTAATCAGTAGGGATGCCGACTTCGCCTCCGAAATTGATCCGACTAAGTTGAAGGATTTTCTTCGCTCTGAGTGGATCGAAGCCCATGGGAAGTCGGCTTGTGTTGATCTATACAACTCTCTAATTGATTTCTTTAAGGTTAAGTATCCTAAGATTAAATTATCAGAAGAGACGGAAAAAAACACTCTCATTTCCCAATTGGCAGCTTCACCTAATTTCGCTACAACCCACAGCCTTGTCGAAGAACTTAGCAAATTTGATTTTTTTACCAATGGTCAAGCGGCCAAGTTATTTACGGCATTCGCCGAAAATCAACAAGTTCATTGGATCGGCGAAGATGACGACGTAAATACGTTCTTTATTGGTCTCAAAGCTCAGGCATATCTTGCCCCAGGGGAGTATTACGACTTGATTGCAAATATGTTGGGCGTTGATGAGAGCGAGTTCTTTTCTCCTTTTTAAATTCAGTCACTTCCGCCCGCCATAAACGGCTGTTTCGTCCGCAACTGCAAGTTCGACCGTCCTCGAACTCCGCAATAGCAGCCAATGTCTGCTATGCGGGCTACGAGCGCAGCATCGAGATAACGTGGCCAGAGTCCGTAATGGGCTGCCCCCCCCCAAAAAAAACAAAAACAGGCGCCCCGTGGGGCGCCCGTCTCTTGTCTCGCTCACCGCTTTACTCAGAAGCCCGCTTTGATCCGCTCGAAGGCCTCTGCCTGACGCTCGCGCTGCTCGTTCGAGATCGGCAATTGCGCCAGAACGGGCACTGTGACCGTGCCCAGACCATTGGCTTCCAAAGTGTCCTCGCCCAATGACGCCAGCGCCGCCGCATTCGCCGTGCCAAAGCCGCCCTCCAGCAGGCCTTGCGCCGAGGCGGGGTTCAGCATCGCGTTGACATAATCATAAGCGAGATCTTCTGATCCAGGGGCCTCGACCATATTCACATAGCCGCAAAGCCAAGCGCTTGTGCCCTCGGACGTGTTGCGCTCATAGCCCACGGGGAAGCCTTCATCGGCCATGGCGACGGGCACTTCATTCCATGCCCAAGCCACCAGAACCTCGCCCGAACCCATCAATTGGCCCAGTTCAGCGGGATCGGTCCAATAGGTGCGCAGGTTTTCATGGATAGAGCGCAGCCAATCGGCGGCGGCCTCGAATTGGGCATCTGTGGCATCGGTCCAATCGGTCACGCCTGTCGCCAGATAGGCCAGCGCAAAGGCATCATCCACATTATCGGGGATCGACAAACGCCCTGCAAAAGCAGGGTCGGTGAAGACCGCCAGCGAGGAGACCTGATCGGGTGTGACTTCATCGGTGTTATAGGTCACCGCCGTGGTGCCGTAATCAATCGGCAGGAAATACAGATCAGCCGAGCCTGCGATCACATCTTGCCCCACAAGCGAGCTGTCGAGATCGGCAAAAGCCTCGATACGGGCGGTATCCCAAGGCTCGATAATGCCCGAGGCCTGCCAACGCGGCACGGAGCCTGCGCAGATATGGGTCACATCAGCCGTGAAGCCCGAGACCAGACGCTGGAACGCCTCGTCTTCATCGCCGAAGAACACAAAGCTGGGGCTGTCGCCATGGGCGTCGATATAGGGCTGGTGAAAGCTGGGGTCTTCAAAGCCGGAATAGTCGAAGACGAGCAGGCTGTCGTCTTGCGCAAAGGCTGGAAGAGCGGCGAGGGAAGCGAGGGTCGTGCCAAGAGCCAGATGTTTCTTCATGATGTCCCCTTAGGTGATATGGAGGGTGGCAACTGGTCCTGAGCCTAGGAGAGGCCAGCCTGTCTCGCAAGGGGTCTCATGTGCTTGGTGCGGCCTCGCGCGCTTTGTCCCGCGCGGCCATGACCGAGCGCGCCAAATCCTTGGTATAGGCCTCAAGTGCGCTTAAGGCAGCGGTGCAGCCCGCGCCATCGCGCGCCTCGATCGCGTCCGCGATATCAGTATGGATCGCAACAATCGCCTCGCGGGAACGGGCGGTGAAGGTGATCATATTCATCAAGGGCTGCATCGCTTCAACGGCACCGGCCAATTGATAGGCCATCACGGGGTTGCCCGCACCATCCACCAAAGCCCTATGTAGCGCGACATCCGAGGCGCAAAAGCTCTCATCGCTCAGGCCCGGTTGGGATTGGCGGTGAATCTCGGCGCGCATCGTGGCCAGATGATCGGCGCTGCGCCGTTCGGCGGCAAAGGGCGCACAGGCGCGTTCCAAGGCAAAGCGCGCCTCGCAGGCCACATCAAAGCTGACATCATTCATGCTCAGCAGCAGCGTCGAGGTTGTGATATGGTGGTTATAGGCATCGAGATAGGACAGCCTGTTCACAAAGGCCCCGCCAAAGGCCCCGCGCTGCGTGCGGATCAGCGATTGCGCGGCCAGCCGCTTGAGCGCCTCGCGCACCGTGGGCCGCGACACGTCGAATTGCTCGGATAGCTCCGCCTCGGAGGGCAGACGCTCATCTACAATCAATTGCCCCGAGATGATCGCATCGCGGATCGCCTTGGCAATTTGCGCCGAAAGATCGGCAGAGGAGTTTGGATCGATTTTCATTTGTCAGACATTTAAATGTCTGACATCAAGGTTGGCAAGCGAAAACAAGGTGAGTCGGGGAGGGCTACGTCAGTGATCGCATCCCGTATCCGTTCCATGGCCGCGCCGCATTGGCTTACGCTTTTTGCCTTGATCCTTATGGGATGGGCCGCGCTGTTTGCTATGGCCGCCCCCCAGATCATGCGCGAGGGTGCCGCCCTTTACGGGGCCGAATTCTGGGCGGGGCTTTGCACCCTGACACCCGACGCGGCAGGCTTTGCACGGATCAGCTTGATGTGGGTCTTGATGTCGGCGGCGATGATGGCCCCCACAGCCTTGCCTGCTTTTGCCACCTATGACGATCTTGGCCATACGACCGATACCAGTTTCAGCCATTTGGTCGGGGGCTATATGCTGGTCTGGATTGGCTTTTCCGTCCTTGCCGCGGCCCTGCAATTCGTTTTGTTCCAAGCTGATCTGGTCTCGGCCTTGGGCGATAGCCGATCAAGCCTGTTTTCGGGGCTGCTGTTGATCGCGGCGGGGGCCTATCAATTCACGCCTCTCAAAGAGGCCTGCCTGTCGAAATGCCGCGCGCCGCTGACCTTTTTCATGTCGCATTGGGCCGATGGCCCCTTTGCGATGGGGCTGCGCCTTGGGGCGGTTTGTGTCGGCTGCTGCGCGGCTTTGATGCTTTTGGCCTTTGTCGGCGGGGTGATGAACCTCGCCTTTATGGGGCTGGCGACCATTTTGATGATTTTGGAAAAACTGCCCGAACTGGGCCGCTACATTACACGCCCATTAGGCGTTTCACTTATGGGGGCAGGGTTGTGGCTCGGCCTCATGGGAACTTGAGGAAGGACCCCGATATGACTGCTGAAAAGATAACTGCGCCTGCCAAGATCTCGAACAGGCATCCTGCCGCCAAGCCGACCGGTTTGGGCACTGTGCCTTGGGCGATCAAGGGAGAGCTGATCCTCAATTGCAACTGCACCGTATTCTGTCCTTGCGTGGTCAGCCTTGGCAAACATGCCCCGACCGAAGGCTATTGTCAGGCATGGGCAGGGGTCCGCATTGATGAGGGCTTTTATGGCGATGAGGATATCTCGGGCCTGAATGTCGGGCTTGTCCTCGAGATCCCGGGCTTGATGGCGCGCGGCAATTGGAAAGCGGCCGCCTATATCGACGAGCGCGCCTCCTATGCGGCCTATGAGGGGCTTCTCAATATCTTCTCGGGCAAGGCCAAGGGCACAACGGGGCTGTTCTCGGTTCTCGTCAGCGAATTTCTGGGGGCCGAACGCGCGCCCGTGATCTTCGAGAATGAAGGCTCGGCGCGCCGCCTGATGGTGGGTCGCTTCATTCAGGGTGAGGTCGTGCCTGTGCAAGGCAATAACCCCGATGAAGATATCGTGGTGACCAATACAGGCTATTGGATGGGGCCTGATATCACCGTGGCCACCGCCACCAAAGGCCGCGTGCGCGCCTTTGGCCGTGTGTGGGATTTCGATGGCCGCTCGGCCGAGATTTGCCAGATCGACTGGATCGGTCCTCAAGGAAAGTAAACGCATATGGCATCACTCTCGCCTTCGCGCCGCATCCGGCGCACCCCGTTTTCCGATGGTGTCGAGGCCGCAGGCGTCAAAGCCTATACGGTCTATAACCACATGCTGTTGCCCACGGTGTTCCGCTCACTGGAGGAGGATTACCATCATCTGAAGGAAGCCGTTCAGGTTTGGGATGTCGCTTGCGAGCGTCAGGTCGAAATCCGTGGCCCCGATGCTGCGCGGCTTGTCCAGATGCTGACCCCGCGCGATCTGCGCGGCATGCTGCCCGGCCAATGCTACTATATGCCTGTGGTGGATGAGACAGGCGGCATGTTGAATGACCCTGTCGTGCTGAAACTGACCGAGGATCGCTGGTGGATTTCGCTGGCCGATAGCGACATGCTGCTATGGGTCAAAGGTATTGCCTATGGCTATCGTCTGGATGTGTTGATCAATGAGCCCGATGTCTCGCCTCTGGCGGTGCAGGGGCCGAAGGCCGATGATTTGATGGCCGATGTCTTTGGGGATGCGATCCGCGATTTGCGCTTCTTCCGCTTTGGCTGGTTCACATTCGAGGGCCGCGATATGGCCATTGCGCGCTCGGGCTATTCCAAACAGGGCGGTTTCGAGATTTATGTCGATGGCAGTGATATCGGGATGCCCCTTTGGAACGCTTTGATGGAAGCGGGCAAACCTTTGGATGTGCATGCGGGCTGCCCCAATGCGATTGAACGGATCGAGAGCGGCTTGCTTAGCTATGGCAATGATATGACGGCCGATAACACGCCGCATGAATGTGGGCTTGGCCGGTTTTGTAACACCCAGACGGCGATTGGCTGTATCGGGCGGGATGCACTGTTGCGGGTGGCCAAGGAAGGCCCAGTCAAACAGCTGCGCGCGATTGCCATTGAGGGCGACAAGATCCCCGTATGTGACAGACCTTGGATTTTGACCTCAAAAGGCAAACGCGTGGGGCAGGTGACCTCGGCGGTTTGGTCGCCCGATTTCAAAACCAATGTGGCCGTAGGCATGGTGCGCCTGACCCATTGGGATGAGGGATCAGAGATCGAGGTTCAATTGCCAGATGAAACGCGTGCCGCAACCGTGCATGAGAATTTCTGGAATTGATTACAATATATTACGGTGTGAGCCTAATGTGGTTTTACCGTTAAACGAGAGGGACATGAGATGACATTTCGCGCTTTGGTGGTGGAAAAGGATGATGAGGGCAAAACATCGGCCTCGGTTCAACAACTCGACGAGGCGCAGTTGCCCGACGGCGATGTGACGGTCGCGGTTGAATATTCCACGGTGAATTACAAAGACGGCCTCTGCGTTGGACCGGGTGGCGGTTTGGTGCGCAATTACCCCCATGTTCCTGGCATCGATTTTGCGGGCACAGTCGCGCAGTCGGACAACCCCGCCTATAAAGCGGGCGATCCGGTTGTGCTGACGGGCTGGCGCGTGGGTGAGGCGCATTGGGGCGGCTATGCTGAGAAAGCGCGGGTTAAGGCCGATTGGCTGGTGCCATTGCCTGAGGGGCTGAGCGCGCGTGCCGCGATGGCCGTGGGCACGGCAGGGTTCACTGCGATGCTGGCGATCATGGCTTTGGAAGATCACGGGCTGTCGCCCGATCAAGGCGAAGTGCTTGTCACGGGGGCTGCAGGCGGTGTCGGCTCGGTGGCCACGGCCATTCTGGCCAATCTGGGCTATCAGGTGGCGGCCGTTACTGGGCGGCCTGAGCAGGCTGCTTATCTGGAAGGTTTGGGGGCGTCGCGGATTGTTGCGCGCTCAGAATTGAACGAGACGGTTAAGCGCCCCTTGGAGGCCGAAACATGGGCGGGCTGCGTGGATGCGGTTGGCGGCGATATGCTGGCGCGGGTCTTGGGCCAGATGAAATATGGCGCTTCGGTCGCGGCTGTTGGTCTGGCGGGGGGCGCGGGCTTGCCTGCCACGGTCATTCCCTTCCTTCTGCGGGGCGTGAACCTGTTGGGGATCGACAGTGTGATGCAGCCCTATGAGAACCGTCTGCGCGCATGGGAGCGGATCGCGCGTGATCTGCCGATGGATAAGCTGGAGGCGATGATTGTGCCTGCAGGGCTTGAGGAATTGCCTGCGCTTGCAAAATCGATCCTGAAAGGCGGTGTCAGGGGCCGTGTTGTGGTTGATGTGACCGCGTGAGGGCTTGGGTTTAGGCCTTTCGTATTTTTGGAAAGATGAAAGACAGCGTTTCGCGTTGGAATTTGGGTTTCAGGCGGCTCGATCTGGAGCAAGTTTAACGCGAAACGCAATCAGGGCTTGAACCCGCACGGCCTGCGCTAGATTGCCATGGGTAAGACAAAAACGATTGGCGATATGAGCAAGCCCCCTGTCATTTTCTGGACGCGCCGTGATTTCAGGCTGCGTGATAACCCTGCATTGAGCGCGGCCTGTGCCAGCGGTGCGCCTGTGATCCCTGTCTTTATCTGTGATGAGGTGGTCGAGGCCCATGGTGCCGCGCCGAAATGGCGTTTGGGATTGGGGGTGGAGGCCTTTGCGCGCGGCTTGCGAGAGGCGGGCAGCGGGTTGGTCTTTCGGCGCGGGACGGCGTTGGAGGTGTTGCGGGCGCTGATGGCCGAGACGGGCGCGCGCGAGATCCATTGGAACAGGCTCTATGACCCTGAGGCGCGTGCGCGCGATGAGGCGGTCAAATCAGGCTTGAAGGCAGATGGTCTGGAGGCTGTCAGCCATGCAGGCCATGTGATTCATGAGCCTTGGACGGTGCAGACAGGCACGGGCGGGTTCTACAAGGTTTATACCCCGTTTTGGAAAACGCTGCGCGGGCGCGATGTGGCGCCAGCGCTTTCACTGCCGAAACTGGCAGCGCCTGCATCCTGGCCCGAAAGCGAGGCGATTGCGGATTGGGGCTTGGACCATGCGATGCGGCGTGGCGCTGACGTGGTGCGCGGGCATCTCAATATCGGTGAAGAGGCGGCGTTGACGCGGCTTGAGAGATTTATCGAGAGCGGTGTCGAGAGCTATGTCGAGATGCGCGATGCCTTGGCCGAGAACGGCACCTCGCTTTTGTCGGAAAATCTGGCCTATGGCGAGATATCGGCGCGGACCTGCTGGCATGCGGGCGCGCGCGCCATGCAGGAGGGTAAAGCGGGGGCCGAAACCTTCCTCAAAGAGGTGATCTGGCGCGATTTTTCCTATCATCTGGTGTATCACACCCCGCATATCACCCGCGCCAATTGGCGGCCTGAATGGGATGGTTTTGCATGGAACACTGATGCCAGCGATCCGCAATTTCAGGCATGGATGCGCGGGCGCACGGGTATGGAAGTGGTCGATGCCGCGATGCGCGAGATGTATGTGACGGGCCGCATGCATAATCGGGCGCGGATGATTGCGGCCTCCTATCTGACGAAACATCTGCAGATGCATTGGAAGCTGGGATTGAAATGGTTCGAGGAGTGCCTTGTGGATTGGGACCCCGCTGCCAATGCGATGGGGTGGCAATGGTCGGCAGGCTCGGGCCCTGATGCGACACCTTATTTCCGCGTCTTCAACCCCGAAACACAAGCCGAGAAATTCGACAAATCAGGCCGTTATCGGCGCAGATGGGTGGCGGAACTGGCCCCCAAAGCGGGGGCGCAGGCGCTGTCTTATTTCGAGGCGATCCCGAAAAACTGGTCTATGTCTGCGACTGACCCGTATCCCGATCACCCGATTGTCTCGGCCAAGGAAGGGCGCAGCCGTGCGCTTCAGGCCTATGAGACGCGTGGATTTTGATAATTTGAGAGATGAAAAGCCCTTGTGAGAGGGTGGTTTAATGCGCCAAAAAGAGCACAAGACTTGGGGAGAAGGCTTTGACGATTAGAACGAGTACGGATGGGGAAGCGGGGCTGCCGCGCTATTTCAAAGCCGTTTTTCAAAAAGCACAGAGCATTGAGCATGGGCAGTTGGATATGATCCTGCCTGATGGTCGCGTGTTTCGCATTGAAGGGGCCTCGGATGGCCCCGTGGCGGAACTGCATATTCTTAATACCGATCTTTTTGCGCGCTTGATCCGCGAGGGGGATTTGGGGTTTTGTGATGCCTATCTCGATGGATGGTGGTCCACGCCCGATTTACAGGCCTTCATGGACCTTGTGCATGCCGATAATGAAGAGGTGTATGACGGGTTTCTGGGGCTTGGCCTGATCCGCGCCTATGAGAATTTTCGCTTCTGGTTGCAATCGAACTCCAAGCGGCAGGCGCGCAAGAATATCTCGGCGCATTATGATCTGGGCAATGAGTTCTACAGGCTCTGGCTTGATGAGAGCATGACCTATTCCTCGGCGCTTTTTGAGACGGGGGAAGAGACGACCGAAGCCGCGCAACAGGCCAAATATGCCTCCATGGTGGATCAGATGGGCGTGCAGGCGGGTGATCATGTGTTGGAGATCGGCTGCGGCTGGGGCGGGTTTGCAGAATATGCCGCCAAGGAACGGGGCTTGCGGGTCACGGGGCTG
This sequence comes from uncultured Paracoccaceae bacterium, assembly GCA_965656935.1. GTDB lineage: Bacteria > Pseudomonadota > Alphaproteobacteria > Rhodobacterales > Rhodobacteraceae > M30B80. The sequence continues at coordinate 24,345 of CBFHMG010000009.1, forward strand.
ACCATCTCGCAAGAACAGCATGATTACGCGGTGGAGCGTATCGCCAAGGCGGGGCTGTCGGATATGGTCGAGATCAAGATGCTCGATTACCGCGATGAACGCGGGCTTTATGACGGGATCGCCTCGATCGAGATGTTTGAGGCCGTGGGTGAGAGATACTGGCCCATCTATTTCGACACGCTGCGCGAGCGGCTGAAACCTGGTAAGATGGCGACGCTTCAGATCATCACCGTCGAGGATCGGCGCTGGAAGGTCTATAAGCGAGGCGTTGATTTCATTCAGAAATATATCTTTCCAGGCGGCATGCTTCCCAGCCCTTCTGTCTTGCGCGCGCAGGTGCAGCGGGCAGGGCTGCAGGTGGAGCGTTCAATCGAGTTCGGGCAGAGTTATGACAAGACCCTGCGCCGCTGGTATGACAGCTTCAACGCGCGCTGGAGTGAGGTGGCCGCCCTTGGCTTTGATGACAGGTTCCGTCGGATGTGGAATTTCTATCTGACATCTTGCGCCTCGACCTTCCGCTTTGCCAATTGCGATGTGACCCAGATTACGGTGAAACGGCCCGAGAAAGCGTAAGATCGCGCGGCTTGGGGGCCAAGGGGAGAGTTAGGACATGCCCGATATCTTCCTCTATGGCACGCTGCGTCATGCAGCCCTGCTCGATATTGTGGCAGGCGGTCCTGTTTCACTGACCCCTGCGAAGTTGGATGGGTTCGCCACCTATTGGGCGAGGGATGAGCATTTCCCCCTGATCCAGCGCGAAGCGGGCGGGGTGGCACAAGGGCTTTTGCTGCGCGATGCCAGTGAGGCCATTCGCGCAAGGCTTGATTTTTATGAACGTCCCTTCGGCTATGCGCTGCATAAGGTGGACGTGGAGGTTGAGGGCACGCGCCGCCCTGCCTTGGTCTATTTGCCTGATCCAAGCGCCCCTTGGGTTGCCGCTTCCCCCTTTGATCTGGCCGATTGGCAGGCGCAATGGGGCGCGTTCAGTGTGATCGCCGCGACCGAGATCATGCGGCTGTTCGGCAAGATCAGTGATGAGGAGCTGCGCCACCGTTTTGGTGTGATCGGATCACGCGCGCAATCGCTGCTCAGGGCGCGTGAATTGGACCGCAGCCCGCGTATCGGCAGCGGTTTGGGGGCGGGCGATGTTGATCTGATCCAGACAGAGTATGTCCATGACGGGTTCTTCACGCTGGAACAGGCCCATATGCGCTTTAAGCGGTTTGATGGCACGGCCTCGCCCGATCATTCGCGAATGGTTCTGAGGGCAGGGGATGCGGTGACGGTTCTGCCCTATGACCCGAAACGTGATCGCGTTCTTTTGATCGAGCAGTTCCGCCATGCCGTTTACGCCCATGGTGATCCCCATCCTTGGATGTTGGAGCCTGTGGCGGGCATCAATGATCCGGGCGAAAGCTATGAGGAAACCGCGCGCCGCGAAGCGGTTGAGGAGGCAGGCGTGACCCTAAGCGATCTGCATTATGTGGGGCGCTATTACCCCACCCCTGGCGTGCTGGCGCAAGTGTTGATTTCCTATATTGGCATTGCGGATTTGCCGGATGACGTGACGGGTTTGGGTGGGCTGGCCGCCGAGGGGGAGGATATCCAGAGCTATATCCTGCCCTTTGAGGTTTTCGCCGAAATGCTCAACGCGGATGAGTTGCGCGTGGCCCCATTGGTGCTGTCGGCACAATGGTTGATGGCGAACCGCGCGCGCCTGCGGGGGGCAAGCTAGGCCCTGCATGCGGGGGCGGGTTTGCGCGGCTTCGTGCTTGAGTTTGCCGCACGCGGCCCCTATCCCTGTAGGACACGCTTTGTGCTCTTTGGAGATAGTTTCATGAATATCCATTCCGACCTGTCCGATACAATCGGAAATACCCCGCTGATCCGCCTCAATAAGGTGAGCGACGCAACAGGTTGCGAGATTCTGGGCAAGGCGGAATTCATGAATCCCGGCCAATCGGTCAAGGACCGCGCGGCGCTCTATATTATCAAGGATGCGGTCGCCAAGGGCTTGCTGAAACCGGGCGGCACGATCGTTGAGGGCACGGCTGGCAATACAGGGATCGGGCTTGCGCTTGTAGGGGCTTCGCTTGGCTTCAAGACAGTGATTGTCATTCCCGAGACGCAAAGTCAGGAAAAGAAGGATATGCTGCGCTTGGCAGGGGCCGAATTGGTTCAAGTGCCTGCAGCGCCTTACAAAAATCCGAATAACTATGTGCGCTATTCGGGGCGGTTGGCCGCCGAATTGGCCAAGACCGAACCCAATGGCGCGATTTGGGCCAATCAATTCGACAATACCGCCAATCGGCAGGCCCATATCGAGACAACAGGCCCCGAGATTTGGACGCAGACAGAGGGCAAGGTTGATGGTTTTATCTGTGCGGTCGGCTCGGGCGGCACGCTGGCAGGCGTGGCTGAGGTGCTTCAGCCCAAAGGCGTGAAGATCGGTCTGGCCGATCCTGAAGGGGCCGCTTTGCACAGTTTCTATACCACGGGCGAATTGAATTCCCCCGGCAGCTCGATCACCGAAGGGATCGGGCAGGGGCGGATCACGGCCAATCTTGAAGGTTTAACCCCCGATTTCAGCTACCGCATTCCAGATGCCGAGGCTTTGCCGATTGTCTTTGATCTGCTGGCACAGGAAGGGCTGTGCTTGGGTGGCTCCTCAGGGGTGAATATCGCAGGCGCCATGCATCTGGCGCGTGATTTGGGGCCAGGACATACCATCGTGACGATCCTGTGCGATTATGGCACGCGCTATCAGTCGAAACTCTATAACCCCGAATTCCTTAAGGAAAAGGGGTTGCCTGTGCCAAGCTGGCTGGATCAGGCCGCGCAATCTGTTCCGAGTGTGTTTGAATGATGTCCGCCTTCCACCGTTTGGCACAGGGCATCTGGACCATCGGGCTGGCGCTTGTCTTTTCCCTGCTGCTTGGCCTGTCGGCCCATGCGCAAACCCAGACCCAGACACCGCCTGATTACGGGGCTTGGGCCGATGTCTCGGACCGTGCGCAGCGCATGATTGACGGGGCTTTGGCCTCAAACTCGCTGCTGGAGCAGATGCGTGAGGAACTGGTGGAGTGGCGCACCCAGTTTCAAGCAGCCCAATCGCTCAATGAAACCCGTATCGCCACGCTACAAAGCCAGATCAGCGCTTTGGGGCCTGTGGCTGAGGATGGCTCCATCGAGCCTGCAGAAATTGCCGAGCAACGCGCGGAACTGGCCACCAGTCTTGGCGAGGCCGAGGCCCCCGTCAGACGGGCGGATGCGGCCTTGCAACTGGCCCAAGGGCTGATTGCCGAGATTGACCAGATCATCTCGGACAGGCAGGCGGGCGAGTTGCTCTCCTTGGGGCCATCGCCGCTTAATCCCGCCAATTGGCTGGGGGCGGCCAGCGCGGTTGGCAAATGGCTGCAAGGGCTTGGCAGCGAGATTGTCACCTATAGCTTTGCCGCTGACCAATTGGCGGCACTGCGTGCGAATTTGCCTTTTGTTCTGGCCCTGTTGGTGTTTGGCGGTGTTTTGGTGGCGCGCGGCAGCGCTTGGGTGGATCGGTTCATGGAAGGGCCGATCAGCCACGAGGCCAGCTCACCTGGCGCGCGTCTGACAGTTTTCGGTCTGTCGATCCTTCGGGTCGTGATCCCTGTGGCTGGCATTGTCTGTCTGATCGAGGCTGTCTCGATCAGTGGTATTTTGGGCCTGCGCGGCGGCGTGCTGATTGATGCGATTGTGCCCTTTACCCTGACAATGGCAGGGGCCATCTGGTTGTCACGACAGGTTTTCCCCCTTCGCGACACCGCGTTTCGGCCGCTGAATTTACCCGAGCTTGAGACCGCCCGCGGGCGTCGAACATCGGTGCTTCTGGGGCTGATGATCGGCCTTTGGGTCGTGATCAACGCGATTTCGGGCGCTGAGAATTTCGAGGATGCAACCCGCCTTGTTCTGGTCTTCCCGATTGTCGTGATCACGGGGCTCTTGCTGATCCGATTGGGGCGCTTTCTTCTCGCGCATATGCGCAATTCGCGCGTCGAGAACCAAGAGCCGACAGTGGTCTCGCGGATGTATGGCGTTTTGGGGCGCGGGGTTATCGCGCTTGGATTGATCGGGCCTGTTCTGGCGGGGATCGGCTATTTCACCGCTGGTTCAAGCTTTCTGCAACCCATGAGTTTCAGCTTGGCGCTTCTGGCGATCATCGGGGTTTTGCAGCGCTTGGTCAGCGATGCCTATGGTCTGCTCACGGGCCAGAACGAGCATTTGGAAGATGCGCTGATCCCCACCTTGATCGGCTTTGTCCTCGTGCTAATCTCGCTTCCGTTTTTCGCCTTGATCTGGGGGGTGCGCGTCGCCCAGTTGAGCGATCTGTGGTCGCAATTCCTCTCGGGGTTTTCGGCAGGTGGCATCACCATCTCGCCCACGAATTTCATCATATTCGCGACGATTTTCGGCATCGGCTATACGGTTACCAAAGTCGTGCAAAGTACTCTGCGCAATAACCTTTTGCCCAAAACAAAACTCGACCCCGGAGGGCAAAACGCGCTGGTCACGGGCACGGGCTATATCGGTGTGACACTGGCGGCGCTTCTGGCGATTACATCGGCGGGGATCGACCTCAGCTCGCTTGCGATTGTTGCGGGTGCGCTCTCGGTTGGTATCGGTTTTGGTCTGCAAACCATCGTGTCGAATTTCGTCTCGGGCATCATCTTGCTGGTTGAGCGTCCGATCAAGGATGGTGACTGGATCGAGGTGAATGGCCAGATGGGTTTGGTGCGCGAAATCTCGGTCCGCTCGACACGGATCGAGACCTTTGACCGCTCGGATGTGATCATTCCCAATGCTGATCTGATCTCGGGCGTAGTGGTGAATATGACTCACCAGAACAATGCAGGCCGCGTGATTGTGCCTGTGGGCGTGGCCTATGGCACCGATAGCGAGCGTGTCGCGGGTATTTTGCAAGAGATCGCCGAGGCTAATCCGATGGTCCTGCTCAACCCCAAACCCAGTGTGGTTTTCATGCGGTTTGGCGCGGATTCGCTTGATTTTGAAATCCGCGCTATCCTGCGGGATGTGAATTTCAAACTGACCGTATTGTCCGAGATGAACCACGCCATCGCCAAGCGCTTTACAGAAGAAAACATCGAAATCCCCTTCGCGCAGCGCGATATCTGGTTGCGCAATCCCGAGGCCTTGCTGGCGGGCGGCAAAGCCCAAACCAGCACCATGCCCCCCAAAGAGGATGAAGAGACTGGCGATGACTGAGCCCTTATTTCTGCAAGATGCCTATCGCAAAACCGCCATGGGCACAGTTGTGGCCCTGACCGAGGAAGGCGGGATCGTCCTTGACCAGACGATCTTTTATGCACGCGGCGGCGGCCAGCCTGGTGATAGTGGCATGCTGCATTGGGCAGGCGGGCGCATCACCATCGCGATGGCCGTCAAGGGCGAGGGCGGCGCGATTGTGCTGGTGCCCGCGGATGCCGCCGAATTGCCGCCCGTGGGCGCGGAGGTGGAACAACGCCTCGATTGGGAGCGGCGCTATGGTCATATGCGCATCCATACCGCCTTGCATCTGCTCTCGGTCGTGATCCCCTTGCCTGTGACGGGGGGCGGGATCGCCGCCGATAAGGGACGCCTTGATTTCAACATGCCCGAGGCGCCCGAGGATAAGGCCATCCTGCAAGGCCGTTTGAATGCGCTGGTGGAGCGCAATCTGGATATCTCCGAGACATGGATCACCGAGGCCGATCTGGATGCAAACCCCAGCTTGGTCAAAACCATGTCGGTCCAGCCGCCACGCGGGGCAGGGCGCGTGCGTCTGGTGCGGATCGGGACCGAGGATGCACAGGTTGATCTGCAACCCTGTGGTGGCACCCATGTCGCCAATACAAGCGAGATCGGAAAGTTGGTCATCGGCAAGATCGAAAACAAGGGTCGGCAGAACCGACGCATAACGATCGAGTTGGCTGGGTAGCGCAACTTCAACACGCCGCGCAATTTTCGCATAAAAGCTCTATTCCAGTCTTGCGTCCTGAGGGCTTCCTCTTGTATGTCGCCCCTCACGGACAGGTGGCCGAGTGGTCGAAGGCGCACGCCTGGAAAGTGTGTAGGCGGGAGACCGTCTCCAGGGTTCGAATCCCTGTCTGTCCGCCACTTACCCTTTTGAATTCTCTGGCATGAGTATGAGCGATCTGCAGAAGTGGTCTGCTTCAATGGCTGAGTGTTTACGAGACACGTGGGCGCAGGGCTCGTCCTATACTGTTTCAGGGGCTTGGGGGGCTTTGGTGTCCTTCGGGGCAAGATGCTCTTCTAGCATGGACAGCCCTTTGGGCTTTTTCTCTCGGTAGCGGATTATTTTCTTCAATTCGGGGTAATAACGCCAATCCCATGACGAATAGCTGCCGCCTTCGACGCGGGAGACAAGGCGCATCGCATAGCCGAAACGATCCTCGAACACGACCTGTACGATTGTCCCGCGGGGCAGTGGGCAACCCTTGCCATCATGCAAGATCCAAGGACCCCATTCTTCGCCACCTTCGCGTTGCCAAGACCGTGCCATAGGATTACGCCCCCTTGCTTTCCATTCGACATACCCAAACCGATCATCACGATAGGTAAGCTACGCCATGTCGCAAGCCATCATGAAAGGACAATCGAGCGGGAGAATGGAAACAATCCCGAAGCACAGGTGGTAGATGCAGGGCTTATGCAGGGGCGGTGATGCCCTTGCTCAAGCGTGCAAGGCAGGTTTGGGCCAAACCCTGATTCATCAAGCCTGCATCCGCGACGATATAGAGGACCCCGCGCTCGGGCAGTGCAGAAAACAGAACCCGACGGCTCTGCAATGCGAGGTGGAAGCTCTCCACCGCAGTGTCATCATACTGAGAAAATTGGCTGTCATAGGTCTTGATCACAGCTTGAGCTAGGGCCGAGGCCGCCTTGGCTTCTTGTGCGCTGCCTTCCACGATCACGGGTTTTTCCGCATCCTGCGGGATAAGCCCCGCGGCAAGAACGCCGGTCATATCCTTGATCTGATTTGTGAGCGCGGTCACCGTCAGTGCTACAAGATCGGAGCAGCGTGCATCAGGCATGGCCTGCATTTCGGTTGGTTCCGGTGTGCCGGGGGCAGGCTGGCTGTCGGGCTTTTTTGACCTATGAAAAACTGCACCCCTTGAGGCCATCTCTGTTTTGGGTTCTGGCACGGCCTTCACAGATTTTAGCGCACGGATACTATCCGAGATCTGTGATATCGCTGACAAAATCTCGGCCCCTCCGGTTTCGCTCCAGAGTGCTTCGCTCTTGGCAGATTGCACCAGTTTTGAGGGCGCGCCATGGATTAAGACGTGATCGTTGAAGAGATGTGACGTCTCATGAAACAGGCGCTCCCGCAGGCGGGTCTGGTCGCTCTTGTTCCGCAGCTTATCGGCACGCGTCACGGCAAGGATCGCATTTTTGGGGCGCACCTCCTGCAAGTGTTCGAGAATGGTTTTCTCGGTCAGGCGCCATGCCTGAGATGCAATCGTAACCCAAACCAGAAGATCACAAGATGCCACCAGCGCAATCTGCTCTGACGTCAATTCCTCAGCCTTTGTCATCGGAATTTCGACGAATTCAAAGCCAGATAAATGCTTATGGTCGGACCACAAATGCAGTTGCGTGGTCTCGTCAAATTGCGCGCTATCGGCGCGACCGGAAAATTCGGTGCTGCTGCCATCACTATAGTGGAATTGCCCACCAGATTCTGGGCGGTGACCCAAAACCACAATTGGACGGTTTGTTCTGCCGATATTGTCGGGCAGGATACGATCGCGCATCATGGCATTGAGCACCGTGGACTTGCCCGAACTGACCTCGCCGCAAACCGCGATGCGGATCACGGGCTCTCCCGTTGGGTCCCTTGCCTCAGCTGGTTCGATATTTTGCATCAACACCGGATCGTTCCTTATGCGGCTTTGGCAGGGTAGGGCTGCTCGGCCCTTATGAGGCGGCTTTCCAATGCGGATAGGTTAAGAAGGCGGCGTTCGAGAACTTCCATCTTGCTTTGCAAACGGTGGCCAAGACTTGCGCAGCGGTCTGGATCACGCGCCAGGCTTTCCAGTTCCATCTGGTCTTGTTTGAGTACATGGGTCTGTTCAGCGATGAGATCGTCAATCATGCGCTGCATGATCTGAATTCGTGACATGCCCGCGCCCGCGCGCTCGACCTGTGCCTCGTTGAAGGCTGCAAGTATCTTCTCGACCGAGGGACGCAATTCGGCTGCTGCAATCGCGCGCAGCGCATTGATGGATTTTTCGCAATTCACGCTTGGGCTCTTCCAGAACGCCCACCCCCGATCCGCAATCAATTCCACCTTTAAGGTGGATTTGGCCAAAGTCAGGGTCGAGGAGAAATCATCATAGGGAAGGTTATCCAACCCGATGTTTTCGGTGGGGTCCTCAAAGTGATCCTTGATGGCCTGACGGCATGCACTGATGCAATTTGACAGCGCGACATCGGTGCCCGCGCGTGATTTGCGGAAGAATTCCGTGATCTGCGCATCCATATTGGCCTGAAGCGGGCTTGTGTCGATTTCCAAGGCTTTGGGCGCTTTGCCCGAGACCTTGCTTCGGAAAAGTTGGTCTTCGAAGACAGGTTTTTGGTCCTGTACGAAGCCGTCGATCGTACTGATCAAGCTCTTTTCTAGGCTGGTCCAATAGCGTGCCACGATCTTTTCGATCTGGGTGTCTGCCAATTCGATCTGGTCTTCCAACTGTTTCTGGATGTCTCGGTATTGCGATATCTGCGCACCCAAATCCTCGACGGCCGCCTCTGCAACATCTGTGCGCAGACACTCCATCTGGGTTTGCAAACTGTCGCGCTCGCGGCGGCTGACAAAGAGCATGGCGGCAATTTCGGCGCGAATATCGCTTATCAATTGGGCCAAATGGCGCGATCCTACGCCATTATCGATCACGCCTGAAAGGGTCGCTTTGACCTCATCAAGCCCCGAAGCCAGCATCAGGCGATCGAACTGATCTTCGGGAACATGGCCGTATTTGCCCTGAATATAGGCGGCCAATTCCTCGGTGTCGATTTCATCGCGTTCCTGCGCGGCTTCGTCATCATTGCGCATAACAAGATCGGCCATATAGGCGCTGCCTGATACGATCGAAAAATCGATTTCGGGAATTGCAGCCCGCAATCTGTGCTCGACATCTTCGATCACACGGGGGAGTTGGGTCGCATAATCATCCAACTCGTCAATCCGGTTGATGAAAATCATCACATCCTTGTCGTCCTGCTTGGCAAGAATACGGATCAAAGCGATGTCGACATCGGTCAAAGGTTGATGCGCTGACAGAACCACCACGAAGGAGTCCGATTTGTCGAGGCTACGACAGGTGAATTCATCGCGCACAAGGAACGGGTCATTCACGCCAGGTGTATCGGTGATGATCGTGGGCACCTGAAACTGGGGCATCTGCATATAGACATTGGCAACCTTGGTCAGTGCCGCATAACGCCCAAGGCTTTCCCGCTCGAGGCCCTCATCCGAGCCGGGGCCTGCGCAGACATAGCGCTTGAGCAGGTCAGCCGAGAGAAAATCATAATCATGGGAACCGCCCAAAAGCGTGCGATAGTATTTCCCAAGCCGCTTTTCGGCACGCGCGCGCATTTGTTCGGATTGCTCGCGTAACAATTCGCTATCGAAACCCGGCAGGAGTTGTTCTGCCAATTGGCGGATCTTGGTCCCCCCATTGATAATTTCGTCCCAATCGCTTTCATCGAAGAATTCAAAACGCGCGCCCGAGGCAGGGTCTCCGGGCATATTTACGCGAATATTGGTCACCACCGATGTCCATGGATTTACATCGTTTGGCAGGAAATCATGCTGGTTCAAAAAGGCATTGAGAAAGGTCGATTTCCCCGCTTTGACCTGCCCGATAACAGCAATTTTCGCGGCCCATCCATCGAGCCTGTCACGCAGGTCCCGCACCGTCTCGCGCTGTTTGCGATCAACGATCTTGTCGAGCTGGTCCAGCGTCTGGCGCAGGTAGTCAAGTTCCTGCTTCTGATTGGGTGCAATCTTCATGACATGTTCCTATCCATCTTCATGGCCATCCGCGCACGCGCATTGCCAATCTTGGTCACGACATCACGCGGGACAGGCCGTGCCGTCGTGGTGTGATCCTGAGGTGTGGAGGGGGTGTTTTCCCGACGGAGATCGGGGTTAACAGGGTTTAAACACGCAGGCGTGGAGGCGGCCCCGGTCTTGGATTGTGCCGCGGCGAAATCAGATGCGATTACGCTCTCGGCGCCTGTCAGGGGCAGGCCTTTGCTCAGGCGGGCGATATGATGCGAGATATCTGCGATATCCTCGTCATTGATCAAAGACGCCATCACGATATGGTCAAAGAACCTGCTTGCCTCGCGGGTCACGCGGCGCTTCACGCGGTCTGCCGAATGCGCATCTGTCATACGATCAGCATGGGTGATGATCATTGTTGCGCTCAACAGTCGTTCCGGCATGTCGGTCCAGACGGATTTCTCGCTCTGGCGCCAAGCTTGTGTGGCATTGGAACACCAAACAACTGTATCCGCGAAATCCAGCATCCGTTCCCAGCTTTCCGAGGGGATATTCGGGTCGGAATTGCCTGGCGTATCAATGATGTCGAAGTGGCGCAGGCAGGGAGCGGGGTGGGACAGCACGCAATAGCTGGTATCCTCCACGCGGACCTCCTGCAGGCTGGCGGCAGGGCGTTCATTGCCCTCAAGATCAACCGCCACCAAACCCAACGCGCCCGATACCAGCCAGATCGGCGGCAGAGCGGTTGCAGTGACATTCGAGGGAAGAACCTCTTGGGCCAATAGACCGTTGATCAGCTTGGTCTTGCCCGAGCTGAATTCCCCCGCCACCATCACGCGCGGCTTGCGCGGGCGAATGTGCTGATGTTCCGTGATCGGGCTTTCTAGGTTGAACGGTTTCATGCGGACAACCTCTTGAGAGAATTCACCTGCGGCTCATCCGTGTCGTTGCCCGCAGCTTCACTGGACAGCTGTTCCACAATCGCCTTGCAGAAGTCACCCTGTTGCTTTGTGAAGCCCTGCACCGCATCCCGTGTCCTGAGAACGGCGGGATCGAAAAAGCCGGTTATCAGGTCATCAATCAAAGGGGCCGTCTCGGCTATGATGATGCTTTTATAGCGTTTTTCAGCAGCGCGGCTTGTACCGAAACGCCAGAACTTGCGCCACCATGATCCTTGCAAGTCAAATGAGAGGGTGCGTGCAAGAACAGTGGGTGTGGTATGTTTCGGCTGTTCGGGAAACTCGACCGAACTGCTCTCATGGAAGACGCCGATATCGTATTCCAGAATTTCCTGAATGCCGTCGAGCACCTGATCAAATCCGATCTCTCCCTCGCGGCGCAGTTTTGTGCAGGTCGACAAGAAGGCCGATTTCATCGCCATGCGCAGCCCCATTGGGTCATGTGTCCATGATCCGATCTCGCCAAAGGCGTCGATATGGGCTTGAAGGGCTTCGAGGGCTGATTGGGTAAAGCTGTGTTGTGCGCGCTCAAGCCGTGTTCTCATATCGGCGCGCAGCTGTTCTGCTTTCTGGTCGAACTCGGCCAGCACCCGCGCATTCAGATCGTCCAGCTTTGCCTGCAACGCGTCGATACTTATTGCTGCCGAATTCAAGCTGCCCGCACGGTTCCCAGCGACTTTTTCGACGGTCTCGCTCATTTCGATCAGCATGCGTAGATCATTGTCGACATCATTGAACATTGCGCGCGCGGGTCCCTCGACCACGCGTTTTGCGATGGCGGCCAGCAAAGGATACACGCCCGAGGACGCCATTGCCGCACGTCCAAGCGTTTCGGCATCGTCCAAATTCGCGCCATCATAGAGGCTGGCCAGCGATTTGCGGCTGGCGGGGGCCATAACCCCATCACCGCGCAAGGCGCAATTTGCCCAATAGCCCGACCCGAAAATGATCTCGATCTCGTTGCTCAGGCCAATGCGGGACAGGGTTCGGTTAATGGATTTTCGGATGTTTTCCTGCTCGCCGGCGGGATCTGCCAATTCGTCTATGCGGTTCACGAAGATCACCACCTCACGCGCTTCCACTGCGCAGATGATCCGCAGCAGGGCGAGGTCCATTGTCGACAGCGCTTGATGCGCCGAGAGCACGACAACGCAGACGCGGCTGTCGCTGATCGCATTCAGGGTGATCTGTTCACGCATCATGAAGGTGTCGTTAACACCTGGCGTGTCACGTAGGCACAGGCCTTTGGGCAGATGTGGGCGGTCAATATAGAGATCGGCCGATTTGGTCAGGTCGGCATAGACACCCTGTTGCGCTCCATCCTCAAGATCATCGGGATCACCATAGCAGATATAGCGATCAACGATGTCTTTTTCGATCGTCTCATAGCCATGGCTGGAGCCGATCAGCGTCTCGAATTCCGCACCAAGACGGGCCTCGGTTGTTTGGCGCATCTGGGTGACTTGCGACTTGACCTCTTCAACCTCATTCTCGAAGCCTGCCCGCTGTGCCATTTCTCCCAAACGACCGCCTGTGGCGACCAAACGGTCCCATTCATGCTGGTCAAAGAAACGGAAAAGGGCGCGCGTATCTTGCGGGCGGTTGCGGCTGTTAAGATGGAGCGCGGTGATCACCGAGGTCCATGGGTTCACATCGGATGGCAGCAGATCGGTTTCGCCGATCAGCGCGTTCAACAATGTGCTTTTGCCTGCCTTGATCTGGCCGATTACGCTGACCGAAGGCTCGAAGGACCTGATCTTGTCCAATACTTGTTCAATCGGCTCGTCGGCAAATTTCAGATATGTTTCAGAAAAATCCTCGACCACAGCTTCAAGCTTGGTCAGGTGGTCCCATAACTCATTGAGCTTGTTGAAAACCTGGCGATGCTTCTCGTGGATGAGGTCGATCTGGGACATTGTCTAGCCTTGTATCTGGAAGGAGAGAGGGCTCCAGAAATGTGCAAATAAAAGGGGTGCGTGCGTCGTCATTGGTGGTCTGGGGCAGCGCGGCGCTGCGGGGGTGTCCCGTTGCGCCGCGCTGGTTTTCAAAGATCGGATTAGACCTTCAAAGTGCCTTCAATCTGCTTGGCTGCCAAACGCGCCATGCCGAGATTGGCTGTCTTACGATCAACTGCGAGGTACAGGAATACCGCGTTGTTGGCTTCCAATGGGCGGATCAGGTGATACTGGGTGCCAAGGGTGATCAGCATGTCTTCGATTTTGTCATCGAGACCAAGTGCCTTCATTGCTGTGTTCTTTGCGCGGACAACTTCGGTGTTTGCAGCGCCGGCAGCTTCGAGATCGAATTTTGCACCGGATTTTTCGCTGGCCAGCATAAGGCCCGAGTCGGAGTCGACCAAGCATGCGCCGATGAAGCCTGCTACGTTCTTGAGTTCAGAGATATCTGTGGACATGTTCTTGTTCCTATTTTCTGCGCTATCAGTGGTTTGATTTTGATTAGCTATGGGGTTGTTTCTGTGATGCTGTTTTGATCGGAAGATTTGTCTAAAATCGGACGCAAAAGCGAAAACTTCGCGATTATTTCGGAATAGTTTGAGGCGGAAATGGGATGGCTTTGCCATGTTTCGCGGCCGCGATGGCGCAAACCGCCTGTTTTTATTGGCTTGCAGGTCCTGCGACCTAAATGAGCGGATTATTGGCCAAGATCTATTTCTCAGCGCGGCAGTTGGGATCATGCGCTGTGAAGATAATTTACGGGGACTCAGCAAAGAGCGCTTCTTAACGCTCCTGCAAGGCGCTGTTTTTCAACTTGGCGCGTCTCAAGCCGCAGTTAGCTGTAGGATCGTGCCAGATGCGGCTTTTGCATCCGCATGGTCATGGGTGACCAGCAAAGCAGGGATGTCGCGGTGGCGGATATGCTCGAAGGTGAAGGCGCGCAGGTCGTCGCGCAGAGCGGTATCAAGCTTTGAAAACGGCTCGTCCAGCAAGATGGCGCGTGGCTCCGAGAGCAGCATACGCATCAAGGCGGCGCGGGCCAGTTGGCCGCCTGACAGCGTGGCGGGGTCGCGGTCATGCATGCCGGAAAGGCCCGCGCGCTCTAGGGCTGTCTCGACCTTTTCGCGCCGTGCCGTGCGCCCGCGCAAATTCGCCGTCAAACCAAAGGCAAGGTTATCGCCAACCGAGAGATGCGGGAACAAGCCTGCATCTTGGAACATCACCCCGATCCGCCGTGCTTCAGGCGGCAGGGGGGCAAGGTCGCGCCCGTCCAGCCAAATCCCGCCTGCTTGGGTAAACCCATTCGAGAGATGCCCGCCAATCGCATCCAGCAAGCTGGATTTTCCAATGCCCGACGGCCCCATGACACTCAGCACTTCGCCGCGTTGAACGGTCAGGCTCAGCGGCTCGAATAATGGGCCTGCGCCCTTTGGGGTGAGGGTCAGCGCGCGAAGCTCCAAACTCATGGCCTGTCTCCCGATTGCAGCGCCCGCCTGTTGCGATAGAGGATCGCAGGCAGCATAAAAGCCGCCGCATAGGCGGCAAAGGGCAGCCCCGCCTGCAAGCTGGCATAAACCCCTGTCACCCGTCTATCTGAGGCAGAGGAAAGCGTCACGGCCTCGGTGGTCAATGTTGCGATCCGACCTGCGCCCATAAACAGCGTTGGCAGATATTGCGCGACCGAAACCGCCACGCCGATGGCCGCCGCCGTCAGGATAGGGGTGAGCAATACGGGCAGTTTCACAAAGACCAACCGCCGCCATGGCCCCGCACCCAAAGCCGCCGCCGAGCGGAGCAGTTTCGGGTCCAGCGCGCGCCAAGGGTCGGAGAGCGCAATCATCACATAGGGAAAGACGAAAAGGGTCTGCGCCCAGATCACCGCGGCATAGCCGCCTGTCAGGCCCATTTGCAGGAACAAGATGTTGAGCCCGAACAAAAAGCCGATCTGTGGCACGAGTAGGGGAAGATAGATCAAGACCTCTCGCGCATGCGCCCGCCCGCGCCCCCGCCGATCTTCGGCCTCCAGCCATGCCACCGCCAAAAGCAGCGATAGGCTTGTCGTGCCAAAGGCCAAAATCAGGGTATTTCCAAGCGCGTCCGCCCATCCCGAGGCAGGGCTTGCCCATGCCGTCAGCGACCAGCTTTGCGGCAAAAGCATCGGCCAGCTCCAGCGCCATGCCAGCGACCAGATCAGCAGCGCCAACATCGCCAAACCGCCCAAGACGAATAAAAGGCCCGAGAAGAGACCTGCCATCCAGAATAGCGGCTGCAGTGATAGCCCGCGCGCGCCACGGCGCAGCCACCAGCGCCCGATGAGGCGCGCGGCACGCTCGCATCCCCAAAGCAGGGCAAAGGCCCCCGCGACGAGGGCGGCCTGCACCAAAGCGCCCGCCGATGCGGGCAGGAGCATGGTGATATCGGGCGAGGAAAACAGCCGCAGCAACAAGACCGCGAGGGTTGGCGGATGCGATGGCCCCAGAATAAGCGCCATATCCACAACCGAGAGCGAATAGGCCAGCACCACCATCACAGGCAGGCGGATCAGTGGCCAGATTTGCGGGGTGATCACCTTAAGCCAGACCATGCCGCGCCCATAGCCAAGCGATTGACCAAGGGCCAGATGCTGGCGCACGGGCAATTGGCTGAGTGCCGCATAGATCACCAGCAGCAAGAAGGGCAGTTCCTTGACCATCAAGCCAAGGATCAGCGCGATCCCTGCGGGATCATTCACTGTGGCGATCATGGGCGGGCGGTCCCAGCCCGCGACAAGGGAGAGCGCCCGCGCGATCCAGCCTGAGGGTGCCAGCAGAAAGGCCAAACCAATCGCCATGGCAGCATGGGGGGCGGCCAGAAAGGGCGTGAGCAAACGCCCTCGGGCGCGGGCCGAGAGGCGTCCATACATCGCAGCCGTCAGCCCGATGGCAAGAATGAAGGACAGAAATGTTGCAACCAATCCTGTGAACAGGCTCAGCCGCAGCGCAGTCCCAAAGCCAGGCGTGGCCACCAATTGCGCGAAAGGCGCGAGCGAGAAGCTCTCAGACCCGATGGAGGGCAGGATCGACACACCCGCGCGGGCCGTTTGCCACAGCCCCGCCGCAATAGGGAGCAATAGCCCCCCGATCACCGTGACCAGCACAATCGCGCTGAGGGGGGCTGCCTTTGCGCGGCCTGCTCTCACGGGGTGTAGCGCCTTGCCCATTCTTCGGTCAGGCGGGTCATCCAGCTGGCATGCGGTTCAGGCAGGGTCGGGCCAAGATCTTCCAGCCGTGGCAGGGCTGGCGCGCTTGGCAGCGCCTCAAAAGCGGCTTGGGCCTGTGCATCAAGGCGGGCGGGGTCCAGCACCGAGAAGGAGCCGAGCACCTCGATATTCTGCATGCGGGCTTGCACTTCGGGCTCGAGCAGGAAATTGGCCACAACCTGCGCGCCCGCCGCATTTGCCGCGTTATAGGGAATGGCAACAAAGCTGATATTCCCGATCGTGCCGCCTTCGGGAACAAAAACGCGCGCGCTCTCTGGCAAAAGGCCTTGCGCAATCGAGGCCGCGGTTGAGGCAGGATCAAAGGACATGGCGATATCGATCTCACCATCATTGAGCATTTGTTGCTGCACGCTTTCATTTTCGGGGAAGGCCGAGCCGCCGCGCCACATATGGGGGCGCAGCGCGTCATACCATGCCCAAAGCGGGGCGGTTTGCGCCTCAAACGCTGCATCGGTGACGGGGCTCAAAAGCGCTGTGGGATCGGGTGCCAGTTCCACCAAGGCCTGTTTCAGGAAGGTGGCGCCCATGAAATTTGTCACCTGCGGATGGGTGAAACGGCCGGGATTGGCCTCGGCCCATGTGACGAAATCGGCCATGCTGCGCGGCGGGGTGTCGATGCGCGCACTGTCATAGGAGAAGACGAATTTGGCCAGACGCCACGGGCTTTCCATCCCCTCGACAGGCACGGTGAAATCAAGCGTTGCAGGCGCGCCTTGTGAAAAATCCACAAATTGAGCATTCGGCAAGGTCTCGGCAAAAGGTCCAAAAAGGAGGTCTTGCTCCTTCATCGCAAGAAAATTCGGCCCGTTGATCCAGATCATATCGACCGATCCGCCCTCATCGCGCCCTGCAGCGCGCTCTGATATCACGCGGGTCACGGCCTCGGCCGTGTCGCTGAGGCGGACATGCTCGATGGCTACGCCATAACGCTCCTCGGTCTGGCTGCCGACCCATGTAATAAAGGCATTGGTCCGCTCATCCCCGCCCCATGCATTCCAATAGACGGTTTGCCCGCGCGCATTGTCGAGCACGTCTTGCCAATCGGCCAATGCGGGGGTGCAAATCAGGCTGCCAAGCAGCGTCGCTATCAGTCTCAGGCGCATTTGAAGTCCTTGATAATCAAAGGGATCACTTATCGAGTTTGGGTCAATAGATCGCTTTATAGGCTGTGATAATTTTTGTGACGAGACGAAACATGGCCTGTCGGGATACATTTGCGTGATCCGTGGCGGCAGCACCCCGTGCGTGGGCGTTGAAAAACGGTGCTGCATTGCGGGGCGATCTGTGCTTTGTCACAGGCCAATCCTGCCAAAAGCGGCCCAAATATCAGCGAAAAAGCGAAGACAAATGCCCCAAAACCCTGCTCAAAACGCCAAGCTCTCGGAATTCGGGCAAACCCCTGATGGCGCGCCCGTGCAGCGCGTGACGTTATCCAATGGTCAATTGCAGCTTAAACTCATCACATGGGGTGCCTCCATTCAGGACCTGCGGCTTGACGGGGTGGATCACCCCTTGGTGCTGGGAAGCGATAGTTTCGCGCCTTATCTGGGATCAATGCGGTATTTCGGAGCGATTGTGGGGCGGGTTGCCAACCGCATTGGTGGGGCCTCAACCACGCTTGAGGGGCGCAAGCTGGCGCTCGATGCCAATGAAAAGGGCATCACGACCTTGCATGGCGGTGCCGAAGGGGCAGGGTGCCAGAACTGGGTGCTGGCGGGGTATGATGATACATCTGCTCGGTTCACGCTATTGATGCCTGATGGGCATATGGGCTTTCCGGGCAATTTGCAGGTCATGGCGGAATATCGTTTGAACGGCATGGCGATCGAGGTGGAGATCACGGCCAGCAGTGACGCCACCACTTTGTGCAATTTCGCGCAACACACATATTGGATGCTGGATGGCCAGCCCGATATGTCGGCGCATAAATTGCAGATTAATGCCGATAGCTATCTACCTGTTGATGAAGCACAAATCCCACTTGGCGCGCCTGTTGCGGTTGCGGGCACAGGCTTTGATTTCCGTGAGGCACATCCCGTGATGGGACGCGCGCAGATCGATCATAACTTCTGCCTGAACACGGGCGATGCCCCGATGCATGAGGCCTGCAGGCTTTCGGTCGACGGGCTGGAACTGGTGGTGGAAACCAATGAGCCGGGCCTACAAATTTACGACGCCGCAGGACATGACACAGGGCCTGATATCGGGCTGACAGGTGTTCCTTACGGGGCCTATTCGGGCCTTGCCATCGAGCCGCAACGCTGGCCTGATGCGCCCAATCAGCCTGATTACCCCTCCGTGGTTTTGCGCGCGGGCGAGACTTATCGCCAAATCTCGCGCTTCGGGTTCAACCGTATTTAAGGGGCGAGAGTAGCAAAATGAGCGGTCAAAACCCCCATAGACTGCGTGAGCGGCGCGAGAATAACCTCGAATTGGCAATCGGCCGCGAGGTCCATATCCAGCGCAAACGCCAGCGCCTGACCGTTCATGAATTATCCGATAAAACGGGTATTTCCGCAGGTATGCTCTCCAAAATCGAGAATGGGGCGACCTCGCCTTCGCTGACCACATTGCAAAGCCTTGCCAATGCTTTGGGGGTGCCACTGGTGTCTCTGCTCAGCGCCTATGACGAGCCGCGCGGGGTGACCCATGTGAAGGCGGGTGAAGGTGTGGAGGTTCAGCGTTCAGGCACACGGGCGGGGCATAATTACAGGCTTTTGGGGCATATCGGCTCTAATAATAGCGGTGTGGTGGTGGAGCCTTACCTGATCACCTTGACCGAGGATTCAGATGTTTTCCCCGCCTTCCAGCATGAGGGGATCGAGACGATCTATATGCTGGAAGGGGTGGTGGACTATCGCCATGGCGATCAATTGTTCACGCTGGAGGCGGGCGATTGCCTTTATTTTGATGCAGATGCGATCCATGGGCCTGAGGGGCTGACCAAGCTGCCGATCCGTTATCTCGCGGTGATCAGCTATCCGCAAACCTCCTGATTTCCGCCCGCAATTGCCGCTTTTTTGTGCATCTGCCTTGTGGTTGCGCGGTGGAATGGGATTATTCCTGTAATGAACTAATCTTTCCCTGTAGGAATTTCCTCAAGGGCCGGGTCACATGTGACTTTGGCGATTTACCATGGAGAAAAGAATGTGCGGAATTGTCGGTTTATTCCTGAAAACGGATAGGCTTCGCCCGCAGCTTGGCGATCTGATGACGGATATGCTGATCACGATGACAGATCGTGGCCCCGATAGTGCGGGTCTGGCGATTTATAGTGATAGCGCGGCCTATAAGCTGACGGTGCAAAGCGATGCGCCCGATCTGGTTTTCCCGCAACTGGCCGATTGGCTTAGCAAAAATGCCAAAGGGGCCAGCCTGCGCGCGCTCAGCACCCATGCCGTGATCTCCACCCCTGTGGAACTGGCCGAAAGCTTGCCGCAAGAGATGCAGGCCGCCTTTCCTGACTTGCGGATCATGAGCGGCGGGGCCTCGATGGAGGTCTATAAAGAGGTCGGTCTGCCACGCGATGTGGCCAGCCGTTTCGGGCTGCGTGAGATGGCGGGCACCCATGGGATCGGCCATACCCGCATGGCGACCGAGAGCGCGGTGACCACCGATGGCGCGCATCCCTTCTCGACGGGGGATGATCAATGCCTTGTCCATAATGGCTCGCTGTCCAATCACAACGCGTTGCGCCGCAAATTGGCGCGCGAAAACGTGACCGTTTCCAGTCAGAATGACAGCGAAGTGGCTGCCGCCTATCTGACGTGGAAAATGCGCGAAGGGGCCAATCTGGGCGAGGCGCTGGAGATGGGGCTCAAGGACCTTGACGGGTTCTACACCTTTGTTGTGGGCACCAAGACGGGCTTTGGCGTGTTGCGTGACCCGATTGCCTGCAAACCCGCCGTTCTGGCCGAAACGGAGGATTACGTGGCCTTTGGCAGCGAATACCGCGCCCTTGTGGGCCTGCCCGAGATCGATACCGCCCGCGTCTGGGAGCCTGAACCCGCCACCGTCTATTTCTGGGAGCGTTGATCCATGCAAAGCTTTGATCTCGAAACCACCGAATTGCGCGTGCTCAATGCCGCTTTGCAAAGCCAGCGCGAGCAGACCAATGAAACCGTTTGGGAAGTCCTCAACCCCAAAGGCGCACATGCAATTGCCGTGGGGCTCGATGCCCCGATCGAGGTCACCGTCAAAGGCCCCACGGGGTATTACTGCGCGGGCATGAACAAGCAGGCGCAGATCCATGTCAAAGGCTCGGTCGGGCCGGGTGTGGCGGAAAACATGATGTCAGGCACCGTGATCGTCGAGGGCGACGCCAGCCAATATGCAGGGGCCACTGCGCATGGCGGGCTGCTGGTGATCAAGGGCAATGCCTCCTCGCGCTGCGGGATTTCGATGAAGGGCATTGATATCGTCGTGCATGGCAATATCGGCCATATGTCGGCTTTCATGGCGCAAAAGGGCAATCTGGTTGTCTTGGGCGATGCGGGCGATGCCTTGGGCGACTCGATCTATGAAGCGCGGCTTTTCGTGCGCGGCTCGGTCAAATCACTGGGCGCGGACTGCATCGAGAAGGAGATGCGCCCTGAGCATATCGCGCTGCTGGAAGACCTTTTGGCGCGCGCGGGCGCGGATGCCAAACCCGAAGAGTTCAAGCGCTACGGCTCGGCCCGCCAGCTTTACCATTTCAACATCGACAATGCGTCGGCTTATTGAGGGCTTTGACATGAGTGATAAACCCAATTCCCAATCCGTGCCTCAAACACTGCCGCGTCACTCCTCGACCTTCAGCAATGATATCAATTCCGAGATCCGTCGTGCGGCGGCCACAGGCATTTACGACATCAGGGGCGGGGGTGCGAAGCGCAAGGTGCCTCATTTCGATGATCTGCTATTCTTGGGCGCGTCCATGTCGCGCTATCCTTTGGAAGGGTATCGCGAGAAATGCGAAACCAAGGTCACGCTTGGAACCCGTTTTGCCAAAAAGCCGATTGAGCTGGATATTCCGATCACCATTGCGGGGATGAGCTTTGGCTCGCTCTCGGGCCCTGCCAAGGAGGCTCTGGGGCGCGGGGCCTCTGAGGCCGGAACCTCGACCACCACGGGTGATGGCGGCATGACCGAGGAGGAGCGCGGGCATTCCACGAAGCTGGTCTATCAATATCTACCCTCGCGCTACGGGATGAACCCAGATGACCTGCGCCGCGCCGATGCAATCGAGATCGTTGTGGGCCAAGGCGCAAAACCCGGCGGTGGCGGGATGCTTTTGGGCCAGAAAATCACGGATCGCGTGGCGGGCATGCGGGATTTGCCCGTGGGGATTGATCAACGCTCGGCCTGTCGTCATCCTGATTGGACGGGGCCTGATGATCTGGAGATCAAAATCCTCGAGCTGCGCGAGATCACGGGCTGGGAAAAGCCGATCTATATCAAGATCGGTGGCGCGCGGCCCTATTATGACACGGCTTTGGCGGTGAAGGCGGGCGCTGATGTTGTGGTGCTGGATGGCATGCAGGGCGGCACGGCGGCCACGCAGGATGTCTTTATTGAACATGTGGGCCAGCCGACCTTGGCCTGTATCCGCCCCGCCGTGCAGGCTTTGCAGGATCTTGGAATGCACCGCGAGGTGCAATTGGTGGTCTCGGGCGGGGTCCGCTCGGGCGCGGATGTGGCCAAAGCCTTGGCGCTAGGGGCGGATGCGGTCTCGATCGGGACGGCGGCCTTGATCGCCCTTGGCGACAATGACCCGAAATGGGAGGCCGACTATAATGCGCTCGGGACCACCGCAGGGGCCTATGATGACTGGCATGAGGGGCGCGACCCCGCCGGCATCACCACGCAGGACCCCGACTTGATGAAGCGCCTAGATCCCATCGCGGCGGGGCGTCGTTTGCGCAATTACCTCTCGGTGCTAACCTTGGAGGCGCAAACCATCGCGCGCGCTTGCGGGCATAACCATGTCCTCAATCTCGAACCCGAAGATCTCTGCGCGCTGACCATTGAAGCGGCCGCCATGGCGGGCGTGCCGCTGGCAGGCACCAATTGGATACCGGGGCAGGGCGGGATCTAGCGCCAAGCCCCTGATATGATTTGAAGAAAATACTTGGATGAAAGGGAATATGATGACCACAGACCTAGCAGCCTTCGCCGCCGAGAAGGGCGTCAAATATTTCATGATCTCTTTCACCGATCTGTTCGGGGGGCAAAGGGCCAAGCTGGTGCCTGCACAAGCGATTGCGGATATGCAGGAAGAGGGCGCGGGGTTTGCGGGCTTTGCCACATGGCTAGATATGACGCCTGCCCATCCCGATATGCTGGCCGTGCCTGACCCTGCCACCGTGATCCAATTGCCGTGGAAGCCCGAGGTGGCATGGGTCGCGGCCAATTGCGTGATGGAGGGCGAAGACGTGGCCCAAGCTCCGCGCAATGTCTTGCGAAATCTAGTGGCCGAGGCCGAGGCCGAAGGGCTGCGGGTCAAAACAGGCATCGAGGCCGAGTTTTTCCTGCTGACGCCCGAGGGCGACCAAATCTCGGACCCCTTCGATACGGCCGAGAAACCCTGCTATGACCAGCAAGCCGTAATGCGCCGTTATGACGTGATTTCAGAGGTTTGCGACTATATGCTCGACTTGGGTTGGGGTCCTTATCAAAACGACCATGAGGACGCCAATGGCCAATTCGAGATGAATTGGGAATTTGATGATGCACTTGTGACAGCGGACCGTCATTCCTTCTTCAAATTCATGGTCAAATCTGTGGCTGAAAAACACGGGCTGCGCGCCACTTTCATGCCCAAACCCATCGAGGGGCTTACGGGCAATGGCTGCCACACGCATGTTTCGGTTTGGGATCTGGCGGGCAAGAGCAATGCTTTTGCCGATGACAGCAAGGAACTTGGCCTCTCGGATCAGGGCAAAAGTTTTCTGGGCGGGATCATGAAACACGCCTCGGCGCTGGCCGCGATCACCAATCCGACGGTGAACAGCTATAAGCGCATCAATGCACCGCGCACCGTGTCAGGCGCGACTTGGGCGCCCAATACCGTGACGTGGACAGGCAATAACCGCACCCATATGGTTCGCGTACCGGGCCCCGGACGGTTTGAGCTGCGTCTGCCCGATGGTGCGACCAACCCCTATCTCTTGCAGGCTGTAATCATTGCCGCGGGGCTGTCAGGCCTGCGCTCCAAAGCCGATCCCGGCCCGCGCCATGACATCGACATGTATGCCGAAGGCCATCTGGTCAAGGATGCACCACGCCTGCCGCTCAATCTGCTGGACGCGATCCGCGAGCTGGATGCAGATGCGGACTTGAAGGCGATGTTGGGTGAGAGCTTCTGTGTTTCCTATATGAAAATGAAAATGCAGGAATGGCACTCATATGCCTCGCATTTCTCGAAATGGGAGCGTGACAACACGCTGGATATCTAGGACAAGACACAGTCCTTTGAGTAGTCGAGACCAAATTCCATGACCAATTTCGCCCTGACCGTGACCTGTGCCTCCAAGCGCGGGATTGTCGCCTCCATTGCCAATTATCTGGCCGATCACGGCTGCAATATCGCCGATAGTTCGCAATT
Organism: uncultured Paracoccaceae bacterium; assembly: GCA_965656935.1. Taxonomy (GTDB): domain Bacteria; phylum Pseudomonadota; class Alphaproteobacteria; order Rhodobacterales; family Rhodobacteraceae; genus M30B80. The sequence goes on from CBFHMG010000009.1 coordinate 48,166, forward strand.
CGATGATCAGGAGACGGGCAATTTCTTCATGCGCGTCAGCTTTGCCAGTGAAAAGGGTCTGGGCCTTGAGGCCTTGCAAGACGGTTTTGCCAAAACGGCGGGCGCATTCGGGATGGAATATGCTTTCCATGACGAGGCCGAGAAGATGAAGGTCGTGATCATGGTCTCGCGCTTTGGCCATTGCTTGAATGACCTTTTGTATCGCTGGCGCATCGGGGCTTTGCCGATTGATATCGTGGCCGTGATCTCGAACCATCTGGATTATCAAAAGGTCGTGGTGAACCATGATATCCCGTTCCATTGCATCAAGGTGACCAAGGAAAACAAGCCCGTGGCCGAGGCGCAGATCATGCAGGTGGTCGAAGATACGGGGGCCGAATTGATCGTGCTGGCGCGCTATATGCAGATCCTGTCCGATGAGATGTGCCAGAAAATGTCGGGCCGTATCATCAATATTCATCATTCCTTTCTGCCCAGTTTCAAAGGCGCAAACCCCTATAAGCAAGCCTATGAGCGTGGAGTGAAACTGATCGGGGCGACATCGCATTATGTGACGGCTGATCTGGATGAAGGCCCGATCATCGAGCAGGACACCGTGCGCGTGACGCATGCGCAATCCTCCTCGGATTATGTCAGCCTTGGCCGCGATGTCGAAGCACAGGTGCTGGCCCGCGCGATCCATGCCCATATCCATCGCCGTGTCTTTATCAATGGCAATAAAACAGTGGTTTTCCCAGCCTCGCCAGGCTCTTACGCCTCGGAGCGGATGGGGTAGGCCGCGCCCTCGCGGCAGGCTTCACATTTTCGGTTGGGATAGGAAACGTTATGCAGTATAACGGTTCTCAACGTGAACAAAATGTCGAGGCATGTCCTTATGGTTGATTTCGCATCCGTCAAAGCCATTGATTTTCATACACATGCGGAAGAGCCCTGCAATCATTGCCGTGATGACGGTTATAATGAATTTCAGGAAGGCATGGCGGCCTATTTCAAGAACCCCGCAGGGGCCGAGGGCATGCTGCCCACGGTGGAACAGACCGCCGCCTATTACCGTGAGCGCAATATCGCAGCCGTGATCTTCCCCGTTGATGCCGAGCGTGAGACAGGGTTCAAACGCTATTCCAACGAAGAGGTCGCGGGAATTTGCGCCGATAACGATGATATCCTGATCCCCTTTGCCTCGATTGATCCGCATAAGGGCAAGGCAGGCGCGCGCGAAGTGCGGCGTTTGGTGCAGGACTTTGGGGTGCGTGGCTTCAAATTCCACCCGACCATGCAGGGCTTTTTCCCCAATGACCGCGAGGCGGCCTATACTGTCTATGAGGCCATCGCCGAGGAAGGCGCGATTGCGCTGTTCCATACGGGCCAGACGGGCGTCGGCTCGGGCATGCGCGGCGGTATGGGGATGCGGTTGAAATATTCCAACCCCATGCATCTGGATGATGTCGCGGTGGATTTCCCCGATATGCCGATTGTTCTGGCGCATCCCTCCTTCCCATGGACGGAAGAGGGGCTGGCCGTGGCGCAGCACAAGCCCAATGTCTATTTCGACATGTCGGGCTGGTCGCCGAAATACTTCCCCGAGATTTTCATCAAATATGCCAATTCGATCCTGAAGAAAAAGATGCTCTTCGGCTCGGACTGGCCTGCGATCACACCTGATCGCTGGCTGGCCGATTTCGCCGATGCGCCCTTCAAGGATGAGGTGCGACCGCTGATCCTGAAGGAAAACGCGCTGCGGATTTTGGGCGAGGCGGGCTGAGAGACCTTTTGTAAGCGCGCTGACGCAGCCCTTATTAGGGACGCGTCAGCCCTGTTCTAAACGGGCTATTCCGCCGCGTTGCGCTTGGGCAGAACCCAATCGGGGCGGATGAAATGGCAGGTATAGCCATTCGGGATACGCTCCAGATAATCCTGATGCTCGGGCTCGGCCTCCCAGAAATCGCCCACGGGCTCCAGCTCGGTCACCACCTTGCCAGGCCAAAGGCCCGAGGCATCGACATCGGCGATTGTGTCGAGCGCAACCTCCCGCTGCTCAGGCGTCACGAAATAGATTGCCGAGCGATAGGAGGGGCCACGATCATTGCCTTGGCGGTTCGGGGTGCTTGGGTCATGGATTTGGAAGAAGAACTCCAGCAATTGGCGATAGCTGATCACCTCGGGATCGAAATTGATCTCGATCCCTTCGGCATGGCTGCCATGGTTGCGATAGGTGGCATTGGGCACATCACCGCCCGTATAGCCGACACGGGTGCTTGCCACTCCGGGCATGCGGCGGATCAATTGCTGCATCCCCCAGAAACATCCGCCCGCCAAAACAGCGCGTTCCAAGCTCATGTTACATCCTCCACTTGTCCAAGATAAGCACCATAGCCTTCATCCTGCATATCATCACGATGAATGAAGCGTAGCGAGGCCGAATTGATGCAATAGCGCAAACCCCCCTTATCGCGCGGGCCATCGGTAAAGACATGGCCCAAATGGCTGTCACCGTGATGCGAGCGTACTTCGACACGCACCATGCCATGGCTCAGGTCCCGATGCTCGGTCACATGGGCAGGCTCAATCGGTTTGGTGAAACTGGGCCAGCCGCAGCCAGACTCGAATTTATCCGCCGAGGCAAAAAGCGGCTCGCCCGAGACGACATCCACGTAAATGCCAGGCTCCTTATGGGCGTTATATTCGCCTGTAAAGGGACGCTCGGTGCCGCTTTCCTGCGTGACGTAGAACTGCTCGGGCGTCAAGGTCGCGATAACATCGGGTGATTTCTCATATCTGGGCATTTTGGCTCCTTCCTCGGTCATGAGGGTAAGATGGAGCCGCACTAGGGTGTTTTCCAGAGCTTTCGCAGGCGCGTGCCTCAAGATACAAAAAAGCCCTGCAAAACAGGGCTTTGAGGCATTCACAAAAACGGGAGAGGTGTTTCAGCCACCCCAAGTGCGCACGGGGCCGCAATCCATATGGACGAAATTGGAGCCTGAATAGCGCCCGACACCGCCTGCTTCGCAGGCTGCTGCGGCCCGCGCAATCTGACTGACCGACCGCGAGCCAAGCCGCAAATCCGCCGCTTCGCCCTGCATATGCAACGAGTTGCGCGCAACGCCACGGGAGTTGGAGCGCAGCATCGCATTGGTCGCGGGCGATCGGTAGCCCGAGAGCAAGGTATAAGGTTCATTGGTTTCAAGCAGGTTATGGGCGGCGGCCATCACATCGATTGTGCGGGGGTCGATCTGATGCACTTCGTCACGGCGCCAGTCGCGCATGAAGAAATTGATCTCTTCAAGGGCAGGGCGGATGTAATCGCCATCGATCCAATAGATCATGTCGATGTTTTCGCCTGTGCGGCCGTTATACATTGCGAGTTTGCGGATATCGCCTGCGCCACGCAACAAGCCGAATGCATTGGCAGCCACGGGGGCGGCTGCAACGGTTGATGCTGCAAAAGCGCCAAGCAAAGCGCGGCGGGAAATTACTGGTTTGGTCATTTAGTCTACTGCCCCGTCATCTGACACGTGCTGTGTTTCTCGTTTTTACTCATAAAGGCGCTGCATAGACGCCGGCACAACCTAATCCCCAGATGTGGAATTAATGACACATTATGAAATAATTCGAAAGTGTTACTTCCACTTTGAGCAATTTGCAGCCCCAATTTAGGCAGGATTTTGCCGATTGAAGATCGATTCGATATCATCGCGTTTCGGGTCCTCGATTTGGTTCACTTAAAAAATTCGTGTATCTGCGGTAAAAAACTCGTAGAGCCACAAGATATAGGGCAAGGATCGGGCCAACTCGGAGGCTGATGATATCTCGCTGATTTGGTTGGAAGAAAATGAATCGTCAGGGGTGATGAGCAGAAAATGAACAGATTACAGGTATATTCCGCTCTTTTTGGTGCTGGTTTGACACTTAGTTTGGGCGGCGGCCTCGCCACACCCGCTCTGGCTGAGGCTGATTTCGCGGCGGCCTTTTCGGCTGAGCGGCAGGCCATCGCCGAGATGTCGGCCCAGAATGACGCGCTGGCAAGCTTTTACCGAGATCGTGATTTCGCGCCCCTCTGGACGGGTGAAGGCGAGGCCTTTACCGCGCGCCGCTTTGCGCTGATGGAGGCGCTCGAGCAGGCTGGCAATCACGGCCTTCCCACTGGTGAATATGATGCCAATGAATTGCGCGCAGCTTTTGGCAATGCCGCCAGCGCCTATCAGCGCGGTCAGGCCGAGGCTTTGGCGACGCGCATGTTCCTTGATTATGCCGAAGACATCAATTCGGGCATTCTCGAGCCAAGCGAATTGGCCGCCGATATCCATAAGGAACTGCCCCGCCGCCCCCATGCGGAAGTGCTGGCCGCATTCCTTGAGGCAGATAACCCGCGCGCATTCATGCGCTCCTTGCCGCCCACCCATCCTGATTATGGCCGCCTCCAGCGTGAGATGTTCAGCCTTGAAGAAGTGATCCGTGGCGACGGCTGGGGGGCAACCATTTCGGCCTCACGTCTTGAACCGGGCGATACGGGGGATGCTTTAATTGCACTTCGTAACCGATTGATCTCAATGGGGTATCTCCAGCGCTCTGCGGCCGCATCTTATGATGCCAGCATTCAGGAAGCTGTGCAGTCTTTCCAGACGGATCATGGCCTGACACCTGATGGTATCGCGGGCGAGGCCACTATCGCCGAGATCAACATCGCACCAGAAGAACGGCTTGAGCAGGTCATCTTGTCGATGGAACGCCAGCGCTGGATGAATCTGGATCGTGGCGAACGCCATATTCTGGTGAATATCCCCGATTTCCACGCTTGGGTGGTGGACAACGAGGTGCCCACATTCGAGACCCGCGTCGTGGTGGGCCATCGTGACAGCGACCGCCACACGCCAGAGTTCTCGGATGTGATGGAGCATATGGTCATCAACCCAAGCTGGTACGTGCCGCGCTCGATCACGGTTGGGGAATATCTGCCGCAAATGCAGGCCAATCCCGCAGCGGTCGGGCATCTTCAATTGCTGCGTGGGGGCCGTGTTGTCAGCCGCGATGGCATTGATTTCAGCCAATATACCACCCGCAACTTCCCCTTTGACTTGCGCCAGCCTCCCTCGCAGCGCAATGCGCTTGGTCTGGTGAAATTCATGTTCCCGAACCAGTGGAATATCTATCTTCATGATACACCTGCCCGCGATCTTTTCTCGCGTGAGGTGCGGGCCTATTCGCATGGCTGCGTGCGGGTGCATCGCCCCGAGGAGCTGGCCTATCACCTTCTGGCGCCCCAGCAGGACGACCCCGAGGGCTATTACCAGCGCATCCTGCGCTCGGGCAACGAGACGACCGTTCCGCTTGAAACGAACATCCCTGTGCATCTGGTCTATTGGACAGCCTTCGTCACGCCAGACGGGCGGGCGAATTACCGCCGCGACGTCTATGGCCGAAATGCGCTTTTATGGCGGGCCATGGAAGATGCAGGGGTTTCCGTCCGTGCGGTCTCAAGTTAAACCCTAAGCCGCAACCATAGCAGCGGCAAAGGCTTGAACATGGGCCATAGAATTAGCGATATCGCATCGGCACTCGGGGCCGAAGCCGTCGGTGATATTTCCATCGAAGTGGACGGCGCGGCCGAGCCTGCATCGGCAGGGCCGCAACATCTGGCCTTGGCGATGTCGCCGAAATTCGCCGAAGGGCTGGCGGCAGGGCATGCGCGGGTTGCGATGCTTGCTGATGGCATGGATTGGCAGGCGCTCGGTCTTGAGGGCGCGATCATTGTCAAACGCCCGCGCTTTGCGATGTCGGGCCTGACGCAGGCCTTGGATGCAGGGCCCATCATCCATGACGGTATTCACCCAACAGCCGTGATCGAGGCAGGAGTCCAGATCGGCGAAGGGGCCGCGATCGGGCCGTTTGTTGTGATCGGGCAGGGCGTGCGCATCGGGGAAAATGCGCGGATCGCCTCGCATAGCAGCATCGCGGAAGGGGCTGAGATTGGCGAAGATGCCTTGATCCTGTCAGGTGTGCGCATCGGTGCACGGGTGCGGATCGGGGATCGTGTGATCATCCAGCCTGGTGCTGTGATTGGCGGCGACGGGTTTTCCTTTGTCACGCCCGAGAAAAGTCAGGTCGAGGCCGCGCGCGAAAGCCTTGGCAGGGAAGATGCCGCTGTCGCCCCGCAAAGCTGGACGCGTATCCATTCGCTCGGCACTGTGGTGATCGGCGATGATGTGGAGATCGGCGCCAATGCCGCGATTGACCGTGGCACTGTGGCGAATACCGAAATCGGCTCGGGCACCAAAATCGATAATCTTGTGCATATTGGCCATAATTGCCGCATCGGACGGGATTGTCTGCTTTGTGGGCAGGTCGGTTTTGCGGGCTCGGCCCTGCTGGGGGATCGTGTGGTTCTGGGCGGGCAATGCGGTGTCTCGGATAATATCGAGATCGGATCTGATGTTGTGGCAGCTGGGGCCACCAAGATATATTCCAATCTTGGACCTGGCCGTATGGTCATGGGCAGCCCCGCTGTCAAAATAGAGACACATATCGAGATGTATAAGGCGCTCAGACGGCTTCCGCGTTTGGCCAAAACAGTAGCAGCCTTGCAAAAAGCCGTTTCGAAATCAGATGAGTGATCTTATCTGAGTTATAAGGGAAATGACCGGAGAAGAGCGTCATGACGGAGAGCGTCGCAGACAGGATTATCGCCATTATCGCCGAGCAGGCAGTGCTTGACCCAGAACATGTGAAAATGGAGTCGAGCTTGGAAGATCTGGGGATCGACTCGCTCGGCCTCGTGGAATCGATCTTCGCTATCGAGGAAGCCTTTGATATCTCGGTGCCTTTCAACGCCAATGAGCCTGAGGCCAGCGAATTCGATATCTCTTCGGTGGCCTCCATCGTGGCGGCCGTGCAAGGGCTGGTGGCTGAGCAAACCGCATGAAACGCGTCGTTATTACGGGGCAGGGCACGATCAATGCGCTTGGCCATGATGTGCCCTCTACCCTGCGCGCGATGCGCGAGGGGGCCTGTGGGATCACCCAATTGGAACTGCGCGATGTCGAGCGGCTGACCGTTCGGATCGGCGCGCAGGTCAAGGGTTATGACCCTGACGCCTTGTTCAACCGCCAGCAAATCGCCCTCTATGACCGCTTCACCCAATTCACCCTGATTGCGGCGCGCCAAGCCATGCAGAGCGCGGGGCTAGGTGCAGTCAGCGAAGGCTCGGCCCGTGCGGGTGTGGTGCTTGGCACTGCGGGCGGCGGCGTGAATACCTGGGATGAGAATTACCGCTCGGTCTATGAAGAGGGGAAGAACCGCGTCCATCCTTTCGTGGTGCCCAAGCTGATGAACAATGCAGCCGCAAGCCATGTGGCGATTGAATATAACCTACAGGGCCCCGGATTTTCCGTGGCAACGGCCTGTGCCTCTTCAAACCATGCGATGGGATTGGCGTTCCAGCTGATCCGAGGCGGGGGCTGTGATGTGATGGTCACGGGCGGCTCGGAGGCGATGCTGTCTTTTGGCGGGGTGAAGGCGTGGGAAGGCCTGCGGGTCATGTCCAAGGATGCCTGCCGCCCCTTCAGCGCCAATCGCAATGGCATGGTGCAGGGCGAGGGGGCTGCGGTTTTCGTCTTTGAGGAATATGAGCATGCCCGTGCGCGCGGGGCCGATATTCTGGCCGAAGTCGTGGGCTTTGCGATGACCTCTGATGCCAGTGATATCGTGATGCCCTCGAAACAGGGGGCGGGGCGTGCTATTTCAGGTGCACTTGAGGATGCGAGGCTAAACCCTTCGGATATTGGCTATATCAATGCGCATGGCACGGGCACCGTGGCCAATGACAAAGTTGAAAGCGGCGCGGTGGCGGATGTATTTGGCCATCATGCCAATGATCTGATGATGTCCTCGACCAAATCCATGCATGGCCATCTGATCGGCGGCACAGGCGCGGTGGAGCTTCTGGCCTGTATCATGGCGCTTAAGGACGGGGTGATTGCCCCCACCATCGGCTACCAGGAGCCTGATCCGGAATGTGCTTTGGATGTGGTGCCCAATGAAGCGCGCGAGGCCAAGGTCACGGCCTGTCTGACCAATGCATTTGCCTTTGGCGGCTTCAACGCGGTTCTGGCCCTGCGCAAAGCGCCTTGAACCAGCCCCTGTTGTAACACGCGGCCCCTATATTAAAGGGGCCGCCGTTGACTTCGCTTATTGTGCGGCCGCAGGGCTGCGCGCCTCAAGCGCTGCGAAACCCGCTGTGAAGCCCGACAAGGAGGCCTCAAGCACAACCTCTTGGTCGGGGGCGGGCAAAGGCACGATGGTTACATTCGCAACACCACCATTGCGGAAGGCGGAAAGATCATCCTCGGTCAGGCCAATGCGCACGAAACACCCGATCTGCTGGCAAAAGCCGAAAGGAAAGCGGGTTTGATCGCTTTCATCAATCGCCAGTCGCAAGCCCGGGGTCAGCAGAGTGTCGAGCGGGGTAATGATCGTGGCGCCCGCCACAACAGGATCATCATCTGCCACATCAAAGACGTTGAATTCGGCCACGGCATTACCGTCGGCATCGGTGAGAAGCTGATAGAGTTGGCATGGCTCGAACTCGCCTTCTTCCACTGTGATGCAGCGGATTTCCCAATCCCCATGGGTTTCGGCCACATAGGTCGAGCCAAGCGCAGGCTCCACGGGTTCGCCCAAGGGCAGTGTCTCAGACGCAGTCGGGGTGTCCTCGGACGCCTCTTGTGCGAGTGCAGGAAGCGCGAGGCATCCAAGAAGAAGTGCTGGAAATAGGCGCAATGCAAAATTCATCTGTCGCGGTCCTTGCCTTTGATCAAATTATCTTTGCCCGTGGCTAGCATGGTGCAGGAGCCATGTCAGGGCAAAAAGCACGGCCATTAATAACAGCTCTGTGTGGATGGGCCAAGTTTCGCCGATTTATTCAAGGCTTGGGGAAGGGGGCGCGAGAGCGGTGCTCCAGAAACAGAAAAGGGCCCGAAATTCGAGACCCTTTCCGCAGTTTTTTAACTCCCCGTCGGACTGGCCGACTTTATGAACCGAACGCTATGATAGGTTAACGTATTGGTCAACAGGGGAATTCATCTCTCTGATCACATTTTTTGATGTCAAAAAAACCGCGCCCTTTTGAAGGGGCGCGGCCAGTCAACAGGGAGGAAGTCCATGCCGCCCCGAGGGAAACAGGGGGCATGTGCAAACCACGCTAGCGTAAAGTGGTTAAGAATGTATGTTGGCACGAAGTCAGGATTGTTGCGGGGGCATAACACCTATGAGTGAGAGCATTTTTATTGGCGGCGGCGGCACGGATTACGCCGAGCCACAATCACTTTTGATGAAATACGCAAACCGTCACGGGTTGATTGCGGGGGCAACGGGCACGGGTAAAACGGTTACCCTGCAAATCCTTGCTGAAAGTTTCTCGGCAGCGGGCGTTCCTGTGTTTCTCTCGGATGTGAAGGGTGATTTGTCGGGGCTGGCGGCCTCGGGCACGGCCGATTTCAAGCTGCATGAGGCCTTTACCAGCCGTGCGCAGAAAATCGGGTTTGAGGACTATGCCTATCGCGCCTTTCCCGTCACATTCTGGGATCTTTACGGCCAGCAGGGCCATCCCGTGCGCACCACGGTCTCGGAAATGGGGCCTTTGCTGATCTCGCGGATGCTGGAGCTGTCCGAGGCGCAGGAGGGAATTCTGAACATCGCCTTCCGCGTCTCGGATGAGGAAGGCTTGGCGCTTCTGGATTTGAAGGATTTGCAATCGCTTCTGGTTTGGGTGGGCGAGAATCGCGACACTCTTGGCCTGCGCTATGGCAATATCGCAACCTCTTCGATTGGTGCGATCCAGCGACGTCTGCTGGTTCTGGAAGAGCAGGGCGGCGAGAACCTCTTTGGCGAGCCTGCCCTTGATCTGGCCGATATCATGCTGACCGACCCTGAAGGCTTCGGGCGGATCAATATTCTGGCGGCTGATAAATTGATGAATTCGCCACGTCTTTACGCGACCTTCTTGCTTTGGCTGCTTTCCGAGCTGTTCGAGACCCTGCCCGAAGTCGGCGACCCCGATAAGCCCAAGCTGGTCTTCTTCTTTGACGAGGCGCATCTGTTGTTTGATGACGCGCCCAAAGCGCTGGTCAATAAGGTCGAGCAGGTGGCGCGTTTGATCCGCTCGAAAGGGGTTGGGGTCTATTTCATCACCCAGAACCCCGCCGATGTGCCCGAGGATATTCTGGGCCAACTTGGCAATCGTGTGCAGCATGCGCTGCGCGCCTTTACGGCCAAGGATCAGCGCGAATTGCGCCAAGCGGCGGAAAATTACCGCGCGAACCCTGATTTCGACACTGAAGACGCGATCCGCGAAGTGGGTGTCGGTGAAGCCGTGACATCCATGCTGGAGAGAAAAGGTATTCCGGGCGTGGTGCAGCGCACATTGATCCGCCCGCCATCCTCGCAATTGGGCCCGCTGGCCCCTGCGACCCGTGCCGCCCTAATGGGCATGTCGCCCTTGGCGGGGAAATATGAGGCCAAGATCGACCGCGAAAGCGCGTTTGAGATTTTGACTAGCCGCGCGCAGGAGGCCGCGCGCGAGGCCGAGGAAGCCGAGCGTCTGGAAGAACAGGCCAAAGCCGATGCGGCGCGCGCCAAGCAAGAGGAGCGCGAGTTCAATTCTGGCCGGCGGTATAGTGGCGGCTCCTCCTCCGGATCATCGCGATCCAGCCGGTCGCGCTCCTCGCGATCAGATTCGGTTGGAACGGCTTTTGCCAAGAGTTTCGCGCGCCAATTGGGCACCCGCTCGGGGCAGGCCTTGGTGCGGGGCGTTTTGGGCAGTTTGTTCCGCGGCAGATAAGGGATGGGGGGCAGCGGGGCTTTGCCCCCGCCGCCCAAGGGCGGCTCCCCCAAAGTATTTGCCAAGCAAAGAGGCGTGCATAACAGGCTTGTGAGCGGGCCTGCGGCCTTGCGTCCCTGTTTCCTCTATTGGAAACTTTCTCAAGCAGGCCTAAGGTTTGCCCCATGATAGTAGAACTCGGACATTTCGCCCTGATCCTGGCCTTTGCTGTGGCCGTTTTTCAGATGATCGTGCCCCTGATTGGGGCGCATAAAGGCTGGGGAGGGTGGATGGCTGTGGCCTCGCCCGCGGCCAGCGTGCAATTCGCCTTGACCGCGGCAAGTTTTGCAGCGCTCACCTATGCGTTTGTGACCTCGGATTTCTCGTTGAACCTTGTGGTTGCGAATTCGCACACCGATAAGCCGCTGATCTACAAGATCACGGGCGTTTGGGGCAATCATGAGGGATCGCTGCTGCTTTGGGTGCTGATCCTGACGCTTTTTGGCGCCTGCGCGGCTTGGTTCGGGGGCAATTTGCCGCCAAGCTTGCGCGCGCGGGTGCTGGCGGTGCAATCCTCAGTGGCGGTTGCGTTTTTTGCCTTTATCCTGTGGACATCGAACCCGTTCACGCGATTGGCTGTGCCGCCCTTTAACGGGCAGGATTTGAACCCGCTCTTGCAGGATCCGGGCCTCGCGTTTCATCCGCCGTTTTTGTATTTGGGCTATGTCGGGCTTTCGATGGCGTTTTCCTTTGCGGTTGCGGCCCTGATTGAGGGGCACGTGGATGCCGCTTGGGGGCGTTGGGTGCGGCCTTGGACCTTGGCGGCTTGGGTGTTTTTGACCATCGGGATCGGGCTTGGCTCATGGTGGGCCTATTACGAGCTTGGCTGGGGCGGTTTCTGGTTCTGGGACCCAGTGGAGAACGCCTCCTTCATGCCTTGGCTTTTGGGCGCGGCCTTGTTGCATTCGGCCATTGTGGTCGAGAAGCGCGAGGCGTTGAAAAGCTGGACGATCCTTTTGGCGATCCTTGCCTTTGGCTTTTCCCTGATTGGCACATTCATCGTGCGTTCGGGCGTTTTGACCAGCGTGCATGCCTTTGCAAATGACCCCGAACGCGGGGTGTTCATTTTGATGATCCTATGTGTGTTCATGGGCGGTGCATTGGCGCTGTTTGCCGCGCGCGCTACGGCCATGGAGGCCAAAGGCGTCTTTTCAATGGTCAGCCGTGAAAGTGGGCTGGTGCTCAATAACCTGTTGTTGGCGGTCTCGACCTTTGTGGTTTTCATCGGGACGATCTGGCCCTTGGTGGCCGAGATGTTCTTTGACCGCACGCTGTCTGTAGGCCCGCCCTTCTTCAATGCGGCCTTTACGCCCTTTGTTCTGGCGCTGGCGATTGCCATGCCGATTGGGGCGATGCTGTCATGGAAACGGGCCAAGATCGGCCGTACCATGAATGGTTTGATCGGGGCGGGTGCTTTGGCGGTGGCGTCAGGGTTGTTGGCTTATGCGGTCTTCACGGGCGATAGTGCCATCGGGCCGATTGGCATTGCGCTGTCGGTTTGGCTGGTGGCGGGCGCCATGGTTGATCTGTGGTCGCGCACGGGGCGCGGGGCTGTGAGCAACCGCTTGGCACGCCTGACACGGCTGCCGCGCGCCGATTGGGGCAAGAGCGTGGCTCATGCGGGCGTGGGTGTAACCATGTTCGGGGTGGTCTGTCTGGTGACCTATCAGGCCGAGGATATCCGCGTGGCGCAGATTGGCGAGGCCTATGAGGTGGGTGCCTATACCATCGTTCTTGAAGATGTCGAACGGGTGCAGGGGCCAAACTATATCTCGACCATGGGCCATGTGCGGGTGATGCGCGACGGTGAGACGGTTGCCATGCTCGACCCCGAAAAGCGGATCTACCCTGTGGCGGGCATGCCTACCACCGAGGCAGGCATTGATGGCGGCTTTACCCGCGATGTCTATGTCACGCTTGGCGATCCGCAGGATAATGGGGGATGGGCCGTGCGGGTCTGGATCAAACCTTTTGCCAATTGGATTTGGGGCGGCACGATCATCATGGCGCTTGGCGGATTGCTGAGCCTGAGCGACCGCCGCTACCGCGTGGCGGCAGGGGCTGCGAAAGAACGGGGTGGCGCGACGCCCCCGCCATCGGGTGGGCAAGCGGGAGTGCCTGCGGAATGATGCGTGCTTTGGCCCTTATACTCGCGCTGGCTTTGTGCGCGGGCTTGCCCGCACCGGTTTGGGCGGTTCAGCCTGATGAGGTGATGGAGGACCCCGAGCTTGAGGCGCGGGCGCGTGATATCTCGACCTTGCTGCGCTGTGTGGTCTGCCGCAATGAATCGATTGACGAGTCCAATGCAGAAGTGGCCCGTGATTTGCGCCTTTACGTGCGCGAATTGATCCTTGAGGGAAATTCCAACGAGGAAGTGCTTGGCGAAGTTGTGGACCGTTATGGCGAATATGTGCTGATGCGCCCGCCCATGACGGGCAGCACCATCGCGCTTTGGGCAGCGGGGCCGATATTGCTTTTGGTGGGGCTTGGGCTTGCCTTTGGCTATGTCAGGCGCCGCTCGACCGCGCAGGCCATTGGCGAGCAGGCTTTGAGCGCCGAGGAAGAGGCGCGATTGCGTGATCTTCTGGGAGATGAGGGCTCCGCCCCAAAATCCTGAGATGTGACGCGGCGTTTCCGCTTTTCTGAACCGATCAGTTTGGTATGCTCCTGTCCAAGCCCTTTGGAAGGAGCATCTGATGCAATATGAAACGATCACGCTTGAAGAGGCGGAGGGCCTTGCTGTGCTCACCTTGAACCGCCCCGATGTGATGAATGCGCTGAACACGCAGATGCGTGCCGAGATCACCCATGCGGTTGGCAATGCGGGGAAAACGGCGCGGGCTGTGGTGATTACAGGCGCGGGCAGGGCGTTTTGTTCGGGCCAAGATCTGGGAGATCGCGCGAGTGTGGCTAACCTCAATCTCGAGCGGACCTTGCGGGATGAATATATTCCGATGCTGATGGCAGTTGTGGAATGCCCTGTGCCCGTGATTGCGGCTGTGAATGGCACGGCGGCAGGGGCAGGGGCCAATCTGGCCTTGATCTGTGATGTGGTGATTGCCACGCAATCTGCGAGCTTCATTCAGGCCTTCACGCGGATCGGGCTTATTCCCGATGCAGGCGGCAGCTATGTGCTGCCTCGCAAGATCGGGATGGCCAAGGCGATGGGGGCTGCGCTCTTTGCTGATAAGATCAGCGCCGATCAGGCCAGCGAATTGGGAATGATCTTTGAAGCCGTGCCCGATGACGGGTTCGAGGCGCATTGGCGCGGGCGGGCCGAGTATCTGGCCAATGGCCCGACCGAGGCTTTCAAGCGCGTGAAACAGGTGATGCAGGCTTCATGGGGGAACAGCTTGGAAGAGCAATTGATGCTTGAGGGGCAATTGCAGGGGCAATGCGGGAATACGCGGGATTTCAAGGAAGGGGTTTTGGCCTTTTTGGAGAAACGTCCTGCCACATTCGAAGGGCGCTAGAGCGTGCGCCGCTCAGGCCGCCTCCGGCGGAAGTATTTTTAAAGCAAAGATGTGAAAAAGGGGCGGTGATGATCCGCCCCTTTTGCTGTTTTGTGATGATGTGGTGGAGGCCTAGCGCTCGGGGATCAGGCCGCGCGGGCTGAAGCGCAGCACCAGCAGCAGGATCAGGCCCATGGTCATCAGGCGCATATAGGCGGCCGAGTCGATCAGATGCTCGCGCAGGGCGTTGCCCTCGCTCATGCCAGCCGTGATGCCTTGCATCAGCATCAGGCCAAGCGGTTCGACCTGAATCCAGAGCCAGTAGATCAGGAAGCCGCCCAAAACAGCGCCCCAGTTATTGCCCGAGCCACCCACAATCACCATCACCCAGATCAGGAAGGTGAAGCGCAGGGGCTGATAGGTGCCTGGCACCAATTGGCCATCAAGCGTGGTCATCATCGCGCCCGCAAGGCCGCAGACCGCAGAGCCGAGGATGAAGATTTGCAAATGCCGCGCTTTGACATTCTTGCCCATGGCGGAGGCCGAAACCTCATTGTCACGGATCGCTCGCATCATGCGGCCCCATGGGGAGTTCAGCGCCTTTTCCGTGAGCCAGATCAGCGCCAGCAGAACCACAATAAACAGCGAGGCATAGCTGAGTTTGACGAAGATGGAGGAGAAGGTCACGGGATCGGCCCCGATGCGGGTGGCAAGGCTGAGGAACCATTCGGCTTGCTGCAGGTCTACCTCATAGGGGACGGGGCGGGGCACGCCTGTGACGTTTTTCACGCCGCGCGCCAGCCAATCCTCGTTTTTCATCACGGAAATGATGATCTCGGCGATGCCCAATGTGGCGATGGCCAGATAATCGGAGCGCAGGCCAAGCGCTGTTTTGCCGATGATCCAAGCCGCCCCCGCCGCGAAAAGACCGCCCACGGGCCATGCAAGGATGACAGGCAGGCCAAGCCCGCCGATATTGCCAGTCAGGGCGGGATCGATTGCTTCGACCACGGCGACACCGCCATCAAACACCGCGCGGAAGATGAAGAAGCCCGCAACCAGGATCGTGGTGACAGCCAGCCCCCTCAACCTGCCTTTGGGCAATTTTGACCAGACAAGGATTGCCCCCAGAATGGTGGCCGCGCCAAGGATCAGGGCCAGCAGAATGCGCAATGCACCATCCGTGCCCCATGCGCCTTCAACAGGGTCCATCGCGACCAGCACCCCTGCCAGACCGCCCAAGGCCACAAAGCCCATGACCCCGACATTGAACAGACCCGCATAGCCCCATTGCATATTCACGCCCAAGGCCATGATGCAGGAGATCAGGCCCATATTGAAAATGCTCAACATCGTGTTCCAGGATTGCAGGAATCCCGTGCCGAGATAGAGCGCGATCACTAAGCCGAATAATGCGAGGTGTTTCGGTTCCATGGATTTCATCATACCGATTTCCCTTTCATGATCCCTGTTGGCTTGAACAGGAGCACGATCAATAGAATGCCGAAGCTGACGGCGAATTTGTAATCTGTAGAGAGCAATTGCAGCAGCCCGTCAGGCGACCAATCCTCAGGCCCGAGATAGCCCACAACCTTGCGGAAGGCATAGGTGATACTGATCTCGGAGAACGCGATCAGGAAGCCGCCCAAAATCGCGCCGAGCGGGTTGCCGAGGCCCCCAACAATGGCCGCAGCAAAGATCGGCAGCAGCAGCTGGAAATAGGTGAAGGGCTTGAAGCTCTTGTCGAGGCCGTAAAGCACGCCCGCCGTTGTCGCCAAAGCCGCCACGATCAGCCATGTCACCAGAACCACACGCTCGGGGTTGATGCCTGACAGAAGGGCAAGGTCTTCGTTGTCGGAAAAGGCGCGCATGGATTTGCCCGTGCGGGTCTTGTTGAGAAACCAGAACAACAGCGCCACGGCGATCACCGCGATCACGATCGTCAGGCCTTGGCTGGTGCGAAAGGCGAGACCCTCATCAAGGCCTGTCATCTCGCGGAAATTGCGCGCCGAGATGATGAAGCGTTCGCCATCGGCAAAGCGTTGGTCATCCACGCCAATGATAAAGCGCACAATGCCGTTCATCACGAACATCACACCAAGCGAGGCGATCACGAAAATCACAGGTTTGGCCCTTTGCTGGCGGTAGAATTTATAGACCAGCTTATCCGTGCCGATCACCAAAAGCCCCGTGGCCAGAATGCCGATTGGCAAGGCCAGAAGCGCCGTGGGAAGCGGCCCGAGCGAAACCCCCATGCCCTGCAACCACCATGTCACAAGGATGGTGGCCATCGCGCCAAAGGCCATCGTATCGCCATGGGCGAAATTGGAAAAGCGCAGGATGCCATAAATCAGCGTGACCCCAAGCGCGCCAAGCGCAAGCTGCGCGCCATAGGCGGTGGCGGGGATGATTACAAAGTTCAGGAGCGCCACAACGGCGTTGAGAATATCCATTGGTCAGCTTTCTCGACAATCGGACGGGCGAAAGGATGTAAGGGGAAGGCAGAGGCTGTTTTGCATCACAGGGCCTCACATGTGCCAAAATAGGTGACGGCCATGGTGCCCTCATCGAAGATATGCGCGCTCATCAGCGCCGATCCGTCAGAATGGATCGTGATCATCTCGGAGGGGCCATGCGCGCCGGAACTGGCATAGGCGGCGGGAATGGCTTCGGGCTGCGACAGGCGGATGATCGGCGTATCGCCCACCATGGAGGAGAGAAATAATTGCCCCTCGTGATCGGCGGCCAGAATTTCCACTTCATAGCCGCTCTGCGAACAGGTTTCCGAGGCCACGCATTCCACGGTAAATTCGCAGGCCCAAGGTTCGGCCAGCGCGGGGCTGGCCAGAAGCAGGGCAAGGGGGACGGTGCGGATCATGACGCGCCTAGCCCCCGAGAAAGCTTTTGCGAACTTCCGGATCGGCCAGAAGTTCCTTGCCTGTGCCCGTAAAGGCATTGCGGCCCTGCACCAGAACATAGCCTTTATCCGCAATTTCAAGCGCTTGACGGGCATTTTGTTCCACCATCAGGATCGGAATGCCCGTGCGGCTGACCTCGATGATACGGTCAAACAGCTCATCCATCACAATCGGCGAGACGCCTGCTGTCGGCTCATCCAGCATCAAAACCTTGGGTTTGGTCATCAGAGCGCGGCCTACGGCGACCTGCTGGCGCTGACCGCCCGAAAGCTCGCCTGCGGCTTGGCGGCGTTTTTCCTTCAGGATCGGAAAGAGCGTGTAGATCTGATCCATCGTATCGCGGAAATCATCGCGGCGGATGAATGCGCCCATCTCGAGGTTTTCTTCCACCGTCATGGAGCCGAAGATGTTATTGGTCTGGGGCACAAAGCCCATGCCCTTGGCCACGCGGTCCTGCGGGGAGAGATGGGTGATGTCTTCGCCATCTAGCATCACATGACCCTTGCGCAGGTTCAGCATGCCGAAAACGGCCTTCATGCCGGTTGATTTGCCCGCGCCAT
Organism: uncultured Paracoccaceae bacterium; assembly: GCA_965656935.1. Lineage (GTDB taxonomy): Bacteria > Pseudomonadota > Alphaproteobacteria > Rhodobacterales > Rhodobacteraceae > M30B80. The sequence continues at coordinate 65,966 of CBFHMG010000009.1, forward strand.
TGGGGCCTACGATCACAGCGATCTGTCCGGGATCGACGGCAATGGTGCAGTCATGCAGGATATCGGCGCCCTTGCCATAGCCGCCTGTCATTTCACTGCCGATAAGGAAAGGTTGTTCGCTGCTCATGCCTCGATTTTATCCTTGTTTTTCAGACCTGTGCCCAGATAGGCCTCGATCACGTCCTCATTGGCTTTGATCTGGTCAAGCGTGCCTTCGGCCAGCACCTTGCCTTCCGCCATCACGATGACGGGGTCGCAAAGGCGGCCGATGAAATCCATGTCATGCTCGATCACGCAGAAAGTATAGCCGCGCTCTTTGTTGAGGCGGATGATGGCATCGGCGATCGTGTTGAGAAGGGTGCGGTTCACGCCTGCGCCCACCTCATCAAGGAAGACGATCTTGGCATCCACCATCATGGTGCGGCCCAGTTCCAGCAGCTTTTTCTGCCCGCCCGAGATCGCGCCCGCAGGGTGGTCGGCCAGATGCTCGACGGTCAGGAATTCCAGCACCTCATCGGCCTTGGCCCGTAGGGCGCGTTCCTGATCGGCGATGCGTTTGCGCCCGAACCATGTGTTCCAGAGCGTTTCGCCGATTTGGTTGGCGGGCACCATCATCAGGTTTTCGCGGCAGGACATGGAGGAAAACTCATGCGCGATCTGGAAGGTGCGCAGCAGGCCCTTGCCGAACAGCTCATGCGGCTTGAGGCCCGTGATATTCTCGCCATCCATCCAGACCTCGCCGAATGTGGGTTCAAGAACACCAGCTATCACATTGAAAAGCGTTGTTTTTCCAGCGCCATTGGGGCCGACAAGCCCTGTGATAGAGCCAGTTTCAATCCTCAGGCTTGCGCCATCAACGGCATGAAAGCCGCCGAAATGTTTGTGAAGGTCTTTGACCTCGATCATGGGGAGCGTTCCATCTTTGAAAAGCGGCTTTCCAAAAGCCTGTCACAGGTTTTGAGAAAACCGATTTGGATGTGTCGAATGAAAACTGCGGTCAGAGGCGCGCGGGGCCTTTGTAAAGAGCAGCCCGACCATGGGCCGGACTGCTCGGAACTTATCTCAGGTCGGATTAACGGAACTGAGCGGTCGCGATTTCGCCATCGACGATTTCAATCTCGCGATATGCGCCCGCCGATTCACCTGGTCCGATCAGCTCAACAGCCGAGGCACCGATGTAATCTACATCTTCGCCAGCCGCGATCAGCTCAAGCGCCATGCCCAACTGACCAGGCAGGATCGGTGTGCCAGGTGCGTTTGCGACATCCATGATGTGACCCGCATAATCGCCAGGAGCTGTGGAGCCTGCCGCCTGCATGGCCAGCATGATCAGCGCTGCTGCGTCATAGCTTTCCTTGGAGAAAGGCGATGTGCCGTCGATGCCAGCCGCTTCGGCCAGACCTTCATAGACAGACGCGCCTTCGCTATCGGTGCCAGGGTGCTGGCCGAAGGATCCGTCGATATCGGAGCCGAAATTATCGGTCAGGGCTTGGCTGATCATGCCGTCAGGGAAGACGAATGTGTCGAATGCGCCTGTGTCGAGAGCGGCTTGGATGATGCCCGACCCACCTTGGTCGACATAGCCTGCAACAACCAGTGCTTCACCACCTGCGGAAGCGAGCGAGCCTACTTCTGCCGAGTAATCCGCGCGGCCATCTTCATGGGCTGCAACGAGGGTGACAGTGCCGCCTGCTTCTTCAAAAGCCGCCGCGAAGGCGTCAGCAAGGCCAAGGCCATAGTCGTTATTGGTGTAGGTCACGGCAACTTCGTTGATGCCACGATCCATGATCACTTCGGTCATCACAACACCCTGACGTGCGTCAGAAGGGGCGGTGCGGAAGAACAGGCCATTGTCTTCAACAGTCGACAGAGCAGGCGATGTTGCGGAAGGCGAGACCATGACCATGCCGTTTGGCACGGCAACATTGGACAGGATCGCGGTGGTCACGCCCGAGCAATCCGCGCCCACGATGCCGTTTACGCCATCAGCGGTGATCAGACGCTCAGCAGCGGCAGTGGCAGCAGCCGCATCGATACAGGTCGAGTCTGCGCGAACAGAAGTGACTTCTGCACCATCAAGCAGGTTGCCGCTTTCGGTGACTTCGGCCATCGCCAATTCAGCACCACCCGCCATTGCAGGGGCCAGCGATTCAATTGGGCCAGTGAAACCGACGATAACGCCGAGCGTAACGGAGTTGCTATGACCATCGGCAAGCGCGCCGCCTGTCATTGCAAGGGATGCGGCCGAAGCCAGCAGAATCTTTTTCATGATAAACCTCGTGTTGGACAAGTGTTGTTTTATGGGGTGAGACGTTAATCTCAGCGTCATTGCTTGGAAAGAGGAAAGAGCGCCGCAAGGGCGTTTCGACGGGTTCCGCTTAAAATGCGGCCCTATCGCGGGATAATTTCCTGCCAGCAGCGCCCATACCTGTGCATTTTTCCGTTATCAGTACGCCATGCCATGGATCACAGCCATATTCTGCGGCTTCATAAGGCGATCAGGGCAGTGCGTTTTTCCCTTATGAGGCTGTGCGCCTGCATAGCCCAAAAGGCTGCCGTTGCGTCACCCCAAGACGGCCTCAAGCCTGAGCCTTCCGATCCGCTCAACTTGGCGGCAGGCGGTGTCGAATTCGAGGCCGGTCTCGTTCTCCAGACGGGTCTGGAAGGCGGCCATTATCGACGCTTTGTCATGGTCGCGCACCGCGATGATGAAGGGAAACCCATGTTTGGCGACATAGGCGCTGTTCAGGCTTGTGAAGGTCTCGCGCTCGGCATCGGTCAGGGCATCAAGCCCTGCACTGGCCTGCTCGGCGCTGCTCTCCTCGGTCAGGCGTTTGGCGGCGGCCAGTTTGCCTGCCAGATCGGGATGGGCGCGCAAGACGCCAAGCCGTTCATCATGGCTGGCGGTGCGAAATGCGCGGGCCAAGGCGTTGGACAGGCCCGCCGCGCGGTCATGGGCGGGGCCAAGCTCAAGATCAAAGGCGCGTTCGGCGATCCATGGGGAATGCTCATAGATGCCGCCAAAGGCTGCAACGAAATCATCCCGCGACATTTGCGAGGGGCGGGTGGCAGCCTTAGGGGCAGGGTGGGTGGCCGCCCAATGCGCGGCAATATCAATGCGCCGCGCAAACCAGACATCCGCATGGCCGCGCGCATAATCAAGGAAACGCTTTAGCGCCGCGGCGCGCCCCGGGCGTCCGATCAAACGGCAATGCAACCCGATGGACATCATCTTGGGCTGCCCCTCCTGACCCTCGGCATACAGGGTATCAAAGGCATCTTTGAGATAGCTTTCAAACTGATCGCCCGCATTAAACCCTTGCGGCGTGGCAAAGCGCATATCATTGGCATCCAATGTATACGGGATCATCAATTGATCGCGCCCGTTGATCTGGCGCCAATAGGGCAGATCATCGGCGTAATCATCGCTGATATAGTCGAACTGCCCTGTCTCGGTGGCCAGATCGACCGTATTCATTGAACAGCGTCCCGTATACCAGCCCCGCGGCGGCTGGCCCACAACCTCGCTATGCAGGCGGATGGCTTCTGCGATTTGGGCGCGCTCTTCCTCGGGGGGCATATCCTTATGCTCCACCCATTTCAGACCATGCGAGGCGATTTCCCAATCGGCGGCCAGCATCGCTTCGACCTGTTCGGGATTGCGCGCCAAGGCGCTGGCCACGCCATAAACAGTGACAGGAATATCCATTTGCGTGAACATGCGGTGCAGCCGCCAAAACCCCGCCCGCGCGCCGTATTCATAGATCGATTCCATATTCCAATGGCGCTGATCGGGCCAAGCGGCAGCCCCCACGATCTCTGACAGGAAGGCCTCAGAGGCGGCATCGCCATGCAGGATGTTGTTTTCGCCGCCTTCTTCGTAATTCAAAACGATCTGGACGGCGATCTTGGCACCTTTGGGCCAAGCCGCATCAGGCGCTTCCGCACCATAGCCACTCATATCGCGAGGATATCTCTGCACTGTCCGCCCTCCGTTTTATTCGTTAGATACAGGATAAAGCGCGCTTCGCTTTCAAAAAAGATCAGAAACTGCCTCAAAGCTCTTGGGGTTTGTGCTTGGCCAGTTTTCGCCCGAAAAACGGGCATTGCCTAGAGAGAGAGGTCCTTGATGCCCGGATTTTTGACAACGCATGTGTTGGACACGGCGCGCGGCTGCCCCGCCGAGGGGTTGCGTATTGAACTCTACCGCATTGACGGCGAGGCTCGGGTGATGATGGCGACTAAAACCACCAATGCCGATGGCCGCACCGATGGTGCGATCCTGCCCGAGGGCGAGTTTGCCACGGGCGAATATGAATTGGTGTTCCATGCGGGCGACTATCTGCGCGCCACAGGGCAGGACGGGGCGGCACCCTTGTTCCTCGATACGGTTCCAATCCGCTTCGGGATGTCGGCGCAGGATCACTACCATGTGCCGCTTCTTCTTTCGCCTTATGGCTATTCCACCTATCGGGGCAGTTAATGGATACCACGATTCTTCTTCATTGGGCCGAGTTTGCGGTGCGCTGGCTGCATGTGATCACCGCCATCGCCTGGATCGGCTCCAGCTTCTATTTCATTGCGCTTGATCTTGGCCTCAAACGCGATGTGGCGCTGGCCTCGGGCGCGGATGGTGAGGAATGGCAGGTTCATGGCGGCGGGTTCTACCATGTGCAGAAATACATGGTCGCGCCTTCGGAAATGCCCGAGCATCTGACTTGGTTCAAATGGGAAAGCTATGCCACATGGCTGTCAGGCGTGGCGCTGCTGGCGCTGGTCTATTGGGTCGGGGCCGAGCTGTTTTTGATCGATTATAATATCATGGAATTAGAGGTTTGGCAGGCGATCTTGATCTCAGCCCTTTCGCTGGTGATTGGCTGGGTGATCTATGATCTGTTGTGCAAATCCCCCCTTGGCGAGAACCCGACCGTCTTGATGCTGCTGCTGTTCGTGCTGCTGGTGGCGATGGCATGGGGCTATACCCAAATCTTCACGGGCCGCGCGGCGCTGCTGCATTTGGGCGCTTTCACCGCCACGATCATGACTGCCAATGTCGCCATGATCATCATGCCCAATCAGCGCATTGTGGTGGCAGACCTCAAGGCAGGGCGCATTCCTGATGCCAAATACGGCAAGATCGCCAAGCTGCGCTCCACCCATAACAATTACCTGACCTTGCCTGTCATCTTCCTGATGCTGTCGAACCATTACCCGCTGGCCTTCGCGAGTGAATACAATTGGCTGATCGCCAGCCTTGTCTTCCTGATGGGCGTCACGATCCGGCATTTCTTCAACACGATGCATGCGCGCAAAGGCATGTTGTGGTGGACATGGGGCGTCACCGCGTTGATTTTCGCGGTGATTGTCTGGCTCTCCAGCCTGCCGCTAATGCGCGATGACGGGATGGAGCAAGCCGCGCTTAGCCCTGCGGCCACCCGCTTTGCCGCCCATGAGAGCTTTCCCGATGTGGCCAATGTCGTGCTTGGCAATTGCTCCATGTGCCACGCGCAGGAGGTGTTCTGGCCCGGATTGGCAGCGGCCCCGCGCGGCGTGATGCTGGACACGGATGGACGGATTGCGCAGCAGGCCCGCGCCATCTACCTTCAAGCAGGCGTCACCCATGCCATGCCTCCGGGCAGCAGCAGTTTCATCGCGGAGGAGGACCGCGCATTGATCCGGCGCTGGTACCGTGAGGTCACAGGCGGCGCGCTTTAACACCTAAGGGAGAGACACCAGATGCCAGCACCGAAAAACCACCTCAAGGCAGCGCTTGGCGCAGGGCAGATGCAGCGGGGGCTGTGGATGAATATGTGCTCCGAGGTGAGTGCCGAGATCGCAGGCAAAGCAGGGTTTGACTGGTGCCTTCTGGATCACGAACACGGCCCCTATGACCCGCAATTGATGCGCCGCCAATTGATCGCGCTGGAAGGCACGACCGCCCATGCCGTGGCGCGGGTCCCCTCCAATGAGGCATGGATCCTCAAACAGGTGCTTGATCTGGGGGTGCAATCGGTTTTGGTGCCCATGGTCGACACCGCCGACGAGGCCGAGGCCGTGGTGCGCGCCTGCCTCTATCCGCCCGCAGGCATTCGCGGCATGGGGGTGACCAGCACACGCGCCGCTGATTTCGGCGGCTATTCCGACTACCCCGCCACTGCCAATGCGCAGATTTGCGTGATGGTGCAGGCAGAATCGGCCCGCGCGCTTGAAAACCTCGAGGCGATCTGCGCCACCGATGGGGTGGATTGCGTCTTTATCGGCCCCGCCGATCTGGCCGCCGATATGGGCTATACCCATGACTTGGGCAATAAGGTGGTGATGGATGCGATTGATAATGCGATCACGCGCATCGTGGCCTCGGGCAAGGCGGCGGGGATCATCACGCTCGATCCTGAAAAGCAAAGCCATTACGCCAAGCTCGGCGTGACCTTTCTGGGCATGAATGTCGAAACCAGCGTCTATGCCGATGGTGTGCGCGCGATTGCCAAGCGGAGCTTGTGAGCGCCCCGATGATCCTAGTTGATGCCGATGCCTGTCCCGTCAAGGATGAGATCTATGCCGCCGCTTACCGCCACAAAATGCCCGTGCGCTTGGTGGCCAATCAATATCTGCGCCATCCCGAGCATCCGCTGATCACAATGCAAATGGTGGATGACGGCTTTGATGCCGCCGATGATGCGATTGCCGAGATGGCGGGGCAGGGCGTGCTGGTCGTGACCGCTGATATCCTGCTGGCCGAGCGTTGTGTGAAAGCGGGCGCCTTGGTGCTCAGTCATAAGGGCGTGCCCTTCACGGCCAACTCCATCGGCGGGGCCGTCGCCACCCGCGCGATCATGGCCGATTTGCGCGCGGGCCTCGATATGCAGGGCATTGGCGGCTCCAAGCCCTTTTCGAAATCCGATCGCTCGGCTTTCTCCAATGCGCTCGAGACGACATTGCGCAAACTCTGACCAAACCACCCTATTTCAGGGCTGTGCGGCATCGGTGCTTCCCTTTGCGCCAAGGGTGCGCTATGCGCCATCTCTTGGAAACAGGATCGTGTCATGAGCTTCACTCTCGCCATTATCGGGCGCCCCAATGTCGGCAAATCCACGCTGTTCAATCGGCTTGTGGGAAAGCGTCTTGCGCTGGTTGATGACCAGCCAGGCGTCACGCGCGATTTGCGCGAAGGGGCTGCGCGGCTGGGGCATTTGAAATTCACCGTTGTGGATACTGCCGGCCTCGAAGAGGCAACCGATGACAGCCTTCAGGGCCGCATGCGCCGCCTGACCGAGCGCGCGGTTGATATGGCCGATGCCTGCCTTTTCGTGATTGATGCGCGAATGGGTGTCACCCCCACCGATCAACTCTTTGCCGATTTGCTGCGCAAACGCGGCACCAATGTCATTCTGGCCGCCAATAAGGCCGAAGGCCGCGCGGGCGAGGCTGGCCTCTATGAGGCCTTCAGCCTCGGCCTTGGCGAGCCGCTCGCGCTGTCTGCCGAGCATGGCGAAGGGATGAGCGAATTGCTCACCCTCCTCGAACCCATGGTCGATGCGGCGGCTGAAACAGTTGAAGAGGCCGAAACCGAGATTGATGTCGATGAAGAGGGGATGGGCGAAGATCGCCTCATAACCATCAAGAAACCCTTGCAAATTGCCATTGTCGGCCGCCCCAATGCAGGCAAATCCACCCTGATCAACCAGATCATCGGCGAAGAGCGTTTGCTGACAGGCCCCGAGGCGGGCATCACGCGGGATTCGATCTCAGTACCTTTCGTCTGGGATGATGTGCCAATGCGTATCTTTGATACCGCTGGCATGCGCAAACGCGCCAAAGTGCAGGAAAAGCTGGAAAAGCTCTCGGTCTCGGATGGACTGCGCGCGGTGAAATTCGCCGAAGTTGTCGTGGTTCTGCTCGATGCAGCCATTCCCTTTGAATCGCAGGATCTGCGCATCGCCGATCTGGCCGAGCGCGAAGGGCGCGCGGTCGTGATCGCGGTCAATAAATGGGATATCGAGGAAGATAAGCAGGAAAAGCTGAAAAAGCTGCGCCACAGCTTTGAAAAACTCCTGCCCCAGCTCAAAGGCGCGCCGATGATCACGGTTTCGGCCAAGACAGGCAAAGGCCTTGATCGGCTCCATGCCGCCATCATGAGCGCGCAATCTGTCTGGAACCGCCGTGTGCCGACCGCCACCCTGAACCGCTGGCTCGCCGCCATGCTCGAAGCGCACCCGCCCCCCGCACCGGGCGGTATACGGATCAAGCTGCGTTATATGACCCAAGTCAAATCCCGCCCGCCGGGCTTTGTAGTGATGTGTTCGCATCCCGAAAAACTGCCCGAGAGCTATTCGCGCTATCTGGTCAATGGTCTGCGCCTTGATTTCGACATGCCGGGCACGCCAATCCGCCTCTATATGCGCAGTCAGGCGGATAAGAACCCCTATAAGGACCGCAAGAAATCGGTCCCCTCGCGCCTGTCAAAACATGTGCGCAAGGGCGAGACGAAAAAGGGAGGCTAAACGCCTCCCTGCCTGTATCTTTGCTTTGGAAATACTTCGGGGTCAGGGCCGCATAAGCGGCCCGCAGGGGCAGCGCCCCTGTCCCCCGTTAGACGTCAGGCATTGGCCTGACGGATTTTCTCGGCCGCGTCTTTGTCAAAGGCCACTCCGTTTTCCTCAAACAGCGTGTCCAGCTCGCCCGAAAGGGTCATCTCGGTGATGATATCACAGCCGCCCACAAACTCGCCCTTCACATAAAGCTGCGGGATGGTCGGCCAATCCGAGAATTCCTTGATCCCTTGGCGGATCTCCTCATCGGCCAGCACATTCACATCGGCAAATTCGATGCCCATGTAATTCAACACCCCTGCAACACGGCTGGAAAAGCCACATTGCGGCATGGATTTGGTGCCTTTCATGAACAGCACCACATCATTCTCGGTGATCGTCTGCTTGATCGTCGTTTCTGCGCTCATCTTGGACGTTCCTTATTCTGGTGCCTTGGTGGTCAGGGCAAGCGCGTGCAATTCGCCTGCGCTGCCATCCATCTTGCCTTTGAGCGCGGCATAAACCGCGCGTTGTTGCTGGACGCGGTTCATCCCGCGAAAGCTTTCATCAATGACTTGGGCCGCAAAATGCGCGCCGTCATCGCCTTGCACGGTGATGGCGGCCTCGGGAAAGCTCTCCCTGATCAAACCCTCGATGATTTCTGCCGTTATGGCCATGGCGTCATTATCCCTGATTATCTGTCCCACAGAATGTAGAGCGGGCATGCCCCTCTCGCAAGGGAAGGGCGCGAATTGCTATGCATCAAAATTGGCAGCGAAACTGGAGGTATAAAGCGCCGATAGCGCGTCCAATTCAACCTCGGAGCAGCCGATCTTGATGCTGTTGCCAGTGAATTTACCCACGCTTGCCAAGGTCACACCCGCTTTGCCCGCCTCAACCATCAAGGCTTCGGCCTTGTCAAAGGAACAGGCAATCAGATAGCGCGCCTGATCTTCGCCAAACAGGGTCGCGGCATCGGCAGGCTCCAGCACCACGCCTACACCCGCGGCCTCGGCCATCTCGAATGCCGCCAAAGCCAAACCGCCATCAGACAGATCGGTACAGGCCGAGATTAGCGCGCGATTGTCGCGGATAAATTCGCCATTGCGCTTTTCGGCCTCAAGATCGACATGGGGCGCATCCCCGTCTTCACGGTTGAACACCTCCGCCAGCAAGGCCGATTGCCCCAGATGGCCTGTTGTTTCACCCACCAAAATGGCGAAATGGCCATCCCGCGCGGTGCCGCCGATCAGATCGTCGATATGGGACAGCAGCCCGACCGCGCCGATGGTCGGTGTAGGCAGGATGCCCCTGCCATCGGTCTCGTTATAGAGCGAGACATTGCCCGACACGATCGGCATATCCAGCGCCTCGCAGGCCGCGCCGATCCCTTTGATCGCGCCCACAAACTGGCCCATGATCTCGGGCTTTTCGGGATTGCCGAAATTCAGGTTATCGGTGCTGGCCAAAGGTTTGGCCCCCACGGCGCAGAGATTGCGGTAAGCCTCGGCCACCGCCTGCTTGCCCCCTTCAAAGGGGTTCGCCTTCACATAGCGCGGCGTCACATCCGAGGTGAAAGCCAGCGCCTTATCGGTGCCATGCACACGGATCACGCCTGCACCCAAACCGGGTGTGCGGATCGAATCGGCCATCACTTGCGTGTCATATTGTTCCCAAACCCAAGCCCGCGAGCAGTAATTGGGCGACGCCACCAAGGATTTCAGCGCATCAATCGGGTCAATCTCGGGCACGAAATCCAGCGGGTCTGCGGCGGGTGTTTCCACCCATGGGCGGTCATATTCAGGCGCCGAGGAGGCCAGTTTTGACAAAGGCAAATCAGCCATCACGTCATTGCCATGCAGGATCAAGAAGCGATCCTCGGCAATGGTCTCGCCGACAATCGCGAAATCAAGGTCCCATTTCTCAAAGACTGCGCGCGCCTCGGCCTCAAGCTCGGGGTTGAGCACCATCAACATGCGCTCTTGGCTCTCCGAGAGCATCATTTCATAGGCGCTCATCTCGGTTTCGCGTTGTGGCACGTAATCCAAGGTCAGCTTGATGCCCAAACCGCCCTTATCGCCCATCTCCACCGCCGAACAGGTCAGGCCAGCGGCCCCCATATCCTGAATGGAAATCACAGCGCCCGTGGCCATCAATTCCAGACAGGCCTCCATCAGGCGTTTTTCGGTGAAAGGGTCACCAACCTGCACGGTGGGGCGTTTATCTTCAATCGTGTCGTCAAATTCAGCCGAGGCCATGGTCGCCCCGCCCACACCGTCGCGCCCTGTTTTGGCACCCAGATAAACGACAGGCATCCCCACGCCCGAGGCGGCGGAGTAGAAAATTTTGTCCGTATCGGCCAGACCAGCGGCAAAAGCGTTTACAAGGCAATTGCCGTTATAGGCGGGATGGAAACGCACTTCGCCGCCCACGGTCGGCACGCCGAAGCAATTGCCATAGCCGCCAACGCCTGCCACGACGCCATGCACCAATTGGCGGGTCTTGGGGTGGTCGGGCTCCCCGAAGGATAGCGCATTCATCGCAGCCACTGGGCGCGCGCCCATGGTAAAGACATCGCGCAAAATGCCGCCCACACCCGTCGCTGCCCCCTGATAAGGCTCGATATAGGAGGGGTGATTATGGCTTTCCATTTTGAAAACAACGGCTTGGCCATCGCCGATATCCACGATCCCCGCATTCTCACCTGGTCCGCAGATCACTTGCGGGCCTGTGGTCGGCAGCGTACGCAGCCATTTCTTCGAGGATTTATAGGAGCAATGCTCATTCCACATGGCCGAAAAAATCCCAAGCTCGGTAAAGCTCGGCTCACGTCCGATGATCTCAAGAACGCGCTCGTATTCGTCGGGGCTTAGCCCGTGGGCGGCGATCAATTCGGGTGTAATTGCGGGCTCATGCATCAGGCGGCTTTCCCATTTGGTCTATTTGAGCCTGTCTTTAAAACAGTGCGGCCCGAGGGGGAAGGGCTAGAGCATGCGTTGAAAGCAGATACTGGTGGGGTGGTCATAGCCAGCATGGGCCACTCTCGCGGTCTCGGTAAAGCCAAGGCGGGTGAAACAGGCGTGGTTCTCGGTCAACTCCACGCGGGTTTGCAGCGCAAGCGCGCTCAGGCCCAAATCACGCGCCAGCTTTTCCGCCGCTTCGATCAAAGCGCGCGCGGTACCTTGGCCGCGCAACTCCTGCGCCACAGCCAGCTTGCCCAGATAGAGCGTTAAGTTTTGCTGCACTGCAAAAAGACAGGCCTTTGGCGCGCCTGTTTTGTCTCTGAAAAGAATGAGGTTTTCGGCCTGAGCTTTGGCGCGCAGATCGGCTTGGGTCATCTTGTCAAGCGAGGAGGGCGGGTCAATGCGGCCCTCCATAAAAGCAAAGCAGGAGTGCAGCAGCGCCAACAGTCCCGCGAAATCATCAAAATCTTGTGGGTTGGTCTCTATCATCTTGAACATCTTGTAGAGGCCAAGCGGATAAAAATCCAAAAAAAAGGCCGAGACGAATCTCGGCCGAAGTCCAACAGGGAGGTAGTAATCAAAGCAACTGCATGCTCATGATCACTGGAGATTAAATAATCAGCAGTTTGCGAACGATCAAGACAAAACCCGCTTCAATGCCGCAATGCGGCTATGCGTGTGGCGCATAGCCCACAGGCTAGGAGGGCGTATTTATTTCCAAATCGCGCATTTTGCGGCGGTGGCTCATGATTTCCTCGCTCACGAAATCACGGAAGGCCTCGACCCGTTTTGATTGGCGAAGCTCCTCTGGATAGGCAAGGAAGACGGGCACTTCGCTCGATTCCACTTGCGGCAAGACGCGCACCAGATCGGGGAAGTCCTCGACCAGATATTCAGGCAAAACGCCGATGCCAAGATCATGGATCACCGCCTGCAGGACGCCGAAATAGTTGTTCACCGTCAACACGCTTCCCACATCATGTGACATCAACTCACGCACCAAAAGCGCGCCCGAGCTGACCTGAGCCGAGCTCGCATTCTGGCTGACAATCCGGTGATTTCCAAGATTTTCCAGTGACATAGGCGTGCCTGTCTTCTCCAGATAGGCGGGGGATGCGTAGAGGCGCATATGGATATTCATCAAGCGTTTACGGATCAAATCGGCCTGACTGGGTTCTTTCATGCGGATGGCAACATCAGCCTCGCGCATTGGCAAATCCAATACCCGCTCCTCCAGCATCAGATCGATTTTCAGGTTGGGATATTTCTCATAGAGCTTGGCCAAGCGAGGGGCCAACCAGATCGAGCCGAAGCCGATTGTCGTGGTCACCCTGAGATCGCCAAAGACTTCTTCCTCGCTGTCACGAATGCGTGCCGAGGCGGCATCAAGGCGTTTGGACATGTGGCGTGTTGCTTCAAAAAGCAATTCGCCCTGCTCGGTCAGGATCAGGCCGCGCGCATGGCGATGAAAGAGATTTGTGTTGAAATCCTCCTCCAGCGCGCGAATCTGGCGGCTGACGGCGGATTGGCTGAGATGGAGCACCTCACCCGCATGGGTCAGGCTGCCCGCATCCGCGACCGCATGAAATACTCGCAATCTGTCCCAGTCCATAACGCCCTCCGTTGGGTCGTCGTTACCTCCTTATCAACGGCGGTTCAAAGCCATTGATAAACAGAAACCGAAAATTGTGTATTATGACGCCGCGTTGCCGCGTCTTTAGGCGCTTTTAAGGTCAGCATTTTTGACCTATGCTTTCGACAACGAATCCCGTTCCGGTATGGAGGTGCCTCATGGGTGTTCAACAGGTCTCGCTAGATGACCGTTTCGATCTCGAGAAATCCCCCGTGCTTTTGAATGGCACTCAGGCGCTGGTGCGTTTGATGTTGCAGCAGAAATGGCGCGATGCGCAGGCAGGGTTGAACACGGCAGGCTATGTCACGGGCTATCGCGGATCGCCGCTTGGCGCGGTTGATATGCAGATGGCACGGGCAAAACGACAGCTGGAGGCGTCAGACATATTGTTCCAGCCTGGCCTGAACGAAGATCTGGCCGCAACAGCGCTTTGGGGAAGCCAGCAGGCGGAATTGCGCGGTGAGGGCAAATTCGACGGTGTTTTCGGGCTTTGGTATGGCAAAGGGCCGGGGGTGGACCGCTCGGGCGATGCGATGCGGCATGTGAATATGGCAGGCACTGCGCGAAATGGCGGTGTGCTGATGGCCATGGGCGATGACCATACGGGCGAAAGCTCGACCACCTGTCACCAATCCGATTGGGCGCTGGTGGATGCGCATATGCCTGTGCTCAGCCCCGCCGGCGTTCAGGAAATCCTTGATTACGGGCATTACGGCTTTGCTTTGAGCCGCTATGCAGGTGTCTGGGTGGGCCTCAAGACAATGAAAGACACGGTCGAGGCGACCAGTGTCATTGATGGAAGGCCTGATCGGTTGTCATTCACAGCTCCGCAGGATTTCGAGATGCCTGAGGGTGGGCTGAATATCCGCCTTGGCGATCATTGGGTTCCACAGGAAGAACGTCTCTTGGCGTATAAGCGCTTCGCGGCCGAGGCGTTTTCCCATGCCAATGGCATTGATAAGCGCGTTTTGGGCAAAGCAGGGGCAAAGATCGGCTTTGTGGCGGCGGGCAAGAACTGGCTTGATCTTGTACATGCGCTGGAATTGCTGGGGATTACAGGCGATGAGGCCGCACGGCTTGGCATCACCACTTATAAGGTTGGCCAGACATGGCCCATGGATATGCGCGGGCTGCATGATTGGGCCGAGGGGCTGGATCTGATCGTCTGCGTTGAAGAAAAGCGCAAATTGATCGAGGTGCAGGTCAAGGAAGCCATTTTCGATGACCGTCGAGGGCGGCGGGTTTATGGCGCGCGCAAAGGGACCAATGGGGCCGAGCTTTTCCCAAGCCATTATGCGCTGGACCCGAATGATATTGCGCTGAAACTGGGCGAAATCCTCAAGGAAGAGGGGCGCTGCACGGATCGTATTCAGGCGGGCATGGACAGCGTGACTGAAGCCATGCGCGCCGATAACGCCCCTGATCTGGCGCAGCGCACGGCGTGGTTCTGCTCGGGCTGCCCGCATAACAGCTCCACCAAAGTGCCCGATGGCTCGCGGGCGGGCGCAGGGATCGGCTGCCATGTGATGGCGCTTTGGATGGATCGCAATACTTCGGGCTATACCCATATGGGCGCGGAGGGCACCAATTGGGTGGGCGAGGCGCCATTCTCGACCCGCGATCATGTGTTCCAGAATTTGGGCGAGGGCACCTATAACCATTCAGGCATTCTGGCGATCCGAGCGGCTTTGGCCGCAGGCACCAATATCACCTATAAAATTCTTTATAATGATGCGGTTGCCATGACAGGTGGCCAGAATAATGAGGGCGATCTAAAGCCAAGCCAGATCGCGCATGAACTCAAGGCGATGGGGGTGGCCCATATCGCCATCGTCTATGACCCCAAGGAAGATATCGACTGGAGTGCCTTTCCAAGGGGCATCCCGCGCTATGAGCGCGATGATCTGGCCAAGGTGCAAGATCAGATGAAGGTGAAAAAGGGGGTCTCGGCAATCCTCTATATCCAGACCTGCGCCGCCGAAAAACGCCGCCGCCGCAAGCGGGGCAGCTTTCCCGATATCGATAAGCGGGTCTTTATCAATACCGATATTTGCGAGGGCTGCGGCGATTGCGGGGTGCAATCCAATTGCGTCTCGATTGTTCCGGTGCAAACGGAACTGGGCCGCAAACGCGCGATTGATCAATCCAGTTGCAACAAGGATTTCTCTTGCGTGAAAGGGTTTTGCCCCAGCTTTGTGACGGTGCAGGGCGCAAAAATTCGCAAGGATGCCACCGCTGAGGTCGATATTGGCGATTTGCCCGAGCCCGTCCTGCCCGAAATCACCCATACCCATAATGTGGTGATCACAGGGGTGGGTGGCACAGGCGTGGTCACAATCGGCGCCGTGATGGCACAAGCCGCCCAGATTGATGGCATGGGTGCGGGTATGATCGAGATGGCGGGGCTGGCCCAAAAGGGCGGCGCTGTCGCGATCCATCTGCGGCTGGCCAAACACCCCTCTGATATCAGCGCGATCCGCGTGGCCACAGGCGAGGCGGATACGATCATCGGCGGCGATCTGGTGGTTACAGGCGGGGCAAAAACGCTCGGGCTGATGCGGGCAGGCAAAACGGCAGCGGCCGTGAACACGCATGAGATCATCACGGGCCAGTTCACCCTTGATACCGAATTCCGCATCCCCGCCGAGGATTTGAAACTGGCTCTTCAGGCGCGGTTGCGGGATCGGTTGATATTGTTTGATGCCACCGAGCTGGCGGCCAAGCTGTTGGGGGATTCGATCTATTCCAATATGATGGTCTTTGGCGCGGCTTGGCAGATGGGGCAGGTGCCTTTGAGCCATGAAGCGATCCATCAGGCCATTGCGCTAAACGGCGCGGCTGTGGACCGCAACAAAGCGGCTTTTGAATATGGCAGATGGGCCGTGTTGAACGCGGCAGCGGCAGAGGCGATCTGCGCACCGCAAACACCCCAAGCGCCCGCCAGTCTTGACGACAAGATCGCGTTCCGCGCCGCGCATTTGGTGAAATACCAAAACGAGAAACTCGCCGCGCGCTACCGCAATTTGGTGGAGAGCGTGCCCGAGCCAAAATTGAAAGAGGCTATCGCCAAAGGCTACCATAAGCTTTTGGCATATAAGGATGAATTTGAGGTCGCGCGCTTGCATCTGGAGACGGAAGCCAAAGCGCACGAGGTGTTTGAAGGGGATTTGCGGCTGAGCTATCACCTCGCACCGCCGATGCTGAGCGGGACTGACAGCCAAGGCCGCCCGAAAAAACGTGAATTCGGCGCTTGGATTGCCAAAGCCTATCCATTGCTTGCGAAGATGAAGCCTTTGCGGGGCAGCGTTTTGAACCCCTTTGGTCATACGCAGGAGCGCCGGATGGAACGCGCGCTGATCGCGCAATATGAAGCGGATATGGAACAGGTGCTGGCACAGGTCACGCCTGAGACGCTGGAGATTGCGGTGGAGCTGGCAGAACTGCCATTGAGTATTCGGGGATTTGGCCCTGTGAAACAGGCCAATGCCGAGAAAGCCGCGATCAGACGGGCCGAGCTATGGGAGGCCTTTCAGGCAGGTGGCGCGCCACTTCGTCATGCCGCTGAGTGATGGCTGATTTCGGAATAAGTATTTATAAAGCAAAGATATAGAGCGCGGCCTTAATCAGGTTGGATCAGCCCCAAGCCGCGCAGATAGATGCCGATGCCCGCCTCGAGCAGGTCTTCGGGTGGGAAAGGCGAATTGCCGCCTTCGCGTCCGCGAGCGAAAAGCTCGACCACGCCATGGCTCATGGCCCAGATATGGGCCGAGAACATGGAAGCGGGCGGGCGGCGGCCTTCGGGCAATTGTTGCGAGAGCGCTTCGGCGGCTTCCTCCAGCACCGCGCGGGAGCGTTTGGAGGCGGCGGCCAAATCAGGCGTGCGGTTTTGCGATAAGCCACTTTCAAACATCGCCATGTAATGGCCAGGATATTTGCGGGCAAAGGCGAGATAGGCGCGGCCTGTGGCCTCAAACGCCTCGAGAGCCGAAGGTTGGCCCTTATTGAAGGCATGGGTCATGAGATCGGCGAAAATTTCATGGCCCTGAATGGCGGCCTCGGTGATCAGGTCCTCACGACCCTCAAAATGGCGATAGACGGCGGCGGGGGTGACCCCTGCGTTTTTGGCCGCCTCCGAGAGGGTAAAGCCCGCAGGGCCTTTTTGGGTGATCAGCACGAGGGCTGCATCGACCAAAGCCTGCTTGAGATTGCCGTGATGATAGCCGCGCTTAGCCATCTTGGCCCGCTGTCCACATTGCAGGATCGCCGCAAATGCTTGGATCGGCTTGGCCCACCACCTTGTCATCGCGCCCGTCATAGGCGTGGCGGGACAGGATGGTGCGGATCACGGCCAGCCTTGCGCGGCGCTTGTCATCGGCGCGGATCACCGTCCACGGGGCTTCGGCGCTATGGGAGCGGGTCAGCGTGTCTTGGATCGCGGCGGAATAGGCATCCCATCTCTTGAGGCCTTCCACATCGATCCAGCTGAGTTTCCATTGTTTGAGCGGGTCTTGTTCGCGGTCAAGGAAGCGGCGCAATTGCTCGGCGCGGCCGACATTGAGCCAGATTTTCGTCAGACTGATCCCGTCACCGGTGATGGTTTTCTCAAAGCTGGGAAGTTGGTCGAAAAAGCTGTTGCGCTGGTCGGGGGTGCAGAAGTCGAACACATGCTCGACCACGCCGCGATTATACCACGAGCGGTCAAAGAGGCGGATTTCACCCCCCGCAGGCAAATGCTGGATATAGCGCTGGAAATACCATTGCGTGGCCTCGCGCTCAGAGGGTTTGGAGAGCGCCACAACCCCTGCCACACGCGGGTTGAGGTTTTGACGCACGCGCGAGATCGCGCCACCTTTGCCAGCCGCATCGCGCCCCTCGAATACCACAGCCACCCTTTGGCCTGTGTCGCGCACCCATGCGTGGAATTTGACCAATTCGATCTGTAGCGCCTCTAGATCATCCTCGTAATCATCGCGGTCCATGCGGCTGTCATAAGGGTAGGAGGGGTCGAGAACGCTGTCTTTCTTGGCGGTCTCGATGGCTTTTCGCACAGATTTCGGGGCGTCTTGATCGAAGAATTTACTGATCGCGCCGTCAAATGGGAGGCTCATGATCTCGCCTTGCTGTCGTTTAAATGTTTCGCCTTTTAACACTAAGCATCCCAAGGGCCTAGTTCAATCCAGCGCGCGCGGCGGTGCGCTCGACAGCGTCGATCACGGCGGGCATGGCAGTGTGATGGGGCATATGGCCAGCGCCGTCTAATATGGTCAAATTCGCACCCTCAATTTGGCGCGAGAGCGGTTCGGAATGGATAGAGAGCGGCACGGTGGTATCGGCACTGCCATGAATGATTTCAACGGGTTGGGTGATTTCACCATAGCGGGGCTGTTGCGCAACTATGCCGTCCAGAAGGGCTGCGCGTTGCAGGGCATTGGCGCGCATCGCGGAGCGGCGCAGGGTCAGGCCCGCGCCGATATAGCCGTGATAGCCCTCAGGCGGGATTTCGGGCAGGAAGACTTCGTTGATCGTGTTATCCACCACACGGGGCGGCACGAAAGCGGTCAGAAGGGGGATGACAAAGCGTTGCCCCCACCAGCTCGATAGCACCGTGTAATAGGTGCCAAGCCCCGTGCTCCAAGGATTGGAGGCGGCCGAGACCAGCGTGAGGCCTGCCAAATGCTCAGGTGCATGTACGGCCCAAGCCAGCGCGACCGAGCCGCCATAGGATTGGCCCAGAACCAGCGGGCGATCCGCGCCCAATCGGGCGACGGCGCGTTGTAAAAGCAGCGCTTGGTCGCGCAATGCGGCATCCGAGCCATCAAGCGGGTCGGAATAGCCAAGGCCTGGACGGTCAAAAATGATCACGCGGTAGCGATCCGAGAGGGCATCGCGCATGCGGAAGGTGAATTCGCGCGTATTACCCGATGCGCCATGGATCAGCACCAGATCAGGGCCGCTGCCCGCCATCACATAATGAATGCGCTGGCCGTCAATCTCCAGAAATTGCCCCTCTGGCGGATAGGCGGCCTCGGCGCGGGCCTCGTTTCGGGCGGCGCGCCATTGGGTCAGCGCCGTGACCAGGAGCAAAAGCGCAAGGCAGGTATAGAGCACTTGCCTCACCCGTCCTTACGCCAATCCGTGCTGGATTGCCCGATCTGCGCGATATCATAGGGCGTGGTCTGATAAATCTCGGAGAGCCAATTGCCATAAAGCAGATGCGCATGGCCACGCCAGCGGTTCAGCGGTTTTTGCTGCGGATCATCCTCGGGGAAGTAATTGACAGGCAGCTGGATATCCTTGCCCTCGACCTGGGTATTGGCCAGATCGCGCTGGTATTCCTCGTTCAGGGTGCCGCTGTCATATTCGAAATGGTTGAACACATAGAGCGCGCGATGCGCGGGGTCTTCGACCAAGGCGGGGCCGACCTCATTGGAATGCAGCAGGATCGGCAGGCCCGCGGCCTCGATCTCCTCCTTGCGCATCTCTGTCCAGCGGCTAACTGGCATGATCATATCATCAGAAAACCCCCTGAGATAAGGGCTTTCGGGCAAGAAGTTCATGTGGCGGTAGCAGCCGAACAGCTTGTGATCCAACACATGTTTTTTGACCTTGTGGAAATGATGGATCATCGCCATCCCGCCCCAGCAAACGCCAAAGGTGGAATGCACATTGGTCTGGGTCCAGTCGAATACCTCGCTGAGTTCCTGCCAATAGGTGACATCCTCAAAGGGCAAATGCTCGATCGGGGCGCCTGTGATGATCAATCCGTCAAATTTCTCGTCCTTTACCTCGCTGAAGGGGCGGTAAAATTCCTCCATATGCTCGGCGGCGGTGTTCTTTGTCTCATGCTCGGACATGCGGATGAGCGAAAACTCCACCTGCAAAGGCGTGGCCCCAATCAGACGCGCGAATTGCGTCTCGGTCTGGATTTTCTTGGGCATCAGGTTCAACAACCCGATCCTGAGCGGCCTGATATCCTGCTTGTCTGCGGCGCTGCGGCCCATAACCATCACGCCTTCGCGCTGTAGCACGGAAAAGGCGGGCAGGGTGGAGGGCAGGCGAATAGGCATGGTCTCAAAGGTCCGGAAATAATGGGAACTGGTATTTAGGGCTGATGCGGGGATGCCTCAAGGGCGTGGCCGATCAATGCAATGACATCTTTGGCATCTTTAACGCGGGCCACATCATCGGCAGACACCGTGATGCCCCAATGCTTGGCCATGGCGGCGTAAAGCGGGGTACGCGCCTTCAGCGCGGCCGCATAGGTGTAGCGCACAAAAGCATCGGGATCGACGCTGTCAGGGGCGGCGCCCGTCTCCGCAAGATAGGCCTGCCATTGTGCCAGCAAGAAATCAGGACGGTAATACATAGGCTTAGGCGCTTTATCAAAACGGCGGATCAGCTCTTCGGTATGGTCTTCGCTGCCTTCGATCCAGATCATCAGCGTATTGGCCGAGAGGATTTTGAGAACCTCATCTTCGCTATTCTCAGGCTCGACCATTTCACAGATCGACCCGCCCGTGTCGCAGACGAAATTCGGATAGCCATAGAGATCACGGGCGCGCCCGATGAAGGACGGCGTATCCAGCAGGGCGTTCATCTCGGCACGGCGATGCAGCCCCTGGCGGCGGGTATATTCCTCAAAAGGCAGGCCACCCTTGGCGGAATCTCCGGGCTTGCCCAGAAAACTGGACAGAGGCGCGAGATTGTCAAAGGTGATATTGGAGCCGATATAGATCGAATCTGAGCGCAGCAGCTCTCGCAAAAACGGCACCTGCATGGCCTGCAGCTTGAGGTTATCGGCAATATGCTCGCCCATATAGGCCGTGCCGATGCGGTAATCGATGGAGTAATGGAACCAATCCCCTTTGGCCCTCAGCAGGCTTGCCAAATGGGTTTTTCCAAGGCCCGACATGCCGAAGAAAAGCACATGCTTTTCGGGCGCGCTTTGCCAGTCATTTGCGTTTTGGTAGATCAGGGTCATGCATTGGGTCCACAAGCTTTGTGGCGCAGGATTACCCCGCTGAGCCACCGAGTTCACGTAGAAACTTGGGGCAGATGCGAAAAACCCCCGCGCTTGTGGCGCGAGGGTCTAAATTTTCATCCGTGAAGACAGCTTAGAACTGATACCCGAAGCGGATACCGAAGGCTGTCGCGCTATTGTCGGTAAAGGAGCTGGTCAATGGTCCTGCAGTGGCCAGGATGGTTTGTGCGTCCCCGATCTCGATCCGCTGGACACCTGCGGCAATCGAGTAATTGGCGCGCGAATATTCCGCACCAATCCCGAAAGAGCGCCGCCCGTCTGTTGGCCCGAGATTGCCCGCGAAACCGCCCTGAGATGCCTCATAGCTGGCAGAGGCTGATACCGACCAATTCTCGTTCAAACGATGCCCGACACCAAGCGTTTAGGTGTAGACATCATCAGTGTAATTGACCAAAGAGCCTGCGGGATAACGGTTTGGCCGGATCTGGAACCCGTCCCAACCCGTCCAGCGCACCGACCCGAAGACAAGCGTGTTCTCAGCCACACCGCTTTGCATTTCCAGCAGCAGCGATTCGGGCATGGTGACATTGAACGCCGTAGGGGTGGTCACGACAGCGCTGGCGGCGGTTCCCGCTGCGGCAGGGTTTTCAGCACCTGACATGCCAAGATCGATCTCGCTGAAATAGGTCAGGGCAACGCGCAAGGCGATATCCGGACGCTCATAAGCGACGCCGGCCATATAGCCCCATTCATAGTCGCTATCTGCCGTCAATCGATAAGCGAAGGTTGTGCCCGCGCTGACATAAACTTCAGCATCGGCTTTCAGCGCGTTCACACCCGCATAGGCCGAGAACCCGTTGTCGAATTCATACCGCAATGCGGCGGTCAGCATATTGGTGTCCAATTCCGCGGTGGAATTGGCAAAGGGATATCCCGCCATCGCGGGATAGGCCACATCTGCCCCGTAAGGCTCGCTCGAAATCAGGGCGAAAGACAGGTTTTCAGTGATAGCCTGACGGAAGCTCAGGCGCATGGCGCTATAGCCTGCCGCCATGTCCCCCGATGCAACGCCGAGCAGCGGCGCGTTTGCGCCTGCACCCGACACGTCAGGATCGACATTCGAATAGGACAACTCGACATATGTGCCCTCTTCAAACAACATCGATGTTGTGAGTGGATCGCGGTCAAGACCGCCCGCTTGAGCCGCAACACTCGTCGCCAGAATTGCCGCTGTCGCAGCTGCGTAATTTTTCATGGAAGTCCTCCCCAGACTGTTCCAAGGCCCCAATTATGTATAAAAACGCGCCTTTTTAAAAGCGCTGTGATGGCCGTTTTGGCACCAAAGACAAACTAAGGTAAGTTTTCAATTCTTCCGTGGCGTCAAGCTGCCCTAAGGTAAGTTTCCCCAATTTCGTGAGGGATGGAGCCATTTTAAGCGCACCTGCGTAGCCCGAAAGCGACAATCGTTCCCAGTCACGCCGCTTTCACGCTCACGTTTGGCTTTTTGTTGCTGGCAAGGATGTTGATGTAATTTGCCCCGAAAATCAGCACGGCACCGAACAAAACGGGCCATTCCAAGGCCTCGCCATAAAGGATGACCCCGATCAGGGCGATCACGGGCAAGCGCACGAAATCAATCGGCATCACGATGCTGGCAGGCGCCAGCGACAAGGCCTTGGTCAGACAAAAATGCGCCGTCAGCCCTGCAAAACCGATCAGAACCAGCCAAGGCAGTGTCACCAGCGAAGGGGTCGCCATCTCGCCATCATATAGGCTGCAGATCAGGCCAAAGCCCAATTGCATTGTGGTCAGATAAAACAAGATACAGGTGATCGTCTCGCTTCGGGTCAGGCGCTTGGTGAAAATGGCTGTCGCGGCAAAGCAAAGCGCTGCCAAAGCGGCGGTGATCATGCCGGACGATAACTCCACCCCCCATGGCCGCACGACAATCAAAATCCCTACAAAGCCCAAAAGACCCGCAAGGATTTTCACGGCGGTCAAACGCTCGCCCAGAAACAGCGCCGCCAAGACCACCACCCAAAGCGGCGAGGTGAACTCCAGCGCAAATACTTGCGCCAAAGGAATGACGGTGATGGCGAAAAACCACAGGTTCTGGCCGCCGAAATGGAAGATATTGCGGAAGAAATGCAAATGCAGATTGCGGCGCGTCACCTGTCCAAGCGTGCCCGCGACGCGCCCGATGATCAGCACCGCCAGCACACCCACGACCGAGCGATAGGTCATGATCTCGAAGGTATCGAGTTCAAAGGACACGGCCCGCCCTGCAACCGCCATGGTCGAGAAGGACACGATCGCGCCGATCATCCAAATTGCCGCTCGTCCCGGCCTGATGTCCGTCTCGTCCAAAATCAATCCTGCTCATTCTGCCAATTGCCGAGCATGAACCGCCGCCAAAGCCACGGCAAGAGGCACGCTTTTTAACGCCGCGTCCATCTTTGCTTCAAAAATACTTATGCAACGCTAGAGGCCCTGCAGCTTCGCCTTGTTCCAAAGCGCATCCATCTCGGCCAGATCGCTTTGATCAGGGCGCTTGCCTGCCTTGTCCAATTCCGCCTCGATAAATCCGAAACGGCGGACAAATTTTGCATTGGCCGCCCGCAAAGCGGTTTCGGGATCCACCTTCAAATGACGCGCCAGATTGGCCATCACGAACAGCAAATCCCCCATTTCCTCGGCAATCTTGTCTTGCGGCAACTCATCACGAGCCTGCGCCAATTCACCCGCTTCCTCGGCGATCTTGTCGATGACCATTCCGATATCGGGCCAATCAAACCCGACCCGCGCTGCGCGTTTCTGCAGCTTTTCGGCCCGCATCAAGGCAGGCAGGCCAAGCGCCACATCATCCAACACGCCCGAGCGCGCCTTGGCCGCACGTTCCTTGGCCTTCATCACTTCCCAATCGCGGGTCTGGTCTTCGGCGGATTTATCGCGGGTCTCATCGCCGAACACATGCGGATGCCGCGAGACCATTTTGTCAGAGATATCGCGCAACACATCGTCAAAGCTGAACAATCCAGCCTCGCTGGCCATTTGCCCGTGATAGACCGATTGCAGCAATAAATCCCCCAACTCGCCGCGCAACTCATCCCATGCCTTGCGCTCGATCGCATCGGCGACCTCATAGGCTTCCTCGACCGTATAGGGCGCGATGGTCTCGAAATTCTGCTCGATATCCCAAGGACAGCCCGTTTCAGGATCACGCAAGCGCCGCATGATCTCCAAGAGCCGTGGCATGCCACCTTTGGGGTCATGGATCAGGGCATCATCTGGCATGGCATCGGGCATGGCGCGGGCCTCCTTCTCATTAAAACGGCTCGGCGCGTTGATAGCTGCGCATCCCGTACAGCAACGGGCGGCCTTCGCCGCTTTGCGCGGCCTCCACAGCGCCAAGGCACATGTAATGCGTGCCGATCCGCTCGGCCGAGATCAAGCGGCAATCAAACCCTGCCAAGGCTTCCGCAAAAACGGGCGCGCCTGTGACCAGTTTTTGCGGCGTGACCGCATTGAATTTATCACCACCAGGGGCAGGGGCGCGGCTTGAGAAAATATCGGAAATCTCGCTTTGCTCTTGCGCTAGAATATTGATGCAGAATGCCTTGTTTTCCAACAGCAAAGGGGCCGCACTGGCGCTTGCATTGACACAGACCAGCATCGTGGGCGCACTCCCATCTGCCGAGACCGAGGTCATCGCCGAAACCGTCACACCACCGCGTCCCGCAGGGCCATCGGTGGTGACCACACAGACTGATGAAACCGCACGGCTCATCGCCTCCAGAAACTCTTTGCGCAAAACCTTTTGCGTATCCTGCTCAGCCATCTGTCCCGCCTTTTGCCTCTGAGGATCGACATAGACCGATTTCATAATAGTCTCCAGTTCCGCTTGTCTTTTTTCGCAAGTCTTGATCTGCTTGTCGCGGGTTCACGCAGGAGGGTGCAATGGCGCTGGAAGATGCAAAATCGCAGGTAGATCAGGCTTTTACGCGCGATCAGCTTAAAGGCCTGTCCTTTGAGAATGCATTTGGCGGGGCCACAAGTTTTTTGCGCCGTCTTTATACCAAGGATTTGTCGGGCGTGGATGTGGCGATCACGGGCATCCCCTTTGATCAAGCGGTGACCAACCGTGCCGGCACACGGGGCGGGCCGCGCGCGATCCGTGCAGCCTCCAGCTTGCAACCTTTCGATCCTCCCTATGGCTGGGATGGCTATTCCCCGCTTGAGGCGCTGGCCATCGCCGATTACGGGGATATGGCCTTTGATTATGCGCATGTGCCCGATGTGCCTGCGCGGATCGAGGCCCATATCTCAACCATTCTTGAGGCGGGTGCGGCTGCAATCACGCTTGGCGGGGATCATTCGATCACCCTGCCGATCTTGCGCGCCCATGCCAAGGCTTATGGGCCTGTCGCGCTGATCCAGTTCGATGCCCATACTGATACATGGCCCGATGATGATGCGCGCCGCATAGATCATGGCACGTTTTGCTACACAGCCGTGAAAGAAGGGCTGATTGATGTCGCGCGTTCGGTCCATATCGGCATCCGCACCGTGGTCGAGGATAATCTGGGCATCGAAGTGATTGATGCACGCACTGTTCATGAGGAGGGCCCTTCTTTCGTCGCTTCCCGTATCCGCGAGATTGTGGGCGAACATCCCACCTATCTCAGCTTTGATATCGATTGCCTCGATCCCGCTTTCGCACCTGGCACGGGTACGCCTGTTTGGGGCGGCCTCAGCTCGGCACAATCGGCCATGATCTTGCGCGATCTGGCGGGGATCAATCTGGTGGGAGGTGATATCGTCGAGGTCTCGCCGCCCTATGATCACAGCGATATCACGGCGGTGGCCGCCGCCCATGTGGGCATGGAATTGCTGTGTCTTTGGGGCTGGCTCCGCCGCTAGCCACGAGGCGTTATGGCACTGGCAAGAATCGTGCAGGCCACGTATTTAAAACGCCACGCGAACAACCAAGAGCCCAAAGCAGAATGGCCCGAAAGCTGAAAACCCTAGAGCGGCAGATCGCCCGCGATATTTCCTATGCCTCTTCGGCCGCTACCAAGGGCGGGCGCGCGGTGATCCGCGCTTTGGAAAACACCACGGGCCGCTATGGTCTGATCCGCATGGCGCGCGGCTATGATGCCGAGGTGCGGCAGGGCCGCGATTTCTGGGATGTGATGGCAGACCGCTATGGTTTGACCCTCGATGTCATTGGTGGCAGCCTCGACAATATTCCAAAAACAGGCCCTGTAATCACCATCGCAAACCATCCTTACGGCATTCTGGATGGGTTGATGATGGGGCATATCCTGTCGCGCACCCGCGGCGATTTCCGCATTCTGGCCAATCACGTCTTCCGCAAGGCCGAGGATTTGGATCGCGTGGTTCTGCCGATCTCATTCGACGAAACCCGTGAGGCGGTGGCCCAGAATATCGAAACCCGCAAAGCCTCGCTGCGCTATCTGGCCGATGGCGGCGCGATTGGCGTGTTTCCAGGTGGCACTGTTTCGACCTCGGCCAAACCCTTTGGCCGCCCGATGGACCCCTATTGGCGCGGCTTTACTGCGCGGATGATTGCGAAATCTGACGCGGCAGTGGTGCCTATCTTCTTTGACGGGCATAATTCGCGCCTGTTCCAATTGATGAGCCATCTGCACACCAATCTCAGGATGGGTCTTTTGATCAAGGAGTTCCGCTCCAAGATCAACGCGCCCGTGCGCGTCGTGATCGGCAAACCGATCCCTAGAGAGGACTTGGCGCCTTTCGGATCGAATACGCGCGCAATGATGGATTTCCTGCGCGAACGCACCTACAGTCTAAGCCCAAGGCCCATTGACGCGAAATTGGTGGGGTTCGAGTTTGATGAAAGACAAAAAGAAGGGCGAGGCTGATGGCCGTCGGTATTTTCGATTCAGGGCTTGGCGGGCTGACCGTTCAAGATGCAATTGCCAAGCAGATGCCTGATCTGCCCTATGTGTATTTCGGCGATAACGCGCATACGCCTTACGGGGTGCGCGATGCCGATGATATCTTTGATCTCACCACCTCGGGCGTGCAGCATTTGTTTGATCGCGGCTGTGATCTGGTGATTTTGGCCTGCAACACTGCTTCGGCTGCGGCTTTGCGCAAGATGCAGGAAAGTTGGATCCCCAAGGATAAACGCGTGCTCGGCGTGTTCGTGCCCCTGATCGAGGCGATGACAGAACGCCAATGGGGCGATAATTCTCCCCCGCGCGAGGTGGCCGTGAATAATGTGGCGTTGTTTGCCACGCCTGCAACCGTATCCTCGCGCGCCTTCCAGCGCGAATTAGCTTTTCGTGCCATAGGGGTAGATGTCGAAGCTCAACCTTGTGGCGGCGTGGTCGACGCCATTGAAATGGGCGATATGATCTTGGCCGAGGCCTTGGTGCGCAGCCATGTCGAGGCGCTGTTGCGCCGTATGCCCAAACCCGAAGCCGCCATACTGGGCTGCACCCATTACCCGCTGGTCGAGGATGTGTTCCGCGATGCGCTCGGGCCGGATGTGGCCGTTTATTCGCAACCCAGCCTCGTGGCAGCCAGCCTTGAGGATTATCTGGCGCGCCATCCTGAAATGTTGGGCGCAGGCACGCAAAGCATGTATCTGACCACGGGCGACCCAAAAAAGGTCTCCAGCAAAGCAACCCAGTTCCTGCGCCGCGAGATCGCGTTCCAGAAAGCCTGATCCTGCGACGCTTTGGTGCGCCCTCTGGACATCAGGGCGGCAATACCAATCTATAGGCGCAGGGGATGAGTATTGAGTTGAGGGAGGAGACCCATGCGGGGGCTCAAGAAACAAAGACGTATCCAGATCATCATGTTGATCACGGTCTGCCTGATCGGTGCGACCGCCTTGATCGGCTACGGCTTCCGTGACGGGATCAACTTTTTTCTGCCGCCCAGTGATGTGGCCCAGAACCCACCCTCGGCGGATCAGGTTTTCCGCATCGGGGGCTTGGTCGAGGAAGGCACATTGGTGCGCGGGCAGGGGGAAACGATTTCCTTTGCGGTGACCGATGGCGGGGCCAGCATTCCCGTGCTCTATACGGGCGTTTTGCCTG
Source organism: uncultured Paracoccaceae bacterium (assembly GCA_965656935.1). Classification (GTDB taxonomy): domain Bacteria; phylum Pseudomonadota; class Alphaproteobacteria; order Rhodobacterales; family Rhodobacteraceae; genus M30B80. The sequence continues at coordinate 94,165 of CBFHMG010000009.1, forward strand.
ATTTGTTCGGTGAAGGCGAAGGCATGGTGGGAACAGGCCGCCTTGTGGATGGCGTATTCCAAGCCACCGAGATTCTGGCCCGCCATGACGAGACCTATATGCCCGAAGAGGTGATCGACGCGCTGGAGGCCCAAGGGGTCTACCGCCCTGAGGCCGGCGCCGATAGCTGAAGCGCTCGCGCGGCTGATCTTCACCGTTTAACGCTTTCTTCATCCCTTTATGGTCATCTGCCCTCCACCAATCACCGAGCATGGAGGGGCGAACCCATGCTTGTGGTTCGTAGAATTGCAGAAGAAATCGTGGCGCGCGAAGGCGGCTATGTGAATGACCCCGATGATCCGGGCGGGGCGACGAATTTCGGCGTTACCATTCATACGATGCGCCGTTTGGGGCTTGATCTGGATGAAGATGGCGATGTCGATGCCCAAGATGTACGCCTGCTGACCCGCGAACAGGCCATCGAGATTTTCATTGATCACTACTATACCCGCCCTGCAATCGGGCTTTTGCCGCAGGCGCTTCAGCCATCGGTCTTCGACATGTATGTCAATGCAGGCGCACAAGCCGTGCGGATTTTGCAGCGGCTTTTGCGCGATATGGGGCTTGAGATCGCGGTTGATGGTGTGATCGGCCCGCAGACAAGCGGCGCGGCGCAAGCGGCCTATAACGCGGCCCCCGATCATCTTGTGGATGCCTATGGCATCGCAAGGCGCAATTTCTATTACCGATTGGCCGATCGCCGGCCTGCCTCGCGCAAATATGCCCGCAGGCGCGATGGCGGCAAGGGCGGTTGGATCACACGGGCCGAGGAATTCATCTCAGAGAAATACCATCTGAGCGAGGCAGATCACCAAAGAAGGATTGCAGCATGGGCCTGATCGATAGGGTACCGGGGGCCTCGGCCCTTGGAGAGGCCGCAGAGGGCCTGAGCGAGGTTTTCGTGGCCAATGCAACCCGCGAGATGGAGTTGCAGGGCGAATTGGCGCAAGCCACTTTGCAGGCCGCCTCAGAGGAGTTTCGCCATGCAGGCAGCACTTGGTTTGATCGGGGCGTGAACGGGCTCAACCGCCTGCCGCGCCCCTTGCTGGCCCTTGGCACGCTTGGCCTTTTTGCCCATGCGATGGTTGATCCGCTGGCTTTCGCAGAACGGATGCGCGGCCTGCAAGAGGTGCCCGAGCCGCTCTGGTGGTTGCTTGGCGCTGTGGTCAGCTTCTATTTCGGCGCGCGTGAATTGCATTATGCCCGCAGCCCCGCCCCCCAAAGGCGCAGACGCGGCCTGTTCAGACGCCGCCGCAGCGAGGCCGCCGCGCAACAGGACAACCCCGCATTATCGGCATGGCAGCGTCTGCGCGGGCAGGGACAGGACTAGCCGCGCATTCGTTCGGCATTGGCATCAAACAAGGCCGTGCGCTGCGGGGTGAGGGCGCGTTTCTCGCCCAAAATCTCCAAAGCCCATGGCCCGTCACGATCCGCCAGTTCCTTGGGCACATAGCCCATGGCCATGGATTTCCCCGCAAAATGCGCATACCCGCCTGAGGTCACCCAACCGACCACATCATCCTCCAGCCAGATCGGCTCATCCCCGATCACATCGGCATCGCTTGCATCCAGAACAAAGCTGATCAAACGCAACGCGCCGCCCGATTTCCGCTCCTCAAGCGCGCCAGCTTTACCAATGAAATCAACAGGTTTGGAATAGGAAATAAAGCGCGACAGCCCTGCCTCAAGCGGGCCGTAGACAGGGCGGAATTCACGCCCCCAACCGCCGAAATTCTTCTCCAACCGCATCGCATTGAGCGCACGCAGCCCGAAAGGCGTCACTCCCAAATCTGAGCCTTCCGCGAGAATACGCTCAAATATCTGGCGCTGGAATTCAGGCCGCATCCAGATTTCATAGCCCAAATCCCCCGTGAAACTGACCCGCCCGACAATCGCAGGGGCCATGCCGATATCCATGCGCTGCGCCGCCATGAAGGGCAGCGCTGCATTGGAGACATCCTCGCCCGTCAGACGCAGCAACAGATCGCGCGCTTTGGGCCCTGCGATGGACAGGCCACAAAGCCCCAGCCCGATCACCTCAAGACGCACCGAGCCATCTTGCGGCATGTGCTGTTCGAACCAGCGGGCATAAAACACCTCCGCCATGCCTGACCCAAAAAGGTAATACTCCCCCTCGGCCAAACAGGCGACGGTCAGATCGCCTTGCAATTTGCCATCTTCCTTAAGCATCGGTGCCAAGGCCATGCGGCCTGCCTTGGGCAAGCGGCAGGCAAGGACATGGTCAAGGAATCCCTCGGCCCCGCTGCCTGTGACACGGAATTTCGAAAAGCCCGAGATATCCATAACACCCACCGCCTCACGGCAGGCGCGCACCTCATTGGCGACATGGTTGAAATCGGTCGAGCGGCGCCAGCTGAATTCATCCCGCGTGCCATCGGGCGAGAACCATAGCGGCGTTTCAAGCCCCCAATTATCGCCCATCTGCGCCCCAAGCGCCAACATGCGGTCATAGATCGGCGTGGTTTTATGGGGGCGGGCGGCCTGCAATTCCTCATTCGGGAATTTGATCGAAAAGCGCCGCGCGTAGTTTTCCTGCACTTTCGGGTTCGTGTAGCTCAGCGTGGCCCAATCCCCGTAGCGCGCGACATCCATCGCCCAGACATCAAAACCGGGATCGCCTTGAGTGATCCAATTGGCCAGCGCCAGCCCCACGCCGCCGCCTTGGCTGAACCCCGCCATAACTCCGCAGGCCGACCACATTCCGGGCAGGCCACGGATCGGGCCGATCAGCGGGTTGCCATCGGGCGCAAAGGTGAAGGGGCCGTTGATGATCTGCTTGATGCCCGCATTGGCGAAGGCAGGAAAATGCTCGAACCCGATCTCGAGTGAGGGGGCAATGCGGTCAATATCGGGTTGCAGCAATTCATGCCCGAATTCCCAAGGGGTTTGCCTCTCGGACCATGGCACGCAGGCTTTCTCATAGGTGCCCATGAGCATCCCGCCGCGTTCTTGGCGCAGGTATAACTCACCATCGAAATCCACGGCATGGACAACTTCCTTGCCCGTTTTCCGATTTATTTCAGCGACTTCGGGCATGTCTTCGGTCAGAAGATACATATGCTCCATCGCCAGAACAGGCAGTTCCAGCCCGACCATGCGGCCGACTTCACGCGCCCAAAGCCCGCCCGCATTCACCACATGTTCGCAGGCTACATCGCCCTTGTTGGTGGAGACAATCCAGCCGCCATCACGGGCACGGGTGATGGCTTCGACCTTGGTATGGGTGACGTAATTCGCGCCTAGTTTCTTGGCTGATTTCGCATAGGCATAGGTGACGCCCGAGGGGTCAAGATGCCCGTCCACCACCGTGCGCAGCGCACCCACGAATTGGGACGGGTCCAGAAGCGGCATCAACTCATGGGCCTGCTCAGGCGTGATGACCTCGGTCTCGATCCCTTGATATTGCCCCTTGGCGGCCATGCTTTTCAGCCAGTCGAACCGCGCCTGCGTCGAGGCCAACATCACCCCGCCCGTCATATGATGGCCCGTGGCTTGGCCCGAAAGTTCCTCAATCTCGCGATAGAGCTCGATCGTGTATTTCTGCAATTTCGCGACACTCGGGTCGCCATTGATCGTGTGACAGCCACCCGCCGCATGCCATGTGGAGCCCGAGGTCAATTCCGAGCGCTCGATCAGCAGGCTGTCTGTCCAACCTGCTTTGGCCAGATGATAAAGAACCGAGCATCCAACAACGCCCCCTCCGATAACAACTACACGCGCTTGGCTTTGCATTCACATCTCCCTTTGGCCCCGTCGGCCCCTGTGCCAGATCAGATTAGGCGGGGCTGAGGCACAGATGGGTGTCCGTTTTCGACGGATCACACAGCAGAAATGACGCAGATGGGACAGTTGGCGTTCAAGCGATGCCGCTCTAGAGGCGCATATCAGCATCTTCAGGGGGCAGAATATATTTGAGGTCATAGACCAAGGCGTCGGCATGACCCAGAGCACGAATTTTCTGCGCGCCCATTTGACGGAATTCGTCATGCGCAACGGCCAAAATAACGGCGTCGTATAGGGGTGCATCGGGAAGTGGGCATAAATCGATGCCCAACTCTTCACGCGCCTCGTCAGTATCGGCCCAAGGATCGGTTACATCAACTTCGATCCCGAATTCGCGAAGCTCTTTCACCAGATCAACAACACGCGTATTGCGAAGGTCTGGACAATTTTCTTTAAAGGTAATGCCCATAAGCAGCACTTTCGCGCCATTCGGATGGACGCGCCGCGCGATCATTTCCTTTACTAAACGCCCCGCCACAAAAGCGCCCATACCATCATTGATCCGGCGCCCCGCAAGGATCACCTCAGGATGATACCCCACAGCCTCGGCCTTATGCGTCAGGTAGTAAGGGTCGACCCCAATGCAATGCCCACCCACAAGTCCCGGACGGAAGGGAAGAAAATTCCATTTGGTTCCCGCAGCGGCCAAAACGGCTTCGGTATCAATGTCGAGGCGGTCGAAAATAATCGCCAATTCATTGATCAGAGCAATATTGAGGTCCCGCTGCGTATTCTCGATAACCTTTGCAGCCTCAGCCACTTTGATTGAGGGGGCCATATGTGTGCCCGCGGTCACAATCGCAGCATATAGCGCATCCACCTGCCGCGCGATTTCGGGCGTCGAGCCGCTGGTGACCTTGCAGATATCGGCCAGTCTATGGGTTTTATCACCAGGGTTGATCCGTTCTGGACTGTAGCCAAGGAAAAAATCCTTGTTCAATTCCAGATTTGAAATCTCTTCAAGAATAGGCGCGCAGACCTCTTCGGTTGCACCGGGGAAAACCGTACTCTCGAAGATCACGACATCACCTTTCGAGAGCACTTTTCCAACGGAACGGGACGCTGCGACCAGCGGGGAGAGATCGGGCCGTTTTGCCTCATCAATCGGTGTGGGGACGGTCACGATATAAACACCGCAGTCTCGCATATCCTCAAGATCACTCGAATAGGTGAGGTTTTTCGCAGCACCCAGTTCGGCAGGTGTGGTCTCCAAGGTGCGATCATGGCCGCCCTGCAATTCGGCGATGCGGGCTGCATCAATATCAAAGCCGATTGTTGCGCGGGCTTGTCCGAAGGCCACTGCAAGGGGCAGACCCACATAGCCAAGCCCGATAACGCCAATCCGTTTGCCTTCAAACATTGTTTTTCCAGTCCCGTTCTTAATAGCTGCGATATCTTTTTATCGCTTTGAAATAGGCCCCAACAATCGCCTTTTGCGAGAATTCTGCGTTCAGTTTGGCCGCCCCCTTGTCCACCATCTGCGCGCGAAGAGCGTCATCGTCCTTAGCGCGTGTGATGCCTTCGGCCAATGTCTCTGGGTCGAAATCATCCAGCAGGATACCCGTTTTTCCATCCTCTATCAGCCAGCTTGGGCCAGGTGTGGGTGTTGAGATCACAGGGATGCGGCAATGCCATGCTTCCAATACCACATTGCCGAGCGTTTCATGGGTGGAGGTCACGCAAGCCAGATCAGCGGCCGCCAGCCAGCGGGTCGGGTCGGGTACCCAGCCTGTCATCTGAACACGTTCAGAAATGCCAAGCTCTCGGGTCAAGGCTTCCAAGGCGGGGCGTTCTTCACCATCCCCGACCAGACATAGCGCGGTGCCTTGGGTAAGTGCTGTGGCGCGGATCAGGCTGTCAAAGCCCTTGAGGCCGACAAAACGGCCCGCGGCACAAAGGATAAAACTCCCTGTCGGTAGGTCGAATTCAGGGGCTTCGCCTGCCGTTTCACCGACACGTGGAAAATTCGAGATCACCTCGACAGCACCCGTCCAGCCGAGTGTCTTCAATCGGTTGGGGATATCGGGCGTATTGGTGATGATGCAGGAGGCGCGGGCAAAATGCTCGATATGGCGGGGGTAATCGCCCAAGCGAACCAGTTTGGCAGGGCCATCAGCGATAGGCAAAAGCGTTGCCGCCTTTGGCATCCATGCGATCACGGCATCAGGTTTCCAGTCACGGGTCTGCGCATCAACCCAATTTTGCAACAATTTCCGGATCGGCCAGAAGCGCGGGTAATGGGCTTCCTTGACCTCTCCCAAAGCCGCCACCTCATCCCGCCATGAGCGGCCAGGGCGGATCAAAAAGCGCTGCTCGACACCCTCGGCGGCAAAGCCTTGGCAGAGCGAGACAAAGAACCGCTCGGCCCCGCCTTCCTTGCCGAAATGGAGGTGCAATATGCGTTTGGGTCGGGCGCGGGCTTGGGTCATGGCTCTGGGAATTGGCTGTATGTCCCGCCTCTATCTATGATTTGGCAGGCCGTCTCAACACTAATCACAGGCCAATCTGGTCTGGGCGGCTTTCGCCCAGATCATGAAACACACCCGCCATCAGTCCAAGCGCTTGGCGCATCAGGGAGGCGGGCAGATGTTCGTCGGGGGCGTGCTGGCTGCATCCCGGATAGGAATGGGGCACCCAGATTGCGGGCAGGTTCAGGATATCGGTGAACACATCATTGGGCAGCGACCCGCCGAGCGAGGGCAAAACCACAGGCTCCGCTCCGCTGGTTTGCGCGATGGAGGTGCTGACAAACTGCGCGAAAGGATGATCTGTCGGGGTTTGGCTGGCGGCAAAGCTCGGGCCCTCAGGCGTGATCTGGACATGCGCAAAGCCATGCGCATCCAGATGCCTGCGGAGCGCAGGCTCGATTTCAGCCATATCCACGCCTTTGACAAAGCGCAGTTGCAGCCAAGCATGAGCCTCGGGCGGGATGGCATTGACGGGGCGCTCGGGCGTTCCGCAGGTAAAGGCCAGAATTTCGGCCGCGACCCAAGCATGGACCCTTTCGGCAGGGGTCAGATCAGGCTCGCCCCACCACTCATCCACCTCACCCGCCACTGGGGTGATGCCCGCCAACGCGCGGCGCGCGGCCTGGGGGAGGGCCTCAGGCTTCCAGCCCTTGATCTTGAGATGCCCGCGCGCGTCAATGACGCAGGCAATCGCATTGGCCAGTTCGACCCCCGGATTGGCGATGGCCCCGCCGAAATTGCCTGAATGCCTGCCGCCCTTGCGGCGGAGGATCGAGAGTTTGAAACTTGCCCCTCCGCGTGCACCAAGAAAGATCGTGGGGGCAGAGGCCTCCAGCCTTGGGCCATCCGAGGCTAGGAAAAGATCAGCCTTGAGCCGTGCCCCCTCGCGGCGGGCCAGATCATGCAATCCCGGCGAGCCTGCTTCTTCCCCCATCTCAAGCAGCAGTTTGACATTAAAACCAAGCGCGCCTTTAACTTTCAAAACGGATGATAACGCATTGATATTGATCAGGTGTTGGCCTTTGTTATCCGCAATGCCGCGCCCATACCACACCCCGTCTTCCTTGCTGAGAACATGCGGGTCACGCCCCTTGGCCCACGCGCCCTGCATTGCAGGCACGGTATCACCATGGCCATAGGTCAGGATGGTGGGCAGGCCGGCGTCCTCAATCCGCTCGGCGAAGAGGAAGGGCAGATCGCAACCCACAACCGCCAACCTTGTGCAGGAAAACCCCATCTCGGTCAGACGCGGTTCCCAATACTCCAGATATCGCAGCAGGCTTGGCGCGGCATCGGGTTGGGTGGAATCCGTAGGAATAGCGATCAGCGCGGCCAGATCGGCCTCGAATGTTCCGTCATCAAAGCGGGCTTGGGCCTGTGTTATCGCGGCGTCACGGGTCATTGCGCGCTCATGCGGCCAGATCGATCCAGACGGGCACATGGTCCGAGGGTTTATCGCGGCCGCGAATTTCTTTGTCGATCCGCACATCGCAGAGCAGATCGGCGGCTTGCGGGCTGAGCAGCAAGTGATCAATGCGGATGCCGTCATTCTTGTTCCATGCCCCCGCCTGATAATCCCAGAAGGAGTAATGATCAGGCCCCAGCACACGGGCGCGGAACGCCTCGGTCAGGCCGAGGTTCAACAGCCTGCGAAATGCCGCGCGCGATTGGGGCAGGGCGAGCGCGTCCTGCTGCCAGACCTGCGGGCGGGCGGCGTCTTCATCTTGGGGGATCACGTTGTAATCGCCTGCAAAAACCACGGGCATCTCGGTGGCCAGAAGCTCTTTGGCGCGCGTTTCCATACGGGCCATCCATGCCAGCTTATAGTCATATTTCGGCCCCGGTGTCGGGTTGCCATTGGGCAGATAGAGGCCACAGACGCGGATCGCCTGTTCTCCCATCACGGTGGCCTCGATCCAGCGCGCTTGCTCGTCTTCCGCATCGCCAGGAAGGCCGCGGGTCACATCCTCCAAGGGCAGTTTCGACAGGATCGCCACGCCGTTGAAGCTTTTCTGGCCATGGGTTTCGACATTATAGCCGCGATCCTCGAAAATCTCGCGGGGGAAGTTTTCGTCGATGGATTTGATTTCCTGAAGAAGGGCGACATCGGGCTGCGCTTCATCCAGCCAAGCGGGCAGGGCGTCGATGCGGGCTTTGATCCCGTTGATATTGAATGTGGCGATTTTCATGACGGACCCCGATTATGCAGCTTGTCTCTACATATCGCTTGGGGCGCGCGGCAAGGCAAGCTTAAGCGGTAGCATCCACGCGTGACGGCTCCGCCAACCATGTGCGGGCGTGAGTTTCTTCATTGGGGTTGAACCCTTTGATCACCAAATTCGGGATCAGCGCGCTTTCGAGTTGGGCCATAAATTTGTAGAGCGGCCAGTCGCTGAGCAGCGCAACCTTCTCGATTTTCCGCAGCAAGCCCATCATTTGGCCGAAATGGCGCAGCTCAACCCCAATGGCCCCAAGCGTAGGCCATTCAACCCCGCCTGCACGCATCAAAAGATTGCCATGTTCCATGCCCTCCATATCCTTGACGAGCATGTCCAGAGCAACCTCCATGGTCACGGCATCAATGGTGCCATGGGCCTCGATCACCAGAAGGTCAGGGGCCTCAAGCGTGCTGGTAAAGACGGGTTGTGTCATGGTCATTCCTCCGATTGCTGGGGAAGTCTTGCCCCAGCAAAGGGCACGCCGCCATGATCCACATCAAACAAGGCTACATCGAAAAGGAGGTGCCGCAGCCGCAGGATGAAGTTGCATTGGGGTTGTCGATCACGAAACGTGCGCCGATCAGCTCTTCCGAGAAATCGATCACCGCGTTGGCCAGAAATGGCAGTGAGACCGCATCGACCACCACCTTTTGACCCGCGCCTTCGATCACCAGATCATCGGGGGCGGCCTCGTCCAGCTTGATCTCGTATTGAAAGCCAGAACAGCCCCCGCCTTCAACCGCGACGCGCAAGGCTTGGGCCTGTCCCGCATCCTCATTGATCTCGGCCAGACGCGCAAAGGCGCGTTCGGTGACTTTCGGGGGCAGGGTCAGGGTCAGCGTCATGGGGAATATCCAAAGCCAGTGTCGCAATTGTCATATCTCTCATATATGGAAGCATAAACGCTCCGACAAGGACAGAGGGAAAGCATATGCGCGCTGTTTATGCCTGCGATCCAAGCCAAAGCCGCGGCAGATTGGTGCCTGAGGAGGAAAGCGCCTTCCGCTCCTGTTTCCAGCGGGATCGTGACAGGATCATCCACGCCTCGGCCTTTCGGCGGCTCAAGCATAAAACCCAAGTCTTTGTCGAACATGAGGGCGATTATTACCGCACCCGCCTGACCCATTCGATCGAAGTGGCGCAGGTGGCGCGCACGATTTCGGGCGCGCTTGGGTTGAATGCGGAGCTGACCGAGGCCGTGGCGCTGGCCCATGATCTGGGGCACACACCTTTCGGACATACGGGCGAGGATGCGCTCTCGGATTTGATGGCGCCTTATGGCGGGTTTGATCACAACGCGCAGGCCATCCGGATCGTCACCGCTCTCGAGCGGCATTACGCCGAATTTGACGGGCTCAACCTCACTTGGGAAACGCTTGAAGGCATCGCCAAACATAATGGCCCCGTCGCGGACCCCGTGCCTTGGGCGCTGGCGCAATATAGCACGGTCCATGATCTGGAACTCTCCACCCATGCCAGCGCCGAGGCGCAGGTGGCAGCCATCGCCGATGATGTCGCCTATAACCACCATGATCTGCATGACGGGTTGCGGGCCGAATTATTCTCGACCGATGAGCTGATCGAATTGCCGATCCTGCGGGAGTGTTTCGGTGCCGTTGATCGCAAATATCCCGGTCTGAATTATTACCGCCGCCGCCATGAGGCGCTGCGCCGCTTTTTCGGGGTGCTGGTCGAGGATGTGATTGCCTATGCGCAAACCGCACTGGCCGAGATCGACCCGCAAAATGTCGGGGATATTCGCGCCGCTGGTCGCCCTGTGATCCAGTTCTCGGATGCTGTGTTCCAAGACCTCAAGCAAATCCGCAGCTTTTTGTTCACCCGCATGTATCGCGCCCCTTCGGTGATCGAGATGCGCCGCGAGGTGACGCAAGTTGTCACGGAATTATTCCCGTTCTTTATGGAAAACCCCGAAAACCTGCCCAAGCAATGGCGCAAGGATGTGGCCGAGGTGACCTCGCAAACGGAATTGGCGCGGATCGTGTCGGATTACATCGCGGGGATGACGGATCGCTTTGCGCTGCAAAGCCATGCCGAATTTCTGGGGGGCATAGCTGGGGGATATGGGGCGCGAGATGGGCAAATATCGCGCGCATGATTGACCTTCGCGCGCGCCATGCTACACCCCGTCAGATCAGTTCAAGGACCCAACTAACATGACGCTTTTCGCCGATATCCGTTCCCTCGTGATCCAATGCCTTGATGCAATGGCCGCTGAGGGCAGCCTGCCTGCAGGGCTCGATTATGCCAATGTGGCGGTCGAGCCGCCGCGCGATGCAGCCCATGGCGATATGGCGACCAATGCCGCGATGGTGCTGGCCAAGCCTGCAGGCCTCAAGCCGCGCGATATCGCGGAAGCCTTGGCGCCTAAGCTGATGGAAGACGCGCGTATCGACAGCGCCGAGGTCGCAGGCCCCGGCTTTTTGAACCTGCGCCTGTCGGCCCAGACATGGCGCAATGTGGTGGTGGATGTGCTGACCCATGGTGCAGATTTCGGCCGCTCCGATATGGGGCAGGGCAAATCTGTGAATGTAGAATATGTCAGCGCGAACCCCACGGGGCCTTTGCATGTGGGCCATACCCGTGGTGCCGTGTTTGGCGATGCTTTGGCCAGCCTTCTGGATTTCGCGGGCCATAAGGTCACGCGGGAATATTACATCAATGATGGCGGCGCGCAGGTCGATGTTCTCGCGCGCTCGGTCTATCTGCGCTATCTTGAGGCCCATGGCCAAGAGGTGGCCTTTGCCGATGGCACCTATCCCGGCGATTACCTGATCGACGTGGGCGCTGCACTGAAAGATAAGGTGGGCGATGCCTATATCGGCCAGCCCGAGGATGTCTGGCTGCAAGAGGTGCGCGAATTTTCTACCGATGCGATGATGGAGCTGATCCGCGAGGATCTGGCGCTGCTCGGCGTGAAGATGGACAAATTTTTCAGCGAAAAATCGCTTTATGGCACGGGGTTGATCGAGGCCGCGATCAAGGATCTCGACGGTAAGGGATTGATCTATCGCGGCGTATTGGAGCCGCCCAAGGGCAAAACACCCGAAGATTGGGAACCGCGCGAGCAGACCTTGTTCAAATCCACTGAATATGGCGATGATGTCGACCGTCCGATCCAGAAATCAGACGGGGCATGGACCTATTTCGCGCCCGATATCGCCTATCATTTCGATAAGGTTTCCAGAGGCTTCGACGAGCTTATTGATGTGTTTGGGGCCGATCACGGCGGATATGTCAAACGGATGAAAGCGGCGGTTGCGGCTTTGTCGGAAGGCCGTGTGCCGCTGGATGTGAAACTGACCCAATTGGTGCGGCTTTTCAAAGGTGGCGAGCCGTTCAAAATGTCCAAACGTGCGGGCACATTCGTGATGCTGCGCGATGTGGTCGATGAGGTCGGCGCGGATGTGACCCGTTTCATCATGCTCACCCGCAAGAATGACGCGCCCTTGGATTTCGACCTTGATAAAGTCATGGAGCAATCCAAGGATAACCCCGTTTTCTATGTCCAATACGCCCATGCCCGTATCCAATCGGTGCTGCGCAAGGCCGATGAGGCAGGGATGGGCAGCACAGGCCTGCCCGATGATCTGTCGCAACTGGCCGATCCTGCGGAATTTGCCCTGATCGCGAAACTGGCGGAATGGCCCCGTATGGTCGAGATCGCAGCGCAATCTCATGAGCCCCATCGGATTGCCTTCTATCTCTATGATTTAGCAGCAGAATTTCACGCATTGTGGAATAAGGGCAATGGCGAGCCGCATCTGCGCTTCTTCCAAGAGGGTGACACGAGCGCAACATCTGCAAAACTTAGCCTGATCCGTGCCGTAGCCGTTGTTATTTCCAACGGTCTTGGTATTCTAGGGGTCAAGCCGGTTGAAAAAATGTGAGGCATAAGCCTCCGCGACGCTGGTTTCGAGCAGGACTATAGACATTACGGATGGATGCACCACACAGATGGGTGCGCGTTTGTGATGGGAGGCAGGCATGGCAGTTTACGAGAATTATTCTCCTTATGACGATGGCGTCAGCTATTCGGATGCTCCGCAGGTGGACCCACCTCAGGCGGAACCCGCAAGGGTGACCTTGGCGCTGAATTGGGCGGGCGCAGCGGTATCGCTGTCGCTGGTTGTGGGGCTGTCGGTTTGGGCATGGCAATTGACGATGCGCGATGTCTCGGGCGTGCCCGTGATCCGCGCCTTGGAAGGCCCGATGCGCATTGCCCCCGAAGATCCGGGCGGATCGCAGGCCGAGCATCAAGGTTTGGCCGTGAACCGCATTGCAGCAGGCGAGGAAGCCGCCCCCGCAGCCGAGCGGATCGTGCTGGCTCCTGCACCTGTTGAACTTGCAGAGCTTGATTTCGCCTCGGCCAGCACGCCTGAGGCCAGTGAAGCCGAAGTCTTGCCAACCCCTGACGCGGCATCTGCCGCAACCTTGGAATTATTCGAAGCGCTGGAAGAGGGCGTTTTGGAAGCCGAGACCGAACAGGCCGCCCCCGCCACAGGGCTTACCCGTTCGCCCCGTCCGACTGTGCGCCCTGCCGATCGTCGTGTCGCGGCTATTAGCACCGCAAATGACGCCGACCCTGTTGAAACGGCGGCCCTCTCGGATGAGTTGGACCCCACAGGCCTGCCTGAAGGCACACGGCTGGTGCAGCTTGGCGCCTTTGACGATCTCGAGACCGCCCGCGCGGAATGGGCGCGGCTGAGCGGCGCATTCCCTGATTTCTTCAATGGCCGCCCCCGCGTCGTGCAAAGCGCCGTTTCGGGTGGGCGGGAATTCATTCGTCTGCGCGCGGCAGGGTTTGACGACCTCTCGGATGCGCGCCGCTTTTGCACCGCCCTTTTGGCGGAAGGCACGGCCTGTATTCCTGTGACGGTGCGCTAGGCGTGGCGGGCATATCCGCCACGATCCTTGGTTGCGAAGGGCCGCGACTGAGCGAGAGCGAGGCCGATTTCTTTGCCCAAGCGCAGCCTTGGGGCTTTATCCTTTTTGCCCGAAATATCGAAACACCTGAACAGGTTCGCTGCCTGACATCTGATCTGCGTGCTGCCCTTGGGCGCGATGTGCCGATCCTGATTGATCAGGAAGGCGGGCGGGTACAGCGCCTGCGCGCGCCGCATTGGCGTGAATGGCTCCCTGCCTTGGATGAGGTCATGAGCCTCAGCGCAGATCAAGCCGCGCGCGCCCTCTATCTGCGCGGTGCCCTGATCGGGGCGGAGTTGCGTGCGATTGGCATTGACACCAATTGCGCGCCTTTGGCCGATGTTGCCCGTGATGAAACCCATCCCGTGCTGCTCAACCGTCTTTATGGGCGCGACCCCGAAAGCGTGGCCCGCAATGCGCGCGCCATGGCAAAGGGCTTGCTGGCCGCAGGGGTGTTGCCAGTTCTCAAACATCTTCCAGGCTATGGTTTGGGGCAGGTGGATAGCCATGCGGAATTGCCGCGCGTCTCTGCCAGCCGTGCCGAGCTGGAGGCCGTTGATTTCGCCGCTTTCAAACCCTTGGCCGACCTGCCTTTGGGGATGAGCGCGCATATCGTTTATGATGCAATTGAGGATGGCCTGCCTGCCACCATGTCGAAAACACTGATGGATCTGGTCCGCAGTGAGATCGGCTTCAAAGGGCTGATGATGACCGATGACCTCTCAATGGGGGCCTTGCCCGGGCCCATTGGGGAGCGCGCGGCGCGCTCGATTGCGGCGGGCTGTGATCTGATTTTGCATTGCAACGGAGACCGCGCCGAGATGGAGGCGGTTGTTGCAAACTCAGGCGCGCTTGAGGGCGCGGCCCTTGCACAGGCCGAGGCGGCGCTGGCCTTGCGCCACGCCCCTGTGGCGCTTGACATTTCCGCCCTTCAGGCCGAGTTTGAGGCGCTTCACAGCAAGGCTCCTTGATGTCCGATCCGACCGCGCCCGCCAATGACAATCCGCCCGTGGATGGGGCCGAGTGGGACTCGGTCGCTGAACGGCGTGCGGCCGAGGCGCTGATCGTCGATGTGGACGGGTTTGAAGGCCCTTTGGACCTGCTTCTGACGCTCTCGCGCACCCAGAAGGTGGATTTGCGCAAAATCTCGGTCCTCAAACTGGCCGAGCAATATCTGGTTTTCGTTGAGGAAGCGCGCAAGCTGCGCATCGAGCTGGCCGCTGATTACCTTGTAATGGCCGCATGGCTGGCCTTTTTGAAATCCCGCCTTTTGCTGCCCCCCGATCCCACCGATGAAGGACCATCGGGCGAGGAAATGGCCGCCCATCTGGCCTTTCAGCTGGAACGTCTGGCTGCCATGCGCGAATGTGCGGCGCGTTTGATGGGGCGCGACAGGATCGGGCGGGAACGCTTTGTGCGCGGCCTGCCTGAAGGGGTCACTGCCACCAAGAAAATCGTCTATTCCGCGACCTTGCTGGACCTGATGCAGGGCTATGCGCGGATCAAGACCAAGGAAGAGTTTCGCCCCTTCGTGATGGACCGCGACAGCGTCTTTACTATGGAGGAAGCGTTGGAACGGATGCGCGGGTTGATTGGATATGCGGGCAATTGGACCGATATTTCCTCTTATATCCCCTCAGGCTGGGAGGCGGACCCGAAGAAACGGCGCTCGGCCACGGCGTCAACCTTTGCGGCAGCTTTGGAATTGGCCAAGGCCGGCAAGGTGGAGCTGCGCCAATCCGAGACCTTTGCCCCGATTGAATTGAAGCGGAAAGACGAGTGAAGCCATGACCGCAGAGACAGAAAACCAAGTCACGCAAGCCCCTTCAGAGGCCGATGAAAAGCCCGCAGGCCCAAGCGACAGCCTGTTTCAGGCCCCGCCTATGGGTGAGCAGGAACGCATGGTCGAGGCTTTGCTCTTTGCCAGTGCCGAGCCGATGACCCTGCGCGAGATGGAGAAGCGCATGCCACATGGCTGTGACCCTGCCGAGGCCGTGCAATATCTGCGTCGCCGCTATGAGGGGCGGGGGGTGAATGTCGCGCGTGTGGGGGATGCATGGGCGATCCGCACGGCGGGTGATTTGGGCTATCTCATGAGCCGCGAAACGGTCGAGACCCGCAAGCTCAGCCGCGCCGCGATCGAAACCTTGGCGATCATCGCTTATCACCAGCCCGTCACCCGCGCCGAGATCGAGGAAATCCGCGGCGTCTCGGTCAGCCGTGGTACGATTGATCAATTGATGGAAATGGAATGGATCCGCTTTGGCCGCCGCAAAATGACGCCTGGCCGCCCTGTGACCTATACGGTCACACAATCCTTCCTTGACCATTTCGGCTTGGAAAGCGCCCGCGATTTGCCGGGCTTGAAGGAATTGCGCGAGGCAGGCCTTTTGGAAAGCCGCCCGCCAAGCAGCCTTGTTCCCGTGGCCAGCAGCGAGGATAGCGACCCTGATGAAGACGCGCTGCCCTTTGATGAGGGCGAGGGCGAGGACACGGATGATATGTTCGAATAGGCTCGGCTCGAAAAAGCCATAATTTCTGCTATACTGTGCAAAACAACAATTTGAGCAGAGGTAATATGGAACGTCTTATTGCAATGATCCTGCGCCGCTTTATGGGCCAGATCATCAATCGCGGCATCAATGCGGGCTTCAATAGGGTCTCGAATAGGGGCGGGAACGCCTCTGAGGGCCAGCCGCCTGCCAATGTACAGAGATCCGCGCAAGAAACACAGCAGCGCATGCGCCAAGTGGGCCGCCTTGCGGGACGCCTAAGACGATTTTAATCGTTTTACGTCAGCCAGCAACACGCTGAAAATACGTAGTTTTAAATGAAACGGGGCGCCGAATGGGCGCCCCGTTTTGTATTGAGAGATACCGCTGATTAGCAGCTGTAATACATCTTGTATTCAACTGGGTGCGGTGTGTGCTCGAATTCGTAGACTTCTTCCCACTTAAGGGCAGCATAGCCTTCGATCTGGCTCTTGGTGAATACGTCACCTTTGAGCAGGAACTCGTGGTCTTTTTCCAGCTCGTCGAGCGCTTCACGTAGCGAGGCGCAAACAGTTGGGATCTCTGCCAACTCTTCTGGGGGCAGATCGTAGAGATCTTTGTCCGAAGGCTCGCCGGGGTGGATCTTGTTCTGGATGCCGTCGAGGCCAGCCATAAGCAGGGCTGCGAAGCACAGATAGGGGTTTGCCGCAGGATCGGGGAAGCGGGCTTCCACGCGTTTTGCCTTGGGCGATTCTGTCCATGGAATACGAACACAACCCGAACGGTTACGTGCCGAATAAGCGCGCAGAACGGGGGCCTCGAAGCCCGGGATCAGACGCTTATAGGAGTTGGTCGAGGGGTTCGTGAAGGCATTGAGCGCTTTCGCGTGCTTCAAGATACCACCGATGAAATACAGCGCCTCATCCGAGAGATCGGCATATTTATCGCCAGCAAAGAGCGGCTTGCCGTCTTTCCAGATCGACATGTTGCAATGCATGCCAGTGCCGTTATCGCCAGAGATCGGCTTGGGCATGAAGGTCGCGGATTTGCCATAGGCATGGGCGACATTGTGGATGATGTATTTGTATTTCTGCAGCTCGTCGGCCTGATGTGTCAGGCTGCCGAAGATCAAGCCAAGCTCGTGCTGGCAAGACGCCACTTCGTGGTGATGCTTGTCGACCTTCATGCCGATGCGCTTCATGGTGGAAAGCATTTCCGAGCGCAGGTCTTGTGCGGCATCGGTTGGGTTCACAGGGAAGTAGCCGCCCTTGATACCCGGACGATGGCCCATATTGCCCATCTCGTATTCGGTGTCGGAGTTCCATGAGGCGTCCTGAGCATCAACCTCATAGGAGACCTTGTTCATGGAGACCGCGAAACGGACATCATCAAACAGGAAGAATTCAGCTTCAGGGCCGAAATAGGCCACATCGCCGATGCCCGAGGATTTGAGATAGGCTTCGGCCTTCTCAGCAGTGCCGCGAGGGTCACGATCATAGGCCTCGCCCGTGTCAGGCTCGACCACCGAGCAATGCACGCAGAGCGTTTTCTCGGCATAGAATGGGTCAACATAGACGCTGTCAGTATCGGGCATCAATTTCATGTCCGACGCTTCGATGCCTTTCCAACCAGCGATGGAGGACCCATCGAACATGAAGCCTTCTTCGAGGAAGTCTTCATCTACCTGATCAGACATCACAGTGACGTGCTGAAGTTTGCCGCGCGGATCAGTGAAACGGATATCTACATATTCGATATCTTCGTCTTTGATCATTTTGAGAACGGTATCTTTGCTCATCGTGACCTTCCCTTAAGGTTTTGTTGAAGTCGGGGCGGGGAGCCCCTTTTGAAAAATGAAATCCAGCCAAAAGCTGGGATCAGAGGGCGTCTTCCCCAGATTCGCCCGTCCGGATGCGGATCGCTTGCTCAACCGGAGAGACAAAGATTTTGCCATCGCCAATTTTGTCGGTCTTGGCCGCATCAATGATCGCGGCGATTGCGCCATCGACCAGATCATCCGACAAAACCACTTCGATTTTCACCTTTGGCAAGAAATCGACCACATATTCGGCGCCACGATAGAGTTCTGTGTGACCCTTCTGACGGCCGAAACCTTTTACTTCAGTGACGCTAAGCCCCTGAATTCCGATCTCTTGGAGGGCTTCTTTGACCTCGTCGAGCTTGAACGGTTTGATAATCGCCTCGATTTTTTTCATGTGGGCCTCCTCGTATACGAGCGCTTTTGTTACCTTGTGGGTGAGACCACTTCTGATTTGCGGCGACAATGCGATACGGCCAAACAAGCATTCCAGCCTGAGGGCTTTTCTAGCGCGCGGCTAAAAAATAATCGCAACGCACAAAAATTAGACGATTTGAAAACTATGGGGCTGAGAGGCGAGCATGAAAAAGGCCACCACAAGAAGTGGCGGCCTTTTCAGGAGGAGCGAAAGGGTCTTGGGCCCTTAGAGTGCTCCCGCTAGAGGTTCGAAATGCGGCGCTGCGGCACAAAGCTCGAGCCCGCCTGCATAGATGATCTGGTCCTTGTCGAAATGCAGCGCAATCATATGGCTCGGGCGCGCTTGGCCATCGGCCCATTTGATAAACTCGCCATCAACAAGCTGTTCTGCCTCAAGCTCGGCTTGGGGTTTGCCGTAAAGCGCCTGCGCACGCCAGTCGCGGATCAAAACGCGTTGCTGGGGAAGAAGGATGACATCTTCCTCGGGCTTGCCGCCAAGCGCATCCTTGCCGACATGCACCAAGCGCAAACTGCGCGGCACGGCGCGGCGGATCACGGCGCGCACGGTTTGTGCACCACCATTGCGGGTGATTACGCGGTCACCGGGATAGATCGCCTCGACGGGCAGGGCGCCATCAAGCGTCAGCACAGTAGTGCCAAGCGGAAGCGCTGCATCAAGTTTGGTTTGGGGATTGGACTCAACGGGTGAACTGCCGGCAAATTGCCGGGTGTCTAGATGTGTCATTGCTGCTCCTGCACTCAAATGCGGGCATTCTTTGATGCCTCGCCTTTTTATTGGCTTGATCGTGCCACATTCGCGCAGGGAAATCAAAAGATATTAACCCGTCTATCTTTGGTGTGGTTTTTTGGTCAGGGCGCGGGGTGAATTTACACTCGCATCCTGAATTCAGCTCTGCTAAGAGCCGCCTCGTTGCGGGTGTGGCGGAATTGGTAGACGCACCAGATTTAGGTTCTGGCGCCGCAAGGCGTGGGGGTTCAAGTCCCTTCACCCGCACCAAAATAAATAATTAAAGCACTGATTTAACATGATAAAATAAGGTATTTTTTTATTTTACCACCCTATGATCCACCCTTTATTTCATGCGTTTTACGCGCGCACGGTTGCGCGTTGACACATGCTTTCCACTATATCGGAAGTAACATAGCTTAAGAGTTGAGGATAAGACGCTGCGAGTGCCTTAACCGCACATCGCTTTTGTTTTTTGAAACTAAAGCTTGGACGGCCTGCTCTAATCATCAAGAATGGGATAGAGAGGAGATAATGAGCACGTTGCCCTTATGTTACTAGGCTCTTTGCGTAGAAACTTGGGATCTCAGGCGGGTCAGCAATACAGGTATGGACAGATGGTGCGCTCTATTCCTTTTTAGCTTTGGTTTGATTACCCATCGTTTTCTGTGGTTTCCGGTGATGATGGCGAACCGAGGCGTTTCTGGCGGGTGGCGGTAGCATTTCTTGGTGCGGCATCGCTGGATGTAGGCTTCATGTAGGATCCCGTGAGAATTTTAAAGCCAGCGAGTGCGCAGATCTGGCGCGTTGCAATAATGGACGGCTTGGCTTTGTTGTGAATGAGGCCCTATTACTGATTGTTCGACAGCGTACGCTATCTCACCGGCTTTTGGCATTCGCTTTAGGGGCAAGATCGGGCTTTGGTCCTGCGTTATTGGTGAGTGTGTCGGACGGCGCGTGGTATTTCAACGATGTCCAGCAGGAGGGGGGGCAGCAATCCATGTTTTGGATAATATATTATTTGCATAGGCAGCTATCATAAGTCTTTTAAGACTAAGGCATATTTGGCTGTTGGCGGCTATCAGCACTAAGCTGCCTTGCAATCAAAAATTGTCGTTAAAACAGTTCGAACCACTTATGGGCTGAGCTTAAAAAGCGCTTGACTTTTTTTTAGTGTGATCCACGTTTAGTAAAAATTTAATGGAGTGAGATTGATGAGAAAGATATTGTTAGTGTCAAGCTTGGCGTTTTCCCTAGCTTTGCCACAGGTTGCTGCCGCTAACAATGATTTGTTTGGCTCCATGGTTGGGGCTATGATTGGGACAGCTTTGACGCAAGGTATGCAGACCGCACCAAGACAAAATTCAACCGTCTCGTCCTCCCCACAAAGATCCACAGCGCCTCGTCGGTCGGCTGCGGAGATCGCTCAAGTAAGAGAAATGCAAGAGGCTCTAAATTATTTTAACTTCCCAGCTGGAAGACCAGACGGCGTAATTGGTAGGGGCACTCGATCTGCTACTGCTCAGTATCAGAACTTTGTAGGCTATCCTGCGACGGGAGAACTTCTGCCACATGAGCGAATGTTTCTCGTAACTTCTTTTCAGCGTGCTGCAAGTGAATCGCCATCACGTATTCAGAGAGCGCTGGCTAATCCAATTGGACTCAGAAGCCTGCTGCGCGAGTATGCTCAGCCTGAAGAAGAGATCGAAATTGTAGATACGGTAGAGCAGACTACAATTAACAGTACTGTAGTTGTTTCAACGTCTAATACTGGTGAAGTGGAAGATCTTCAAAATGAAGTTGATGAATTGTCGGATCAGGTGGCGTTACTCCAAGCGGTGATCGATCATCAGAGAGATAGCGTAGCACCAAGTGATCCTGAGGGTGCTGAGGCAAGGATCTCTGCGGTTAACAATCTCATGGATAGTTATCGGGAGCGCCTAGACGAAGTGGAAAACTTTTCTACGCAGCGTTATTCCACACCAATTCGCCCACAAAACCAAAACCAAGGCACAACAGCGCGTAGGCTTTCAGAAATTTTCCCAAAGGTTCCGTTTTATATCGCTGGCACGGAAGAAATTGGTGAAATGTGGGTCGAGCCGGAAGTTACTGATCAAGGCTACTTGATGTTTGGCTTTAACTTTATTGATCCGGCAGCTCAATACGATCAAATTAGAGATACAATCAGTTTTTCCGCAAGTGACGTTGAGGTTGTTTCTGCAGCTCTAACTAAAGTTGATGAATGGACTGCGGTTGCCCAAGAAAATGGTGTGAGGCGAAATTTTGAACGCCTGGTTTCATGCATACCAGAGGGTGCCTGCGAAAATTTGCAAGAAGGCGTAAGCTCTAGCTCCGTAGTTTTTCAAATTTATGAGGACGGTTCAACAGCAGCCAGAATTCAACGAAATAGGGGACTTTTTGTATCAGGCTATAACTTTTCAGTGGAGTCTGGATTGATGCTGTCTGCATATCTCGACTATATGCGAGAGGTAGGAATGCGCGAGTTCACAACAGGTACGATGACAGAAAACGATCTAAATTCACTGTTCGAGTAGAAACTGTAACATACATTGATATTTATTAGGTGTGCGTGAACCTATCTCACGACTTTGGTTATACTGAGGTCACGAGATAAAGCGTCTTGGTGATGTCACAAAATGTTCCGCCCTATGGACAACTGTCTAGCCCCCTCGTTTAGTACCATTAATTTGGGGTTTCTCTAATAAGGTTTCTGGGGCGGGTGGACGCATAGTTTGGCATGATGAGGGCGGATTTGGTTGTATTGCCTGAGCCAGACATTGATGGCGACCTGAGCTTGTTTGGTGGTGTGAAACCATTCGGCGTTGAGGACTTCACGACGGAGTGTTCCGTTGAAGCGCTCATTGTAACCGTTCTCCCAAGTTGATCCTGGGTAGATTTGCATTGGCTGGATGCCGACGCGTCTGAGCCAGTTTTGCAGCGATGCAGCGATGAACTCCGGGCCATTGGCTGATCGGATGTATTTCGGCTTGCTATGTTTCATCAGTGGTCGGCGCAAAACATCCACAATATCGTTTGCTTTCATCTTATCCCGCACCGCCACGTAGAGCGCCTCACGGGTATATTCATCGAGCACAGTGAAGATCTTATAGGGCCGCCCGTTTCTCAGCTTGTCATGCACAAAATCAACCTCCCAGACATGGTTGGGATGCGTTGGCCGCAGCCGGATAACCGAACTATCTTTATGACAGAGCCGCCGTCGTTTCTTATGCCGATGCGGTAGCTGCAGACCTTCTTCGCCCCATAAACGTTCAACCTTCTTATGATTAACCCGCCATCC
The DNA here is from genome assembly GCA_965656935.1 of uncultured Paracoccaceae bacterium. GTDB lineage: Bacteria > Pseudomonadota > Alphaproteobacteria > Rhodobacterales > Rhodobacteraceae > M30B80. Next base: position 116,434 of record CBFHMG010000009.1, read on the forward strand.
TTCCATACGCAGCAGAGCGGTCACCTTCCTGTAGCCGTAGCGGCCATATTGCCTGGCCAACCGGATCATCGCCAGCCGCAGGGCATCATCATTCAGTGGTTTGGCCTGATACCGCAGGCTCGACCGCGAAAGCCCCAACACCGCACAGGTGTGCCGTTCAGATGTGTTCAGCTTCTGACTGGTGTGGATCACGGCCTGACGTAACCTATCAACCGTCAGGCCTTGGGCTTTAAATGATCCAAGCTCTCCTTCAGGATCAGCTTGTCGAGCTGCAGATCAGCGACAATCCTCTTGAGCCGTTCATTCTCTTTTTGCAACGCGCGCATCTCAGACAACTGCGGCCGGCCCATCCCACCAAACTTCTTTCGCCTGTAATAATACGTCTTGTCCGAAATTCCTGCTTTGCAACACGCACTCACAACGTCCAATCCATCATGCAAGTGTGCGTCAATCTCGCGCAGCAGCTTCAAAGTATCCTCACCCGAGTACCGCTTCCGTGCCATTCTACGTAATTCCCTTAGACCACAAATATTGGCACAGCTTTATGGGGCCAAGACAGTCGTTTGGTGTTTTAGTGTTTCCGCCGTTTTCTTAACCATAGCGGAGGATCACAGTCACGCGTCAAATATTGTTTAATTCCTAGTGATTTGTGGCAGTAGTTTCTTCAACCCAGATCCCGTAGTTTGTGGAAAATTTCTCAAGAGTTTGCACACTTCTACATTCGTTTATTTGTTTAGAATGGCTTTCCACTTGTTGTGTCATCCGCGAGCATCGCCTCTACTGCTCTGTGCCTGTTTGTCAGTTTTGCTATTTTTGTCAGTTTTGTTTTTGACACTAGATGTGAAATCCGTCACAAGAGTTCAAATGCATTGTACGTAGCGGATTCTGCGTAATTTTGGTCTGGGGGGATCAAATATATGGCGCCAAAACTTGAGAGTTTTCGTATAGCGGATAGGAGCCCGACTACGGGCGTCTTTACCTTTGCTTCGGGCGATGCTGCTGTTATAGTTGCATCGTTTGACCAGGCTGTTTTTGTTGACACATTTGATGGAAATCGCGTTCCTGT
>CBFHMG010000010.1:0-98373 GCA_965656935.1 uncultured Paracoccaceae bacterium
TTAAGCTCAAGATCTTCTTTGTGCACCTTCCAAGTGATGATCTTCACGATGGAGGCGACCCGCGCGCTTGTGATTTTGCAGCGGCTTTTTCTTGGTAGCTTATTATTAACCTGCTCAAGCCCGTTCAGGACTAGCTCATGCAGTTGCTCCGAGGAAAGCCGCTCCCATTTCCCTTTAAATCTATGAAACCCTGCGCGGCACGAGAAGATATTATCAGCGCCAAGATTTCCTATGATTTTTTGAGCGAAGCAGTTGTCATCATAAATCATCATAACGACACCTCGTCGAAGGCCGCCATCAGCATTTGCTCTTCGCAGTAATCAAGCGCCTTATCTTGGCTGTCTCCGCATTCAAAATGTTTGAACACGCTAAAGGCATCAAACAGCGCGCGCCCGCTTTTTGTTTCTATCCCTAGCTTGCCGACATCGCTGCCTGAGTAGCTGATTGCGCAATCACCAAACACATGAACTGAGCGCCCTTTGCTGGTTGAAAACGGTGAAGCAAACCAATTGCCCCCGCGAGGCTCAAAGCCATGCTTGAGCATGAAATCAACCAAACTATGGTTTTGGTTAAACCACTCGATGGGGGTGAGTGTGCCGTCGTGAAGCCGCTTGATGCGCTCTTTAAGCCGGTTCTTGGCTTGCTCTTCCCTCACATAAGCTTCTAGCTCAAACGCCGCCATGCGCGCTGTGATGGCAGGCGAGAGCCCCGCCAACTTCGGGCCTTTGTTTACATAACACTGATAGAATATGGGAACACCAGCGTTGCGGCGTTCGTCTGGCACATTGGGCAGAAAAATTGGTTGGTTCGGCGTCCGCAGAGCCACGTCACAGTTGATACCCCGCGCACCCATAGCCTCAATGACGGCGCTTTGCGCGTTTTTGTGCTCTTCGGCGTTCCTGTCATCCGCTGTTTCGATCAAAACGCGCCATTTGCGCTTGTCTGAAGCAGCGCTAGAAGAAGAATAAATCAGATATTCCACGTCGCCAAACTCGCCCGCGACCGCGCTGTGCACATCCTCCAAGGGATGGTTGCCCTCATCAATATCCATAGCGATAAGTGAAAAGCGTCCATGCTCCGCGAGGTGCGCCATTCGCCTTGCATCAGGATGCAGGCAGGTAGTCGCCATGATGGCGGGCGCGTTATCTTTAGGTCGGCAGGTAGGAGTTTCGATTGACGATAGGATGTTATCAAAGGTGACAGCGTTGTATGGCTTCTGTGTTCTTGAGCGGCTATCGCGCTGACCGTTAAAGATGGGATAAGGCATTTGTACCTCAGCACGTTGCGCCGAGGAAGCCACTCAGGTAATATGATCAGGCATCATTGATCTCCCTGTCAGGCTTCCGTCTGGCAGGGATTTTTATTTTTGGGAAACACCGAGAATATCGGCAGTAGCGAGACTTGCGCCGTTTGAATTGCAGTCCGCACCCGCCTCAAGCCAATCTCGCACATCTTCATAGCGAAAGAGGACTAACCGCTTCATTCGTATGAAGGGTGGCACCTGCCGACGTGCGATCTTTGCGCGCTTGGTCGCTTCATTCCAACCCATTAGCGCCGCGAGATCATCATCGCGCAAATAACGCTGATCTCTCAGAAAATTCTCGATACGTTCTGACATTGGCCAAGCTCCATGCAGTTAAAGACTTGGCCACCTATGAAGAGCAATTTCATTTCCAAAGCAAAAGGCTAAACTTACAAAGTTTAACTTTTGCGTAATTCTTTGACGGTCATGCGACCAGCTAGATTAAGTATTTTAATTTCAATTTCGTCATCAGGTGTGTTTGGCCAAAGGTCTTGCGTCCCCGCAACGAACTTCTCTGTGAATGCATGCCTTGCAATGAGTTTAGCCTTTGTGGTGTTGGCTGATCGAGCAACTTGTCTTAGAAAATGCTGCCTTTGCTTGCCCAACTGCGTTTGTCCTTTATTGCGCCTGCTGCTTTCTCGTCGCCCTATCACGACGCTCTCGTATGCACCCTGCATAAGCTTATAGTGCATCACTATTTGCTCCATGATGTGAAATCGCTCGTTATCTGGAACACCTTTTTTCAGCTGTGCCTCAGCCTCAACGATAAGGTCTTTCAAATGATCCACATACTTTTCTAGCCGCTCGATTTCGGTCATCCCAACAACTCCACCAAATCGGCAGGCTGCACTTGCGTATATCGTCTTAGCTGCGCCCAAGTTTTGTGACCGCTGATCAATGCCACCTGTTGAATAGCAAGCCCACGAGCAAACAAATCAGTTATCGCGCGATGCCTCAGATCATGAAACGTAACATCGTCTAATTTTGCTAAATCACGTGCTACGATCCAAGCCGCGCTCACACTGTTTTGCGGATACGGGAAGATGCGACCAGAGCTTGTTGGTTGCCGCGATATGATCTCACGCGCTTTACTGGACAGTGGAACTTTCTGGTGGTTGCCGATCTTTCGCTTCGGGTCTTTTCGATCTCGAATAAATATTGTGCCTTCGTTGTGGCTCAGATCAGCATGCTCGATCCGCACTATCTCCCCTAACCGCATGGCAGTTGCCAGAGCGAAATCCATCAAATCAGCCATTGGAATTTTGAGCTTGGTTTGAGCCACAAACACAGAACGCATTAACTCAATTTCTGCGTCTGTGATGTAGCGATCACGTTCAGCACTGGTGGTCGAGATACGCGCCGCAGAAAGCGATCTACGGGCGTTCACAGCAAGCATATCATCAATATCAAGGTGACGGGTATGCTTGGCCCACTTCAAGACACCCGAAATGAGGCCCAAGTTGTGAGCGATCGTTGATCCAGCCACACCATCAGACAAACGAGCGTCTATCCAGCGCTGCAGGTGATAACTGTTCAACGATACCACTGGCGTGTCACCGATCACCCGACAAACAGCACCCAACGTGGCGTGTGCGGCCTTGTTGATGCGCACGGAGCGCAGATAGGCGTCCACAAGATCACTGAATACCATTCCCTTTGGAGGAGTGATCAGCCCAACGCCTGAACCACGGCTAATTGATTGCTCCAAAGCGGCCGCCCAAGCTTGAGCATCTAGCTTTTTGTCGAACGTGCGGTTCTTGTAGATACCTGCTTTGCGAACTTGTGCGCGCCACTTGCCACTTGGAAGCTTCGTGAATGTAGCCATGTGCAATTTCCGCCCAATTGGACATGCAATCCTTGGTCAGAGTTTGTATATCATATGTGCAAAACGTGTGCAATATGTGCAGATAAATGGGAAATTTAGAAATTTATATAACTGATTTTAAACAATTTTTTATCAGTCCATGCCGCCATAAAGATGGTTCAGGAACATCTCCTTGGTCAGGGTCGTCCCTTTGCGCAAAGACAGAAGCTCGAGCATTTGATACTCTTTTCCCGTCAGATGCACCGCGCGCCCGTTCACCTCAACCGTTTTGGCATCAAGATTGACCGAGATCTCGCCCGTTTTGATCACGGATTGAGCATGGCCTTTCGAGCGGCGGATAATCGCATGGATGCGCGCAACAAGTTCTTCGCGGTGGAACGGTTTGGTCAGGTAATCATCTGCCCCAAAGCCAAAACCCTTCAATTTACTGTCGGTATCATCCGCGCCGGTTAGAATAAGGATCGGCGTATCCACACGCGCCAAACGCAATTGGCGCAGCACCTCAAGCCCGGTCATATCGGGCAAATTCAAATCCAAAAGCATAAGGTCGTAATCATACAGCTTTGCCAGATCGACGCCTTCCTCCCCCAGATCGGTGGAATAGACGTTCAAATTCGCGTGGCGCAGCATCATTTCAATGCTTTTTGCAGTGGTAGGATCATCTTCAACCAATAGCACTCGCATATTGACCTCTCTGATTCGCAGGTTTCAATAAAACCAAACTGATCTTAATTCGTTAACCACTGGTTACCTTTGACAAATTCTTTTGGGGTTTGGTCCGTAACGCAAGGAGAAAATCCCGAAGACCACTCAACCAAAGGTTTAATCGCGGAACCGTTGCACGGCTGTTGCCTTCAAAGCCGCCTCGCCATGGCGCTCCACGCGGCCCAACCATGAGCCCAGTTCTTCCTCGGATAACGCCCATGTCTCGCGCGCCTCTTCCTCGGAGATCAGGCCAAAGCGTACGGCCTTGACCACGGCCGCCTTGCGGCTTGCCACCCAACGTCGCGTATTTTCAGGCGGCAATTGCGACCTTGAAAACCGCGTCCCGTCAGGAAGCGTCACCGCAATTGGCCCTTTGATCCGGCGGATATACATGACCCGTCTCTCACCTTGTCACCTCAATCGCCACAGTGCATGACAGCAACTGCTTAATGACGCGTAAGCAGCGCCCTTGTGATTACATCGCATTTTCCTATATTCCGCGATAACACCCCCCGGAGATCGTCATGCCCCTTGATCGCGACAGCGCTGCCCTCAACTCCCTTGGTTTCGCCAAGCCCCCGTCGCAAACACGCGTGGTTGTTGCCATGTCGGGCGGTGTGGACAGCTCGGTGGTGGCCGCGCAATTGGCCGATGAAGGCTATGATGTGGTGGGCGTGACCCTGCAGCTCTATGATCATGGTGCAGCGCTTGCCAAAAAAGGGGCCTGTTGCGCGGGGCGCGATATCCATGATGCCCGCCGCGTGGCCGAGGAAATGGGCTTTCCGCATTATGTGCTGGATTACGAGAATATCTTCAAAGACGCCGTGATCGATGAATTCGCCGATAGCTATCTGGCGGGCGCAACCCCTGTGCCCTGCATCCGCTGCAATGAGCGCGTGAAATTCAAGGATCTGCTGGCCACCGCGAAAGACCTTGATGCCGATTGCATGGCAACGGGCCATTACATCCAGCGCAAAATGGGCGCGCAAGGGGCCGAGCTGCATTGCGCCGCCGATGCCACGCGCGACCAATCCTATTTCCTCTTCTCCACCAAGCAAGAGCAACTGGATTTCCTGCGCTTCCCCTTGGGTCATCTCACCGCAAAAGCCGAAACACGCAGCCTCGCGGCAAAATACGGCCTGCCCGTTGCCGATAAACCCGATAGTCAGGATATCTGCTTCGTTCCCAATGGAAACTACGCCGCCGTGATCGAAAAACTGCGCCCCGGCGCGGCTGATCCGGGCGAGATCGTGGATATGGAAGGCACCCCCTTGGGCGAGCATCGCGGCGTGATCCATTACACAATCGGTCAACGCCGTGGTCTGGGCATCGGCGGTCTGGAAGACCCGCTTTATGTGGTCAAACTCGATCCCGACACCCGCCGCGTTATTGTCGGCCCGAAAGAGGCGCTCTCCACCCGCGTGGTCCCCGTGCGCGAGATCAACTGGTTGGGAGATACCCCCTTCACCTCGCAGGACGCATGGGAGCTGGAGGTCAAAATCCGTTCAACCCGCCCACCGCGAACCGCCACGATCCGTCCCATCTCCGAGACCGAGGCCGAGGTCGAGCTATTCACCGCCGAAGAAGGCGTCAGCCCCGGTCAGGCCTGTGTCTTCTACGCGCCCGATACAAGCCGCATCTTTGGCGGTGGCTGGATCCATAAAGGCTAAGGCGTCCCGCCCCCCTTCATCTTTCCAAAAATACGAAAAAAGGCCATAGGCCTTCGCGCGGCTGCGCTTGCTCCAAAGGAGCATAAGCGGACGCGCGCTCTGCGTCGCCCCACGCCCATAAGGCCCGATAACGCTTTAAAAGGAAAGTGGCGCGGTTGACGGGACTCGAACCCGCGACCCCCGGCGTGACAGGCCGGTACTCTAACCAACTGAGCTACAACCGCGCATATGCTTTGGCGAGCAGATCGAATGGTGGTGGCGCGGTTGACGGGACTCGAACCCGCGACCCCCGGCGTGACAGGCCGGTACTCTAACCAACTGAGCTACAACCGCTCACCATCCGCTCAAGCATCTGCCTTAGCGTGGAGGGTGTCTATGACGCAGACCCGCCCCCGTCAAGCGGGGATAATAGCAAAATATTCCACCGTCCCGAAAGAAGGCAAAAAACCTGCCTTTCGGGCTGGAAAAGCGGGGGCATATATTGGTCTGGGCGCAAGCAAAAAATACACGCCGTGTCGCCCAATAGTTTGGACATTCTCGCGATCCGCCCTAACTTTTCCAATCTGAGGGAGGAGACCGAGATGAAACAAATTGCAATTGCCATAGCACTGACCTCTGGTCTGGCCGCAATACCAAGTATCGGTGCTGCGCAATCTTGTATTCGCACAGAAGTGGCGCAGGAATTCTCCTATGCAGATACACTCAATTCATCAGGCTCTCCCCTGACCGAAGCCCATGCTGTCTTCCAACAGGACCGGTTCTACGTGAACCAGCAAAACAGGCTTGATCCGAATGATAAAACCGACCCCGTCATGGTGACCCGCGATGCCCGGGCCAATTATGGGGAAGCCATTCGGTCCTATATGAACAGCAACGCGATGGCCAACATGCCCGTAGAGGCCCTTATTGGCGGCCAGTATGTGGTAGAACTAGAGGCCTGCGGCCCGCGCGATGCCCCCTCAATCGAGATCATTTCAATGCGTGCAGGTGGCGGTCTTGACGAGGGAAGTCAGGATTTCGAGCTCGAACATCGCGAGGCGGAACTGGCCGAATGGGAGCGCCGTTTGAACCAGCGTGAGGCGGATCTCAACGCATGGGAACGCCAACTCGGTGAATGGGATCGCCGGATTGCCGACATGCGCAACACTCTCGAGCGGCGCGAACAAGACCTAGATCAAGCCGCGCAGGGCAGCGCGCGGCCTTAAAGCGTTCCGCAGTTATTTGACACATCAGGTTAAAGTCGAGACGCTTCAGAAAGAAGATCAATGCCTTTCTATCGGGCCTCAACAGATCTGGCGGTGCGAAAAAACCGTCACAAATGGCGCGTTTTTTGCATAAATCGCGCTTGAAAGACCTTGCTTGGCCCTGAATGGGTCGCTTCTTTGACGGTTGAAACAGGAGTAATCCATGACCAAAGCCATTTCCCCTCTCCACCTGCTTCTCTGTGCAGCCTTGGTGATGCTCGCCGCCCCGCTGAGCGCGGCATCTTTCGATTGCAGCAGAGCGGAAACCCGCATTGAACAGACCATCTGCGCGGTTCCCGAGCTGTCCTATCTGGATGAATTGATGGCTAATAACTATTGGGCCATGCGTGGCGCCAATATCGGAGATGGTGCAATGGAAGACTTGATGTCTACGCAACAACAATGGCTAAGCCGTCGGGATCAGTGCAAAGATGTTGACTGCCTTTTGGACCAGTATCTGCAGCGCATCGATCAGATTTGTATCTATCCCGTTCTGACAGGCGCGTTTCCCGATTGTCGTGAAGCCTATTGAGCCATCAATCATAGGCTTGGTGGGGACTGTGCAGTGCGGATCGTGGAAACCGCCCACCTGACGCTGCCTGAAATCGCGGTCAACACGCCTTGAGGGGACATGCATCGGCGGCATGTAAGGCGAGGACATCTTTTCAATGGGAATGGTGGGTGATGAGAGACTCGAACTCCCGACATCTTCGGTGTAAACGAAGCGCTCTACCAACTGAGCTAATCACCCGCTGGCGCGCTATTAGCCTTGAACGGCAGAGCTCTTCAAGCCCAAAAGTGAAAAATGTCATCAAGCGCGCAGGATATTTTCTGCGCCGGCTTGGATGGCGTAAATCACGGCCTGTTCATGCCCGAGATTTGCCGTGGCTGCGAGATCGAGCCCCAAGAGCTGCCCGCGCATATATTGCAGCGCGATTCCATGGGTTACGATGATAGATGGGCCATAAATCCCCTGAAGGAAGCTGTCCAATCGGTGGGACAGGGCCTCCAGCGTTTCGCCATTTTTCGTATTTATGGAAAGATGAAAATCAGTGGGATGTGAGTGGTAGGCCTCGGGCCAGCGGCTGGCGATCTCGGTATGGGTCAAGCCTTGCCATGCGCCCATATGAACCTCGCGCAGCCTGTCATCGAGGATTGGCGCGGCACCGAGTTTCGCGCCCAGAATGTCTGCGGTTTGAACAGCGCGTGTGAGAGGGCTGGAATAGAGCGGGAGGGGCGTTGTGCCCGCCTGCACCGCAAGCATGATCTGCGCCTGTGCCGCCGCCTGTGCGCGGCCTGTGGCGTTCAATTCCGTGTCCAGCCAGCCTTGCAACCGTCTTTCGCGGTTCCAATCGGTTTGGCCGTGGCGCAGGAGGTAGATGGGAAAATCAAAGCGCATGGCCTAGGGCGTAAAGCCTTTGGCAGCCAAGTCCAAGACCAAGCGGGCGGCTTGAGGCTGGCCAGAGGCGCGGTTTTTGTCGATATTGCGGTCAGGTTAAGGGGACTGGGGAAAATGCAGCCGACATTCTCGGGGAAATATACCGCTGCGCGGGGGCAAGGGCTGCGGGATTTTGATCTCTACTTGCCGCAAAACGCACCGCGCGCCGTGGTGGTCTATGCCCATGGGGGCGGGTTTTCTCATGGCAAGCATACCGGCCCCTTTCCGCAGGCCTGTGCCGCAAGGCTGGTTGCCGAGCGGATCGGCTTTGCCTCGATTTCCTACGCCAAGGGCGGCGCGCCGATGGAAAGGTTCGACGCAAAGGAACAGGAAGCAGTGACCCATGCGCAATTGCGCACTGCGCGGGTCGGCATGCGGATCAACCCCGCCTATTGCGGGCCGCTGTTTTACGCGGCCTTGGAGGATTTCTCGCAAGCCTTGCGCGCGCTGCGCGACCTTCGGGACCCTTTTGATTTGTCGGGGGTACCGATGCTCAGCTTTGGCGCATCGGCGGGCGGGATCATTGCTGCATCATTGGCCTATCCGCCGCGTGACTGGCCGGATTTGGAACCTGTGGATGGCGCGTTTTGCCTATGCGGGGCAATGGTGCAACCATGGCGGCTGAGCAAGGACGGGCCGCCTTTGACCTTGATGCACAGCTTTCATGACGGCGTGATCTCGCCGCGCAACACGACCCTGATTGCCAATAAGGCCGAGGCGAAAGACGCGCCCCTGCGCGCGATAGTGACCAATGTCAAAGGCCACAAACATCAACTCGACGCGCTTTTGGAGGGCCGTGATGACCAGGGCCAGCCCTATTGGGATGCTTTGAGCCAATGCATAGAGGCCGCGATTGGGCGATCTGCTGCCCGCTAGCCTGGACGGCGCATCGGGGCCAATTCGTCTTCTTCCCCGACCCAACGGCGCGGGCCAGCCCCGTTCTTGGCGAGCTGGTCATCTTCATTGAACAAGGCGCATTGCTCGACTGAGAGACAGCCGCAACCGATACATCCATGCAACTGGCTCCGAAGCCGCCGCAAATTGATGATTTGATCCAGCAAAAGATCCGACCATTGCTCGCCTGCTTGCCGCCAATCGGCGGCTGAAACCGCCTTGTCACGCGGAATTTGGTCCAGCATGGCTTTGACATCTGCCAATGGTACACCGACCTTTTGAGCGGTCTTGGCGATGGCCACGCGGCGCAGCTCCGCTCGGTTATAGCGGCGGTGGTTTGCCCCCGTACGCCAGGATTTGATCAGCCCCTCGGCCTCATAGAAATGAAGTGTCGATACCGCGACCCCTGCCCGTTCGGCCATTTCACCAACGCTTAGGTCACGTCCTGTTTTCTCAGCCATAATAGCTCCCGCTCTCAATTTACGTTGAGGCGCAGGGAAGCCAAACGCGAAGGCATCAAGGCATAGCCATAGCTTGCCGAAATCATCGCAGGAACGTTACCCCAACGCCCGTCGCGCACCGCCACATAAAGACTGCGATCCGCGTCCTAAACCGAACACTGATGACAAAAATTCTAAAATTTGCGACGTGGTAACGCCGCCCGAGACCACAGAAACACACATAAATCGGTGTCCAGATCCCAAGGCAAAGCCACGTCTCAGGTCAATCACTACAATCATCACAATGCGACCACTTTGGTGGCCAATCTCTCATCACAAATTTCAGTAACAAATACGTGAACAGTAAACACGAAACGAAGAAATTTTGAAAGACTTCACTTGCAAAAATGACGAAAACCCCCGCTTGGAAAAGCGGGGCCGAAGGACGCTTTAGTCCTGATCTGCGAGGGCATCCTCGCTGCTATCTGCCCCAGCCTCTTCACGGGTCTTGAGCTTGATCTTGGCCACAAGCATATCGCCATTCGTCTGCGCCGTACGGCGCTTGATGGTGATTTTGCCGATCGGGGGTAGAATTAATTCCTTACCCTCAGTGAGCGCTTTGGACATTTCATCAAGCACCAGATCAACGAATTCGCGCACATCCGATTTTTTCAGATCGGCCCGTTCGCTCACGGCTTGAATGAGATCACGGCGTTTGAACATCTCGGCGATGGGATCGTCATCTGCGTCACTCGCATTTCCATCGCTCTGATCTTCGGCCTCGGCGCGGTGAAGGACGGCAGCAGCCCCCATTGCGGCCGCAACGGATGCGGCTGGCGATTGGGTTTGCTCGGCCTCGTCTGGTGCCCGTGATGTCTCGGTTTTTTCGGCCTCGTCAGATGTCGTGTTTGTGGCCGCAACGTGCAGTTTCGCACGGCTCCGACCGGCTGACGTGCTTCTTTTCTTGGAAGCCATAAAGCTATCCCCTTTGTTCCCTGTATGCAGGCAGGGTAGCGGAATCGCTTGAATTTAACCACCCTGCTCGCCCCCAAGATGCAAAATACTCCGCCCAAGCATCGCTCAGACGGAGTATTTTTAGCGGTTCATGACAGGGTCGCGCCTAATTAATGGGCGGTGGCGGCAGTGCCATCCCCCTTGCCCAAGGCGCGCTGGACGGCGGCCGCATCTTCGGCCTCCTCGTCCCAATCGATGGCCTCGGGCGCGCGCACCAGAGCACGGGCCAAAACCTCCGAGACATGCGAGACGGGAATGATCTCCAAACCCTCTTTGACATTGTCAGGGATTTCGGCGAGGTCCTTTTCATTCTCCTGAGGGATCAGCACGGTTTTGATACCGCCCCGCAAAGCCGCAAGCAGCTTTTCCTTCAACCCGCCAATTGGCAGGACATTCCCGCGCAAGGTCACCTCGCCCGTCATGGCGATGTCTTTTTGCACAGGGATTTGCGTCAGAACCGACACGATCGAAGTGACCATCCCGATCCCCGCGCTTGGCCCGTCTTTGGGCGTAGCGCCTTCGGGGACGTGGACATGGATATCCCAACGATCCATGCGCGGAGGCTGCACGCCGATCTTGGGCGCGATGGAGCGGACATAGCTGGCGGCCGCGTCGATGGATTCCTTCATCACATCGCCGAGCTTACCCGTTGTTTTCATCCGTCCCTTACCCGCAAGGCGCAGGGCTTCAATCGACAGAAGATCACCACCAACACTGGTCCAGGCAAGGCCTGTGACAACGCCGATCTGGTCATCCATTTCCGCCAAACCAAATTTGAAGCGGCGCACACCCAGCATCTCTTCGAGATTGTCTGGTGTGACCTCAACCGATTTGCTTTGCCCCTTCAGGATCGCTGTCAGCGCCTTACGGGCGATCTTGGCCAATTCACGCTCAAGGTTCCGTACACCCGCTTCGCGCGTGTAATAGCGGATCACATCGGTCAGCGCTTCATCCGTGAGGTTGAATTCATCGGCGCGCAGACCGTGGTTCTTGATCTGCTTGGCCAGCAAGTGACGCTTGGCGATCTCGCGCTTTTCATCCTCGGTATAGCCCGAGAGCGAGATGATCTCCATCCGGTCCAAAAGCGGGCCTGGCATGTTGTAGGAATTCGCCGTGGTCAGGAACATCACATTCGAGAGGTCATATTCCACCTCAAGATAATGGTCCGAGAAGGTCGCATTCTGTTCGGGATCAAGCACTTCGAGCATGGCCGAGGCGGGGTCACCACGGAAATCCTGACCCATCTTGTCGATCTCGTCGAGAAGGATCAGCGGATTGGTGGTTTTCGCCTTTTTCATCGCCTGAATGATCTTGCCCGGCATGGAGCCGATATAGGTCCGACGGTGGCCACGGATCTCGGATTCGTCGCGCACGCCGCCAAGCGAGATGCGGATAAATTCGCGCCCCGTGGCTTTGGCAACCGATTTCCCAAGGCTGGTTTTACCCACACCCGGAGGGCCGACAAGGCACATGATCGGGCCTTTCAGCTTCTTGGAGCGCTGCTGCACCGCAAGATATTCCACGATGCGTTCCTTGACCTTTTCCAGACCGTAATGATCGGCATCAAGCACCTGCTCGGCGCGGCCAAGGTCTTTTTTGACGCGCGATTTAACGCCCCAAGGAATGGAGAGCATCCAATCTAGGTAATTGCGCACAACCGTGGCCTCGGCGCTCATCGGGCTCATATTCTTGAGCTTTTTGATCTCCGCATCCGCACGGTCACGGGCCTCTTTCGAGAATTTCGTATTGGCGATCTTTTCCTCAAGCTCGGCAATCTCATTGGCGCCATCTTCGCCATCGCCCAACTCGCGCTGGATCGCCTTCATTTGCTCATTGAGGTAATATTCGCGCTGCGTGCGCTCCATCTGGGATTTCACGCGCGTTTTGATCTTTTTCTCGACCTGCAGAACCGACATTTCGCCCTGCATCATGCCATAGACTTTCTCGAGGCGGGCCGAGATATCGAGCGTTTCCAGCAGATCCTGCTTTTGCTCGACCTCCACACCCAAATGCCCCGAGACGAGATCGGCCAATTTGGCAGGCTCCTCGGCCTCGATGATCGAGGTCAGGGCGTCCTCAGGCACATTCTTTTTGACCTTGGCGTATTTCTCGAACTCCTCAACAACCGAGCGCAGCAGCGCTGTTGTCGCTTCGGGATCATTCTCGGTTTCATCCAGCACATGGGCGCGCGCTTCAAAGAACGAGTCATTGGGCAAGAACCCTTCGATCCGCACACGGGCGCGCCCCTCGACCAGCACTTTTACGGTGCCATCGGGCAATTTCAGCAATTGCAGGACATTGGCGATCACGCCCACATCATAGATGCCGTCGGATTCGGGGTCATCAATGCTGGGGTCGATCTGGCTCGATAGAAGAATTTGCTTATCGTCACGCATCACCTCTTCCAGCGCGCGAACGGATTTCTCACGACCGACGAAAAGCGGCACGACCATATGCGGGAAAACCACGATATCGCGCAGTGGAAGAACGGGATAAGTGCTTTGAACTTCTGGCATTTTGCCTTCCTTATTCTTGGCAAGCGGGCTCCGGGCCCCGCATCAGCGGCAGCCCCTGTCCTGCTCCTTGGTGGTGCAGTGTTACTTGGGGCACGGGGCTGCGCGTTTCAAGCGCAAGAACCGCGCCAACTCATCACAAATCGTGCCTTTTCGCGAAAGCAGGCACAAGCAGGATTTTGTGAAGCCTTGGTGAAAGCTCGCAAAATATAGCGCGCACCCCTGCTTGAATGACAGTTAGCCCAAATTTACAGCGGATCAATATCGCCCAAGGCGCGGGTAGCGTGGAACTCGGCCTCGAAATCGGCAAAGCAATCAGCCTCGATCGCATCGCGCATAGCCTGCATCAGCTCTTGGAAGTAATGCAGGTTATGCCATGTCATCAGCATCGAGGAGATGATCTCGTTCGAGCGGAACACATGATGGAGATAGGCGCGCGAATAATTCGAACAGGCAGGGCATGTGCAGGCCTCATCCAGCGGGCGCGGGTCATCCTGATGGCGGGCGTTTTTGATATTGAGCTGCCCGCGCCGCGTCCATGCCTGCCCCGTGCGCCCCGAACGCGACGGCAGCACGCAATCCATCATATCCACCCCGCGCTTGACCGCGCCCACGATATCATCGGGCTTGCCCACGCCCATAAGGTAGCGTGGCTTATCGGCAGGCAGCATATCGGGGGCGTAATCAAGGCAGCCGAACATCGCCTCCTGCCCCTCGCCCACGGCCAAACCGCCAATCGCATAACCATCAAAGCCGATCTCGCGCAGCGCCTGAGCACTCTGAGCGCGCAAATCCTGCTCAAGCCCGCCTTGCATGATGCCAAACAGCGCATAGCCCGGCCGCGCACCAAAGGCCTGCTTTGAACGCGCGGCCCATCTCATCGACAATTCCATTGACCGCGCGATGGCATCGCGCTCGGCTGGCAAGGCGGGGCATTCATCGAAACACATCACGATATCGGAGCCGAGAAGCTTCTGAATCTCCATGCTCCGCTCGGGGCTTAGCATATGTTTCGAGCCGTCGATATGGCTGCGGAATTGCACGCCTTCCTCGGTCAGCTTGCGCAGATCGGCCAAGCTCATGACCTGAAAACCGCCTGAATCCGTCAGGATCGGGCGCTCCCAATTCATGAATTTATGCAATCCGCCAAGCGCTGCAATCCGTTCCGCAGTGGGGCGCAGCATCAGGTGATAGGTGTTGCCCAATAGAATATCCGCACCCGTCTGGCGCACGCTTTCAGGCATCATCGCCTTGACGGTGGCGGCTGTGCCCACGGGCATGAAGGCGGGCGTTCGGATCTCTCCGCGCGGGGTCGAGATCACGCCACGCCGCGCTTTGCCGCTTTGGGCTGTCACATTAAATTGAAAGCGCTGTGTCATAGGGGACCGACCGATCTGAAAAGCTTGCGCGCCGTTCATAGGGGAATTTTCAGCAAAGCCAAGTTGCCGCGCATATCTCAAACACTGATTATCTAAAGCGTCCAAGCCCTTTACGCTCGGCTTTCTATTCCTTATATCTTTTATCAACTATACGAGTTGAAAGCGCCCGATGACCCAGACGCAAGATCATCTTGAGGGGACGCCCCTCATCAAACCATCCAGCACCGACCACCCGCTTTACGACACGGTGGTTGAGGCCTGTCGTACGGTCTATGACCCTGAAATCCCAGTGAATATCTATGATCTGGGTCTTGTCTATACGATTGATATCAGCCCCGAGAACGCGGTTGATGTGACGATGACATTGACGGCACCGGGCTGCCCCGTGGCCGGCGAAATGCCGGGCTGGCTGGCCGATGCGATCGAGCCTTTGGCCGGTGTAAAACATGTGGATGTGCAAATCACATGGGATCCGCCTTGGGGCATGGATATGATGAGTGATGAAGCGCGGCTTGAACTGGGGTTCATGTAACCCCGCACGCCGATCTGAAAGGAAAGTTCCATGTTTGGCATTCCAGGAAAGCAAGCCGTCACCATGACGCCTGCAGCGATCAACCAGATCGCCAAGCTGATGGAACGTGATGGCCATAAGGGCCTGCGCATTGGCATCAAAAAGGGTGGCTGCGCAGGCATGGAATACACCATGGATTACGCCGCCGAAGTCGACCCGAATGACGAAGTGGTCGAGCAGGATGGCGCGCGTGTGATGATCGCACCGATGGCGCAAATGTTCCTTTTCGGCACGCAGATCGATTACGAGACCAGCCTGCTGGAATCAGGCTTCAAGTTCAAAAATCCCAATGTCACCGATGCCTGTGGCTGCGGCGAGTCGATCAAATTCAAAGATGTCGAGGAACTGGCCGCAGAACGCGCGGCCGAGTGAGCGCTGAACCATGGCGATTTCCGCAGAAGAAATCAGCTTTGCCACCGACCTGTTTTCCGATCTCGGGCAGATATCCACACGGCGCATGATGGGCGGGCTTTGCCTCTATCAGGCAGGCGTGATCTTTGCGCTCGTCTATAGTGACGGGCAGATTTATATCAAAGGAGCCAATGGCTTCAGGGATGTTCTTGAAGCAGAGGGATGCAGCCGCTGGTCCTATCAGCGCGAAGGGACGAAACCCGTCTCCATGCCTTATTGGACCCTACCCGATGCCGCCCTTGATGATCCAGAACTGGCCTGCGATTGGGCCCGCCGAGCGCTGGAGCATCTGACTGAGACCTAACAGCTACCTTGACGCCCCGCGGCATCCTTGCCACCCATTGCCGCAAAAATCCGAAGGGGATTCCTCATGGCTCGTAAGCTTGCCGCAGGCAATTGGAAAATGAACGGAACCAGCGCGTCGCTGGCGGAAATTGATGCCTTGGTTGCGGCCTGCCCCGCGCCCGAGATCGATATTCTGATCTGCCCACCTGCTACGCTGCTCTCGCGGATGGCGGCAAAAACGAAAGACAGCGCAATCGGGATCGGCGGGCAAACCTGCCATGTCGCGGCCAAGGGCGCGCATACGGGCGATATTTCGGCGGATATGTTGGTAGATGCAGGCGCAAGCGCCGTGATCCTCGGCCATTCTGAACGCCGCACCGATCATTCTGAGGATGACGCCAGCGTGCGCGCACAGGCGCAAGCGGCGGTTGCAGCAGGTCTGCGCGCCATCATCTGCATTGGCGAGACCGAAGCGCAGCGCGATGACGGCGTCACCTTGGATGTGATCGCCGAGCAGCTTGCAGGCTCCATCCCTGATGACGCCACTGCCGAGGCGCTTGTTGTGGCCTATGAGCCTGTCTGGGCCATTGGCACAGGCAAGGTCCCCACATTGGAGCAGATCGCCGAGGTGCATGATTTTATCCGCGCCGAGCTGACCACCCGCTTCGGCGAGAGCATCGCCAATGCCACGCCGCTTCTCTATGGCGGTTCTGTCAAACCCGCCAATGCCGCCGATATTTTCGCTGTCACGAATGTCGATGGCGCGCTTGTCGGCGGAGCGTCGCTCAAGGCGCAGGACTTCCTTGGCATCATCACACCGCTTGAGCAAAGCGCTGCTGGCTAAGCCCGCTAGAGGCTAGTGAGACCAGATTAAAAGGGCCATCCGCATCTCGGGTGGCCCTTATTTTGTTTGCAGTCCCTGCAAAGACCTACCCTCGGAAAGGCCGTTGGTAGGCTCCCCCATTCCGCAGCCCAAACCATGCCTCTGCCGCAGGCAATGCAGCGATGCCTTGATATCACATCCTGTGATGCAAGCAGGTTTTCGCCTGCAGAACCTTGGCTCAGTTGATCCGTTTCGGCACGGTGATATCCTGAACAGAATTTAATTCATTCCGTGGGAAACAAGCCAGCGGCAACAAAATGCCCGTCGAAACGCCTTAAAACGAAAGACTTTCTCAACACTTTATTTGGAACGGAGATCTCATGACCATATCCAAGTTACTTGGCAACTTCGCCATTATTGCATGCCTCACCGCACCAATGTCTCTGGCCGCACAAAGCCTGCCTTCGGGTGAATTCTCACTGACCACGCAATTTCGTAAAGCGGAAGGCGAGTGCCTTGAAGGCAACCAGATCAATGGCGCACTAGAGGGGGCGGCCTTTATGGATAGCTGCCAAAACGTATCAGGTCAGGTCTGGCGCGCGCTCCCCGAGGGGGACGGCTATTACCGCCTGACAACAGAGTTTCGCGCGCCCCATAATGAGTGCTTAGAAGGCAACCAACTGAATGGGGCGATGAATGGCGCGGCCTTCATGGATCGCTGCCAAAACGTGTCGGGCCAATTATGGCGCGTCATTCCTGCTGAGGGCGGCTATTTCAGGCTAACCACGCAATTCCGCGAGCCCTTCAATGAATGTCTGGAAGGCAATCGGCTCGGCGGGGATTATGGCGGAGCGGCCTTCATGGCGACCTGCCAGAACGTCACCGGACAGCTTTGGACAATCCTTCCTGCGCCAAACTGACCACACAGAAAAAGGGGGATATCCCCGCCACAAAAAAGGGCCGCCTTACTTCAGGCGGCCCTTCGTTAATTTATCCAATGGTTCCTATTGCGCGCGGATATAGCGCTCCATCGAGATGCGGATGATGCCGTTATAGCTGTCGGAATATTGCGACACGCCTAAGAGATAGGTGCCCGATGACAGGCGCGAGGCGATCTGGCTGTCGAGATTGCCGCTCACATCATCATTGAAGGCCAGTTCGCGGCCAACATTGTCAAACAGCGCGATCACGGGGTCGGAGTCGCGAATGCCGATGGCATCAATCACCACGAAACCATCCTCAGGAACCGAGAAGGAATACCAAACCGCATCGCCCGAGATTTGCGCATCACGCGCCATTGGCCCCATCAGCGTGCCGAGATCTTGGATCGGATAGGTGCCGCCAATGGGGGGGCTTGCCTCCAGCGTGGCATACATCTCGCGCATCGCTTCTTCTTGCGAATAAGGCGTGACGCTGACCGTTACAGGCAGGTTCGGATCCGACAGCGAGCGCATGCCGATGCAATAGCTGCCTGGCTGAAGCGGCGTGGTGAAATCGATCCGGCTGTTGAGCGAATTGTAATCGTCATTCTCGGCAATCAGGCCACCCTGCCCGTCGAAAATATAGATATAGGGGTCAGCCATCTCGTTCTCGGCGCGGATGGTCACAGCGGTCGGCTCGCTGATATTAAAGCGATAATACGGCACGCCCGTGATGGTATTTGTGGCCGAGACGCCCTCGGACATCGACGCGGTGATCATGCCCGAGCCAAGGGTTGTGGCAGGCGTATCAGGAAGGCAGGCATCAATGCCCACAAATCCGCCGCCCTCGACGCCAACCCAGCCTGCGGTCAGGGCTTCATGTTCATCGGCGCGCCCGATACGGGCATCCGCCACGATCGGCTCACCGCCAAAGCTGCGCACCCCAAGGCAATAGCTGCCTGCGGCCAATTCGATCTCGCCACGCGAGTCCCAGCCTCCGCCACCGTCATCATCGCTCAGGATCAGCATGCCTGCGCTGTCATAGAGGTCGAGCACGGTATCAGCCTCGGACTGGCCCGCTGCCTCGACGCGGATATTGCTTGGCGCGGACAGGCTGAACAGGCTGTAGGCATAGCCATTTGGCGGCACCATTATGCTGTTTTGCTCAAAGAAATTTGGCGCGGTGGCGATATCGGATGCGCCTTCGCTGCCGCCCACCCAAACGCCCTGCGCGCCGAGCCCGCCACACAGATCCTGCGCGGCGGCGGGTAGTGTAAATGCACAAAGTGCTGCGGCCACGACAATGGGCCCTTTACTGAAATTCATACCTGATCCTCCAAAAATCGGATGCGTTGAAAAAAGCAGTCGCAAGGAGTTAAGCAGGTGGCTTGTTACTTTTCCAGTGGAATGATGCCCCGTCTTTCCCCGCAAACCCATTTGGGGCGCTATGGATGGGTCGGGAATTTAGGGTATGGGGCCTTTTCTGCTCGCGGCACTCGGGCTAGGCCTGTGGTCATGATACATCTTGCCCAATCCCCCAAAGACCCGCGCTTTGTGCAGAACCCCTATGCCTTCTACGCGAAAGCGCGTGCGGCGGGGCCATTGGTCTTTTGGGAGGAATATGGGCTGGTTTGCGCCACAACCCATGAGGCGGTGAACACCATCCTGCGCGACCGACGCTTTGGCCGTGAACCTGTCGAGGCGCTGAACATCCCCGATCATTTGGCGCCTTTTTACGCGGTTGAGGCCCATTCCATGCTGGAATTGGAGCCTCCGCGCCATACGCGTTTGCGCGGGCTGGTCCTGCGCGCTTTCACCTCGCGCCGCATTGCCGAGCTGGCCCCCGAGATCGAAACCCTGACCCACGGCTTGCTCGATGACACCCCTGAGGGGCCTTTTGATCTGCTTGAGACCCTTGCCCGCCCCCTGCCCGTCACCATCATCGCGCGGCTTCTTGGCGTGCCGGAGGAGATGGCCCCTGATCTGCTGACATGGTCTAATGCGATGGTGATGATGTATGTGCCCGACCGCACGCGTGAACAGGAAGACAGGGCGGTGACGGCCACTCAAAACTTCGTGAGCTTCCTGCGCGCCTATGTCGAGCAGCGCCGATCAGCACCACGCGATGACCTGATCAGCCATCTGATCGCCGCCGAGGCCGAGGGCGA
The DNA here is from genome assembly GCA_965656935.1 of uncultured Paracoccaceae bacterium. GTDB lineage: Bacteria > Pseudomonadota > Alphaproteobacteria > Rhodobacterales > Rhodobacteraceae > M30B80. The sequence continues at coordinate 19,604 of CBFHMG010000010.1, forward strand.
GAAGCTCAGCACCGATGAATTGATTGCCACCTGTATTCTGCTGCTCAATGCGGGGCATGAGGCCACGGTGCATACCATTGGCAACGGCGTGAAACAGATGCTTGAAACAGGCGCGCGCTTCGGGGCCGAGCCCGCGGGTCTGGTTGAGGAAATCCTGCGCCATGACCCGCCGCTGCATATGTTCACGCGCTATGTCTATGAGGATGTGACGCTGTTCGGGCATGCGTTTCAACGCGGGGATCAGGTGGCGCTGCTGCTGGCCTCGGCGGGGCGGGACGGGGATGTTTATGCTGATGCCGAACTTTTTGTGCCCGACAGGCGGGATGGGCCTGCCAATCTGGCTTTTGGCGCAGGGCTGCATTTCTGTGTGGGCGCGCCGCTGGCGCGGCTGGAATTGCAGATCGCCCTGCCGATCCTGTTTGAGCGGTTTCCCGATTTGCATCTGGTCGAGCCGCCGCAATATGCCGATATCTATCATTTCCACGGGCTGGAGCGGCTGATCCTTGCGCGCTAGGGGCGCTGCCCCTTGGCGGCGCTGACGCGCCACCTCCCCCGAAGTATTTTTCAAGCAAAGATAGGGACGCTCGCGTTATTCAGCAGCGTGTTTGCGGGCATCCAGCATCGGTTTGAGGTAGCGCCCTGTATGGGAGCGTGCGACCTCGGCGACCTCCTCAGGGGTGCCGACCGCCACAATCTCGCCGCCGCCATCGCCGCCTTCAGGGCCGATATCAATCAGCCAATCTGCGGTTTTGATCACGTCGAGATTATGCTCGATCACCACAACCGAGTTGCCTTGATCAACCAATTCGTGAAGCACCTCTAGCAGTTTTCGAACATCTTCGAAGTGCAAACCGGTTGTTGGCTCATCCAAAATATACAAAGTGCGACCTGTGGCGCGTTTTGCCAATTCCTTGGAAAGCTTGACGCGTTGCGCCTCGCCGCCCGAGAGCGTGGTGGCCTGCTGGCCCACTTTGATATAGCCGAGCCCGACCCTGACCAGCGCATCCATCTTCTCGCGGATGCTGGGAACGGCTTTGAAAAACTCCTGCGCGTCTTCGACCGTCATATCAAGCACATCGGCGATGGATTTGCCCTTGAAGCGGATCTCGAGGGTTTCGCGATTATAGCGCGCGCCTTTGCAGGTCTCGCAGGTGACATAGACATCTGGCAGGAAATGCATCTCGATCTTGATCACGCCATCGCCCTGGCAGGCCTCGCAGCGCCCGCCTTTGACATTGAAGCTGAACCGCCCCGGTTTATAGCCGCGCGCCTTGGCTTCGGGCAGGCCCGCAAACCAATCGCGGATCGGGGTAAAGGCGCCCGTATAGGTGGCGGGGTTCGAGCGCGGGGTGCGCCCGATTGGGCGCTGGTCGATATCGATGACCTTATCGAGATGTTCCAACCCTTTGATCGTCTCGCAGGGCGCGGGCGTCTGACGCGCGCCATTGAGTTTCATGGAGGCCGTTTTGAACAAGGTCTCGATGGTCAGGGTGGATTTCCCCCCGCCTGACACGCCCGTCACGCAGACGAATTTGCCAAGTGGGAATTCTGCCGTGACATCGCGCAGATTATTGCCCGTGGCCTTGACCACAGTGACGGATTTCTTGCCTTTTTTGCCTTTACGACGCTCGGTTGGTACCGCGATTTCGCGCGTGCCCGAGAGGTATTGCCCCGTCAGCGAAACCGCATCCTCGATGATCTGGGCAGGCGTGCCCTCGGCCACGATACGGCCACCATGCACCCCCGCGCCTGGCCCGATATCAAAGACGTAATCGGCCTCGCGGATGGCTTCTTCGTCATGTTCGACCACGATCACGGTATTGCCCTGATCGCGCAGGTTTTTCAGCGTCTCGAGCAGGCGGGAATTGTCGCGTTGATGCAGGCCGATCGAGGGCTCGTCCAGCACATAGAGCACCCCTGTCAGCCCCGAGCCGATCTGGCTGGCCAAGCGGATACGTTGGCTTTCGCCCCCTGACAATGTGCCCGCATTGCGAGACAAGGTCAGATATTCGAGACCAACATTGTTAAGGAAACCAAGGCGTTCGCGGATTTCCTTAAGGATGGCGCGGGCAATCTCATTGCGCTGGTTGCTTAAACTTTCGGGCACCGCGCCGATCCAGTCATAGGCCTGTTTGATCGACATCTGCACGACTTGGCCGACATGCAAGCCGCCGATTTTCACGGCCAAGGCTTCGGGCCTCAAACGGTAGCCGCCGCACATCCCGCAGGAGCGGTTGTTCTGATAGCGCTCGAATTCTTCGCGGATCCACGCGCTATCGGTTTCGCGGTAGCGGCGCTCCATATTGGGGATCACGCCCTCGAAGGTGCGCTGGACTTGGTAAACGCGGCCCCCCTCATCATAGCGGAAGGGGATTTCCTCATCGCCCGAGCCGCGCAAGAAAACCTCCTGAACCTTTTCGGGCAGGTCTTTCCATTTGGTCTTGGGCGCGAAATTGTAATGCTTGGCAATCGCTTGAATTGTCTGGATAAAATAGGGTGACTTGCCCTTGCGCCACGGCGCGATGGCCCCGTCTTCCAAGGTTAACGCGGCATCAGGCACCATGAGGCGTTCGTCAAAGAACAGCTCCACCCCCAAACCGTCGCAAGCGGGGCAAGCCCCGAAAGGCGCGTTAAAAGAAAACAGCCGCGGCTCGATCTCGGGGATGGTGAAGCCCGAGACGGGACAGGCGAAATTCTCGGAAAAGGTGAGCCGCTCGGGCTCGCCCTCGGAAGGCGCGGTTTCGAGAATGGCGATGCCATCGGCCAGATCAAGGGCCGTGCGGAAGCTATCGGCCAGCCGTGTCTCAGCGCCTTCGCGCACCACGATACGGTCGACGACTACGTCGATATCATGGCGGAATTTCTTATCGAGGCTTGGGGGTTCATCCAGCTCGTAGAACTGGCCATCAACCTTGACGCGCTGGAAGCCTTGCTTGCGTAACTCAATGAATTCCTTGCGATATTCACCTTTGCGATCGCGGATGATCGGGGCGAGGAGATAGGCGCGTGTGCCCTCCTCAAGCGCCATCACACGGTCCACCATATCTTGGACCTGCTGCGCCTCGATCGGCAGGCCTGTGGTGGGGCTGAACGGGGTGCCGACGCGCGCAAAAAGCAGGCGCATATAGTCGTAAATCTCGGTCACAGTGCCCACGGTTGAGCGCGGGTTTTTCGAAGTGGTTTTCTGCTCGATCGAGATGGCAGGCGAGAGGCCCGAAATGTGATCAACATCGGGCTTTTGCATCATATCAAGGAATTGGCGCGCATAGGCGCTCAGGCTTTCGACATAGCGCCGCTGCCCCTCGGCATAGATCGTATCGAAGGCAAGGCTGGATTTGCCCGAGCCGCTGAGCCCCGTGATCACCACAAGCTGGTCGCGCGGGATATCCACATCGACATTCTTGAGATTATGTTCACGCGCGCCGCGCACTTCGATTTTCTTGAGTTCAGGCATACTGCCCCCTGCCGTTAAGGACATCTCAACACATAGGCGCTTTAATCTGAGTCTCCAATGGAAAATGGAGAACTTTTGAAGAACATTCTACCGCAAGGCGGCGCGATAGGCCCAAAGCGTTAAAACCGCCCCGATCAACCCGCCAATCACGGCCATGGGCACGGCCTGTGACGCGCCCAAGGCTGCAAGGATGGGCGTGCCTGAAAAGGTGCCGATATTGCCCAATTGCGCCAAGGCGCCATTGGACAAGGCCCTGTCCTCGGGGCTTGCGTTCAACCACGGCACGGCGGCAAAGCCACCGCCTGCCACCATGCCCGAGACAGCCATGGCGAGGATCGCCACGGCAGGGGCCGCGCTTGCCATGAAAGGAACCGCAGAAAACAGAAGTGCCATGGCCAAAAAGCCGCCCCACACCAATTGCGATGGAAGGAATACGCGCCCCAAAATACCAGCCAGCAAACTGCCGCCCAAGCCTGCCAATGGCAAAACAGGCGCAAGCCATGGCGCGTTCAGCGCTGCGGGCAAATAGGTGACCAAGGCCAGAAACAGCGCGGCATAGATGCCATGGCCCAAAGCAGGCGCGAAAAGACGCGGGGTTTGGTAGATGGTCAGATGGTCCGACAAAGTCGGCCAGCGCCGCGTGGGCGGTGCAAATCCGCGGGGTAGCATCAGGGCCAGCATCCCCCAAAGCGACGCAGCCAAAGCGGCATGGGCCAGATAAACACGCCCAAGCGATCCGTTTTCGTCGATCATCAGGGCCGCAAGGGTGAAGCCCACGCCGAAAAACGTAGCCCAAATCCCCATGACAAGGGGGCGATCACGATCACTGGCAAGGCCCGCCATCAAGGTCGGGATCGCCACCACCAGCAGCAAATGCCCTGCCCCTTCCAACACGCGCAGCCCCATTAGCAGCGCAAAGGATGGCAAAGCGGCTTGGCCCAAGCCTGTTATGGCGGAAATTCCAAGCCCGATCAGGATCGCGCGGCGCGGGCCCAAACTGGCGGTGATCCCACCTGCCAGCACGCCAAAAACCACCCCCATCACGGCCACGCCCGAGACGATGAACGCCACCGGTGCCTCAGGGTAGCGTTCGGCCAAAGGGCCAAGGGTCAAAGCGATCTTGGCAAATTGCGTCGCCGCAATCAGCCCTGCGAGGTAAAGCGCCCCGATCAGGGGCCAAGGGGTGGCGGCGCGCGTCATCCCCTTCGCTTGGCAGCCATGCCCGCCCGCGTCAAGCGCGCGGGCGCGTCGCTTACATATGGATCACGCGGTCATAGGCGTCCAAGACGCTTTCATGCATCATCTCGGAGAGGGTCGGATGCGGGAAGACCGTCTCCATCAGGTCTTCCTCGGTGGTCTCGAGCTTTTGGCCAATCACATAGCCTTGGATCAGCTCGGTGACTTCGGCACCGATCATATGCGCGCCAAGCAATTCACCCGTTTTGGCGTCAAAAACGGTTTTGATCATCCCTTCAGGCTCGCCCAAAGCGATGGCTTTGCCATTGCCGATAAAGGGAAAACGCCCCACTTTGACCGTGTGGCCGCGCTCTTTGGCCTTGGCCTCGGTCAGGCCCACACTGGCCACTTGCGGATGACAATAGGTGCAGCCCGCGATACTTTCAGGCTTGATCGCATGAACCTTCTTGCCCGCGATCATATCGGCCACCATCACACCTTCATGGCTGGCTTTATGCGCGAGCCATGGGGCCCCCGCCACATCGCCAATGGCAAAAAGTCCCTCGATGCCTGTGCGGCAATATTCATCCGTCACAACATGGGTGCGGTCGATTTTCACGCCAAGCGCTTCAAGGCCCAAATCCTCGACATTGCCGACAATGCCGACCGCCGAGATCACGGTATCAAATTCCTGCGTCTCCAGCTTACCGCCAACTTCGATATGCGCCGTCACCTTATCGGCGGCGCGATCAAGCTTTTTCACCATCGCCTTTTGCAGGATTTTCATACCCTGTTTCTCGAAGCTCTTCTTGGCGAAGGCCGAGATTTCTTCATCCTCAACGGGCAACACGCGGTCCATCACCTCGACCACTGTCGTGTCCGCGCCAAGCGTGTTGTAGAAGCTGGCAAACTCGATCCCGATCGCGCCCGAGCCGATCACCAACAATTTTTTGGGCATATGCGGCGGGGTGAGTGCCGATTTATAGGCCCAGACCCGTTTGCCATCGGCCTCCAGCCCCGGCAATTCGCGGGCCCGCGCGCCTGTGGCGAGGATGATGTTCTTGGCGGTCAGCGCCTCGGTGCCCTTGTCGGTCTTGACCGAGACCTTGCCTTTCGCAGGCAGGCTGGCCGCACCCATGAAGACCGTGACCTTATTCTTTTTCATCAGATGCGCCACGCCCGAGCTGAGCTGCTTGGCCACATTGCGCGAGCGTTTGACCACCGCATCCAGATCATATCCGATCCCGTCCGCTTTCAGGCCGAATTCCTTGGCACGGTGCATCAGGTGGAACACCTCGGAGGATCGCAACATCGCCTTGGTCGGAATACAGCCCCAATTAAGGCAAATCCCGCCCATATGCTCCCGCTCGACAATCGCGACATTCAGGCCAAGCTGGCTGGCGCGGATGGCCGCAACATAGCCGCCGGGGCCGGCACCGATCACGATGAGATCAAAGTTTTTATCGGACAAGGTCGTTCCTCCAGAACGGTCGATTTGGAATTAGTTCACCATTAAACTATCTGGCGAAACACTGCAATTGCCCACAGTGAACCGAGGGGCGGTTTTCCCCAAAACCCCATTTAAACTGCCTGATTAAGCCGCGCCTTCCAGTTTGCGGAGGGTATAGCCATAGCCGCCATTGTCCAGATAGCTCTGCTCGGCGGGGGTCGTTTCGCGGCCAAGCGCTGTGTTGCGATAGGGAAACCGCCCAAACTCACGGATCACTTCGCGATGCGCGCGGGCATGCAATACATTGGGCGCACCCGTTTCAGGCATTCGTTCAATCATCAAACGGATACAATGATCCTGATCGCTGAGCATTTCGGAATGCATCAAAGGCAGATAGAAAAACTGGCGCTCAGGCTCGTCAATACGCATATCCCAGCCTTGCTTGATGGCATAGCACGCCGCCGCTTTGGCCCTTTCATCGGTCGAGAAGGCGCGGCCATCTTGGCGGAACATATTTCGCGGGAACTGATCAAGCAGAATGATCAGCGCCAAGGCCTTGCGGGGATGGCCTGTCCAATCCTCCAGCGCGCCTTTGGCACCTTCCTCCCATAAATCGCCGAATTTATCGCGGATTTCCTGATCAAAACTGTCATCGGCAACATACCATTTCGGCGGGCCAGCCTGTAACCAGAACTCCAGAATATCCTCGCTTGCATGGTTTTGCGACATGGCTGCTCTTCCCTATTGCCCACCCTAGGCCACCCACCATCAGGCGGCAGGCGGCAGGGTTGTTTCATCCAATTCATCCTGCGTGGCTTCGGCAAAGACCTCTTGCGCAACCTCAACCGCCACTGCGCTGGCCGAGGCCAAAACAGGCGCGTAGCTGATCGTATCTTCTGTCGCCGTCGAAGGCCGCCTTGTCATGCGGAACCCTGCATATGTGGCCAAGCCTGCCATAAGCACAGCGAGATACAAGAAGAATCCCTGCGGCCCAAACCAGCCCATCAAGGCCCCCACGATAAGCGGCCCTGTAACGGCCCCCACCCCATTAATGAACAATAGCCGCCCGCCAGCCGCCGCCATCTGATCGGGCTCCAGAAAATCATTCGTATGGGCCAAGAGCAAAGCATAGAGCGGATTGGCCATCGCTCCGACTGCAAAAGCGGCGATCAGAAGCAGGTAGAAGCTGCTGCTATAGATGGCGCTGATCGCGGCCACGGTACCGATTGCCGCCACACCCGCGATCAGAACACGGCGATCCATTCGGTCGGATATCCAGCCAATCGGGAATTGCAAAAGCAAGCCACCCACATAGATCGCCCCCACAAACAGTGAAATCTCGGCAAGGCTGAGATCGGATTGCGTGCCGTAGACCGCGCTCATCCCAAACAGGGCGGCGTAAACTGCCCCCATAACAAAGATGCCGATACAGCCAAGAGGTGAGAGGTGGAAAACCTCGAGAAAACTCATCGGCTCTGTGGTCTCGAAGGCAGGTGTTGGCGTGACTGACAGCAAAATCGGCGCGAAGCTGAGGCTCACCAAAACCGACAGAACCACAAACAGAATATAGCCCGACGGGTCGCCCAGAACCAGAAGGCCTTGCGCCGCCACAAGCCCCGACATTTGCACGATCATGTAAAGCGACAAGGCCTGACCACGCGTTTCATTGCTGGCCGAGTTATTGAGCCAACTTTCCGCCGTCACATACACGGCCGAGAAACAAAACCCGATGACCACGCGCAGCAAGGTCCAGACAACCGGATCGGCGATGGCGGGATAAAGGATCAACACCGCCGAGATGACCGAGCCGAGGGCCGCAAAGGTTCTGATATGGCCGACACGGCGGATCAGATCAGGGGCCATTTGCGAGCCGCCCAAGAAGCCAAGGAAATAGGCCGACATGATCACGGACATCCAGAAGGTCGAGAACCCCTCGATGTCGCCACGCACGCCCAAAAGCGTGCCTTGCAAGCCGTTTCCGACCATCAACAACAACATGCCGAGCAAAAGCGGCCAAGACGAGCGGATAACATAGAGCATGGCACATCCTCACAGGGTCAGTCTTGAGTGTTTAGGGCGCGACACGGCCCCGTCTGTCACATCTGCGACGGAAACAGGATCGAAGCGTCTCCATAAGAAAAAAATCTGTAATCCGATGCCACGGCATGCGCATAAATCTCGCGCAGCCTGTCCTGCCCCATCAGGGCCGAGACCAGCATCATCAGGGTTGATTTGGGAAGGTGGAAATTGGTCATCAGCGCATCCGTGATTTTGAACTGATAGCCTGGATAGATGAAAATATCGGTTTCGCCCTGCCAGACGGGCATATGACCATCCGCCAAGGCCGCCGTCTCGATTAGGCGCAAGGCGGTGGTGCCCACGGGAATGATCCGCCCTCCGGCTGCGCGGGTCGCGTTGATCTCGGCGGCAGCCTGTGCGCCGATCTCGCCCCATTCGGCATGCATTTTATGGGTAGCGACATCCTCGACGGTGACGGGCAGAAAGGTGCCCGCGCCCACATGCAGGGTGACAAAACTCAAATCGACCCCGCGCGCTTTGAGGGCCGCCAGCAGCGCCTCGTCGAAATGCAGGCTGGCCGTGGGCGCGGCCACCGCGCCCTGATTGCGCGCCCAAACGGTTTGATAATCCTCAAGATCCTGCGCATCCGAGGGGCGTTTGCTTTCGATATAAGGGGGCAGCGGCATGGCGCCTGCAGCGTTCAAAGCGGCGTCAAAATCATCGCCCTCAAGGTTGAAGCGCAGGCGCAAGCCCCCCTCAAGCGCGGTCACTTCTGCGCTCAACTCCGTTGAGAAATTCACCACCTCGCCAAGGGCCAATTTGCGCATCGGTTTGGCCAAACCCGACCATGTGCCATCGGCCTGCGGCTCCAGAAGGGTCACTTCGATCTTGGCGCTGACCCGCCCTTGCGCGCTGTCGCGCCAGCGCTGGCCGCGCAGGCGCGCGGGAAGAACCTTGGTGTCATTCAGGATCAACCGATCACCCGCCTGCAAAATATCCGGCAGATCAAAGACATGCCGATCGAAGGTATCCGCGCCTTGCGCCACCAAAAGCCGCGCCGAACTGCGCGGTTTGGCAGGGCGCGTGGCGATCAGACGCTCAGGCAGGTCGAAATCAAAATCAGACAGTTTCATGCGGCATTCTCGGGTTCATTCGGCAAGCTCGGGGGGCGGGCGGCGGAAAATCTCGCGGAAAATTCCAGGTGTCAGGATGGAGAGCGGATTAACATTGACCCGCAGCGCATCTGCAGGCCCGCTGAGGCGATAGGAAAAGCCGAACAGCCCCTCGCGACGCGGGGCAAATAGCGCACCAAACAGGCCGTTAATGGCATAAAAGGGTGAGACCACGCCTTGCATATCGATCTGCCCTGCTTCGATGTCGTAAAGGCCATCCATGCTGATCCCCATCGAGGGACCAATGGCCGAGCCCTCCAATATTTGGATCGCGCGCGGCGTCAAGCGAAAGCGTCCCTCGACCTGCCCCAGATTGATCCCTTGGCCGCCAAGCTGCTCTAGCAGCCCCACCACCGAAATCAGGTTGAGCAATTCTGCCATCACAGGCGCATCGCGCAGACGTGGGTTCTCGATGCTCAGAGTGCCATCAAACACGCCCGCCTCCCCCGTGGGTTGCAAGGCCAATTCCATCGCACCGCCATAGGCGTTTTGCATGATGCCTGCCGCGCGCAAAACCGCCCCGCCATTATCGGCATTGATCAAGATGGCCGTGCCCGTATCAGTGTTCACAAGGCGGCCCGTGATCGGCACCGCGCCGTTGACATTGGCTTGGAAATTGCCAGACAGCCCGCCATTATTGGCCAGATCAGCCCGTAATTCCGTCAGGGCGATCCCGCGCGAGACCTCCAGCCGATCCAGCGCCACCGAAAGCGGCCCCGCCTGCCCGCTGCCCGCAGATGGCGCAGGGTCCAGACCGCGCAAATCAAGCCGCCCTGACCTGACCTCGATCAGCGGCGCTTGGCCTTGCCCGCGAGAGACAAGCCCGCCTTGCACATTGAGCCAATTCCCGATGACAAACCGCTCCAGATCAAGCCTTTGGAACAGCCCCCCTTCCCCAAGACCGATCGCGCCTTCCAGCTCCAACCCACTGACATCAAGCGATATATCGGCATTGGACGGGTTCGGACCAAGCATCATATCAAGCTGCAATTGCCCTGTCGCGCTACGGCTTGACGCCCATCCCAAAGCGGGGATGGACAGCCCGACCCCATCCAGATCAGAGCTGAGCGACAGCGCAGGTGCTGCGCCATTTGGCGGGATATCCAAGCTGAATTGCGCCCGCCCCGCGCCTGAGACCAGACCGGGCGGCAGGGTGATCCCGAGCGCATCCAGATTTTCGGGCGACAAGGGCGCGCTGCCCTCGGCACGGCTGGCCACAGGCTCGCCCGCCCCCATTGGAGCGGACCAATTGCCCGATATCGCCACCCCGTCTAACGCTGCTTGGCCGCTGATGGCGACCTGCTCGGATGTGACCGATATCGCGAGGCGATCAGCCGTCAAAAGGCGGTCAGGAACGATCTCGCTGGAGCGCAGGTTGAACCCCGTGCCCTCGATATCAAGCCTCATATCGTCGGGGTTTTGCCCCCGTATCAGACGCAGGCCCAAACTGCCCGAAGCCTCAACACGGCCCGAGGCAAGCGTGGCGGGATCAAGACGGCTGGAATTGCGCAACAGATTGGTGGGCGGCAGCGCCAAAAGGCTCAATAAATCAGGTATTTGGCTTGCGATCTCAAGCTGCACAACCGCATCAGGGCCACGCATTCGGGCATTCTCAACCACGAAGCTTGAACCCGCCACATCGACATTTCCGCCATTTGGCGCGGGCATAACACCTTCATCAACCTGCACCACCAGACGCGGGCCGATCATGGAAAGATAGCCTGCGGCGTCTTCCAAAGGCGGGAAATTAGGGGTCAGGCGGGCCGTGGTCTGCGCGAAATCAAGGCGCAAAGCCTCGACCGGATCGCGGTCAGGCGCGCGCCTGATTGCAAATTCGATATTGGAGGCTTGGCCTGCGATGATGTTTTCATCCACCCATCTGCGCGTCCGCTCAACCGCGCGGGTTGGCCAATAGGCAAGCACGTCTCGCGGGTCTGCCTCGGGGATATTTGCATCAATACTCAGCGCAAAGCCGTCAGCCATCGCCTCGATAAAGCCCGAAGCACTCAACTCGATATCATCTTTGAAGAGCACCGCCTGCCCGATATCAAGCCGCATATTAGGCTCAAGCGAGAGACGAATATCAGCGGCCCCGCCATCCAATTCACGCTCGGTTTCATACAGCTCAAAAGGGTTGGCGCGGATATCTTGCAACTGGAACTGGCCGACAAAACTGTTCTCGGCCTCCACCAGATCGGCATGCCCCGTGGCGGTGAAGCTCAAAACGGGAGAGGCCAACGAAAATTCAGTGAAGCTGAGCCGCGCGGCCTCGGCATCGAACTCGAAATAGACATCCAGCGCCTCAAACGGGATCGGATCGATCGTGTCATTGGGGGTAATCTCGCCCACCCCCATGCCAAGATGGCCCGACAGATCGCCCAAAGTGCCATCATCAGCCAGCCGCGTGATCAAAGAGCCCGAGATCGGCGCGCGCAGCAGATCAAGCCAAGCCAGCGCAGGCGTGCTGGTGGCGACATCGCGCGCTGACATATCATCGAACTGGATGCGCATATCGGTGTTTTGCGTCTCTGGGTTACGCGTAACCGCAAAGGCCAGCCGCCCGTCCCGCGTACCCGTGATATCGCCGCTGACCGACAGGGTCAGAACGGGGCCCTTGCGATCCAGCGACAGGCTGCCGTCACTGGCGCGGATCACCTGCCCCGTCATCGCATCTTGCATATTGATGCTCAGCCCCTGCCCCTCAACCCGTTCAAGTCGTTCGAAAAACGGGCCTGCAAACATCTCGTCAATGCGTGCAAGGCTTTCCTCCAGCCCGAGCGCAGAGGCCTCTTCGGCCTCGGCGAAAGCCAGATCTAGCTGGCCCGTCTCATCGCGCGACAAGGTCAGCGCGGCCCCATCAAACACCACTTCGATCGGGCGCAATTGACGCCTGAGAAGTGCCGCCCCTTCCATCATGATCGACACTTCAGGGAAGGAGGCGCGCACACCTGCCTCATCGCGCAGAGCGACCTCGCTCAACAGGATGCGCGGGCGGCGGGAGCCATCGACCATCGCAAGGCTGATATCACCCAGACTGACCGCATTTTCTCCCATGGATCTGTCGATCTGCGCCGCAATGCGCTGCTGCACGCCTTGAGGCAGGCTCAGCGGGCTTTCCCCCAGCCGCCAGATCAGAAGAAGAACAGCCAAAAGCGCGAATGCGACCAGCGAGATCACCGCAGCCAGCACATAGCGCAAGGCAGGCCAGCCCCAACGCCGCCGCTTGGAGCGCTCAGAGGGCGCATCCGCTTGCGGGTCTGGCATATCCTCGGCCTTAGCCATTTCCATTCCCCGAACAAGGGCCGCTTTTGAGGGCAATTTTGGTCATTTGGACGCCGTTCATTCCCAAGCTGCTCTTTATCTTTCCGCCAAAACACCTAGCTTGCAAATCAAGCGTGCGACAGGCCCGTTTCATATAATGAATGAGGATAAAATGATCGATACTGGTGATACAGCCCCCGACTTCACTTTGCCACGCGATGGTGGCGGCGAGATTACCCTGTCAGACCTCAAGCCCCAGAAGGTCGTTTTGTATTTCTACCCCAAGGACGACACGCCGGGCTGCACCAAGGAAGCCATCGGGTTCACCGAGCATGTCAAAGCCTTTGAGGAGGCAGGTGCCATGATCATCGGCGTCTCCAAGGACCCTGTCTCGAAACATGATAAATTCGTTGCAAAACATGATCTTGGCATCGCCCTCGTCTCGGATGAGGCCAGTAATCTGTGCGAACGCTATGGCACATGGGTCGAGAAGAACATGTATGGCAAAAAATATATGGGAATAGAGCGCGCCACCTTCCTGATCGATGGCAATGGTCAGATCGCGCAGGTCTGGCGCAAGGTCAAAGTGCCCGGCCATGTCGAGGCGGTTCTGGACGCGGTCAAAGCCCTGTGAGCGCGCCCAAGACCCTGACAGAAATGGCCTGCGCGGTTCTTGAGACGGCGCAGGCGCGGGAAAAAACGGCCCTGTCCCGCGAATATGCAGCGCTTTGGCGCGCCTCGCGGGATGGACGCGCGCCTGCCATTCCCATTGGCACAGCCACCCCGCCGCTTACACCCGCGCGCCCTGATGCGCCCTCCTTGCTTGACCCCCGCGATGTGCCCCGCCGCAAACCCGGCTCGGTTGAGGGGCGCAAGGCCATTTTACATGCGGTCGCCCATATCGAACTAAACGCCGTTGACCTGCATTGGGACATCATAGCGCGCTTCGGACATATCCCGATGCCAATGGGGTATTATGATGACTGGGTAAAATCGGCTGATGAGGAATCCAAACATTTCAATCTGGTAGCGGATTGTCTTGAAGCAATGGGCAGCCATTATGGCGCCATGGCCGCCCATGCCGGCATGTGGCGCGCCGCCGAAGACACACGCGATGATCTGCTGGGGCGTTTGGCCGTTGTGCCCATGGTGCTTGAGGCCCGCGGCCTCGATGTAACACCAGGGATGATCGATATTTTCGCCCGCGCAAAAGACGACCCCGCCGCCAGTCAAGCGGTGGATGCGATGAAGGTCATCTATGCCGAAGAAGTCCACCACGTCGCCTATGGCTCGAAATGGTTTCACTTCCTATGCGGCCGCGATGACATTGACCCGAAGGACGCCTTCCACAGCCTCGTGCAACGCTATTTCCATGGCGGGTTGAAGCCACCCTTCAATGAAGAAAAGCGCGCCGAGGCTGGAATTCCCCCAGATTTCTACTGGCCCTTGGCCGAAGAGAAACAGAGATGACCGCGCCAAGCAGGCGCATGGTCGGCGAATTCCTGCCCATAAGTGCCTGAAATGGCATGTTTTGCCGATCTGGCGAGATTAATTATTGAGCCAAGATTCCGCATAGCGTATCCATGTCGGAGATTTAGGCCTGAACGACCGTGGGGACGGGGGTATTCAGGTCAGGGAGCTAAAAGGGCAAAGACCAAGTGAAAACACGAGTCATGAACCGCCTGAATATGGCGCTGGAACGGCGCTTGCCTGAACAGCGGCTATTCCTGAAATCCGATCAAGGCATGCGTTTCCTACGAATTCGGCCCTTCACACAGGCCGTTTTACTGGCAGGCACTGTGCTGGCCGTTGGCTGGACGACGATCATGACCTCGATATTTTTCATCGACACGATCAGCGCAGGCGGAACCCGTGATCAGGAGGCCCGCGCGCAAGCCAGCTATCAGGCGCGTCTGAATTCCATGTCCGAGGAACGCGATGCCCGCGCGACCGAGGCACAGCAAGCGCAAGCCCGTTTCGCAATCGCAATGGATCAGGTCTCGCGCATGCAATCGCGCCTGCTCGCGTCAGAAGAACGCCGCCGCGAATTGGAAACTGCCGTTGACGTGATCCAGACAACCCTGCGCACCACCATGTCCGAGCGCGATGCCGCCCGCGACCGCGCCGATCAATTGCTGGCCGAATTAGAGGCCGAAACAGGCAGCATCCAGACCGCAGCTGGCCGCCAACGCGATATGGATACCACGCTGGCCTTCCTGTCCGACGCGCTTGAAGACACCGCCGTCGCACGCGATGAGGCTTTCGGCGCGGCAGATGAGGTCGAGAACCAGCTTGCCCAGATGGAATTCGACACTCTTCTGGCCAGCGAGCGGAATGAGCGTATCTTCTCCCAGATCGAAGATGCCGTGACCCTCTCGCTCGAGCCGCTGGATGCAATGTTCCGCTCCGCAGGTCTGCCGACCGAGAGCATCATCGAACAGGTTCGCCGCGGCTATTCAGGTCAAGGTGGGCCTTTGATGCCAATCAGCATGTCCAGCAGCGGCGAAGAGCCTGACCCCGTTTCCATCCGCGCCAATGAGGTGCTTGCAGGGCTTGATCATGTGAACCTCTACCGCATGGCCGCCGAAGATTTGCCCTTCACAATGCCCGTGGCCTCCAATGTGCGCTACACTTCGTCCTTTGGCTATCGCCGTGACCCGATCAATGGCGGACGGCGCATGCATTCGGGCGCTGATTTCGCAGGCCCCGTGGGCACGCCGCTTTACGCAGGAGGCGATGGCACTGTGATTTTTGCGGGACGGCAGAGCGGATATGGCCTGATGGTCGAAATCCAGCACGCCTTCGGATATACCACCCGCTATGCCCATATGTCCCGAATCCGTGTAAACGATGGCCAAAGGGTCTCGCGCGGCGAGCTGATCGGTGATATGGGACGCACCGGACGGGTGACAGGGCCGCATTTACACTATGAGGTGCGCCGCAACGGCACTCCAGTAAACCCTATGACCTTCATTACGGCAGGACGAAATGTTTTCTAAATCAAAAATCAACGAACCTGGTCCCAAGCAGACCGATAGCGTCAGCAAACCGACTGCTCCCGTAGCGCCTCCAAGCGCCAGCAGCGACCGCGCGGCAGCCTCGCCAACAAATATCGCGCCCAAGCCCAAGCCCCCCGCTTCGGTTCTGGCGCAAGACCTGACCATTGTCGGCAATCTGCGCACAACTGGCGATATCCAGATTGAAGGCACCGTAAAGGGCGATATCCACGCGCATCTGCTGACCGTAGGTGAAACCGCTGTAATCGAAGGCGAAGTGGTTGCAGATGATGTTGTCGTCACTGGCCGCGTTGTCGGACGTGTTCGCGGCCTGAAGGTCCGCCTGACCTCTTCGGCGCGTGTTGAGGGTGATATCATCCACAAGACCATCGCAATTGAATCGGGTGCGCATTTTGAGGGCTCGGTCCAGCGTCAGGAAGACCCGCTTTCAACTGGCAAAGCGGCAAGCCCTGCGCCCGCAGCCAAGAAAGCCGAAGACAAGCCTGCCGCAAGCAGCAAGAGCTAAGCTTCCCAAAAGATTTTCGAAAAGGGCCGGAGCATGTCTCCGGCCTTTTTTATGTGGCCAGAGCAGGCGGGCGGTTTTGCGGCCATTGCGTGGCGGCGTGATAGGCCCGCCCCATCGCAAGCACCCGCTCATCCGCCCCGTGCCGCCCGATCAACTGCACCCCTGCCGGCAAGCCGTTCTTGCCAAAGCCTGCAGGCAGGTTCAGCACGGGCGCACCAATCAAACTGGCAGGCACCACGACCTCCATCCAGCGATGATAGCTGTCCATCGTCACGCCCCCGATCTCCTCGGGCCATGCCCATTCGACAGGGAAGGGCCAGATCTGGGTCGAGGGCAGAACCAGCGCATCAAAGCGCGTCATCAGATCACGGAAGCAGGCCAGCCAATCCAGACGCATCTGCGCCGCGCGGTCCAGCTGCTCGCCCGTCAGCGCAAAGCCATGGCGGATCTCCCATTGGGCCTGCGCATTGAGCTGCGCCCTCTCGCCCTCATCGCGCCAATGCATCCCAAGGCTCATCGCCACCGCAAAAGATCGCAGCCGCGTCCAGCTCTCCCAGAGCATCGTGGCCGAAACAGGCGGGGCCACAGGCTCGACCTGCCAGCCAAGCGCCTCCATCTGTGCAAGCGCCGCGAGGGACTGCGCAAGAATGCCCTCCTCCATCGCATAGGCACCGCCCCAATCCCCAAGCCAGCCGATCCGAAAGGGTGCAGGCCGCGCCGCGTTCTCGCTCGGCACAAAACGCCCCTCCGACATCGTGGCCAGCAGCGCCTCCAAATCCGCAACGCTGCGCGCCATCGGCCCCAAGCTGGAGAGCTTGTGCTGCAAAACGCTATCGCCCGCCTCGCCCGCCACCAGACCGACACTGGGCCTGAACCCATAGACATTATTCCAAGCAGCAGGGTTGCGCAGACTGCCCATCATATCCGATCCATCGGCCACACATACCATCCGCGCCGCCAATGCCGCCCCTGCCCCGCCTGAGCTTCCGCCCGCCGTGCGGCTCGGCTCATAAGGGCCGCGCGTTGCACCAAACACGGTATTGGTGGAATGCGAGCCCAAGCCGTAAGCGGGCACATTGGTCTTGCCGATCACAATCGCACCCGCCGCCTTCAGCGCGCGCACAATCCCGTCATCAGCCACAGGAATGAAATCCGCCAATAAGGGCGAGCCCGAGGTCGAGCGCAGCCCTTTGACCGAAACCAGATCCTTCACCGCAATCGGAATACCATGCAGCCAGCCCTGCGGCGGCATCGCCTCGGCCAATCGCGCCTCGCCCATCAGGGCTTCACGATCCCGCAGCGACACAATCGCATTGAGTGCAGGGTTCAGCGCATCAATCCGCGCCAAACTCTCGCGCATCACCTCAACGGGCGAGACCTCGCGCGCGGCAATCGCGCCTGAAAGCTCCAGCGCATCCAAATCCAGAAGATCACTCATGCGCGGCCCTTTCGGCTTCATCTTTCCAAAAATACGATTGTCGACAGGCCCGATCTTAGTCCTCGGACTGCGCCTCTGCGCGGCTCTTGCCTGCCACATCCATCGCCAAGGTCGCGGCCATCAACCCGTCCAGATCACCATCCAGCACCCCTTGGGTATCAGAGGTTTCAAAGCTGGTGCGCAAATCCTTGACCATTTGATAGGGCTGCAAAACATAAGACCGGATCTGGCTGCCCCAGCCCGCATCACCCTTGGCTTCATGGGCGGCATTGATCGCCTCGTTCCGGCGGTCCAATTCCATCTGATAGAGGCGCGATTTCAACGCTTTCATCGCAATATCGCGGTTCTGGTGCTGGGATTTCTCGGAACTGGTCACCACGATCCCCGTGGGCATATGCGTGATCCGCACCGCAGAATCCGTGGTGTTCACATGCTGACCACCCGCACCCGAAGACCGATAGGTATCAATCCGGATTTCACTGGGGTTCACTTCGATCTCGATATTGTCATCCACCACGGGATAGACCCAGACCGAGGAAAAAGACGTATGCCGCCGCGCCGATCCATCATAGGGGCTGATCCGCACCAGACGATGCACACCCGATTCCGATTTCATCCAGCCATAGGCATTATGGCCCGAGATCTTGTAAACGGCCGATTTGATGCCCGCCTCTTCGCCATAGCTGACCGATTGCAGCTCGACATCATAGCCCTTTTTCTCGGCCCATCTGACATACATCCGCGCCAGCATCGAGGCCCAGTCACAGCTCTCGGTGCCGCCCGCGCCCGAATTAACCTCAAGGAAGGTGTCATTGGCATCCGCCTCGCCATCCAGAAGCGCTTCCAATTCCTTGGCAGCCGCCGAGACAACCAGCTTGGCAATCGTGGCCTCGGCTTCGGCCACGATATCCTGATCGCCCTCTTCCTCGCCCATTTCCATCAAGCCGATACTGTCTTCCAGCTCGCTCTCGATGCCTTCATAGGTGCCGATCTTGTCGAGCAAAATCTGGCGATCGCGCATCAGCTTTTGCGCTTTTTCCTGATCATTCCACAGATCGGGGTCTTCGACACGGGCGTTGAATTCCTCAAGCCTGTGGCGCGCCGAACCGAGATCCATACGCTGGCCAAGCAGGTCCAGAGATTTCCGGATTTTTTCGATCTGAGCTTGAGTTTCGGCCCGCATACCCGTCCATACCCGCTTTCTGGTGAAATTGATTTCAGAGTGATCTAGACCAGCGCCCGCCTGCCCGCAAGTCGGGGCAGGCAGATCAACGCGCTAGTACAGCCCGCCCGCAGACAAGGTGCCAAAGCCCGTTGCCGTGGGCACCCGCGCATCCTCACCCGTCGAAGTGGTCACGGTCGCACCATCACTCACAGGCGTGCCATCCTCGCTATCGGTCTCACCCCGCCCGAAAATCGGCAGGTTCGATCCCATCGCAAAGCCGCCATCGACAACCGCCAGCATCCCGAAAATCGGCTCTTCTCCATCCCTGAAATACTCAGCCACGACATGCTCGCCACGCGCATCATCAGGCAGGCGCTGGCCCGAGAAGCGGTCGATATTATAAAACCGTCCACCAGGTGGCACACGGAAATCGCCTGCGCCATATTCGGCAATCGCTTCTTGCATGAATTCGTTGAAAACAGGGCCACACATGCCCCCGCCCGAGGCCCCGCGCCCCAAGGGCCGTGGCTGGTCAAACCCGATATAGCAGCCTGCCACGATGGTCGAGGAAAAGCCCACGAACCAGACATCGCGCGCATCATTGGTGGTGCCTGTTTTGCCCGCAATCGGCACTGGCAAATTCACCGTGCGCGCGGCGGTGCCGCGATCAACCACACCGCGCATCATCGAGGTGAGCTGATAAGCGGTGATCGCATCCATCACGCGTTCGCGGTTCGACACGATCCGCGGCGCAAGTCCGGGTTCCAGCGCGGCCAGTTCGCAATCGGGGCAAAGCCGCTGGTCATGGCGATAAACCGTGCGGCCAAAGCGGTCCTGCACGCGGTCCACCAAGGTGGGCTCCACCCGCTCACCGCCATTGGCAAACATCGCATAGGCCGCCACCATGCGGAACAAGGTCGTCTCTTGCGAGCCAAGCGAATTGGCCAAGAACGGATCCATATTGTCATAAACGCCAAATCGTTCGGCATAGCGGGCCACAGTCTCCATCCCGACATCTTGCGCCAGACGCACTGTCATCAGGTTCCGCGACAACTCGATCCCTGTGCGCAGCGGCGAAGGCCCGTAGAACCGGTTCGAGGCATTGGTCGGACGCCAGATCCCCGCCCCCGTCTCAACAGCAATCGGCGCGTCGATTACGATGGTATTGGGGCTATAGCCACTGTCCAAAGCGGCGGCGAAGACGAAAGGCTTGAAGCTCGATCCGGGTTGGCGCGTGGCCTGTGTGGCGCGGTTGAACACCGAATGCTGATAGGAGAAGCCGCCCTGCATCGCCAGCACGCGGCCCGTATTCACATCCATCGCCATGAAACCGCCCTGCACTTCAGGGATCTGGCGCAGGGTCCAGCGGATAAAGCTGCCATCGCTATCACTGGTCATCGCACGCACATGAACGACATCACCAACCGAGAGAAGATCACCCGCCACCCGCGCGGTTGAGCCAAGCGTGCCATCTTCCCGTCTGGGGCGCGCCCAAGTCACATCATTGGCGGGGATGAAATGGCCATCCTCATCTTCAACGACATCCTCAATACCGATCCGCGCGCTGCTGTCCCCTACCGACAGAACCACCGCCGCATGCCAGCCATCGACATCGCGCGGAATATCCGCATCCGAAAGCAATTCCCGCCAGCCCGCCTCATCGGCCTCAGCCAGAAGGGCTGGATCAATACGGTCCGAGGCCCCATGCCAGACACCTTGCGAGCGGTCATAGCTTTCCAAAGCGCGGCGGAAGGCGCGCTCGGCCACCTCTTGCAGGTTTTCATCCATGGTCGCGCGCACGGAATAGCCGCCCGAGAAAAACTCATCCGTGCCGAAATCACCCGAAAGCTGACGGCGGATCTGGTCCGTGAAGTAATTGCGCGGCGGCAGGGAATTGCGGAACGGCTCGATATGGCCGCCCTGCACGGTTTCAAGCGACGTGCCTTGCGCACGCTCCATCTCGTCGCGGCTGATATAGCCATTCTCGAACATCTCGCGCAGCACGTAATTGCGGCGGCTGATCGCGCGTTCATAATCGCGCACAGGGTGGAAATTCGACGGGGCCTGCGGCAGCGCGGCCAGATAAGCGGCCTGCTCGACGCTCAAACTGGAGAGCGGCGCGTTGAAATAGGTCTGGGCGGCTGCGGCCACCCCATAGGAATTCTGGCCCAGAAAAATCTCGTTGAGATAGAGCTCCAGAATGCGTTCCTTGCTCAGCGTTTCCTCGATGCGGGCGGCAAGGATGATTTCCTGCACCTTCCGCTCGATCGTGCGCGACCCATCGAGAAGGAAGTTCTTCATCACCTGCTGCGTGATGGTCGAGGCCCCGCGCACATCGCGCCCGCGCGAGCGCACGGCCTCGACGAAAGCGGCGGCAATCGCACGCGGGTCATAACCGCCATGCTCAAAGAAATTGCGATCCTCAGCCGAGACAAAGGCATGCGCGATCATATCGGGGATGTCTTCGGCAGGCACGAACAGACGGCGCTCCTGCGCAAACTCATCCACGATCTCGCCTTCGCGGCTATAGATTCGGCTGATCGTCGGCGGGGTGTATTGCGCCAAGGTCTGGTGATCGGGCAGATCGCGGGCATACATCCACAAAATGCCGCCAATGGTGAGGGCAGCAAAGAACATGGCCAGCGTGATCCATGAAAAGATCGCGCCAAACACGCCGAGAATGAAACGGATGATCAAGCCCATCAAGAAGTCCTAGCCTCAATAACTCCGCGCTTATAGGCGCATAGATTGGTGGGGTCAAAAGCAATGGGCTGGATTTCGCCGGATTGTGAACGCGTCCCCCGGCGCGTCTATTGGCGCAGCAAAACCGCCTGCATGGCATCGGCGCGGGCCCAATCCATCAAGGCCTGCACCAAGCCCCCCTGAATGCGCGCGCGCCATTCGGCATTAAGAATATTCCCCAAATCGCCCTCATCTGACATATAGCCGATTTCAAGCAAAACCGAGGGGATATCGGCTGCACTAAGCACCGTGAACCCTGCCTCAAGCCGCGGGCGGCTATGCAAAGCGCCTTGCGCCGAGGCGATCCCCTCCACCAAAGCATCGGCCAGCATATCCGAGCGTGGATCGGTCTCCAGCCGTGCCAGATCCAGCAACACATTGGTCACCTCGTCATCCGAGCCTGCCAGATCCACCCCTGCCAGAATATCGGCGCGGTCATGATGTTCGGCCAAGGCGGCCGAGGCCTCATCCGTTGCGGTTGCGGATAGCGTATAGACGGTGGCCCCCGAGGCATTGCCTTCGGCCAACGCATCGGCATGGATCGAGAGGAAGGCCTGCGCGCCCGCCGCGCGCGCCATGGTCACGCGGGTGGGCAAGGGCACGAAAATATCGGCGTCACGCGTCAGGATCACCTCGAACATGCCCGTGCGCAACAAGGCCTCGCGCAACTCGCGGGCGAACACCAGAACCAGATCGGATTCGTCATACCCGCCTCTTTGCGCACCGGGATCGACGCCGCCATGGCCGGGGTCCAACACGATCACCAGCCGCTCATTGACCTGCTCACGCGGGCGGGCGGGCGCATCGGCTAAGGGCACCACGGGCACGGACAGGCCTACGGGCGGGCGGGCTTGGGCGGCGAAGGCCTCAAGGCTTGTGGGCGAGAGCAGCAACTCGATCACCGCCTCTCCTGTCTCGGGGTCGGTTTGCATCGCGGCGCTTTCGACCGCCATGGGGGTTGCAAGCTCCAGCACCATCCGCGACCAGCCCTGATCAGGCGCGCTGCCCGTCGAGACCCGCGCCACAGCGCGCGATTGGTTGAACGCAGCTGGCAGGGCGTCCCATGTGACTTCGCGGAAATCCAGCACAACGCGGGCGGAATCGCTGACGGTAAAGACGCGGAAGGGCACGGCTTGGCTGAGTGCAAGGCGCATCTGGGCCCGATCAGAACTGGCATTTTGCAGCGCGCTATCTTCTGCATTTACCCGTGCAAGCGCGCGAAACTCCTGCGCGCCCAAAGGGTGCACAGCAAGCGCCAGCCAGAAGAGGGTTGCATATACTGCTCGGATCATCGGTCTTTCGCCGAATTCATTTGCATCATGGTAGCAAAACCTGAGCGGTGCAGAAAGGCTTTAGCCGCGCATGGCCATAAAACTTTTCAACCGCGCAACGCCTTCCTCGATATCGGCCACCCCGCGCGCATAGGAAAACCGCAGGGTTTGGGCGCCGCGAATAGGGTCGAAATCAAGGCCAGGCGTGACAGCAACACCAGCCTTTTCAAGTATTTCCGCGCAAAAGCTCAAGCTGTCATTGGTGAAATCCGACGCATCCGCATAGACATAAAACGCCCCATCGGCTGGGGCGACTTTGTCAAACCCTGCCTCGGCCAGCCCTTTGAGCAATATCTCACGGGTCTGGGTATAGGTTTCACGATGCCCGTCCAATTCCGCGCGCCCCTCAGGCGAAAGCGCGCCCAAAGCGGCCACTTGGGCGGCATGGGGCGGGCAGATGAACATGTTTTGCGCAAGCCTCTCGACCAGCCGCACATGATCTTGCGGCACCACAAGCCAGCCAAGCCGCCACCCTGTCATGGAGAAATATTTGGAGAAGGAATTCACCACGTAGACCTCATCCGTGACCTCCAAGGCCGAAACCGCAGGCCCCTCATATTGCAGCCCATGATAAATCTCGTCTGAGATTAACGAGATATCATGCGCGCGGCAGGCTTGCGACAGGTCGCTCAATGCGGGCTTATCCAGCATGGTCCCCGTGGGGTTGGCGGGGCTGGCCACAATCAGGCCCGACAGATCGGGGGTCAGATGGGCAGGTGCAGGCTGAAAGCGTGTATCGGCATGGGTCTGGATGCCCACGGCTTCAAGGCTCATGGCTTTGAGGATTTGGCGATAGGACGGGTAGCACGGCTCGCCCAAGGCGATCTTCTCGCCTGCATCAAATAGGGCTGAGAACGCCAGAATGAAGGCACCCGAGGCCCCCGCCGTGACCACGACGCGGGCGGGATCAAGATCAAGCCCGTACCATTCATCATAAAGCGCTGCGATGCCTGCGCGCAGATCGGGGCGGCCAAGCGCCACGGTATAGCCAAGGGGGCCTGCCTCCATCTCGGCGGCCAGACGCTGGCGAGCGGCTTTGGGCGCACCTGTTGCGGGCTGGCCCACTTCCATATGGATAATATGGCGGCCCGCCTCCTCGGCGGCGCGGGCCTGCTCCATCACATCCATCACGATAAAGGGATCGACCTCGGCGCGGGTTGAAGTTCGCATCCGTTCCTCCGTAAGCTATACCACGCTTGAAGCAGCCAATACCGGAGAGGTCAATGCACCCCTTGCGCGCGATACGCCTGAGCCTGATCACAGCCCTGATCTCTGGCTTGTGCCTTTTGACCATGAGCCTGCAAGCCATGGCCCAGACCATCATCCGTGATGCCGAGATCGAACAGGGTTTGCGCGAATTGGCCACGCCCGTGCTGCGCGCGGCGGGTCTGCCGCTCTCGATCAATATTATTGTGCTCAATGACAGCGCGCTAAACGCTTTCGTGGCCGATGCGCGCAATATCTTCATCACCTCGGGGCTGCTGATGCGGATGCAGGACCCCGCAGAATTGCAAGCCGTGCTGGCCCATGAGGCCGCCCATATCGCCAATGGACACCTGACCCGCCGCCCTGCCGCCGCCCGCACCGCAGGATCGGCCGCGCGGCTTGGCCTGATTTTGGGGCTGGTCACGGCTGGGGCCACAGGCAATGGGCAGGCGGGTGCAGGTGTGATGGCAGGCAGCATGTCCTCGGCGCAGCGGGTGTTCTTCGCCCATACAAGGTCCGAGGAAAGCAGCGCCGACCAATCCGCTTTGCGCTACCTGACCAGCGCAGGCATTGATCCCTCCGCCATGGGCCGTGTGCTGGACCTGTTTCGCGGGCAGGAGGCGCTCTCGGCAGGGCGTCAGGACCCTTATGTACGCACCCACCCCCTCACCCGCGACCGCCAACGCGCGGTCGAGGCCTTTGCCCAAAGCACTGGCGTTCAATCGGATGAGGCCGCGCGCTACTGGTTTGCGCGCACAACGGGCAAGCTCTCGGCGTTTTTGCGCGCGCCAAGCTGGACCCTGCGCCGCGTGGACCGCAATGCAACCGACGAGATTTCAACCCTGCGCCGCGCCATCGCCTATCACCGCCAATCCGATACCAGCAGTGCCCTGCAGGAGATGAACCGCCTTTTGACGCAGCGCCCCAATGATCCCTTCTATCAGGAATTGCAGGGCCAGATCCTGTTTGAGGGACGCAGGTTCACAGATGCCGTGCGCGCCTATGCCCGTGCGGTTGACCTCGCCCCGCGTGAGCCGCTGATCCTTGCAGGCTATGGCCGCGCCTTGCTGGCCGCCGATACCGCCAGCGGCAATCGCGAGGCTTTGGATGTGCTGGAGCGCGCCTATGCCCGCGACGGAAATGACCCCCGCATGCTGCGCGATCTGGCCTTGGCCTATGCGCGGGCGGGCCAAAACGGCATGGCCTCGACCGTGACCGCCGAGCGCTATGCCATTTTGGGCCAGATGGACACAGCCGAAATTCATGCCACCCGCGCCAGCGGCCTTCTGCCGACAGGCTCAACCGGATGGCTTCGCGCGCAAGATGTGCTACGTGTGGCGCAAGTCGCTCAAGACCGGAGATAATTTATGAAGCTTCTGAAACCCTTGGCATTTGCCGCCATGCTCCTGACTGCGGGGGCCGCCAATGCCACCGATCTAGAGGAGCTGACCCTTTCCGAGCGCGAGGCCTTCCGTGCGGAAGTGCGCGCCTATCTGCTGGAAAATCCCGAAGTGCTGATGGAAGCCCTTGATGTTCTTGAACAACGCCAAGCCGTGGCCGAGGTGATGCAGGACCAAATGCTGGTTGCCACCAATGCCGATGCAATCTTCGCCTCGCCCTTCGATTATGTCGGCGGCAACCCTGAAGGCGATATCACACTGGTCGAATTCCTTGATTACCGCTGCGGATATTGCCGCCGCGTGTTCCCCGATGTGGAACGGCTGATCGAAGAGGATGGCAATATCCGCTTCATCATCAAGGAATTGCCCATTCTGGGCGAGGCCTCGGTTCTGGCCACGCGCTTTGCCCTCTCGGCCAAGATGATTGCAGGCGATGAGGCCTATCGCGACCTGCATGACGCGATGATGGTGATGCGCGCCG
The DNA here is from genome assembly GCA_965656935.1 of uncultured Paracoccaceae bacterium. Classification (GTDB taxonomy): domain Bacteria; phylum Pseudomonadota; class Alphaproteobacteria; order Rhodobacterales; family Rhodobacteraceae; genus M30B80. Next base: position 45,421 of record CBFHMG010000010.1, read on the forward strand.
ATGTCAGCGAGGCCAGCCTGATGGCCTTGGCCACCGAACTTGGCCTCGATGGTGATGCGATCATGAACAATATCGGCTCCTCCGAGATCACGGAGGTGATCGAAACCAATTACGCGCTGGCACAACGCCTCAATATCAGCGGCACACCGTCTTTCATCATGAATGACCAGATGCTGCGCGGCGCGGTGCCCTTCGACACGATGGCCACTCTGGCCGAGGAATTGCGCGCCGCCGCAAACTGAAATCTGCCACGGCACGGCAAAGAAAAAGGGCACCTTTCGGTGCCCTTTTTTGTTTCAAGCTTGGCAGGTCAGATCAGCCGATCGACCACCAGCCCTTTTTCTTTGGCTTCGGCGCTTCCTCAACCGCAGGTGCGGCCGCTTCCACGGCAGCAGGCTCAGGCGCGGCTGCGGGTGCGGGTTCAGGGGCGGCCTCGACAGGGGCTGCGGCCACGGCGACATCTGCCACCACGGCGGCTTCCGCCACAGGCTCGGCGGCCTTTTTGGCACGCGATCTGCGCGCGGGCTTAGGCTTCTCGGCCGCTGGTTCGTCTTGGGTGGCCTCGGCCTCATCCTTCGGCTCGGCCTTCTTGCGGCGCGTGCGTTTGGGCTTTGGGGCCTCTTCCTCGGCGGCGGCAGGCGCGGCCGCCTCCTCAGGCGCGGTCACTGCCGCCTCGCCCGCTTCTGCAGCGGCCTTATCGGCTTCGATCTCTTTCTTGGTGCGACGCTTCCTGCGCTTTGGCTTCTCAGCCTCAGCGGGCTCTGCGCTCACTTCAGCGGTTGCATCAGCCTCGGCAGCCACAGGCGCTTCACCTGCCTCAGCCGCGCCGTTTTCAGCGCCATCTGCGGCCCGATCTTCCCCGTCACGACCACGTCTGCGGCCACGGCCGCCACGGCGGCGGCGACGCCGCTTCTTGGTGCCGTTCTCATCGGTCTCGCCCGCCTCGGGCCGTGTCGATGTGGCATCTGCCGCATCCTCATCGGCCTCATCCGCGCTGGCATCGGCTTCGATGGATTCCATCAAACCCGCATCCATCGAGATGATTGGCGCAGCCTCAGGCACCCGCCGTGTAGCGGTTTTGAATTTCTCGATCTTGTAATCAGGCACGATCAAAGCAGGGTCTGCCTCGACCCGCACCGACATGCCATAGCGCGCCTCGATATCGATGAGATATTCGCGCTTCTGGTTCATGATGAAATTGACGATACCCACAGGCGCGGTCAGCAAAACCTCGCGGGTGCGGCGGCGCGTTCCTTCTTCTTCCAGCTGACGCAGGATCGACAAAGCAAGGCTATCATCCGAGCGTACAAGGCCCGTTCCATGGCAATGATGGCAAGGCTGCGTGGTGGCCTCCAACATGCCGGGGCGCAGACGCTGGCGGCTCATCTCCATCAAGCCAAAGCTTGAAATCCGGCCAACCTGAATACGCGCGCGATCGGTCTTGAGCTTGTCTTTCAACCGCTTCTCAACCGCCAGATTATTGCGGCGATCATCCATATCGATGAAGTCGATCACGATCAGACCTGCAAGGTCGCGCAAGCGCATCTGGCGGGCCACTTCTTCGGCCGCCTCGAGATTGGTCTTTGTCGCCGTCTCCTCGATCGAGCCTTCCTTGGTGGCGCGGCCCGAGTTCACATCGACAGCAACCAGCGCCTCGGTGGTATCGATCACGATATATCCGCCCGAACGCAACTGCACTGTCGGGTTGAACATATTGGCCAGATAACCCTCAACCTGATGACGCGCGAAAAGCGGCATCGGTTCGGCGTAATGCTTCACGTTTTTCGCATGCGAGGGCATGATCATTTTCATGAATTCTTTGGCCTGACGGTAGCCCGCCTCACCCTCGACCAGCACCTCGTCGATATCGCGATCATAAAGGTCGCGGATCGAGCGGTGGATCAGATTGCCTTCTTCATAAATCGGCGCGGGGGCCACGGATTTCAGCGTCAGCTCGCGGACCTGCTCCCATTGGCGCTGCAAATATTCGTAATCGCGCTTGATCTCGGCCTTGGTCCGCTCGCTGCCTGCGGTGCGGATGATCAGGCCTGCGCCTTGCGGCACATCCAGCGAAGTCGCGATTTCCTTAAGCTTCTTGCGATCAGCGGCATTGGTGATCTTGCGGCTGATGCCACCGCCACGCGCGGTATTGGGCATCAAGACGCAATAGCGGCCTGCAAGGCTGAGATAGGTGGTCAGAGCCGCGCCCTTATTGCCACGCTCTTCCTTGACGACCTGCACCAGCATGACTTGGCGCACCTTGACGACTTCCTGAATCTTATAACGCCGCGCGCGCGGCTTGCGCACAGGGCGGATATCATCTTGGTCGTCATCATCAGCGACGGTCTCGGCCTCATCTTCAGCCTCGGCCTCTGCTTCAACTTCACCCTCAGCACCGTCTTCCGCCGCATCAGTCCCTGCATCAGCGTCCTGATCATCTGCCACCGCGTCTACCGCGGCAGGCTCCTCAGCACTCTCGACGACGGCCTCTTCTACCGCAGGCGTGGCATCGGCATCGGCCTCAGCAGGTGCTGTCTCTTCGCCCTCTCCAAGGTCAACCACATCCATACCCGAAGGTGCGCTGACCTCAGCGGTTGTGACCGCATCCTCATTGGTCTTTTCGGCCTTGGTCTCAGAAGCCTTGCGACGCCGCGGACGGCGGCGGCGGTTTTGTTTGGGTTCATCTTCCTCGGCGGCGGCGGCCTCGGCCAGCTCGCGCTCTTCGGCCAAAAGGGCCTCGCGATCCGCAACGGGGATCTGGTAATAATCGGGGTGAATTTCCGAGAAGGCGAGGAAGCCGTGGCGGTTTCCGCCGTAATCTACAAAGGCCGCCTGGAGCGAAGGCTCCACCCGCGTAATCTTTGCCAGATAAATATTGCCCGCGAGTTGCCGCTTGTTTAGCGACTCGAAGTCAAACTCCTCAACCTTGTTTCCATCTGCCACGACAACGCGGGTTTCTTCCGCGTGGGTGGCATCGATAAGCATTTTCTTGGCCATGTTGTCCTTACGCATGACAAGGAAGACTGCGCTCCATCAGAGGCAGTGCATCTGTCATATTGTCCTGAAATGGCGAGAATACGCGCACGCGAAACATGCCGTGGGCCCAGGGCCCTGCCGGTCAAATCCGTTTCTGTCCACACGCGTTTCATCGCGGTTTGTCTCCGACGGCGTCAGTAAAGCGCGCCATCCGTTATGCCCTCTAGGGGGCGATTTCTTGGATCGTCGACCGTTTAGCAAGGGCCGTCCAACCCGGTGACCTGACCTCCCTCCAGCGCGGATTTTCGTTCGCGGCTGGCAGGGTGCAGAGAAACTTTCAATCCGGAGGCAGACATGTCTGCGCGGATATATCTACATTAAGGGCAGCTTGCAGCAGAATACAATGGTGTATTTCTCAAAGCCCCCGAAACAGCGCCTATAAAGCGGCACAAATTCGCTTCATCTTTCCATAAATACGAAATCCCGCTCTCCACCAAGAGCGCGGCCAAACACGACCCACCATCGGCAGTTCAGAGGTAATCCGAGCGGCTCAACCCGTATTTCGCCATTTTCTCATTCAGCGTACGGCGCGGCAGGCTCAGTTCTTCCATCACATTCGAGATCGCCCCGCGATGCCGCCGCATCGTATTGTCGATCAACATCCGCTCAAAGGCTTCAACATATTCCTTGAGCGGCTTGCCCTCGCCAATGGCTTGCGGGCTGATCTCGGCATTGTCGCTCATCAACAAGGACGCGATAGACCCCGAGCCGCGCCGCTGCTGCAAAATCGCGCGTTCGGCGATATTGATCAATTGCCGCACATTTCCGGGCCATGGGGCCTGCAAAAGCTGCGCGGCCTCCTGTGCGCTGACGGGCGGGGCCTCGGTGCCGTATTCCTCGCCGAATTGCTCCCCAAAGCGGGTAAAAAGCGTCAGGATATCCTCGCCACGCTGACGCAGAGGGGGCAGATCAATCCGCATCGCGGCCAATCGGTAAAACAGATCGGGCCTGAGTGCTGCCTCACAGCCCTCAGGCTCGGCCGCATTGCAAATCGCCACGATCCGCGTCTCCGAACTTGCGCCCTGATCATTGATCAGCGTCAGCAATCGCGCCTGCAAGGCCTGTGGCAGGGCTTCGATATCCTCCAGCACCAATGTGCCATTGCGCGCCTGCTCCACCAGTGGCAAATCCTGCCCCTCGCCCACAGGGCCAAATAACATCTCAGCCAGCGCGGCCTCATCAAGGGCCGCGCAGGATTGGGTGACAAAGCTCTTGCCCGCCCTTGGGCCCACAGCATGCAGCGCATGGGCCACAAGCGTTTTGCCCGTCCCCGTCTCGCCCGTGATCAAAACATGCCCATCCGCCTGCCCCAGATCGAGGATATCCTCGCGCAGCCGTTCCATCACGGGGCTCGAGCCGATCAGCTTGCGCATCAAAACGGTGCCATCCGACAATTCACGCCGCAATGCACGGTTATCCAGCGTCAGCCGCCGCGTCTGGCTTGCGCGTTTGGCAAGCTCGGTCATGCGGTCGGGGTTGAAGGGCTTTTCGAGAAAATCATACGCCCCAAGCCGCATCGCCTCCACAGCCATCGGCACATCGCCATGGCCCGTGATCATGATCACGGGAAGGCCCGAATCCATCCCCATCAAACGCTTGAGAAAGGCCATCCCATCCATGCCGGGCATCTTGATATCCGAGACCACAACGCCCGGAAAATCCGACCCGATCCCTTTGAGCGCATCCTCTGCACTGCCATAGGTCTCGGTCTCGAACCCTGACAAAGACAGCCACTGGCTGATCGATTGGCGCATATCCTGTTCATCGTCGATAATTGCGATCTTCATGGCCAAATTCCTTTTTGCTACTCCGCCGCAGCCTCGCCATTTTGCAAGACAGGCAAACGCATCTCAAATACAGCACCTTTCGTCTCGCCATTGCGCGCCGTTAGCCGCCCATTGAAATTCGAAACGATCCCCGAAGAGATTGCCAGCCCGAGGCCAACCCCCTCACCGGGTTTCTTGGTTGTATAAAATGGCTCGAACAAAGCATCGAGATCGTCAATACCATTTCCATTGTCGCGCACTGTCAGCACCGCCTCGTCGGCCTGCGCCAAAATCAGGTCCAGACGGCCATTGGCCTCGCCCTTGACCGCATCCAGACCATTGCGCAAAAGATTGATGATCACCTGCTCCAGTCGCAGCCTATCAGCCATCACCATAACGGCGCGGCGCGGGATGGTTTGGGTGATCTCCACTTTCTGCTGACGCAATTGCGGCTCCATCATGGTCAAAGCCCCGCTCAAAGCATCGCGCAAATCGACCGGCTCAAAGGCCTCTCCGCCCTTTCTGGCATAGGATTTCAGCTGTCGCGTGATGGCCCCCATCCGCTCGATCAGATCATCGATCCGCTGGAAGGAGGAAAGGGCTTCTTCGGGGCGGCGGCGCTGCAGCAAAAGCCGCGCCCCCGCGAGATAGGTTTTCATCGCCGCAAGCGGCTGGTTCAACTCATGGCTGACCGCCGCCGACATCTCGCCCAAAGCGGCCAGTTTCTGGCTCTGTGCAAGGCTTTGCTCGGCCTCCTCAAGGGTCCTTTCGACCTTCTGGCGCTCGGCAATTTCCCGCTGTAGGCGTGCGTTCAAACGGCGAAGCTCTGCCGATTCCCGCAGCAGCACAAAAGATTGCGACCGCGCCCTGCGGCTCAAAACATAGAAAGCTCCCGCCAAAAGCAGCGCGAATCCCATGATCTCGAGCGCCAAAATGCCGTTCACCCGCTCCCGAACCGAGGCATAGGCGGTATAGGAAATGATCTGCCAGCCCCGAAACGGAATGCGCGCGGTCAGGCGCAAAGTGTCATCGCCAAAGAAATAGGGGCCGGGATCGCCAAAGGCCCAATCGCCTGCATTATCCAAGGCGCGCTGGATGGCCGTGGGCGGCGATTGACGGGCCAAGGCCTCATCCTCGGTCAGCCCGCGCCAACGCGGCTCGGTCGACATCACGATCCGCCCCTCGGAATTGGCGATGAAAACGGCCTCAGAGGTGCCGCGCCACCGCTCGACCACACGGGCCAGATCAATCTCGACCAAGATCACCCCGATCAGGCGGTTATCTTGGGTGATGCGCCGCGAGAATGTGAAATCAAACCGCCCTGTTTCAGGCTCGTTCGAGGTGAAAACCGTTTCATTTGAACGCACGGCCTCCACGAAAAACGGGTTGGAATTGCGCAATTCACCAAGGCGCTGCCTGTCAGTGGCCGCCACCACCCGCCCCTCACGTGACAGCAAAAGCAGCGAGGCCGCACCGATCTCGTCGAGATAGGAAATCAAACGCTGCGAGGTCGAGGTGAAATCATCATTGGTCAGCGCAGAGATCAGGACAGGATCGCGCGATAGCAGCAATGGCACGACCGAGTTGCGCTGCAACTCCGACATGATCGTGCCCGAATAAAGCGCCAACCTGATCTCGGCGCGGTTGCGCGTGCTCTCGGTAAATCTTTGTGTGAAAAACGTGTTCGACACCCAGATGACGACAATGGCCACCACCACGAATAAAAGCATCAAGCCACGAAACACCCAAGCCGACCGCCCCAATAGTGGGAAGGCCCCAAGCGTATCAGAGGGTGCGGGTTCCAAACTCATGGAGCAAGGCTAAGCGAGCAAGCCGTCAGGCTCAAGGATGGTTGCGCATTCTCCGCGCAATCACGCCTCAACCAGCACGCCCGCCAGCGATGCAAACAGGGCCGCCCCGTCGCTGCCACCATGGGCCTCCTCCGAGCGTCGCTCGGGATGGGGCATCATCCCCAAAACGCGGCGGTTCTCGGACAGAATGCCCGCGATATCCTCAACCGCTCCGTTGGGGTTCTCGGCATAGCGGAAAGCCACGCGATCCTCGCCATTCAGACGCGCCAAGGTCTCGGTATCGGCTTGGTAATTGCCCTCGTGATGGGCAATCGGCACATCAATCATCTGTCCCAGCTCATAGCCATTGGTGAAGGCGCTATCGGTGGTCTCGACCCGCAGTGGGGCGACTTTGCAGATATATTTGGTCGAGGCGTTTTGCAGCAAGGCACCAGGCAAAAGCCGTGTCTCGGTCAAAATCTGGAAGCCGTTGCAGACCCCGAAAACGAACCCGCCCCGCTCGGCATGGGCTTTTAATGCGCCCGCAATCGGCGATTGCGCCGCAATCGCTCCGCAACGCAGGTAATCGCCATAGGAAAACCCGCCAGGCACGCCCACAAGATCAACCCCGTCAGGCAGGCTCGCCTCCTTGTGCCAGACCATGCTGGTCTCAAACCCCGCGCGCTCGAAAGCAACTTTAAGATCGCGGTCACAATTGGACCCTGGAAAAACGAGGATGGCAGCTTTCATCGGACAGCACTCCGGCTAGGTCAGGAAATCGGTTATCACAGCCACGCCCGGCGGTGTCGGCCCGTTGAAAGCGGCAAGCTCTGCTCCGGTCTGCGACAACGCAATCTCGCGCGCGATAAGCGGCGACATATCGACAGCGCCGCTCTCGATCAAGCCAAGAAGACTGGGATAGCGCCAACTTGGCATGCCACGCGTGCCAAAAAGTGAAAGATTGCCCATATAAACGGCATTCATATTGATCTCCATGCGCGCGGTATGCCCGATCGGCATGCCCACCTGCACATGCCGCCCCAAAGGCCGCAGACACTCGATTGATGCATTCACGGTTTGAGGGATCCCCAAAGCCTCGATGCTGACATGCGCGCCGCCGCGCGTGATCTCGCGGATCCGCTCGGCCGCGCCGCTATCGGCTGCATTGACCCCCGCATCAATCCCTAAGGATATCGCGTGATCGATCTTTTCCTGCACGATATCGACGACCACCACATAGGCCCCAAGCGCCTTGGCCAAAAGCGCCGCCGACAAACCGATGCCGCCCGTGCCATGCACAGCCACCCATTCCCCCGCCTGCACCGCCGCACGCCCCGTCAGCGCATGCCAACTGGTGGTCACACGGCACCCCAGCCCCGCCGCCACCGTGGGCGAGAGGCTCTCGGGCAGACGCGCGAGATTATGATCAAATGGAACCGCCACATATTCCGCAAAGGCACCAGGTTCCACAAAACCGGGGAGCCGCTGGTCAGGACATGTATTTTGATTGCCCGATTGGCAGGATGGGCAGCGCCCACAGGCCAGAATAAAGGGGGCAACAACCAGATCGCCCGTCTTATAGGTCGCGCGCGGCCCCGCTTCGACCACCTCGCCACAATATTCATGGCCGCCGATCTGCCCCAGCAAAACGCGTGGATGCTCGCCCGTCCAGCCATGCCAATCCGAGCGGCACACCCCGCAAGCCATGACTTTAAGAACAACCCCATCCTCGGGGCAGTCAGGATCAGCCACATCCTCTATCGACAAATCCTGATTATATTCGCGCAAAACCGCCGCCCGCATCCGCTGACCCTCCCAAGCCGTCACATCCCCGAAGGGGACGCCAAACTGGGCCAGCCGTCAAGCAATCATGCGCGCAGCTTACGACAGCGCGATCTCGTAGCTCTCGATCACGGTATTGGCGAGCAGCTTTTCACACATCTCACCGATCTGCGCCTCAGTGGTGCCCTCGGCCAGATCCAACTCGATCACCTTACCTTGGCGCACGCCATTCACACCCTCAAACCCGAGGCTCCCAAGCGCGTGACGCACCGCCTCGCCCTGCGGGTCCAATACACCTTGTTTCAGCATCACAGTCACGGTTGCGCGCATCGCCCCACCCTTCATCTTTCCAAAAATACGAAAATCCGCACGGGAAAACCCTATCCCCGCACGCTCTTCTTAGTTGATCAATGTGGGCTTGGTCACGCCCGAGCCCTGCGCAGGCATCACACCAAGGCGCCGCGCCACTTCCGTATAGGCATCCGCCAGATCGCCCAGATCACGGCGGAACACATCCTTGTCGAGCTTCTGGCCCGTCTCGATATCCCAAAGGCGGCAGCTATCGGGGCTGATCTCATCGGCCACGATCAGCCGCATGAAATCCCCATCAAAGACACGGCCGATCTCGATCTTGAAATCGACCAGTTTGATCCCGACCCCCAGCATCAAACCCGACATGAAATCATTCACCCGCAGGGCAAGGCTGACCATATCGTCAATATCCTGCTGCAAGGCCCACCCGAAAGCGATGATATGCTCTTCCGAGACAATCGGATCGCCAAGCGCATCGTCTTTATAGTAAAATTCGACAATCGGACGCGGCAGGGCGGTGCCCTCCTCAATGCCCAAACGCTTCGAGATCGAGCCCGCCGCCACATTGCGCACGACAACCTCCAAGGGAATGATCTCGACCGCGCGGATCAATTGCTCGCGCATATTGAGGCGTTTGATGAAATGGGTCGGCACACCGATCCCGCCCAAACCTGTCATGAAAAACTCGGACAAACGATTGTTCAGCGCGCCTTTGCCATCGATCGTTGCCTTTTTCTCGGCATTGAACGCGGTGGCATCATCCTTGAAATATTGAACCAGAGTACCGGGTTCGGGACCCTCATAGAGGATTTTGGCCTTGCCTTCATAGACCTTGGTACGCCGTGCCATGATGTCTCCAGTGAAACTTGCTGTGGGGACGGCAAGAAAAGCGCCCCATCCTTGCTCGGCGCTATAGGCCAAACTGCTGCGCCTCGCAAGATGGATGCCGCATGCCGCTTGCGAAGCGCCCCTGCCCGTACCTATCTAAAAGGGCATATCTGGCCAAAACAGAAAGGCAGACCATGAGCACCTTTGACGATCGTGAAAACGCATTCGAGGCGAAATACGCCCATGATGAGGATATGAAATTCAAGGCCGAGGCCCGAGGTAATAAATTGATCGGGCTTTGGGTGGCCGAAATTCTGGGCAAATCGGGCGACGAGGCCGAGGCCTATGCCAAAGAGGTGATCCGCGCCGATTTCGAGGAAGCGGGCCATGAAGATGTGATGCGCAAATTGCTGACCGATCTGGGCGACAGAGTGCCCGAGGAAAAACTGCGCGCCAAATACGCAGAACTGATGGCGCTGGCCAAAGCGCAATTGCTCAGCGAGGACTGAACGGCAGCCTGCACCACATGCTAGCGCGCGCCCCGCAAATCCCTTGCGGGGCGCGCGGCCAACTGGGCTGCAGGCAAATTCATAATCATCATGTGAAGATTGCGGGTTGCCTCAAGATGCTGAACGGGCCAAACGGGCGGCGCTTGCAAGCACAGAAAGATATCACATGACCAATGCACTCTCCGAGCTTCTCAAAACCCGCGACTGGCTGATGGCCGATGGCGCGACGGGAACGACCCTGTTCAATATGGGGCTGCAATCGGGCGACTCGCCCGAGATTTGGAATGACGAACATCCCGACCGGATCGCGGCCCTGTACCAAGGTGCGGTTGATGCGGGCTCGGATATCTTCCTGACCAATTCCTTTGGCGGCACGCGCGCGCGGCTCAAACTGCATGACGCGCAGGATCGTTGCATCGAGTTGAACCGCAAAGCCGCCGAGATCGGCCGCGAGGTCGCCGATAAGGCAGGTCGCAAAGTGATCGTTGCAGGCTCGGTCGGGCCGACTGGCGAGATCATGGAGCCTATGGGCCCCCTCACCCATGCCGCCGCCGTCGAGATGTTCCATGAACAGGCCGAGGGCCTCAAACAGGGCGGCGCGGATGTGCTTTGGGTCGAGACGATCTCGGCCCCCGAGGAATATATGGCCGCCGCCGAGGCCGCAAAACTGGCCGATATGCCATGGGTCGGCACGATGAGCTTTGACACAGCAGGCCGCACGATGATGGGCATGACCTCTCAGGCGATGTCGGAAATGGTCGAAAAGCTCGAAAATAAGCCAATGGCCTATGGCGCGAATTGCGGTGTCGGGGCTTCGGACCTGATGCGCACTGTCTTGGGCTTCCGCGCCTCAGGAAATCCCCGCCCGATCATCGCCAAGGGCAATGCAGGCATCCCGAAATATGTCGATGGCCATATCCATTATGACGGCACGCCCGAATTGATGGCGCGCTATGCTGTTATGGCCCGCGATGCCGGTGCTACGATCATTGGCGGGTGCTGCGGCACGCAAACCCACCATCTCAGCGCGATGCGCAAAGCGTTGGAAGAGACTCCGCGCGGCGATGCGCCAAGCCTTGAGGAAATCGCCGACGTGCTTGGAGGATTCTCCTCGGGCTCCGACGGCACGGATGGTGCAGGCCCCACACGCGCCCGCGCCAATCGCCGTCGCAGGGATTAAGCCGCGAAAACGGCTGCAAAATTCGCCATCAGGTCGCCACAGACCGAGGCTATGTCGCAAATTAACGCCCCCTTGTGGCGCATAAGGTTAGGTAATCGGTCCAATAGAGAGCGCAGGCCTCGGGCCTTTAGGAGACGCAGACCATGTCAGATGACAATGACGATATCATCCTGTCGGACTTGCCCGATGATGAACTTGTCCAACAGATGTTCGACGACCTCTATGATGGTCTGAAGGAAGAGATCGAGGAATCGGTCAATATCCTGCTGGAACGCAGCTGGACGCCCTATGACATCCTGACCAAGGCGCTGGTTGGCGGCATGACCATTGTGGGCAATGATTTCCGTGACGGCATCCTCTTTGTGCCCGAAGTGCTGATGGCCGCCAATGCGATGAAGGGCGGCATGGCCATCCTGAAGCCGCTTCTGGTGGAAACAGGCGCGCCGCGCGTTGGCAAAATGGTGATTGGCACCGTCAAAGGCGATATCCATGATATCGGCAAAAACCTCGTCTCCATGATGATGGAAGGCGCGGGCTTCGAGATTGTCGATCTGGGCATCAACAACCCTGTCGAAAGCTATCTTGAGGCTTTGGACAAGGAAGGCGCGGATATCCTTGGGATGTCGGCCCTGCTGACCACGACCATGCCCTATATGAAGGTCGTGATCGACACGATGGTCGAAAAGGGCATTCGCGACGATTACGTTGTTCTGGTCGGTGGCGCACCGCTGAACGAGGAATTCGGCCGCGCGATCGGCGCTGATTCCTATTGCCGTGACGCCGCTGTCGCTGTGGAAACCGCCAAGGAGTTCATGGCGCGCAAACACAACCAGATGGCAGCCCAAGCCTGAACCTTTTGACACTGGCCCGCAAATTCAAGCGGGCCAGTCTCGCAATCCCTCGCTCCCGCCCCCACATCAAGGGCAGAAACGGGAGAAACAGATGCCACCACGCCAATTCATATTCCTGATCGCCGCTGTCCTTCTGGCTGCAGGCATCAGTGTGACGGTTGCGCTCTGGTTCGGGCCGCAATTGGGCTTTGCCAGCGAGATCGGCATATTGAGCGCGCTGGTTCTGCCGGCACTCCTGCTGCGTCTGGCGCTACGAAAATGACAGAATATCCAGAAGATAAAGCCCTTACCCAAAGCGGGCTTGAGGCCACGGGGAATGGCCGCATCCTGCTGCTGGCCTGCGGGGCCTTGGCGCGCGAGGTGCTGGCCCTGACGCGGGCGAACGGCTGGTCGCATCTTGATCTGCACTGCCTGCCTGCCATCCTGCACAACACCCCCGACAAGATACCGCAAGCTGTGGCCGAGGCCGTGCAGGCGCATCGCGCCGCCTATGATCAGGTTTTCGTGCTCTATGCCGATTGCGGCACGGGCGGGCTGTTGCAGGCCAAATGCGCCGAGCTTGGCGTGCAGATGCTGGAAGGCCCGCATTGCTACAGCTTCTTTGAAGGCAATACCGCCTTTGCCGAATTGGGCGAGGTCACGGCCTTTTACCTCACCGATTTCCTCGTGCGCCAATTCGATGCCTTCGTGACCAAACCCCTTGGCCTCGACCGCCATCCCGAGCTGCGCGATATGTATTTCGGAAATTACGAGAAACTCGTCTATCAGGCCCAGATAGATGACCCAGAATTAACCGAAAAAGCAAAGGCTTGTGCGGCGTTCCTGAACTTGGATTTCGAGCGGCGCCTTACAGGCTATGGCGATCTGGAAAAGGCTCTGCGCGCGCTTTAGGCCAAGGAGGCCTCGGCCGCCAATTTGCGAATACGCTCCACCATTGCGCGCACCCCGTTTGAGCGTTGCGCCGAAAGATGCTCGTCCAACCCCAGACGCGCCAGTTCCGCCCCTGCATCCACCTTCAGCACATCCGAGACCGATTGATCGGAATAAAGCGCATGCAACACGGCGATCAGCCCGCGCACGATCATCGCATCGCTTTCGCCGCGAAAGCGGAATTGCGCCTGCGGCCCCTGCCCGTCAATCTCGGGCAAAATCCAGACTTGGCTCGCACAGCCATCCACCTTGGTGGCAGGCACGCGAAAGGCCTCCTCCAGCGGAGGCATGGCTTTGCCCAACTCAATCACATGACGGTAGCGATCTTCCCAATCATCAAGGAAGTCAAAGGTCTCGGCGATGTCTTCAAAGGCTTCGGTGGCCATGGCCTGCCATCTTTCCTGCTGCAATTTCTGCGCTTAGACCTAGGCTGCGGGGCCGCGAAGGTCCAGTGGCGCTTTTCAACATCATCGGGATGCGCTAGGCAATGGTCACTGACCTGTGGAGGGGCTATCCGAAATGATCACACGTATCGCTATTCTAAGTGTTGTTGCCATCAGCCTTGCGGGCTGTGCCACACGGTTGAACCCTTTCAACTGGTTCGGAGGCGATCGCGAAGAACGGGTGAGCGTTGAAGAGGTGGTCGAGGTTCTCGATAACCGCCAACTGGCAGGCGAAGTGCTGAGCCTGCAAGCCGATGCCCTGCCGGGCGGCGCGATCATCAACGCCATCGGATTGCCACCCACCCAAGGCTATTGGGAGGCCGATCTGGTCGAGACCAGCCGCGAGGGCGGCACTTTGACGATGGAGTTTCGCATCTTCCCGCCCCTCACCCAAGCGGCAGCAGGCACGCAGCGCAGCCGCGAGGTTCTGGCGGGTCGTTTCATGAGCACACAGGATCTGGACGGGATCCGCACAATCGTGGTGCAGGGCCAGAATAACCGCCGCTCCATCCGTCGCTAGAGGCGCGCGGTTTTATATTAAATATCAACCAGTTGAACGCTGGCGCCTTTGACGGCCAAGCCAACCTTGCCCTCTACCAGACGCAAGGCATCCTTGCCGAAAACCTCGCCACGCCATCCGCGTGACCACAGACCGTCCAGATGGCCCGAAGCGATATCATCGAGATCCGAGGCCGAGGCGATCAGCTTTTGCGCCACGCCATATTCTTCGGTCTTGGCTTTCAGCAATACCCGCAGCAAATCCGCCAAAGCAGGGTTCAGGGCAGAGCGGTCCGGCCCTTCGGGCAGGCTTGGATATTGCGAAGCCGGCATCTCCAGCCCGCGCTTGACCGCGGCCAATAAACCATCGGCCAATTCGCCTTTGCGCGCTTCGCGCTGCAAGAGACGCGACTTGCCCAAATCCCCCACAGATTTCGGCTTGGTGGAGGCAACCTCCATCAAAGCGTCATCCTTGAGCACGCGGTTGCGCGGCACATTACGCTCCTGCGCGTAGGATTCACGGAAAGCTGCAAGCTCCTTGAGCACGGCAAGGAATTTCCCTGCGGTCGTGCGCACCTTCAACCGCCGCCATGCCTGCGCAGGCTCGACCACATAGTTCGAGGGATCGGTCAGTTGACCCAATTCTTCTTCAACCCAAGCGGTGCGATTGGTTTTTTCCAATTGCTTGGCAAGAAATTCGTAAATCTGGCGCAGATGGGTCACATCACCCAAGGCGTAAGTCTTTTGCGCATCCGAGAGCGGCCTGCGCGACCAATCGGTAAAGCGCGAGGATTTATCGAGGCTGGATTTGGCGATTTTACGCACCAAAGTCTCATAACCCACCTGATCGCCAAAGCCGCAGACCATCGCGGCCACTTGGGTGTCAAAAAGCGGCTTGGGCACGACATCGCCCTCGACATAGAAAATCTCGAGGTCTTGGCGCGCGGCATGAAAGACTTTGACCACCGCCTCATTGCGGAACAGATCATAAAGCGGCGCAAGCGACATGCCCTCGGCCAAGGGATCAACCAGAACGGCGTCTGTGTCATCTTTTCCGGGAAGGGCCAGCTGCACGAGGCAAAGCTGCGCGAAATAAGTGCGTTCGCGCAAAAACTCGGTATCGACAGTGACATAGGGCACGGTCGCGGCGCGGGCACAAAAGGCGGCGAGCGCCTCGGTCGTGGTGATAATCTGAGTCAATCGCGGGCCACAGCATTTTGGAACAGTTTGAGCAGCGGTGATAGGCGAGTGGGGGCCGAAAGGAAAGCCCCAGCCAAGCCCTGCCCTAATCTGTTGCGTTCAGGTAAACAGGCCCGCGCGCGCCACTTGCAAAACGGCGCAGCACGGCGGGATAGAGCAGATGTTCCTGCGCCAGCACACGGGCGGCCAATGTCTCAGGCGTATCCCCCGCCTGCACCGAGACACGGGCCTGCCCCAAAAGCGGGCCCTGATCCAGCACGGGCGTCACCTCATGCACAGTACAGCCATGTTCAGAATCGCCCGCCTCAAGCGCGCGGGCATGAGTGTGAAGGCCCGGATATTTCGGCAAAAGCGAGGGGTGGATATTGAGCATACGGCCCGCATAATGGCTGACAAAATGCTCGGTCAGCACACGCATGAAGCCTGCAAGGCAGATGATATCGGGGGAATGGCGCTCAAGCGTTTCGATCAATTTCGCCTCAAACCCTGCGCGATCACCCTTGAAGGGGCGGTGATCGACGGCCTCGGTCGCAATGCCCATCTCGGCCGCGCGCGCCAGCCCGCCTGCATCCGCACTATTGGCCAGAACCACACAAGGGCGCGCAGGGTGGTCGCCCGTCATCGAGCGCGCCAAAGCCACCATATTGGAGCCGCCGCCCGAAATCAGGATCGCAACCCGTTTGCTCACGCAAGCGCACCTGTATAGGAGACGCCCGCGCCCTCGATCAGATGGCCAAGCTGGTACACCGTCTCGCCCTCGGATTGCAGCAAGCCGGTGATCGCATCGGCCTGATCGGCGGCCACAACCACAACCATGCCAATGCCCGAATTGAAGGTCTTGAGCATTTCTGCTTGGGAAATCCCGCCCTGCTCGGCCAGCCATGCAAAGACGGGCGGCAAGGACCAAGCGGTCAGATCAACCTGTGCGCCAAGCCCTTCGGGCAGAACGCGGGGCAGGTTCTCGGTCAAACCGCCCCCTGTGATATGGGCAAGCCCATGCACACCGCCTGCGCGAATGGCGCTGAGCACTTGTGTCACATAAAGCCGTGTGGGGGCCAGCAAAGCCTCGCCAAGGGTCCCCTCCCCGAAGGGCGAGGCCGCATCCCAGCCAAGACCCGACAGCTCGACAATCTTGCGCACCAGCGAATAGCCATTGGAATGCACCCCGTTGGAGGCCAGCCCCAAAAGCACATCGCCCTTTGCAACGCCTGCGGGCAAATCCGCGCCGCGTTCCATTGCGCCCACGGCAAATCCCGCAAGGTCGAAATCACCATCATGATACATGCCTGGCATTTCCGCTGTCTCGCCACCGATCAACGCACAGCCCGAAGCCTCACAGCCCTTGGCGATCCCGTTGATGATGGTGGTGGCCGCATCCAGATCGAGCTTGCCCGTGGCAAAATAATCAAGGAAGAACAAAGGCTCGGCACCTTGGCAGACCAGATCATTGACGCACATCGCCACCAGATCGATCCCGATCGTGTCGTAATTGGCCGTATCGATTGCGATCCTAAGCTTGGTGCCCACACCATCGGTGGCCGAGACCAAAATAGGGTCGGAATAGCCCGCGCCCTTGAGGTCGAACAGCCCGCCAAAGCCGCCAAGCCCCGACATCACGCCCGCGCGGTTGGTGGCCGCCGCAGCCGGTTTTATCCTGTCGATCAAGGCATTGCCCGCATCAATATCAACACCTGCGCTGGCATAGGTCAGGCTGTTCTTGCCGTGTGTCATGGCATCACGTCCCCAAGGCTTTTGTCTTTGCGCGTTCTGCTATCAGCGCAATGCGCCATAGTCCATGGCAGGCTTGCGCCCAATGCGCGGTTTTATGGCATCGGCTTGCGCTTGACCCGCCGCGCCCTTGTGATAGTCAATCGCGCATGGCGGGCCTGTAGCTCAATTGGTTAGAGCAGAGCGCTCATAACGCTTTGGTTGCGGGTTCAAGTCCTGCCGGGCCTACCATTTTCAAACTCGCCATCCCTGCCCCGCCTGCACGCGCAGACGCGCGCCCTTTAGCGCGGCAAAACCACATCCACGCGCAAGCCTGCCAGATCAGCGCTCTCGGACAGGCGCAATGTGCCGCCATGACGCCGCGCAATATCCGAGGCAATCGCCAGCCCCAGCCCCACGCCCGAGCCCTTATTCTGGTTGCGCGCCTCATCAAGCCGCACGAAGGGCCTGAGCGCATCCGAGCGATCCTCAGGCGCGATGCCTGGCCCGTTATCCTCAACGGTCAAGCGGATGGCGCGCTCCATCACAGTGAAAGACACCCGCGCCTGATCGCCATAGCGCAACGCGTTTGATAAAAGATTGCTCAGCGCGCGGCGCAAGGCCTGCGGGCGCAGCTCGACCATGGGGCGCGTCTCGGCCCCCACAAGGCTCACATTGCCCCCGCCGCGCTGGCTATCGGCCACAACCTGTTCAACCAGAGCCGCGACATCCACCTCTTCGGGGTCGTCCAAAGCATCAGAGCGCGCGAAATCAAGGAAGCCGGTCAAAAGCTCCTCCATCTCCTCGACATCGCGGCGCAGGCCGTCGACCTCCTCGCTCTCCTCCATGAAACTCAGCCCCAGTTTCATACGGGTCAGGGGCGTGCGCAAATCATGGCTGACGCCCGACAACATCATGGTGCGCTGCTCGATCTGTTGCTCGATCCGGCTGCGCATATCCAGAAAGGCCCGCCCCGCACTGCGCACCTCAAGCGCGCCTGAGGGTTGATAATCACCGCCCCGCCCTTTGCCGAAATCCTCGGCCGCGCGGGCCAGACGGCGGATCGGGCGCAATTGATTGCGCAGGAAAAGATAGGCGACACCCGTCATCAAAATGCCTGTGAAGACCATCAAAACCAGCAATTGATGCGGGTTCGAGGCCGAGACACGGCGGCGCGAAAACTCCACATCAACCGAAACGCCATCCTCCAGCATAAGGTTGAGCACCACGATACGGTCATTGGTCTTGAGATCGATCCAAGCAATCCCGTCGAGATAACGCATCAGGGTGGAGATCACGATCCGCCCCGAGAAATCATAAAACAGCCTATCGGTGGTGGCAGGCCCGTCAAAGGGCTGTGCCGTACCCTCGCGCAAGGTGATGCCCAAAGGCACGGCCACCACGCGGCCCGCCGTCATCCCGCCTGCCTCAAGCTCGGCCACCACAAAGCGCAGCTCCACCGCAAGGCCCGTGGTCATCTGTTCGGTGACATCTTCGAAATGGCGTTGCAGGAAGGCGCCCGAGACGACAAGCTGGATAGTAACAATCGGCACGATCAGAATAAGGGCGGCCCGTCCATACAGACCCCGCGGCAACCCTCTTTTGATCCAAGCAAATACCATGGCCCATCTAAACCGTGCAGGCCGCAGGAGGGAAGAGCAGATGACAACCCGCATGCTTGAGGCAGGGCTACAGCAGGTGCTGGCCCCCAACCCCTCGCCGATGACGCTGCATGGCACCAATACCTATCTGATCGGCCAAAGCGAGATCGCGGTGATTGATCCTGGCCCCGCCATCCCCGCGCATTTGGAGGCGATTATGGCAGCCATCCCCGCGGGCGGGCGGATCACCCATATCCTTGTGACCCATTCCCATCTCGACCACTCCCCACTGGCAGCCCCGCTGTCACAGCGCACAGGCGCACCCGTGCTGGCGGCAGGACCCAGTGATTGGGGCCGCTCCCCCCTCATGCAGGCGCTGGCCAAAGAAGGTCAATTGGGTGGCGGCGAAGGCGTTGATCTTGATTTCACCCCCGACACCCAGATTGGCGAGGGCAGCCGCATCGAAAGCAGTGAATGGCAGATCGAAACCCGCGCCACACCGGGGCATATGGCCAACCATCTGAGCTTTATCTGGGAGGGCGCGGTTTTCTCGGGCGATCTGGTGATGGATTGGTCAACCTCGCTGGTCTCGCCCCCTGATGGCGACATGACGGCCTTTATGGCGTCGGTGGCCGCTCTACAGGAAATGGACCCGCGCATCTTCTATGCAGGTCATGGCAACCCCGTGAACGCCCCCGCCGCCCGCTGTGCCGAATTGCTCGCCCATAGACGCGGACGCGAGGCGCAGATTCTACAGGCCCTCACCAAGGGCCCCGCCAATGCACAGGGCTTGGCCACGGAAATCTACACCGATCTCAAGCCCGCCCTTCTTCCCGCCGCCGAGCGCAACACCCTTGCGCACCTCATTGATCTTGTTGAGAAAAACATCACCAAACCCGATGGCCCTCTGACCGCTTCAGCCAAATTCTCGATCTAGCGCCACGATAGTTACATTTTTTCTGCCAGACCCACTGGACGCGGAAAATCCACCTTGCTATACGGCGCGAAGTTCCGGCGTAGCTCAGCGGTAGAGCAGTTGACTGTTAATCAATTGGTCGTAGGTTCGATCCCTACCGCCGGAGCCAATTTTCAAAATTGTCGTTTAGTTTCAGTGCCTATGAAGTAGCATTCAGACTGTTTTGAGAAAAGGTTACACAAACGCTTACACAAGCGGTGACACGCCGTCCTGTTTGAACGCGTCTGAATACCGTATTCTCGTGTTCATATCGGCCTTGCCTCGACTCCAAAATCTCCAAGCAAAGCGTCTACAAAACTAGGCGCTGACGGCAGGCAATTTAGCGCCATGCGTCGATATTGTTCCGATTATTTAAGAAGCTCTCAGTTTTTCAATGCAGCCTGTACCGCTGCATGAACACCGTGCTGCTCGAGTAGATTCAGCAATTCAGCGGTCCTGTGAGAAAATCTCTGATCTTCGAGCACTCCGTGATGCGCAAAATTGGGGATGGTTGCGATAGCTGAAACACGATCTTCAGGATTTGCGCCAGCCCGAGCCAAAACCGCGCGGATATTGTCTGCCAGCGGGTCATTGAGGTCCAGTTTCCGCCCCTTTTCATCTATTCCTTCGGCGAAACGGAGCCACGCGGCCGTGGCCAGAGCAAATGTCCCGATCCCCCGCCCTGCTTTTAATTGCAGGCGAGCCGGAACAAAGATGCGCTGTGGTAATTTCTGGCTGCCATCCATTGCGATTTGCACGCAACGATGATCGATGGCGGGATTTGCAAAACGCGAGACCAATGCGTCTGCATAGCTTTTTGCATCCATCCCAGGTGTCGGTGGAAGGGTTTGGGCAGCAAGGGTCATATGCGCCTGAACCACATTTGCAAGGTCGGCATCGGCCATCACGTCCCGTACCGCTGGAAACCCTCCCAAGGCGCCGAGATAGGCGATAAGCGAATGCGACCCGTTAAGAAGACGCAGTTTCATTGTCTCGAAAGGGGCCACATCAGGGACAATCTCAGCCCCCGCCTGTTCCCAGGCAGGGCGCGCGCCTGCAAAGCTATCTTGGATGACCCATTGGCGAAAAGCTTCGGTCTCGATTGCCGCAAGATCAGGGCGACCAAGTGCCGCTTGAGCAATCGCAAAGGTTTCATCCGTGGCCGCTGGTGTAATCCTATCGACCATACTGTTGGGAAAACGACATGCTCTGGAAATCCATTCCACAAGGCTTGGCTGTGTCTCTTGAGCGAATTCGAGAACGAGTGCAGCAAGCAAATCACCGTTCTCCGGCAGGTTATCGCAGGACATCAGCGTTAGCCCTCCATGACCCGCATCATGACGGGCAGCCAGACCCGCTAAAATAAGACCGATAAGGCTTTGTGGGGTCGCTTCGGGATCGGCAAGATCGTGGGTGATTGCGCTATTGGACCGGTCTAAGCACCGTGATCCGATGTCGGCCCCATAGCCCTTTTCGGTCACTGTGATGGTCACGATTTGGGTTGCCGGATCTGCCATCCGTTCAACGAGGCGGAATTCATTTCCTTGAAGCGCTCGGGCCTTTCGGATCACAGTCATCTCAAGGAGCTTTGGCCCCTTTGGATGTTGTTCGATCAAGGTATATCTTCCGCCCTGATCCATCAGCGTTTCTGCGAGCACTGGATTGCGCATGGAAACAGCTTCAATTCCCCAATCGCCCCCGCAGGCTAAAATTGCATCCTGTGTGAAGGCCGCCTGATGTGCTCGGTGGAAGGCCCCAAGGCCGAAATGCACGATACCGATACCGAGCTTTTCAGGCAAAGAAGAGGGTGTCATGCCATCTGTCCATAGGAGAAGGCCCGCTTGGTACCGTGCAACGCGGCCAGCCTCTTGAGACGACCGATGGCAAGGCAATCGGGGGCGCTACGACGCGTTTTATCAGGGGAAAAGAGCGTGCTCATATTATCTCTATAGGAAGTGTTCCGCGCTGCATAAAGATGGGTTTCGGAACTGAAAGGCGCGTTGTCTACATACGTCATGCCCGTTTGCTCCTTGCAACACTATTTCGGCGCGACCTGTGATCGGAATTAACAATCCCCGCTTTGCGATACGTCTGCAGGACAAGGGATTTGTCTGGTCCACAGCCTGCTTCGCCGCGAGGTTCCCTATGACCCTTCATTCCGTCAGAGCCGCCATCACCCCGCGCAATTCGGCCAAGCCGCGCAAACGGCCAACCAACGGATAGCCGGGCTGCAAGGGGCGCTGCAAATCCGAGCAAAGCGCCTGCCCGTGATCGGGGCGCATCGGAATTTCCCAATCTGCACGGCCCTCGGCCTTGCGGCGCGCTTGCTCTGCCAGAAGCGCGCGGATAGTGGCGACCATATCGGTATCGCCACCCAGATGTTCAGCCTCGTAAAAGCTGCAACGCGCGCCATCTTCGGGGGCATGGCGCGTGGTATTGCGCAGATGCACGAAATGGATTTTCGGCCCCAAGTCGCGGATAAAAGCAACAGGGTCAAACCCTGCATCCACACCAAACGATCCCGTGCAAAAAGTGGCCCCATTGGCAGGGCTATCAACAGCCTCCAGCACGGTTTTGTAATCCTGCAAGGATGACATCACACGCGGCAGCCCCAGAAGCGGGAAAGGTGGGTCATCGGGGTGGCAACACAATCGTAGCCCGAGGGCTTCGGCTGTGGGAACAACTTCGCTCAGAAAATCGATCAGGTTTTGGCGCAATCGCGCGGGCGAGACCGTATCGTATCGGCTCAGATGCGTGGCCACATCCGCCAAACTCCAGCGTTCATTGGCCCCCGGAAGACCTGCAACAATATTGGAGGTCAGAGCTTTGCGCCCCGCCTCATCCATCGCGTCGATCCGCGCGCGTGCGGCCTCGCGCAGCACCTCGCCATAGTCTTCATCCGCACCACGGCGTTTGAGCAAATGGATGTCAAAGCCTGCGAAATCCAACAGATCAAAGGCCATGGTGGTGCCGCCATTGGGCAAAGGGGCGGCCAGCTTGGTACGGGTCCAATCCAGCACGGGCATGAAATTATAGCACACTGTTTTGATGCCCGCCGCCGCCAGATGGGAAAGGCTCTCGCGATAGGCGGCGAAATGGGCTTTGGCCTCGGGGCCTTGGGTCTTGATCGCCTCAGACACAGGCAGGCTTTCGACCACATCCCAGCTCAGGCCCGTGGGTGCCCCAGCCTGCCCTTCGATCATAAGCTTGCGCGCCGCGATCTCATCGCGCGGCCAGACCTCGCCCGAGGCGATATGATGCAGCGCCGAGACGATGCCCTGCGCACCTGTCTGGCGGATTTCAGCAAGGCTGATCTGATCTGCCGGACCGAACCAGCGCCATGTTTGCCGCATCTGGGCCTTCCTTGTTCCGCTTACTCGGTCCTGAGAGTTTCACCGCTTTCGGTATCGAAGAGATGCACCTCATCGGCGCTGAGCGAAATCGCGATCCGCTCGCCGATCTGAACATTGGTCTGACCCGCCATATGCAAGGTCACGGCCGCGCCGCTTTGCAATTTCCCGTAAAGATAGGACTCGCCGCCCAATTGCTCGACGCTGGCGACATCCATTGCGATCGGCCCTGCCGCAGTGGGCTGCATATGATTGGGGCGGATACCGAGCGTCACCTCTTGGCCAAGCCTTTGTGCAAAGCCCGTCTCGGGCAGATCCAGCATCTCGCCCGTCTCCAACTCCAAACGCGCGCGCGTTTTTCCGCTCACGCGGCCCTTGATAAAATTCATCTTCGGGCTGCCGATAAAGCCCGCAACAAAGAGGTTGCGCGGGCGATTATAGAGATCAAGCGGAGTGCCGAATTGCTCCAACTCGCCAAGCCGCAGCACGGCGATCTTATCGGCCATGGTCATCGCCTCGACCTGATCATGGGTCACATAGATCATCGTGTTCTCAAGGCGCCGATGCAGGGCCGTGATTTCGCCCCGCATATCCACGCGCAACTCCGCATCAAGGTTGGAGAGCGGCTCGTCAAACAAGAAAACGCGCGGCTCACGCACCACGGCGCGCCCGATGGCCACCCGCTGGCGCTGCCCACCCGAGAGGTCCTTTGGCTTGCGGTCCAGCAACATGTCGATCTGCAACATGCGCGAGACCTCATCAACCTTGCGCGTAATCTCGGGGCGCGGGGTGTTGATGTTCTCCAGACCGAAAGACAGGTTCTGGCGCACCGACATATGCGGATAGAGCGCATAGGACTGGAACACCATCGCCAAGCCACGATCAGCGGCGGGGATGTCATTGACCACCTCGTCCCCGATCACGATATCTCCGCCCGAAATGCCCTCCAGCCCTGAGATCATCCGCAACAGCGTGGATTTTCCGCAGCCCGATGGCCCCACAAAAACGCAGAACTCGCCATGCGCAATCTCGAGATCGATCCCCTTGATCACCTCGATTGCGCCATAGGATTTGCGCAGTTGTTTTAATTCAATCTTGGCCATTTCAGCCCTTTCCTACTCCAGCGTCACCGCTCATTTGCCGCCTGTCGAGGCGATCCCTGTGGCGATGTATTTTTGTAAAAACATGAACACGGCCGCGATTGGCAGCAGCGTCAGAACCGTCATGGCCAGCAGGCTAGGCCAATCGGTCTGCAACTCCCCTTGGAAGGAATTGAGCGCCAATTGCAGCGTGAAATTTTCCGATTGGGTCAGCACGATCAAGGGCCATAGGAAGTCATTCCAACGCCACATGATCGCAAGGATCGCCAGAACCGCGATGGCGGGGGCAGAAAGCGGAATGATGATGCGCCAGAAAATCTTCCATTCGCTGGCTTTGTCCATGCGGGCGGCGTCCAGTATCTCGTCGGGAATGGTGATCATATATTGCCTGAGAAGGAACACCCCTGTCGGGGTTGCAGCCCCCGGTATGATCACCCCCCAAAGCGAGTTGAACATCCCTAATTGAGTCACGATCAAAAACAAGGGCACCAAAACCACCGTTTGCGGGATCATCAATGTGCCGATCACCAGCAACAACACCGAGGTACGGCCCCTGAATTCATATTTCGACAGGGCAAAGGCTGCCATGGAATTTACCAGCAACATCAATAAGGTGGCGGTCACCGTTATGAAGGTCGAATTCCAGAAAAAGCGCAGAAAATTGAACCGCTCGAACAGCTGGCTGTAGTTCTCGGTGGCAAAGGCCACCCGCTCGATGGCCTCGACCTGCGACTGCTCAAGGCGGATACGCTCCTGCGGATTGGCGGGCAGAACAACCTCGATGCGGCCTGCCCCACGGCGGGTCTGGCCCACGATCTCGCCCTCCAGATCGCCCTCAAGCACGGTATAGGCCAAAAGCGGTTCATCAAAGCCTTCGACCTCGAGCATTTCTTGCGCATAAGGCAGAAAGCGAGGCGGAAAACGGTCCAGCTCATTGGGGGTTTTGAAGCTGGATAGAACCAGCCAGACCACAGGGCCGAACATCAGGAAAATGCCAAGGCAGAGATAGCCATAAGAGACCCAATCGGTCCAATGCAGACGCCCCTTGCCCCGCGTCGCGGTGAGGAAGGACCATGTTCTAGACATCCGCATTCCTCCGGTTGATCCATAATTGCACCAAGGTCAGCACCACCAGCACGCCCGCCACCAGCAAGGAGGCCGCCGCCGCCAATCCGAACAGGCGCGGTGCACCCGCAAAGCCTTCTTCATAGATATACTGGATGATGAAGGTCGTGGCCGTGCCTGGCCCACCACCTGTGAAGGCGTAAATCTCGTCAAAGGTCTGCACGCCTTTGATCAGCGCCAGCACCAGAACCACCAGCATGGTGGGCGACAACAGCGGCAAGGTGATCCGCCGAAAGCTGCGCCAAGGCGAGGCCTTGTCCATCGTGGCCGCCTCATAGACATCGCGCGGAATGGCCTGAAGCCCCGCCAGAAGGATCAGCGTATAAAACCCCATATGCGCCCAGACCGAGATAAAGACCGACCAGCCAAAGGCCCATTGCGCATCCACCAGCCAGTTGATGCCGCCGATCCCCGTCCAGTCGAGAAAGGCATTCAGCACGCCTTCGCGCTGCAAGATCCATTTCCAGATCAGCGCCACCACAACAGGCGAGAGCAGGACAGGAAAGAAGAAGACCGAGCGGAAAAAACCGCGCGCGCGGATATCGCGGTTCAAGATGATCGCGGTCAAAAGCGAAAAGCCCACCATGATCCCCACCTGCAGGGTCACGAACCATGTCGTGTTCCACACCGCGCGCCAGAACTTGTCCTCGCGGCAGGAATTGGGATCGAGGTAGTTGGAGCAATCCATCAGATTGGCAAAATTGCGGGCGCCCACATAGGGGCGGTCAACCAGAAGAACATTGTCACTGCCTGTGGTTGCATAAAACACATTCACGATGACAGGAAGAAAGGCAAAAAGGCCAAAAAGCACGAGGTTTGGCAAAAGAAATGCCCAAGCAAGCCGATTGATCCCGAGCAGGCGCTGCAAGCCCAGAAACGGAATTTCGATGAGACGCATGATGGGGGTGATGATCCGCAGCATGGGACCTCCGCATTGGCAATGCCGCGCCCCCTCTCTGCGCGATTGGCAGAAGGGGGCGCGAGGTTTTTTTACAGGGTTACTGGCTTTCCGCCATCGCTGCCGCAAGATCGGAGCTTGCGCGCTCCATGGCCTCTGCCACGGTCAATTCGCCCACAATCGCTTGGCTCAGACGCTCAACCGTGATGCCAAACATCGCGCGGTTGCCTGCATAGCCCTGATAGGCAAAGGCAATCGGCGAGACATTGGCAAGATCGGCGGCAAAGGCTGTTAGAGCGGCTTGAGCGGCAGGCGATGCGCCCTCGAACTCGACACCAGCACCCGCGACACCCAGATGGGCTGGCAGGTTACGTGTGCGAGCCGCAACCTCTGCATAGACATCCTCTTGCGCGAGATAGTCGATCACAGCGGCCACAACCTCGGGATGCTCGGTCTGGCTAAAGCCTACGACACCTGCACCACCGGGCATGCCCGAGCAGGGGCCAGCGGGACCACAGGGGCTGCCGACAACCTGCCAATCGAAGAAATCACCCACTTGGTCATCCATGCGGCCAACCTGCCATGAACCGGAATAATAGAAGACCAGCTCGCCATTGATGAATTCCTGCGCGGCGTCTTGATAGGTTGCCCCACCCTGCCCCGCCCAGACATCCCGTGCCATGGTGCCATCTTCGTTCCAAGCGACAAATTGCTCGGCAAAGGCGGTAAAGCCGTCATCGACCAATTGGCCGTTGCCCTCGGCATCGAAATACTGCGCGCCGTAAGACACGGCAGGACCCGCTACGCGGTGACCAGAGCGGTCAATCGCCATTGCAAAATCAGCATCCGTTGCTTCGGCGACAGCGCGCGAGGCTGCAGCCCAATCATCCCAAGATGCACCCGCACCCGGCAACTCGACGCCAGCTTGCTCGAACAGGGTCGCATTGACGAAAGGCCCCGTGATGGTCAACTGGCTATGCATGCCATAGATGCCCGCGTCATCGGCACCTGCGCGGTACCAGTTCAGCGTCTCGCCAAAGCTGTCAGCCCAGTATCCAGCATCCACATGAGGCGCGAGATCAAGGTAGTATTCATTCAAGCCCCCCAGATCGGTGACTTTCGCCAGATCAGGACCAGTGCCCGCAGCAAGCTGCACAGGCAGGTTTTCGAGAATGGCCTGATAAGGCACCACGTCGACAATCACATCAACGCCGGGGTTATCGGCCTCGAAACGGGTGAGCACGTCGTCGTAGACTTCGCATTCATTGCCGTCTGAATAGCACATGAAGCGGATTTCCTGCGCCATGGAAGCGCTTGCCGCCATGCCCAGTCCAGCCGCCAAGGCTGTCGTCATCAAGATATTCTTCTTCATTGGTCAGGTTCCTCCCTTATTGTCCTGATAGGCGTGAAAAAGCGGGCGGATCAGGCAGCCACCCTTGGTAGAAAACTGTATCGGCTCCAAGCGGCAAAGCAACCGCCCTGCCCGTTCGGCTTGAAGCATAGATCGCGGTGATCAATTCGATTGAGCGGCGGCCATCGTCTTGCAAGGTAACCTCTGCACCGCCTGCGCCTGCCAAAGCATCGGCCACGGCCTCCAGATAGCCTGCAAAACCGCCAAGCCCTTCCGGAACCTCTCCGACAATCGCATCGATTTCGTCTTGGCGTGCAGGCAAGCGGGCCGTGAAGCGCCAGTTATCCTGCATCGGGGCGTAGGGGGCTGTGCCACTCTCGGCAGTCAGATGCTCGTAGCAGAGGCGCAGCCGCGTCGTATCATTGCCCGCGCCAAGCGTGATTGAACTGGTAGCCAAGGCACCGCTTTCCATCCGAAAGGCCAGCGCCGCGCAATCCTCGGTCTCGATGGGATTGACCCGTGTATCGGTCATCGCAAAAACCTGCGCCACTGGTCCCAGCAAATGACACAGCAGATCATGGGCATGGATCGCATGCCCCAGCACCGCGCCGCCTGCCTCACCATCCCATGTGCCGCGCCAAGGAATGGCGTAATAGGCGGCATCGCGGTTCCAATGGGTCTCGAGGCTGGCCGTATAGGCGCGGCCCAAAAACCCTGCGGATTTGAGAGCGCGCAATTGCGCCATCGCGCGACCGTAGCGGTATTGGAACACAGGAAAAACCTGACGGCCTGCCTGTCTTGCCGCCTCGATCAATTGATCGACCTCGGACAAGGCGCGGGTGATAGGTTTTTCGCAGATCACATGCTTGGCGGCGGCAAGCGCCTTCAGGCTCATCGGAACATGCAGATGCGGCGGCAGGCAAATATCCACCAGATCAATCGCAGGATCGGCCAATACGGCGTCAAAATCGCTCGTCACGGCAATATCGCCCGCGTCCGCCGCCGCGCCCGCCACGGCGCGCGCGCGATCCAAATCCAGATCGCAAAGCGTGCTGACATGGAACCGCTGCGGCAAGGCACGGTATCCCTGCAAATGCTCGGCCCCGATGCCCGCCCCTATGATCGCCACGCGGATCACGGGCGCTGCCCTTCGGCCATCGCCTGAGCCTTCAGGGCCAAGTCGCAGACCTTGAAAACATGGGTCTGGCTCATCGCTGTCTCGTCACGGTGGCGGATGTCATGGCTAAGCCTGTCAAAATAGGGCAGCGGAGCCCCCGACGCATCGATTTTCTCGCAGCGCGTGCCATTCACAAGGATCAGGTGATCGGTGCCTTGGCTGCCGACATCCACATATTTGCGCAGCTCGATATAGCCCTCGGTGCCCAAAATGGTCAGCCGCCCGTCCCCCCAATTGGGCAAGGCATCAGGGGTATACCAATCAAGGCGGATATAGCCATGGGCCCGATCACTGCGCAGCGCGACCTCACCGAAATCCTGCAGCCCCGGATCCTCGGGATTGGCGTAATTGGCGACATTGGCCATGGTGATCTCGGCATCATGCGAGCCTGTGAAGAACAGGAATTGGTCAATCTGGTGGCTGCCGATATCGGTGATGATCCCGCCATAGGCGGCACGGTCAAAGAACCAGTCGGGCCGTGTGGCGCGGTTCAGACGGTGCGGCCCCAGACCAAGTGTTTGCACAACCTTGCCAATCGCCCCTTGCGCCACGAGATCCGCCGCCATTGAGGCGCAAGGCACCTCGAAACGCTCCGAGAAATCAATCGACCAGATCCGCCCCGTGCGCGCCACGCATGCCTTCAGAGCGTCAAGCTGGTCAAAACTGATACAGCCCGGCTTGTCGGTCATCACATCCTTGCCTGCCTCCATCGCAGCAATCGCCCAAGCCGCGCGGTCGCGGGGAATGCCCGAGAGAAGGATCAGATCAATGCTGTCGTCTTCCAGCAAGCGCGCAGCCGCATCGACGCGCGCGACATCGGGGAAGCGCTCGATCATTCCGGCCTCGGGCGGCGGGTGGCCGTCGGTCCACCACCCCACAAATTCCGCGCCGGCCTTGATCATGCTGCCAGCCATTCCGTAGATATGACGGTGATCAATACCGATGGCGCCAAAGCGAAGCGGTTTGCTCATGCGGCCACCTGCTCGGTCTGGCCCGAGCGCGCCGCGCGGGTGATCCCATCAATCAGATCATGCGCGACAAGGGCGGCCTGCCCCGTCACCAAAGGCGCGCGATCCTCGGATATTGCATCGGCGAAATCTTCCAAAATGGCTTGGTGCCAATCGCTGGTGAAGGCCATCGGGTCGGCCCCGCCGCCTGTGCCAGCCTCCTCGCCAAAGGTCTCAACGCGACCATCGCGCCAAGATACGCGTAATTGGCCCGCCTCAAGATGCAAGCTCGCAAGATCGAAATGCAGGGTGATCGTTTCAGCCGCGCCCGGAAAACTTGCAGTGCTGGCAATCAGCGAGCCCGCCGCGCCATTGGCAAATTCCAGCCCTGCCACGACATAATCCTCGGCTTCCATCTGATGGAAGCGCGAGGTTACGGCCATGGCGCGCAGGCTCTCGACGGGGCCTGCCAGAGACAGCGCCAGATCAATCGTGTGGATCGCTTGCGAGATCAGCACGCCGCCGCCATCGCGCGCATAGCTGCCGCGCCCTGCACCATCATAATAGCTTTGATCGCGCCACCATGGCACCGCAATCTCGACCAGCCCGAGCTGGCCGAACATGTCCTGCGCAATCATCTGAGCCGCCTGCAGGGACGCCGCCCGCATGCGATGTTGGAACACCACACCCAAGCGGACGCCCGCCGCGCTACAAATGCCCACCACCTCGCGCGCCTCGGCGCCATCGCGGGCAACAGGTTTTTCCAAAAGGACATGTTTGCCGGCCGCTGCCAAGGGTGCGATGACCTCGGTCCGCGCATTGGGCGGGGTCAGGATAATTGCGAAATCGACTTTATCATCGGCGGCCACGTCATCAATTGATGCATAAGCCCGAGGCGATGCTCCAAGCATGGCTTGGGCCTCATCCGCCAGCGCGCGCGCCCGATCGGGGCTGCGCGAATAAATCCCCGCCAAGGCAACCTTTTGCGAGGCCGAAGCACAGGCCGCAAGATGGGTGCGCGCAACCATGCCCGCCCCAATCAGAACCGCTCGTTTTGGCGATGGCTTGGCCATAGCGCGACACCCCCTCCCGACTGTCTAGTTCAATCAGCCACAGGCACAGAGCGGTTGTCAAGCAAATTGAATACCGGTATACAGGTTAGATAACATGCTTCCTGCAAAGGGTCTAAGGGTGAATAGAAAAGCGTCCAATATTGACATGAGCGCCTTGCCTGTCAGGCCATTGGATCTGTCCCGCCCTGCTGCAGAACAGATTGCAGCGGATGTGAAATCAGCAATTCTGAATGTCACCCTGACCCCAGGAAGCATGATCTCGGAAAACGAGATTGGTCAGGTCTTTGGGGCCAGCCGAACCCCTGTGCGTGAAGCTTTTGCCCTGTTGCGCAGCGAGGGGCTGGTCGTAACCTATCCCAGTCGCGGCACCTATGTGTCGAAACTGGCCGAGCATCAAATACGCGGCGCGCAATTCCTGCGCGAGGCGCTTGAAGTGGCCGTGATCGGGCGGCTCTGCGACACGGGCCTATCTGAGGCCGCGCGCGCGGCGCTGGAAACCAATCTCAAGCAACAGGCCGATGCGCTTGCCGATAATGATCGCGCCAAGTTTCATGCGCTTGATGACCAATTCCACAGCCTTTTGGCTGGGGCGACGGGTTACCCGCGCATCTGCACCATCCTGCAGAGCGAAAAGACCGCCCTTGATCGGTTGCGCTGCCTGTCGCTTGGCCATCAGGAGCGGATGACCGAGCTGTTTGAAGAGCATCGCGGCATTCTGGACTCCATCGTCAATGGCTATTCCGGTCAGGCTCTGGACAGGATGCGGCTGCATTTACGCTCGATCCTGTCGACGCTGACGCAACTGATCGCCGATAACCGCGATTATTTCGAGGATGACGCAGATTAATCCGCCAGCAAGGCCGCTCTGATGAACTCCAGCACCGCTTGGCGCATTGCGGGTGTCTCAAGATGGCCCGTGTCTTCCTCCAGATGAAACTGAAGCGCCGATTGCGCATCATGGGCCGCATAGGCCTGCAGCAGATCCCTGCGCGCAATCTCGAAGGCGGAGGGCGGGGTCAGCGGGTCTTGCCTGCCGATTGCAATCTGCAATGGACGGGGGGCTGCAAGCCCCGCAATCTGGCCCGTGCGCGCGACAGGCAAAAGACCTGGCACCGTCATATAGGCCCCATGCGCATCATGCGCGCCAAGTCGCACCAATTCCGCGATATCGGCAAAACAACATAACGCCGTGACCGCATGAATGCGCGGATCCAGTGCCGCCAGCCACCATGCCAAGGTGCAGCCCATGGAAAACCCCATCGCGCCGATCCTGTCAGGCAGAATTGCGGGATGGCTTGCCAAAAACGCCAGTCCGCCGCGTTGCTCGGCCAGCATCTGCCCAAACAGCGTGCTGCCCTGCCATGCCAGCGCCTTGGCGCGGGAGGCTTCATCGGGCTGCTGTCTTGCCCCGAAACAGGGCATCTCAAGACAGAGCGAGGCACAACCCATCTGGGCCAATGCCGTGCCATAAGGCCCTTGCAGCGATCCGCGGCCTTGGGTCAGCTCGTCTCGTCCCATCGCATATTTGCCTCCATGGGCATGGGCATAGACCATCGCGGGCACAGGGCCATGGCCATCAGGCGGACGAATGAAATAAGCGGGGATATCCTCGCCCGCGCTATTGGCGAAGATCAAATCCTCAAGCACCCAATCGTGATAGGCATGCAAGCCGCGCCTGTGCACCAGCCTGATATCGGGCGCGGACCATGTCTCGCCCAAAAGCGAGGCCAATCTGGCGGCAAGATCGGGCGCCGCGGACATGGCCTAGCCTTCCAAGCGGAACTGGCCGAACTGGCTGCCAAAACACATCAACGGCGCACCTTCGCGAAAGGCGACCTTCTGGACCAGCCCCACAAGGATGCCATGATCGCCGCCATCATATTCGGCATAACGTTCACATTCGAACCGCGCGAGGCAGCCCGACAACAGCGGCAAACCATATGCGCCCTCCTCCCAGATCACGCCTTCAAACGCGTGCGGAGAGGCCGCGAAGGCTTTGCACAAGTCGAGCTGATCCGCACCCAAGACATGGATCGCCATATGCTTGGCCCCAGAGAAATAGGGATAGCGCCGCGAAGCCTTGCCGACCGACCACAAGACCAGCGCAGGGTCAAGCGAGACCGAGGAAAAGCTGTTGGCAGCGATCCCCACGGGGCCATCCTCGGTCATGGTGGTGACAATCGTGACGCCAGTGCCGAAGCGCGACAAGGCTCCGCGCAGCGCCTTGCCGGTTTCAGGCCCGGGGGTGAATTGCTCCATTGTGTCGTGATAGCTCATGGCACCTCGCGCCCCCAAGCGGCAGTCAGGATTTCGAACCATGTTTCACGGTCGATCTGCACCTTATTGGCGGAAGAGATCGCGCGGATACGCTCCAGCGAATTTGTGCCCATGACGGGCGCGATCTTGGCAGGATGGGCCAAAAGCCAAGCAACCGCTACGGCTGTGGCATCAACGCCCTGCTCGCCCGCGATCCGCTCCAGCACAGCACGCACGGGCGCGCCCTGCTCGGAGAACAGCGCGCCGCCCGCCAAGGGCGACCACGCCATGGGACGAATGGCACGCTCCTGCATCCATGCGATATCGCCATCGATGAAGGGAGCGAAATGCAGCACGCTGGCTTCGATCTGGTTGGTAATCAGCGGGGTAGTCATGGCCGATTGCAGCAAGCTCCAGTCATTCAGCTTGAAATTCGACACGCCAACATGTCCGACCTTGCCCGAGGCCACCAACGCATCAAGGGCCGCCCCCGTTTCATGGTGATCCATCATCGGATCGGGGCGGTGGATCAACAAAAGGTCAATCCGGTCGGTGGCCATATTGGTCAACGAGGCCTCGACCGAGGCCGTGATATGAGCCGCCGAGGTATCATAGTATTTGACGCGCTTATCGGCATATTTCCCGCAAGGGGCCACGATATCACATTTGGTCACCAACTCTATCTGGTCACGCAGATGCGGGGCGGATTTCAGTGCCGCGCCCAAGACCGCCTCGGCCCCATAATCGCCATAGATATCAGCCTGATCGATGGTGGTGATGCCCTGCTCGAGACAGGCTTCCAGCTTGGCCTGCACATGTGCGGGCGCGGTGTTCTCATCATCCGCGACACGCCACATGCCATAGACAAGGCGCGAGATTTCAAGCTGGCCGGATAGGGTTAGGCGGTCGGTCATTTGCGCTCTCCTGCGCCCAAGGGCGTATTGGGGGTTTGGCTTGGCACGCGGCCATATTCGATTGGCAGCGAACAGGTTTTAAGATGCGGCATCACAAGCTTGCCGAAATAGTCACATTCTTCCAGATGCGGATAACCCGAGAAGATAAAGGCGCGAATGCCCATTTTCTGATACGCTTCGATCTTGGACATAACCTGATCAACCGAACCGACAAGCGCCGCCCCGCAGCCCGACCGCGCGCGGCCCACACCTGTCCAGAGGTTGGGCTCGATATAGCCGAATTGATCGGCCAATTCGCGAGCACGGGCCTGATGCGCCACCCCGAGCGAGATTGAATCATGTGCGCGGTCGCGGATCATCTTGCCATATTCATCATCCAGCTTGCTGACGATATATTCGGCATAATCGCGGGCCTCGGCCTCGGTTTCGCGCACGATCATATGGACCCGAAGCCCGTAATCGAGCGTCCTGTCATAGCGCGCGGCCACGGAATGGACCGCCTTCATGCGGCCGGCAAGCTCTTCTTCGCGCTCGGGCCACATCAGATAGACATCACAATGCTGCCCGCACAGCTCCAGCGCATCAGGACTATACCCACCGAAATAGAGCAGCGGCCCGCCCGTTTGATACGGCTTGGCAGGATCAGTAGAAACCCCTTTGAAGTCATAGACTTCGCCAGAGTAGTTAATCTCGTCCTGCGTCCATGCCTGTTTGAGGATATCCACAACCTCTCGCGAGCGTTTATAGCGGAAACTGCTCTCGGCTTTCTCGCCCGGAAAATCCGAGGAGATGATATTCACCGTCAGCCGCCCTTTGAGCATATGGTCCAGCGTCGCCAAGGTGCGCGCCAGCATGATCGGTTGCATCTCGCCGCAGCGCACCGCCGCCAGCATATTGATCCTGTCTGTGATCGGTGCACCGCCCGCAACGAAGCTCAACGTATCTTGGCCCACCTGATAGGAGGACGGGCACAAGATATTGCGGAAACCATTGGCCTCGGCGGTTTTGAGAATGGTCGAGCAATGCTCCCAGCTTGAGCGCAAATCCCCATCGGGCACGCCCAGAAACTGGTAATCATCCGAGCAAAGTGCCGCAAACCAAGATACCTCGGCGGCATCTAGATCAGCGGATGTAACCGGAACCACACTCATAACGTCCTCCCCTTCGCAATGCTGTGGCGTCTTTTGTAATCGGCAGCCCGCATTGCATCAATGGTGTATCAATTATTTCTTCAGGCAGGCAGAGATATCTCGACCACCTGACCCGTTGCCATCGACTGCTGCGCCGCCTGCCCCATCAGCACCGAGATCAAACCATCGCGCAAAGACACTTCGGGGGCTGCGCGTTCTCCGCGCACCATCTCCAGAAACCCCTTATGCTGATAGTAGGTCGAGCCGTTGTGATCGCCCGCCGCCAACAAGGTCGGATCAACAGGAATGTCACGCAATTCAGGCCCCTTGGGATCGCGCGGGCTAACGATGAGTTGTGGAACAGGCGGCGCACCCAGATGCGCAGGCCAGAACCTGCCAGGGCCAGGCACCAGCGCCTCGATCTTGCCCTTGGCACCGACCGCGCTGACCTCCTCCTGATAGCGCGCGCCTTCGGCGAACATGCACAGCTCCAACAGCGCGCGGGCACCATTGGAAAAATCAACGATGACATAGCCATGATCAAGGATATCTGGCACCTCGCCCGCATAGCTTTCATCAAGATGATTGACCGCCTGCCCCCCCGACGCCATCACGCGGACAGGCTCGGACCCCAGCACCAGCCGCATCAGATCGAAGAAATGGCAGCATTTCTCAACAAAGGTCCCACCTGTGTTGCGGTTGAAACGGTTCCAATCCCCAACCTTCTCGAGAAAGGGAAAACGATGCTCGCGAATAGTAAGCATATTGATCCCGCCCGTTGCCTGTTTGGCCTCGCTCAGCAAAGCGGCGATTGGCGGCATATAGCGATATTCCATCGCAACCCAGATCGGCGCAGGATAGCTGGCCATCAGCGCCTCGATGCGGGTGCGATCGGCGGGGTCGGTGAAAAGCGGCTTCTCGACCAGAACGGGCAAGGGGTTGATCGCCACAATCTGCTCCAACTGCCCGACATGGCAGAAATTGGGGCTGGCAATCAAAAGGCAATCCAGATCGGGCAAAGCCAGCAGCGCCTCGATGCTATCCATCATTCGGGCCTGCGGGGCCAAAGCCTGCGCCTTGGCCGCCATACCGACGTCAGGCTCGAAAATCGCGGCAACCTCGGCTTGGTCCAGAAGCGCGATGTTTTGCAGATGCTCCTGCCCCATCATGCCACAGCCGATTACGCCATATCTTGTCTTGGACACGCGTCTTTCTCCTTAGATCATGCGTTGCACGTAATGTGCTTTTTCAGTGTCGAACCATGTGCGGGAAAACTCGACAGGCGCCCTGCCCTGCGCCCAACTATACCGCTCTATATGGGCGGTAATTTCACCCCTTTTCGGAGCAAAAGCCTCAGGTGCCCAATCAGGGGTTTTGTCGATGGAGACACGATCTTCGGCGCGGGTGATCCATAGGCCCAATTGCAAACGGTAATAGCGATAAAGCGAGTCTGATATCTCGGCAGGATCAATCGCACCGGCCTGCCGGTCCAGCCAGATTTCCTCGACCGCGATGGGGTGTTTGTTAAGGAATCGCAAACGGCGGATGCGCGTCGCTGTTTCCCCCTCACCCCAAAGGCGATCCTTCTTCATGGGGGTCACATCCAGCACCTGCGCCGTGGGCAGACCGCCGCCCTCGCGCAGCTCAAGCCGGAACATGGAATAGACACTCTCGGCAGTATGCGAGGCAGTGGCGCGGATATAATTCCCCGAGCCCTGCTTCCGCTCAAGCAGGCCTTTTTTCTCCAACTCGGACAAGGATTTGCGCAGGGTGCGCACAGTTGTGCCCTGCTGCTTGGCCATGTCGCGTTCGGGCGGCAAACGCTCACCATCTACAAGCCGCCCTGAGGCGATCTCACGGATCAGCAATTCGCTGATTTGAAGATAGAGCGGCAGGGCATTCGGCGCGCCCATTTTTGGTGCCATTTTCCGAACGCCTCCCGTCGTTGGAAAAATTGATACCCAATTGATCTACATGAACCGAGCCGCTACACAAGCTGAAATTTATCCAATCTGCGGGAGGGCGGATGATGGACACAAGCTGGATCAAAGCCCGCTTTGCCGCCGCGCGCAGCATCGCGCCGGGGCTGACCATGTCAGCCCTGATCGCAATGGCGGCGCAGTTCCTGTCAGACCATTACGGCGCGCCCGTGATGCTGATGGCGATCCTTCTGGGCATCCCCTTCCATTTCATGACGGAAGACCCGCGCATGTCGGAGGGCATCACCTTTGCCGCGCGCTGGTTGCTGCGCTTTGGCGTGGCCTTGCTGGGGCTGCGGGTGAGTGTTGACATGGTTCAAGCCGTGGGTTGGGAATTTCTGGCCTTCCTCGTATTGGCCGTGGCCATAACGATTATGGGGTCGATAGCCACCGCCCGCCTATTCGGGCGCGAGCGGTTATTCGGCTTTCTGACAGGCGGAGCGGTGGCGATTTGCGGCGCATCCGCTGCGATGGCAATCAGCTCGATCCTGCCCAAACGCCCCGAGGCCGAGCGCGATCTGGTCTTCACAGTTATCTCGGTCACGCTGCTCTCGACGGTGGCGATGATCCTCTACCCGATTTTGGCCAGCGCCTTGGGCCTGTCCGAGCATGAAACGGGCCTCTTCCTTGGCGCAACCATCCATGATGTGGCACAAGTGGTGGGGGCGGGATTTTCGGTCTCGGAGGAGACGGGCGAATTGGCCACCTTGGTCAAACTGCTGCGCGTGACCTTATTGGCCCCTGTGGTGCTCATTGGTTCGTTCCTGCTGCGCGGGAATGTGCCCGCAGGCGCAAAACGGCCGCCCCTCTTGCCGGGCTTTGTAGTGGTGTTTCTGGTACTGGCCGCGATGAATTCTTTGCAACTGGTTCCCGCCGAATTGAGCGCACCCGCTGCCAAACTCTCAAGTGCGGCCTTGGTGACAGCGGTGGCGGCCGTGGGCATGAAAACATCGCTGGCACAATTGCGCGATGTGGGCGCATCATCAACGGCGATGATCGCGGGGCAGACGGTGTTCTTGGCGGGGTTGGTTTTGCTGGGGCTTTTGTTTTTTAGATAAGCGGAAAAATCCAGCAACTTTATGCGCAAGATCAGAGAACTGGAGTCCCGTTAAAATTTCAAGCTCTTGGAAGTACTCATAAACAGGATCTTTCTTGCGCGCGGCAACGCGAGGGCTTTAAACTCTGCGGCTCAGCCCTCACCACCCGCTTTGGACAGCCGCGCATATTGGGCGTAGCTTTTGAGCAAGGGCTGCCAATGCACCTCGAACCCGTCATGGCCCTTCAAAGCCTCTTGCAAGCTATCGCGTGGGGTCACGTGGAAGCGGTCCAGCCATGAGCGGAGCCGTGAGTTGAACCAGTGCGGCAAGTCGGATTGGTCTCCGAAATCAACGATATGCAGCTCTCCACCGGGTTTGAGATGGCGCAGCGCCTCGGCAATGGCCGCCTCCCAATTGGGGATCATCGAGATGCAATAGGACATCAAAATCCGGTCAAATTTCTCCTGACCGAACAAATCCATAGGGTCAAACTGGCAGGCATCGCCCAAGGCCAGTTTTGCTTTGCTACCTAGTTTGGCCTCGGCCGTGCGCAGCATTTGCGAGGAGATATCCAAGCCATAAAGAGACCTGTTTGGATAGCGCGCCGAGATTTCATCCAAGTTTCGGCCCGTGCCGCAAGCGACTTCCAACACATGGGCGTCGGGGTCGGGATACAGCTCGCGCAATGTGAAATCGCGCCCAAGCAGATAGTATTTGCGGGTCGCGTCATAGATCAGCCTTTGCCTGCGATAGACCTGATCCATTAAGGCGCCATGGGTATCTGTCATGCGCTTAGCCCTTCAATTGATACAGGTGGAAACCACCATAA
This sequence comes from uncultured Paracoccaceae bacterium, assembly GCA_965656935.1. Lineage (GTDB taxonomy): Bacteria > Pseudomonadota > Alphaproteobacteria > Rhodobacterales > Rhodobacteraceae > M30B80. Next base: position 83,975 of record CBFHMG010000010.1, read on the forward strand.
ATCGCCGAGCGGTCTGCCTTGAACCCTGCCTCGGATGCGGCCGCTTGATAGGCCCATTGCGACAGAGTTTCCTCGGCCACGCGGCCCGGCAGGATGTCATCTGCCCCGCCCGTTCTGAAGATCACGCGGGCATTCGGTTTCGCCGTGCGGGTGATCTGGCTCCAGAGCGCATTGAGCTGGTCGTCATTCATCCAGTCCTGCGCATCCAGCAGAACATAGCAATCCTTGGACGCGGTCGGTCGTTTCGCCAGCATATCGGTCAGCGACTCGTTGAGAACACGCACCTTGGAGGCATTGCCCCTTACGGTTTCGAAATGCGCGGCCTCAAGATAGGGCGGCACGGCAGGGTTGTCGCCGGGCTGGTAGCCCCGATTGGCGGCTTGCCATGCAAAGTAATTGTCGCGGATCGGGAAGTCACAAAACAGCTTGCGCGTGCGTTCTTTGAGCACGGCAATGATATCGCCGCCTGCATCTGCGGCCAGCTTGTCATATTGCGCAGGCGGTATCCCGAGGCCGAACAGCGATGCGCGGCGTTTGGCCAGAAATTTCACCAGCCATGTGTCATAGACGGGCGCGATCTGGGTGTTGAAGAAGGCGGTCTGTTCTTCAAGCGTGCGCGCCTCAAGAAACGGTTTGAAATCAACGCGCGACAGGCGCGCCACAACATGCACCAGCCCGATAAAACGCCCCAATACCCCGTGCCGATAGAGCCCGCGGGAAAGGATGGTTTTGCGCGCACCAAGCAGCGCGCGGCCATTCCAATAGGCGCGCACGTCTTCGTCCAGATGCGGGGCGATATAGGTGTCAAAAATCTCGATATTCTCGGCCTGATCACCGCGCGCCAGAACTTGGAACAGGGTCTTATGATCCGGCAGATGCTGCACAGCCGCCAGCTTCAGCTTGTTCAGCATCACATGCGCAGGCGACAGATCAACCGCTGTAATCGAGGCAGGGTTCGCGGTGAGATAGGACAGCAGATTGCACCCGCCCGATGCGATACAAACGATATTGTCATCCGCACCGATCTTGAGCGCCTCCATATCGACCACAGGGTCTTCCCAGATTTGCGCATAGATCAGCCCGTGAAAGAGCCGCGCAAAAAGGCGCTCCAACAGGCCTTCTCGTGTGATCGTGGCGTTTTGATTGACAGCTTCGCTCAGCTGCTTTGTCACTGACGTCATATTTGCCTGCCTAACTGTCTAGCTTCACAAGTTGTTTTTGGGGTTTGGCGCGCGGCTTGCGCCCCATAGTGACCGAAGCCTTTTCTTCCCAATCGATGAGTTCGATGGCGCCTGTTGCATGCTCCACGATGGCGGTGCAGCTTTCGACCCAATCGCCCGTATTGATATAGTCGATATCCTTGATCTTGCGGATATTGGCATGGTGGATATGGCCACAGATCACGCCGTCATAACCGCCGCGCTTGGCCTCCTCGGAGAGGACATGTTCATATTGTCCGATGAAATTCACAGCACCTTTGACCTGCTGTTTGGCCCATTTTGACAAGGACCAATACCGCCCGCTCCACAGTGATCTGACGCGGTTGATTTTGGGGTTCAGCCAGAGCAGGAAATCATAAACGGTGTCCCCATAATGGGCGAGCCATTTGGCATTCATCACCACTGCATCGAATTGATCGCCATGGGTCACCAGATAGCGCTTGCCGTTCAGCCCCGTGAAATCGGCCGTTTGCATCACTTCGATGCCGCCGAAATGGGTGCCGAGATATTGGCGCATGACTTCGTCATGATTGCCTGGAACAAAGATAATCCGCGTGCCGCGCCGCGCTTTGTCCAGCAGGGTCTGGACGACATTGTTATGTTCCTGCGGCCAATGCCAGCCGCGCTTGCTCAGCGCCCAACCATCAAAAATATCGCCAATGAGATAGATCGTTCCCGCTTCATGCTGGCGCAGAAAAGGCACCAATAAATCTGCCCGACAGCCACGCGTTCCCAAGTGAATATCCGACAGGAACAGCGTTCTGAAATGCATCGGGCGACCCCTTCCCATTTAGGTTGGAGGGACCATAGAAAACGAGTGTGACAGTCAGATGACCCGAGGCAAATGTGATCACCTTTTGCCAAGGCACAGAATAAGTGCTTGAAAACAAGATGATTTCAAATGGGCAAAGGCATCGCTCATCCAGCAGCATGGCACGGATCGGGAAGGACTGCGCAAAGCCCGCAGGCTCGGCGCGGTGCTAGGGTGGTATTGGCGTTACTTGTCCGAATCTGCCTCGGGCGGATCGTCATAGACCGACCAGCCAAATGCGCCCTCACTCGGGGGCAGGTCTTTCTTATCCACATTCCGCGCGAGATAGGCTTTGGCGATGAAATTCGCCGTGATCGGCGCTGTCAGAAACAGAAACAGCGTGATCAGCAGCTCATGCACCGAGATATGCCCCGTCTTGGCGAAGAAATAGATCATCGAGGCGATCAACACGCCCCCTACCCCCAAAGTGGTGGCCTTTGTGGGCGCATGCAGGCGCTGCAGCGAACCTTTCAGTTTGATCAACCCATAGGAGCCGACAAAGCCGAAGACGCCGCCAATGACAAGCGAGATGGAAATCAGGAGTTCTACAAAAAAGTTCATATCCCCGCCCCTATTCGATGATGTTGCCGCGCAACAAGAAGCGGCAATAGGCAACTGTCGAGACGAAGCCGACCATGGCGATCAGCATGGCAGGCTCAAAATAGATCGCGGTGCCGCGCCAGACGCCATAAAGCACCAAAAGCGCGATCACATTGATCACCATTGTATCCAGCGCAAGGATGCGGTCGGCGCTATCGGGGCCAATGGCGATCCGCCAAAGGTCCAGCGCAAGCGCGATACCATAGCAGCTTACAGCAAAGATCAGCGCGTATTCGATCATGGGAAAATCTCCAATAGGCGGCGCTCATAGCGGGTTTTGATCTCGTCGCGCACGGCATCAGGGTCATCGGTATGCAGGCAATGCACAAGGATCGCGCCACCATCCGCCGCAAGCGTTGCCGATACGGTTCCGGGTGTCATGGTGATGGTGCCTGCCAGCACGGTGATGGCCTCGGCCGATCTCAGCTCGAGCGGGATAACAATCCATTGCGAATTGATCGTAGTTTCGCGCTTGAACATGATGATCATCGCCACCTGAACATTGGCCACGACAATATCCCACAGCACGACGAAGACATATTCGATAACTTTGAACGGGCGTGCCAGTTTAGGACGATCAGGCCAGTAGGACGCCGTCAGCATCGGGATGATCACCCCAAAGGCCACCCCAAGGATCAGATTGCCCAAGGTGAAGGTGTTCACCAGACCAAACCAGACCAGAACAAGGGTCACGCTGAGCAGAGGATGTGGAATGAAACGAAACAACATGGCTCAGCTCCCCTCACTTGGGTTGAGAACGGCATCGACATAGCCTTGGCGATCAAAAAGCTGCGAGGCGGTTTCGCCCAGATAGGCCGAAACGGGCCCTGCAAAAACCGCAAGCCCTGCCAAGACGGCCAAGGTCAGCATAACAGGCGCCACCTGCCCTGTTGTCGCGGGCGCGGGCTGGGGTGCCTCAGGCGCGGTCTCTGTCGTTAGGGAGGTGGATTTCCAAAACAGGATGCTCCCTGCGCGGCCAAAGCCCACAATCGTCAGGAGCGAGCCGATCAGCACCGCCGACCAGCCCCAGACAATCGTGTCAGGATCGCGGATCGCGTCAAGGATCAGCAGTTTGCCCAAGAAGCCGCTCAATGGTGGCATCCCCGCCATGGCGATGGCCGCCGCGAAGAACAGCGCCGCAAACAGGCCGTTTTGCACGGTAGGCGCTTCGGGGCGCAACCTGTCGCCCGAGCGGCGAGAGACCACGAGATCAGCGATCAGAAACAGGCAGGCCGCCGCGAAGGTGGAATGGACCATGTAATACAGCGCCGCCGACATCCCCACAGGTGTGAACATCGCGACCGAGATAAACAAGGTTCCCATCGAGCCCACGACCGAGAAGGCGATCAAGGGCATCAGGCGGCGCGCGCCCAGAACACCCAAAGCCCCGACGGCGATGGTCAGGATTGCGGCTGGAAACAACCACGTGCCCGCCAGATCTTCCGTACCCGCACTGCCAGGACCAAAGACCGTGGTATGGACCCGCAAGATCGCATAGGCCCCAACCTTGGTCATAATCGCAAAAAGTGCTGCCACAGGTGCGGGTGCTTGCGCATAGGTGGCAGGCAGCCAGAATTGCACAGGGAAAAGCGCGGCTTTCAAGGCAAATACGATCATCAGCAAGATCACCGCCACGCGGACAAGCGCCGCCTCTTCCATCGGGATTTCAGGGATACGCACCGCAAGATCGGCGATATTGAGCGTGCCTGTCGAAGCATACAGCGTGCCCAAAGCAAAAAGGAACAGCGTCGATCCAGCAAGGTTCATGACCACATATTGCAGCCCCGCCTGCATCCTCTCCTTGCCGCCCGAATGGATCATCAAACCATACGAGGCGATCAGCAGAACCTCGAAGAAGACAAACAGGTTAAAGATGTCGCCCGTCAAGAAAGCCCCGCAAACGCCCATAAGCTGGAACTGGAACAGGGCATGGAAATGGCGGCCCCGCGCGTCCCAGCCTGTCGTGATCGCATGGATCAACACAATCAGCGCCAGCGAGGAGGTCAACAGCACCATCAGCGCCGAAAGGCGGTCAAGGACCAGCACAATTCCGAAAGGTGCGGGCCAATCCCCCAGCCTATAGACATGGGTCGTGCCATCTGCCGCGAAAGCAACAAGCGCCAGCGCAATCCCCGCCAGAAGCACGGTGCCCGTAACCGAGGCGATGCGCGCCAAGGTGATGTCAAAGCGCATCGCGAAGGCAATGATCGGGGCCAGAAGCGCCGGCAGGATGACCGGCAGAATAATCCAGTGCATCAGGCGGCCCTCTCGTTATCGTCGTCTGTATCGCTGCCCTCTGGGTCAAGGTCGATGCGGTCGCTATCGGCCTCCAGATAGGCGCCAAGCCCGATCATCACCAAAACGGCCGTCATCCCGAAGGAGATCACGATCGCGGTCAATACAAGGGCTTGTGGCAGCGGGTCGGTATAGCTTGCATCGCCGTATTTCGACAGGATGGGGGATTGGTCAATCGCCAGCCGCCCGCTGGCGAACAGGAACACGTTTACTGCATAGGATAGCAGCGCAAGGCCAAGGATGACGGGAAAGGTTCTGAGCCGCAAAAGCAGGTAAATCCCGCCTGCTGTCAGAATGCCGATGCTGCTTGCAACGATGAGTTCCATATCAGCTCTCCCCCTCGTCTTTGGCCTTTTGGCCAGGGTCGTAATCCATCGGCTCGAGATTGACTGTCTCACCGCCAACACCCGCGATGCGGCTGAGGCTATAGAGCATCAACATCACAGCACCCAAGACCGTCAGGAAGACGCCCAGATCGAACAGCATTGCTGTGGCGAGCTCGAATTCCTCGATCGGGGGAAGGTGGATATAGGTATAGGCGCTGGTCAGAAACGGCTTGCCTGCCAGCCATGCACCCACGCCCGTCAGCCCTGCAATCACAACGCCAAGCCCGATCATGGTGTGATATTCGATCCGCTTGCGCTCTTGGGTCCATGCAAAGCCCGAGGCCATATATTGCATCAAGAGCGCAATCGCGATCACAAGCCCCGCAACAAACCCACCGCCCGGCTCATTATGGCCGCGCAGGAAGATATAAAGGCCCACAACAACCGCGATTGGCATCAAAACGCGGGTGACAACAACCATCATCAACGGGTGCCTGTCGCGAGAGATATCATTCGTGAAATCGGCCTTGCGCAACCGCCGCCCCGCTGGCCCATCCAGCAGCGCATGCATCATCGCGTAGATCACAAGGCCCGCGATGCCCAGAACGATGATCTCGCCAAAGGTGTCATAGCCACGGAAATCGACCAAGATCACATTGACCACATTGGTCCCGCCCCCGCCTTCATAGCTATTGGCAAGGTGATATTCCGAGATCGTCTCGATATCGCGCATCAAGAAGGCATAGGCCAAAGCCGCCACCCCGCCGCCCGCACCAAGCGCGATCAGACCATCGCGCAGCTTCAGACCAGTGGAGCTTTCTTTCGGCGTTGATTTCGGCATGAAATGCAGCGCCAGAAGCAGCAGCATGATGGTCACGGTCTCGACCGAGATTTGCGTCAGCGCCAGATCAGGGGCCGAGAGATAGGCAAAACCCGCCGAGATCGACAGCCCGATAATCCCGATCAACACCAGCGCCCGAAAGCGGTGGTGGTGCATCGTCACAACCGAGATCGTGGCCGCGATCAACATGATCCAACCCACGGCAATCACGGGCGGCACAGGCAACAATTCACGTGTCGGGGCCGACAGACCGCTGGAGGAATAGGCGATCCAGCCAAAGGCCACGGATGTAACGGTGAAAATCGCCAGATAGCGGCTGATGGCACCATTATGGCTGATCTCGGTAACAGCGCGCGAGGCAGAGACAATCCCTGCAACCAGCCTGTCAAAAATGGCCTTGGCTTCGGGACGCGGAAGCGCGTTCCAGATTTCCTCAAGCACTCCATGTTGCGACAGCAAAACCGCCCCGCCAATGACGGCCAGAACAGACATCCACAGCGCAGGCGTCACCCCGTGCCAGATCTTGAGATGGGGGTGCAGATCAGCACCCGTGACCGCATTGGCGGCTGCCGTGACCACGCCTTCGGCAAGGAAGGGGGCCAGACCGATCACAATCACCAAGACACAAAGAAGCGCAGGCGCGGCCCACATGCCGAAGGGCGGATCATGGGGCGTGTGGGGGTAGTCGTCGCGCACGGGGCCAAGGAAAACATGCCAGATAAAGCGCAGCGAATAGGCCACCGAAAGGAGCGCGCCGATCGTGGCCAGAACAGGCACGGCATAGGGGCTTGAGAACCAATCAGTATGCGAGGCCTCCTCAAGCATCATTTCCTTAGACAGGAAGCCGTTGAACAGCGGTATCCCCGCCATGGACAGCGCCGCCACAGCGCCAATCGCAAAGGTTATGGGCATCAAGTGCCGCAACCCGCCTAAACGCTTGATATCGCGCGTATGGGTTTCGTGATCCACAATGCCCGCCGTCATGAACAGCGCCGCCTTGAAGGTCAGGTGGTTGATGATGTGGAATACCGCCGCCACAGCCGCCGCTTGGGTGCCAAAGCCCAAGAGCATGGTCAAAAGACCCAAATGACTGACCGTCGAGAAGGCCAGAAGCGCCTTGAGGTCATCCTTGAACAGCGCAATCAGCGCGCCCAGAACCATCGTCACAAGGCCCGTGGTCGTCACGATATAGAACCACGCATCGGTGCCCGCCAGCGCAGGCCACATCCGAGCCATCAGGAAGACACCCGCCTTCACCATCGTGGCCGAATGCAGATAGGCCGAGACAGGCGTGGGCGCGGCCATCGCATGGGGCAGCCAGAAATGGAAGGGGAATTGCGCCGATTTGGTAAAGGCCCCCAGCAGAATCAGGATCAGCGCTGGCAAATACCACTCGGACGCGCGGATCAGATCACCCGCCGCCAAGATATCGGTCAGGTTATAGCTGCCCACGATATTGCCCAGGATCAGCATGCCACCAATCATCGCAAGCCCGCCCGCGCCCGTGACGGTCAGCGCCATCCGCGCGCCTTGGCGGCCTTCGGGCAAATGCTTCCAATAACCGATCAGCAAGAAGGACGAAAGCGAAGTCAGCTCCCAGAAAATCAACAAAAGCAGGATGTTATCGGACAAAACGATACCAAGCATCGCGCCTTGGAACATCAACAGATAGGTATAGAACTGCCCCATCGGATCCTCACCCGAGAGGTAGAAGCGCGCATAAAGCGTGATCAACAGGCCCACACCCAGAATCATGCCTGCAAATAACAGGCCCAACCCATCCAGAAAGAAGGAGGCCGACAGCCCAAGCTGTGGCAGCCATTCGATCTGGGCTTGAATCACCTCGCCGCGCAAAACGGCGGGGGCCAGAACGATCAGCATCGTCAGCGCGAAAAGGGTCGGCACGGCGGTCGCGATCGCGCAGGCATTGCGCCCTGCCCGTATCATCAGCCCCGGCAACAGCGCTCCGATAAAGGGAAGCGCCGCGATAATTAGAAGGATGACCCCCTCGTGACTCATGATTTTGCCTTGTCGTTTTATGTGGTCCGAGCGGTTTGTAACCGCTGCATCAAAGCACTTCAATCAGGTGTTTTGCGCAGCACACAGGTCTTTGGGCCAAGCGCAGGAAAGGCCCAGCGCCTCCGCCATATCTGCCGCCCCGTGAAATGATCAAAAGTCGCATCCCGCCTTACCTTCGCGCGCCCCATGGACGGCGCTGCGAAATTATGGATAGTCAGCATTCGGGGATGCCAGCAGCCTCTGGCCGCCCGTTCACAATTCGGGAAATATCACATGCTTACGTCCAAACCCGGCCTTCTTGAGGAAGTGCGCGCTCGTTTCGCCCATGTCGACACCTGCCCTTTTGAGGGCAACCGTGTCTTCTTTGAAAATGCAGGTGGTGCGCTGACGCTCAATTCCGTGGTCGAGACCTCGGGCCGCATGGCCGCGATCCCTGACAATCAGGGCCGCGACAACCCCGCCGCCAAGGCGCTGGTCGCGATGATCGACAAGGCCAAGGCTGATATGGCGATCTTGTTCAATGCGCCTGATGGCCAGTTCTTTGTCGGCGAAAGCGGGACGGAGCTTTTGTTCCGCCTGATCCGCACCGCTTGCCTTGGCACGCCTGCGGGCAAGGTCATGGGCTCAACCGTCGAGCATCCCGCGAGCCGCAGTGCCGCGCATAAATGGGCCGAAGTTGCGGGCAAACCCCATGTCCTGATCGCCCATGATGATGCAACAGGCGCGGTTGATGCCGCAGCCTATGCCGCGCAAATCACCCCTGACACACAAGTGGCCACCATCCTGCACACCTCGCCTGTGACAGGTATGGGCATGGATATTCCCGCGATCTCTCAAGCCATCCGCGCTGTGGCCCCTGATTGCTTTATCATCGTTGATGGCATCCAGCACGCCGCCCATGGCCGCCTTGATATCGCCAGCTACGGGATCGATGGCTATGTGATCTCGCCCTATAAGGTCTTCTCGCGGCATGGCTATGGGGTGGCTTGGGTCTCGGACCGTCTGGCCGCCCTGTCCCATGATCATCTGCTCGGTGCCCCCGGTGAGCCATGGGAGCTTGGCACACGCGACACGGGCGCTTATGCGACTTTCTCGGATGTGGTGGATTATTTTGAATGGTTGGGCAGCCAGTTCACCCAAAGCAGCGACCGCCGCGACCGCATGGTGGCCGCAGGCGAAGCGATCCATGCACATGAGCAAAGCCTGACCAATGCGATGATCCATGGCACGGGCAATCTCAAAGGTCTGTCGCAGATGGAGGATGTCACCATCATCGGAGGCGTGGACAATCCGCGCCGCGAAGGGCTTGTCTGCATCGCGGTCAAGGATCAGGACGCAGCCGATGTTGTCACCAAATTGCGCGAGCGGGGCATCCGCACCCATATGCGCAAGGATGACCATTACTCGGGCAATATCCTTGGGCCTTTGGGCATCGTGAATGCGATCCGCGTATCGATGTGCCACTACAATACCGAAACGGAAGTCGCGCAATTTCTACAAGCGATGCGTGAGATCACCGAAGACGCCAGCTAACGCCGCACAGGCCAGAGGAAGGGAAAGCGATGTCCACCCAGCCCTATTTGCACAGCCCCCTTGCCGCGCGCGGCCAAGCGCTGGACCCACGTGATGCCGAAACGCTGAGCATTGCGGGCGCAGACCGCGTAGCGCAAACGCTGGCGATGCGCGAGAATGCGGGTGCCACGCCGCTTCATGCCCTGCCTGTTTTGGCGGGTGAGCTGGGACTTGGCGCGCTTTACGTCAAAGATGAGGGGTTTCGCCTTGGTCTGGGCAGTTTCAAAGCGCTTGGCGGCGCCTATGCGCTGATGGTTCTGGTCCGTGAAGAAGCCAGCCGCCAATTGGGCCGCGAAGTCGCGATCTCCGAAGTGATGTCGGAAGAGGTGCGCGCGGTGGCCGCTGGAATGGTCTTTGCCTGCGCTACGGATGGCAATCACGGGCGCTCGGTCGCGCAAGGGGCGCAATTGATGGGTGCCCGCGCGGTTATCTTTGTGCATGCAGGTGTCAGCCAAGCCCGCGCCGATGCAATTGCCGCCTTCGGGGCCGAGATCACCCGCGTGGCGGGCAATTACGATGCCTCGGTGGCCGAGGCCTCCCGCGTGGCTGAAACCCAAGGCTGGACGGTGCTGTCCGACACCTCATGGCCGGGCTATGAATATATCCCCTCGCTGGTGATGCAGGGCTATACCGCCATGGTCCGCGAGGCTTTGGCCGAGATGCCGCAGCCGCCCACCCATATCTTCCTGCAAGCAGGCGTGGGCGGCTTCGCGGCGGCGGTTGCGGGTCATATGAGTGTGGTTCTGGGCGAAAACCGCCCCCATATCACCATTGTTGATCCCGCCCGTGCGGCCTGCCTCTATGAAAGCGCCAAAATCGGCCATCCCGTGGAGGTGCCCGAGACCGAATCCACCGTCATGGCGATGCTGGAATGTTTCGAGCCCTCGATGGTAGCCTTCCGTGTGCTGGAACGTGTGGCCGATGGCTTCATGACGGTCGATGAGGACAGCGCTTGGGACGTGATGAACCGCCTTGCCCGCCCCAAAGGCGATGATCCCGCGATTGTCGCAGGCGAAAGCGGTGGCGCGGGGCTGGCCGCAGCCATCGAGGTGTTGAACCAGCCCGATCTGGCCGCAAAAATCGGGCTCGGGCCGGACGCGCGGGTGCTGGTCTTCAACACAGAAGGCGCGACCGATCCTGCCCTGTTCCAAGAGATGACGGGCCTGAGCCCCGAGGCGGTTCTGGACCAAGCCGCATGAGCGACCTGACAGCGCTTGAGAGCCGCATGACCCATTGGCGGCATGATCTGCACCGCCATCCCGAATTCGGCTTCGAGGAAAGCCGCACCGCCGCGTTTGTGGCCGACACCCTGCGCGGCTTTGGCCTTGAGGTGGCGGAAGGCGTGGGCGGCACGGGCGTTGTCGGCACACTCAAACGCGGCACATCCAACCGCGCAATTGGCCTGCGCGCCGATATGGACGCCCTGCGCATCTCCGAGGCCACGGGGGCGGAATATGCCTCGCAAAACGCGGGGCTGATGCATGCTTGCGGCCATGACGGGCACACCGCCATGCTGCTTGGGGCGGCGCAACTCCTTGCTGAGGAAGGCGGGTTTGACGGCACCGTGCGCTTTATCTTCCAACCCGCCGAGGAATGGGGCCAAGGCGCAACCGCAATGCTGGATGACGGCTTGCTGGAACGCTTTCCCTTTGACGAGGTTTACGGCTTACACAACATGCCCGCCCTGCCCCTTGGCACGATTGAGACCCGCGCAGGCGCGATCATGTCGGCGGAAGATATCTTCGAGATCACGTTGCGCGGCCAAGGCGGTCATGCCTCCCGCCCCGATTGGGGCCGCGAGGCGATGGTGCCTGCCTGCGCTCTGGTGCTGGACCTGCAAACCATCGTCGCGCGGCGGCTTAACCCTGCCGATATCGCCGTTGTCTCGGTCACGGAAATCAGCACTGATGGCACCCGCAATGCTCTGCCAAGCGAGGCGCGTATTTCAGGCGATTGCCGCAGTTTCAGCCCTGATGTCTCGGCCCGTATCGAGACCGAGATGCGCCGCATTTGCGAAGGCACCGCCCTGACCCATGGCCTTGAGGTGGAGCTGGACTATCGCCGCGAATTCGTGCCCACGATCAATGATCCAGACTTGGCCGCTTCCATGCTAAACTCTGCGGCGCCGATCTCCCGCGAGAGCCGTATCCGCCCTGAACCCATGACAGGCTCCGAGGATTTCGCGCGGTTTCTCGCCCATGTTCCGGGATGTTTTGCCTTTATCGGCAATGGCGAGGACTGCGCGCCGCTGCATAGCCCGCGCTATGATTTCAATGATGCCGCCCTGATCCATGGCGCGCAGGTGCATGTGGCGATCACGCGGGACAGATTGCCTGAGGCTTAGAGCGCATCGCTCGGATAGACCAAAACTAAATGATGCAGCATCAACCAAGCTTGGAGGCGCGACGAGCGGATTTTGCCCCGCGCTGCGACACAAGCTGAGATATCCCCTGACGGCGACAAAGCTCAAGAATGCTGTCTTTGCGATAAAGGCCATCTAGCCCGATCCTGATCTTCTCCTCGGATGACCAGTGTTTGCGGATTGCCCATTAAATGTCTTTGACGATCTTCTCGCGAGAGCTCTTCGGTGTCTTTCTCATCGCCCACTCCTCAGTGGTCAATGATGTGCCAGATACACTCTCTTATCAAATAACGCTATTTGGCACCATAAGCGCTGACGGTAGACAGGGCATGAAGACATCACTGGCATAATTGCGTGCAGTGGGCGCATCATCAACGGAGTTGATCGCGGGGCAGACGATATTTTTAGCGTGGTTGGTTTTGGTGGGGGTTTGGGTGTTGGAGTGACGACTGAGTTCTTTGGGATCAGCAACTACAGTGACGGCGCATTTCAATTATCGCGCATTAGCAAGAAAGACTGTCAACTTGAACCTAAAGGCAATTATCCTTACTGGAAGATCTCAATCCTTTTGTAAGAGGTTAATTTGCTTTATCCAGACGAGACCACGGCCAAAGAGACGGCTAGCGCACCGACTATGCGCTTCGCGATCATCGAGAGGCTCTCAAAGCTACGCGCTGCATCTCGTCTCGAGCTCTATCTGCTCGCCGCAATCCTATTTGCTCTTCCGACAAGTGAAGCCTTTAAGAACATTGTTTTGATTGGTTTTCTTGGAACCTACCTCGTTCAATCGGTACGCTTGCGTCTGTTCGGAGCAAGAAATCCATTTGAAATTTGGATTTGGCTTATGCTTGCGGCAATGTGGGCCTCAATGCTCACCTCAGATCTACGCTTTGATTTAAATCTCGCTGCGCTTGGCGAGCGTTGGACATTAATGGCGCTATCGGTCATTTTTGCAGGCCGCTTGGCGTGGTCTCAAGACCAAATCCGCTTTCTACTCTGTGCCTTCTTTATTGGAGCAGCGATAGGGACCGCAGAGGCATTCTGGGTTTGGCAAGACACGGGCGCAGTTTACCCGCATTTGCGATCATTGAGGCATGTGAATTCGTCAGTGCTTTATCACCTCGTGACGATAGGGATGGCACTCGCAGTCCTTACCTTCGCATCGAGTAGTCAGCTGTTGAAACTATCTGCGCTGCTGGGACTTGCATCAGCATTGGTGTTTCTGGTCCCCGCGAGAAGCACGATCGGCCTACTTGCGGTCGCCATCATTGCCGTCATTTGGTTGGTCTTTGCAGCCAAAGCAACTCCTCAAGGAAAACGGCTCGTCGCTTTCTCGATGGTGGTGACAGTTCTAATCGGAACATCCTGTTTGGCAAACGCGGGATTCCGATCTGAGATCCAACAGCGGTTATTCTCTGAAAATCCCCTCTCTTATCGAGACGCAATTTTTCTGACGGCTTCCGAGGTGTTCCATCACAATCCAATCTTGGGCTCTGGTGTCAGAACATATGCGCATGCTGTATCAGAAGATCGTGTAATTGCCGCAATTGAGGCACGCGGGGAAGATTGGAACCTTGTCGAAAGCCGCTATTTCTTCACAAACCATGGCCATAATTTGGTGACCAATACGATGATTGAGCGGGGCATCGTAGGATTGATCCTGACTACAGGCTTGTTGCTGTCCTACATTGTAATTTTCACCCGAAGTCTTCGAAAAAATGACTTGTGTGAACTCTTTCCAAGAGGCCTTGCACTCGGCGGTATGCTCATCTCGGTTGGCTTCATTGCAGGAGGCCTTGGCAACACGACGATGACCAATGAGCACGGACATGCTGGTATGTTACTTATTGCGGTTTGTGCGTCTTTTCTTCGGTCGCCCACCAAAAACCCAAAGGGCGCTCCCAACTAGACATCCAAACGATACTTCCGCCGTCATCAACCAGACGGATCCAGCTGATCTGGCCCCATCTGCACGCGTGTTTCCCGCCCCATGATTTCCATCAAGACCCAAATTCTCTGTTGCGCATCAATGCTTTCAATTTTTGTTATGAACTCGGCAAAGGGGCCACTATTGACGAGAGCCGTGTCACCTTTTGAAAACTTGAGCACAGTCTCGGATGCGTCATTTTTTTCGGATTTTTCCTTCAGTGCCTTGATCAACCCAAAAGGTACCGGCTTTGGAACATCGGAAAAAGTTACAATGCGCGAGACGCCCAGCGTCGAGTTAATCTTGCGCCATGGCGCAGAGGCAGTCTCGAAGCTGACAAACATATCGGGCGTAAGCGTTTTAGGCTGCCTAATTTATCTGCAATAATTGCACTATAAATAATCGTCGCTCAAGATTTAACAACGT
>CBFHMG010000011.1:0-76767 GCA_965656935.1 uncultured Paracoccaceae bacterium
TGCTATGGGACGAACGAGAAGGTAATTTTGAGTGTCTTGGCATGCCAGTGAGATTGAGGCGTCCAGTGCAATGGAATGGTGAGCCAGAATCTCTCAAAAAAGGGATAATAGCGGGCAAGCGCCTTGCTTACACTCGCAACTCAATCATCTCCATCGCTCCTGTAGGCTACATTTTTGTTCCAGATGAAATACTCGGAGCTGAAAGCTTCGGTGTGTTTAAGCCAATACCGGTGTTGAAAATCCAACACGCTTTGCAGGAAGCTCGAATTTCCTAGCAGTCACCGCACAGCTCTTCTTTATCGATGTGCGACAGGCTGGCTTACCCCTTGTTCATCTTGGACCAAAATGGTGGGTTTGGTGGTTACCCTAGCTGACCCCCCGATTTTGGTCCAAGAGACATCAATAAAATAAGCTACTTAAAGGTGGTTTATTTTGGCACGGAGGACCTTCATCAGATCCCTCCAGACCCGAGCATCACACAGGCTCTCAAAAGTCTCTGTGTATCGGTTGTGTTCTACAGTCACACGCACTCGGTAACTGCCACTTCGCTCATCGATACAATCAAGGTCCTCTTGTTGAGACACATAGTATTCCTGATCAGCCTTGCATCGTGCGAGAACCTCTTGGTGCCATGGGGACAGAGTTACCCTGCGGTTCGCAATGGCATTCAAGAGGATCGGTAGGCCCCCTCGACCATTACGGTCCGCGCGAGCGACCTTGCGCTTTAACTCAGGGTCTCCCCCGAGGCAGCCATCGATGATTAACTCATAGTCTCCGTAGAGGGTCGCGATCACTCCATCGATCGAGTGATCTTTATTGGAACCATTGGATTGCGCAGCAGAAGAAAGACGAGCGCCAGCAGACGCCCGATTAGGGTCATGATATGTCATGGGATTTTCCGGATTTGGTTGCGTTTACAGAACACGCTTCAAATGGCGATATTCCAGTAAAGGTGATCAATTGCCCGGCATTGCCTGAAAGGCCAATAAAACAAGGCCCTCCGAATTAATCACCTTTTCTAGGAGAGACCCCCCTCCCAGATATACCTATTAGATACTTATCTATAAGATAACCTTAGAGACCTCTTAGAGATTACCTTGAAGATATCTTTAAGATGACCGTCAGCTTTGGTTAGGGATGGTCTTAGAGGTCTCTCAGATGACCTCTGGGGGTAAGCTGAGATACGACCACCACCGACTACTACCAATACTTATACCTCGGTTATTTATAGCCTCTACTTTTTAGGTAAAAATATATCTTAGGGTATTCTCATAGACCCTCCGGTGATCTTCCCCCGTGGGGTGGGTGGGGTCTGCTATGATCTGCAAGTTGGTCTCTAGGAGAACCATAAGATGCCTCTAGTGGTGGAAAGGGTAATGCTGAATGCATTCCCTTATTTTTTTCGGATGGATATCTGTGAAGATGGAGAAGTGATGATGACCACCGCCACCGCTGACCAAACTGTAGACCATTAAATGCCGTATTGAAGTGAACTTCACTCATACGGTATCAATAAAACATAGGCGTTAGACGATGGTTGGGGCTTGGATCAGGAACCAGTGTCTTCTCGACCGCACCATGCTTTCTTCGACAGAAGAGAGACCAACCTTCGAAAATTGGCATAATACGACAGGTGTTTCGCAGAGACACTGACGCGTTTCATTGCGTTTGAACATCGTCTCGTTTAACCTAGCGCTATCCGAAATTAGCTTGCCGCGTTCTTCCTGCGAAAAAGAAAATTCTGCCTCGCGCCCCGTGATCGGCAAGACAGGTGTTCTTTGCGCAATCCCAACTCGGGTCAGGCTTTCGGCAGAGCGCAGCTTGCAATGAAAACCTGCCTTGCAGCTTATGCTTCGCAGCGGGGCTGGCCCGTTGCCAATGCGCGGTTTCTCACCCAGATGCGGCCCAGATATGTCTTTTCGTTCTCAAATGAGGCTCCCATGAAACTTCTGACTTATGCTCTGACCTCCCTGTTCTTGCTGGCAAGCACCGCCATTGCCGAGCTTGGCCCCTTGGCCAGCCCCGAGCAGCTCAATTCCGAACTTGCTGCAAACTCCGTCACCATCCTTGATATCCGCGCAACCGCCGCGGCCGAGGGTGAGGAAAACGTAAATACCTTTACCGCAGGCCATATCGAGGGCTCGGTCAACGCGCCTTACGGCTTGTTCCGCGGCCCATCTGATAACCCTGGCCAATTGCGCTCGGATGAAGACCTGACGGCTGTTGTGCGCCAGATCGGGTTGAGCGATCTGTCCCAGCCTGTCGTGATTTCCTACCAAGGCGCCAATGTGACCGATTTCGGCGCAGCCGCGCGGGTCTATTGGACGCTGAAATCGCTCGGCTTCACCGAATTGTCGATTTTGAACGGTGGTGTGAATGCTTGGGTTGAAGCGGGCTATGCGCTGTCTACCGACGCTGTGGCACCTGCGCCAAGCACTCTGTCTGTGTCGATCCAGAGCGATTGGTTGGCCACGGTTGAGGACGTTCAGGCCGTAGTGTCGGGTGATGACACAGCCTTGCTGCTTGATGCCCGCCCTGAAAGCTTCTGGAGCGGCAATTCCAGCCACCCTGCCGCTGCACGTCCAGGCACCTTGCCGCAATCGCAATATTTCGAGCATGCAAACTGGTTTGGCGCAGGCCCTGCCGTGATTGATGCCGAAGCGGTGCGCCTTTTGGCCGAAGCAGAAGGCTTTGCGCAAAATGACCAACTCGTGTCCTTCTGCAATACGGGCCATTGGGCCGCGACCAACTGGTTTGCCTTGTCCGAACTGGCTGGGATCGAGAATGTAAAACTCTTCCCCGAGTCGATGGTCGGCTGGTCGAATGCAGGCTATGAAATGGCAAATGTTCCTGGTCCTGTCCGCACTTTGTGGAACCAGATCAAAAACATCTTCTAAAGGAGAATGACCCATGGCTGCATCGGCTGACCAAATGTCGATATCCCCAAAGCCATCGTCAAACCTAACGCGTGCCGCCCTGATCGGGGCGGCACTTGTTCTTGTTTTGCTGGTGGCGATGTTTGCGGGCGCGCGTTACGGGCTCTTGCTGTTGATAGGCCTTGGCTTCGGGATGACGCTGGAAGGGCTGCGCTTTGGCTTTGCAGGGCCTTGGCGCGCAATGATCCTGCGCCGCGAAGCTGCGGGCCTATTGGCGCAGCTTCTGGCCATTGGTTTGGTGGCGTTGCTGGCTTTCCCGCTTCTGGCCTCCAACGGGGCCGAGCTGGTCGGCGCGCATGCCCCGATTGGCTTTGCGATGGTCGGGGGCGCATTTGTCTTCGGGATTGCGATGCAGATCGTGTTGGGCTGTGGCTCGGGCACTTTGGTCAATGCAGGCAGCGGCAATGCCGTCAGCCTAGTGGCGCTGCCCTTCTTTGCGATTGGCAGCTTTCTGGGCGCCAGCCATCTGGGCTTCTGGACCGATCTGGGCACGCTGCCTGTGGTCGCCTTTTCGGGCAGCACGGGCTTGATGCTGACACTCAGCGCTTTGGCCGCGGTTGCCGTGATCGCCATTGTCATTGGTAAACCCGGAACACGGATGCTGCCACGCCGTTTGTGGATTGCGGCCGCTTTGATCGCCGCACTTGCCTTGGCAAACCTCGTGGTCGCGGGCCAGCCTTGGGGTGTGGTCTACGGGCTTGGGCTTTGGGTCGCCAAAGGGGCCAGTGCCTTGGGGGCTGATCTGGGCGCATCGGCCTTCTGGGGCAGCCCTACCCATGCCGAGCGTTTGGCTCAAAGCATCCTGACCGATGTGACCTCCCTGACCAATCTTGGGATCATCGGCGGGGCATTTGCGGTTGCGGTCTGGAAGGGCGGGCTTGCACAACGCCTGCCCAAACTGCCGCCCCGTGCATGGATCGCGACCATCATCGCGGGTCTGGCGCTTGGCTATTCCTCACGGCTTGCCTTCGGCTGTAATGTCGGGGCGTTTTTCAGCGGAATATCAACGGGTAGCCTGCATGGATGGGCTTGGTTTGGCGCGGCGTTTCTGGGCTCGATGATTGGCGTAAGGCTGCGGCCACGCCTTGGTTTGGAAGGGTAGGCATGATGATCGCAACACGCAAATTCGGGGTCGGCATCCTCTTCGCGGTCTTGGCGGGGTTTCTCGCCTTTGACCTTCAGGCCAGCGCCCCGCTGAACCCGTTTCAGGCCCCGCCGATCTTCGCGCTTGGCTCGGGGCAGGCCTCAAGCGGTGCGCATTGTGCAGCGGGGATCGGCGGCAATTAAAGCGAAACGCTTTAAGCCGCCGTTTCCCAAAAAAACCTACAGCGTGGATTTGAGATAGTCGAAATGGCGCGCGGCCATCCCGCGATAGGCATCCCAGCCTTGCGCGGTGTTTTTCGCCACCTCATCCGAGAGCACGGCCAAAGGCTGACCCGTTGAGCGCGCAAGGATCAGCGTCTGCGCGGCTTTCTCGAAGAAATACAGCTCCTCGAAGGCATCGGCCACGGTTTCGCCTGTCACCGTCACTCCGTGATTGCCCATAACCAAAACAGGCGCTGCCCCCATGCAGCTGACAAAACGCTCGCCCTCCTCGGTCGCATCCGCAATCCCGCCGAAACCATGATCATAGGCGATCCGCCCGAAGAAACGGGCCGTGTTATTGTCGATGGGATAAAGCGTCGGGTCCTCCAGACAGGAAAGCGCGGTGGCATAGGGTGTATGGCAATGCAGGATAACGCGGGCATGGGGCAATAAGCGATGCATCGTGCCATGCACCGTCCAAGCCGAGGCATCGGGCGCATTCGGTCCCTCCATCACGCTGGCATCATCGGCATCCAGCAGCAAAAGGTCTTGCGGTTTGATGGTCGCGAAATGCTGCCAGCGCGGGTTCAGCAGGAACTGCTTTCCGTCATCAGATACGGCGGCGCTGAAATGGTTGCCCACGGACTCGCTCCAGCCAAACCTGTGACAAAGCTGGAACGCAGCCGCGAGGTCTTCGCGCAGGGCGTTGTCATCTTGCGACGGCAAATCCTTCATTTAGTGAACCGCCCCTCGCTGACTAAAGCCCGATATTTCGAGCGCATCTCGGCGCGGTCCACATAGGTGCCGCGCAAATACCGCTCACCACTGGTGGCGACATAAGCTTCGCGGCCATGCACCACGCGGTGGTTGTCAAATACGATGCACTCGCCCGCTTTCAGGGTAAATCGGGTGACAAAGCGCGGGTCTTGCAGCAGCTTCCCAAAGCGGCAAAAGGCGGGGTAATAGCTGTCCAACTGGCTTTGCGGCAGATCGATCATATCAAGCAGATGCTGGCTGATCGTCAGACCCGAGACCTCGCCATGGCTGTCCAACTCAATCACCCGCTGGCGCGCGCGCACGTCAAACCCGTCATGCTCCCAATAAAAGGGGATGTCGATTTCACTGAGCAGCTTGAACCCTTCAGGGTCCAGCTTGCGGAATTCATTGGCCACCGCCGTTCCATCCACAAAGAGGCTTTGCCCCCCCTCTACCGAATTGGCACGGCAATGCAGGAACTGCACCCCGGGCGCGAATTCCTCGGCGGGAACATCGGTGTGCAGCTCCAGCGCCTTCGCGGTATAGGCCGCATTGGTGGGCTTTACATGGAGGTAGACGTCAAAAAAATCTCCGAAAAATGTCGGACGAACCTGTCCGATCATATGGGCAAGATCCGTCAATCCCTGATCGGAATTGGGCATATCCTCGACAATGCTGACGCCATCGACAATCAAGGCTTCGATCCATTGCGCCATTTGGGTCTGATCCGTGCTCAAGGCCTCGAAGGAGAACCGCGCCATTTTGCTGTAATGGTCGCAATACCATGCGCGGCGTGGCAAATCGGCAGGATCTGGGCGAGGGCGCCCTGTGGCATAGACCTCAAGCCAGTCTAGCGGAAAGCGCGAGACGTGATCCTCATCCGCCCAAGTGATCTCCAGATGATCTTCTAGTAGCGTGGCGCTTGCGGCTTTGGGCGCATGCTCAAGGTGAAAAATGTCAAAGCTTCGCTCCCGCGTCACAGGATCGAATGAGCTGGGGCAATTATCGCGCAGCCAGTAATAGTTGAAATACTGATGGCCTGCTTGCGGCAGGGGCAGGCTCAGACCTGTATCTCCAAGCTCAAGACCTGCTTGCTCCGCTGTTTCCGTGCTGGATGCCATCTGGATATTCATAGCCTGTTCCTTATGTTGTGCCTGATCGTTAATTTAATTTTATTGAAATAATAGGCTGTTTCGGCTTATATTTAATTAAGCTATGGATTAAGTTAATGGACCGACTTCCCCCGCTGAGATATCTCACAACATTCGAGGCCATCGCGCGGCTTGGCTCGATGCGCGATGCCGCGCGCCATCTCAACGTGTCCCAACCCGCAATCAGCCAGACCTTAAAGGCATTGGAGGATTATGTCGGCGCCGATTTGCTGGACCGCAGCATGCGCCCTGCGCGGTTGACGGAATTGGGGCAGCGTCTGGCCGAGGCCACGCAATCGGGTCTTGGCGTGATCGAGGCTGCGATTGACGAGATCCGAAGCGATGCCTATGCCGACGCGCAACAGATCAATATTGCCTGCACTTTGGGCATGGCGAGTTTCTGGCTCATGCCACGATTGCCTATGTTTTACGCCCGACATCCAGATATTGCCGTCAATGTCTCAGCCCCACCCACAGGGTTGCCGACGCTTTTGGGGGGCGCTGATCTGGCTCTGCGCTATGGTCGAGGCGATTGGCGGGACGGTGAAAATATCGAACTCTTCCCCGAACGGATTTGCCCCGTAGGTCATCCTGATCTGGTCACACGGCTGGAGCAGGACAATACGGGCCTAGAGACAGCACCCCTCATCCATGTGCGCAATGCGCCCAATACAAATTGGGCGGGTTGGAATGTGTATTTCGCCCAACGCGGTCTGCGCCGTCAAAACGGCCCCGAGCGCAGTTTCGACAATTACGTCCATGCCGTTCAGGCCGCTCAGGACGGGTTGGGCCTGATGCTCGGCTGGCGCTCCATCACGGATGATCTGGTCAGAAACGGCCAATTGGTGCCATGGCATGGCGGCGTGATCGATCTTGGCACAGGCTATTTCGTGACCTTGTCAGATGGCGGGGCGGCCAAACCGCAAGCCCGCGTCTTTTTCGACTGGCTGATGGAACAGGGCGAAGGGCATTAAGCGGCGGCGCGCCTCTCCCTTCATCTTTCCCTAAATACGAAAGGGCCAATGGGCCCAAGCCTGCTCCGATGGCTCAAAATGAGCCTGAGATGCAGGCTCGCCCCTCAGGCCGCCTGATCCAGACCAAAGGCATCATGCAGCGCCTGCACGGCCAGCTCGAGATATTTGCGGTCTATCAAGACACTGACCTTGATCTCGGAGGTGGTGATCACTTTGATATTGATGCCCTCATCGCGCAGGGTCGAGAACATCTTGGCCGCAACGCCCGCATGGCTGCGCATCCCGATACCCACGATTGACACTTTGCAAACATCCGTATCGGTCAGCAATTCGACATAAGCGATGTCATCGGCCGCTTTGGCCTCGCTCAAGGCTTTCTGCGCGCGCTGGACCTGATCGATCGGCAAAGAGAAAGTCATATCGGTCAGACCTTTCTCCGAGATGTTCTGCACGATCATATCGACATTCACGCCTGCCTCCGACAAAGGCCCGAAAATCGCGGCCGCAATACCGGGGCGGTCGGCGACTTCCGTCAGGGTCATTTTTGCCTCATCGCGGGAAAAGGCCACTCCGGCCACGACATTGCTTTCCACGATTTCCTCCTCGTCACAGACCAATGTGCCTGCACTATCATCGTTATCTTCGAAACTCGACAAAACCCGC
Organism: uncultured Paracoccaceae bacterium; assembly: GCA_965656935.1. Lineage (GTDB taxonomy): Bacteria > Pseudomonadota > Alphaproteobacteria > Rhodobacterales > Rhodobacteraceae > M30B80. Next base: position 7,786 of record CBFHMG010000011.1, read on the forward strand.
AAACGCACCTTGTAGCGCATTGCCAGCTCCACCGAACGGGTTTGAAGCACTTTCGCCCCGAGGCTTGCCAGTTCCAACATTTCCTCAAACGCGATCTTATCGAGCTTGCGCGCCTTGGAGGTGATCCGCGGGTCTGTTGTATAGACGCCGTCCACATCCGTGTAGATATCGCAGCGCTCGGCCCCGAAAGCAGCGGCAAAAGCCACAGCAGTGGTATCCGAGCCACCGCGCCCAAGCGTTGTGATGCGCCCCTCGGGGCTGATCCCTTGGAAGCCCGCCACAACCGCGACCTTCATGCCTTCGCCGAATTTGGCAAGGATGTTTTCAGGCGGGATCGCCTCAATGCGTGCGCTGGCATGGGCGTCTGTGGTTTGCACCGGCACTTGCCAGCCTTGCCAGCTGCGTGCGGGCACATCCATTTCCTGCAATGTCAGTGCCATCAACCCTGCGGTGACATTTTCGCCCGAGGACACGACCGCATCATATTCGCGCGCATCATAAAGCGGCGATGTTTCCCCAACATAGCCCACCAGCTTGTTCGTCTCGCCCGACATGGCCGAGACGATCACGATGACATCATAGCCATTCGCAACTTCACGGCCCACGCGCTTGGCAGCGCGGCGGATACGATCAAGTGTGGCGACGCTTGTGCCGCCGAATTTCATGACCAGAATGGGCATGAGCGTTCCTTCTCTAAAATCGCGGCAGGCTTTACGCTGCGCCGCGCTGAGGTGCAAGGGGGAAGGGCCTGATGGGCTTTTCCTATTTAGAGAAAGATGAAGTTCAATAGGGGTGGATGCGGCCATCCCATGTGAGAAACTGGCCTGTTGTCTCTAGGCTCAGCTCAACCAGCCGTTGCGCCAGCCCTTGCGCGGATTGGGTGGCGGTGATGTCAGCCTCTCCTCCGCCCATATCGGTCTGGACCCAACCGGGGTGATAAATGCCGACCGCGATGCCGCGCGGTTTGAGATCGGTTGCCAGATTGCGCCCCAGATTGAGGGCCGCCGCCTTGGAGGCGCGGTAGATATAACTGCCCCCCGGCGCGCGTTCATGCGATGCCATCTGGCTGGAGATGATCATGATCTTGGGCGCGTCTGATAGGGCGAGGTTTGGCAAAAGGGCCTGAACGGTCAGAAAGACACCCGTGACATTGGCGGCGAAGGTCTCGGCCCAAAGCGGGGCCGCATAGCCTGTCTCGAGGTTTTGGCCCTTATCATTATAGATGCCTGCATTGCAGATCACCACATCGAGCCTTTGGCTTTTAAGGGTGTTTGCAAGGGCTGTGGCCGAGGCGGGGTTGGTCACGTCAAGGGTGAGAAACCCCGCTTTGTCGCGCGCGGTAGGGTGGGTTGTGTGGCCCTCATGCAAAAGCTGATCATTCAGTGCGGCCCCGATGCCGCGATTTGCGCCTGTGATGAGAATATCCATATGCAGCTCCGAATTGTTTTGAGCATCACCCTGCGAGGTAACGCGCGGCTTCTTTTCTGGCGAAGGGTTTCAAACGCGCGCCATGCTCTTCAAGAAAGGCGCGGGTGCGCGGCGCATCCTTGCGGGAGAGATCGCGCAGCCACCATGCAACAGCTTTCTGGATAAACCAATTCTTGTCATCGACATAGGTGGCGCACCAGCCAAGGATCCTGTCGCGGGCGGCCAGTTCATCGGGTTTGGGGAAGCGCGACTTTGTATAGCATAATGTGAAGACAAGCGCCGCACGGCGCGTCCAGAGATGCTCCGAGTCTGTCCAACCCTCGATCTCATCAAGCCGCGCAGGGTTTTGGAGCAAGCGCTTGGTGCCAGCTTGCGCCATGGCATCGGCGATGGCCCATGAATCAAAATCGGGCAGGAAGCGGCTGATGGCCTCCCATGCGAGGGCATCATCGGGGCGGATTCGGGCTTGTAAAAACAGCTTGCCGCAGGCGATGCGCGCCTCGAAAATATTGCTGCTCCACAGCGCATCAGAAAGGGCAACGCAGTCTGCCAGTGGCAGCGATTTCCGCCATTGTGTTGCAAGCGCGCTGACCTGCCCGTTGGAGAGGCCCAGATAGGGACGATCCACCTTATGATAGGCGCGCATTTGTTCGGCCCGAACGGGATCGGCTTGCGCGCTGAGCGCGGCCAAGGCCTGCTCGGCGGTCACTCGACCGTCACGGATTTCGCCAGATTGCGTGGCTGGTCGACATCCGTGCCCTTATGAACCGCCGTGTGATAGGCGATGAGCTGCGCCGGGATTGCATAAAGGATCGGCGCGAAGAACGGATCAATCTCGGGCATGATCAGGGTTTTCCACACGCCTTCGGAGGCAATTTCGGCCCCTTGCTTATCGGTGACCAGCATCACTTGGCCATCCCGCGCCATGACTTCCTGCATATTGGAGACGGTTTTGTCGAAGAGCGCGTCGCGCGGGGCCAGAACGATCACAGGCACCTCTTCATCCACCAGCGCGATGGGGCCATGTTTCAATTCGCCCGAGGCATAGCCTTCGGCATGGATATAGCTGATTTCCTTGAGCTTGAGCGCACCTTCCAAGGCCATCGGGAACATTGCCCCGCGTCCGAGGAAAAGCACCGTTTGCGCACGTGCCAATTCGGAGGTTTGCTTGGCGATCTGGTCATTAAGCGCGAGCGCCTGATTGATCAGCCCCGGCAGCCCGCGCAGGGTTGCGACCAGCTCGGCTTCTTTTTCCGGCGTGATCTTTCCGCGTTGGCGGGCGGCGAGAATGGCCAGATTTGCCAAAGCGCCAAGCTGGCAGAGGAAAGCTTTGGTTGAGGCCACCCCCACTTCGACCCCTGCCATGATCGGCAGCGCCAGATCGCTTTCGCGCGCGATGGAGCTTTCGGCGACATTCACAACCGACAGGATCGTTTTCGCCTTGCCACTGCAATAGCGCAACGCGGCGAGCGTATCTGCCGTCTCGCCTGATTGGCTGACAAAAAGTGCTGTCGAGCGATCTGAGACGGGCGGTTCGCGGTAGCGGAATTCCGATGCGATATCGACCTCGCAGGACAGGCCCGCCAATTGCTCGAACCAGTATTTCGCAACCAGACAGGCGTAATTGGCCGTTCCGCAGGCCACCAATGTCAGGCGGTCGGTTTCGCTGAAATCAATCTCGCCTTCCGCAATCTCGACACGCTCGTTTGGCGCGTAATGGGCCAGACATTCCGACAGGACCACGGGCTGTTCATGGATTTCCTTGGCCATGAAATGCTTATGGCCTGCCTTGTCGATCTGGGCGGCTTGGGCGGCGATTGTCTTGACCGCACGGTTGGCGCGGCGGCCCATATCGTCAAATATCTCGGCGCCGTCGCGCGTGATGATGGCGTAATCGCCTTCCTCGAGATAGGTTACCTTATCCGTCATCGGCGACAGCGCGATTGCGTCCGAGCCCACAAACATCTCGCCCTCGCCATAGCCGATCGCGAGGGGTGAGCCCTTGCGGGCGGCGACCATCAAATCTTCCTCGCCGTCAAAGAGGAAACATAGCGCAAAAGCGCCTTCGAGATGTTTGAGGGTTTCCACGGCCGCCTCGCGCGGGGGCAGGCCTTGCTCCAAAAAGCTCTCGCACAGCTTGGCCACGGTTTCGGTATCGGTCTCGCTCTCGAAAGGGCTGCCGCTTAGGCGTGCACGCAACTCGCGGAAATTCTCGATAATGCCATTATGCACGACAGCCACGCGGCCTGCTTTATGCGGATGGGCATTGGCCTCGGACGGGCCGCCATGGGTGGCCCAACGGGTATGTCCGATCCCTGCTTTGCCTGCCAAAGGCTCATGCACCAAGCGATCCGACAGGTTGACCAATTTGCCAACCGCGCGGCGGCGATCCAGCACACCGTTTTGAACGGTGGCGATGCCTGCACTGTCATAGCCGCGATATTCCAACCGTTTGAGCGCCTCGACCAAGATCGGGGCGACTTCATGATGTCCCAATACGCCAACAATTCCGCACATGGTTAGCTGCCCTTCTTTTTGGTTTTCAATGCCAGCAGATGCGCGCGTAATTTGGCGGCCAATCCCGGCTTGTTGACCTGTTTGCTGCGCGCAATCGCCATGGCCTCAGCCGGCACATCTTGGGTGATAACGGAGCCCGAGCCCGTCAGCGCATCTGCGCCGACATTGACAGGGGCCACGAGCATCGTGTTCGAGCCGATAAACGCGCCCTTACCAATGGTGGTTTTATGCTTCATCACCCCGTCATAATTGCAGGTGATGGTGCCCGCCCCGATATTGGCCCCTGCGCCAATTTCGGCATCGCCGATATAGCTGAGATGATTGACCTTGGCCCCTTCGCCAAGATGGGCGGCCTTGATCTCCACGAAATTGCCGATGCGCACATCATTATCAAGCTCCGCCCCAGGGCGAAGGCGGGCATAGGGGCCGACAACCGCACCGCTGGAGATATGCGCGCCCTCGATATGGGAATAGGCGCGGATCGTGGCATTGGATTCCACCGTCGCCTCGGGGCCGAAAACCACGAAAGGCTCGATCACCGTGTCGCGCCCGATATAGGTGTCATAGGCGAAATAAACCGTCTCGGGTGCAATCAGTGTGACGCCGTTTTCGAAAATCTCAGCGCGTTTGCTGCTTTGGAAAAGCTGCTCGGCGGCGGCCAGCTCGGCGCGCGTGTTGATCCCCAAGGTTTCGGCCTCGGGGCAGCGCACGGCACTGGCCGAAAGACCGCGCTTGCGGGCCAGTTCCGGCACGTCGGTCAGGTAATACTCCCCTGCCGCATTGTCATTGCCGACCTCATCCAGCAGCGAAAACAGCGTGGCCGCATCGGCGACAAGCAGCCCTGAATTGCAAAACGTGATGGCCAATTGCTCAGGGGTTGCATCCTTTGCCTCGATAATCCGCTCCAAGGCTTCGCCTTGCATCAGCAAACGCCCATAGCGGCCCGGGTCAGCGGCTTCGAACCCCAGCACAATCACATCGTGATGGGCGCGCGCGGCTTGCATGGACGCCAATGTCTCTTCCGAGATGAACGGCGTGTCGCCATAAAGCACGATCACATCGCCCTCGAACCCTTCAAGGGCGGCTTTTGCCTGCAATACGGCATGGCCTGTCCCAAGCTGTTCGGTTTGGCGGACACAGATCGCGGCGTCCTGATGGGCTGTAACGGCCGCCTCAACCTGTTCTGCGCCATGCCCTGTGACCACGATAATGCGGGCGGGCTCAAGCGCGGCACCCGCGCGCATGGCATGGGCCACCAAAGGCGCGCCACCGATCGGATGCAGCACTTTTGGCAGGTCGGAGTTCATCCGCGAGCCTTGGCCAGCGGCAAGAATAACCAATGCGCAGGGGCGGAGTGTAGACTGCTCTTCAGACATGAATTCTCGGGCTTTCCCTTGTTTGCGATGGGTATTATCCATGAGGGCGCATCGTGCAAGGCCATCAGCGGTCAAATCGCCTTACGCTACATTTCAAAAACGGGCGGAAATTCGCCAATTGGGGTCTAAATGCCTAGAAAAACGGTGATTTTCGATCTGGATGGCACAATCGCCGATACCAGTGGTGATCTGATTGCAGCGGCAAATACCGCTTTTGCGGAATTGGGATATGCCCCGCAACTCGAGATGGGGCGCGATGATGCAACTGCGGTTGCAGGAGCTCGCGCAATGCTGAAACTGAGTTGTGAACGCCTTGATCTGCCTGATGCGGCCGCCGTGATCGAGAATGGCTTTCCCATATTGCTGCGCGCCTATGGTGATGCAATCGACACCCATACCACCCTCTATCCCGGTGTGATCGACGCGGTGGAGCGGTTGCACCGCGCCGATATGGCTGTTGGGATTTGCACCAATAAACCAGAAGCGCTTGCCGTCACCCTGACGCAGCGTTTGGGCATCGCGGGGCTGTTCACCTCGCTTATCGGGGCCGATACGCTGCCCACCCGCAAGCCCGACCCCGCGCCCTATTTCAAAGCCGTCGAGCAGGCGGGCGGGGCGGTCTCACACTCCACCCTGATCGGCGACACCATCACCGACCGCAAAACCGCCAAAGCCGCTGGCGTTCCCTCAGTGCTGGTCACTTTCGGGCCAAGCGGCCATGCCGTGGCTGATCTCGCGCCTGAGGCGCTGTTGGATCACTATGATGATCTGGACCGCGTTTTGGATATAATCCTTCCCTGATCTTTCATCTTTCTAAAAATACGCATCGCACCGCTTGCCATTGACGCGGGACGTGAGGGGGCTAATCCTTCGCGCATGGATATTAAGCCGAGATTCACACGCCCCTTCACCCAGCAAGAGCCGATCCCCGAAGACGGGATCGCGGCGGCGGTCGCGATCATGCGCTCGGGCCGTATCCACCGCTATAACACCATGGGCGAGGAGATCGCCGAGGCCGCGCTTCTGGAAGAAGAATTCGCCTCTTTCACAGGGGCGAAATACTGCCTTGCGGTGACATCGGGTGGCTATGCCATGGGTGCAGCGCTGCGCGCGCTGGAGGTTCAGGCAGGCGATAAAGTGCTCTCCAACGGTTTTACCCTTGCCCCTGTTCCCGGTGCCATCGCCGCGCTGGGCGCCGAGCCTGTTTTTGTCGAAACCACTGAAAGCCTGACCATCGACCTGCCCGATTTGCAGGAAAAGATCGCGCAAAGCGGGGCGAAGGTTTTGCTCTTGTCACATATGCGCGGCCATATCTGCGATATGGATGCGCTGATGGATATCTGTGACCGCGCAGGCGTGCAGGTGGTCGAGGATTGCGCCCATACCATGGGGGCGGAATGGGCGGGCAAGCCTTCGGGGCGGCACGGGGTGATCGGCTGCTATTCCACCCAAACCTATAAACATATGAACTCGGGCGAGGGGGGCTTTGTCACCTGTGATGACCCCGAACTCATGGCGCGGATGATCATCCTGTCGGGCAGCTATATGCTCTATGAACGCCACCGCGCGGCCCCGCCGCCCGAGGCTTTCGAGCAGATCAGATACCTCACGCCCAATGTCTCGGGCCGTATGGATAATTTGCGCGCCGCCATCCTGCGCCCGCAATTGGCCGATCTCGAGGCGCAGATCACCCGCTGGAACAGGCTCTACCGCTCTGTCGAAACAGGCCTGCGCAACACGCCCTCCCTGCAGGTGATTGAGCGTGATCCGCGCGAGAAAATCGTGGGCTCCTCCATCCAGTTCCTGCTGCCCGATTGGAGCGGTGATGACATCCGCGCCCTGCTTGCGGCCTGCGCCGCGCGCGGGGTGGAGTTGAAATGGTTCGGCGCGCCTGAGCCTGTGGCCTTTACCTCGCGCTACGATTCATGGCGCTATGCCAAACCGCAATCGCTGCCCCGAACCGACCGTATTCTGGCAGGCCTAATAGATATGCGCCTGCCCCTCACTTTCACCGAGCAAGACGCCGCCCTCATCGCCGAGATTATTCGCGATGAGGTGATGGCCGCAAAGGGCTAGGGCACGGCGCTAGCCACGTTCCGCACTAACAAGGCTGGGTTGGCCTATTCCCTAAACGGCCACCGCATGTTGCTTCACGCTTGGGGTGAGATAGCTGTCAAAAAGGGATGCGATGACGCGCAGGACAGGCGCGCCTTTGGGGGTGACAGTGATCACGCCACCTTCGCGCGTGATCAAACCATTTGTTTCGAATTGATCAATCCGCCCTAGCTGGTCGGCATACCAATCTGCAGATGCCCCAGCGCGGGCGGCCTCAAGGCCCAAATCAACGCGGCCATTGCACATCAATTGCTCGATCACCCGCCCCCTGAGCACATCTTCGCCTTGAAACGCCAAACCCTTGCCGATGGGCAATTCCCCCGCTGTCACGGCGCGAGCCCAAGCCCCCGTTTCTGACAGGTTCTGCACATAGCCCGACGGCGTCCGTCCGATCGATGTGGCCCCCAGCCCCAGCATGGTCTCGGCCTGATCCGTGGTGTAGCCCTGAAAATTGCGTCTGAGTTTGCCTGTTTTGGCGGCAATCGCCATCGGGTCCTCAGGGCGCGCGAAATGGTCCAGCCCAATTGCCACATAGCCCGCATCGGCCAAGGCGCTGGCGGCCATCTGTGATTGCGCAAGCCGTGCGGCGGTATCGGGCAGGGCCGCTTCGTCGATCAGCCTTTGCTTCTTGGCCATCCAAGGCACATGGGCATAGCCGAAAAGAGCGATACGGTCGGGCTGCATCTCGAGGCAAAGATCGATTGTCTTGAGAAGGGTTTCCACGCTTTGGCGGGGTAAGCCGTAGATAAGGTCGAAATTGATGCCCGTGACCCCAGCCGTGCGCATCCCGTCTACGCTGGCGCGCACCATATCGGGTGGCTGTACACGGTTGATGGCTTTTTGCACCTTGGGGTCAAATTCCTGAACGCCGAAACTTGCACGCGTAAAGCCCAAATCCCCGATCCGCCTGATCATCTCGGGGGTAAGGGTGCGCGGGTCGCTCTCGATGGCCAGTTCGGCATCGGCTGTGATGGTGAAATGCTGGCCTATGGCCTCCATCGCGCGGGCAAGATCATCGGGGCTCAAAGCAGTTGGCGTGCCGCCGCCCCAATGCAAATGCGATATCTTCATCCGCGCAGGCAAATGCGCCGCGACCAGCGCGATCTCCTCGGTCAGTGTTTTGGCATATTGGGCAATAGGCGCCTCGCGCGTGGCAAGTTTCATATTGCATCCACAATACCAGCATAGCGCGCGGCAAAACGGGACATGGAGATAGAGCGATATGGGGTCCTCAATAGGCAAGCCCCCTAGCCAATCGGAATAGAGGCGGGCGTTAAAATCTATCGAGAAATGCGGGGCGGTGGGGTAGCTGGTATAGCGGGGCACATTCTGCCCGAGATAGGATTTAAGCGGTTCGGTCATGATCTGGCAGCTCCCCTGTTGCGCGCGCAGCCTTTGCTCTGGGGATCAGGCCTATAGAACTGAGCGCGTGCGGGTTTTGATCTGCATCAAGGGCGTGGAAGAAAATTCCACCTTTGAACCTTCGGCGCGACATGACGGTCGGATTGGACCTCTTTTATTGCGCGGGTCACCTGCGGGTTTGACACAGGTCAAAGCGGGGTAACATCCAGTTCGGTAGCCAAACCCTATGTTGGAAAATCTGATCGAATATTATGGTGAAGGCGTGCTGCTGGTGGCGCTTGGCGGGATCGTCGGGATGGCCTTTGGCGCGGCGGCGCAACATTCACGTTTCTGTTTGCGCGCAAGTACGGTTGAATTGGCCGAAGGGCAATTGGGCCCAAGGCTTGCGATTTGGTTGATTGCCTTCTCGGCTGCGGTCGCCTCGGTGCAATCGGCGATCTGGCTGGGCTGGCTGGATGTCAGCGAAAGCCGTCAAATCATCAATACTGGAAGCATGTCAGGGGCGATCATTGGCGGGCTGATGTTCGGGGTGGGCATGATCCTTGCGCGCGGCTGTGCAAGCCGCCTGCTTGTCCTTTCGGCAACGGGAAATCTCAGGGCGATTGTCACAGGGCTGGTGCTGACACTTGTCGCGCAATCGGCTTTGCGCGGTGTGCTTGCACCTGCGCGCGAACAGCTTGCGATGCTCTGGAGCGTTCAGGGGGGCGCGTCGCGCGATCTCTTGGCGCAGTTTGGCCTCAGCAATGGCATGGCCGCGATGATCGGGTCCGCCGTTCTATGTGCCGCGATTGTCTTCGGGATGAAGAAGGGCCTGCCCGCCACGCGGATCATGGCCGCGCTGGGCGTGGGGCTTGCCGTGACGCTGGGATGGATCGGCACTTATGTGATCGCCTCCAATTCCTTTGAGGTTATCGCCATATCCTCGATCACCTTCACAGGGCCTTCGACCGATACTTTGATGGGGCTTGTGAATAGCACCTCCTTGCCCTTGGTCTTTGGCGTCGGCCTTGTGCCGGGTGTCTTTGTGGGGTCGGGGGCTATGGCCTTGATCACGAAAGAGGCACGCATCCAGCGTTTTGGCCCCGACACCCCGATGGAGAGTTATCTGACGGGCGCGGCGCTTATGGGCTTTGGCAGCATGCTGGCGGGCGGATGCGCGGTTGGGGCAGGCATGTCAGGCGGTGCGATTTTCTCCTCCACGGCTTGGGTTGCGGTGGGCTGCATGTGGATTGGTGCCATGGCAACGCATTCCGCTTTGCGCCTGCGCATGGCGGCGCAAATGGCGTGAGGCGCTTGTTTGATCCGAAAGGGCAGCCTGCAATCTGGCTTGGTTTTTACACAAGGCCCAAGCATCCTCCGCAACGTAAATTTTGACTCACGGCTGCCACTCCGCTATTAACTGAACAGTCGTTCAATTACGGGAGGGTTGGCGCAGTGTTTACCGCATCTATGACGTTTGATCTGGGCGAAGACGTGAATGCGCTTCGTGAAATGGTCCACAGATGGGCGCAGGAGCGCGTCAAACCGATGGCCGCCGAGATCGACAAGAGTAACAGCTTCCCGCCCGAGCTGTGGCGCGAGATGGGCGACTTGGGCCTTTTGGGCATCACCGTTCCCGAAGAATATGGCGGGGCGGGCATGGGCTATCTCGCGCATGTTATTGCCACTGAGGAAATCGCGCGCGCTTCGGCTTCGGTCTCGCTCTCTTACGGCGCGCATTCCAATCTTTGCGTGAACCAGATCGCGCTTAATGGCACGGATGCGCAGCGGCAGACCTATTTGCCGGGTCTGGTGTCGGGCGCACATGTTGGTGCGCTGGCGATGTCCGAGGCGGGGGCTGGCTCGGATGTGGTGGGGATGAAAATCCGCGCCGAAAAGCGCAATGACCGCTATGTTCTGAATGGCACGAAATATTGGATCACCAATGGCCCCGATGCCGATACGCTGGTGGTTTATGCCAAGACCGATCCTGATGCAGGCAGCCGTGGCATCACGGCCTTCCTGATCGAGAAATCCATGAAGGGGTTTTCCACCAGTGCGCATTTCGACAAGCTGGGGATGCGTGGCTCCAACACCGCCGAACTGGTCTTTGACGATGTCGAGGTGCCCTTCGAGAATGTCTTGGGCGAGGAAGGGCGCGGCGTGGCTGTGCTGATGTCGGGCCTTGATTACGAGCGCGTGGTCCTCTCGGGCATCGGCACAGGTATCATGGCCGCCTGTCTGGACGAGATCATGCCCTATATGGTCGAGCGCAAGCAATTTGGCCAAAGCATCGGCAATTTCCAACTGATGCAGGGCAAAATCGCGGATATGTACACCAAGATGAATTCCGCCCGCGCCTATGTCTATGAGGTCGCCAAGGCCTGTGATCGCGGCGAGGTCACGCGGCAGGATGCGGCGGCCTGTGTGCTCTATGCCTCGGAGGAGGCGATGGTGGTCGCGCATCAGGCTGTGCAAGCCATGGGCGGGGCTGGTTTTATGAATGACAGTGCCGTCAGCCGCCTGTTTCGCGATGCAAAATTGATGGAAATCGGGGCTGGCACCTCGGAAATTCGTCGCATGTTGGTTGGCCGCGAATTAATGGCCTCTATGTCTTAATGCATGCTGGGAGCGTGATGCGATGATCGCATATCTGGCACAGGAAAAGGGGCAAGCACATGCCGCGCAATATCGCGCTGAGTTTGGCGGTGATCTGTGGATTGGCGGGTCTCTTGGCGCTTTGGGTCGGCTTGCGCCATATCCCGCCCTCCGAGACCGAGATCATCACACGCATCGCGCAGGCCTATGTCGCGGATACGGGCGGCGCGCTGACCGATTGCTATGCGCGCCCCTCGGCGCTGGAGCAGGTGCGCTTGGTCGTGTTCTGCGAAGGGCCCGAGCAGAGCTTTGCATATCCCGTCGACGATCTGGGGCGATTGCTGGAGATCGAGCCAGATATTCTGGATGGAGCGCCACAGACCTGAGAGGGGTGCCCGCATGTTGACCCGCGCGCCCTATGAGCAGCTTTATCGCGGGTTTGAATGGGATTTGCCCGCGCAATTGAACATGGCCGCCCAAGTTTTGGACCACCCCGCGCAGGCTTTGGCGATCCGCGATCTTGGAGCGGGGCAGGATGTCAGCTATGGCCAATTGCGCGATATGGCAGGCCGCTTGGCCGCCACGCTGCGGGAGCGCGGGCTGCGTCGTGGTGACCGCGTTGGGGTGTTGCGTTCACAGGATATGTATTGTGCGGCAGCCCATATCGCGATCTGGTGGATTGGCGCGATCTCGGTGCCCCTGTTCAAACTGTTCAAGACCGATGCGCTGCGCACAAGGCTGGCCGATAGTGGCGCGCGCTGCGTGATCACGGATGCGCAAGGGCGCGATATGCTGGCGGATTTTGATCTCGATATCGTGCTGCCAGAAGAGGAGCCGCTTGCCGCAGACGCGCCTGAAATGGTGCAAACGAGCTGCGAGGATGCGGCGGTTCTGATCTATACCAGTGGCACAACAGGCAGCCCGAAAGGCGCGTTGCATGGCCACCGCGTTCTGACAGGCCATCTGCCCGGTGTCGAGATGAGCCATGATTTTCTGGGCGCAGCCGATGACATGATCTGGACCCCTGCCGATTGGGCTTGGATTGGCGGGCTGTTTGATGTGCTGATGCCAGGGCTTGCCTTGGGTGTGCCCGTGGTTGCAGCAAGGCAGGAGAAATTCACGCCCGATGAATGCGCGCGCATTATTGCACAGGCCAAGATACGCAATGTGTTCTTCCCGCCGACTGCTTTGCGCATGCTCAAGGCGGCGGAGGTTGAGATTGGCGGTTTGCGCTCGGTCGCCTCAGGGGGCGAGCCTTTGGGCGAGGAGATGCTGGCTTGGGGGCGGCGCGCCTTCGGGCTTGAGATCAACGAATTCTACGGCCAGACCGAATGCAATATGATCGCCTCATCCTGTGGCGCGATTTTTCCCACCAAAGGCGGCTGGATCGGCAAGCCTGTGGCTGGACATGATCTGGCGGTGATTGATGCCGAGGGCCAGCCCACGAATGGCGAGGGCGATATTGCCGTGAAGCGTGGCTCGGCCTCGATGATGCTTGGCTATTGGCAAAGGCGTGAGGAGACCGCGCAGAAATTTCGCGGCGATTGGATGATCACGGGGGATCGCGGAATTTGGGATGGTGACTATCTGCGCTTTGTCGGGCGCGAGGATGATGTGATCACCTCCTCGGGCTACAGGATCGGCCCTGCCGAGATCGAGGATTGCCTGCTCACCCATCCTGCTGTGGCGACTGTCGGTGTTGTCGGCAAACCCTGCGCGCTCAGGACCGAGATTGTGAAGGCCTATGTGGTCAAAAAACAAGGCGCAGAGGCGAGCGAGGCGGAGTTGCAGGACTGGGTCAAATCCCGCTTGGCGGGCTATTCCTACCCGCGCGAGATCGCCTTTCTGGAGGCTTTGCCGATGACGGTGACGGGTAAGGTGATCCGCAAGGCGCTGAAGGCCCGCGCAAGCGCAGAGGCAGATACATGAGCAGTCGAGAGATCAAGAGCAAAGACATGGGGCGCATGATATGAAACTCACATCAAATATCCTGACAGGCTCGCAAGAGTTCCAAGCCAATCGCGCGGCCCATCTGGAGGCGCTTGGCGTGGTCGCAGAGGCCGCGGGTTTTGCGGCACAGGGCGGCGGCGAGAAATCCCGCGCCCGCCATGTCAGCCGTGGCAAGATGCTCCCGCGCGAGCGTGTGGCGAATTTGCTGGATGCGGGCTCACCTTTTCTGGAGGTGGGGGCCACAGCGGGCCATGGGATGTATGACAATGCAGCCCCTTGCGGCGGGGCGATTGCAGGTGTGGGCCGTATCCATGGCCAAGAGGTCATGGTTCTGGCCAATGATGCGACGGTCAAGGGCGGCACCTATTTTCCGATCACGGTCAAGAAACATCTGCGCGCCCAAGAGATCGCAGCGCAATGCCATCTGCCTTGTATCTATCTGGTCGATAGCGGCGGCGCGAACCTGCCCCAACAGGACGAGGTTTTCCCCGACAGGGATCATTTCGGGCGTATCTTCTATAACCAGGCGCGGATGAGTGCGGCCAATATTCCGCAAATCGCGGTGGTGATGGGCAGTTGCACGGCGGGCGGGGCCTATGTGCCTGCGATGTCGGATGTCTCGATTATTGTTAAGGAGCAGGGCACGATTTTTCTGGCGGGCCCGCCTTTGGTCAAGGCCGCCACCGGCGAGGTGGTCAGCGCCGAGGATCTGGGCGGCGGTGATGTGCATACGCGCCTCTCGGGTGTGGCGGATTATCTGGCCGAGGATGACTCGCATGCCCTCGCCTTGGCACGTCAGGCCGTGGCGCAATTGAACCGCCGCAAGCCCGCAAGTGTCGATTGGCAAAGCCCTGAGGCGCCTGCCTATGACCCAGAAGAGATATTGGGCGTGGTGCCTGCAAGCCTCTCGACGCCCTATGATATCCGCGAAGTGATTGCGCGCGTTGTGGATGGCAGCCGTTTTGATGAATTCAAAGCCCGTTTTGGCGAAAGCATCGTCACAGGCTTTGCCCATATCATGGGATGTCCTGTCGGGATCGTGGCCAATAATGGCGTGCTGTTTTCGGAAAGCGCACAGAAAGCTGCGCATTTTGTCGAGCTGTGCAGCCAGCGGAAAATCCCTTTGGTCTTTTTGCAAAATATCACCGGCTTCATGGTTGGTCGGCGCTATGAGAATGAGGGGATCGCGCGCCACGGGGCGAAGATGGTCACGGCTGTCGCCTCGACCGAGGTGCCCAAGATCACCATGCTGGTTGGCGGCTCATTCGGGGCGGGGAATTACGGCATGGCAGGGCGCGCCTATAGCCCGCGCTTCCTGTGGTCTTGGCCAAATAGCCGTATCTCGGTTATGGGCGGGGCGCAGGCGGCAGGTGTTCTGGCCACGGTCAAGCGCGATGCTTTGGAGCGGGCAGGGCAGGACTGGTCCGCCGAGGAGGAGGCCGAGTTCAAGCGCCCCACCATCGAGATGTTCGAAGAGCAGAGCCACCCTCTCTATGCCTCGGCACGGCTTTGGGATGACGGGGTGATTGACCCGCGCAAAACGCGTGAGGTCTTGTTCCAATCGCTCTCAGCCGCGCTTTGTGCGCCGATCCCCGAAACCCGTTACGGCGTGTTCAGGATGTGAGGCTGGATTTTCGTATTTTTGGAAAGATGAAGACGCACGCGTGAGGGAGAGACGATGTTTCGCAAAATACTGATCGCCAATCGGGGTGAGATTGCCTGCCGTATCATCGAGACGGCGCGGGCCATGGGGATTGGGACGGTGGCGGTCTATTCCAATGCGGATGCGCGCGCGCGCCATGTGGCGATGGCCGATGAGGCCGTTCATATCGGCGGCGCGAAACCCTCTCAGAGTTATTTGCGCAAGGATGCACTTATTGCCGCGGCGCACAGCACAGGCGCGCAGGCGATCCATCCGGGCTATGGGTTTTTGTCGGAGAACCCTGATTTTGTTGAAGCGGTTGAAGCCGCAGGTCTGGTTTTTGTGGGGCCATCGGCGGCGGCGATCCGTGCCATGGGTTTGAAGGATGCGGCCAAAGCCTTGATGGAGAAGGCAGGGGTTCCTGTCGTGCCTGGTTATCATGGGGCGGTTCAAGACGCGGCGCATCTGGCCGAGCAGGCCACCTTGATCGGCTATCCCGTTTTGATCAAGGCCGTGGCAGGCGGCGGCGGCAAGGGGATGCGCAAGGTCATGGCGGCGGAGGATTTCGCCGATGCGCTGGAGAGCGCGCGGGGCGAGGCGGCGACGGCTTTTGGCAATGATGACGTTCTTATAGAAAAACTGATTTCCAAGCCGCGCCATATCGAGGTGCAGGTTTTTGGGGATGGTCAAAGCGCGGTGCATTTGTTCGAGCGGGATTGCTCGCTGCAGCGGCGCCATCAGAAGGTGATCGAGGAAGCACCAGCCCCCGGCATGACCCCCGAGATACGCGCGGCGATGGGGCAGGCAGCGGTGCGCGCGGCCGAGGCGATCGGCTATGCAGGGGCGGGCACGGTTGAGTTCATTGTGGACGGGGCAGACGGGCTTCGGCCTGATGGGTTCTGGTTCATGGAAATGAATACGCGGCTTCAGGTGGAGCATCCTGTGACCGAGGCGATCACGGGTATTGATCTGGTCGAATGGCAATTGCGCGTGGCCGCTGGCGAAGCATTGCCCTTGGGGCAGGAGGATGTGGCGCTTGCGGGCCATGCCTTTGAAGCGCGGCTTTATGCCGAGGATGTGCCCAAAGGGTTTTTGCCTGCCACAGGCCGTCTGACGCATCTGCGGTTTTGCGAGGCTGCCCGCAGTGACACGGGCGTGCGGCAGGGCGATGAGATCACCCCGTGGTATGATCCGATGATCGCGAAAATCATCACCTATGGTCCTACACGCGAGAGCGCCTTGGCTAAATTGCAGCAGGCATTGGCGCAGACGCAAGTGGCGGGATCAGTCACAAATCTTGCTTTTTTGCGGCGTTTGGCAGGCCATGCAGGCTTTGGCCGCGGCGAGGTTGATACTGATTTGATTGAGCGTGAGGGCGTGGCTTTGACGGAAGCCCCCCAGCCTTGCAGCCGCACCAAAGCGCTTGCAGCGCTTGGCGCGATGGGGCTGGATGCCGAAGCCTCGGGTTTGCAAGGGTTTCACCTATGGGACCCGCTGCGCCAAAGCGTGAAACTGCTGCATGAAGATGAGATAATCGAGGTCGGCGTTGAAACCTTGGGGGCCAGCAATTTCCGCGTCTGGCTGGACGAGACCAGCCATGACATCACGCGCGAGGATGCGTGGTATGTGGATGGCGCGAAAACGCAGGCCGCGATTGTGACCCATGACGCGGGGGTTTCGGTGTTCTGGGGCGATGGATATCATTTTGCGCGGGTCGATCCCCTTGAGGTTGCAGCAAGCGCCAATGCAGGCGGGGGCCGCGTGACAGCCCCGATGCCTGGATTGGTGAAAGCCATCTTCGTGGGTGTGGGGCAAAAGGTGGCGCAAGGTGACCGATTGGCCGTTCTGGAGGCTATGAAGATGGAGCATAGCCTGATTGCGGGGCGTGACGGTGTGGTTGACCAGCTTTTGGTGCAAGCGGGCGATCAGGTTGAGGCAGGTGCACCCTTGATCACACTTGAGGAGGAGGACTGATATGATCCGTTTGCATCATTGCGCACAGACGCGCTCCATGCGTTCGCTTTGGTTACTGCATGAATTGGGTGTACCCTTTGAGTTGGTGGATTGGCCATTTGACAAGAGCCTGCGCAGCCCTGAATTCCGCGCGCTCAATCCTGCGGGCCGCGTGCCCGCCTTGGAAATTGAGGGCGAGACTTTATGGGAGACAGGCGCGATTGCCGAATTTCTATGTGATCGCTTCCCCGAGGCGGGGTTTGGTCGCAACGCAGGCGATCCCGAGCGGGGGCAATGGCTGGTCTGGCTGCATTTCTCCGAGACAATTAGCCAGCATGCCGCCGCCCTGACACAGCAGCATATTGTGCTCTATGAGGACCACATGCGTTCGCCCCTGATCATGGATATTGAGGCCAAGCGTCTTGCCAAATGCTTTAGCGTGGTCGAGGCGCGCTTGCAGGGGCGGGACTATCTGCTGGATGGCGGGTTCTCGGCGGCTGATATTGCTGTGGGGCAAGCCATTTATATGGGCCGCCATTTTGCCAAGCTTGACCCATTTCCAGCCCTGCAAGACTGGTATGAGCGGATCACAGCACGCCCTGCTTTCATGGCCAGCCGCCCGATTGACGGGGGAACACGGCTCTACACGCGAGATTATTACGCGCCTTGGCCGCTTGAGGCATGAGCGGCGGGTGCCGTGAAGGGATGAGACGGCCATGAAGCCATATGTCGAGATATTCGAGGTTGGGCCGCGCGATGGGTTGCAAAACGAGGCCCGTGCGATTCCCACGCGCGAAAAGATCGCGCTGATTGACCTGCTGTCACAGGCGGGGTTTCGGCGGATCGAAGTGGCCAGTTTCGTAAGCCCAAAATGGGTGCCGCAAATGGCCGATAGCGCGCAGGTTCTGGCAGGCCTCAAGCGCGGGCAGGGAATATCCTATGCCGCGCTGACGCCCAATTTGAAGGGGTTTGAGGCCGCGATTGCCGCGCGTGCCGATGAGATTGCGATTTTTGCCAGCGCCTCGGAAGGGTTCTCTCGGGCCAATCTCAATGCCAGCATCGAAGACAGCCTTGCGCGCTTTGCCCCCGTGGCTGAGGCGGCCAAGGCCCATGGCCTGCCGATGCGCGGCTATGTCTCTTGCGTCACCGATTGCCCCTTTGACGGCGCGGTTGCCCCGCAAGAGGTGGCCCGTGTTGTGGCGGCTTTGCGGGATTTGGGCACTTATGAAATCTCGCTTGGTGATACAATCGGGCAAGGGCGGCCCGAGCGGGTGGATGCGATGTTGCAAACCGTCTTGGAGGAGATGCCCGCGCCCCGTCTGGCAGGGCATTTCCACGATACAAGCGGGCGGGCGCTCGAGAATATCGAGGTCTCTCTGGCGCGGGGGCTGCGCGTCTTCGATGCCTCGGTCGGGGGTTTGGGGGGCTGCCCTTATGCGCCTGGTGCGCAGGGAAATGTCGCCTCCGAGGCGGTGGCCTTGCGGTTGGATGCATTGGGCTATGAAACTGGGCTGGACGGGGCGGTTCTGGCCCAAGCGGCAGAAATGGCGCGCGCCATGCGTGGGCCGCAAGAAGAGGGCGGAAGATGACGACAATCAGGATCGACAGGGATGCGCGCGGGGTGGCCACCCTGACTTTGGCGCGGCCCGAGAAACATAATGCGCTCAACGCCCAGATGATTGCAGACATAACCCAAGCCGCCCTTGATTTGGGCGCCGATCCCAAGGTGCGGGTGGTGGTGCTGACGGGTGAGGGGGCCAGTTTTTGCGCGGGTGGTGATCTGGCTTGGATGCGCGAGCAGATCGAGGCGGATGGCCCGACCCGTGCGCGCGAGGCCCGCAAGCTGGCCGATATGCTGGGTGCCTTGGACCGGATGCCGAAACCTTTGGTTGGCCGCATTCAGGGGCAGGCCTTGGGTGGTGGGGTCGGGATGATCTCGGTCTGTGATGTCGCGATTGGGGTTGAGGGTGCCAAATTCGGGCTGACCGAGGTGCGCCTTGGTTTGATCCCTGCGACCATCGGGCCTTACGTGGTGGCGCGGATGGGGCCTGCGAAAGCGCGGCGGGTGTTTTTCTCGGGCCGCGTTTTCGGCGCGGCAGAGGCGCAGGACTTGGATTTGCTGGCGCGGGTCGTGGCACCAGATGATCTGGACGCAGCGGTTGAGCGCGAGATCGCCCCTTATCTGTCTGCGGCACCTGCGGCCGTGGCGGCGGGCAAGGCTTTGGTGGCCCGTTTGGGGGCTCCTTTGGATGAGGCTGTCATCGGTGCCAGCATCGAGGCCTTGGTGGATCGTTGGGAACATCCCGAGGCCAAAGAAGGCATCGCGGCCTTTTTCGAGAAGCGCAAAGCCGATTGGACGGAATAGCCCGATTTTTTCAATTGTCTTACATTTGGATTTTCAAATCCGAAAATCCTGCTAGGCTGCTCTCCTGACGCTGGACCACAACCAGCGCAAGGGAGGACATATGACTGCATTTCAAAGCCTGCATGGCACGGTTGCATTGCGCGATATCTCGGTCACGGAACGTTTGTTCGAAGGTCTGGATGCACGCGGCGATGAGGTGGCGCTGATTGAGGGGCCGACGGGGCGAAGCTTTACAGGCAACGCGCTCAAGCAGCAGATACAGGCACTGGCGGGCGGGCTGACATCCGAGGGTCTTGCACCCGGCAAGGTGATCGCGCTTTTAGCGCCAAATATGCCTGAATATGTCCTCGTGTTTCATGGCGTGGCCTTTGCGGGCGGAACCGTCACGACGATCAACCCTACCTATACCGCACCGGAAATTCGCCACCAATTGCAGGATTCGGGCGCTGTCATGATGGTGACGATCCCTGCTTTTGTGGATGTCGCGCGCGAGGCGATGGAAGGCACGGAGGCGTCTGAATTGGTCGTGATCGGCGGCGCGGATGGACTGCGCGATCTCAGCGATCTGATGGGCGAGCCTTTGGCCGACCAAGCCCCGATTGTGGCCACGGAAAACATCGTTGTTCTGCCCTATTCATCGGGCACCACGGGGCGGCCCAAAGGCGTGATGCTGACCCATCGCAATCTGGTGGCGAATGTGGATCAATCGGCGGTGATTTCTCGGATCAAACCGCATGACACGGCGATTGCCTTCCTGCCCTTCTTTCACATCTATGGAATGACGGTTTTGATGAACCTGTTCCTGTCCGAGGGCGCACGCATCGTGACCATGCCCCGCTTTGATCTGGAGCTGTTCCTTAAACTGGTGGATGAGCATCAGGCCACACGGCTCTATATTGTGCCGCCCGTGGCTTTGGCTTTGGCCAAGCATCCTCTGGTCGATCAATTCGATCTGTCTTCCGTCGAGGAGATTTTCTCGGGCGCAGCGCCGCTTGGGCCTGAAACCGAGGCTGCGGTTGGCACGCGTTTCGGCGCGCGCTCGGTCCAAGGCTACGGGATGACGGAACTCAGCCCGATCAGCCATATGACCAATGCGCCCGATATCCGCCATGGTTCCAGCGGGCAGGCGGTGCCCTCGACCGAATGCCGCATCGTGGACCCCGAAACAGGCAAAGATCTGGCGGCAGGTGCCGAGGGGGAGCTATGGGTGCGTGGGCCACAAGTGATGAAGGGCTATCTCAACAACCCGAGCGCCACTGCCGAGACCAAGACCGAGGACGGGTGGTTGCGCACAGGTGATCTGGCGGTGATTGATGAGGACGGGTTCATGTTTATTCGTGACCGTTTGAAAGAATTGATCAAATACAAAGGCTTCCAAGTTGCGCCTGCCGAATTGGAAGAGATTTTGATCAATCACGCTGATATCATTGATGCCGCCGTTGTCGGTAAGGCGGATGAGGAAGCGGGGGAATTGCCAATCGCTTTCGTAGTGATGCGCGAAGGCGTCACAGGGGATGCGGGCGTGATCACGACCTATCTCGAAGGGTGCTTGGCGAAGTATAAATTGCCTGCCGAAATCCGCTTTGTAGATCAGGTGCCGAAATCGGCTTCGGGCAAGATCCTGCGCCGCTTCCTGCGCGATGAATTGCGCGCGGAGGCGGGGTGAGCGGGAGCTAGAGAGCGCCTTAGGCCGCGAACATCGTCACGGCATTGCGCCCTTCGGCTTTCGCGCGGTAGAGCGCACGATCCGCTTGTTCCAGCAATTCCTCGGCGCTGTTGGTCCGGCCTTGGGCCAGCGCGATCCCCACGCTCAAGGTGACCCGCATTTGGGGGCCACCTGCGGAGAGTTGAATAGGCTCGCCCCCCACCGCATGGCGCAAACGCTCCCCTATCTCGAAGGCGATGGCGCGGTTTGCCCCTTGAAAAGCGAGCAGGAATTCTTCGCCGCCGAGGCGCGCCAGAAGGTCCGTCTTTTGGGTATGGGCCGAGAGGCGGCGCGCGATGGCGGCCAGAACCTTATCGCCCGAGGCATGGCCAAAGCGGTCATTGATCTGTTTGAAATGGTCCAAATCCAGCATCATCACCGTCAGGCCGGCACCGCTTTGCCCCATTTTTTCAAGGTGATGCATGGCGTATCGGCGGTTATGCAGGCCTGTGAGGCTATCGGTCACCGCCATCTCAAGGCCTTCCTGAACGCTAGCCTCCAGACGGTCGGTCTGGCGCTTGCGTCTGAGTTGATGCGCAACCCGCAGAATCAGTTCATCACGATCCAGCGGATGATAAAGGATATCGCCCGCGCCAAGATCAAGCGCCATGGCCGCGCGCTCCGTGTCCCCTTCGGGCAGCAGGATTATGGTCTGTGCCGAACAGCGATGCCCGCGTGAGCGCAGATCAGCCAAAAGGCGCAGCCCGTCATTCCGCTCGACCAGATCGACGGGGATGATGAAGATATCGGGCATCAAACGGTCGGGCAATTCCACCGCCGCCAGTGCTTCGTCACAGGTGAGGATCGAGATGCGATCCCGCAAATGGCGAGACAGTGTTGATGTCCAGTGATCAGGCTTTGAATGGGAGGTCGTGATGGTTGCGATATTGGCGGGGCCATGAAATGTGGCGGCGGGGTCGCTCATGCCGCGGCCTGCACAGGCCTCGTCGCGGGCTGATAGCAGTCTTTGCGCCTCACCTGCGCGCAAAAGCGATCTGACGCGGGCCAGCAGGGTCAGCTCATCCACGGGTTTGGGAAGAAAATCATCCGCCCCCATGCGAAGGCCCCTGATTTTGCTGGCTTGATCATTGAGCGTGGTGACCAGAATAATCGGGATATAGGCGGTTGCAGGGTCCGCCTTAAGCCGTTCGCAAAGGTTCACCCCATTGGCATCGGTCATGCCCATATCAAGCAAAATGAGGTCGGGTTTTATTTGTTGGGCGATGGCCAGTGCATCTTCTGCTGTATCCGCCTGCAAAACGTCAAAATAGGCTTGGCGCAATTTGACCTTCATAACAATGCGGTTGGCCGCTACATCATCTACCACAAGTATACGCCGGGTCATTCCATACTCCCAATAGTGTCCTTTTAGGACTGAGGGCATGTTTGAGCGGTAAAGGTTAACAAACCATTTAGTGAGAAGGGCGGTGATAGGAATGCAGCAGGATTCTGCCGAAATTTTTTCGATCAAGGCATTGGCTTGGCTTGGCAGCGATGACGACCTGCTGGGAACCTTTTTGGGCGCAAGCGGGGCCAGCACGGATGATCTGCGCCAAGCCGCCCTTGCGCGGGATGCGGATTTCTTGGGCAGCGTGTTGGATTTCATCTTGATGAATGATGAATGGGTGATGAATTGTGCCGACAGCCTTGATGTGCCGCCCGAGCATATCGCGCAAGCCCGAGCCGCTTTGCCCGGAGGGCAATTGCCCAATTGGACCTAAGCCCGCTATCTGACGGAGCCCAGATATGACGATGAAGCTGCAAGCCATCCTATTCGATAAAGACGGAACCCTTTTTGATTTCCAGAAAAGCTGGGGCAATTGGGGCGGGGCGGTCTTGCAAGACCTCTCAGGCGGTGACCCCGATCTGTTGCACCGTTTGGCCGATATCATCGATTATGATCTTGGCAATTCGCGCTTTCTCCCCACCAGCATCGCCATTGCGGGCACGGGTGAGGAAATCCTCCAAGCCATGCTTCCTGCGCTTCCCGAAACAGACCCTGCCACGCTGCTTTCGCGGCTTGAAGACAGCGCCGTGCAGGCCGAGATGGCCCCTGTTCTGCCCCTTTTGCCGCTTTTGTCGGAATTGCGGGGGTTTGGCCTCAAACTTGGGGTTGCGACTAACGCGGTTGAGGTCGAGGCACAGGCCCATCTGGAACAGGCAGGCATTCTGGCCAGTTTCGACAAGGTCTTGGGCTGTGACAGTGGGTTCGGGGCCAAGCCTGAGCCTGGAATGTGCAGCGGCTTTGCCCAAGCCACAGGCTGTGATCCCGCTCAGGTGGTGATGGTGGGCGACAGTCTGCATGACCTTCATGCAGGCCGCGCGGCAGGGATGCGCACGATTGGCGTTCTAACAGGGGTTGCCAGCGCGGATGATCTGGCCCCGCATGCCGATGCGGTCCTGCCCGATATCGGGCATCTGCCCGCATGGTTGGCCCCTCAGATGCAGGGATAGCCGCTTTGCTGGTCCATTAACGCCGCTTCTTTTCAAAACGCGCAAATCATCAAAAACGACGCGATCTGTCGCGATCTGAAGACCTTTTTCGCCCTGCTCACCCGCAAACTGGCCAAAGGCCCGCGCATCTACCGCGCTGTGCCCAAGGCGGGGAGCGTTTGAGCGATGAATAGCGACAGCCCAAGACCACAGCGCAGAGCAGGCGGGCGGCGTGGCAATCAGATGCGCGCCACACCTGCGGTGATCTCGCAAATGCCATGGCGCGTGCCGCTCAACCCTGACCGCCCGACCGAGCCCTTGGGGGAAGACGGGGTCGAGGCGATCCATAAAGGTGCCCTTCGGGTTCTATCCGAATTGGGGATCGAGTTTTTGAACGAGGAGGCGCGCGGTTTGATGGCCGAGGCAGGCTGCCTCATCTCGGGCGATCTGGTGCGCTTTGACCCTGATTTCGTGACAGAGATGGTCGCCAAAGCGCCCTCGGAATTCACGCTGACGCCTCGAAACCCTGACAAAAGGATCACGATCGGGGGCAAGCATATCGTCTTTGGAAATGTTTCCTCGCCGCCCAATGCATGGGATCTGACACGCGGCAAGCGTCCGGGCGATTTCGAGACTTATAAGGAGTTTATGAAGCTCACCCAGTATTTCAACTGCATCCATTTCGCGGGCGGCTATCCGGTGGAGCCCGTCGATATTCATGCCTCAATCCGCCATCTCGACTGTTTGTTCGAGAAACTCACCCTGACCGATAAGGTAGTGCATGCCTATTCGCTGGGGCCCGAGCGGGTAGAGGATGTGATGGAAATGGTGCGCATCGCGGCAGGTTTGAGCCATGATGAATTTGACGCAACACCGCGCATGTATACCAATATCAATTCGGTCAGCCCGCTGAAACATGATTGGCCGATGCTGGATGGTGCGATGCGGCTGGCGCGCCGTGGTCAGCCCACCATCGTTACTCCGTTCACGCTGGCAGGGGCCATGGCCCCCGTCACCATGGCGGGCGCGGTCACCCTGAGCATTGCCGAGGCGCTGAGCGCTATTGCATTGATCCAATATATCAAGCCTGGATGCCCGGTGGGCATTGGCACCTTCACCTCGAATGTGGATATGAAGTCAGGCGCGCCCGCCTTCGGCACGCCTGAATATATGCGCGCCACCCAGATGACAGGGCAAATGGCGCGGTTCTACGGCTTGCCGATGCGCTCCTCGGGGGTTTGCGCGGCCAATGTTCCTGATGCGCAAGCCATGTGGGAGACATCGCAAAGCCTATGGGCGGCGGTCCAGTCGGGCACGAATATGGTGTATCACGCGGCAGGCTGGCTTGAGGGCGGTTTGATCGCCTCGCCCGAGAAATTCGTCATGGATTGCGAGGTTTTACAGCAAATCCAACGCTATTTCGAGCCTGAGATCACCCAAACAGGCCCTGATGACATTGCAATCGAGGCCATGGCCGAGGTCGGGGCAGGGGGGCATTATTTCGGCTGCGCCCATACCCAAGACAGATATCAAAGCGCCTTCTATCAGCCTTTCTTAAGTGATTGGCGCAATTATGAGGCGTGGGAGGCGGGCGGTGCTGTCTGGACGCCTGAACGCGCGCATGGGATTTACAAGAAAATCCTCGAAGAATTCGAGCCGCCCGCGATGGACGACGCCATCCGCGATGAATTGAGTGATTTCGTGGCGCGCAGAAAGGCCGAAGGCGGCGCGCCGACAGATTTTTGAGGCTCCTGCGCTGCCCTGAAACGATTTCTTAAATCTTTCCCGCTTTCTTATCCGCAATTGCGAATGACATGGCGAGGATGTGACAATGCACGGGCTGATAAACCGTGCCCTTCAGGGCTTCCTTGTGGATATGCATGGGGCCCCTCTTTGGGCCGAAATCGCGTCACAGGCCAATCTGCCATTTGACAGCTTCGAGACGATGCTGAGCTATGATCACAGCCTGACCCATGATGTGTTCGAGGCGGCCTGCGCGGTGCTTCATCGCGACCCGAACAGCCTGTTGGAGGATATGGGCACCTATCTTGTTACCCAAGACACGCTAGAGCCGCTTCGGCGTCTCCTCCGTTTCGGGGGCGCGACCTTTCATGATTTTCTCTATTCGCTGGATGAGCTGGCCGATCGCGGCAAATTGGCGATGCCCGATATCGAGATGCCCCGCCTCAGCCTTGAGCAGGGCGATATGGCTGGGTCGTTCCGGCTGCGCGCGGAATGGGACTTGCCGGGGATTGCGCCGCTTCTTCTGGGCAGCTTGCGCGCCATGGCTGATGATTACGGGGCGCTGGTTCTGCTGTCTTTGGACGGGGCTGAGGATGGCGCGGAATATCTGCGGATTGATCTGGTCGATACCCAATTCGCAGAAGGCCGAAGCTTTGATTTGACGGAGAGCCTTGCGTCATGACGGAATTGGCAGTCGCTCAAAACCACGGCGGGCAGGGCGAAGCGCTTGATCTGCTGATGCCGATGCATCTGTGCTTTGACCTCAAGGGCCAGATCACGCATGCGGGCCCGACTTTCAAGAAAATGGCGTCTGGTCAGCGGCTTATCGGCAGCCCTTTGTCCAATATCCTTGAAATCCGCAAACCCTTTGCGCCTGATACAGCGCAAAACTGGTTGGCTTTGGCAGGGCAAAACCTGCACTTGGTCCTCCGCTCCACCCCGCATCTTCTCCTGCGGGGTACCATTGCCACATTGCCTGAGGATGCAGGCGGAATTCTCAATATCTCCCCTGGTTTGTCTTTCATCAGGGTGGTTGATGAGTTTGGCCTGAGTTTGAATGACTTCTCGCCCTGCGATCAGACGGTCGAATTGATGTATCTCTATGAGGCCAATCAGGTCGTCTCGGCAGAATCGCGAAAACTGACGGCCCGCTTGATGCAGGCCCGCGCCACCGCAGAAGAACAGGCCCTGACCGATACACTCACCGGATTGTCCAATCGCCGTGCCTTGGAGGCTGTGTTGACACGTCTGTTGTCGCGGCCCGATGCGCATTTCGCGCTCATGCATCTCGATCTGGATTACTTCAAACAGGTCAATGACACCTTCGGCCATGCCGCGGGGGATCATGTGCTGCACCATGTGGCGCATATTCTGCGCAGCGAATTGCGCGCGGGCGATATGGCGGCGCGGTTCGGCGGCGATGAATTCGTGATCTTGCTGCGTGATTGTGACGATGTCGATTATGTACGCGCGATCGCGGAGAGGCTGATCACCTCAATGGAAAAGCCCATCCGGTTTGAGGGCAATATTTGTAAAATTTCCGCAAGTGTCGGCATCACTCTCACCTCGCGTTATGACAGGCCCGAGGCTGCGCAATTGCTCAATGATGCAGATGTCGCGCTCTATATGTCGAAAGCTGCGGGTCGCGCCTGCGCATCTGTGTTCCAGCCCGAACAGGACTGCTTTGCTGCCATGCGGTGACAGGGGGGATTGTCAGTGATATTGCTTGGCTAAAATAGCGATAGGGGCCGAGCTTTGCAGATAGAAACCACAACCATTCCTGACTTGGTGGTTCTCACGCCAAAGCGTTTCGGTGATGCGCGCGGGTATTTTTCCGAAAGCTGGAATGCGGATGTGATGGCCAAGGCAGGGTTTGATCTGGGCTTCGTGCAAGACAATCATTCGCTCAGCCGCGATATTGGCACCATTCGTGGGCTGCATTTCCAGCATCCCCCGAAAGCGCAAACCAAATTGGTGCGCTGCGGGCGGGGGCGATTGTTTGATGTGGCCGTGGATATCCGCAAGGGCTCGCCAACATTCGGCGCGTGGTTCGGGGTGGAGCTTTCGGCCGAGAATGGTCGTCAATTGCTGGTGCCCGCAGGCTTCGCCCATGGGTTTGTGACGCGCGAAGCCGATACCGAAATCTTGTATAAATGCACCGATTTCTATGCGCCTGACCATGATGCGGGGATCGCTTGGGATGACCCTGATCTGGGGATCGACTGGGATTTGGGTGAGGGTGCGCCGATTTTGTCTGACAAAGATGTAAAAGCGCCGCGGCTTTGCGACATCGACAGCCCCTTTATTTATGGGGAAAGCGCATGAAAATTCTTGTAACAGGAGGCGCGGGTTTTATCGGCTCGGCGGTGGTGCGGCTGGCCGTGGCGCGCGGCCATGAGGTCGTGAACCTCGATAAGTTGAGCTATGCTGCCTGCCTCGACAATGTCGCAAGCGTTGCAGAAAGCGCGGCTTATGCCTTCGAGCAGGCCGATATTTGTGACGCCGCAGCTTTGGCGCGCATCTTTGCAACCCATCAGCCCGATGCGGTCATGCATCTGGCCGCCGAGTCCCATGTGGATCGTTCCATCGACGGCCCCGCCGCCTTTATCGAGACGAATGTGACGGGAACGTTCACCCTGTTGCAGGCTGCGCGGGAGTATTGGGAGGGGCGCGGAAAGTTCGAGGGTTTCCGCTTTCATCATATCTCGACCGATGAGGTATTCGGCAGCCTTGCGGCGGATGACCCCGCCTTTTCCGAGACGACCCCCTATGCGCCAAACAGCCCCTATTCGGCCTCGAAAGCGGCATCGGATCATCTGGTGCGCGCATGGGGCGAGACTTACGGCTTGCCCGTGGTGCTCAGCAATTGCTCGAATAATTACGGGCCGTTCCACTTCCCTGAAAAGCTGATCCCCGTGGTTATTCTGAACGCTTTGGCGGGCCAACCCATCCCAGTTTATGGCAAGGGTGAAAATGTCCGCGACTGGCTTTTTGTAGAAGATCACGCCGAGGCGCTTTTGCTCGTCCTTGAGAAGGGCGCGCTTGGCGAGAGCTACAATATCGGCGGCGACAATGAGGCGCGCAATATCGATCTGGTGCGTGAGATTTGCTCCATTCTGGACGGCTTGAGGCCAGAGGCCGCCCCGCATGACCGCTTGATTGAATTCGTGACAGACCGCCCCGGCCATGATCTGCGCTATGCGATTGATGCCAGTAGGATCAAAAACGAACTTGGCTGGCAGCCGCGGGTAAATTTGGCCGAAGGGCTGCGTTTAACCGTGCAATGGTATCTGGAAAACGAGACTTGGTGGCGCGCTTTGCAGGATCGCACAGGCGTGGGTGAAAGGCTCGGGCGCGGATGAGGCTGCTGGTTTTTGGAAAAAACGGGCAAGTCGCGCGCGCGTTGCAGGTCTTGGCCACTGAGGCCGTGTTCCTAGGGCGGGAGGAGGCAGATCTTAGCGTGCCTGAATTGGCGGCTGAGGCCATAGCGACCCATGCGCCCGATGCGGTGATCAACGCCGCCGCCTATACGGCTGTGGACCGCGCCGAGGAAGAAGAGCCGCTGGCCGCCCGTATCAATGGAGCAGCGCCCACAATTATGGCCGAGGCCTGTGCCGATCTTGGCATTCCACTGGTGCATATTTCCTCGGATTATGTGTTTGACGGTGCGGGGAGCACGCCCTTTGCCCCCTCTCACAGAACCGCCCCGCAAAACGCTTATGGCTGGACAAAACTTGCAGGCGAGCAAGGCATTCAGGCGGCCAAGGGAAGCTATGGCATTCTGCGCACCTCTTGGGTGTTTTCGGCCTATGGTGCGAATTTTGTGAAAACCATGCTGCGCCTCGGGGCCGAGCGCGACAGCCTATCTGTGGTTGCAGACCAGATTGGCGGGCCAACGCCTGCCGCTGATATTGCGGATGCTTGTCTTGGCATGGCCGAGGCGCTTGCGCAGGACCCCTCCAAGCGCGGTATCTATCATTTCTCGGGCACGCCCGAGACATCTTGGGCCGAATTCGCGCGAGAGATTTTTGCGCAGGCAGGCTTAGACTGTCAGGTGGAGGATATCGCGTCAGAGGCCTATCCGACGCCTGCCAAACGCCCGCTGAATTCGCGCCTTGATTGCAGCAGTTTCGAGAAGATATTCGGCCTGCCACGGCCCGATTGGAAAGCGGGGCTTGCGGCTGTATTGCGGGACTTGGCCTAGTCCGTGTCGCGCGGGCCATAGGCCAGTTCGGGGTCCCAGACAGAGATGCCCAATTGGCGTGCGGCGGCCAGTGACAGGATCGGGCTATCAAGGCCTTGTGGTTCCTGAAAGCGGCGAATGGCGCGGCGGGTGGCTTGGGTCATCTGGCCGTTGATTGGGCCGCTATAGACCCCGCGGGCTGCCAATGCGCGTTGCAGTGAGGCGATATATTCGGGGTCGGTTTCGGCTTGGCAGGGGGTCTCGAACCATAATTCGCGCCGCTCTTGGATAATGCGTTGCTGGGTTTCGGTGACGAAAATGGCATGTTCCAGCACATGGCCCGCGCTGTCGATTTGCGGCGGCTGGATCATAACCTGTTCGGTCACGGTTTCGATCACGGCTGGTGTTGTCTCACGTCCGTAGCAGGCATCCGCGCGCGCATCGGGCGGCCCCATGCCGCGCGTAACCTCGACCGTATTGGGCGCGATCATGCTGCGCAGATCAGGCACCTCGAAGGTCGGCCCGCAGGCGGCAAGGCTGAGACAGCCCAGAATTTTGATCAAGCGTTGCGTCACTGCTCGGTGTCTTTTTCGCTATATGCGCCAGTTTATTCCGGCTTTCAGGGCATATTACAGGCAAAACCCGAATTTCGGAAGTGTTTCAAGGCTGATCGGCCGCACGTGTGGCTTGGTGATGCGTCACAAGCTCATCCAGCAGTTGCGAGATATCCTCGACCTGTTCGGCGATGACATGGGTGATGCCTGATTGCCGCTGCACCCGCCCCGTGACCCGCAAAAGGCGGCCTGCGATCACGGCGCGTCTGAAGCGTTCATAGATTTTCTGCCACACAATCACATTGCAGACGCCAAATTCATCCTCAAGCGTGATGAAAATAACGCCCTTGGCGGTTCCGGGCCTTTGGCGCACCAGAACCAGCCCCGCCACGGTTGCGCGCGCGCCTTCGGGGGGCAAGTGCAGCATGTGGTTGGGCAGGGCCATCGGGGGGCGTGGCCATTCGGGCGGGCGGGTTGCTGGCTCCATATGAACAAATGTAGAACATTTTGCGCCAGAGGCAAGAGATGCATTGGGACTGGAAAGCAGCGCGATGGAAGGCTACCTAAGGGCGCAGGAAAAGCTGTAACCATTAGGGGCGAGACATGGCGAAGATCACTTATATTGAGCATAATGGCACGGAACATGTTGTGGATGTGCCCAATGGCCTGACGGTCATGGAAGGCGCGCGCGACAATAATATCCCCGGTATCGAGGCCGATTGTGGCGGGGCCTGCGCTTGTTCCACCTGCCATGTCTATGTGCACCCCGATTGGGTCAGCAAGCTGCCTGCCACTGACGCCATGGAGCAGGATATGCTGGAATTTGCCTATTCGCCCGATGAGACCCGTTCGCGTTTGACCTGCCAGTTGAAGGTGAGCGATGCGCTGGACGGTCTGGTTGTGCAGATGCCTGAAAAGCAGATCTGATGCGCGCCCTCTGTCGAGACCTTTATATCTGGATCGGCGGTAGAATTCGTATTTTTGGAAAGATGAAACGGGGGGCTGCCTTATGCGGGGCGGCCCTTTTGCTTGCGGCTCCAGTGGCCGCCGAGATCGTCTCGGCGCGCTATGAAGGACCGACTGCACGCTATCCGCATGGGGTTCTGGGCGATGATCTTGAATGGGAGCGCTTGGTTGTTGGCTTGTCGGGCGGGCGCGAGGTAGCGGCGGAATGGGCGCGGCCTGTTGTGTTTGAAGATCTGGCGCCGCATCTTTGGGATATGGATGGCGACGGGCAGGCCGAGATTGTCACCATTGAGAGCCATGAGGATTTGGGCGCGCGTATGGCCTTTTGGAGCGTTGAGGGCGAAAGCCTGACGCCCCTCGCGCATTTGCCATGGATCGGGCAGCGGTTTCGCTGGTTGGCGCCGATTGGCGCGGCCGATTTGGACGGCGACGGTTTTGTGGAATTTGCCTATATCGACCGCCCGCATCTGGCGCGGACCCTGCGCATCTGGCGCTATCTCCCGCAAGAGGGCGGTGGGGTGCAGCTTGAAGAGGTGACCTCGGTTGCGGGTCTGACCAACCACCGTATTGGCGAGGATTTCATCTCGGGCGGGCTGCGCGATTGCGGTGATGGGCCTGAATTGGTCACGGCCAATGCCGATTGGAGCCGCGTGATGGTGACGACGCTGTCCTCAGACGGGATGGCCCATACGCGGGATAACGGGCCATTTTCGACATCGCGTCTGGCAGAAGCGCTGGCATGTGGCGGGTAATGGCCGCGCGTGCCATTTGCGCGAAAACAGCGCAATTTTTACCCAGACAGCGCGTCGGAGCGGTTTGGCGGGGTTGACTTCGCGGGCTTCGCGCGCTGTATCGGCGCGACGCGACTATACGCCATCCAAAGGGTTTCCCCATGCATGCTTTCCGCAGCCATTCCTGCGCCGATCTGAACAAATCCAATGTCGGTGATACCATCCGCCTGTCGGGTTGGGTCCATCGGGTCCGAGATCATGGTGGGGTATTGTTCATCGATTTGCGCGACCATTACGGCATGACGCAATTGATCTGTGACCCTGACAGCCCCGTTTTTGCCGAGGTTGAGAAGGTCCGCTCGGAATGGTGTATCCGCATTGACGGCACAGTAAAGGCGCGTGACGAGAGCCTTGTGAATTCGAAAATCCCCACAGGCGAGATTGAAGTTTTCATTCGTGACCTAGAGGTTCTGGGCGCATCGAAAGAGCTGCCTTTGACGGTGTTCGGCGATCAGGAATATCCTGAGGAAACGCGCCTGCGTTATCGCTTCCTCGATCTGCGCCGTGAGGTGATGCAGAAGAATATGGTCTTGCGCTCGGATGTTGTCTCCTCGATCCGCAAGCGGATGTGGGAGCAGAATTTCCGCGAGTTCCAGACGCCGATTATCACGGCCTCCAGCCCAGAGGGCGCGCGCGATTTCCTTGTGCCATCGCGCCTGCATCCGGGGAAATTCTATGCGCTTCCGCAGGCCCCGCAGCAGTTCAAGCAGCTGTTGATGGTGTCGGGCTTTGACAAATATTTCCAGATCGCGCCCTGTTTCCGCGATGAGGACCCGCGGGCGGATCGCTCGCCCAC
Source organism: uncultured Paracoccaceae bacterium (assembly GCA_965656935.1). GTDB lineage: Bacteria > Pseudomonadota > Alphaproteobacteria > Rhodobacterales > Rhodobacteraceae > M30B80. The sequence continues at coordinate 40,242 of CBFHMG010000011.1, forward strand.
GGATTTCTACCAGCTTGACCTCGAGATGAGTTTTGTCGAGCAGCAGGATGTCTTTGATGTGATCGAGCCTGTTATGAAAGGCCTGTTTGAAGAATTTGGCGGTGGCAAATCCGTTGATCAGGATTGGCCGCAGATCAGCTACCGCGATGCGGCGTTGTGGTATGGAACCGACAAGCCCGATTTGCGCAACCCGATCAAGATGCAGGTTGTGAGCGAGCATTTTGCGGGTTCGGGCTTTGCAATTTTCTCGAAAATCCTTGAGCAAGAGGGAACCGAGATCCGCGCGATCCCTGCGCCGAAAGGTGGCAGCCGGAAATTCTGTGACCGGATGAATTCATGGGCGCAAAGCCAAGGTCTGCCTGGCATGGGCTATATTTTCTGGCGCGAGGCGGATGGCGGCATGGAAGCGGCAGGCCCCTTGGCCAAGAATATCGGCCCTGAGCGGACCGAGGCCGTGCGCCAGCAGCTTGGTCTTGGTGTGGGCGATGCGGCCTTCTTCCTTGCGGGCAAGCCGCATGAGTTTGAAAGCGTTGCAGGCCGCGCGCGTGTGGTTGTGGGCGACGAGCTGGGGCTGACCGATCAGAACCGCTTTGCCTTCGCGTGGATCGTTGATTTCCCGATGTATGAGAAGGATGAGGAAAGCGGCAAGATCGACTTCTCGCATAACCCGTTCTCGATGCCGCAAGGTGGCTTGGATGCGCTTGGTGGGGACCCGCTTGAGGTTCTGGGCTACCAATATGATCTGGCCTGTAACGGGTATGAGTTGATCTCGGGGGCTGTGCGGAACCACAAGCTGGAGATTATGCTCAAGGCCTTTGAATTGGCGGGCTATGGCGAGGATGAAGTGCGTCGCCGCTTTGGCGGGATGGTCAATGCGTTCCAATATGGCGCGCCGCCCCATGGTGGCTGTGCGGCAGGGATCGACCGGATCGTGATGTTGCTGGCCGATACCGCCAATATCCGCGAGGTTATCTTGTTCCCTATGAACCAGCGTGCGGAAGATTTGATGATGGATGCGCCCAATGAGCCCTCGCCCGAGCAATTGATGGAGCTTGGTTTGCGGGTGCTTCCCCGCGAATAGTTTGGGCTCTCAAGGTTGATTGCAGAAAGGCGCGCCATTGCGGCGCGCCTTTTTTCTTGTGCTTTTGCCGCGCGCGCGCTTGTTTGGAAAAAAAGGGGAAAGATCGTCATGTCAGATCGTCTGGGTGTGTCTGTGGCAAATTTCACGCCGCCGCCTATGCCGCAGGGTGAAAGCTTGCGGGGGCGCTATGCCGAGTTGGCTTTGCTGTCGGCGGATCGGCATGCAGGCGATTTGCACCAAGCGTTTTCCGCCTCGGAGGCGATCTGGGATTACATGCCTTATGGTCCTTTCCATTCGGCGGCGGCCTATCACCGTTGGGTGCGCGAGGCGGAAGCCAAAGATGATCCGAAATTCTATGCCATCCGCGACCTCGATAGCGGGCATTGGTGCGGTGTGGCGAGTTATCTCAGGATCACGCCCGAGGCAGGCACGATTGAGGTGGGGGCTATCAATTTTGCCCCTGAATTGCAGGGCCGCCGCGCGGCCACCGAGGCCATGTATCTGATGATGAAATGGGCCTTTGAGGCTGGTTACCGGCGGTATGAATGGAAATGCAATGCGCTCAATATGGCATCGCGGCGGGCGGCACAGCGGCTTGGGCTGAGTTATGAAGGCGTGTTTCGTCAGGCCGCCGTCGTGAAAGGGCGCAATCGTGACACCGCTTGGTTCGCGGCAATTGATACAGAATGGCCCGCTTTGAAAGAGGCGTTTGAAGCCTGGCTATTGCCGCGCAATTTTGATGGCGAGGGGCGACAGATAGAGCGCCTCTCTGACTTGACGCGGCTTGTGCGCGCAAGCTCGGACCCTGCGCTTTAAACTGCAGCCAAAGACGCGATCCTGTCGGAGATCATGCGGCGCAAAGCCTGATGTTCCTGTTCCGATTTAGACGAGTAGCCTGTCGCGACATCCTCAAGCGCTGTGTCATGTGCAGCCCGTGCAACGCCGATCAAGAAGGAGCGGACAAAGGCCACGGGCGGAGCGGGTTTTGACAAAAGCTCCATCGCATGGGTCAAATCCTCGCGGAAGGCCAGTTCATCGGGGTGGATTTCCCCCTCGGGCAAAGCGCGCGGGCCTGTGGGGTGCAGCTCAATCGGTAAGTGGCGCAAAATCTCTGTCTGGAACGCGCCCAAACTGTCGAGAGGTTTGGGCAGAAACCCGTTCGCCCCGCATTTCAGGGCGGCGTCTTTGGCGGCTTCGCGTTCCGCGCCAGAGGTCGCAAGAACCACAGGAGTATTCGGCCCTGCATCCGCCAGCTCGCTGATCAGATCAAGGCCCGAGCCATCGGGCAGGCCCAGATCAATGATCGCGACGGTTGGTCGGTAAACCTGCAAATGCCGCCGCGCCGAGGCGAGGCAATCGGCCCGCCTGATCCGCGCCCCTGATCGCAGGCATAAAAGCCGCAAGGCCTCCGAGGCGAAGCGGCTGTCTTCCACAACCAAAATGGTCAGGCCTAGAAGTGGTCGTTCGGCAGTGGGTTGCGGCCGATAGCCAAACCCTGTTCGAAAATCATCCATGTCACTACCCCAAATCCATACGATTCTATGAGTGATTAGACCTTGGTAAGGTTGATGCTTGGTAAACAGGCGCGGCGACACGCCGCTTGTGTGGCGCCGCAGCAGGCGTCATATCACCCCCATGTTCCGCGAAGGAGATTTCAGATGATTGGACGCCTGAACCATGTGGCCATTGCTGTGCCTGACCTTGAGGCTGCTGCCGCACAATATCGCGACACGCTCGGGGCCAAGGTCGGCGCGCCACAAGATGAGCCTGACCATGGCGTGACCGTGGTCTTCATCGAATTGCCAAATACCAAGATCGAACTGCTCTATCCGCTTGGCGAGGCCTCGCCGATCAACGGCTTTCTGGAAAAGAACCCCTCGGGCGGTATCCATCATATCTGCTATGAGGTGGATGATATCCTTGAGGCGCGCGACGCCTTGCAGGCCAAAGGCGCGCGGGTGCTCGGCAGTGGCGAGCCCAAGATCGGCGCACATGGCAAGCCTGTCCTGTTTCTGCATCCCAAGGATTTCACGGGCACTTTGGTTGAATTGGAGCAAGTCTGATGAATGTCATCACGGGTATCGTACTTTATGCAATCATCTGGTTCATGTTGCTTTTCATGACCTTGCCCTTCCATATCCAGACGCAAGGCGAGGCCGGCAACAAGGTGAAGGGCACCCCCGATTCCGCCCCTGACGACCTGCGCTTGGGGCGCAAATTGCTGGTGAATACGGCGATTGCTTCGGTGGTCTTTGCAATCGTGCTTTGCGTGATCGTCTTTGATCTGGTGACCTTGCAAGATATCGATCTGTTCACACGGTTTGGCTTGGGCAACCCTAGCTACGCGACCGAGTGATCCTGTGATAGATATGGGTAAAGCTGGCCGCGCCCAAGATGGGGACCAATAGGTTCACCACGGGAATGGTCAGCGGCACCGCCATCAACACGCCTGCCACAAAAATGGTCATGCGGTTTTCCGAGCGGAACCGCGCGGCCCCTTCGGGCGTTTCGCGCCTGATGGCCACCATTTGCGAGTATTCACGCCCCAGCAGGAACCCGTTCAGCCCCCAGAACACGAAGGGTGCAAGCGGCGTGATATAAAGCACCAGAGCCACCAGATTGGCCGCCAGCAACACGCCAAGAAACCTGATGCTGTCCCAAATGCCCTCTGCTAGGCCGATATGGCGGGCAGGGGGCAGGGATGGGTAATGCCGCTGCTCGACCGCATCGGCGATCTGGTCCAGAAACAGGCCTGTAAAGGCCGAGGCCACAGGCACCATCAGCACCATCGACAAAAGCAGCATGATCGGCAGGCTGGCCCATGTCAGTGCTGTATCTACCCATGTGATCTCGCCGATCCATGGCAGGGTGAAACTGTCAGGCAGGAGCCATCCCAATATTCCCATGAAGCCGAGATAGAACCCAAGCAGCAATAAAACCGTTAAGCCAAGCCCCATGGCCAGCACGCGCAAAAACCGCGGATCGCCAAGCTGCCCGATGGATTTGAAGATATCGGTAAAAATCATTTGCGCTGCCCCTGATTCTGCGCGTCGTTCTCGCCGCGCCTTTCCCCTTAGGTCGGGGCGAAGCCCCCTCGGGTCAAGGTTGATAGGTCACGATTTTTTCAAGATCGGGGCGTGGACGCTCGGGCGGGGTGACGGGTGTGGTGCCAATATGCACAAACCCCGCAACCATGGCAGGCGCGCTGAGATCAAAGGCCTGCTTAAGAAAATCCTTGTCGAGCGCCATCCAACTGGACAGCCAATGCCCGCCATAGCCCATGGCCTGCGCTGCATTGACCAGTGACAGACAAACCGCACCTGCTGTCATCTGTTGCTCAACCAGCGGGATTTTTGTGCCCTCAACAGGGGTGGAGAGCACGGAGATCGTCAGATGCTCGCCCTCAAAAGCCTGCGCCTGTTTTTGCAACCGCTCAGGGTCCATGCCTTTTTCGGCGCCCAATTTTCGGGTCAGATCGGCCAGATGCGCGCGCGCCTCGGCCCCATGGACCATAAGCCGGAAGGGTTCCAATTTGCCGTGATCGGGCACGCGTGTGGCGGCGCGCAGAAGCTGTTGCACTTCATCTTCTGAGGGCAGGGGGCCTGCCATCATACGCGCAGGCACCGAGCGGCGCGTTAGCAAAAACTCGAGAACAGATGCATTCATTAAACGGCTCCGCTTGCCCTTGTGATCCTGAAGGCCAGCAAATGGGCATAAAAAAGGGCGGGATCAACCCCGCCCTTCTGAAATCTTGACAAAAATGCTCAATCTTCGGTTTTTGTCGGTGTTTTCTTGGCCGCTGGTTTTTTAGCCGCTGGCTTTTTGGCCGCCGTTTTCTTTGGGGCTGCCTTCTTTGCAGCAGGCTTTTTCGCGGCGGCCTTGCGTTTGGCAGGCGATTTGGCCTGTTTCTCGGTGATCAGTTCGACCGCCATGTCCATGGTGACGCTTTCAGGCTCGGTGCCTTTGGGCAGGGTCGCGTTCACCTTCTCCCATTTGACATAAGGCCCGTAGCGGCCAGCCATGACATTGACGGGGCCGCCCTCTTTCGGGTGTTCACCCAATTCCTTGATCGGGGCTGCGGCGGCACCGCGCCCGCCACGCCCTGCCGCTTTGGCCGCGATCAACTCGACCGCGCGGTTCATGCCCACCTCGAAGACCTCTTCGATATCGGCAAGATTGGCATAGATGCGCCCGTGTTTGACGAAAGGCCCATAGCGCCCCAACCCCGCCTCGACGGGTTCGCCATCCTCTGGGTGCTTCCCGATCTCGCGTGGCAGATGCAACAGGCGCAGGGCCTTGTCCAAATCGATCGTGTCAGGGGCCCATGTTTTGGGCAGCGAGGCGCGTGGTGGTTTCTTCACCTCTTCGGTGACATCCCCAAGCTGGACATAGGGGCCGAAACGCCCCGATTTGAGGTAAACCGCCTCGGAGGTGTCGGGATCAACGCCGAGCATCTTATCCTCGGTCGCCGTCTGGTCCCCTTCGCCAGGAGGTGCGAAGGCGCGGGTATAGCGGCATTCGGGGTAGTTGGAGCAGCCAATGAAAGCCCCACCCGAGCGCGCCGTGCGCATCGACAAGCGCCCGATCTCGCAATTGGGGCAAAGCCGCGGGTCTGATCCGTCTTCCTTGGCGGGGAAGAGATGCGGCTCCAGCACCTCATTGATCTTTTCAAGGACATCCGTGATCCGCAGCTCGGCGGTTTCATCAATCGCGGCTTTGAAATCGCGCCAGAAACGATCGAGCACATCTTTGTAATTGCGATCGCCTGCGCTGACTTCATCAAGCTGGTTTTCCAGATCAGCGGTGAAATCATAACCCACATATTGGCGGAAATAATTGGACAGGAAGACCGTCACCAGACGCCCCTTATCCTCGGGGGTCAGGCGGCCTTTATCCTTCACCACATAGCCACGATCCTGAATCGTCGTCACGATTGAGGCATAGGTCGAGGGGCGGCCAATGCCCAGTTCTTCCATCTTCTTGACCAGCGTAGCTTCGGTGTAGCGGGGGGGCGGCTGGGTGAAATGCTGCTGGCCCATCACGCCACCATCTTCCGACAGGATGGCACCTGCATTCTGGCGCAGGCCAGCGGGCACCTCGGCCTCGATCACGGCATCCGCATCGCCCGATTGAGCGGCTGCGGCCTTGTCGAAATCGGGCTTGAGTGCGGCAGAGACGGATTTGAGCGCATCACCTTGGGCCAGTTGTGGCAAACGTTTGCCATCTTCATCGCCCTCGTTGTCGTCTCGGCCTTCCTCATAGACTTTGAGAAACCCGTCGAACAAAACAACCTGACCCGATGCGCGGAGCAAAACCTGCTGATCTTCCGAGCCGACCTCGACGGTGGTGCGCTCCATGCGGGCGGCCTCCATCTGGCTGGCGATGGTGCGCTTCCAGATCAGATCATACAGCTTGCGCTGGTCCTCCTCGGAGAGGCGGATTTCGTCAGGGGCCTTGGACATATCCGTGGGGCGGATACATTCATGCGCTTCTTGTGCGTTTTTGGCTTTGTTTTTGTACATGCGCGGCGAGGAGGGCACATAGTCGGCCCCGTAGCGCGCCTTGATCGTGTCGCGTGCATCATGGACCGCTTCGGGGGCCATATCGATGCCATCGGTTCGCATATAGGTGATATGCCCCGCCTCATAGAGACGCTGCGCCGCACTCATGGCCTGTCGCGCGCCCATGCCGAATTTGCGGCTGGCCTCTTGCTGCAAGGTTGAGGTCATGAAGGGCGGCGAGGGGTTGCGATTGGCAGGTTTTGCCTCAACCGATTGAACGCTCAAGCTGCGCGAGGAGACAGCTTTGACCGCCAGCGACGCCTGCGCGGCATTGCCAAGGTCATATTTATCGAGCTTCTTGCCCGCCAGAACCTGTAGCTTGGCCTCGAAATTCTGGCCGCGCGGGGTTTCCAACACAGCACGCACCGACCAGTATTCGCGGGGTTTGAAGGCCTCGACCTCCATCTCGCGCTCAACGATCAGGCGCAGGCAGACCGATTGCACGCGCCCCGCTGATTTCGCACCGGGCAGTTTGCGCCACAAAACGGGGCTCAGGTTGAAGCCCACCAGATAATCCAAAGCCCGCCGCGCCAGATAGGCCTCGACCAATTCCATATCCACTTGGCGCGGGTTTTTCATGGCCTCGGTCACGGCTGTCTTGGTGATGGCGTTAAACACCACGCGGCTGACAGCGGTGGTTTTCTTGATCGCCTTGCGCTTGGTCAGCGCCTCTTGCAAATGCCAAGAGATCGCCTCGCCCTCGCGGTCGGGGTCGGTTGCGAGGATCAGTGCATCGTCATCTTTGAGCGCATCCGCGATGGCTTTGACGTGCTTTTTTGAATCGGTCCCGATCTCCCAAAGCATGTCGAATCCGTTCTCGGGATCGACCGAGCCGTCTTTGGGCGGCAGATCCCTGACATGCCCGTAAGAGGCAAGAACGGTATAGTCGCTGCCGAGATAAGTGTTGATTGTCTTGGCTTTAGCCGGAGATTCGACGACGACAACTGGCATGCGCTTCCTATGGATTCAGGTCAGTGGTTATGGCGGCGGACCATGTGGGGGCGCAGGCGGATTTGTCAATGGTATGAGATCACAGGAATTTTTCGCCCGCCCCTTGCGCCTCAGGATGCGTCCTTCGAGGCGGCCAGTGACAACAGCCCGCCTGGAAGGCGCGTGATCTTTCCCGAAAACTCCAGATCGCTCAAGGCGCGGCTGGTTTGCGAAGGCGGCGCTTCGATCTCGCGCGCTAGGTGATCCTCGGGCTGGGGGGCATGGGATAAAAGGGCAAGGATTTTCGCGCTGATCGCCGATGTGGCAAGCGGTTGAGCGGCAGTGGGCAGCGCTGGGGCAGGTTTGCGGGGCGGTTGTGGCGTGGGCGTTGCGCGGCTGTGGCCAAGCGCCTCCAACACATCATCTGCATTGCGGATCAAACAGGCCCCATCCCTGATCAGCAGATTGCCCCCTGCCGCGCGGGTATCAATCGGGTGGCCGGGAACGGCCATGACCTCACGCCCATATTCGGCGGCCATCCGTGCGGTGATCAAAGAGCCTGATTTTGCAGCCGCCTCAACCACGATGACGGCTTGGGCCAGCCCCGCAACAATACGGTTACGGCGCGGAAAATGGCGCGCTTGCGGGTCGAGCCCGATTGGCTGTTCGGACAGGCGCAGGCCCTGTTTGGCGATCTGATCTGCCAAATCCGCATTCTCGGGCGGGTAGATCACATCCACTCCGCCTGCCTGCACGGCGATTGTTCCTGTGTCCAATGCAGCACTATGGGCCAGCGCGTCGATCCCGCGGGCCAGCCCTGAGACGATGGTAAAGCCCGCCTGTCCCAGATCAGCCGCCAAACGCCTTGCCATCCGTGCGCCGAGCGATGTTGCATTGCGCGTGCCCACCACCGCGATCATCGGGCGCTCAAGCCAGCGCAGATCACCCATTGCCCAAAGCAAAGGCGGGCCATCAGAGGTTTGGGCCAAAGCATCGGGGAAAGCAGCATCGCCTAGACATAAAAGCCGCGCACCGACCCTTTTGGCCGCTTTCATCTCGGCCAAGGCCACGCCTTCGGGGCAGGGGGAATAGTCAGACACCCCAGCGGCACGGGCAACCTCAGGCAAAGCCTCAAGCGCGCTTGAGGCTGACCCATGTTCAGCCATCAGCCGCAGATAGGTTGCAGGCCCCACGCGGCGCGAGCGGATCAACCGCAATCGCGCCAGCCGCTCCTGCGCGCTTGAGGCAGGGGCAGGGCGGAAGGCAAGGGGGGGCTCGTGAAAGCCGAGGTCAGGCTCGAAATGCATGACCCCAGAGCTAGAGGGGATTGGTTAATGAAGCCTGAACAGCAGGCGCGCGCAATCCTCAGGCGGCGGAGCCACCAACGGTCAGCCCGCCAATCATTAGTGTTGGCTGTCCGACCCCCACAGGCACCCATTGTCCGTTCTTGCCGCAATTGCCCATGCCCGGATCAAGCGCCATATCATTGCCGATGGCACGGATATGCTGAAGCGCTGTCGCGCCATCGCCGATCAGGGTTGCCCCTTTGACGGGTGCGCCGACCTTGCCGTTTTGCACGCGGTAGGCTTCGGTGCAGGAGAAGACGAATTTGCCATTGGTGATATCGACTTGGCCGCCACCAAAGCCCACGGCATAGATGCCATCCTTCAGATCGCCGAGAATACCCGCAGGGTCGGCATCGCCACCCAGCATATAGGTATTGGTCATGCGCGCCATGGGCGCATGGGCATAGCTTTCACGCCGTCCATTGCCCGTGGGTTTGACCCCCATCAAACGGGCCGATTGGCGGTCCTGCATATAGCCCACAAGGATACCGTCTTCGATCAGCACATTGCGGGCCGAAGGCGTGCCCTCATCATCAATGGTGATCGAGCCGCGCCTGTCAGGGATGGTGCCATCATCCAGCACGGTCACACCTGCGGCTGCCACACGCTGGCCCATCAGGCCTGCAAAGGCGGATTGTTTCTTGCGGTTGAAATCCCCCTCAAGCCCGTGCCCGACCGCTTCATGCAGCAAGATACCGGGCCAGCCGGGTCCAAGCACCACATCCATCACGCCCGCAGGTGCCGGAACCGCCGAAAGGTTCACCACCGCCACGCGCAACGCCTCCCGCGCGATGCCTTCCCAGTGGTCGCGTCCCAAAAGCCCGACAAGCCCCACACGGCCACCGCCGCCCGCATTCCCTGATTCCCGCCGACCGTTTTCTTCGACGATGATCGAGATGTTCAACCGCACCATTGGACGGATATCGCGGGTGCGGGTGCCCTCGGGGCGCAGGATCTCAACCTCCTGATGCGAGGCGGCCATCGAGGCCGAGACTTGAACCACACGCGGGTCCAAGGCGCGGGCATAGGCGTCGATCTCGGCCAAGGTCTCGAGCTTTACGCCGAACTCGGCGCCGGCCATCGGGTCTTCGTCCGTATAGAGCTTGGCATTCGTGCCTTGCGGCGCATCGGCCATGGTGCCGCCGCCCGCTCCCACGGCCAGACGCGCGGTTTCAGCGGCGCGCAAAAGGGCGGTCTCGGAAATCTCGGTTGAATGGGCATAGCCTGCAACTTCGCCCTTCACGGCGCGCAGCCCGAAGCCTTCGGCGGCGTCATAGCTTGCGTTTTTCACCCTGCCATCATCAAAGACCAAAACCTCCGAGCGGCGGCGCTCGAGGAACAATTCGCCATCCTCTGCCCCCGATGTGGCCTTGCGCAGCACCGCAAGGGCGGCTGATTCGTCAATCAGGGTGTCAAACGGGCGAAATGGGTCGGACATTTGGGATAAGCCTCATTAGGGTTCAAACGCCCCAAAAGCAGGGGGCAGCCATGCTGGGGCAAACTGTCCCAAAGGTGAGACATTTTAGACCACAGCCTTGCGTGACAACTCTCTATATGGTTCACCCAGCTTCGAACGCAACGGGAAGCCTGTCAGACCTTTAGGCGGCCCGCGAACACAGGATCAAATGTAATGGCACTTCGTACCAAGATGAGCGGTCTCTGCGCCGCATTTGCGGCAACCACTTTGGTTGTAGGAACAGCAGGCGCACAATCGCTGCGTGATGGACTTGAGGTTATCGGCGCTCCCGTGCCCGGTGGCATCGGAATGCAACCCGGCGTGACCGAGCTGGCGCAAGATATCCGCATGCTCGATTCGCTGCTGCTGGTGATCATCACAGCGATTGTTTTGTTCGTAACAGCCCTTTTGGCCTACACGATCATCCGCCACCGTCGCTCTGCAAATCCCGAGCCCGCGACATTCACCCATAACCGCCGTATCGAGATCATCTGGACGGCTGTGCCGCTGGTGATCCTGTTTGTGATCGGCGGGTTCTCTTTGCCAGTTCTGTTCAAGCAGCAGACAATCCCCGAGGCCGATGTGCTGATCAAGGCAACAGGCTATCAGTGGTATTGGGGCTATGAGTATCCCGAGCATGACATCGCCTTTGACAGCTTCATGCTGACCGAGGACGAGCTTGAGGAATTTGGCTATACCCAAGATGAATATCTGCTGGCCACCGACACAGCCATGGTCGTGCCAACAGGCCAGACCGTTGTGATGCAAATCACAGCCGCTGACGTGATCCATTCTTGGACCATCCCTGCTTTCGGTGTGAAGCAGGACGGTGTGCCTGGCCGCCTTGCGGAATTGTGGTTCGAAGTCGATCCTGGTCAGGAAGGCATCTATTTCGGTCAGTGTTCCGAGCTTTGCGGTGTGGCCCATGCCTTTATGCCGATCACAGTCTATGCTGTGACGCCTGAAGAATATGAGATGTGGCTTGCGGGCGACATCGAAACCTTCGCTTCGACTGGCACAACCGCGCCGCGGACCATCGAATTGGCCGCAGCCGAGTAATCGCCGCAGCCCGCCATCTTGACCCTTTGATCGGGGCAGGGTGGCGGGCGCGGTTTCTTCTTTCCGAGAGACCAATCGCATCATGACCGACGCCACCGCAAATCTCGCAGCCGCCAAAGCGGAGCCCGCAGGCCCGCAAGAGGCAGGCTTTGGTGATTACGTGCAGCTTCTCAAGCCGCGCGTGATGTCGCTTGTGGTGTTTACGGCTTTTGCAGGCCTGATGGTTGCGCCAGGGTCGCAGCCTTGGTTCATCTATTTCTGCGCGGTCTTGTTCATTGCGATTGGCGGTGGGGCCTCGGGCGCGCTGAATATGTGGTATGACGCCGATATCGACCGTTTGATGAAGCGCACCTCGACCCGCCCGATCCCGTCGGGCCGTGTGACCGAAGGCGAAGCTTTCGGCCTTGGGCTGGCGCTGTCTTTCATGTCGGTGGCGATGCTGGGGCTGGCCACCAATTGGGTGGCAGCGGGCATTCTGGCCTTTACCATTTTCTTTTATGTCGTGATTTACACGATGTGGCTCAAGCGCGCGACGCCGCAAAATATCGTCATCGGCGGGGCGGCAGGTGCTTTCCCTCCCATGATCGGTTGGGCGGCTGTTACTGGCGGCGTCTCGATTGAATCGGTTTTGATGTTCGGTCTGATCTTCATGTGGACCCCGCCTCATTTCTGGGCCCTGGCGCTGTTCATGAAATCCGACTATCACAAGGCCAATGTGCCGATGTTGACCGTGACCCATGGGCGCGCAGCAACGCGCCGCCATATCTGGGTCTATACGCTTCTTCTTGCTCCGCTTGCGATGGTTCTGGGCTTCACTTCGATCGGTGGCCCTGTCTATGTTGCCGCGGCTTTGGTTCTCAATGCGATCTTCCTCAAAGGCGCATGGGATATCTATAAGCGCGATGAGACAATGGCCGAGGCGGATGCCTATGCCGTGGAGAAAAAGTTCTTCCGTTTCTCGCTCTATTATCTTTTCCTGCTGTTCATGGCGTTGATGGCCGATGTGGCCCTGCGTCAGGCAGGGTTCGCAATCGGGAGTTGGTGATTCATGGCTATTCGTGCAGAAAGTGAAATGCATCAGCGCCGCTTTGGCCGCAATATCGGCGTGGCGCTCTGCCTTGTCGGGTTTTGCGCCATCCTGTTTGGCCTGACGGTGGCCAAGGTGCGCCAAGGGGCATCAATGGAAGCCTTTGACCATACGCCACGCGTCTCGATCACACCGCCTGTTCAGGAGTCGGATTATTGAGCCGTAATTCCAAAACCGTATTGTCGCTGATGGGCGTGATCGTGTTTATGGGCGGTCTGGCTTGGGCCTCTGTGCCGCTTTACGACTGGTTCTGCCGCGTTACGGGCTATGGTGGCACGACGAATATCGCCGATGCCGGCAGTGATGTGATTTTGGACCAGATGATCACCGTGCGCTTCGACGCCAATACCGCGCGCGAAATGCCATGGGAGTTCCGCCCCGTTGTCCAAGAGATGGAAATCCGTTTGGGCGAGACGGGCATGGTCTTTTACGAGGCCTTCAACCCGACCGACGAGCCGATCGCAGGCACAGCCAGTTATAACGTGACACCCTTTACTGCGGGGTATTACTTTTCCAAGATCGAGTGTTTCTGTTTCCAGCAACAGGTTCTTGAACCTGGCGAGCGGATCGAGATGCCTGTCACCTTTTATGTTGACCCGAGCATTCTTGAAGACGAAGAAGCAGCAGACACACGTGCAATTACCTTGTCTTACACATTTCATGTGACAGACATACCCGAAGACTATGCCGCGCTGAGCGGCCCCACCGAGTGAACGAGACCGAAGGACCACAGCAATGGCCCATACTAAAAACCACGACTATCATATTATTAACCCGTCGCTCTGGCCGCTGATCGCGTCTGTTGGCGCTTTTGTCATGCTTGCTGGCGCTGTCCAGTGGATGCATGGCTCGGGGCCTTGGATGTTCCTTATGGGCTTTGTGGCTGTGCTTTACGTCATGTTTGGCTGGTGGTCCGAGGTGGTGACAGAAAGCCATTCCGGCGATCATACCCCCGTTGTCCGTATCGGACTGCGCTATGGGTTCATCATGTTCATCATGTCCGAGGCGATGTTCTTCGTGGCGTGGTTCTGGGCGTTTTTCAAACATGCCCTTTACCCGATGAATGAATATGAAGGTTCGCTCTATGTGCCTGCTGAAATCTATGTCTTTGACGTATGGCATCTGCCGTTGATCAACACCTTGATCTTGCTTTTGTCTGGCTGTGCCGTGACTTGGGCGCACCACGCGCTTGTTCATAATGAAAGCCGCAAGGACGTTGAAAACGGCCTTTTGATTGGTGCCGTACTCGGCCTGATCTTCACCGGTCTTCAGGCCTTCGAATATTACGAATTGTTCGCCCATTACCACTGGACCTTCAGTGGCGACCGCTTCTTCGCGACCTTCTTCCTTGCCACGGGTTTCCATGGTTTCCACGTTGTGATCGGAACGATCTTCCTCTTCATCTGCTATCTGCGCGTGAAGAAGGGGCATTTCACCCCCGAGAAACATATCGGCTTCGAGGCTGCTGCTTGGTATTGGCACTTCGTTGATGTTGTCTGGCTCTTCCTCTTTGCCGCTGTCTATATCTGGGGCGTAGGTGGTCTTGAGCACTGATCCTTCGGAAAGACAGACCGCTGGTCTGTCCGCCTCCGGCGGGAGTATTTAACGGATAGAGAAGGGGCTTGCCCCTGACCATCCAGAGCGGCCTGCCCTATGGCGGGCCGTTTTCATCTTGAAGAGGGTTTGTTTCATGGTCCGCAGGATGATCCTGCCTTTGGTCTTCGGCGTGATTGGCGCGGCTATTCTGATCTCGCTCGGGGTTTGGCAATTGCAAAGGCTGGCATGGAAAGAAGCCGTGCTGACTGAGATTGACGCGCGCATTCTGGCCGAGCCCGTGGCGATCCCCGAATTGGAGGCGCTTGACCCCGAGCGGGACCGCTATTTGCCCGTTTCGGCCAGCGGGACTTTGGGCGCGGATTATATCCGCGTTTTGGTGAGCCAGAAAATCCAAGGGCCGGGCTACAGGATCATCGCGCCATTCGAGATCGGGGGACGTGTTATCCTGCTGGATCGGGGGATCATTTCCACCCGTGCCGAGATACCGCCTGCCCCTGAGGGGCGCTTGGATGTTCTGGGAAATCTTCATTGGCCCGATGACCGCAACAGCTCCACGCCTGAAAATGACATAGACGGCAATTTCTGGTTTGCCCGTGATATCGCGCAAATGGCCGATGTTTTGGGCACCGAACCGATCTTGATGATTGCGCGCGAGGTTTCGGGGGCCGATTCTGCGATCACGCCTTTCCCAGTGGACAGCAGTTCTATCCCCAATGACCATCTGCAATATGTAATTACATGGTTTTCGCTGGCTTTCATCTGGTTGGGGATGACAGGCTATCTTCTGTGGCGTATCAGGCAGCGGACGGTTTGAAGGAAGCTCTATGCGGTATGTTTCGACACGCGGGCAGGCGCCCGAACTCAGTTTTGAAGAGGCCATGCTGACGGGTCTTGCCCGTGACGGAGGGCTCTATGTTCCTGCGGAAATCCCGCAGATGTCGCAGGGCGACATCGCGGCGCTGGCCGGCGTCAGCTATGAAGAGGCCGCGTTCCGCATCATGCGCCCCTTTATCGGCGACACCTTCACCGATGCCGAGTTCCAAGACATTATCGCGCAGGCCTATGCCAATTTCGGCCATGATGCGCGTGCGCCGCTCAAACAGCTTGGCGATAATCATTTCCTGCTGGAATTGTTCCACGGGCCGACGCTGGCCTTCAAAGATTTCGCGATGCAATTGATCGGGCAATTGTTCCAAGCCGCCCTGACACGGCGCGGTGATCGGGTGACTATTGTGGGCGCGACCTCGGGGGATACGGGCAGTGCCGCAATGGAGGCGTTTCGGGGCCTTGATAATGTGGATGTGTTCATCCTCTTTCCGCATGGTCGTGTCTCGGAGGTGCAGCGCCGCCAGATGACAACGGTCAGCGAGGCCAATGCCCATGCTTTGGCCATCACAGGCACCTTTGATGACGCGCAGGCGCGTGTGAAGGATATGTTCAATGATTTCGCCTTTCGCGACGATGTGCGCTTGGCTGGGGTAAACTCGATCAATTGGGCACGCGTGCTGGCGCAGGTTGTGTATTATTTCACCTCCGCGGTCAGCCTTGGCGCGCCGCATCGCCCCGTCAGCTTCACAGTGCCTACGGGCAATTTCGGTGATATCTTCGCAGGCTATATCGCGCGTTCCATGGGTTTGCCGATTGAAAAGCTGGTGGTGGCGACCAACCAGAATGACATCCTGCACCGTGCGCTCAGCACGGGGGAATACCGCATGGATGGGGTCAAACCCTCGATCAGCCCGTCTATGGATATTCAGGTCAGCTCGAATTTCGAGCGCGCATTGTTCAACGCCTATGGCCGTGACGGCGGGGCGGTGCAGCAATTGATGGATGAGTTGAAGGCAGGCGGTTTCTCGATCAGCCAAGGCGCGCTGCAGGTTCTGCGGGAAAGCTTTGCCTCGGGCCGCGCCTCGGAAGAAGAAACCTCGGCCATGATCACGCGCGCCCTGCCGGCTATGGGCGAGCTGCTTTGCCCGCATTCCGCGATTGGCGTGCATGTAGCCGAGCAGCATCTTGGCACCACCCCGATGATCACATTGGCCACGGCGCATCCCGCGAAATTCCCTGATGCGGTTGAGGCGGCTTCGGGTATTCGCCCCGATCTGCCACCGCGCATGGGCGATCTGTTTGACCGTGCCGAGCGTGTGACCCGCGTTGAAAATGATCTGGATCAGATCGAAGCCCTTATCCGCAAGGAGATCGCCGCTTGAGCGTGCAACTTCACACCCTGTCCAATGGTCTGCGGATCGTGACGGAACATATGCCTGGCCTGCAATCCGCCGCGATTGGCGTCTGGGTGAGTGCGGGCGGGCGGCATGAACAGCCTGAGCAAAACGGCATTGCCCATTTCCTTGAGCATATGGCTTTCAAGGGCACCAAGCGGCGCAGCGCGTTGCAAATTGCCGAAGAGATCGAGGATGTGGGCGGCTATATCAATGCCTATACCTCGCGCGAGGTAACGGCCTATTACGCGCGTGTCCTGAAAGATGACGTGGCTTTGGCGGTCGATCTGATCTCGGATATCGTGCTCAACCCTGTCTTTGATCCGCGCGAGATCGAGGTGGAGCGCGGCGTGATCTTGCAGGAGATTGGCCAAGCCGCAGATACGCCTGATGATATCATTTTCGATTGGCTACAGGAACGCGCCTATCCAGAACAGCCCCTTGGCCGCACCATCCTTGGTCCGTCCGAGCGGGTGCGCGCCTTTGGACGCGCCGATTTTGATCGTTTCGTGGCCGAGCATTATGGACCTGGCCAGTTGATCCTGTCGGCGGCAGGTGCCGTGGATCATGACGAGATCGTGCGTCTGGCCGAAGCCGCCTTTGGCCATATGCCTGCTACCCCGAAACTCAACGCCGCACCTGCGCTGTTTCATGGCGGGGAGCATCGCGAGATCAAAGCGCTGGAGCAGGCCCATTTCACCCTCGCCATCGAGGCGCCGGGCTACCGCTCGGATGATATCTATACCGCGCAGATCTATGCCACCGCTTTGGGCGGCGGCATGTCCTCGCGATTGTTCCAGAAAATCCGCGAAGAGCGGGGCCTGTGCTACACGATCTATGCGCAGGTTGGGGCGTTTGACGACACAGGCATGCTGACAATCTATGCCGGCACGGGTGAGGAAGATTTGCCCGAACTGGCGGCCCTGACCATCGAAGAGCTGAGGCGCTCTACCATGGATATGAGCAGCGCCGAGCTGGAGCGCGCCCGCGCGCAGATGAAGGCGGGCATGTTGATGGGGCTGGAAAGCCCGTCCTCGCGTGCTGAACGACTGGCGCGTCTGGTTGCGATCTGGAACCGCGTGCCGCCATTGGAAGAAACGGTGGCCCGCGTGGATGCTGTGACGTTGCAGGGCCTCAAGGATCATGCCATGGAATTGGTCGGATCGCGTAAGGCGGCGATGGCGCTTTATGGCCCCGTTGCCTCAGCACCAGATCTGGCCGAATTGACCGAACGTCTGGCGGCCTGATGTTGACGCTCAAGCGGAAAATCCAGATCGAGACGGAGCGCATGAGCATGCGTTTGCCGCAGCATTCGGATTTCCGTGAATGGGCGGCTCTGCGCCATCTCTCGGCCGAATTCTTGCAACAATGGGAACCCACTTGGGCTTCGGACCATCTGACCCGCAAAAGCTTTACCAACCGTGTCTATTGGGCGCAGCGGGCGCTCTCGCAAGGCACGGCAATCCCGCTTTTCCTGATCCGCCGCGAGGATGACGCGCTTTTGGGGGCGGTGACTCTGGATAATATCAGGCGCGGCCCTGCACAGGCGGGCACAATCGGCTATTGGATCGGGCAGCCTTTTGCGCGCCAAGGTTATATGCGCGAGGCGGTGACATCGGTGATCCACTACGCCTTTACCACGCTTGATCTGTCGCGGATCGAGAGCGCCTGCCTGCCCGAAAACGCGCCCTCGCGCGGCCTGCTTGAGAAATGCGGCTATAAATACGAGGGTGTGGCGCAAAGCTATCTGCAGATCGACGGGCGCTGGCGCAATCATGTGCTCTATGCCAATCTGCGGGGCGATAGACGCGGCAAGACCGAGGTCGGATAAATACCTGCCTGCCGAATGAGCCCCTCCTCGCGCCCGTGCCAGTGAAAGAGTGTCCAAATGAGCGATATCCTGAGCCATCTTCACGACATCCTGCCTGAAGCCGCGTTCCGTGACCCTGCGCCCTCCTATTTGGAGGAGCCGCGCGGGCGGTGGCAGGGGCAGGCCTTGGCCGTGATCGCACCCGCCTCCACCGCAGAAGTAGCGCAAGTGATCTCGGCCTGCGCGCAATCGGGCACGCCTGTGATCCCTTTTGGCGGGGGCACGGGCCTTGTGGGCGGGCAATTGGCCGAAGGGGGCGACCCGCCTGTGATCTTGTCACTGGAGCGGATGCGCGCGCTGCGCGACATTGATCCTGCTGGCGGCAATATGGTCGTCGAGGCAGGCGCGATTTTGGAGGAGGTGCATAATGCCTCTGCTGCCCATGATCTGATCTTCCCGCTGACGCTGGCCTCGCAAGGCTCGGCGCGGATTGGTGGTTTGCTGGCGACCAATGCAGGCGGGGTGAATGTGATCCGCTATGGCAATGCGCGGGATCTTGTCTTGGGGGTCGAGGCCGTGATGCCCGATGGCAGCATCTATCATGGTCTCTCGCCTTTGAGAAAAGACAATACGGGCTATGATCTGCGCCATTTGCTGATCGGCTCGGAAGGCACGCTTGGAGTGATCACTGCCGCTTCGCTGCGCTTGTTCCCCAAGCCTGCCAACACAGGTGCCGCAATGATGGTGGTGCCTGACCCCACGGCCGCCCTTGCCCTGCTGCGCCTTGCCAAAGCGCGGATCGGCGAGGGGATTTCAGCCTTTGAATTGATTGGCAAAACAGGCCTCGATTTTCTGGATGAGGTTGGCCCCGAAACCCGCCAGCCCTTTGACGCGCGCCCCGAATGGTGCTGTCTGATTGATCTGGGTCTGGGCGAGGGGCAATCGCCCGAGGACGCGCTTGAGGCGCTTTTTGCCGAGGCTTTCGAGGCTGATCTGGTCAGCGACGGCGTGATTGCGCAATCGCAGGCGCAGCGACAGGATTTCTGGGCCCTGCGTGAAAACATCCCCGCCGCCAATCGCAGGATCGGGGCTGTTTCATCACATGATATATCGGTGCCAATCGCCGCCATTCCTGAATTCATCGCCAGAGCCCCTGACATATTGGCCCAGATCGGCCCGTTCCGTCTGAACTGCTTTGGGCATCTGGGTGATGGGAACCTTCACTACAATGTCTTCCCGACCCAAGGGGCGAGCGCGGCCGAGCATCACGGATCGCGCAGCGCGATCAAGCGCGCGATCCATGATCTGGTGCATGAATTGGGCGGCTCGGTCAGTGCCGAGCATGGGATCGGGCGGCTAAAGGTTGACGATCTCGAGCGCTATGGCGATCCCGCGAAGCTTGCAGCGATGCGCGCGATCAAGGCCGCCCTTGATCCTGCGGGCATCATGAATCCGGGCGCTGTTTTGCGCCAGCTTCCCTGATCTTCACCTTTCCCCAAATATGACGGGGGGCGTCCGCAGGACGCGGGGCAGAGCCCCTACTTCCTAACTCCGCACACCCGCAAAGCGCGTCTGCCAATCCTCGCGGTCTTCATCGCTGATTTTTGCGAATAGAACCTCGGGCACGGTAAAGCCATGCCCTGCAGGCAGCGCGTTCAAGGCCTCATCCACCGAGCTTGGCCAAGGGGTGTCCTTGGCATCCATTGCCTCAAGCAGTGTTGCGCTTGCATCGGGGATGAAGGGCGCGGAAAGCGTGGCATAGAAGGGGATCAGGTTAAGCGAGAAACGCACCATCGCAGCGGCGCGCTCGGGGTCTTCCTTGAAGACCGACCAAGGTGCCGCAGCCTGAAGGTATTCATTGCCCACAACCCAAATCGCCCGCAATTCGGCGGCGGCCTTGCGGATATCCAATGCCTCCATATGCGATTGATAGGCCTCAAGACGGGTTTGCAGCTCGGCCATCGCACTGGCCTCTTGCTCGCCAAATGCGCCACCTGAGGGGACTTCTTCTCCGAATTTCGAGCGGCAGAACTTTGTGATGCGGCTGACGAAATTGCCCAAGACATCGGCAAGGTCTTTATTCACATCCGCTTGGAAGTTCTCCCAAGTAAACTCGGCGTCCGAGGTCTCGGGCGCATGGCTGAGCAGCCACCAGCGCCAATAATCGGCAGGCAAAATCTCGAGCGCCTGATCCATGAACACACCGCGCCCTTGGCTGGTCGAGAACTGGCCGCCATCATAATTCAGGTAGTTGAAGGATTTGATGTAATCGACCAGCTTCCAAGGCTCTTTCGAGCCGAGGATCGTGGCAGGGAAGCTGAGCGTGTGGAACGGCACGTTATCCTTGCCCATGAATTGCACATAGCGCACATCATCCGCGCCTTTATCGGTGCGCCACCAGCGCTCCCAATCCTGGCCTTTGCCTGCATCGACCCATTCGGCGGCGCAGGCGATATATTCAATCGGCGCATCGAACCACACATAGAAGACCTTGCCTTCCATTCCGGGCCATTCCGCGTCGCCCTTTTTGACAGGAATACCCCAATCCAGATCCCGCGTGATCCCGCGATCTTGCAAGCCATCACCATCATTGAGCCATTTCTTCGCAATCGAGGTCGTCAGCACAGGCCAATCGGTCTTGCCCTCGATCCATGTGCTCAAGGCGTCGCGCATCTGCGACTGGCACAGATAGAGATGCTTGGTCTCGCGCACTTCCAGATCGGTCGAGCCCGAGATTGCGCTGCGCGGCTCGATCAGATCGGTGGGGTCCAATTGCTTGGTGCAATTCTCGCATTGATCGCCGCGCGCTTTGTCATAGCTGCAATTGGGGCAGGTGCCCTCGATGTAGCGATCTGGCAGGAAGCGGCCATCGGCATGGGAATAGACCTGACGCTCGCTGACTTCGCGGATCAAACCCGCCTCGGCCAAACGGCCTGCGAAATGCTGGGTCAATCGGTGGTTCTGCGCGCTTGAGGAGCGCCCGAAATGATCAAAGCTCAAGCGGAAGCCCTGCGCGATCTCGGCCTGCACCTCATGCATCTCGGCGCAATATTCCTCAACCGGTTTGCCCGCTTTGGCCGCCGCCAATTCGGCGGGCGTGCCATGCTCGTCGGTGGCGCAAAGAAACAGCACCTCATTGCCGCGCGCACGCATGTATCGGGCATAGAGATCGGCCGGAAGCTGGCTTCCGATCAGATTGCCCAAATGCTTGATCCCGTTGATATAGGGAATTGCCGAAGTGATGAGAATACGTGCCATGAGCTTTGTCCTGCTTGTCTTGCGCGGGGATTAGCGCATCACGCCAGACAAGGCCAGATGTGATGCAAAAACTGGCTGTAAATCAGGCGTGGCGCCTATGCGCGGTCACGCGCCGTCCCAACGTTTGAGCAGCCAATACCATTGCTCGGGGTTGGCCATGATTTTCTCCGACAGGCTGTCATTGAAGGCCCGCGTCATGGTCTCGGCATCGCTATGGGGGATGGGGGGCTGAAATTCGACTTGGAAGGCATTGCCGTCCTCGATCCGAATGCCATAGGCGGGGATCATCGGAATGTCGTATTTCAAGGCCAGCTGTGCCGCCGAAAGCGAGGTCAGCGCGTCATGCCCAAGGAAGGGCAGGCGCACGCCTTCTGAATATTTCTCGTCGAGCAGGATCGAAATGATACCGCCCTTCCGCAAGTGACGCACAAGCGCCATGGTGCCCACACGGCCCGTTGCCAGAATGGGCATGCCGCCTGCCTCAATCCCTGCGCGAATGCGGCGCTCGTAATGGCGGTTCTTTTGCGGGCGATAGACCGCGCCACTTTCCAAGCCGTGCATTTTGATTACCGAGCGGATCGCCTCCCATTGGCCGAAATGGCCCGAGACGATGATCACACCCTTGCCCGCCGCCTGCGCCTCTTTCAGCGCGTCAAGGCCAGGGCCCGAGACATGGAATTTATGGTGATGGGTCTGGAATTCGGCATCATGGTAAATCTCGAATAAGGTCCGCCCCATATGGCGACCCATTTCCTGACCCAGCTTGAGGCGTGCCTTGCGGGGCATATCGGGAAAAACCCGCCGCGCCTCGCAGTCAAAGCGGCGCCTTGCCAGCGGGAACCAGCGCAAGACGGTGGCAACAGTTGTCCCCAAGGCCCGCGAGCGCAGATCGAAGGCGCGCCAACGCATTGCGGTCAGCGCGGACCACAGCGGGAAATATCGTGCATGAGACAGGAGGGATTTTATCGACGTCGAAATCATGGCTCTCTATGAGCGCGATTGCAGCCAAGACCAAGCGGAAAATCTGAGGCAGGTTGTCCGTTTGAGGATTTTTTTGGCGGGGCGCTAGGGCGGGGCTTGGGAGCAGCTGTGCGGACTTTGTAGAGCTGCGCGCGCGGAACAAGGCCGAAGGCCGCCGCGCGATCGCCAGACCGCCCCCCGGGGCTGGCGATCCGAACCAACGCCAGCTCCTAACTCCCGCATCCCCCCTATCCCGCATGTTTTCGCTGGACTGCGCCTTTCGCGCGCCTAGGTTGAGCATTGCCTGAGGCGATGCCTCCCTGACCAGATGAGTGCGCCATGACCGATCCTCGCCCCGTTTTGCTGCTTGGCAGCGCGCCCTCGGCCGAGGTGTGCCAAGAGTGGTCCAAGGATGAATTCTCGGCGATTGTAGCAATCAATAATGCGTGGCGGATTAGGCCTGATTGGGATTACAACATCTTCCCTGATGATTTCCCCGAAGAGCGCCGCCCAGATGCTGTGCAGGATGGGCAGCGCATTGTGACCTCCGAGGCCTATGTGCCTGCCAATAACCAGTTTGGTGGCATCGTTTATGCGGGCGGCACCATGGTGTTTTCGGCGGGCTATTGGGTGCTGGCGTCGCTACGACCTGCGGCGATTGTGGTGGTGGGGTGTGACATGGTCTATCCCAAATCGGGCAAAACGCATTTCTATGGCACAGGCACTGCCGATCCCCTGCGGCAAGACCCAAGCTTGCGCAATCTCGAAGCGAAATCGGCGCGGTTGATGTATCACGCGGCCTCACAAGGCTGCCTTTGTTTCCGAGCGCCCGAGGGCGAGAGCCGCTTGGTCTTCCCGCTTTGGACAGGCGCTGTATCCGCCTGCGCGCCCCAACCCGACCACGCAGAGGCCAAAGCGGCGCAAGCCCTTGAGGCTGAGGCGGGCTATGTCGTGCCCTCGGGCCGGTATTGGGACGCGCAGGCGCAGTTTTCGCTGCCCAAAATCGATGCAATCGATACCCATTGGCAGGCCACTTATCCCGATTGAGCAAAGGGCCTGATCTGGCCGCTTGTGCAGCTTGTTTTTTGTTCCTAGAAAGCCTGGTCCGATTGCTATCTGGAGGGAGCGCGCGATGCAGAATACGGTGGTCAATAGCTGGAACGAATGGGATCCGCTCAAACATGTGATCGTGGGCCGTGCCGATGATTGCCATATCCCGCCCGAAGAGCCCGCGCTGGATGCGAAAGTGCCCGAAGACAGTGATATGCGTGGCCAATGGGGGCGGCGTCCGCAAGAAACCATCGACCGCGCCAATGAATTGCTCGACAATTTCGCGAAGCTTCTGGAAGGGCGCGGTGTGCGGGTGGACCGCCCGACACCGATCGACCATTCCAAGCCCGTGACCACCCCCGATTTCCACACTGGCAGCCAGTTTGGCTGCATGCCGCCGCGCGATGTCTTGCTGACGGTCGGCTCCGAGATGCTCGAGGCCACGATGTCCTATCGCTGCCGCTGGTTCGAATATCTCAACTATCGTCCCTTGATGCAGCAGTATTTCAACGAGGACCCGAATTTCCGCCATGAAAGCGCACCCAAGCCGCGCCTGACGGATGCCGATTACCACCCCGATTACCTCAGCGAAAAGATCGGCGTGGAAAAGCGTTTGCAATGGGCGGCCGAGAAATTCTTTGTCACCACCGAGGAAGAGCCCTTGTTTGACGCAGCCGATGTGCTGCGCTTTGGCCGCGACCTTGTGGTGCAGCACGGCTTCACCACCAACCTCAAAGGCATTGAGTGGCTGCGCCGTCATTTCCCTGATCACCGTGTGCATACTGTCAATTTCCCGGGTGATCCTTACCCGATCCATATCGATGCGACGTTCACGCCGCTTCGCCCTGGCTTGATCCTGAACAACCCGCAGCGTCGTTTGCCCGAGGCGCAGCGCGCCATGTTCGAGGCCAATGATTGGGAAATCGTCGATGCCGCGCAGCCTGCGCATAATGCCCCGCCGCCCCTTTGCTATTCCTCCACTTGGCTGTCGATGAATGTGCTGGTGCTGGACCCGAAAACCGTCTGTGTCGAGAAATCCGAGGTCTATCAGGCCGAACAGATGGACAAGCTTGGCATGAATGTCATCGAGGTTGAACTGCGCGATGCCTATGCCTTCGGGGGCGGGCTTCATTGCTGCACGGCGGATGTCTACCGCGAAGGCGGCTGCGAGGATTATTTCCCGAACCTGTAAGCCAAAGCGCGCCTGCGCGCCTTATTCCTCGCGGTAGAGGTCATGGCAGCCACCGCATGTGGCGCCAATGGCTTGCACCGCGGGGATCAGCGTTTCGCGGCTGGTGATTGCGGAGATCGCGGCCTCGGCGCTGGTTTGTGTGGCCTCGGCGCGTTCGGTGAAATCGGCGAAATTGTCCCAAATGGCAGGCAGGGCCTCGGATTTGGGGTCAGTGGCGGGTTCGGCAAACCGCTCATGCGTGGCGGCGGCATCGCGTGCCAGTTGCGCCATCGCGGCTTGTGCAATCTCGGCGTCAAAATCGGATTGGCCGCGCGCCATATTCACCACCACCTCCATCTGCTCGGCCATATCGCTCATATTCATCATTCGGGCCATGACGACTGGGTTTTGCACACCTTCATGGGCAAAGCCTGCCGCGGCAGTCAGCGCGATGAGGGCAGTGGCAAGGTGCAGTGGTTTCATGATGGGCTCCGGTGATATGCGATGCTGTCACTATAGGCGGGTGTCCGCTTTATGGAAGCCGCTTGCGGCGCTTCGGTCTGACATAGCTGCGCTTTGCCATGCCGCTTTTCCACGCGCCATTCTTTTTGCGGGGCCATTCGTGCCCGCAAACGCCTCAGCCGCCATGCTTCCTGTCCCTCGCAATGGGCAGGCTCCAGCATCAACCGCGTCTCCACCCCCGCCGCGCCGCCATCACCGGGGGTCAGCAGCACCCCCAAAGGGGCGGCCCCGCTGGTCTCGGCGGCCAGATGGAGGCGGCGCACAGGTGTCAGGGGCGGCGGCTCGGGCAGATCGGCCAGAACCATAGACACAGCGCCCGAGCGCAGGGCCTCCTCCATGCACCAGAGCAAATCCTCGCCACGGTGGCAGTCTACGAAAATCAGGCGCGAGGGTTCGATCTCGGCGGCGGTGCCTGCCATATGCAATCTGTCGGGATACCATGCAGGCCTGATCCATAAGACAGGCCCCTGACAGGCCGCCGCCACCCAAAGCGCCAGCCTGCGCCGCGCGGGGCCGCATAGCTCATGCACCCGTGCCCGCGCCATGTCCAACTCGGGAAAGGGGCGCAGCATGGGCGTGTCACGGCGATACGAGTCGCGGGCAATCTGGCTGATATCCATGCGGCCATTTTATATGTTCGCTAAATGTTCTCAAGCGCAATCTGCCGCTTTCGCCTTGCCCCGCGCGCTCAAGCCGCTACCTATGAGCGCGACAGATCGACAGCGAACAGGATCCGATGATGCGTAAGATACCGCTTGGCCAGACCGATACGATGATCACTGATTACTGCCTTGGCACCATGACTTGGGGCCGCGACAGCGATGAGGCCACGGGGCATGCCCAGATGGATATGGCCTTGGAGGCGGGGATCAATATCGTGGACACCGCCGAGATGTATCCCGTCAATCCGGTGCTGGCCGAAAACGTGGGCGACACCGAAGTGATCATCGGCAATTGGAACGCAAAGCACCCCGCGCGTCGTGGGGAGTATCTGCTGGCCACCAAGATCACGGGCAATAACGCGGCCTTCGTGCGCCCCGGTCAAGACATCACGGCGGCTACATTCGAGGAGGCCTTCGAGACCTCGCTCAAACGGTTGCAGACCGATTACATCGATATCTACCAGCTCCATTGGCCCAATCGCGGCTCCTACCATTTCCGCCGCGCTTGGAGCTATGACCCGTCACAGCAGAATAAGGCAGAAACGCTGGATAATATGGCCGAGGTCTTGGAGGCCGCAGATAAAATGGTCAAAGCGGGCAAGCTACGCCATTTCGCGCTGTCCAATGATACCGCTTGGGGCAGTTCGCAATGGCTGCGTTTGGCCGAGGATGGGGGGCTTCCGCGAGTGGTCTCGATCCAGAATGAATATTCGCTGCTCTGCCGCCTCTATGACACCGATATGGCCGAGATGGCGGTGAACGAGCAGGTCACGCTGCTGGCCTATTCACCGCTGGCCACGGGTTTGCTGAGCGGGAAGTACCAAAATGGCGCGATCCCTGAAGGCTCGCGGATGCGCAACAACCCTGATCTGGGCGGGCGCATCACCGATCGGGTCTTCCCTGCGGTGGCGGCCTATCAGGATATCGCCAATCGTCACGGGCTTGATCTGGTGCATATGGCGTTGGCCTTTACGGTGCAGAGGCCTTTCCCCGTCTCCACGATTTTCGGCGCGACCACCTCGGCGCAATTGGCCCATATTATTGAAGGGGCGGAACTGAGGCTGTCGGACGAAGTAATGGCCGAGATCAACGCGGCCCATAAAGCCCATCCAATGCCCTTCTAAGCGCGGGATTGCGCGGCGCGTAACTCCGAGATTGAGGCCCCAAAGCCCTGTTTGAAGGCCCGCGCCAAGGTGGAGGGGCTGGAAAAGCCTGTGCGCTGCGCGATCTCTTGCGCGCCAAGCCGTGTGTCCAGCGCCAAGCGGCGCGCCTCAGAAAGGCGCAGCCGCAGGAAAAACGCACCTGGCCCAGTTTCGAGATGCTGTTGGAACACCATCTCAAGTCGGCGGGGCGACAGGCCAACTTCCCGCGCGATCTCGGCGATGGCGGGCGGGTCTTGCAAGCGGGTCTCCATGATGGCGACGGCTTGGGCTACGGGCGGGGCCATTTGTGACAGTCGCGCTTGGGCCACCAGACGCTGCGGCGCGGGGCCTGTCGCAGGATCATAGAGAAGCGTATTTGCCACTTGGCCAGACAGGTCTGCCCCGTGATGGCACCGGATCATATGCAGCATCAGATCAAGGCATGGGGCAGCGCCTGCCGTGCTCATTGCGGCCCCGTCGATCACGTAACGGTCTGGCTGCACCTCGATCTCGTCAAAGGCGAGGGCAAAGGCGTTCAGATCCTCCCAATGGGTGGTGGCGCGACGGCCCCGCAACAGCCCCGCGCGCGCCAGCACCCACACCCCGCCATCCACCCCACAATAGGCGATCTTGCGGCTGCGCAACTGGCGCAGCCAAGCGCGCAGGGCAGGGGTGGCGGCCATATCCAGCCTTGGCCCCGCAACCACCACCATCAGGTCGAATTCCACCTGAAAGGGCAAAGCGGCGCTGTCAAAACTCAGCCCCGTGCTCAGCTCGACCTTGCCTCCCTCGGGCGAAAGGAACTGCCATTCATAGAGCGCTTGGCCCGCACAGCGATTGGCGGCCTGAAAAGGATCAAGCGCTGCGGCCAAACTCATGAGATTGCTATCAGGCAGGCAAAGCAGCCCGATGCGGAAAGGGGCCTTGCCGATGCGCGGCTGGAATGCGGAATGTGTCATACCAATTGCGTATATCGCAAAAATTTGTCTTGCAAGATGTCCGAGCCCCGTTTGAGAAATAATGACAGATTGGGCGCAAAACCGCTTGGCGCGGCGGATCATCTCCGTAAGCTGTGGCATGGTGCAACGCGCGCATTCGGCACGCAGGGAGAGCCCGATGAAAACCGTTCTGGTCTATGGTGACAGCAATTCCCACGGTGCCAAGCCGATGGTCGACCTGGACAACGCCGAGCGTTTTGCCCGTGGCTTGCCTTGGCCCGATGTGATGGCCGCCGAACTGGGTGCGGATGTGCATGTCATCTGCGAGGGCCTTCCGGGGCGAACCACGGTGCATGAAGATCTGGTCGGGGGTGGCATGCGCAATGGTCTCAGCGTTTTGCCCGCCATCCTGCATAGCCATAAGCCGATTGATCTTCTGGTGATCCTGCTGGGAACCAATGATCTCAAGAACCAGTTCTCGGTCACCAGCTATGAGATCGTCGCCTCGGTCCAACGGTTGGTTCTGGCGGCCCGCGCCGAGGGCGTGGTCAAAGCCGAGATGATCATCTGCCCGCCCCCTGTGGTTGAGGCGGGCGTTTTGGCACCGATGTTTGAAGGGGCCATGGCCCGCCAGCACGATTTGGCCATTCATATGGAACAGGTCGCAACCCGTTTGGGATGCGGGTTCTTTGATGCCGCGCGCCACATCACGGTCTCGCCCATTGATGGTGTCCATTGGGAGGAGGGCTCGCATGACAAGATGGGCCGCGCCATTGCAGGCCCCGTGGCCGATATCTTGGCGCAGCTGTGATCCGCGCGCGCCTTGTCATCGCGATGCTTCTGGCCCTCAGCGCCTGTGTGCCAACGGCCATCGGCTATCGTGATGCGAATGCGCAGATTTCCTCGACCACGCGTTTTGATGCCGCGCGCTTTGCAGGTGCTTGGCAGATGCGCGCGGCCCTTGGCGCGGCCCCCATGGCCTTGCGTTTCGCGCAAGAGGGGGGCGCCATCACGGCATTGCAGCTTGGCGATGCAGGCAGCGCCATGGCGCTTGATCAAACCTTCCCCGCACGGTTCAACAGCGCTGATGGCCCGATCTGGGTGCTTTGGGTGGATGATGATTACCGCACTGCTGTCCTTGGCGCACCTGATGGCCGATTTGCATGGTTGCTTGATCGAAACAGAGTAGGCGGAGCAGACCGTATAGCGGCAGCGCGCAGTGTTCTTGAGTTTAACGGCTACAATCTCACCCAATTGCGCGAGGTCACTGGATGAGCGGCACAGCAGCCATTCTGGGTGCGGGCGCGATCGGGGCGGGATGGGCTGCGCGGTTTTTGCTGATGGGCTGGGATGTGCGCGTCTTTGATCCTGATCCTGCCGCGATCAAACAGCTTCCGCATGTCATTGATCTGGCGCGCGCCAGCCTGCTGGGGCTTTATGATTACCCCCTGCCAGCTGAGGGTCAGCTGGAGATTTGCAGCACAATCAGCGCGGCTGTGGCGGATGCCGCGTGGATACAAGAAAGCCTGCCCGAGAGGTTGGAGCTGAAACGCAAATTGCTGCAGCAGGCCCAATCCCATTGCGCGCCCGAGGCGATCATCGGTTCCTCAAGCGCGGGGTTCACCGCGCAGCAGATACAGGGCTGCGCAACCCGAGCCGAGCAAATCATCCTCGCCCGCCCCCTCAACCCCGTCTATCTCCTGCCGCTGGTCGAGCTTGCAGGCACAAGCGCCACCCCGCGAGAGCGCCTTGATCAAGCCGAGGCGATCCTGACGGGCATTGGCCTATCCGCCTGCCGGATCGGTGGAGCGGGATCAGCCCCCATTTCCGAGCGGTTGCTTACGGCGCTTCAGCGAGAGGCCCATGAATTGATCGAGGAACATGCAGCCACGCCTGCCCAGATAGATCAGGTGTTCGAGCAGGGTTTGGGACTGCTTTGGGCGCAAATGGGGCCGCTCAAGACGCAAGACCTTCAGGGGGCTGAGGCCCCACGCGACGGCCATCTCGTAACCCTTCTTCGGGCCCTGAAATCCCGCGGCGCTGGTGCGGGCAAGGTGATCCGTGCCCATGAGCTTCGGCTGGAGCCACCCGCGCCCGATTGCACAACGCCCCCCGTCACCCTTCGCAGGCAAGTCCCGCAGGATTGGGTCGATTACAATGGCCATATGAACGAAGCGCATTTCCTGCAGGCCTTTTCCAATGCATGCGACAAGCTGCTGGAATGGGCCGGCATGGATGCAGGATGCATCGCGGCGGGCAATTCCATCTTCTCGGTCGAGACCCATATCCAGCATCTGGGCGAGGTTGATATAGGCGAGACCATCCATATCACGACCCGCGTGCTGCAGGGCGGGGGCAAGAAATTCCATATCTGGCAAGAAATGTGGAAAGGGGCCGAGAAGGTCGCCACTTGCGAGCAATTGCTGCTCCATGTTGATCTCTCCACCCGCCGCAGCACAGCCCCGCCTGATACGATTGCGCAGGCCTTGGGCCTCATGGCGCAGGATCATGCCTTGCTGCCTTCGCCCGAAGGCCTCGGGCGCGCGATCGGGGACAGGCCGCGCTAATCGGCGCTTTTGACTTGTAAGCGCGGGGCTTAAGCGCGAAGAACCCCTATGCCCCTCTGGATCGCCGCCACGCTTTTCGCCGCCTTCATGCAGAACCTGCGGTTCCTGCTGCAGCGGCATTTGAAGGTCACCACCCTCTCGACAGGCGGGGCAACATTGGCGCGGTTCCTCTTTGGCGCGCCCTTGGCCGCATTTGCCTTGGGCCTGTATGCACTGGCAACAGGGGCAGAATTGCCCCCGCTCAACCCCGCCTTTTGGGCCTTTGTGCTCAGCGGCGGGATTGCACAAATCATTGCCACCATGTGCGTCGTGGCCCTGTTTGCCTTCCGCAATTTTGCCGTGGGCATCACCCTGAAAAAGACCGAAGTAATGCTGAGCGCGGCGGTCGGTCTGGTGCTTTTGGGAGATGCCGTTTCGCTGCCTGTTCTGGTGGCTATCGCGATCGGCTTTCTGGGGGTGTTGTTTCTATCGGACCCGCCAAAATCCGAGATACGCCTGCCGCTGCGCAATCGCATCTTCAATGCAGCCTCGGGCTATGGCTTGGCCTCGGGCGCGCTTTTCGCGGTCTCCGCCGTGGCCTATCGCGGCGCCACGCTGCAATTGGACAGCGAGGACGCAATCCTGCGCGCAGCCGTCACCTTAACCGCCGCGACCGCAAGCCAGTTGATCCTGCTCGGGGCCTATCTGCTTTGGCGTGAACCGGGGCAATTGGGCAAGGTCGCTCAAAGCTGGCGTGTCACCAGCCTGACAGGGCTCACCTCGATCCTCGGCTCACTGGGCTGGTTCACGGCCCTCGCCTTGCAAACGGCTGCCTATGTGAAAGCCTTGGGTCAGGTGGAGCTGGTCTTCTCCTTCCTCTTCTCGGTCTTCTTCCTGCGCGAGAAAACCAGCGGAAAGGAAATCATCGGGCTCGTCTTCATCATCTGCTCGGTTCTGTTGATCTTTGTGGGGAGCCTGCGATGACAATGATCCTGCTGGCCATCGCGCCGATCTTTGTGCTCATCGCCATAGGCTACGGCCTACGGCGGGGCGGCATCCCGTCCGAGCAATTCTGGAACCTCAATGACCGTTTGGTCTATTTCGTGTTGATGCCCGCCTTGTTCTTCGTGCGCATTTCAACGGCGGAGCTTTCAGATGCAGGGCTGATGCGCTTTGCGGGTGTGCTGTATACGGGCTTTTTCGCGGCCATCGCCTTTGGTGTCTGTGCCGCCCTATTGCTGCGCCGAGGGGGCGCGGTCGGAACAAGCGTCATGCAAGGGGCGGGGCGGTTTAACACTTTCATCGCGCTGGCAGTGGCCGAGGCGCTTTATCAGACCCAAGGGCTGCAATTGGCGGTTCTGGGCGCGGCGGTCTTGGTGCCCGTGGTCAATCTGACCGTCGTGGCGGTATTTGCCTTCATGCTGCCCCGCGCGGGCTCCAGTCTGATCAAGGGCGCGGCCATCAGCCTGATCACCAATCCGCTCATCTTGTCGATTTTCGCGGCAATCGCTTGGAACCTCGCGGGGCTGGGGGCGGCCCCTGTTCTGCATGATACACTTTCCATTCTCGGTCAGGCTGCGCTGCCGATCATGCTGCTTTGTGTGGGGGCCAATCTGAAACTGCGCGGGCTCTCGGCCGATGCCTTGCCGTTGATCGCGGCAGCTTTTGGCAAGCTCGTCATCTTCCCCGCCGCGATCATCCTTGCGGCCATCGCGCTTGGGGCTGATCCGATGCAGGCCCAGGTGGCCCTGATCTATGGCGCTTTGCCCACAGGGGTTGCGGCCTATACGCTTGCCCGCCAACTCAAAGGTGATGCCCCCCTGATGGCCGCCATGATCACCATGCAAACGTTGCTGTCATTCGCAGCCATGCCGTTCTGGCTGTCCTTGGGCGAGCGGCTCTTCCTGTCCTGAACGCCCCATCTTTGCTTGAAAAATACTTCCGCCGGAGGCGTCTTCACATCAATCTGCGAAAGCGGCTGGTTTGGGCCGCATTGTCAAAAAACGGCACGCCCTCTTGCGCGGTGCCATTCAGGCGCGCGGCCAGTTCGGCCAGAACAACCTCGGTAATAAAGGGCATGTCCAGCGCGCGCGCCTCATCCAGCGGGACCCATTGCAAATGAGATAGCTCATCTTCGGCCCGCGAGAAATCATCAGGGTCCGAGGCCAGCGCAGCCGCATCCACCATAAAGAAGCGCGCATCAAAACGGCGGGGGCGACCTGGCGGGGTGATGGCGCGGAAAATGAACTCCAGCCCCTCGCCATCTGGCAAATGCCCTGTGCCTAAGTAGCCGCGCCAGCCTTGCGGTGCCTCGATCTCGCCCGCACGCGGGTCGGGCAGCCCCAGCAGCAATCCTGTCTCCT
The DNA here is from genome assembly GCA_965656935.1 of uncultured Paracoccaceae bacterium. Lineage (GTDB taxonomy): Bacteria > Pseudomonadota > Alphaproteobacteria > Rhodobacterales > Rhodobacteraceae > M30B80. Next base: position 72,963 of record CBFHMG010000011.1, read on the forward strand.
CCCACAGCTCGCGCGTGGCAGCCGCCACCACGGCCTGCGCGTCCAGATCGGCATCGCTGGACAGGCGGGTATGGGTCTGCGCACTCAAGGGGCGGGCCAGCGGAATGCTTGCATCCACCCCATCAACGGCCCCGCCTGGAAAGACAAATTTCGAAGGCATGAACGCGGCCGTTTTGCCGCGCTGGCCCATCAGCACTTTGGGCCGCGTGCCCGCATCACGCAGAACAATGATTGTGGCGGCATGGCGGATCGGGATATCCGCGCTCGGATCAGAAGCCATGCATCCGCTTTGCCCATTGGATGCCCACGATCATCCCCTTGAACAGCGGCAGCAGCACAAGCGACAGCGCGATTGCAGCCAGCGAAAACCCGATTGCGATGCTCCATGGTCCGGGCTGATATTGCTCGAAGACAAAAAGCATCGATGTCCCCAAAATCTTCGCCACCACCAGAATGGTCAGATAGGCAGGGCCATCCTCGGCGCGGGCATGGCTGAGGTCTTCGCTGCAGCACGCGCAGCTTTTGGCGAGGTTGAGATAGCCCGTGTAAAGCTTTCCCTCGCCGCAACTGGGGCAGCGCCCCGTCATGGTGCGGCGCAGCGCGGGCCATGTGGGCCTATTGGGCGGACCTGCTTCAAAAGCCTCCTGCGAGGGGATGTCGGTCATGGGATGTCCTTTTTTGCTAGAGTCTATCTAGCACCCGCAAGGGCCTTCTCCAAGCCGCGCGGCGGGCTTGCGTCGCAAGGTCACAAGCCCGCCTGAGATAAACATCGCAAAAAATTTCGACGGAAACCCTGCGCTGCCCCGTGAGAAGAATGTCACAAGACAAAAACCCCAAGACTGAACGCTTTAAAACAAGGATACCTCCCATGACGATCAAGAAAGCACTGGTCCTATCGCTGTTGATCCCCGTCGGTTTGAGCCTGACAGGCTTCGCCTCGGCGCAAGAAGGCCCACAAACACCAGACCGTCCTGCCTTTGCGGATATCGATACGGATGGAAATGGCGAGTTGACGCTGGAAGAGTTGCAAAACCTCGGTGCCATGCGCTTTGCCGCCAATGATACGGATGGCGATGGCGCGCTCAGCCGTGATGAATTGCTGGCCGCAGGTCAGGAACGCATGGCCTCCCGCGCCGATCGGATGCTGGAGCGTCTGGATACGGATGAAGACGGGATGATCTCGCAAGAGGAAATGGCCGCAGCCCATGAGGGCCGTGGTGGTCGCCGCAGCCCTGAGCGCATGTTCGAACGTGTGGATGCCGATGAAGATGGCGTGATCTCGCAGGCCGAATTCGAAGAGGCCGCCGAGCGCATGATGGAGCGTCGTGGCGGACGGCATGGCCAGCGCGGTGATCGCGGCTAAGGCCTAACCTATGCGCGGGCCAGCCGAGGCATGCAGGGTGGTTGCCTCCCCTCAACCGCACCTGCACCCCACGCCCCAAGGGTCAAGCCACTTGGCCCGCGCATCCCTTCCTGAGATAAGGAGCCCATGAGCCCCATGGACCCCGATATCGAAACGCTCGACGATGACGCGCTTATGGTGCTCTTTGCCAATGCCGATCCATCTGCGGCCAAGTTGTTGACCGCGCGGCTTTTGCCGCGTGCGCTTGGCCATGCGCGGCGCGTTTTGGGCAATGATGCCGAGGCCGAAGATGTCGCGCAAGAGGCGATGCTCAAGCTGTGGAACGCTGCGAAAGATTGGGATCAAGGCGGGGCGGCGCGCCCCTCGACATGGCTCTACCGTGTGGTGGCCAATCTTTGTGTGGACCGTTTGCGCAAATCAGGCCGCGCCGTGGGGCTGGACCCTGATTTCGACCCCGCCGATGATGCGCCTGGCCCCCTTGAGGCATTGGAGCATTCAGGCAGGCTGGCCGCCCTTGACGGGGCTTTGGCACGGCTGCCCGAGCGGCAAAGACAGGCGGTGGTGCTCAGACATATTGAAGGTCTGAGCAACCCCGAGATTGCATTGGCCTTGGACATTGGTGTCGAGGCCGTAGAGAGTTTAACCGCCCGAGGCAAACGCGCTTTGGCGGCGGCATTGCAAGGCCAGAAGGAGGCGTTGGGATATGGTGGATGACAGCAAGAAAGAGGATGGTCTCGAGATGTTTTTCGCCGAGGCCCGAGCCGATGCCGCGCGAAACCCCTCGAGCGATCTGATGGCGCGTGTCTTGGCCGATGCCGCAGATGTTCAGGCTGCATCGCTGGCGCAGGGCGTGGTGACGCCTGCGGCGACAGGGGGCGGATTTGCGGGTGTCCTTTCGGCGATTGGCGGCTGGTTCGGCGCATCTGGTGTTGTGGCGGCAGGGCTGACGGGGCTGGTGATGGGCTTCTACCTGCCCGACCAGATCGACACGGTGTTGAACGGGCAGGTGTCCTCAATACTTGGCGAAGATGCGGCAAACCTGCTTCCGGGGTTCGAGACTCTGACCCTGACGGCAATGGCGGAGTGACGGCATGACACAGACAGACAAGACATCGAAAACAGGCCGTGGCGTGAAGATCGCGCTGGGGCTCTCGCTGGCGGTCAATCTTTTGGTGCTGGGATTGGTGGGCGGTGCCGTGCTCGGCAAAGACCGCGTACGCATGGCAGGAGGCCCCGAGGCCGCATCGCTGCGCAGCCTTGGCCCGATTGTCGGCGTGCTGGAGGAAGACACCCGCCGCCGCTTGGCGATCCGTGTCGCACAAAGTGATACAGGCATGCGCCGCGATTTACGCGGGCTTGTCTCGGCGACCCGTGCCTTTCAGGACGCCCTTCGCGCTGAGCCCTTTGACCGCGCCGCTGTCACATCCGCCCTGCAATCACAGCGCGATTTTGTCCTAAGCGCACAGGAAAACGGGCATATGCTCTTGCTCGATGAATTGGAGGCGATGAGTTCCGAGGAACGCCTTGCCTTGGCCGACCGTCTGCAAGACCGCCTACGCCGCATCCGCCCCAGAGACCGTGACAGCGAGCGCGGCGGGGATCGCTAGGTGTGTGCGCCGGACATGAATTGCCCGTGTGGGGGCAGGGCTGAGGTCGGGTTGCAAAGGTGCTGACTGGGAATGGTAGATGACCGCGCTGAGTCAAAAATGGGCTCAGGACCATAGACGCCTGTTTGCGATAGCTGACCTTCGCTGCACGGGTGACGAATTGCTTTGATGCGGACGAAGCGTGAGTTCGCTGCGTTTGCGCCAAGGTCGGCTTTGCTAAATTGCTAGCGAGCGCGGCTAGAAATGATGATCAGGTTGCGTTCTGTATCATGCACCAAGATCAGATCATGTCGTAATTCGATGAAGAAGCCTTGCCGCTCGGATGAGTAGTACTCTGAAAGCGTCCGCAATCCGATGATATTTTGGGCTTCGCGATCAAAACACTCATTGCCGTCAAACAGTGCTTGGGCCGAGAAAGAGCCGTAGTCCACTTTCCCTTCCAGCGGAAGTTGCAGCCAATCAGTCGTTGAACGATTTGGCCGAGAAAAAGGCAGATCCGCATTCTGGGTATCGTTTGCGAGTTGATAGATAGACACGGCACAGAACAAGATATCCCGCTCGTTGTAGATGGACGGCGCGTCCGCGACTTCCGGCGGCAGGTACTCTCGAAGTTCATCGCCGTCAAAGCCGCAAGATGTGAGAGTTGTTGCGGTTCCCAAGAGCCAGAGACCTGTGATCCATGAATGCTTCATTGCTGGTTGGCCTTTTCCCTCGCTTAGTAGAGCGGACCTTAGCCGCTTTGCGGAAATTCTGCACTATGGGCTCAAAGCCGCCACTCCTGCGCCGTGCCGTATCAGTCACTATACCCCCAAGAAACCAAAAGCGCGGTGGCTCT
>CBFHMG010000012.1:0-57744 GCA_965656935.1 uncultured Paracoccaceae bacterium
GCACCCGTAGCTCAGCTGGATAGAGCGCTGCCCTCCGAAGGCAGAGGCCAGAGGTTCGAATCCTCTCGGGTGCGCCATTTTTCGTTTCAAAGTTAAGCCATGGCTGAAATCGGTCAGGGATCGCGCCGCGGGCTGTTCATCGCGAAGGCGCGGTGGCGCTATCCTTGGAGGGTGATGCCGCTCAGAAGCGAAAGATGATGACGCTATACAGGCTGGCGTAAAACCCGTATTGTTTAAGTCGTATCTAGCGGTGACCCTTTTGGCGGAATTTTGACGAGTATCATGCTGACAATATTGAAAAACCTGCGCTCCTTTCGGTTTCATTTTCTGGTTCTTATCGCAGCAGCCTTCCTGCCCACGCTGTCACATGCGCAGGAACAGCCCCAATATCATCTGGTTGGTGTCAGCGAATACGAGGCCTCCTCCTTGCTGCAATACGCGGCCCATGCCGCGATTGATCAAGGTGATATCAGCGGTGAAAACATCGCCCGCATCGTCGAGCAATTATATCACGAGGACGGGTATTTTCTGGCGAGAACGCGTTTTGACGCTGCTTCGCAGGCGATCATCGTCACCGAAGGGCAGATCAGCGCGCTCCATGTTGAAGGGGTGGATGCCGATATGTTCGCGCTGATCCAGTCCTATGCGGCGCCATTGCTGGCAGATCCCGCAATTTCCCATGCCGAGCTGGAACGCGTTTTGATGCTGGTCAGGGATATCGAGACGATCACGGCGGTGGCCGAATTGGTCACCTCGCCCGAGGATGGCAGCACCCAGATGCGGATCATCGCAGAGGAGCATCTGTCGAATTGGGGACGGCTGACGCTGGATACTCCATCCCGCGAGATCGGCGATGCGATCAGCACCAGTCTCGAGCAGAATTACTATCACAGCCTGACGGCGGGCGATCTGTTGCGCTTGAACCTGCAGGTCACCAATAATCTGGAAGACGGCAATGACAAGTTTCTGGGCTCGCTTGCCTATAGAACGCCTGCGGGGCCTGCTGGCGCCTATGTCGAGACCTATATCGGCAGCTATAATGCCCGCCATGACGCGCGGGGAACGCTGAGCACAGTGGACAGCTCGGGCAATACCGCGATCTTGGCCTATGGCCAGCCCACGGTGAGAACCGCAGATCGCTATGGCTATGTGATTGGCGAGTTGCGCTATTCGCAAACGGATATCGACTCGCCGCTGGTGAATTCGGATGAAACGGTCGTGGTTGGCAGTCTGATCTGGATCGATGGTCGGATCACCCCCAATGGAAACGCGCTTGAATATGCTGTGTCCTTAAGTGCGGGCGAGCAATCGGATGACCCCGCCAGCGCGGATCAGTTTCAATATGCAAGGTTCGGGCTTGGCTGGAGCAGCTCTGCCCTGATCAATCAGCGCGAGATGACGATTGATCTGCAACTTCTGGGGCAACTCAGCAATGATGTCCTGCCGGGGTCGGAAAATTTTGCAATGGGCGGGCATAATATCAATCGCGGTTATGAATATGGCGAGCTTGCGGGCGATAGCGGCATCTTTATCAGCGGCGAGATTGCAACCGCCGATGCGATCTCTCTGGGGCGCGATTTTGCAGTTGTGCCCTTTGCCTTCGCCGAAATGGGGTGGGTGTCGTCCAATACCTTCTCGGAACGCTTTGCCCGCTCGGAAGAGGGGGCCTCGATCGGTATCGGTTTTGATTTCAGCTGGTCAGACAGGCTGTCTGGCAGGTTCCACGCCGCAATGCCGCTGATTGACGGACCCATCTCGCGCGATGATCCGGCTTTATATCTCGCTATTTCAAGAACATGGTGACCAGTATGATGCGTTTTTCAAAATCACATGCACGAATTTGGCGCTCTTTGATCTTGCTGAGTGCGTCAATCGGTTTTGCGCAAACCGCAAATGCCAATCCGGGCGTGCATCTGGGGTGGTGTCATCCGCAAAACCCACATTACAATTCCGCAGCTTGTGGTGGGCTTGGGGGAACACCCACGACCGTTCCGGGCGGGACAATCAACCCTTCAGGCAGCGTGGGGGGACCATCAGGCAGCCAGCCTGTGGTCAATACGCAACCCCTCATTGTAACGCCACTGCCCCCGACCGCGCCGATATCGGGGCATGGGGTGATCACCAGCTCGCCTGGTCCTGATATTACTGGCTTTAGCCCCGGCTATGTGATCTCACCCCTAGCCCCTCAAAGCTTTGCAGGTGTCAGCCCCGGTGCCATCCAGTCCATTCCCGGACCATCCTATAGTGGCTATAGCCCTGCCATTAATGTGAACCCCGTTGTTGTGCCATCTTTCACAGGCGTAAGCCCTGTGCCCATTATTCATCCGGTGCTGGCCCCAAGCTTTACGGGCACATCGCCTGTTGTGACGATCCTGCCTGTCTCGACCCCGTCTTTCTCGGGCTTGAGCCCTGTGGTCACCCTGCACCCTGTTCCCACCCCGTCTTTCGGCGTCACAGGGACGCCAAGCCAGCCGCAAACCATTCCATCGGTTAATGCGAATATTGCGCCTGTTCTGGTGCCAAGGCCGCGTCCAACGCCCAATAGGCCTGGCCCTGCAACAAGCGTGGCAAGCGGAAGCTCCACCCATTCCCCCAGCAGCAGCGGCTCGCAAAACCACAACATCATCACACCCGTCGCGGGGCGTCAGGATGCGCGGAATGCGCCCTCGGTCACCACGCAAGAGGGGGATCTGATAAGCTGTCTGACATCGGGGCATGGCGCGCGGCGGGACAATGCGGGTTCGGGCAGAAATGCTTCTGTTTTGCGCAATGCCAATCGGATCGACAGCTTGGCGCGGGATATCCCCGCCCGCCATGCCGATGAGGCGCATTGCCTGATTTCGATCAGAACATCATCGCGCTGAGCGCAAAACCTCAATAGGACTTAAGGTTTTGTGGCCCTCTCGCAGTTCGGCTGCGGGCAGTGTCACTTTGTGTCCTGCAAGGGGCTAGTTGCACCGGTCAACCGCGAAACATTTTGACAAAACTAGTTTTATAGTTTTAATGGCTGCATGAGCAATGAACGTATATATGCAGATGCCCTTGCCGCCCTTGGCCATGAAAGCCGTTTGGCGGTGTTCCGGCTCTTGGTGAAAGCGGGGGCGGCGGGGATGCAGGTTGGCAGGATCTCGGAGGTTTTGTCGCTGCATCCGTCCACGCTGGCCCATCATCTGACCATGCTGGTGAAAAGCGATCTGGTCGTGCAATCCCGCCAAGGGCGCGAAATCATTTGCCGCGCAAATTACCCGCAGATGGACCATCTCATCGCCTTTCTGACCGAAGCCTGTTGCGCGGGCTTTGAAGATGACAGCCAAAGCGACAGCCAAACTGATGAGGCGCGTTCCGAAACCATGGCGCAGCCCTAACAAACAAGGATTTTGAACATGGCCGATACAGCAGTGCCGCAGCCCGATTGGTCTCGCAAATTCGGGCAATTCCTCAAGCAGGAAAGGGTTTGGCTTGCCTGCCTTATCCTTCTTCTGGGCCTTGTGCTGTGGGATGCGGCATTGGCGCGGGACAGTTTTATCTTTGCCACTAGCGCTTTGATCAATACGGCGCCCTTCTTGCTGTTCTCCATCGCGATTGCGGCTTGGGCTGGTGCAACAGGGGCCGATAACCTGATTGCCAAGGCCTTCACAGGCGCGCCTGTGATCATGATCGGGCTGGCCGCCCTTGCGGGGGGATTATCGCCCTTTTGCTCCTGCGGGGTGATCCCGTTGATCGCGGCTTTGCTGGCGATGGGGGTGCCTCTTTCGGCGGTGATGGCCTTCTGGCTTGCCTCGCCTGTGATGGACCCCTCGATGTTCGTTCTGACAGCAGGTGTTTTGGGCGTTGATTTCGCGGTTGCCAAAACGCTGGCGGCGATTGGCCTTGGGGTGTTCGGCGGGCTTGGCATCCATGCGCTGGCGGGTCTGGGCGCCTTCACCAACCCCTTGCGCGAGGGGATCGGCAATGGCGGCTGCGGCGGCTCGAAAATCCGCGCGCCAAAACAAGTTGTGTGGAAATTCTGGACCGATGCCGAGCGTCTTGGGAAATTCGGTAAGGAGGCTTGGAAGAACACCAATTTCCTCGCAAAATGGCTGTTTCTGGCCTTTATCCTTGAAGCCTTGATGCTGCATTTTGTGCCTGCCGAGCGGGTCTCGGCGGTGCTTGGCGGGCAAGGATTGCTGCCGATTATCACAGCGACGCTGGTGGGTGTGCCTGCCTATCTCAACGGCTATGCCGCGCTGCCCTTGGTGGGCGGTTTGATCGAGCAGGGCATGGCCGCAGGGGCAGGGCTGGCCTTTCTGGTGGCAGGCGGGGTGACCTCCATTCCCGCAGCGATTGCGGTTTGGGCCTTGGCGCGCTGGCCCGTCTTTGTGGCCTATATCGCCTTCTCGCTGACAGGGGCGTTCCTGTCGGGCCTTCTGTTCCAGATCTGGACACAGGTTTGAGGGGCTGCGACCAAGACATGGTGAGATAAAGTGGGGGTGGCTCAAACCGAGCCGCCCCCATTGCCTTACAGGCTAAACATCCAGTTCTTCTACAAAGCGCGCGTTTTCCTGAATATATTGGAAGCGCATCTCGGGTTTTTTGCCCATAAGCCGCTCGACCAGATCGCCGGTTTCTCCGGGTGCGTCTTCGTCGATCGTCACGCGGATCAATTTGCGCGAGGCGGGGTCCATCGTGGTTTCCTTGAGGTCCTTGGCATCCATTTCCCCCAAACCCTTGAAGCGGCTGACATCGATCTTGCCCTTGCCGCCCAAGCCCTTCTCCATCCAGTCGGCTTTCTCGGCCTCATCAAGGCAATAGACGCGATTGGCCCCTTGGGTCAGGCGGAACAATGGCGGGCAGGCAAGATAGAGATGCCCTTGGTCGATCATCGGGCGCATCTGGGTGAAGAAGAAGGTCATCAGCAGGGCCGCGATATGTGCGCCATCGACATCCGCATCAGTCATGATGATGATCTTGTCATAGCGCAGGTCTTCGATGTTGAATTTGGTGCCCATCTGCACGCCAAGCGCTTGGCACAGATCATTGATCTCGGCGTTTTGCCCCAGCTTTGAGGAGGCCGCGCCCAAGACATTCAGGATTTTACCGCGCAGGGGCAGCAGTGCTTGGGTTTTGCGGTTGCGCCCCATTTTGGCCGAGCCGCCCGCGCTATCGCCCTCGACGATGAACAATTCCGTGCCCGCGCGGTTCGTGGCCGAGCAATCCACCAGCTTGCCTGGAAGGCGCAGCTTCTTGGTGGCGGTTTTGCGTTGCGTTTCTTTTTCCTGACGGCGGCGCAGGCGTTCTTCGGCGCGCAGCACAAGGAAATCAAGGATCGCGCCCGCTGATTTCGTATCGGCGGCCAGCCAGTTGTCAAAACGGTCGCGCACGGCGGCTTCCACCAGACGCTGCGCCTCGGTTGTGGCAAGGCGGTCTTTGGTTTGGCCCACAAATTCAGGCTCGGCAATGAAGCAGGATACAAGCGCACAGCCCCCCGTTACCAGATCATCGCGGGTGATATTGGCGGCTTTTTTATTGCTGACCAATTCGCCATAGGCGCGGATGCCTTTGAGGATGGCGGCCCAAAACCCTGCCTCATGCGTGCCGCCCTCGGGCGTGGGCACGGTGTTACAATAGGATTGGATGAAGCCGTCGCGCACAGGCGTCCAATTGATCGCCCATTCCACCTGACCTGGAACTTTGAAACGCTCCTGAAACTCGACCTTCCCTGCAAAGGGTTTGTCGGCATAGGTGGCGGCACTGCCCAAGGTCTCGCCCAGATAATCGGCCAGACCACCGGGGAAGTGGAACACGGCCTCTGCAGGGGTTTCGCCATCATCAATGGCGGTTTTCCAGCGGATTTCCACGCCCGAGAACAGATAGGCCTTGGAGCGCACCATTTTCATCAGCCGCGCGGGCTTGAAGCGATGTGCGCCGAAAATCTCCTCATCGGCATGGAAGGTCACCGAGGTGCCACGCCGATTGGGGGCCGTGCCGACCTTTTCCACGCTGCCTTGCGGGATGCCGCGCGAAAACTCCTGCGCGAACAGCTCCTTGTTGCGGGCGACTTCGACGCGCACATGATCTGACAGGGCATTGACCACCGAAATACCAACCCCGTGCAGGCCGCCCGAGGTCTGATAGGCCTTACCCGAGAATTTACCGCCCGCATGCAAAGTGCACAGGATCACCTCAAGCGCGGATTTGTCCGGGAATTTGGGGTGCGGATCGATCGGGATGCCACGGCCATTATCGCGGATCGTGACGGAATAATCCTCGTTCAATTCCACTTCGATGCGGTTGGCATGGCCCGCGACGGCCTCATCCATCGAGTTGTCGAGAACCTCGGCCACCAAATGATGCAGCGCGCGCTCATCCGTGCCGCCGATATACATGCCGGGGCGTTTGCGGACGGGCTCCAGCCCCTCCAGAACCTCAATCGAGGTCGCGTCATAGGTTTGCTCGGGGGAAGCGCCCTTAAGAAGGTCGTCGGCCATCGTCTGCTCTATCTTGTATGTAGTTTCCTACATATTGGCAGGTTTGGGGAGGATGGGGAAGGGAGCTTGGGGCCTGCTTGGCCCGTTTTATGCGCAGATGCAGGCGCGGCGGGGATGAAACGCGGGGAGACCCAGCTTAATTGGTCGCTACAGGGCCGCACCGTCACCCGCGAAGAAGGCATCCAGCATCTCGGAATCCGCGATATTTCGCTGGCGGGCAACCGAGGCAACAGCCGACAGCTCGGCATAATCCATATCCGAGAGTTCAACCCCGTTTGACAAGGCGGTGAAACCTTCCTCAAGCAGCGACATAATACTGGCATTGGTCATTTGGTTGGCCAGATTGAACAATTCATTGGCGTCAGTTTCATTCATAAAGCCCGACTGAATCGACGGGCCGAAATGCGAGGCGTCAAAGGACACGAAGTCATCCGAGAGGTTGCGCGTGCGCAATTGTTCTTCGAGATTGGAGGTCATATCGCCAATGCCAACGCGCAAAACATCCGTTGTCGCAATGGCCATGCCCACTGCTGCCGCAGACAAAACAACGTAATCGACGGTGATTGCGCCTGTTTCGTCCAGAATGAATTCGCGTAGTACCCGCATTTTGCGTTTATCCTTGAAGCCGTATTAGCAGGGTTACCGTTTGCCCCCCAATCTGGGCGTGAATATGACGCTAGGGCGCAATCTCGGAAACGATCCGTTTCCAATGCAGCGCCGTTGGAGATGCGCGAAGTTCTGCCATTGCCCACATACGGGGAGTGTTGTTTCGCGCGGCACGCCTCTATATCTGCGTCTTATGACAGTCGGTTTGCGCCTTTTGAAAAGCTTTGCCGCCAGCTGCGCCATTTGGGTTTCGGGCGTGGGCATGGCCGTGGCGCATCCCCATATCTTTATCGATGCGGGGCTGCGCCTGATCTATGACACGCAAGGCGCGCTGCACGCGGTTGAGGTGACTTGGCGCTATGACGAGCTCTATTCCCTGATCATCCTGCAGGATTACAATCTCGATCTTGATTTTGACGGGGTCCTGACCCAAGCCGAGCGTGACGGGCTTTTGGGCTTTGATCTAAACTGGAATAGCGGGTTCAGCGGCGGGTTAGAGATTTTTGGCGCAGATGGTCAGCCGCTGGAGATCGGCGCGCCGAGCGCTGTTTCCCTTGATCTGACGGAAACAGGCCAGATCGAGACGACCCATATCCGCCCCGTTTTGGGCGGGGATCAGGGCGATGCATTGATCGCCTCGATCTATGATCAGGCCTTCTACATCGCCTTCGAGATGAACCTGCCAACCGAGATCACAGGCCGCGAGGATTGCGATGCGCAGTTGCGCCGCGCCGATCTCGATGAGGCCTATGCCGCCCTTGATGCCGCCTTGCAGGAGATCGGCGGGGCGGTGAATGAGGAAGATAACTTCCCCGAAATCGGCAATATTTTTGCGGACCGCGTGGAGGTCACATGCAGCGCGCCCTGATTTTGGCAGCCATTGTGATTGTTCTGGTCTTTGTGGCGGGGTTTGCCTTGGGCTGGGACCGCATGATTTTCCAATGGGCGCTTGAGGGGCAGCGCGAGGCGCAAACCTTGCTGGCGCGCGCCTTACGGGCCTTGCGCGCAGGTGAGGCAGGGGCTGTGGCAACGCTGATGGGGGTATGTTTTGCCTATGGTTTGTTCCATGCCGCAGGTCCCGGACATGGCAAGCTGGTGATTGGCGGCTATGGTGCGGCGCGGCGGGTTGGGGCGCTTAAACTCAGTTTGGTGGCGCTTGTCTCCAGCCTTGCCCAAGCAGGCACCGCGATCGGTCTGGTCGCTTTGGGGCTTTGGGTTTTGGGCATCAGCCGCGAGGCGATGACGGGGCTGGCCGATGATGTGTTCCAACCGCTCAGTTTCGCGCTGATTGCGCTGGTGGGGCTTTGGCTTGCATGGCGCGGGGCGCGGGGCCTGATGGATTTGCGCGGCTCAGATCACGCCCATGACCACTCTCATCACGGGCCTGATGCAACCTGTGCCACCTGTGGCCATGCCCATGCACCTGCCCCAGATCAGGTGGCGCAAGCAGGCAGTCTGCGGGATTTGGCCGTGCTGATCGGCGTTGTTGCCATCCGCCCCTGCACAGGCGCGCTTTTCGTGTTGATCCTGACGGCGCAAATGGGGGCTTTCGCGGCAGGAATTGCAGGGGCTTTGGCGATGGGGGTCGGCACGGCAAGCGTGACGGTGGCTGTCGCCCTTCTCTCGGTGACGCTGCGCGAGGGGGTGTTGCGCAGCCAGATTAATCTGGCAGGGCTTGGCGTGGCGCAATCGGTGCTGGCTTTGGGGGTGGGGCTGCTGATCGCGCTTCTAGCCACGCGGCTGGCCTTGGGCGCGATCTGATGACGCTGGTCAAGCGGCTCCAACGGGTCTAAGCCCGTTTCATGACCCCGCTTCGCCATCATATTCGCGCCACTCTGGCGCTTGGTCTGCCGCTGATCGGCAGCCAAGTCGCGCAGATTTTGATCACCCTGACCGATACGATCATGATCGGCTGGTACGGGGTGGCCGAGCTGGCAGCGGTGGCCCTTGGCGGCTCCTATCTCCACACGGTGCTCATTATGGGCATGGGGTTTGCCTTGGCGGTCACGCCCTTGGTGGCCGCCGCCGCCGCTCAGGAAGATGAGGTTCAGGTCCGCCGCGTCACGCGGATGGGGCTTTGGCTGGCCCTGCTGTTCAGCGCTTTGGTGATGCCGCTTTTTGTGTTCTCCGAGCCGATCCTGCGCGCCTTGGGCCAAGAGGCGGCGGTCAGCGCGAATACCCGCATCTATTTAGATATCGCGGGTTGGTCGATTTGGCCCTCGCTGATGTTTCTTGTGCTGCGCAGCCATCTCTCGGCGCTGGAGCATACGCGCATCGTGCTTTTGGCGACCTTGGCGGCGGTGGCGCTGAATGCGGGTCTGAACTATCTGCTGATCTTTGGCAATTTCGGCCTGCCCGAGATGGGGCTGCGGGGGGCGGCTTGGGCCTCCATCGCCTCTAACGCATTGATTTTCATGATCCTTGCGCTTTATGCCACGCGCAAACAGGGCCTGAGAGACTACACGCTTTTCGCCCGTTTCTGGCGCCCTGATTGGGAGGCCTTTATCCAAGTGTTCCGTCTTGGCTGGCCGATTGCGCTGACCCTTCTGGCGGAAAGCGCGCTGTTCATGGCCTCGATGCTGATGATGGGCTGGGTGGATGAGCTGACGCTGGCCGCCCATGGGATCGCGCTGCAAATCACCGCGCTGACCTTTATGGTGCATGTGGGCTTGAGCACGGCCGCCACGGTGCGCGCGGGCCGCGCGTGGGGGGTGCAGGATTTTGCCAGCCTGCGACTGGCGGCAATCGCTGCGTTGATCTTGTCGGGCATTATGGTGGCGGCGGCCATGGTGGTGTTTGTGACCTTGCCCGCGCCGCTGGTCTCGGCCTTTGTCGGGCCTGATGATCCGCTGCGCGATCAGATCATCGCCATCGGGGTGGGGTTGTTGATGGTCTCGGCGCTGTTTCAATTGGCCGATGCCGCGCAGGTTATGGCCTTGGGGCTGTTGCGCGGGGTGCAGGACACGCGCGTACCGATGATTATTGCCACGATCAGCTATTGGCTGGTGGGCATTCCTTGCAGCTACCTGTTCGGCTTTGTCTTTGACTGGGGCGGGCAGGGGGTTTGGCTGGGTCTGGTTGTGGGGCTGGTTCTGGCGGGGGGCTTTATGATGGTCCGCTTCTGGTCCAAGGCCGCGCGCCTGAATGACACGCGGCCTGATATTTCAGCGGCTTAGCGCCTCCAGCACCCGCGCCCATGAGCGGATGCCGTGATGGAAGCTCGACAGATCATATTTCTCATTGGGGGAATGGATCGCGTCATCATCCTTGGCAAAGCCTGCCAGAATCGAGTCCATCCCCAGATATTCCTTGAAATACCCCGCCACGGGGATCGAGCCGCCGCAGCCGATAAAGGCCGCCTCACGCGGCCATTCCGCGCTGAGGGCTTGGCGGGTTTTCTCAAATGCGGGATGCGAGATATCCATCTGGCTGGCGGGTGAGGCACCGTGATCGGCAAAGCTGACTTCGCAATCGGGCGGCAATTGCGCGCTGACCCAAGCGCGGAAATTCTCGCGCAGCTGATGCGGGTCTTGCTGGCCCACAAGGCGGAAGCTGACCTTGGCATGCGCCTTGGAGGGCAGCACGGTCTTGAAGCCTGCCCCCGTATAGCCGCCCCAAATCCCGTTGACCTCGGCAGTGGGGCGCGACCAGATCATCTCCAGCCCTGTGCGGCCCGCTTCACCCGCAGGCTGGCCAAGCCCGACAGCGCCCAAAAAGCCTGTCTCGTTGAAATTCAGTGCATCCCATTGCGCCTTGATTGCGGGATCAAGCTCGGGCACGCCGTCATAAAAGCCCGGAACCTGAACCTGCCCGTTCTCGTCATGTAAATTCGCAAGGATTTTGCTCAGGACACGGATCGGGTTCATCGAAATCCCGCCATACATGCCCGAATGCAGATCGAGCGAGGGCCCCGTGATCGTGATTTCCTCGCCCAAAAGCCCGCGCAACTGGGTGACGATGGCAGGGGTTTCCTCGCCAAAAAGGCCAGTGTCGCAAATCAGCGCCACCTCCGCCGTCAATTCCTCGGCATTGTCCTTTAGGAACGGGATCAGGGAGGGGGAGCCCGATTCCTCCTCTCCCTCCAGAAAGATCGTCAGCTTTGCAGGCAGGCTGCCCGTTTCCTCGCGATAGGCGCGGCAGGCCTCGATAAAGGTCATCAACTGGCCCTTGTCATCGGATGCCCCGCGCGCGCGGATCACCTTGCCTTTTGGCGTTTCCTCGAGTGCGGGGTCAAACGGGTCGCGTGACCATAAATCAATTGGGTCAACGGGTTGCACGTCGTAGTGACCATAGAAAAGCACATGCGGGCCGCTGCCTTCGCCATGGGCCACCACCATAGGATGTCCGTTCGTGGGGCGGACCGAGGCGTCAAACCCCAATGCGTTCAGTTCGGCGCAAAGCCACTCGGCCGCGTCTTTCACGGGCTGGTCATACTCCGGATCGGTCGAGATGGAGGGGATGCGCAACAGCGCCATGAGGCGTTCGGTCGAGGCGTCGAGATTGGCATCAATACGTGCGAGAACCGCGTCGAGGGACATGGGGGAGTGCTCCGCTTTTTGTGAAGTCTGGGCGCAGAGTATCAAGCATAAAGGGGATGTCCAGCGCTTGCCCGATAGGGGATGGCAGGCTAGGTTCCGCCTCGATTTGGCCGTGCGGCCTTTGGGTATGCGCGGCGGGAAAAACGGGTTGAGGCAGGGCTGTATTATGAAGGTTTCTTTGGCTGTATTGGCGGTGGTGTCTTGCTTGGCTGGGGCAGGGGCGGCGTTTGCCCAAGACATGCCCACCATGCGCGAGGCGCGCGATCAGGTCTTTGCCCGCGATGGGGCGCTGAGCTGGGAGGTGATCGGCCATGACAGCCTGAATCCTGCTGAGCTTCAATTGCTGGAGCAGATCATTCCTTTGGGGGCCTTGCCGCAAATGGCCTATTACGGCGCTTTGGCGATTGCCCCTGATCAGGGGTTGGCCGATCCCGAGACGACCTCGGCGGTTGGCAATTACCATAGCGAAGAGGGCGCGCGCGCAGCAGCCCTTGCCGCCTGTAACGCCGCGCGCAGTGGCGGCAGTGACTGTGCCGTTGTTCTGGTGGTGCGTCCCGAAGGCTGGGAGGCGGGCCGCAGCCTGCAACTCAATGCGGATGCAACGGCATCGCTTTGGGGCGCGTTCCGTCAATTGGGCCGCCCGCGCGCCATGGCAAGCTCGCAAGCCACGGGCAATTGGGGCATCGGTACCAGCCCTGAGGAGGCGCTTGCTGCCTGCGCTGCCGATGGGGCGGCGGAGGATTGCGTAACAGTGGTCGCAGAAGAATAAATTCAAGATTCTGAATAATATGATTGACGCGGACCATATCAGCGCGGCAATTTGTTACGTGGCTCAGAGGGCGGGAGGCCTTATTTGAGGTACAGATCTAGGAAGGCATGCCGTTGAATTCAGACAGCGGCGCCGTGCCCTGCGATGCGCCTCTGGAGAGAGATGCGCTGGCCGGAATGGGAGAATGACAGTGAATTACGACAATCTGCTCGATAGCGCGTTGCAGAAATTGCATGATGAAGGCCGCTACAGGACCTTTATCGATATTGAGCGCCGTCGCGGTCAATTTCCCCATGCCGTCTGGAACAAGGAAGACGGCACGCAAGAAGATATCACGGTGTGGTGCGGCAATGACTATCTTGGCATGGGCCAGCACCCCGTTGTTCTGAACGCGATGCATGAAGCGCTTGAGGCCACAGGAGCGGGCTCGGGCGGGACGCGCAATATCTCGGGCACCACGGTCTATCACAAGGCGCTTGAGGAAGAATTGGCCGATCTGCATGGCAAGGATGGCGCGCTTGTGTTCACCTCCGCCTATATCGCCAATGACGCGACGCTCAGCACCCTGCCCAAGCTGTTCCCCGGCTTGATCACCTATTCAGACGAGCTGAACCACGCCTCAATGATCGAGGGTATTCGCCGCAATGGCGGGGCCAAGCGTGTGTTCAAGCATAATGACGTGGCCGATCTGCGCGCCAAGCTCGAGGCCGATGATCCTGCTGCCCCCAAGATGATCGCTTTTGAAAGCGTTTACTCGATGGATGGCGATTTTGGCCCGATTGCCGAGATTGTGGCGCTGGCCAAGGAATTCGGGGCGCTAACCTATCTCGATGAGGTTCACGCTGTGGGGCTGTATGGCCCGCGCGGGGGTGGCGTCTCGGAGAAGCTGGGGCTGGCCGATCAGATCGACATCATCAACGGCACTTTGGGCAAGGCCTATGGTGTGATGGGCGGCTATATCGCGGCCTCTGCCAAGCTGTGTGATGCCGTGCGCTCCTATGCGCCTGGCTTCATCTTCACCACCTCGATCCCGCCTGTTGTTGCGGCAGGGGCGGCGGCTTCCGTGCGGCATCTGAAAACCGATCAGGCCCTGCGTGATCTGCATCAGGAGCGCGCCAAGGTTCTCAAGCTGCGCCTCAAAGGCATGGGTCTGCCGATCATTGATCATGGCAGCCATATCGTTCCCGTGATCGTGGGGAACCCCGTTCACACCAAAAAACTGTCCGATATGCTGTTGGAACAATTCGGCATTTACGTGCAGCCGATCAACTTCCCAACGGTGCCGCGCGGGACCGAGCGGTTGCGCTTCACGCCATCGCCCGTGCATGACCCAAAGATGATTGACTATCTTTTGACATCAATGGACCAGCTATGGAGCCATTGTGCGCTGAATCGTGCCGATTTAGCCGGCTGAAAGAGAATCGACTGTTAATCTCGAGGTTATTGTTGTGTTAACATGCATATAGCGCTGCGATGCGAATCGGCGGCACTATAATGGGATGAAGGCAACAAAATGCGGGCGGCACATTTGCTGTGACTAAGCCTGCAGGAACTTTGAGCGGGACAACATGGGGCAGCACGAGCCGCAACTTCACAACGGTGCCGATCAATTTGCCGAAGGCGTTGCCTTGGGTGATTTGATGCGGGGTGAACGTGCGACGCTTGGCAAATCCCTGTTGGATGTCGAACGCGAGTTGAAAATCCGTGCCTCCTATATTGCAGCGGTTGAGAATGGTGATCTCAACGCATTCAGCTCGCAGGGCTTTATCGCGGGCTATGTCCGCTCCTATGCGCGCTATCTGAATTTGGACCCTGAACTGGCCTTCGCGAAATTCTGCGAAGAAACGGGGTTCACGGGCGTTCACGGGATGTCCAGCGGTCAGGCCTCGCGCGCGAAGCGTCGCCATGGCGCGGCCCCCAGCAAGATTGACCCTTCTGACATTATCAAATCCTCACGTGTGGCCTTCGCCCCTGAGAAAGAGCGCGTCTTTGCTAATGTCGAGCCGGGCGCGCTTGGCTCGGCGGCTGTGCTGATCGCGCTGGCGGTTGGTTTGGGCTATGGCGGGTGGGCGGTTCTGACAGATATCCAGCGCGTGCAATTCGCGCCGATTGAAGAAGCCCCCGCAACCCTTGCCGTGCTAGATCCGCTGGCCTTGCCGCAAGCGCCTGCCGCAGAGCAGGGCGGGGATATCGGCTTTGCTGAATTCGCCGCCGCCCCAAGCGTGGATGCGCTTGATCGTCTCTATCGCCCGCAAGTGCTGGACGCGCCGGTCATGATTTCGCGGGATCAGCCGATTGCATCGCTCAACCCTGATGAAGTCGGCACTATGGGCGCGCCTATCCCGATGGGGCAGGGCGAACAACTGGCCTCAGCCAATTCCGAGCCTGTGCAAGTCACTGAACGCCCCGAGGGCGAGGTGATGCTTTTTGCTGTGCGCCCGTCTTGGGTGCGTGTCACTGCCGCCTCAGGCACCGTGATTTACGAAGGCATTCTGAACACAGGCGACAGCTATGTGCTGCCCGTCTCGGAAGAGCCCCCCAGCCTGCGCGCGGGCAATTCCGGATCGTTGTTCTTCGCAGTTGATGGCGTGACCGTCGGACCTGCGGGGGAAGGCACATCCGTTGCGCGCAATGTGGTTTTGCAGGCAGATACGCTGCTGGAAACCTATGCGCTGGCCGATGGCACGACCGACCCCGATCTGCCCGAAGTGGCCGCTTTGGTGCTGAGCGGCGACAGCCTCAGCCAGAATGAGCCGCAGCAATAACCCGACCTTTTGAGGTGAAATGCGAATGTTGCGTTGTCGTTTGCGCAGCATCGTCCTAATCTATGCGCAAATGCCCGAAACCCGACCCTAGAAGGCTGCTTGCCCATGTCGCATAACCCGATCCGTCCATGGCGAAATATCGACCGTCGTGAAAGCCGTCTGATCCATGTGGGCAAGGTGCCTGTTGGGGGTGGCTCGCCGATTTCGGTGCAGACCATGACCAACACGCTGACCACGGATGTGAAGGCAACGATTGATCAGGTTCAGCGCTGCGCCGATGCAGGTGCCGATATCGTGCGGATTTCGGTGCCTGATGAGGCCTCGTCAAAAGCGCTCAAGGAAATTGTGAATGAAAGCCCCGTTCCCATCGTGGCCGATATCCATTTCCACTATAAGCGCGGGATCGAGGCCGCCGAGGCGGGGGCTGCCTGTTTGCGGATCAATCCGGGCAATATCGGTGACGAGAAGCGCGTGCGCGAGGTGATTGCGGCCGCGCGGGATCATGGATGTTCCATGCGGATCGGCGTGAATGCAGGCTCACTTGAGAAGCATCTGCTTGATAAATACGGCGAGCCTTGCCCCGATGCGATGATCGAAAGCGGCTTGGATCATATCCGCATCCTTGAGGACAATGATTTCTTCGAGTTCAAGATTTCCGTGAAAGCCTCGGATGTGTTCATGGCGGCGGCGGCCTATCAGGGCTTGGCCGAGGCCACGACTGCGCCGATCCATCTGGGCATCACCGAGGCGGGCGGTCTGACTTCGGGCACGATCAAATCGGCCATTGGTCTGGGCAATCTGCTTTGGATGGGGATTGGCGATACAATCCGCGTCAGCCTTTCGGCGGATCCCGTGGAAGAGGTGAAGGTCGGCTATGAAATCCTCAAATCTCTCGGGCTGCGCCATCGGGGTGTGAATATCATTTCCTGCCCCTCCTGCGCGCGGCAAGGCTTTGACGTGATCAAAACGGTCGAGGCGTTGGAAAAACGGCTTGAGCATATCAAGACCCCGATGAGCCTGTCGATCATCGGCTGTGTCGTGAATGGCCCTGGTGAAGCCTTGATGACAGATGTGGGCTTTACGGGCGGCGGGGCTGGCTCGGGCATGGTCTATCTGGCGGGCAAGCAGAGCCATAAGCTCGATAATGATCAGATGATCGAGCATATCGTCGAACAGGTCGAGAAAAAGGCCGCCGAACTGGATGCGCTCAGCGCACAGGACGCCGCCGAATAAGCCGCAAGGCAGTCTTGGCCCGTTGATCGGGCCAAGAACCACACGCCTTAAGGCATCAGCTTCGAGACATAGGGCGGCAGCGCGAAGGCTGCGTGATGCACCTCGGGCGTGTAGTAATTCGTCTCGATATTTGCTGCTTCAAACCGCGCTGTGAGCGTGGCCAGATCGGTCTGCCGCGCGGCCCCGTCACTGCCCCAGCCAAGTGCCATCGGCCCGCCCGCATAGGTCGGGATCGTGGCGAGATAGCAGGTCCAATCCTCAAAAAGCGCTTTGAAGGCGCGCATCGTATTGGTCAGCTCATCGCCTTGCATGAAGGGCACGCCGTTTTGGGTCACCAGAATGCCCCCGTCGGTTAGGCGGCGCTTGGCATGGCCGTAAAAGCTGTCGGTGAACAGAACTTCGCCAGGACCGATCGGGTCGGTGGAATCGATGATGATGACATCATAGAAATCGGCATTGAGCCGCATAAACTCGGCCCCATCCGCGATCACCAGATCAAGGCGGGGATCATCAAAAGCACCATCCGAGACATCGGGCATATATTCGGTGCAGAAATCGACCACGCCTGCATCAATCTCGACCATGGTGACTTGGGTGACGGATTTATGCTTGAGCGCCTCGCGCGCCATCCCGCCATCGCCACCGCCCACGATCAGCACGCGTTTTGCATCGCCATGGGCCAAGATCGGCACATGGGTCAGCATTTCATGATAAATGAAATTATCGGCTTCGGTGACCTGCACCACCCCGTCCAAGGTCAGAACGCGCCCGAAGGTCGGGTTCTCGAAAACGCGCAGGCGCTGATGGTCGGTGTTGCTGTCATAAAGCACGCGGTCTTCGCGCAAGGCTTGGGAATGGTCCTTGTGCAGACGCTCAACGCTCCAGCCGGTCATATCGGTCATGGATTAACCCTCCGGTATTGGGGACAGGGGCGGGGGCAGCGTGGCCGCGGCCCCCATCGGGTCTCAGGCGGCTGCGATGGCGTCAACCAGCCCTTCGCCGCGCCGCAATTCCTTCACGCGCACATCCTCGGTGCCAAAGGCGCGTTTCAACACGCCAACCGCATTCCAAGGCTGCGCATCGCCACACATGAACACGTCAAACGCGCCATAGCCGATCTCGGGCCATGTATGCACGGAGATATGGCTTTCGGCCAGAACCGCCACGCCAGACACGCCTTGAGGCGAGAATTTATGCGTGTGGATATGCAATAGCGTGGCACCGCATTCCTCAACGCAATCGCGGAAGGCGGTCTGGATACGGGCTTCGTCATCCAGACCATGGCCATTGACCACTTCGATGATCAAATGCGTGCCAGCAAAAACCTCACCATCCTTGCGGATGAAGTGATCCTCACGGGTGTCGTCAAAAATGTCGGGCGCAGCCGAGTGGCTGCAGGTGTCTTCCGCATGGGCGCCTGTCTCCAGACCAGTCCCCAGTTGGAAGAGGTTGGCGCGGGTCATGGGCGCTCCCCTTCTTACCAGTAGATTGATGTGGTGGGTCCTTAGCGCCCCCCCAAGGCTTGCGCCTCAAGGTTGGGATCGTCCCCGATACAAGGGCGCCACCTACGGCACAGGGCGAGTCGATTCAACAATGAATTTCATGAAATATGAATTTAACCGTTTTGCGCTGCGTCACAGGGTGAAATCGGCCTCCACCGCGCCCGAAACAGACAGCAGCTCGGACGGGGTGATCGCAAAGATATGGCGCGGCGTGCCTGCGGCGGCGTAAATCTTGGCAAAATCGCCAAGACGCGGATCTGCCCAAGCGCGGATCGGGCTCAGATGCCCGACCGGAGAGACACCGCCAATCGCAAAACCCGTTTGCGCGCGGATCAGCCCTGCATCGGCCTTGCCCAAAGCCTCGCCAGCAAGCGCGCTGGCCTTCTCGGCGCAGACCTGATTGCCGCCAGCGGTAATGAACAGCACGGCACAGCCGCTTTGCTCGGCACGGAAAATGATGGATTTCGCGATCTGGTCAATCTCGCACCCTGCGGCGGCGGCGGCTTGGGCGGCGGTGCGGGTCAGATCGGGCATCTCCAGCACATCTGTTTCAATCCCCGCGGCCTCCAATGCGGCCTTGACCCGTTTGAGGCTCTTGCTCATATCCACGCTTCCCCTTGTTCTGTCCCCGCAAGCGTTGCAAGGATAAGGGCAAGAGGCAAGAGTGGCCCGTATATGACCAAGCAGATGAGTTTCGCATCAAGGCTGACCCGAGAGCCTATCGCCTTTGACCCTGATCGCGCGGCGGAAGGGTTGGCGGCGCTGCAAGATATTCCAAATGATTTGAAAGGCTTGGTCGCAGGGGCTGCGGGATGTTCTCCCTTTCTACTGGGGCTAATGCAAAAAGAAGCGCCTTGGCTGGAGGAGGTTCTCTCAAACACGCCTGAGGTCGCGCAGGCCAGCCTTTTGGCGCAGGTTGCGGCCCTTGAGGCAGGCAATCTGGATGCAGGGCTCAGGCGGCTGAAGGGCCGCGCGGCGGTGATGGTTGCGCTGGCGGATCTGGGCGGGATCTGGGACCTTTATCAGGTCACGACCGCTTGGACCGATTTTGCCGATGCCTGCGTGCAAACCGCGCTGAGGGTCCATGTCGCTCATGAGGCCAAACGCGGCAAGATCCCCGGCCAGACGGAGGAGGACGCGTGGCGTGACGGGGCGGGGATGGTGGCGCTGGCCATGGGCAAGATGGGCGCGGCCGAGCTGAATTATTCCTCGGATATCGATCTCATCTGCCTTTTTGACGAGAGCCGCTTTGACGGAACCGACGAGATGGAAGCGCGCGCGGGCTTTGTGCGCGCGACCCGCAAAATGGCCGCCAGCCTTGGGGAAAATACCGCCGAAGGCTATGTGTTTCGCACCGATCTACGGCTGCGCCCCGATGCCAGCGTCACGCCTGTCTGCATCTCCATGGCCGCGGCCGAGCGGTATTACGAGGCGGAGGGGCGCAATTGGGAGCGCGGGGCCTATATCAAGGCGCGTCCCGCTGCGGGCGATCTGGCGGCAGGGGCGCGGTTCTTGGAAACCCTCACCCCCTTTGTCTGGCGCAAGCATCTGGATTTCGCGGCGATCCATGACACCCAAGACATGCGCCAACGCATCCGCAGCCATAAGGGCCTGCATGGCATGGCGCTGGAGGGGCATAATATCAAACTTGGGCAGGGCGGCATCCGCGAGATCGAGTTTTTCGCCCAGACCCGTCAATTGGTCTCGGGCGGGCGTGACGCAGCTCTGCGTGGCCGCCGCACCAAGGATGCGCTGGCCGCCTTGGCGGCGAAAGGCTGGATTGGCGGCGATGTGGCCGATACGCTCTCAGAGCTTTATATCCAGCACCGTGAGGTGGAGCATCGTTTGCAGATGATCAATGATGCCCAGACCCATAGCTTGCCCAAATCCCCCGAAGGCTTTGACCGTTTGGCCCGTTTCATGGGCGAGGGCGATACGCAGCGCTTTCGCAAGGAATTACAAGCGCGGCTGGCGCAGGTGGACGCGCTTTGCGAGCCGTTTTTTGCGCCCAATCCCACGGGCCTTGAGGCCCCGATGCCCGAGCTGTCCGAGCCTGCGCATGAAATCGTCTCGCGCTGGCCGCATTATCCTGCCTTGCGCTCCGCGCGCGGGCAGGAGATTTTCGAACGCCTCAAGCCCGATCTTCTGACCTGTTTCCAAAAAGCCGCCGACCCTGATGAGGCCTTGATAAACTTTGATAGATTTCTCAAGGGCTTGCCCGCGGGTGTTCAACTGTTTTCACTCTTCGAGGCTAACCCCTCGCTGGTTGATCTGATAGGCGATATCTGCGCCACAGCGCCGGGTTTGTCGCGCTATCTGTCGCGCAATGCAGGCGTATTGGATGCGGTGCTTGGCGGGGCTTTCTTTGCGCCTTGGCCCGAAAAAGAACGCTTGCAAGGCGCTCTCTCAACCGCGCTTGAGGGGCTGGATTATGAGGCCGCGCTTGATACTGCGCGGCGCTGGCATAAGGAATGGCATTTCCGCATTGGCGTGCATCATTTGCGTGATCTGATTGATGAAGCCGAGGCGGGCGCACAATATACGGCACTGGCCGATGCGGTTGTGACAGCGCTTTGGCCGATTGCCTGCGCCGAGATCGCCAAACGCCACGGTCCAGCGCCTGGACGGGGCGGCGCGGTGCTGGCTATGGGCAGCCTTGGGGCAGGGGCGCTGACGGCGGGGTCTGATCTTGATCTGATCGTGATCTATGATGCAGGCGGGGTTGATTTGACCGAAGGTCGCCGCCCCTTGGACCCGCGCGGCTGGTTTGCCAAAGCCACCAAAACCCTTGTCACAGCCCTCAGCGTGCCGACCGCCGAGGGTAAGCTCTATGAGGTTGATATGCGGCTGCGCCCCTCGGGGCGGCAAGGGCCAGTGGCCACGGGGCTGGAGGCGTTTGATCATTATCAACATCATGAGGCCTGGACTTGGGAGCATATGGCGCTGACCCGCGCGCGGCCCATTACTGGGGAGGCCAGCCTTTTGGCCGATATCGAAGCGATCCGCCAAAATGTGCTGAAGGCCAAGGCCGCGCGCGCCCTTGTGGTGAAGGATGCGGCGCAAATGCGGGCGCGATTGCAGGCGGCAGGGCGCAAGGGCTCGACCTTCGAGGTGAAAGAGGGCACGGGCGGGATGCAGGATATCGAGCTGTGTGCGCAGGCGGCGGCCTTGATGGCGGCCGATCCTGTGCGACAGGTTGAAGGGCAGTTGCAGGCGGGCGCGCAGATCGGATGGCTAAAGGGTGAGGATGCGGAGGTTTTGCGTGCTTCCCACCGGCTCTTCTCAACGGTAAATCAGGCAGGTCGCCTCTTGACGGAGCGCCCGCTTGATCCAGATGAATTGGGAATTGGCGGGCAAGGGTTTCTGGCCCGTGCAGCGGGGGCGAAAGACGCCAAGGATTTGGCTTTGAAATTGGCGCAGGCGCGCGAGGCCTCGGCGCAGATTATTGACAGACTGCTCAAAGAGGTTTGAGCCGGAATAGGACGATTGAAATGAAGGGTGACATCACCGACCCAAAGGCCCTGATCCGCGAAGCCTATCGCATCGACGGGATCAGCCTTGAGGAATGCCGCTCGATCTTTGTGGATTGGGCCTTGTCGATCGACAGCGCCGATGCGCCTGCGCATTTGGCCCGTCTGCTGGAGGTCTATGCACCTGATGCGCCGGACCACCCAATGACGCAGGTTTTGACCGAGGGCACCAAAGCCCCGCCTGCTGCAAAGCGTCGAGGCGGGCGCGCGGCGCGTTTATCTGAGAGCTGAGCGCGAGCGCCAGACCGCGGGGTGGCGATCCGCCTTTTGCGCCGAGCGCTTTATATCTGCCAAGTCCTGATGAGATATGAACGGTGCGCAATTAATTGCAAAATCGCCAGCCCTTACGGGCGGTCTGGCGATCGCGCGGCGCCTTCGGCGCTATTCGCGCGAAGGGTGGTCTAACTCGGCTCTTTGCTCGCTTGGGTGCCACGCTCGCGGTAAGGCGTTGTGTCATAATGCGCGCGGTAGCATTTCGAGAAATGCGAAGGCGAGGCAAAGCCGCAGGCCAAAGCCACATTGATCACGCTCATATCCGTCTGCATCAGAAGGTTACGCGCCTTGGCCAGCCGTAATTCCATGTAATAGCGCTTGGGCGAGCGGTTGAGATAGCGGCGGAACAGCCGCTCCAACTGGCGCGTGGACATGCCGACATCCTTGGCCAGACTGGCAGGGCTGATCGGCTCTTCGATATTTTGCTCCATCATGCGGATCACCTGCCCCAATTTTGGGTGGCGCACGCCGATGCGGGTCGGGATCGAGAGGCGCTGTGTGTCCTGATCGGTGCGGATCGAGGTATAGATCAACTGATCGGCCACCATGTTTGCAAGGTCCTCACCGTGATCATTGGCGATGATCTTGAGCATCAGGTCAATCGAGGCGGTGCCACCGGCTGTGGTGATGCGGTTGCCGTCAATCACGAAGACCGATTTGGTCAGGGTGACGTCCTCGAATTCTTCGGAAAAGCTGTCCTGATTTTCCCAATGGATCGTGGCGCGTTTGCCATCGAGCAAGCCCGCCTTGGCCAGTGAATAGCCCGCCGTGCAGAGCCCGCCAATCGTGGCTCCGCGCCGTGCCTCGCGCCTGAGCCAGTTCAACACCCGTTTGGAGGTCGCGGCCTGCACATTGATCCCGCCACACAGCATGATTGTGTCATCGCGCTGCAATTCATCGAGATCCATATCCAGCTTATAGCCGATCCCCGCCGAGCAATGCGCCATCTCTCCGCCTTCGCCCGCCAAGGCCCATGAATACAGCTCATGGCCCGACATACGGTTGGCAATCCGCAACGCCTCGACCGCGGAT
This sequence comes from uncultured Paracoccaceae bacterium, assembly GCA_965656935.1. Taxonomy (GTDB): domain Bacteria; phylum Pseudomonadota; class Alphaproteobacteria; order Rhodobacterales; family Rhodobacteraceae; genus M30B80. Next base: position 22,716 of record CBFHMG010000012.1, read on the forward strand.
GAGAAGCAGAGCATTGTAAATTGGTCCAGCAGGACAAAGATATATCGCTTGGGGTGCGTGGGGATACCATGCGAGAGGGTGGGCATGCGGCAGACCTTCCTGACAGTCGCACAGCCGTCTGGAGCCGTGCCGAAATAGCGAAAGCACCAATTTTGCGACGGCGCAATCCCCCCGAATGCGGAATTTGCCATTGGATGGCGGGGCAGACCTGCGTATAAGCGCCCCGTTAACGTAATTCTAGGAGGGTACCATGACCGCACAGGCATGGAACAAAGCGAACTGGCGAAACAAACCTCGGGTGCAGATGCCGGATTATCCGGATCAAGCCGCCCTTGAGGCCGTCGAGGCGCAACTTGGCCAATATCCTCCGCTGGTTTTTGCAGGCGAGGCGCGCAGGTTGAAGGCCGCTCTTGGCGCTGCATCTCGCGGCGAGGCCTTCTTGCTGCAAGGTGGCGATTGCGCCGAGAGCTTCTCGGAATTCTCCGCTGACGGGATCCGCGACACCTTCAAAGTGATGCTGCAAATGGCGATGGTTCTGACCTATGGCGCCAAAGTGCCCGTCGTCAAAGTGGGCCGCATGGCGGGCCAATTCGCCAAGCCCCGCAGCGCGCCCTCCGAGGTGATTGACGGGGTGGAACTGCCCTCCTATCGCGGTGACATCATCAATGAGCTTGATTTCACCCCTGAAAGCCGCATCCCCGATCCTGCCAAGATGCTGCAGGCCTATACGCAATCGGCTGCAACGCTGAACCTGTTGCGGGCTTTCTCGACGGGTGGTTTTGCCGATATCCACCGCGTGCATAGCTGGACGCTTGGCTTCACCGATCGTGACGATGCCGAGCGTTACCGCGATATGGCGGGCCGCATTCAAGACAGCCTTGATTTCATGACCGCCGCAGGCCTGACCAGTGCGACAAACCCCAATCTGTCCACGGTTGATTTCTACACCAGCCATGAAGCGCTGTTGCTGGAATATGAGGAGGCCTTCTGCCGCATCGATTCAACCAGCGGCCAGCCGATTGCAGGTTCGGGCCATATGATCTGGATCGGGGATCGCACCCGCCAGCCCGATGGCGCGCATGTCGAATTCTGCCGTGGCGTGCAAAACCCGATCGGGTTGAAATGTGGCCCGACCACCAGTGCCGAAGACCTCAAGGTGTTGATCGAAAAGCTCAACCCCGCCAATGAGGCGGGCCGTCTGACGCTGATCGCACGCTTTGGGGCGGGCAAGGTGGGCGATCACCTGCCGCGCTTGATCAAGACGGTGCAGGAGATGGGCGCCAATGTGCTTTGGACCTGTGATCCGATGCATGGCAATGTGATCAAATCCTCCACGGGCTATAAGACACGACCGTTTGAGTCGATCCTGCGCGAAGTGCAGGAATTCTTCGCGATCCACCGCGCTGAGGGCACGATCCCGGGTGGTGTGCATTTCGAGATGACGGGCAAGGACGTGACCGAATGCACGGGCGGCGTGCGGGCTGTGACTGATGAGGACCTCTCCTCGCGCTATCACACAGCCTGTGACCCACGTTTGAATGCCAGCCAGTCGCTGGAACTGGCCTTCCTCGTAGCCGAGGAGCTGGTCTCCATTCGTGATGCAGACAGGATGGCGGCTGGCGCATAAGCCTGCCCCAACTAGGATGTTGAAAAGGCCCGAACCCACGCGGTTTCGGGCCTTTTTTCTTGTTTCAGATCACGCGCATCAGGTCTCCGCTAGCCCGCCTTGAATCAAGGTCAGGGCGGGGGTGCCTTTTGCGGGTTCGGGCGGTGCCTCAGCGGTTTGGCCGTTGGCCGCGATCTCGCCTTCCAGCGGCGTAAGCTTGGCCCGTTTGATGCGGAAGCGGCGTGGGCGCAGCCCGAGCGGGCCTGTCGTTGTCACCACGCCAAGGGCGCGGTCAATCTCGCCATGTGACCCAAGCAAAGGCAGAAGCAGCATCTGCCCGTCCAACACGGCTTGGCCCTGTTGATCCGAGGTCAGATGCAGCATCAGCTTGGCCGAGCGGGTAAAGACTTGTTCCACCTCGCTCATCAATCTTGTGCGCTCGCTTAATTCGAAAAAGGCGCGGATCGGCAGGCCGCGCACCTCCATCCCCATCAAATCGGTCAGATGCGTCCCCCCAAGCCTGAGCCGCACGGTGGCGGGGCGGCTGCGTTCCAGAATGAAGATATTGGACAGCAGCCCCGTTAGATCGCGCGGATCAAGCGCGTCGCGCGCGGGGGGCTGATTGCCCTGACAAAGCCCCTCCCAATGCTGCAAAATCAGCCCCAAGCTGGGATGCATCATCGCTGCTTCATGTTGGGAGATGGCGATGACCTCGCCGCTTTGTGCTGAAAACTGCGCCATGTTTACTCTTCTCTCACCTGCCCACAGAGATCACCCAAGCCGCGTTGGCGGAGGGGGTGGTTTGTGTTAACTCTTCAGAAACCTTCGTTACCGCAGGCTTAATAGTAAAATTATAAATGAAAATGCAGGGGGCAATCTCTTAAGTGGTTAACTCGATGACTGGCTATAGCGCGCAGGATGGCGCGGATCAGGATCTGTCTTGGTCATGGGAAATCCGCTCGGTCAATGCGCGCGGTCTGGATGTGCGGCTGCGTCTGCCCGATGGGTTGGGCGCGCTTGAGGCAGGGCTTCGCGAACGTGTCGGCAAATATGTGGCGCGGGGCGCGGTGTCCATTTCTTTGAAAACAGGGATGAAAAGCGGGGCGCAAGCCGCCTCGCTTGATCATGACGCTTTGGCCGCAGCCATGGCGGCCCTCTCCGAGGTTGAGGCGCAAGCGGGCGCGTTTGGCCTGCATTTGGCCCCCTCCCATGCAACGGCGATTTTGGGCGTTCGGGGCGTGTTTGAGGCGACAAGCGGCCCGAATTTACCCAAGCCAGATGTATTGCTGGCTGATTTTGAGCCTGTCTTGCAGAGTTTTGTGGCCAGTCGCGCGTCAGAAGGGGCGGCGCTGCTTGGCATTCTGAAGGGGCAGTTGGCTCAGATGGAAACCGCCCTTGCCGAGGCCGAAACCGCCGCCACCGCGCGGGCGCAGAGCCAAGCCGAGACCTTTCAGGCCAATGTCGCCCGCATTCTCGAGACCAGTGAAATCGAGCCTGCACGCATCGCACAGGAATTGGCCATTCTGGCGCAAAAAACCGATGTGACCGAGGAGCTTGACCGTCTCAAAGCCCATATCGCGGCGGCCAAGGCGCATCTGGCCGAAAGCGGGCCGATCGGGCGCAAGCTGGATTTCTTGATGCAGGAATTCAACCGTGAGGCGAATACGCTCTGCTCGAAATCCTCGGATCAAGCGCTGACGCGTGCGGGGCTTGACCTCAAATTGCTGATCGATCAGATGCGCGAGCAAGTTCAAAACGTGGAGTAATCATGTCCGATCCGGTTCAAACCCGCCGTGGATTGCTGATCATCCTGTCCTCGCCCTCGGGCGCTGGTAAATCAACGCTGGCCAAACGGCTTATGGCATGGGACCCGTCGCTGAGTTTTTCGGTCTCGGCCACCACGCGCGCCCCGCGCGAAGGCGAGGTGGATGGAAAAGATTACCATTTCATGAGCGAGAGCGCCTTTAAGGGTTTGGTTGCCGATGCAGCCATGCTGGAACATGCGCATGTTTTCGGAAATTACTACGGCTCGCCGACAGCGCCCGTCTCCGAGGCGATCGAGGCAGGCCGCGATGTTCTGTTTGATATCGATTGGCAAGGCGCGCAGCAGATCAGCAATTCCAGCCTGCAGGATCACGCGCTCTCGATCTTTATTCTGCCGCCCTCGATCCCTGAATTGCAGCGCCGGCTGGTCAGCCGTGGGCAGGACACGCCCGAGACCATCGCCAAGCGCATGATCAAAAGCTGGGATGAGATAAGCCATTGGGCGGAATATGATTTTGTGCTGGTGAATGATGATCTCGACGCGACATTTGAAAGCCTCAAGACCATCATCGCCTCGGAGCGGTTGCGCCGTGAGCAGCAGCCCGCTTTGGCCGGTCATGTGCGTAAATTGCAGGATGAATTTGAAAAGGGTCAGTCATGATTTACGCGCTGGATGGGATTGCCCCGCAAATCGCCGAGGACACATGGGTGGCCGCTGATGCCAATGTGATTGGCCGCGTTTTTCTGGAAGACGGCGCGAGCATCTGGTTTGGCTGCACCATTCGGGGCGATAATGAAGATATCCGCATCGGGCGCGGCTCGAATGTGCAGGAAAACTGCGTTTTCCATACCGATCCGGGATGCCCGCTGACGATTGGCGAGAATTGCACCATCGGTCATAAGGCGATGCTGCATGGCTGCGTGATCGGGGATGGATCGCTGATCGGGATGGGGGCGACGGTTCTCAATGGGGCTGTGATCGGCCAAGGCTGCTTGATCGGTGCGGGCGCTTTGATCCCCGAGGGCAAACATATCCCCGATGGGAGCCTTGTGATGGGCATGCCTGGCAAAGTGGTCCGTGAGTTGGACCAGACGGCGCGGCTTGGCTTGATCCAATCGGCAGTGCATTACCAAGAAAATATGCGCCGCTTCCGCGCGGGGTTAAAACTAGTTTAACATGCCCGCCTAAAGCACTGTTAAAATGGGAAAATAATCTCAATCTCAGTGTCGCCAAGTGTCAAATTCAGCTGTGCATTATGGGCCATGGCCTCTTGACGCAGCAGCAGGAAATGCACTTCAGCAGGGCGCAGGCCATTGGCGGGCGCGCTTGTGCGGTCCAGCATGCTCCAGCCCTGTTTATCGGTCAGAACCCGCGCGCCAGTGGCGCTGAGATGCCATTGCCCCTCAGACAAGCGCGACACGGTAATATCGCCCCCCATCGGCAGGGCGGATTCGGCACAGGCGATCATCAGGAACCCGATCTTTGTTTCAGCGCGGGGCAGATCGGTTTCGGCGGTCCAAGTGACATCCAGCCGCCCGCTATCATAGAGATCGGACAGGATGGTACGCGCCTCGCGCAGGGAGGTCATCTGGCCCTGCTGCGACGCGCCAAAGGCCATGCGGAAAAAGCGCACCCGCGCTTGCGCATCACGCACGGCATCGGAAATCAATTCCATCTCAGGGCTTTGCTGGCCGCCCGTCATGCCAAGCAGTTCAACCCCATTGCCGATTGCGCCCAATGGGTTCACAAGGTCATGGCAGAGCCGCGAGGCCACCAAAGCGGCGAGATCGCCATCCTCGTTCAAAGGGGCGAGATCATTCATGAAAGGGATCCCTCAATGTCCGAGGAAATGAATTCACTTCTGGAGCCGGGCATGTTTGTGCGCCATCCCAACCAGCCCGATTGGGGGCTGGGGCAGGTGCAATCCAATATTGGGGGCAAGGTGACTGTGAATTTCGAGAATGAAGGCAAGGTCGTGATCGATAGTCGCAGGATCATGCTTCTCATGGATTTCGATACCTGAATTGGGCGCATATAATCCCGCAAACCTACTCAGCAGATGGTTAACAGAAGGCTAACGCGGCCGGAGAAACTTGCCTAAGCGCCCGCCAATAGGGTAGCAGCAGGGGGAAAACGGGGGCAAACCCCGCGGGAAACGAAATGCGGATGGGGCATGCAGATCGAAGATAGCCATTTTGAATTGCGCTTGGCTTGCGATGACAGCGATCTGCGCGCGGCACAGCGCCTGCGCTATCAGGTTTTTGTTGAGGAACTGGGCGCGGGTGGTGATCTGGTGGATCATGATGCGCGGCTGGAGCGCGACCGCTTCGACCCTTATTTCGACCATTTGATGCTGCTTGATCGCCGCCGCGATGCCGAGGATCAGGTTGTGGGCGTCTACCGCATGATGCGCGCTGAGCAGGCGCGCGCGGCGGGGCAGTTTTATTCAGAAGGCGAATATGACCTTGAGCCGTTGAAATCCTCAGATCGTAGCTTGATGGAATTGGGCCGCTCCTGCGTGCATTCCGAGTATCGCGGCGGCATCGCCATGGTGCATCTGTGGAAGGGCCTGTCTGCCTTTATGACCGATCACGGGGTTGAGGTGATGTTCGGGGTGGCCTCGCTTAAAGGCACCGATCCTGCCGCCTTGGCTGCGCCCTTATCCTTGCTGCATCACCGCCATCTTGCGCCTGCCGCCCTGCGTGCGCAGGCCCGTGCGCCGCATGGGGTGGCGATGGATATGATCGCGCCTGAGGATCTGGATTTCGTCGCAGCCGCACGTGGGGTGCCCGCGCTGATCAAGGCCTATCTGCGCATTGGCGGTTTTGTGGGGCAGGGCGCTTGGATTGATCGCGCCTTCAATTGCACCGATGTCTGCCTGATCGTGGATACGGCCGTGATCAGCGAGAAACACCGCGCCTTCTACGCCAAAGGCGGTGCTGCATGAGCGAGGCTTGGGTGCCGCCACCCGCGCCGCCCGCCCGCGCATTGGGGCTGCGCGATTGGCTGCGGGTGCTCGCGCGCGGGCTGCCATCATTGCTGCTGCTTTTGATCGCCTTCCCGAGCCTGTTGCTCCTACGCCTGCCCGAGCGGGCGATCTGGGGCATGAACAGGCCGCTGACGCCATGGATCACGCAAACCGTCTGCATCGTGATCTGCCGCTTTTTGGGCCTCCAGCGCCATGTTAAAGGCCAGCCCATGCCACAGCGCGGGGCCTTTGTAGCTAATCATACAAGCTGGCTTGATATTCTGGCGCTAAATGCCTCGAAACGCATGTATTTTGTTGCCAAATCCGAGGTACATGCCTGGCCCGGGATCGGCTGGCTGGCGCGGGGCACGGGCACCGTTTTCATCGAGCGCAACAGGCTGCGCGCCAAGGCGCAGCAGGCCCTGTTTGAAGAGCGTTTGCAGGCAGGGCATAAATTGCTGTTTTTTCCCGAAGGCACCTCGACCGATGGGTTGCGGGTGTTGCCCTTCAAGACCACGCTGTTTCAGGCCTTTTTCTCGGATGCTTTGCGCGATGCGCTGCATATCCAGCCCATATCCCTGCGCTATCTGCCGCCCCAAGGCGAGGATGCGGCCTATTATGGCTGGTGGGGGGATATGGAATTCGGCCCGAACCTGATCAAGGTTCTGGCGACCCAAGGCCAAGGCCGTGTCGAGATCACCTATCATGAGGCGCTGAAGGTCTCGGATTTTGCGGATCGCAAGGCTTTGGCGCTGGCATGCGAGGCGGCCGTGCGGGCGGGTTTTACCCCAGAGGCGCCATAAGCGCGCCAAGCGCGAGGGCTGCATCCTCTTGCCGCCAAATCTCTTCCCCCACGGCGAAGAAATCGGTGACGGGGGCGAGGGTTTCAACCAAGTCTGTGGTCAGCGCGCCTTCGGCCACCACGGGCAATTCGATCATCTCGGACCACCATGCAAACAGCTCGGTCTCGGCTTTGGAGCCATCGCCAAGCGCTGTGTCGCCCACAGGGCCGAAGGCGATGTAATCGGTTCCGGCCTCGCCTGCGGTCATGCCGTCATGGCGCGATGTGGCGCAAAACGCACCCACGATAGGATCGGCCCCCAAAGCCTTGCGGGTGGCGCGAATGCTGCGCGACCCGTCCGTCAGATGCACACCGTCAAGCCCAAGCTTTTCAACCATTTGCAGATGATTGGTGATGACCAGCGGAATATCACGGGCATGGGCAATCTCGCGCAGATGATCGCCCGCGCGCGACAGGGTATCTTCATCGCTGGTGGCCAAGGCCAGCCTCAGGCAAGCGATCTCATGGGTGTCGAGCACGGCCGATAGACGGGTGCCAAAGGCCTCCAGCTCGAAAGCGGGCGGTGTCACGAGATAAAGCTGCGGGCGGTCTTGGCTATCCATGGGGGCGGTTCCTGATGCGTGGTGGCGCCTCAATACTGGGAAGGGGCGGGCGGTTCAATGCTTGGTATGGCGCAAGACTTGCGGGGATGCGCGCCGCGCGCTATGGCGCTGGCCATGACTGAGCCTTGTTTCATCCTCGTGCGCCCGCAAATGGGCGAAAATATCGGATCGGCCGCGCGGGCCATGTGGAATTTCGGCCTGAGCCATATGCGCCTGGTCGAGCCGCGCGATGGCTGGCCGAATGAACGTGCCGTGGCGCTGGCCTCGGGGGCGGCGGGCAAGGTGCTTGATCATGCGGGCATTGTGCCGAGCGTGGCCAAGGCAATTGGCGATTGCACCTATGTGTTCGCCACCACCGCCCGACAGCGCGGATTGACCAAGCCGATCGTCAGCCCCGAGCGCGCCATGGCCGAGGCCCGCGCCATCCATGCCCAAGGCGGCAAGGTTGGGGTCTTGTTCGGGCCCGAGCGTGCGGGGCTGGAAAATGAGGATGTGGCCCTTGCCAATGCGCTGATCTCGGTGCCGGTGAACCCTGACTTTCCCTCGCTCAACCTCGCGCAATGTGTGTTGCTCTGTTCCTATGAATGGCAGCGCCTGAGCGGCGAGGTGGAGGATATGGTCATGGAAATGGCCAAGACCGATTTCGCCACGGGGCAGGATATCGAGAAACTGGGCGATCATTTCGAGGAGCGCTTGGGCGAGGCGGGCTTTTTCTTTCCCGAGGAAAAAGCGGCTTATATGAAGATCAATTTACGCAATCTTTGGGCGCGATTGCCGCTGACGCGGGCGGATGTGCAGATGTTGCATGGCGTGTTGCGCCAGATGATCAGATGGGCCGAGCGGAAATAACCTGTGTTTGGGGGCTCTGCCCCCGCCGCCGCTTGCGCGGCGCCTCCCCCGAAGTATTTGGCAAGCAAAGATGATCACGGGGTTGCTTGGGTCAGCTTGTCGCGCGTGCTTGAAGCGAAAGCCGCTGCGCGATAGGTCTGGCGCAACGACCAATAAAGGGTGGGGCGCATGTCCAAGAGCCGCAATATTTTCGAAGATGTTTCCCAAACAGCCAAGCCTGCCGCAACGCCAGGCGGTGTGAGCCGCGATCGCGGGCAAGGGCGGCGCTGGACGCGGGCCTTTGTGATGGTGCTTTTTGCGATGGTTGCGATCATGATCGCCATCGGGGGCATGACGCGGTTGACCGATTCAGGGCTCTCGATCACCGAATGGGCGCCGATCTCGGGCGCGGTACCACCTTTGAATGAGGCTGATTGGCTGTCGGAATTCGAGCTGTATCAGCAGACCACCGAATATCAGGAGCAAAATCGGGGCATGAGCCTTGATGAGTTCAAATATATCTATTTTTGGGAATGGGGTCATCGCCAATGGGGGCGGATGATCGGGCTTGTCTGGGCGCTTGGCCTTGGGGCTTTGCTGCTGAGCAAATCCGTGCCTGTGGGCTGGACGGGGCGTTTGGTGATTTTGGGTGCTCTGGGGGGGCTTCAGGGCGTTGTGGGGTGGTGGATGGTCTATTCCGGCCTCGCGCCTGGCATGTTTGATGTGGCCTCCTACCGTCTGGCCACCCATTTGGGGTTGGCCTTCTTCATTCTGGCGCTGATGGCGTGGTATATTTTGCTGCTCAGCCGTGAAGAAGGGGCTTTGATGCAGGCGCGTCGCGGCGCGGATCGCAAGCTCAAGGGCATGTCGACGGGGCTGATGCATCTGGCCTTTGTGCAAATCCTGATCGGGGCCTTGGTGGCGGGGATTGATGCAGGGCGCAATTACATCGACTGGCCCTTGATGGCTGGCGGCTTCACACCGCCTGGCATGTGGGCGATCGAGCCTTGGTATCGCAACCTGTTTGAAAATGACGGCACGGTACAATTCATCCATCGCATGGTTGGCTATGTGCTGTTTCTCTTTGGCATTGGCGTGTGGTTTGCCTCGCGCAAATCGGGCAACCCGCATACGCGCCGCGCCTTTGACTGGGTGGCGCTTATGATGCTGGCGCAGATGGTGATCGGGATTGTCACGGTGATGAACTCGGCCCCTGTGGCTTTGGCGCTGGCGCATCAATTGGGTGCGGTTGTGCTGATTGTTCTGATCCTGCGGGCGCGCTTCCTGTCGATCTATCCCGCCCCCACATCTGTCAGGGAGGCGTAGACCCATGTCGAACCACACAGCCCTTGACGCGCTTCTGGATTATGCCAGCCAGACCGAGGCCCTGAGCCAAGTGGCAGGGCGGCTTGGCTGGGATCAGGAGACCGTGATGCCCCGCGGCGCGGCCCGTCAGCGCTCCGAGGAGATGGGGGCGATGGCCGCCATGCTGCATGAGCGTCGGATGAACCCGCGTATCGGCGAGTGGCTGGCCTTGGCCGAGCCGCGCGATGCGGTGGATGCCGCCAAGCTGCGCCATATCCGCCGCGATTATGACCGCGCCACCAAGTTGCCCGAAAGCCTTGCCGCCGAATTGGCCCGAACCACCTCGATTGCGCATGGTGTCTGGGCCGAGGCGCGGGCCAATGATGATGTCGCGGCCTTCCTGCCCATGCTGGAAAAAGTGGTTGATCTGCGCCGCCAAGAGGCCGCCTGTCTGGCCGATGGCGGTGATCTCTATGATGCGCTGGTCGATGATTACGAGCCGGGCATGACAGGGGTTGAAATCGCGGCGATGTTTGACCGCATGCGCCCCCGCCTTGTGGCGCTGCGCGAGGCGATCTTGGGCAAGCCCGCACCCAAAGCGCTCTCGGGCAATTTCGCCCATGATGCGCAATTGGCGCTGACCAGCAAAATCGCCACCGCCTTTGGCTATGACCTGAGCAAGGGCCGCATCGATCTAGCCGTACATCCTTTCAGCTCGGGCTCGGGCTCGGATGTGCGTATCACCACCCGCGTTTCCGAGGATGATCCCTTCGGCGCGCTTTATTCCACGATCCATGAAGTGGGCCATGCCTGCTATGAGCAGAATATCGATGCAGAATATGCGCTGACCCCTTTGGGGCAAGGCGTGTCGATGGGGGTGCATGAAAGCCAAAGCCGCATCTATGAAAACCAGCTTGGCCGCTCGAAACCCTTCACAGGCTGGCTCTTTGACCGCATGGGCGAGAGCTTTGGTGGCTTGAATATCGACAGTGCCGACGGGTTCTTTGCCGCTGTGAACCGCGTGGCCTCAGGCTATATTCGCACGGAAGCCGATGAGGTGCATTACAACCTCCATGTCATGCTGCGCTTTGATCTGGAACGGGCCTTGATCAAGGGCGACCTGCAAGTGGCCGATATGGAAGCCGCATGGAATGACCGCTTCAAAGCCGATTTCGGGCTGGAGGTGGACAGGCCCTCAAATGGTATGTTGCAGGATGTGCATTGGTCCGAGGGGCTGTTTGGCTATTTCCCGACCTATAGTCTGGGCAATGTCTATGCAGGCTGCCTGCATCAAGCGATGCGCAAAGACCTGCCTGATCTCGATGCTGATCTGGGTCAAGGCCAGCTTGCCCCCGCCACGGGATGGTTGCGCGAAAAGGTTCAGCGTTTTGGAGGTTTGAAAGAGCCGCGCCAAGTGATCTCGGATGCCGCAGGCGAAATCAGTGAGGCCCCGCTTCTCGATTATCTCGAAGCGAAATTCGCCTCGATTTACGACCTCTGATCATCTTTGCTTTAAAAATACTTGAAAACGGGGCGTGGGCCTCGCCCGCGCGCCCCGCTAACCCGTTTGGAACAGGCTATTGCGTCCAAGTCGGGTCGCGCTTTTCGATGAAAGCGGCGATCCCTTCCTCGGTATCGCTCTCAAGCATGTTTTCAACCATGACAGCGCCCGTGAACTCATAGGCTTGATCCAAGGGCATCTGGATCTGCTCATAAAAGGCGCGTTTGCCGATGCGCACTGCGCGGCCCAATTTACCCGCGATCTGTTCGGCCAAGGCATGGGTCTCAGCCGCAAGCTCGGCCTCGGGGACCACGCGGTTGACCAGCCCCAATTCCTCGGCACGGCTGGCATCGATAAAATTGCCCGTGACCAGCATTTCCATCACCTGTTTGCGCGGCATATTGCGCGACAAGGCCACCATCGGGGTGGAGCAGAACAGCCCGATATTTACTCCGTTCACTCCGAAACGCGTGCCTTCGGCGGCCACGGCGAGATCACAGCTTGCCACCAATTGGCATCCCGCCGCAGTCGCAATGCCATGGGTTTGGGCGATCACGGGCTGGGGCAGGCGGGGGATCATTTGCATCACCTCGCCGCAGCGCGCGAAGAGATCCCCAAAACCCGCCGCCCCGCCATCGAGGGATTGCCGCTTGGCCGTCATTTCCTTGAGGTCATGGCCCGCGCAAAAAGCTTTGCCTGTGCCGCTGATCACCACAACCCTTTGGCTCTCGCTCTCTAACAAATCGCTGAATTCGGCCTTCAGGCGGGCCAGCATCGCATCGGAGAGGGCATTCAGGCTGGCAGGCGCGTTCAGCACCAAATGGGTGATTGCGCCGTCATCTTTACGGATCAGGATATCGTCACTCATCGGCTTCTCCCTTGCCAAGCCTGTAAAAACCTATGAAACCCTAGGCCCAAAGGGAGAGGCAGGCAATGCGTGAGACAAAAGACGTAACGATGGATAAGGCCGCTTTGCAGGCGTTTTTGGCATCGGATTTTCCTCAGGTCAGCGAAGATTTCCAGATCGAGGAGGTGCGGCCCAATCAGGCCCGCATCCGTCTGATGACCTCGCCGCAGCATCTCAGGCCGGGGGGCACTGTTTCAGGCCCTGCCATGTTCGCTTTGGCGGATGTTTCGGTCTATCTTACGGTTTTGGCGATGATCGGGCCGAAAGCCTTGGCGGTGACCACGAATTGCTCGATCGATTTCATGCGCAAACCCGCAGCGGGGCGCGATCTGATATGTGAATGTCGCCTGCTCAAACTGGGCCGTGTTCTAGCGGTGGGGGATTGTATGATCTTCTCGGAAGGCAGTGACACGCCCGTGGCGCGGGCCACCATGACCTATTCCATCCCGCCCGAGCGCTAAGCCACAGCCGAATTGCCCTTAGGCGGGCGAGCGCCTAGACTGACCCAAAGGGCAATGACGGCCCGAGAGATAGGAAACATAATGGCTCTGATCATTGATTTGCCACGCAATGAAGCGGGAATTGCGACAGCAATCGGTATTTTGCAGCAGCGCTTTGGCCCGCTTTGTGAAACGGGCGGCTCCCTGCGGGAGCAACATGGCCACACCACAACATGGCTCCGCACCCAAGCCCCTGATGCGGTGGTCTTTGTGCAAAGCACCGAAGATGTGGTGGCGGTGGTCGAGGTCTGCGCCGCGCATGGCGTGCCGATTATTCCCTTTGGGGCAGGCACCTCGCTTGAGGGGCATGTAAATGCGCCAGCGGGTGGAATATCAATTGATTTCAGCCAGATGAACGCCATTCTTGATGTTCATGCCGAGGATATGGATGCCGTGATCCAGCCCGGTGTGACGCGCAAGGCGCTGAATACGCATTTGCGCGATACGGGGCTGTTCTTCCCCGTTGATCCAGGCGCGGATGCCTCCCTTGGCGGGATGGCTGCAACCAATGCCAGCGGCACCAATGCGGTGCGCTATGGCACGATGAAAGATAATATTCTTGCGCTCAAAGCGGTGCTGCCCTCGGGCGAGGTGGTTAAAACTGCCGCGCGGGCGCGCAAGACCAGCGCGGGCTATGATCTGACGCGGTTGATGATCGGCTCGGAAGGCACTCTTGGCTTGATCACTGAATTGACCGTGAAATTGCAAGGCACGCCCGAGGCGATTTCAGCGGCGACCTGTTCCTTCGACACGGTCGAGGCGGCCTGCAATGCGGTGATCATGACGATCCAATACGGGCTTCCCGTCGCGCGGATCGAATTGCTGGATGCGCTGACCGTCGAGGCGGTGAATGCCTATTCCAAGCTCAGCCTGCCTGTCTCGCCGCTTTTGTTGCTGGAATTTCATGGCAGCGAGGCCAGTGTGAAGGAACAGGCCGAAACCTTTGGCGATATCGCGCAGGAATATGGCGGATCGGGCTTTGTCTTCACCACCCGTGAGGAAGAGCGCAACCGCCTCTGGCAAGCGCGCCATGACACCTATTGGGCGGGTCTGGCCCTGCGCCCTGGCAGTAAGGGCTTGTCGACAGATGTTTGCGTGCCCGTCAGCCGCTTGGCCGAATGCGTGACCGCTGCGCAGGACAAGGCGCTGGAATTGGGCTTTAAGGCTCCGATTGTCGGCCATGTGGGAGATGGGAATTTCCATGTCCTGTTGCTGATCGATGTGGATGACAATCAGGAATTGGCGCGGGCCGAGCATTTCATCGGCTGGTTGAATGATCTGGCGATCTCGATGGATGGCACCTGCACGGGCGAGCATGGGATCGGGCAGGGCAAGGCCGATTATCTCGAGCGTGAATTGGGCGCGCCTGCCATGGCGATGATGGAGGCGATCAAACATTCGGTCGACCCGCAAAATATCTTCAATCCCGGCAAGATGAGGCTTCCTTTTGGCTGATCACCGCCCCGCGAATTTCGGCGTGCCCTCGGCGCATCTGGAGCCGCATCTGTCCAAACGGACGGGCTGGCTGAGGGCGGCTGTGATGGGCGCAAATGACGGTATTTTATCAACGGCCTCGTTGATTGTCGGGGTGGCGGCAGGCGGCGGTACGCAGGCGCAGATTGTGCTGGCAGGTGTCGCGGGCATGGTCGCGGGCGCGATGTCGATGGCGGCGGGGGAATATGTCTCGGTCTCGTCACAAGAAGATGTCGAGCGCGCCGATATTTTGAAAGAAATTAAAGAGTTGGAGCAAAACCCTGAAGGGGAATTGGCGGAGTTGGTCGCGATCTATGAAGAGCGTGGCCTCAGCCGTGAATTGGCCGAACAGGTCGCAGCCGAGCTGACCGCGAAAGACGCGCTCGGCGCCCATGTGCGCGACGAGATCGGGTTAACGGATCTCTCTCCGCCACAACCGATACAGGCGGCACTTGTGTCGGCTTTGACCTTTGCAACGGGGGCCATGGTGCCGCTTTTGGTGGGCAGTTTTGCCCCGCTTGAGACGATCAAATGGAGCGTTGGTGGCGCGACCTTGCTGGCTTTGGCCGCCCTTGGGGCTTTGGGGGCCCATGCAGGCGGCGCGCCCAAGCCGAAAGCGGCCATGCGCGTTGTGTTCTGGGGCGCGACGGCGATGGCGGCCACGGCTGGCATCGGTGCTTTGGTGGGGATGTCGCTTTAGGAGCGTTTCGAATTCACAATAGCGCCGCTGACATCGAAACGCTTTCGGGGCGCTGCCCCAAAGGCTGCAGCCCTAAGGGCTACAGCCTTTTCCCCGAAGTATTTGGCAAGCAAAGATGGATCAGGCCGCAGCCGCCAGAAGGGTTGCATTGCCGCCGGCGGCGGTTGTGTCGATGCAGATATGACGCTCCAGCGTGAGGCGGGGGGTCGGATCAGCCTCAAGGATCAGTGGGATCAGTGCGCCCTCGCGTGCGGCGAGCGCCGTTGCATAGGCCCGTGCTGTTTCTGCGTCCCCCCAATAAATCACCGCATCAAAGCCTGTGAGTTGGGTCAGAGCTTCGGGGGCGAGTTGGCCTTCGATCCCTCTGGGTCCGCTCCCTGTCGCGATGACCAAAGTGGTGCAGCCTACGGCTTGGGCCATGCGGGCTTGGGCCTCGGCAAGAGCTGCATCGGGGCCAAGGCAGAGCACGCGGTCGCGCGCATAGGTGGAGAGGCGGTTTGATTCCCCCGTGGGCCCTGGAAGGGATTGGGTGGACAGGGCTGATTGCAGCGGCGGGTCGAGCCTGTCGAGTGCGGATTGGACGGCTGCGACTTCGGCTGTCTCGCCTTTTGCGGAAGGCGCGCTTTGGATGGCATGTTGCGTGAAGCGCGGCAGATAGCTGGGGCCGCCCGCTTTCGGGCCTGTGCCTGAAAGCCCTTCGCCACCAAAGGGTTGGCTGCCGACAATCGCCCCGATCTGGTTGCGGTTCACATAAATATTGCCTGTCTTGAGCCGTGCCGAGACCTCCTGCACGCGGTCATCAATGCGGCTATGTATGCCGAATGTCAGGCCAAAGCCGCGGTCATTGATCGCATCCACGACCTTGAGCATATCTGCGGCCCGATAGGTTGCAACATGCAGCACGGGGCCAAACACCTCGCGCTCGAGGCCCGCGATCCCGTCTTGCAGGGAAATCAGGGCAGGGCCTATGAAATGGCCTGCTTCTGGGGTTTCAAGCTGTTTGACTAAGCGACCTTGACTGCGGGCCGCCTCAACATGGGCTTGGATATCGGCGCGGGCCATATCCGAGATCACGGGCGCGATATCGGTTTTCAGCGACCATGGATCGCCCACCACCAATTCATCCATCGCGCCTTTGAGCATTTCGAGGAATGGCTCCGCGATGTCCTCTTGTACATAGAGCATCCGCAGTGCCGAGCAGCGCTGACCTGCCGATTGGAAGGCGGAGGTCACGATATCGCGCACGGCCTGTTCGGGCAGGGCGGTGGAATCGACGATCATTGCGTTGAGGCCGCCTGTCTCGGCGATCAGTGGGGCCGAGGGGTCCATGACTTGTGTCATTGCGCGGTTGATGCGCTGTGCGGTCGGGGTGGAGCCTGTGAAGCAGACGCCATTGATCCGCGCATCCGAGGTCAGGGCCGCGCCCACTACGGCACCTTTGCCGGGCAGATATTGCAGCGCGCTGAGGGGCACGCCCGCTTCATGCAGCAGTTTGACGGCCCAAGCGCCTGTCAGGCTGGTGGTCTCGGCGGGTTTGGCCAACACGGCGTTGCCCGCGGCCAAGGCTGCCGCAATCTGGCCTGTGAAGATCGCCAAGGGGAAATTCCACGGGCTGATACAGGTGAAAATGCCGCGCGCAGGCATGGTGAGGTTTTGCGCCTCATCGGCGTAATAGCGCAGGAAATCAACGGCTTCGCGCAGCTCGGCGATGGCATCAGATGGGGTTTTTCCAGCCTCGCGTGCCAGAAGGGCAAAGAGCTCGCCGAAATGATCCTCATAAAGATCGGCCGCGCGTTTGAGGGCGGCCGCACGCACAACGGCAGGGGCCTCCCATGGGGTGGCGGCATTGATGGCGGCCTCGATATCCTCAGGGGCGGCCTCGATCACCTCGCCCACGATCTGGGTGGGGGCAGCAGGCGAGGTGATGGCCACGCGCTCAGCGCCTTTATGGGCTGTCGCGAGCATGGGGGCGGCCTGCCATGTGGTGCTCATGAAGGGCGCGCGGGCGGCCTCGATCTCGGCGAGATCGGTTTCGTCATGCAGATCAAAGCCACGCGAATTCACGCGCGCGCCAAAAAGCTGCTCGGGTTTGATCACGGCGATGTTCTCGCCTGCATTTTGCAAATCGGCGAAGGGGTCGGAGGCCACGATATGGGCGGGCACATCATTGTCCAGCACCTGATTGACGAAGGAGGAGTTTGCGCCATTTTCTAGCAAGCGCCGCACCAGATAGGCCAAGAGGTCACGATGCGCGCCCACGGGGGCATAGATGCGGCAGCGGGTGGCGTTGTTTTTGAGAACGATGTCATGCAAGGCCTCGCCCATGCCATGAAGGCGCTGGAATTCAAAGGCTTGCGGGTCATCAGCCATTTCGATGATGGCGGCGACGGTATGAGCATTATGGGTGGCGAATTGCGGGTAAATGCGGTCAGTCAGCCCCAGCAATTTGCCCGCGCAACAGATATAGGCGACATCCGTGGCGGTCTTGCGGGTATAGACGGGAAAGCCTGTGAGGCCTTCGACCTGCGCGCGCTTGATCTCGGTATCCCAATAGGCGCCTTTGACCAATCGCAGCATGATTTTGCGGTCATGGGTTTCGGCCAAAGCATAGAGCCAGTCGATCACGGCAGGCGCGCGCAGACCGTAAGCCTGCACCACCACTCCAAACCCGTCCCAGCCCGCCAGCCGCGGGTCTGACAAAAGCGCCTCGATCACATCAAGGGACAAATCCAGACGGTCGGCTTCCTCGGCATCGATATTCAGGCCCATGCCTGCCTCTTTGGCCAGAAGGCACAGCGCCATTGCGCGCTCGACCAACTCGTTCATCACGCGGTCGCGCTGGCCCACCTCATAGCGGGGATGCAGGGCTGACAGCTTGATCGAGATTCCGGGATTATTGCGGATATCATCGCTGGTGCAGCTCGGGGCGATCTCGGCAATGGCATTGCTATAGCTGGCGAAAAACGCATCCGCATCAGCCATGGTCATCGCGGCCTCACCCAGCATGTCATAGGAATAGCTATAGCCTTTGGTTTCCATCTTGGCGGCGCGCTTTTGCGCCTCTTCCATGGTTTGGCCAAGCACGAACTGGCTGCCCATCTCGCGCATGGCGCGGCCAACGGCGGCGCGGATCACAGGCTCACCCACGCGCCGCACAGCGCTGCGCAAAACCGAGGCCATGCCTTCCCCATCTTGCAGCACCTTGCCCGTCAGCATCAGCGCCCAAGTGGAGGCATTGACCAGCGAGGAGGAGGATTTGCCCAAATGCGAGCCCCATTCCGAGGGCGCGATTTTGTCTTCGATCAAGGCATCCATCGTTTCGGCATCAGGCACGCGCAACAGCGCCTCGGCCAGACACATCAAGGCCACGCCTTCCTGCGTCGAGAGGCCATATTCCGCCAGAAAGACCTCCATCAAGCCAGGGCGGGTATCGGCGCGCATGGCTTCGACCATCTTTGTGCCACGCTCAGACGCGGCTTTGCGTGTCGCGGGGGTAGGGCCATTGCCAGCGATCAATCGGTCCAAAATGACATTTTCATCTTCCAGATGATCGGCACGGATGCTGGCGCGGATATCGGCAAGTTTGGTCATTTTGGCACCTTTCCTTAGAGAATTATCTATCTGTACGGCAAAGCTTTCAGGAAGGGCGCCTTGACTCTTCTTGCCAAAAGGAAAAAGTTGCTAAGAAATTCCAAGTTGGAGGGCGTTTGCATGGTCGATAGTAAAGATAGCGGGCAACTTGATGCCTTTGACCACAAAATCCTGAAAGAAATCACTGTAAACGGTCGCATAGCTGTAACCGAGCTTGCGAACCGTGTTGGCCTGTCAAAAAGCCCGACTCAGGTGCGTTTGCGGCGGCTGGAGGCGCAGGGCTATATTCTGGGCTATCGCGCGGTGCTTGATCCGAGCAAATTGAACCGCGACCATGTGGCTTTCGTTGAGGTGAAGCTGACCGATACCACGGAAAAAGCGCTTAACGCTTTCAATGAGCAGGTGCGCAAAGTGGTCGAGATCGAGCAATGCCATATGATTGCGGGGGCGTTTGATTACCAGCTCAAGGTGCGCACCAGCGATATGCGCAGCTATCGCCGTGTGCTGGGGGAGGTGATCTCGGCCTTGCCCTATGTCGCCTCGACCTCGACCCATGTGTCGATGCAATCGGTCAAGGATGAGGCTTTCTAGGGCAGGCCTGTTTTTACAAATGCGAAAGATGTGCCGCGCAGCCTGTCAGGGCGGCATAGTCATCCGAGACAACAAAAACCCCGAATTGCTCCATGAAGCCTTCGAACCGCCCTTTTGCTTGCAGGCTTTGGGCAAAGCCGAAGCGTTCCAGATAAGGGGCAATCGCGCGCGACACGCCACCGATCAGGTAGATGCCGCCAAAGGGCAGGTTGATCAGTGCTAGATCACCCACCACGGTGCCAAGGATTTTCACGAAAAGCCGCGCGGTGGCCTCGGCCTGCGCATCGCCCGTTTCAAGGCTGGCCATGATATCGGCGGCCGAGACCTTGCGATCATGCAAAAAGCGGTGCAATCGCTCGATCCCGCGGCCTGACAGGATATCCTCGACCGAGGCAAAGCCGCGCTCGCCGCGCAAGGCCAGCGCGATGGCATCGCCATCATTGCCCGACCAAGGCAGGCTGATATGGCCCGATTCCGAGGGTGGCACGAAACGGCCTGCGGCTGTGTCAAAGACGGGGGCTGCATTAAAGCCCGTGCCAAGCCCGATCACCAGTTTGGCCGCATGAAGGGAGGCCTCGGGTTGGGGCAGGATCTGGGTGACATAGCGCGGCTCGAGATGCCCGATCGCATGACCTTGCGCCTGCAAATCATTCAAGACCGCCAGCTTTTTGGCCGTCAGCACATCTGCCAACATATCGCGATCAATCCGCCAGTCGAGATTGGTCATTTTGGCCACGCCGTCGCGCACAGGGCCCGCAATCGCCACGCAAGCGCCCGAGATTTGCGTGCTCGCCACACCGATATCGCCCAGATATTGCCGCAGGATATCATCCATGCCACTGGCTTGCGCGTTGCGGTAACGGCGGATGCTGTCTTGATCCACCACCCCGTCATTGGCCAAGGCCACGCGTGTATTTGTGCCGCCCGTATCGGCAACTAGTGAAAAACCAGCACTCATCTTGACGTCCTTCTTGGTCAGTAGGGACGGGGCGCGCTACCTGCGCCACCATCCTGCAAGCGCGTCATAGGATGCTTTCGGGGTGCGCTTCAAGCTGTCGAAATCCACATGGACCAGTCCAAAACGTTTCTCATAGCCGAGCGACCATTCGTAATTATCCATCAAGGACCAACAGAAATAGCCCTCAAGCGGCACGCCTTGGGCAATCGCCTCACGCGCGGCGTTCAAATGTGCCGTAAGGTAATCAATGCGCGCATGATCGGGGGTTCCCAGCTCGTCCGCATTGGCCATGCCGTTTTCGGTGACATAAAGGGGCAGGGTGCCTGTATAGTCGCGCGCCGTGCGGATCAGGAAATCACGCAGGCCTTCGGGGTAAATCTCCCACCCCATTTGGGTCTTGGGCAGCGGGCCTTCCGTGTCGCCGTAATTGGGCCAAGCGCCCTCCTGATGGGTGACCATTTTGCGGGTGTAGTAATTCAGACCCAACCAATCGAGCGGTTCGCGGATGGTTGTGAAATCATCCTGCCAGCCCTGTGGCAGATGCGGTGCGAAGCCTTCCATCACCTCTTCGGGGTACTCGCCCTTGAACAATCCGCCAAGGAAAAAGCGATTATAGATCGCGTCATTGCGGGCGGCGGCGGCGATGGTTTCGGGGCTGTTATCAGCGGGCTCGGACCATTCGAAATTGCACACTGCACCAAGGTTTTTCATCCCCAAGCCGCGCATAACTTGCGTGGCGCGGCCATGGGCCAGAAGCACGTGATGCATGGCGCGCGCGGCCGCACGGATATCGCGCAGGCCCGGGGCATGGGCGCCCTCGAAATGGCTGAGCCATCCAACGCACCAAGGCTCATTGATCGGCGCGGCCGACCAAATCCTGTCGCCAAGCCGTGTCATCACCACTTCGGTGTAATCGGCAAACCAATCCCCGATAGCACGGTTGCGCCAACCGCCCTGATCGGCCAATGCCGAGGGCAATTCCCAATGATAGAGGGTGGCCGCCGGTTTGATCCCGCGCTCCAGCATGCCATCCACAAGCCTATCATAAAAATCAAGGCCTTGCGCGTTGACCTTACCACGGCCTTCGGGCATCACGCGCGCCCATGAGGTCGAGAACCGATAGACATCGGCCCCCAGATCGCGCACCAGATCGAGATCCTCCTGCCAGCGATTGAGGTGATCACAAGCCAGATCACCATTCTCGGCGCGCACCACATTTCTAGGCGTGGCCGCGAAACTATCCCAATGGGTCGGGCCCGCGCCCCCATTGGCATGGCCTTCGATCTGATAGGCGGAGGTTGCGACCCCGAAGAGGAAATCTTCAGGGAAATCGGCGCGAGTAAGGCGCATGGAGGTCGTCCTTTCAGGGAGGGCTGTCACAGCGTAGGGGCAGGGCCCGTTGAGCGGCCCACGGTCAGTTCCGCTTCCCATAATTCTTGGGTCGGGGGCTGGCCGGGGTTATTGATCATCTCGATCAGGATTTCGGCACAGCGCGCGCCTGCCTGTCTGATCGAGGAGCGGGTCGCGGTGAAGGCGGGGCCTTCGCGGTCATTATTCATGTAGGACAGCACGTCATCATGGGTGATGAGCGACACATCCTTGCCAAGGCGCAACCCCCGTTCGCCTGCCGCGCGGCGCACGCCGATGGCCGAGATCACCGAGGACACAAGGAAGGCCGTGGGCGCATCCGTTGCGCGGTCCAGCATCTCGGAGGCGGCATCATAGCCATAGCCTTCGGTCATTACATCGGCGCGCATCAGGCTTGGATCAGGGGTGAGGCCACGGGCTTGCAGGGCTTCTTCATAGCCTTTGCGGCGGCGGGCGGCGAAATCCATCTGCTCAAGCCCGTTGATCAGCGCAATCCGTCGATGGCCGAGGTCCAACAAGAAATCCGTGGCCTTTTTGAAGGCGCGGATATTGGCCACATCCAGCCAGCTATAGGCCTCATATTGGCCTGTGCGGCCATGCACCAGAAAGGGCAGGCCCAATTGATCAAGAAGCGGGATGCGCGGGTCCTCGATGCGGGGGCCTTGCACCATCACGCCGTCGACCGAGCCTTTGGCCGCCATCTGGCGATAGGCGCGCTCTACCTCGTGATCGGCCACAATCGAGAGCAGCAGGTCATATCCCTCGCGGGCATAGACCTCACCTGCGCCAGCCAGAAAATCGGCGAAAATCGGGTTCACCATTTCCGCCTCACCCGAGAGGTTGATCACATGTCCGATAGTCATGGCGCGACCCGTGGCCAATCGCTGCGCGCGCGAATTGGGCTGGTAATGCGCGGCTTTCGCGGCGGCATTGACCCGCGCGCGGGTTTTCTCGCCCACCTCCGGGTAGCCGTTCAGCGCCCGACTCACGGTGGTCGGGGACAATCCGAGCGAGTCAGCCAGTTCTTTGAGGTTCATCGACATTTTGCCAAAGCGCTTTCAAATTTTCGACCGACACTAAGCTGGGGTTGTCGAGAATGTCAAAGAGTCTGATCGCAAAATAAATGCTGCAACTGCGAAATGAACCTTATTTATCAACGAATAATCATAAGATGGATTGACTCTGCTTGCGGTGTGAAGGACTGTGCCGTCAGTCCAAAGCGCTTTGGGAAAATTTTTGAGCGCGACAGACAGAACTCGCGCCTGACGGACAGGCGTTTCACTGGGAGGTTACTGATGAAAAAAACTCTTTATACTGGCGCAGCTGCTCTGGCACTGACGGCAGGCATGGCAATGGCTGATGGCCACAGGATGGTTTTCCCTGTTGGGGAAGGCGATTTCAGCTGGGACAGCTATGAAGCATTTGCCTCGGCAAATGATTTCTCGGGCGAGACAGTCACAATCGCGGGTCCTTGGCTTTCGCCTGAGGCGGACCGCTTTGACGCGCTCTTGGCCTATTTCGAAGCCGCAACAGGCGCGGAGGCCACTTACACGGGCTCCGACAGCTTCGAGCAGCAGATCGTGATCGACGCCGAAGCGGGCTCTGCGCCCAATATCGCCGTATTCCCCCAGCCTGGTCTGGCCGCGAATATGGCTGGCAATGGCCTTCTGACCCCATTGGGCGATGACATGGCCTCTTGGGTCACCGAAAACTTCGCAGCGGGCCAGTCTTGGGTTGATCTTGGCACCTATGCCGATGACGCGGGCGCCGACCAGTTCTACGGCTTCTTCTTCAATGTGAACGTGAAGTCGCTGGTATGGTATTCGCCTGAGAACTTCGAGGATGCAGGCTATGACGTGCCCGCCTCCATGGAAGACCTGCTGGCCCTGTCCGAGCAGATCGTTGCAGATGGCGGCACACCTTGGTGTATCGGTCTGGGTTCGGGCGCGGCAACGGGCTGGCCTGCAACCGACTGGGTTGAAGATATCATGCTGCGCATGCAGACCCCTGATGTCTATGATGCTTGGGTCTCCAACGAGATCCCCTTCAACGACCCACGTGTTGTAAACGCAATCGAAACCTTCGGCACCTTCGCACGCAATGACGATTGGGTCATGGGCGGCGCGGGCGCGGTTGCGACAACCGATTTCCGTGACAGCCCTGCGGGCCTCTTTGCCTCGCCTCCCGGCTGCTACATGCACCGTCAGGCCTCCTTCATCCCTGCCTTCTTCCCAGATGGCACGGTTGTTGGTGAAGATGCCGATTTTTTCTACTTCCCGTCCTTTGCGGGTGAAGACCTTGGCAATCCGGTTCTGGGTGGCGGCACATTGATGGCTGTGACCGATCCATCTGACGCAACCATGGCCTTCATGGAATTCCTGCAGACACCCGTCGCGCATGAAATTATGATGGCGCAGGGCGGCTTCCTTACCCCGCATTCGGGTGTAAACCTCGACACTTACGAGAACGCATCGCTGCGCGGTCAGGGCGAGATCCTGCTTGGCGCAACCACCTTCCGCTTTGACGCATCCGACCTGATGCCAGGCGCGATTGGTGCGGGCTCCTTCTGGACCGGCATGGTTGACTATGCTGGCGGCGCAGATGCCGACGCGGTTGCAACCGCGATCCAGGACAGCTGGGACGCGCTTAACTAAGCGGCGCTTATGCTCTCGGACATGGCCGCCCATGCGGCCATGTCCCTGCCTTTTCAGGCACATATTGGCACCGAGGGGAGGGCTGTCATGTCTCCGGCATTGCAAGGATTGCTGACCATTTTCGTCGGCGTAGGTGGCTGCATCGCCTATTTCTTCTTTTCCAACCAGTTTCTCGACAAGGTGCTGTTCCCTCCGCGCGGGCCGAATGCGGGGCGCAATATCAACCGCGCCAATGCCATCCGTCCTTGGCTGTTTCTCGCGCCCGCCTTGCTCGCCCTTGGTTTATACCTCGCCTATCCGGTCTTCGAGACCCTGCGCCTGTCCCTGACGGATCGTGACGCGGGCGGAGCTTTCGTGGGGGGCGATAATTATGCGCAAATGTTCAATGACCCCAAATTCTGGGAGGCCGTGCGCAATAATGTCCTTTGGCTTTTGGTTGTGCCTGCCGCCGCGACGGCCTTCGGGTTGCTATCGGCACAGCTGACCGACCGTATCCGCTGGGGCAATATCGCGAAATCGCTGATTTTCATGCCCATGGCGATCTCCTTTGTGGGGGCGGCTGTGATCTTCAAGCTGATCTATGATGCGCGCCCCATCGATACTGCGCAGATCGGCATTCTCAATGCGGTCTATCTGCAATTGGGCGGAGAGGAGCCGATCACATGGCTGACCGTGCCCTTCTGGAACAATTTCTTCCTGATGATCGTGCTGATCTGGATTCAAACGGGCTTTGCCATGGTAATCCTATCGGCGGCCCTTCGTGGCATCCCCGAGGAAACCATCGAAGCGGCAATCGTGGATGGCGCCAACCCGTTCCAGATTTTCTTCAAGATCAAGGTGCCGCAAATCACGGGCACGATTGTGGTGGTCTGGACGACGATCACCATCGTGGTGCTCAAGGTGTTCGATATCGTCTTTGCCATGACCAACGGGCAATGGGAAACGCAGGTTCTGGCCAATTACATGTATGACAAGCTGTTCCGCGCCAATGATTGGGGTGTGGGTTCGGCCAGTGCGATGATCATCATGCTGATGGTGACGCCGATCCTTGTGTGGAACGTCTATAATGCGCGCAAGGAGATGCGGTGATGGATAATATTGCCGGCACCAAATCCCGCCTGACATGGGCTGTGAACCTCTCGGTCTTAGCGCTTGTTTTGCTTTGGATTTTTCCCACTGTAGGTCTGCTCGTTTCCTCATTCCGGACCACGGATCAAATCCGCAGTTCGGGCTGGTGGGCGGCCCTTTTCCCCGCCGAATTGAACGAGACCTTCCGCGCCGCTGATCCCGATGAGAACCGCGTTGAGCGCGACGGTGTTTTCGTGGTTGAGGGCAATCTCTATGTCGTGGATGGCAAGGTCGAGAGCGCCGAGGATGTCGTGGCCGAGGTCAGCGTCTGGGGCACGTCCTCTCGCGCGATTGACGCCTATACGCCAGGCGAGACCGCCGATCTCGGGGATGGCGAAACCATGACAGTGCAATCCAATGGCGACTATGTCTGGACGGGCAATGACGAGCAGATTTCAGGGCGCGGTCAGCGCGTCTTTGTGACGGCCGAAAGCCCGCCTGATTTCACGCTGAACAATTACCGCTCGGTCCTGTTTGACCCCGGAAATCGCGAGGGCATGGCGCGGGCCTTTTTCAACACGCTGACCGTGACCATTCCCGCCACGATCATCCCCATCCTTGTGGCAGCTTTTGCGGCCTATGCCTTGGCATGGATGGAGTTTCCGGGACGCGCGCTGTTGATTGCGGTGATTGTGGGCCTTCTGGTTGTGCCCTTGCAGCTTGCGCTGATCCCGCTTTTGAAATTCCACAACGAGATCGGGATCGGGAAAGGGTATTTGGGTGTCTGGCTTGCCCATACGGGCTTTGGCCTGCCTTTGGCGATCTATTTGTTACGTAACTATATGGTGGGGCTGCCCCGCGAGATCATCGAGAATGCCCGCGTCGATGGCGCGAGTGATTTCCAGATTTTCACGCGGATCATCCTGCCGCTGAGTTTCCCGGCCTTGGCCAGTTTCGCAATCTTCCAGTTCCTGTGGACATGGAATGATCTGCTGGTGGCTATGGTTTTCCTGATTGACAGTTCTGGCGAGACCACGGTCATGACGCGCCAGATTGTCGAGCTACTGGGCACACGGGGCGGGGATTGGGAAATCCTTGCAACATCGGCCTTCGTGTCGATCGCGGTGCCCCTCGCTGTCTTCTTCACAATGCAACGATATCTGGTGCGCGGCCTTTTGGCTGGCTCCGTAAAATAAGAGCGAATACCGAATGAACTTGATGCAGGATATGGCCCGCGAACAGATTGTAGCCCCCGACAAGGATTGGTGGCGCGGCGCGGTCATTTATCAGATTTACCCCCGCAGCTATCAGGACTCGAACCATGATGGGATCGGGGATCTGGCGGGGATCATCCATCGGCTGGACCATGTGGCCAGCCTCGGGGTGGATGCGATCTGGATTTCGCCTTTCTTCCGCTCGCCGATGCTCGATTTCGGCTATGACGTCTCGGATTACCGCGATGTTGACCCGATGTTCGGCAGCCTTGGCGATTTCGACGCGCTGATCCAGCGCGCCCATGATCTGGGTATCAAGGTCCTGATTGATCTGGTGCTCTCCCATAGCTCGAACCAGCATGGCTGGTTTGTCGAAAGCCAGTCGAGCCGCGATAATGCCAAGGCCGATTGGTATGTCTGGGCCGATGCCAAAGCCGATGGCAGCCCGCCCAATAACTGGCTGTCGATCTTCGGCGGCTCGGCTTGGGAATGGAATGCGGAACGCATGCAATATTACCTGCATAACTTCCTCAAGGAGCAGCCCGACCTGAATTTCCACAATGCCGATGTTCGCAAGGAAATGCTGGATATCGCGAAATTCTGGCTTGATCGCGGGGTCGATGGGTTCCGCCTTGATACGATCAATTTCTACTTTCATGACAAGCAGTTGCGCGACAATCCTGCCCTTGAGCCCGAGCGCCGAAATTCCAGCATCGCGCCCGAGGTGAACCCCTATAACTGGCAAGACCACCTCTATGACAAGAACCAGCCCGAGAACCTCCAATTCCTGCGTGATCTGCGCGCCTTGATGGAGCAATACCCCGCCACCACCGCCGTGGGCGAAGTGGGGGATGCGCAATATGGCCTTGATATCCAAGCCGAATATACCAGCGGCGGCGATAAAATGCATATGTGTTACAGCTTTGATTTCCTCTCGGCCACCGAGCCCACGCCTGAGCGGATAGGCGAGGTGATCACCACCTATGAAGACCGGATCGGGGATGGATGGGCCTGTTGGGCGTTCTCCAACCATGATGTCGTGCGCCACCCCTCGCGCTGGAATATGGGCGAGGAGGCCCGCCGCCTCTATGCGGGGCTGTTGATGTGCCTGCGTGGCTCGGTCTGTATCTATCAGGGCGAGGAGCTTGGCCTAACCGAGGCCTATGTCGCCTTTGATGATTTGCAGGACCCTTACGGCATCCGCTTCTGGCCGAAATTCAAGGGCCGCGATGGCTGCCGCACGCCGATGCCTTGGGTCTCGGATAATCAAAATGGCGGCTTCTCGGATAGCAAACCATGGCTGCCCGTCGCGGTGGAGCATCTGCAACGCGCGGTCGGCGCACAGGAGGGGGACAGCGCCTCGACGTTGGCCTTCTACCGCAACATGATCCGCTTCCGCCAAAGCTTCCCCGCCTTGGCAAAGGGCAGCTTCGAGTTTGTGAGCCATGAAGGTGGCATCGTCTCCTTCATTCGCGCGCATGAGGGGCAGAAGCTGTTCTGCGCCTTCAACCTGAGCAATATGGCGCTGCCCGTGACCCTTCCCGAAGGCGAGTGGCAGCAGGATAAAGGGGCGCCCTTCACCGCAAATGTGACGGATAAGGATGTGACCTTACCCCCCTATCAAGCCTATTTCGGCGTCATGGCTGACGGCTGACAGGCAGGGCAGGGGTATAGAGGAGAGGAAGACAATATGGCTGATCTGAAGCTGACGGATGTCGAGAAATCCTATGGCAATGTGCGGGTCTTGAGGGATATCAATCTCGACATTCAAACGGGCGAGCTGATCGTCTTTGTCGGCCCCTCGGGCTGCGGCAAATCCACCCTTTTGCGGATGATCGCGGGGCTGGAAAAGATCACGGGCGGCGAGTTGGAGATTGATGGCACCGTTGTCAATGATGTGCCCCCGTCCGAGCGCGGCATTGCCATGGTCTTCCAATCCTATGCGCTCTATCCGCATATGACGGTCTATGACAATATGGCCTTCGCGCTGAAAATCGCGGGCTTCAACAAAGCCGAGATCGACGAGAAAGTCCGCGCAGCCGCCGATAAACTGCAACTGACCAATTTCCTTGATCGCCTTCCCAAAGCGCTTTCAGGCGGGCAGCGGCAGCGGGTGGCGATTGGCCGCTCGATTGTGCGCGACCCCAAGGTCTATCTCTTTGACGAGCCGCTCTCCAACCTTGATGCCGCCTTGCGTGTGGCCACGCGGATCGAGATCGCGCAGCTCAAGGAACAAATGCCCGAGACGACGATGGTCTATGTGACCCATGATCAGGTCGAGGCGATGACATTGGCCAGCCGCATCGTGGTTCTGGCAGGGGGCGGCGTTGCGCAGGTCGGCGCGCCGCTGGAGCTGTATGAGCGCCCCAATTCCACCTTCGTGGCGCAATTCATCGGCTCGCCTGCGATGAACCTGATGGCAGGCGAGATCACGGGCACGGGCAAAGTGACCAAACTCAAGCTCGATCAGGGGGGCGGCACGATCACCTCGAATTACCCGTCCAAGCCCGAGGATAAGGGCGCGCGCGTGCAAATCGGCATCCGCCCTGAGGATATGCACGCCACCGAGGAAAAGGACTTCGCCTTCAAAGGGAAAGTGAAAATCACCGAGGCCTTGGGCGAGGTCACGCTTTTGTATTTCGAGCAGGCCGAGGGGCAGGAGACCCCCGTGATCGGCAAACTGGCGGGCATCCATGCAGGTCTGCGCGGCAATGAGGTGAAACTCTCGGCCACGCCTGACAAGGTGCATGTGTTCAAGGACGGGATTTCCCTGCTGTTCCGCGACGAGAAGGTCTTTTTACCAGGCGTCCAGCCGCATTGAGACGGGCTGGCCCGAGCGCAGATGAGAGATGAAAACGGGCCCCGCTTTGCGGGGTTTGTTTTTGTTTGGGGGGCGGGGAGTGGAGACGGCCCGAAGCTGCCGTCCATCCATACCTGTCGATGCTGCGGTTGCAACCCGCTTTCCGGACATCCGCAGCGAATACGAAATCTCCAAATCCGTGAAGCAACAAGCCGCTAAACTGTCAGTTTGCCGCACCCAGAAATTTGCTCCATTCAGATAAGTTTGTCGAAAAGTTCTTTCCAACGTTTCATGTCGTCATCTTCTACATGTCGACTTGTGTTTGAGAGCAACTTGTCCTTAACGCCCAAAGCCAATTTCACTTTCCAACCTTGCTCCATCTCGAAACCCTCTTTAGCTGCCCAGCTCTTGATTTGTGGAATTATGGGTTTCTTTGGATCGTGAAAGTCTTCAAATTCCTGTTCTGCACGTCGCTCCATACGGTCAAGGACCTGAATCATTAGACCTGTCGGCATGAGGTCTTCAATTTCAGTGCCCTTGAGATCGAGAAAGAATTCGTCGGTTTCAACCACACGATCCCTCGCTTCAGAATACAGGTCATCACGCAGAGATTTGATCGCTTGCTTTCCTGCAGCATCACTATCTAGCAGCACCATTGGAAGCTCGTCGTCGCGGCCAGATAAAATTGAAGCGATAATTTTGGCCGTCTTTGCGCCGCCAGACGGTGGAAATACCAGCTCTGACTTCGGGGCGATTTTTCTGTTGCCAATCAGAATATTTTTTATCGTAGTAAGATAATGCTGGTCTGATGGGCCTTCAACGATAATTGGCTTACAGCCTAGAAGCAAACTTTCCGCGACCGTAAGGTTCAATGCCGAATGAACGGCATAGGTTGCGCCTTTGTCTTTAACCCCTCTTGCACCTCTATTGATGCCAAGATCGCTTGATGCCTCCGTATTACCATCCTCACCGACGAACACTTTTCGGACGCGATCAAGGCGATCAGCATCTATCATAAATGGCGAGTGGGTGGTAAAAATGAGTTGATTTGTTTCTGCAAGATTATTGAAAAACGCTGTCAAATCCCGCTGTGCGAGTGGATGCAACGAATGCCCTGGCTCATCAAGAAGGACGATTGCGTCTTCGTGGGAATCTTCGGTTTCGTATGTAAAGACCAAGAAAAAGCTCAGGAACCACTGGAGACCAGCGCTTCTATTCTCAAGTTCGATTTCTTCTGGGCGACGCTCATCTGCTACCAAAATTCGAAAGTAGTTGCCGTCAGCTACCAGACGAAACCGGTAGTTACCTTGTTTCCACCATTCAGAAAAGCTCTTTGTTAGTTTTGAAGACGCCGATTGGAGCAGCGCTAAGCGCTCGCGTAGTTGCTTGTCGTCCTCTTGTATTTCATCATCGGTCTTGTTGGTAATATTTCCAACCTTTTGCCCATGTTGGTTGACTTGCTCAACCACTCCGGTTGACCGGGCCAGCTCCAACATCTCCTCAGGACTTAGGCTTACAAGATCAAATAGGACCTTTAGGGTGCGTGCCTTGGCGGCCTCGCGCTGCCCTAAATCCTCGCGTTCCATATTCTCTACAACGTGCGGCAGGTAGATTTGATCGTCCAGGTTGCCGTAGTTCGAATAGTAAACAAAGCTCGGAAGCCTGTTGTGGAACCGCTTCCACAAACTTGGCCCTTTGTCTGCTTCTTCATCCTCCGTTTCAGCGGGTTTCGCCAACGCGGGATTATAGGTTCTTAACAAATCCACGTCTGGGAAGTCGGAAAGTTCGTATCCGTAACCTCCGTTGAAGTGACGTCGAGCAACTACGGTTGCCCCTTCCTTAACAGCTACGCCATATTGGTTTGCAATTTGTATTTCAGTTTCGTCCAGCTCAAATTTGCAATAAATGAAACAATGCGAGTTCGCTTCGTTGCGCATTTCCGCATATCGACTGCGCGGCATGTCATCGAGCAGGCTGATTTCTCCTGCTGCTGTAGGGTTGAATTTCCATAGAGGGAGCAAAAGGTTTGTTTTACCCGCTTCGTTTTCGCCAATGAGGGCTGTAACGTCAGAAACGTCGAGCCAGCCGCTATCAGTTACGGAACGAAACTTGGTGACGCGAAATTGCTTTAACTTCATGTGACGCCCAATATCTAAAGTTGAATTGCAAAAATGCTATCTACCATAAAGCCAGAAAACCAACCTAACACAAGGAGCCTTAGCGGTGTGCATACTGCACTATCAGATTTAGTCACTAATCTGTGGCCAATGGTAGCTTTTTTGCAGGCTTTGACTAGTTCGCAAATGCAGCGAACTTCCGCTTCCCCACCAACCTCACCCCGCATCCACCGCTTCCCTCGGCATGCGGAACATCAGCAGGCCTCCGATCAGCATCAGCAGCGAGATGCCGAAAAACAGGGGCACGGGCGTGCCGTTGAACATCTGACCGATCAGGGCGCCTGCCAGTGCGCCTCCGATGGTCGAGATCGCGCCCATCACGGATGACGCCATCCCTGCGATATGGCCCAAAGGCTCCAGCGCCAAGGCGTTCAGATTGCCGATGGTAAAGCCCGCCGTGGCAAAGAGCGTCACATTCCAGAACACATAGACCCCAAACTCCGCCCCGCCGAGCGCGCCGCTCAGGAAGGCCAGCGCAAGGGTCAGGCTCAACCCCGCTTGGGCCAGCATCGTCACGCGGATCAGCGGGCGCATGCCAGTATGGATCACCATCTTGCCATTGATCGGCCCTGTGGGCGCCGAGAGCAGGGCGATCAGGCTGAACCAGAGCGGGAAGCTCTCGCGCAGGCCATAGGTATAGTCGAAAATCTGGTGGATCGAGGAGAGCGAGCCGAATAACCCGCCGAAAATACAGGTTTGCGCGATGATCGAGAATTGCATCTGGCGATGTGCCAAAGTCTCGCGCAGGCCTGCCCAAAGCGGGGCGATTTGCAGCGGGCGACGATCCTCAGGGGCCAGCGTTTCGGGTTGGCGCAGCGAGAGCCAGCCGACCGAGATCACCGAGAAGGCGAGGAAGGCCAGAAAGATCGCGCGCCAGCCAAAGCCCATGATGATCCAAGCGCCAAGCAGCGGCGCAATCGCGGGCACGATGGTAAAGACCAGCATCGCATAGGAGACGATCTGCGCCATCGCGCGGCCCACAAAGAGGTCTCGGGCCATGGCCAGCGAGACCACCCGCGGCCCCGCAGCCCCCAGCCCTTGCAGCACGCGAGCCAGCAAAATCCATTCAAGGCTTTGCGCGAAATACGCCATCAGCGCGCCCGCCATATAAAGCCCCGCGCCGATCACGATCACCGTCTTTCGCCCCAAAGCATCCGAGAGGGGGCCCGCCAGCATGGTGCCAAGCCCCATGCCAAGCAGAAAGCTGGTTATGATCAGTTGCGCACGGTTGGGATCATCGGGGGTGAGGCTGTCCACGATATCGGGTAGGGCGGGCAGCATCGCGTCGATCGAAAAGGCGATGGTGGCAAACATCAGCCCCATCATGCAGACAAATTCGAATTTCGAGGTGCTGCGGGTCTGCGGCTGAGCGGCGCTCATGCTTGGGACCCGAGCTGTTGGGTGATATCCGTGATCACCTCTTCCCAGAAGGACGCGGGCTGCGCGCCTGTGACCACATGCTGGTTGTCGATGATAAAACAGGGCACGCCCGTGACGCCGCGCGCGCGGGCATGGCGGTCGCGCTCGGCGATTTCCTTGAGATCGGCCTCGCCTTGCAAAAGGGTCTGGGTCATGGCGCCATCCAGCCCGACCGAGCCGGCCAGATCCTGCAAGACCTCTGCATCGCCAATATCGCGCCCTTCGATGAAATAGGCTTTGAACAGCGCCACAACCATCGGCGTCTGGCGCTCTTCCAGCCCTGCCCAATGGATCAGGCGATGCGCATTGATCGTGCTGGGGGTGCGGGTGATGGCATCAAGCTTGAGCGATAGCCCCGCGGCCTCGGCATGTTCCAGCACGGGGGCATAGGCCGTTACCGCGCCGTCGCGCCCGCCGAATTTGGTTTCGAGATAATCATGCCGATCCATGCCCTCGGGCGGCATGTCGGGATTGAGCTGATAGGGATGCCATTCAATCGCAAAGGGATGGTCCGGCTTTTTCTCCATCGCGCGGGCCAGATTGCTCCAGCCGATATAGCACCACGGGCAGATCGGATCGGAGAGGATATCAAGCTTGATCATCAGTATTCTTTCAAACGGGATTACGACAGCATTCCGACCGTGTTTGGGTCGTGGATATGCTGGCGGAGGCGCTTGGCCCTTGCTGGCTTTCAGTGCAGTCCTAACGCGTTGGCGCGGGCCTGTATAGGCCGCAGAGCCTGTGCCGCAGTTGCCAGATTGCGCCCCTCACGCTACATCGCCCGCTATGAGCAAAGCCAATGAACCGTCCTTGATCCGTCTGGCCCGTGAAAACGGCGAGAGCGCCACGCCCCAGCCCATTGATCTGGGCGCAAGGGTGCGCGAATTGCGCAAGGACAGGAACTGGACCTTGGAGCAGGCGGCCAATCATGCGGGGCTTGCGCGCTCGACCCTGTCCAAGATCGAGAACGGGCAGATGTCGCCCACCTATGATGCGCTAGGTACCGCGCCCTCTTGCAGTGGAGATAGAACAGTATAGCCAACAATACAAGGGTATATCGCAACAGGCTGTGAATTTCTAAGCTGTCAAAGTGTTACCAATGACGTTACCGAGTAAAACACATGCAGAAATCGAACTGCTAACCAAGAGGCTGTACAGGTCTATGTGCATCTATGCAACATACTAAAAGGATATGGGTGATATGTGTGCGTCGCTGTGAGGGCTACGTACGGTAGCATAAAGGGAACGCTAGGGCTGTGTAAGGTAGTATAGAGGGAACGTTAGGGATGCATGAGGATACTTGAAGAAACATAAGGACCCCCTCCTACCACCCCCGCCCCCTCAGGTTTCTGCTTGGGAGTAGGTGTAGGACATCTTAAGTGTCTCGAGGGGGCACGGGGGGAAATCACGCGGAACTCTTTATGAATATTCGTTTACAATTTTTTAATAAATTTTAATAGGCCTTCAGCTTGGCGGTCGCTCCGATTACAGGTTCTTAAGCTTCCCGTTTCCGGTTGGGCATGTCATCACCTTTTTCTTTTTCCCCTCACACCACTCGACAAACTTGTGGAAGGGCTTCAAGATCACCTTCCATTTCTGATAGTCCTTACTCTTCGCCTCTAGGTTCATCTAACGGAGCATTTCTGGTTCATAGTTATCGTTGTCTGACGTCAGCGCCTATGGGTCCAAATAGGGTTATTTGCTAAGAGAGGGTTTGTTGCTCATCGTAGCCACGAAGGAGTGGACGATGAGAAAGACAACTAAGAGCTCTGGCGAGAAGGTCGTCAAAGACATCAAGCGCGCCACGCGCAAGCATTATTCAGCGGAAGAAAAGATCAGGATCGTCCTT
Source organism: uncultured Paracoccaceae bacterium (assembly GCA_965656935.1). Lineage (GTDB taxonomy): Bacteria > Pseudomonadota > Alphaproteobacteria > Rhodobacterales > Rhodobacteraceae > M30B80. The sequence continues at coordinate 57,362 of CBFHMG010000012.1, forward strand.
GATGGCTTGCGTGGCGAAGACAGCATCGCTGAGTTGTGCCGCCGTGAGGGCATATCACAGGGCATCTACTACAAATGGTCTAAGGACTTCATGGAAGCCGGTAAGAAGCGGCTTGCTGGCGATACGGCACGGGCTGCGAACGCGGACGAGGTCAAAGCACTGCGTCGGGAGGCAAAGGATCTAAAAGAGGTGGTCGCGGAGCAAACGCTCGAATTGCGTCTTCTCAAAAAAAGCATTCTCGGGGATGGGGGCGACGACGAATGAGGTATCCCGCATCAGAGAAGCTGGAGATCATCCGGCTGGTCGAGGAAAGTCATCTGTCTGCACGCCAGACATTGGCCAAACTGGGCATTCCGCGCACTACGTTCTACCGCTGGTACGGC
>CBFHMG010000012.1:57840-68974 GCA_965656935.1 uncultured Paracoccaceae bacterium
GCGCTGTGATCAGGTGCACGTCGTTCACAAGCCACGTCTGCTCAGTGACAACGGCTCTAGCTACGTCTCAGGTGACTTGGCAGACTGGTTGAAGGACAAGGGGATGGAGCACTCTCGCGGCGCGCCATATCATCCGCAAACGCAAGGCAAGATCGAGCGCTGGCACCAGACCTTAAAGAACCGCATCTTGCTGGAAAACTACTTTCTGCCGGGGGATCTTGAGGCCCAGATCGCGGCCTTCGTCGACCACTACAATCATCAGCGCTACCACGAGAGCATCAACAACGTCACACCGGCCGACGTCTACTTCGGGCGTGACAAAGCCATTCTGAAACAACGTGAAAGGATCAAACGGAAGACACTCGAAACGCGGCGCTTGCATCACCGCCAGCACGCCGCGTAATCAAACCAACCAGATGAGCCAAACTCTCTCTTAGTTTAGGCCGCCATTGGTTCCATAAACCCTGACGACGGACAGTTGCTCAGGGCAGCGAAATGCCTCGCTTTGCCTGCACTCAGATCGCCAAACCTTCCAACCATGCAGCGGTGTCTGGCAGCAGCGCGATTTGATCGCGAACCTCCAAAATCAGATGTGGCGCTTCGTCAAGCTCGTCAATCGCTTTGAGGATCGGCTGCCAGTTCAGCCGCCCCTGACCCGGATGCCAGTGACGGTCCGCATAGCCATCGGCATCTTGTAGATGAACATGCCCCAGATACCCGGAAGCGGCGGCGATGAAATCCACGACAGGCGGCGCAGTGTAGCGGCCATGGGCAAGATCGGCATGGCCTGTATCAATCGAGGCCTTCAGATTGGGATGGGCGATTTGTTGGATAAGCTCGACACGCATCCTCGGGTCAGTATCTTCGATATTTTCGATCACAAGATCACAGCCAATATCTGCTGCCCGTGGCAATACCTCTGACAAACTCTGCGCTGCCGCATCACACATCGCGGGGATGGATTTTGGGTAATTGTCCCGATTGAGCAAATCCCAATAAGAAAACGGGCTATGGATCACCATATGCTTGGCCGATAGCGCTTCGGCGATCTCAAGGCCTTTCAGGAAACGCTTTTGCACGATTGCGCGGATATCGCGATCTGGGTTGGCCATATCCAAGCCAAAAAATGGGCCATGGATGCCACGATGACCATGATGGGCGACAAGTGCTTGTTTGTAATAGGCCACAAGCTCGGAGCAATCGCCCGCAATCAGGTCAGGATCGACAAAATCCTGTATTTCAATCGGTCGATCTTGGTCGCAAATCCAATTTTGCAAAGTCTCGAACCCTGTGCGGGTCACGGCTACACCGATGGCAGAGAGGGACATGGGGTTGATCCTTTACAGGCTAAGTTCGCACCAAATGGCGTCATGGTCTGAAAGCGTCTGGCCGCCTTCGGTGACGGCTGGGATAATCCGACCTTGCCCGCCTGTGAGACCCCGCAGGGCGAACCAATCGAGTTTCATTTTGCGCGAAGGGTGCGGCGTAAGAAGGCTGGGTCTTGTGGTCATGCCTGTGGGGTTCACCTCCCATGAATAACCTTGGGCGCGGGCCAGATCGAAAAGCCCTTCGCTGTGCCATTCGAAATCAGGCGGCATATGGTTGCCTGTATTCAGATCGCCCCCGATCACCACGGGCATATTGGGCGCGAATTTATCAATCGCATCCAAGAGATGCGCAAATTGCGCCATGCGGTGCCTTGCATCGGCATTGCTTTCCAGATGCGTGGAGACCGCGCAAATCGGCCCTGCTTCGCTCTCGATGACAGCCAAGAGCGCCATGCGCCCACCGATGCGGGGCTGGTTCGGATCGACGGCGCTGCCATTGGCAAACCAATGGCCATGGCTGTCCAGACGCAGCATCATCACGCGTAAAATCGGGGCGCGTGACAAGATGGCGTTGCCATGCCACCCGCGTTCGTTTTCAGGGTCCTTGCAAAAGGGTATCTCGGTGTCGCCGCCAAGGCCCATCTCGAAAAACTCGACGCCATAAGCATAGGTCATGCCCATGAAGCTTGCCATTTCGGCCGTCGTGTGGCGTTGGCCTGTGCGGGCCATGCCGCAATCCATTTCCGAGAGCAGAAGCAGATCAGGGGCCAAAGGCGCGAGATGTTTCGCCGATGCTTCGGGAAAGAGGCAACGCTCGACATTCCATGCCACTGTCGAGATCTCGTGCGGCAAAAGCGGGGTACTTGCCTTCCCGCCCAGTTCCACCGTGTTCAGAGCCTCCATTTCGGCAAGCAGAGCTTCATGCGTCGCACGCGTTCTTGGCGCAGTCAGGATGCGCTCGCGCATCTGTTCGTCGACAATGGGCAATTCCGAGACAGCCATTATGCCACCCTCAACCCAGTATCCGCATCGAACAAAGACACCACCTCCAAAGGCATTGCGAAACGCAAGGAGCCTGCCTCAACGATGTAATCTTTGGGGACATGAACTGTGATCGCTTGCTCGCCCAATCGGCCATGGAGCAAGCGATGCGCGCCCAATTCCTCCACGATCTCAATGCTGATGGATAGCGGCCCGTTTGGGTCGGGGGCGATATCCTCGGGCCGGATGCCAAGCGTCAGGGGCTTGCCCGTATCAGGGGCCGCAAGGGACAATATCTGATCGGCAAGGCGCAGGCCGCTGCCCTCGCGGGTGACCTCCAAAAGGTTCATTGGCGGCGCGCCCATGAAAGAGGCCACAAATATCGAGGCAGGGTGCTGGTAGATCTCGGACGGGGTGCCGATTTGCTCGATCACGCCGCCATTCATCACAATAATCCGGTCGGCCATTGTCATGGCTTCAACCTGATCATGGGTGACATAAACCGATGTGACCCCAAGGCGGCGCTGCAAGGCCTTAATTTCGATCCGCATCTGGTTGCGCAGCTTGGCATCCAAATTCGACAAAGGTTCGTCAAACAGAAACAGGGCAGGGTCGCGCACAAGAGCGCGCCCCATGGCGACGCGCTGGCGTTGTCCGCCTGACAATTCGCTGGGTTTGCGATCCAGATACTCACCGAGGTTCAGGATTTTCGCTGCCTCATCAACCTTGGCGGCGATCTGGTCACGCGGGACGGCACGGTTTTTCAGCCCGTAGCCGATATTGTTGCGCACCGTCATATGCGGGTAGAGCGCGTAGTTCTGGAACACCATCGCGATATCACGATCGGCGGGGTCAACATTGTTCACCACACGATCCCCGATTTTGAGAACCCCGTTCGAGATATCCTCAAGCCCCGCGATCATACGCAACATGGTTGATTTTCCGCAGCCTGAGGGGCCGACCAGAACAACAAATTCACCGTCTTCAATCTCGAAGCTTGCAGGTTTAACTGCCTCAAACCCGTTGCCGTAGATTTTTTGAACCGCTTCAAAATGGACTTCAGCCATCTTTGTATTCCTTTATTTATCGCTCTCGGTGAGGCCTTTGACGAACCAGCTTTGAAAGAAAACCACGATCAAGACAGGCGGGATCACCGCAATCAGGGCCAAGAGATTGCCGCGCCCATATTCGGGCAGGTTTGTGCCTTCAAAGACCTGAATGATCTGTTTGATCCCACGAACGAGCGTGTACATGTCCTCGTCGGTGGTGATCATTGTCGGCCAGAGATATTGGTTCCAGCCATAGACAAACATGATGATGAACATCGCCGCGATCATCGTGCGCGACAGCGGCACCAGAATATCGATGAAGAATTTCACGGGTCCAGCGCCATCAATCCGCGCAGCCTCGACCAGTTCTTCTGGCACCGACATAAAGAATTGCCGAAAGAAGAAGGTGGCCGTGGCCGATGCGATCAAGGGAATGATCAAACCTTGATAGGTGTTGAGCATGCCTAGGGATTGCACGATTTCATAGGAGGGCAAGATGCGCACCTCCAATGGCAGAAGAAGGGTGGTGAAAATCGCCCAAAAGGCCAAGGTGGCGAAGCGCAGCCGGAAATAGACAATCGCATACGCGGCCATCATGCCCAGAATGATTTTACCGACAGCAAAGCCGATCCCGAGGATGAAGGAATTCATCAACATCGACATGCCCGTATTCTCGCCCGAGAACCCCGATGCCTCGAACATGGCTTTGACGAAATTATCGTCCAACTGATCGCCAATATGAAGGCTGGGGCCGCGTTGGATAATTTCTACATCGGGAACGCTGGCCAATTGCAGTACCATGAGCATGGGCAGCAGCATAAAAACCGATCCCGCAATCAAGACAGCATGATCGATCACTTGCGATAATTTGATCCGCTTGCGTATGCGTATTTGGGTCATATCGCTGCCTCCTCAGGTGTAATGGATGCGCCGCTCGACCAAGCGGAATTGCACGAAGGTCAGGGCCAGCACCAAGATCATCAGCAAAACCGATTGCGCCGAAGAGCCACCCAGATCATTGCCTCGGAAACCATCGACATAGACCTTGTAAACAAGGGTCATCGGGTTGTTGCCCGGCTCGCCTTTGACCACGGTGTCGATGATCCCGAATGTGTCGAAAAGCGCATAGGTGATGTTGATGATCAGCAAGAAAAAACCCGTTGGCGCAAGCAGCGGGAAGGTGACCGACCAGAACCGCCCCGATGCCGAGCGATTGTCGATCAGGGCCGCCTCGCGGACCGAGCGGGGAATGGATTGCAGGCCCGACAGAAAGAAGATGAAATTCACGGGCACCTGTTTCCAGATGGAGCTAAGGACCATCGCAAAAGCGGTGTCGTTGAAATTGACGCCAACCTGAAAGCGGTATCCGAACAGGGCGAAAAATTCGGTCAGCGGGCCCCAGCTTTGGTTGAACATGATCACCGCGATAAATCCGGCAACAGGTGGGGCGACCGCATAGACCCACATTAAAAGCGTGCGATAGGTTCGCGCGCCCCTCAGAACGCGATCCGCTTTGACCGCCAGAAGCAAAGCAATTGCGAGGGAGAAAAAGGTGACAAGTGCTGTGAACCACAGCGTGAAATTGGCAATTCTCAGATATTCGTTGTTTCGGAACAGGTTTTCATAATTGCCCAAGCCCACGAATGTGGACCCAAACCCGAAGGGGTCTTGCAAGTAGAACGAAGATTGGACGGCATAGCCTGCGGGCCAATAGAAGAATACCGCGATGATCGCGAGTTGCGGCAGTAGCAGCGCAACCGGTAGCCAAATATTGGAGAAAAGCGCGCGTTTCATTGTCTTGCCTTAAAAAGGGGAGAGCGGGCGCATCCGGAATGCGCCCGCTCGATCAGATGTGAAGGGATTAGCCCTGCGTCTGCGCGAAGCGCGCCAGCAGTTCATTCGCTTCTGTTTCGATTGTGTTGAACGCGTCCTCAACCGATGTTTCACCTGTCAGGATGCGGCCGTATTCACGGTTCATCACGTCACGGATCTGGACGTAGAAGCCCATGCGGTAGCCGCGTGTGTTGTCACCTGCCGGCAAGGACAGCTGCTGGATGCCAACTTCGGCAGCAGGGAAACGCTCGTAATGGCCATCGGCTTGCGCAAGCTCATAAGCGGCTGTGGTGATCGGCACATAGCCGGTCTCGCGGTGCCACATATACTGAACTTCAGGGGAGGTCAGGTGCTCGAAGAAAGCTGCGGTTGCAGCGTTTTCAGCGTCCGATTTGCCAGCCATCGCGAACAAGGATGCGCCGCCAATGAAGGTTTGTGTCGGTGCGGTAGTTACAGCTTCCCAATAAGGCAGGAAAGTTGCGGAGAAATCGAAAGGCAGGTCAAGCTGCGAAAGGCCACCGAAGGAGCCCGAGGAGCCGAGCCAGATTGCAACATTGCCTTCTTCAAACGGGGTCTGGTTGTCGCCCCAGCCAGTGCCGTACCATTCAAAGAAACCACGCTCCTGCCAATCGCTGAGCGCTGTGAAATGCGCCTGAATTGCAGGGTTGTTTACGAGGATTTCGGTCTCGATACCGTCATAGCCATTATTGTTGGTCGCGAATGGCAGGTTGTGACGGGAGTGGAAGTTCTCGGTGAAGATCCATGGCAGGTGCGACTGCGCCAATGGGATATAGCCTGCTTCAACAAGTGCAGGTGCGGTCACGTCCTGAAACTCTTCCCAAGTGACAGGAGGGGTTACGCCTGCGGCTTCGAGGGCCTGAACATTGTAATACATGATTGGCGAGGAGGAGTTGAACGGCATGCCGATCATGGTGCCGTCGCTATCGGCATAGAAGTAGCGCACGCCCGAGATGTAGTCTTCGATATCGAAGTCAACGCCATTGGCTTCCATCAGATCCTGAACAGGAACGGTCGCGCCTTGTGCTGCGATCACAGTGGCCGCGCCTGCGTCAAACACCTGCATGATGTTTGGCTGCTCGCCTGCGCGGAACGCAGCGATACCGGCTGTCAGCGTTTCTTCATATGTGCCCTTGAAAACAGGGGTGATCACATAGTCGCTTTGGCTTGCGTTGAAATCTTCGGCAATCTGGTTCACCGCATCACCCAAAGCACCGCCCATGGCGTGCCAGAATGTGATTTCGGTTTGTGCAACAGCGGCGGATGACATCATCGTCAAGCCTGTTGCAGCAGACAAAATAAGACGCTTCATTTGCTTCTCTCCAAAAGAAATGTCGCAGGCAATGGGTCCCCACATGCCCGCAGCTTGAACCTACCGACGCGGACTGCGTCGAAGTGATCAGACGACCCGAAAGCAGAAGTGGCCTCTGACCTTCGGTTGAGAGATGCATAGCAAGTCGATGTAACGAGCTATTGACGGTAACATTTCAGTTCTGTGAAACCTGATCGCGCGCGAGAACCCGCGTCGCGAGTTTACCTGACAACACGGGTCGTTGGTATAGAACTGTTTCCTCTCGCAGACGCAGCGCGGTTCACCTAGTAAAACTCAACACAACAGAACCGGTTGTCTTACTTTTCTGACACCACGGGTGTTTCGGCGTGTAGATACGTACGGACTCTTGGGACACTTCCTGTAAATTCCCTGATTTGGGATGGAGAAATCTCTTCATATTGGTACTTTTTCGACGAAGGTGACGGCGTCCACATCAGGATTTTTGCATCCCCCGGAATGATTGAAGAAGAAGAAAATCGTGTCGCGCCTTGGCAACGAGCAACCATCCCTTTTTTCGCGGAATGCGTGCCTCTATGGCAGCGAAATGAACCACCTGTTGCGCAGTAGACCACTCTAAATTCAAGGTAATGATCGCCGACAGTGGATACTCGTCGGCACAGTGGGAATGTCAGCACAGTCCCGCACACTGTGAATTCGCCGATCACTCGGTTTCGCAGCCGCAGCGAATGTCTCCTTCGACGGGCCGCACCGCAGCATCGAGACAGAGGGTCGGATGTCTCCTTTGGGCCGTTCGCTGATGACGGGACAAGCGTTGCCTCATCAAAGCCTCAACTTTCCGACACTTCGAGATATTCTCTTTCAGCTTTGGTCGCTTGTTCTCTATTTTCAGCCCTGAGCTCTCTAAACATAGCCATGGGCGGTTGTGGATGGAGAGGCCCACTTCTGCAGCTCGTCATTGAACTGCGCACCCGTCTGTGCGTTCATTCAGGAACGGACAACAAGGCACAAGCATCTTGCAAATGGTCACGAGGCGGCCCCTTCGTTGCCGCTGGCCGTCTCACTAGCCGCCTCTACCAGGTTAGCATCACGGCGCGGTCAAGCCACACAGGCGCAATCTGGCGATGCCAACCGTCAGACGATCCTCCTCGCAAACGTTCCAATTTCGAGAAATTGGGTGAAGTTGCATGGATATTTCGATCTAAGCGGTGCGAGTGAGGCCGCGCGCGGCCTCAGCAAGAACTTTCAACCCAGTCACTAGGTCGTCCTCGGCTGTGTCCTCCTCAAACGCGTGGGAAATGCCGCCAATTGACGGGACGAACAGCATTCCCACCGGCATTAGCGCTGCGATGTTCGACGCATCGTGCAGTGCGCCGGACGGCATTGATCGCCAGCGCCCCGGGGCAATAGCCTCTGCTGCTTGGCGTAACGCGTCCTGCATGGCCGCGTCCATCGACATAGGCACAAGATTTTGGCGAAGCCGCTCGACGTCAATAATGCATCCGGTCGCAGCCCGTACCTCGTCCAGCGTATTGAGAATCACGCTCTCCATCCGTGTCAGACGGTCCGCATCTGCATCGCGCCATTGCAGAGAAAAGATGGCACGTCCAGGCACGATGGATGATGCATTGGGTTCCAGCCGCAAATGACCGATGGTCCACACTGACTGCGGCGTGACAATATTGGCGAAACGTTCCTCCAACAGTGTCGCGATCCGCGTGACGGCCGTGAAAGCATCCCGCCTCATAGCCATCGGCGTAGTGCCCGCGTGGTTCTGATTGCCCACCACCGTAATCTGCAACTGCCGCAGACCAACGATACCGGTTACGACGCCAATCGCTTCGCCCACTTGATCGAGAACCGGACCCTGTTCGATGTGCATTTCTAGAAACCCAGTAAACCGCGTTGGGTCGATAAAGTCGCCTGTACGCCCGCCAAGTTTCGCGCGTGCATCTGAAAAGCGAGTGCCGTCCGTCGCCTTCAACGTGTCGGCATCCGTAAGGCTCAACCTCCCAGACCACACGGAGCTACCGGTCAAAGCGCCAAAACGCCCTTCCTCATCCTGAAAGCTGACAACCGAGAAGGGCGGACCACCAGCCTCTGCGCTGGCGCGCGCGATCTCAAGGGCCGCAATTACCCCTAAAGCACCGTCAAGCCAGCCCCCTTCCGGCTGCGTATCGGAATGAGAACCCAGCAATAGTGATTGCCTAGGTGCCAGCCCAAATAGATTGCCGACTGGATCAAAATGCGCCTCCAATCCCGCGTCTGACATACGATCAGCTAGCCAATCGCGCGCGAGGAGGTCTTCTTGAGTGAAAGCCCGACGGCGGACACCCGAACCATCTTGGCCAAAATTTCGGAGCGCGTGCAAATCGCGGAGAAACCGGGGTGGGTCTACGGCAAAGAATGTCATATCTCTTTAATAACAATGTCCGTGCAACAGTCTAGTCCGGAGGGCTTGAACCTCCTTCCTTAGGGTGGTGTGCCTCCGCAGTTGGAACAGCATGATTTTCTCCGATCAGAGGCCGCTGTTGTGACGTGGCTCCATTCAGGTTTTGGATTTCTTTGATCAGCTGGCATACCCCCATAGGGTGACATCGTGAGCTTGGAGTGTCGACTATAATGGAGGTGATCACGTCAGACAGACCGTTCTCCTTCTGGAGGCGCTTCAGTTGTTTCAATTGCTCTACGCCCATTCCGCCACACCGCCTGCGCTAGTGTCTAGCCTCCAAGTTCAGTGCTGATCAACTAAGCAACAACACTCAAATCAATAACTCTGCTTATTCGGAATGACCGTAGCCACACTACCACGAGGGTTTTCAATTTCTCCATCTTTGCGGGGGATTAAATGGACGTGAGTATGGAAGATCGTTTGACCTGCTGACCGGTCTGCGATGATGCGCGTTTCTAAGGCCACCGCTGGCAGGGTGGCTGTTGGCTCCCGCCCGCCAAGGGCGAGGGTTCCAACCCCAAGGGGTATAAGGGGGTTGGAAGGAACAGGGGTTGGAACGGGGCCGGAAGGGGGGTGGAAGGCACTTTGTCACCCGGTTGGAATGGGGGGTGGAAGGGGGTTGGAACGCTCATTCTGCCACCTCCAGATGCGTGCGGCGCTTGCTTGGTGGCCCACTTTTTACGATCCGTATTTTGCCAGCGTGCAGCAAACTATCCATTGCGGTCTTAAGCGCCCGCTTGGTCATGCCTTCATTCTTGGGATGCTCGGCAAAGACTTTGGGAGCGTAGGTCGGTCCGCCCGCATGATTGACGGTGCGGCCTTGCTCCGCAAACATTCGCAGCAACAATAGAAACATCCGCTCCGCCTTGGCGCTGGCCGCCATGCGGTCCAACCCCGTCACTGGAGCATCGGCTACGAAAACACCGCTTTGCCAAGTCAGGGCGATCTCGCCGCCTATGCCGCTGTAGTTTGACTTCATCGTGCGCAGCACACGCGCGTCCGGGTTTTGCTCATATCCGTCTTGCACAACCCGGCTAAGGTATAGGCGGCTGCGAACGGAATTGTTCCAGCCGGTCGAACCGCTGGTGCCGGTGCCAGAGGCCATGCCTGCCACGGATGGATGCGCCAGCATGACCACGGCGCAGCGGTGATTAATTGCTAGGCCGCGTAGCATCCCAATGAATTGCCGCGCTTGCGCCCGGTCGTTTTCGTTGCCTGGAAAGTAGTCGGCCAAAGTGTCGAGAACCAACAAATTGGGGCAGTCACGCTGCAACAGTTGTTTGACTGCCTCGAGCAACGGTGCCGCTTGCAGCGTACCGCCCTTTGCAACGGTGGCGAGCAGCGCATCCTCGCCTGCAAGGCTGCGAAGCGTCAGATCGCCTAGATCAGCGAGGGTGGCGTTTTCGGCCCGTGTGATGTCGGCAAGGCGACGATGCAGTTCGGCCTTGTCATCCTCAGCGCTCAGATAGACGGCCTTGCCATGTCGCACTGCGAGGCCAAGCCATGGCCGCTGCAAGGCAGTGCTGACGGCCAGCTGGAGTGCGCAGAGGCTCTTACCGGTGCCACCATCACCGCTGAGCAGCGTCACGGTATTTGCCGGGATCAGATCGTGTACATGCCAAACGCGCTCAGGCACCGGCTGGCCATCCAGATCGCAGGCGCGGAAGATGCCAGATTGGAAACGGTTGATCTGCTCGGCGGCCGCAGCAACGTGGTCCGCATTGATAGCGCTGTTTTGCGGGTTCAAAGCACCAATACCGCCGTGCTTTATCGCGAGCTTGTCTAGCTTGGCACCGCAGTCGCGCGCCATCGCAGGGATGGTCGCCCAGCCAACGCCCAAACCGCGCTTGAAACTCCGCCATTTTTGCTCAATCTCACCCTGCCGGAATTTGCTGCCGCGGGATGACCATTCGACCGCCAGTGGCAACATATGGTCGCCCGCAGCATGCAGCCCCATAAGGATGCTCAGCCAATCGCCGTAAGGCATATCGGGATCGAGGTAGTCCAACAGGTCACGTGCCTCGGCCTCTGTTGGGTCGGATGACATGTAGGATGCGCTATAGCCACCCAAGTCGAAGACAGGCCCTGTGTGGGCTGCGGGGGGCTGTATGGCCGCTGCGGCTTTCACCGACAGCAGCTTCTGCGGGCCGTAGGCGTCACAGACCCATTCTAGGAACTCGAC
>CBFHMG010000013.1:0-12897 GCA_965656935.1 uncultured Paracoccaceae bacterium
AAAATGAAATATGTTTCTCTTGGTCTTCGCGCGCTGCTGACCCTCGCTTTTGTCGGGGCGGGTGGTGCAAAGCTCGCAGGCGTGGACATGATGGTTCAGACCTTTGACGCGATCGGGGTTGGTCAATGGTTCCGCTATGTGACCGGTCTGATCGAAGTGGGGGCCGCTGTTCTTCTCTGGGTTCCTGGGATGCAGGCCATTGGCGCGGCTGTTCTGGGCGGCACCATGGTTGGCGCGGTTCTGGCCCATCTGCTGATTTTGGGGCCATCGGCGGTTCCAGCGATGGTTCTGGGTCTGATCTGTGCTGCGGTTCTGTATATCTACCGCGATCAGGCTTTGGCGCTTTTGGGCAAATCAACCGCCGCTAGCTGATCTATTTCCAAAGCTGACATGAAAGGGCGGGCGCCGCAGAGGCGCCCGCCCTTTTTCTTAGCTCAATTCGGCGCAAAACGCCTGAATACGCTCGCAGGCTTTCTTGAGGTTCTCATCAGAAGTTGCGTAGCTGACACGGAAATTCGGGCTGAGGCCAAAAGCCCCGCCAAAGACCACGGCCACGCCTTTTTCTTCCAGAAGGGCGCGGGCGAAATCCTCATCCGTTTCGATCTTCGTGCCTTCTGCGCTGGTCTTGCCGATGCAGCCCGCAACCGAAGGATAGACATAAAACGCGCCTTCAGGCTTGGGGCAGGAGATGCCTTCGGCCTGATTGAGCATATCCACCACCAGATCGCGACGGCGTTTGAACATGGCGTTGTTGGGCTCAAGAAACTCCTGCGTGCCGTTCAGCGCCTCTACGGCGGCCCATTGGCTGACCGAGCAAGGGTTCGAGGTGCTTTGCGACTGGATCTTGCGCATCGCCTTGATCAGCTCCTCGGGGCCAGCGGCATAGCCGATACGCCAGCCTGTCATCGCATAGGCCTTGGAGACGCCATTGCAGGTCAGGGTGCGGTCATAAAGGCCAGGCTCGACCTGCGCAGGGGTGGCAAATTCGAACCCGTCATAAACCAGATGCTCATACATATCATCGGTCATCACCCAGACATGGGGGTGGCGCATCAAGACATCTGTCAACGCCTTCAGCTCGGCCGCCGAATAGGCCGCCCCTGTCGGGTTGGAGGGCGAGTTGAAGATGAACCATTTGGTTTTTGGCGTGATGGCGGCTTCAAGCGCTTCGGGCGAGAGCTTGAAATTCGTCTCGATGCCCGCCTCGACGGCCACAGGCTCACCGCCTGCCAGCAACACCATATCAGGGTAGCTTACCCAATAAGGCGCGGGGATGATCACCTCATCGCCGGGGTTCATCGTGGCCATCAGGGCGTTATAGAGGATCTGTTTGCCGCCCGTGCCAATGGTGACTTGTGCAGGCGTATAATCCAGCCCGTTATCGCGTTTGAGCTTGGCGCAGATCGCCTGCTTCAGCTCGGGAATGCCATCGACTGCCGTATATTTCGTTTTGCCCGCATCAATCGCCGCTTTTGCGGCTGCCTTGATGTTTTCGGGCGTGTCAAAATCAGGCTCACCGGCTCCAAGGCCGATCACGTCCTTGCCCTGTGCCTTCAGCTCGTTTGCGAGATTGGTGACGGCAATGGTGGGGGAAGGTTTAACACGCGCGAGGGTTTCAGACAGGAAGGGCATCGGGTCTCTCCGGGGTTGGTGGCCGGACCTGATGGAAGGGCCCGAATGGGCGGGCGGTCCGGTTTACATCGTTCGGGCCCATGCTTAGGGTCCGCGAGGCAGACGATCAAGCGACGAATCCACTCTCTCGTGTAGGAAATATGACGAAAAGCGCTGTTTCGCGCCGGAAAGGTTACACCATGACGGATGACATCATTACAGGCTCCGATATTCAGGACGGTTGGTATGACGAGGATACCGCAACCTTCGGGGATCGTTTGGCAGGCGCACGCGAGGCGGCTTCGCTGACACAAGCGGGACTGGCCCGTCGTTTGGGGGTGAAAACCACCACCGTCCGCGCATGGGAAAACGACATGAGCGAGCCGCGCGCCAATAAATTGCAAATGATGGCGGGTGTTTTGGGCGTCTCCATCATGTGGCTTTTGAACGGCAAGGGCGACGGGATCGACGCGCCTGTCGAGACCGCGCCGCTGACAGGGGATGTGAATTCCCTTATGGCGGAATTGCGCAGCCTGCGGGTCGAGCAAAACCGCATTGCCGAGGAAATGGGCCGGCTTGAAAAGCGCCTGCGCCTCGCTTTGGCCGAGAAGGTATAAAGAATGGCATCTGAGACTCGAGATATCCGGATCAAACGCTTGCGCATGCGGGCATGGCATCGCGGCATCAAGGAGATGGATATTCTGCTTGGGTCATGGGCTGATGCCAATCTGGCCGATGCGGATGACGCCACGCTGGACCTTGTCGAGACGATTATGGCCGAGGCGGATCATGACCTTTATCAATGGGTCTCAGGCCAGAAAGAACCACCTGTTGCCTATGCCGAGTTTCTCTCGGGCCTGACCGCTTACGTCAAACCTGTCTGAGGGCAGGCGCGGGCCGAGGTCGCGGCGCCATGGTTCAAAAATTCTTATCCACAGCCCCCTGTTGTTAACTCAACATTAGGGAATTAACCCTCTTTTGGACGCGTTTATTGATCTTTTGATCGAAAGGCGCGTGCCGTGCAGACAGAGTCGAGATGTTATCCACCGTATCGGTGGCGCCCCGTGGCCCTGATTTGGGGCTTGGTGTGGCTCTGTCTGATATGGATGAGTTTCGCGCTGCCTGCTTCTGCACAATCCGTCTCCTGCCCGTCGGTGACGGGCGTGTCTGGGAACAGCACCAGCATATACCAACGCTTGGATGGAGAGACATGTACCGCTGGCACCGGCTCAGTTGGCAGTTACCCTACGGATGGTTTTTTTCTCCAAACGACCCGACAAAGCGGCACCTATCAGATATTTTTCGGAGCCGCGGCCCCATCTGGCATGTCGGGGCTTGGCTTTTCCTGCGCGGCCGGAGTTTCAATCGCTTCAGGGCCCAGTCTCTTCGGGGCGCTTGGCATTGTGCAGATCAACAGTTCTGCCGATATCCATGAATGTACCCTGAGCTACACGATCGGTGGCACCGATACCCGCACCATCCCTGTCCAGATTTCTGCCCCCTCGGGCGCGGCGATCACCATGCAATCCACCAGCTTCAACCTTGGCGGCGCGCCTCCAGACAGCACAGCACCTGCCTTGGTCTCGGCCAGCCTGTCGCCAACACCAGCGGGGCGCGGCACCGAGGTGGTGGCCAGCGCCAGTTTCGATGAAGACCTCTCCGCTACCCCGCAAATGAGCTTGCAAGGCCAAGCCATGGATGTGACGGGCAGTGGCACGGATTGGACGGGTCGTGTGACGCTGTCCGAGACATCCTTTTCAGATGGTGCCGCTGCGCTGAGCATCACGGGCGTAATCGACGCGGCGGGCAATGCGGCAGATACCATCGCCTCGGCGGCCAGTATGAGCATTGATGTAACAGGCCCCAGCCTTACAGCCGCCACGCTGACCCCTTCGGTGATTGGCGCGGGCGGGCAGGCGGTGGCCACGCTCACCTATGATGAGGCGCTTGTCTCCGCCCCGAGTGTCAGTTTGCAGGGCCAAGCCATGGCTGTCACAGGCAGTGGCACGGATTGGAGCGCGCAGGTCTTGGTCTCCGCGCCCGATTTCTCGGATGGTACGGTCAGCTTGTCGGTCTCGGGCGGGCAAGATGCGCTTGGCAATCCTGCCAGTTTGGGCGTTGCGCTGCCATCTGGCACGCTTGATCTGACCGCGCCGCAGGGCAGTGCTGTCCTATCCCAAAATCTGGCGCGCGCGGGTGAGACGGTGACGTTGACGCTGAGTTTTTCCGAAGGTTTAGCAACGGCCCCGACCGTCACCATCGGCGGTGAGACGGCCAGTGTTTCTGCAAATGGCGGAGGGTATGACGCAAGCCTCGTGATCCCGAACAGCCTTGCTGATGGACCAGCGACGATCTTGATCACGGCGCAGGATGCGGCTGGCAATGACGCTGTATTTGCCTCCCTCCCGAGCGTGACCATTGATAGCAGCGCGCCAAGCGTCACGGCGGCGACGCTTACGCCTTCGCTTGGCCGCGCGGGCCAAGAGATCGTGGCGCAGTTGAGTTATTCCGAGGCTTTGACCAGCGCGCCGAGCTTCACCCTTGGCAATGTGGCAATGGTGCTGAGCGGGAGCGGCACAAGCTGGCAAGGCCGCGTCACTTTGAGCGAGGCCGAGTTCTCAGATGGCCCTGCGCAATTTGCAGCAACAGGCGGGGCGGATGCGGCTGGCAATACCGTGCCTGATTATACGGGCGACAGCGTCACCGTTGATTTCACGTCCCCCAACCTCTCGATTGATGCGATCCCCGCGACGCTTTCGGGGGCGTTAACCTTGACCATCCGTGCGGATGAAGCGGTCACAGGGCTTGGCTTGGATGATTTTGCCGTCATGGGGCCTGTCAGTCTTTCAAATCTTACTGGCGGGCCAACGCTGTTTAATGCGCTGCTGACACCCTCGGCAGATGGGGCCTTTTCAGTCGGGATCGCGTCAGGTGCCGCGCAGGATACGGCGGGGAATACCTCTGGCGCGGTTTCAGCGGTGTCGGGATCGGTTGATATCTCGGCGCCACGCGCCCTTTCGATCACCCGCAGCGCGCCGCTATCCGAGATCACCAATGCTGATACGCTGACATGGCAGGTGGGTTTCAGTGAAACGGTCTCGCAAATCTCGGGCGATGATTTCACCCTGACGGGACGCACAGCAGCCCTCTCGGTGTCTGCCTCCAGCGGGGCGAGCGTGCTTGTCACCGCCTCGGGCGGCAATTTGGTGGATGGCCCGGGCACCGTCTCGCTTGGCTTTGCAGGCGGGCAGGATATCGTGGACGCTGCTGGCAATGCATTGGATATAAACAGTCTTTCGACGCCTGCGGAAAGCTATTCCCTCGACAATACTGCCCCCGAGATCACATCTGTCAGCGTGACGCCCGCCAATGCAGGGCTTGGCCAAACCGTGACCGCAGCGCTGACCCTGTCCGAGGATTTGGCGCAGCCCCCCGTGCTGCGATTGCAGGGCCAAGAGATGACGCTGTCGGGCGGGCCGCGAAGCTATTCGGGCCAGATCACGGTGGGTAATCCGCTGTCAACGGGCGTGGCCGCCTTGAGCATCACAGGCGGCGCGGATGCGGCGGGCAATGCGCTGGTCGTTTCAGAGGGGCTGCCAAGCATCGATATCGATACCGAGGCCCCGTTGCCACGGCTTACGGCCATCACGCCATCCCCGACCAATGCCGCGCAGATCGTGTTGGAGGTGGATTTTGGCGAAGCAGTCACAGGGTTTGAGGTCAGCGATGTCTCGGCTGTGCTTGGGTCCGCGAGCTTGCCTGTGACGATCACTCCCTTAAGTGGTGAGCGGTATCGGTTGACCCTTGATATGGCGGGTGCGGTGGGCGCAACGGGCAGTGTTTCGGTCTCCATCGCGGCGGGAGCGGCACAAGATCTTGCAGGCAATCCCAGTGGGGCAAGCGCGGTGGCAAGCCTGTCCTATGACGCGCAACCGCCTGAGGTGAGCCTGTCGTCCACCACGCCTGCAAGCTTTGCAACAGGTCTGCTGGAGGCGCGGATCGGCGTCAGCGAACCTGTGGAGGGCCTGTTGGCGGCGGCCTCCTCGCTGGTGATCGGGAATGGCACGATTGAGGGGGCGAGCCTTGCAAATGCTCAGGAATCGATCCTGACGATCCGCCCCACCTCAAGCGGGCAGGTCACGCTTGCGGTGCCGTCGGGCTGGGTGTCGGACGCGCTTGGCAACGCGTCCACTAGCACGCCGAGCCTCTCGCGTAGTTACGAGCCTGATTTGAGCGCGCCGCAGGTTGTCTCCTTCCTCAGGGCAGGTGGCGCGCCCGCTGTGACCAATGCCGATACTCTGACATGGCGGATTACCTTCTCCGAAGAGATCACGGGGCTCACGGCGAATGATTTCACCCTGACCCCCGCAATCGCCACGCTTTCGCTGTCAGGCCAAGGGGCGGATTGGGCCGAGATCACGGCTTCGGGGGGCAGCTTGGCCAATGATAACGGCACGCTTGGGATCGCTTTGCGGTCTGGGGCTGGCCTTACTGATCTGGCGGGAAATGGCGTGACGGGCCCTGCCACAGGCGAGAGCTATGAGTTGGACAATACCGCGCCCACGCTTGTCTCGACCAGTTTGACCACAGGCCCTGTCAGGCAGGGTGATCTTGTGCGTGCGACGCTGAGTTTCTCGGAGAATCTCTTAGCCCCGCCTGTGCTGCGATTGGGCGGGGTGGCGATGTCGGTCAGTGGCTCGGGGTCGCAATTCACGGGCGAGCTGACAATCGGGGCCAGTGCGCCCAATGCGGGCGGCGCCGCTTTGAGCATCGAGGCGGTGAGCGACCTTCTGGGGCAAAGTGCCAACCTCTTTTCCAATCTCCCAAGCATCGAGATTGACCGCAGCGCGCCTGTGGCAAATTTCGCTGCGATGCCTACCGAGGTGACGGGGCCCTTTGATCTGGCCCTTGGCTTCACTGAGAGCGTCACGGGGTTGGAGATGGCTGATTTCGATTTGACCAATCTCCAGCTCACGGGCCTTTCTGGCGCGGGGCAGAGCTATACCCTGTCGCTTGCGCCGATCACTTCGGGCCCCGTCGCGGTGGCGTTGCGCGAGGGGGCCGTGCAGGACGCGGCAGGCAATGCCAACCCTGCGGGGGCAAGTGCAAGTTCGAGCGCTGATCTGACAGGGCCGAGCGTGACGCTGAGCGGTGTCGCCAGCTTTCCTGGTCAGAGCTATAGCGTAACTGTAGCCTTCGCCACGCCTGTGACGGGGTTGGAGATATCCGATTTCGATGTGAGCGCTGCGCAAGTAAACGGTCTGAGCGGGTCGGGCGCGGATTACACTTTGACAGTGACGCCGTCTGATTACGCGCATGACGTTTCGCTGCGCCAAGGGGCGGCGGTTGATCAGGCGGGGCGGGCCTCATTGGCATCGAACACGCTCGCCAATACGCCCGATGGCACGCAACCAAGCGCCAGTTTTACAGCCCCTGCGCAGGCTTTGGCACCTGATCAAAGTCATTCGATCGCCTTGAGTTTCAGTGAGGCGGTTGAGGGGCTTGGACTTGATGATTTCACAATCACCAATGGCACGCTCGACGGGGTAAGTGGCGCAGGCACAAGCTGGAGCGTGGCCTTCACGCCCGATGGTGCGGGTGATCTGGTATTGAACTTGTTGGCGGGGGCCGCACGCGATGTTTCGGGCGAGGCGAGCCAGACCGCATCCCTTACTGTTTCCATGACAGGGCAGAGCCAGACATCATCAGGCGAGACGCAAGGCGGGGGCACATCATCTTCAAGCTCGGAGAGCGAGGGCGATGAGACAAGCCCCGAGACGGAAACCACAGATAGCGGGGCGGGCACGACCACTAATTCTGCCCCGCCCGCGCAAAGTACGCCATCCCCAAGCGGTCAGATGGTCTCGGATTTCATGCAATTTAGAACGCGCTCATTCGTGCAGATGCAGCCCAATGTGACGCCATTTTTGCAAAATACGGCCACGGGCGTGTTCCGTGCCAATGTCAGGCAAGGGCTCGGCACGCTTGATTTCGCGACAGCAGGGCGGGGGCCTGTTTGGGCAACTTTGCAAGGTGTCCTATCCGAAGATGATCAAAGCTCATCGGATTTTGTCTTGGCGGCCTTTGGCACGCATCGTCCCGTTCTGGATCGTGGAATTCTGGGCGTCATGCTGCAATTCGATCATGCCGAGACCGTCACAAATACGGGCGCGGTTGCGACGGGGCGGGGTTGGATGGCGGGCCCCTATTTCGCCACAAGCCTGCGCGACCAACCCCTCTATCTCAGCGGGCGGCTGCTCTATGGCCAATCCGATAACACGCTGTCCCCGACGGGGACCTTTCGCGACAGTTTTGATGGCATCCGCTGGCTGGCTATGCTGGCCTTGCAGGGCAGGGCGGAGCTTGGGACGACAGCCCTGATCCCGCGGCTTGGGTTTAGCCAGTTTATCGATCAGCAAGAGGCCTATATCGACGGGTTCGGCGCGATGGTTCCTGATCAGGAGATCACCCAAACCGAGGTCGATCTGGGCCTGTCCTTGGAACATGGGTTCGAGATGCGGCGGGGCGATCTGACCATTGAATGGGGCGCATCGGGGATATGGACCTCCCTTGAGGCAGATGGGGCCGCGACCCTTTATCTGGCCGATCGCGAAGGCGGGCGCGCGCGGCTCAATCTGGGGGCCTCCTATCAATCCGATGGCGGGCTCTCGGCGCGCGTGATGACCACGCTGGATGGTCTGGGCGCGCGGCGTGATTTCCGCGCCTATGGGCTTGAGGTCTCGATCCAATTCGAATTTTAGCGAATTCGCGGGAAAGGGGCGGGCCGCTTTAACCCAATCTTGGGGTTTCTCCGTCATCGCTTGTTGCAGCAGCAATGCGGAGATCAGGATGAGTATGAACGCCCCAATCAAGGATGTGACGCGGCATGATTTCGTGTCGAATTATCTGGAATCCCTATCCATGGTGGAGCGGCTTCATCGTCTCCTTCTGGATGTGATCAAGGATGAATTCGAACGGCTTGGCCATTTGGATTTGAACTCGGTTCAGGCGCTTTTGCTGTTCAATATCGGCGATCACGAGGTCACGGCGGGCGAATTGAAATCGCGTGGTTATTATCAGGGCTCCAACGTATCCTATAATCTTAAGAAGCTGGTGGATATGGGCTATATGCACCATCAACGCTGCGAGATTGACCGCCGCTCGGTGCGCGTCAGGCTGACCGAAAAGGGCCGCGAGGTGCGCGATGTGGTGCGTGATCTTTTCGCGCGTCATGCGCAGGGTCTGGCGGAAAAGGGGGTTCTGGGCCCCGCTGGTGTGGGCCAGATCAACCATTCGCTCAAACGGCTGGAGCGCTATTGGACCGATCAAATCCGCTATATCTATTAAGGCAGGGTCAGCCTTCAGTGCCTGCCGCAATCGGGGCCAAGCTATAACCCGCCTCGGCCAAGCTGGGGATCACCTGATTGTCGAGCACACGGCTCGTGATCGGCCCTCGGAAATGGTACACGACAACGCCGTCATCATTGACAAAGAAGGTCTCGGGCATCGCAACAACCCCCCAATCGCGCCCGTTTCGCGCCTCAAGGTCTTGGCCGATCCGGTCATAGGGATTGCCAAGTTCCTCAAGGAAAGACAGCGCCTGATTGGTTTGATCGCGGTAATTCACCCCGAAAAGCGGGTTTCCGGCTTCGGCCAATGCGGTCAGTGTCGGATGCTCGGCCCGACAGGGCGGGCACCATGATGCGAAGAAATTGACGATGACCAGACCATTGCCTTCGAGATCCGCGCGGGACAGCAGATCGGTATCGCCCAATTGCGTCAATTCCAGCGGTGGGGCATCGCGGCCCTCTCGGGTTGAGGGCAGGGCTTGGGTGTCGACACCTTGCTGCAGGCCGGATTGATTATTCATCAATTGCACGCCCGCAATGCCGAAAAAACCCAGCGTTACAATCAGCGGGACCATCATCAGCCAATTTATTTTCATGAGGATTTGCCCCGCCGCGCTTCGACCTCGGTCAGCGCTTGGCGCACGCGGCGCGCTTTCCAGACCGATCCTGCCACAAGGGCCATCAGCAAAAAGATGGTGCCCGCATAGGCCGAGAGAACTTCGGCTGCATATTGTCCCAAATCCGGCATCACGCCATCCTTTCCTGCGCGATCAAAGCCTGCAAACGGCGGGCGCGAATTTCGGTGCGTGTGCGGTAAAGGACCAATGCGACGAACATCAGCCCGAAGCCGATAATGCACAACCATAGCGGATAGGCGAAGACATCGGCCACGTTTTCTTCGGCATCCATCGACAGCGACGCGCCTTGATGCAGGCCTTGGTTCCAGAACAAGATGGCATAGCGCGAAATCACCGCAAAGACGGTGCCCACAAGGCAGAGCACGGCTGTCAGGTCGGCGGCGGAATCGGGGTTATCGATCGCCTCCCACAGCGCGATATAGCCAAGATAGAACAGGAACAGCACAAGAAAGGCCGTCAATCTCGGGTCCCATTCCCACCATGTGCCCCACATCGGCTGGCCCCAAACAGCGCCCGTATAAAGCCCGATCAGCGTGAAAATCATGCCCACTGGCGCGGCCGCTTTGGCGGCCAGCGCACTGACATGATGGCGGCGGATCACCCAGATCAGCGAGGCCACAAGCATCATGAACCACGCACTTGATCCCATGATCGCGGCGGGGACATGGATATAGATGATTTTGACGGTGGAGCCTTGGCGGAAATCATTGGGCGTGAAGAAAAAGCCCCAAACCAGCCCGACCACTATGCAAATAGCGGCCAAACCCGCCACCCAAGGCAGCAGTTTGCCCGAGACGGACATGAATTTTCGAGGATTTGCATATTCCCACATCGACATGAGCGCGAACCTAACTAGGCTTGAAGGGGCAAACAAGATGTCATGGGCCGCATGCTCTAGCGCAGATTGACGCGGAGCGCGCTTGCCGCCGCAAAGGGCAGCGCCGCGATGCTGATCAGCGTAATCCCCCCCAGCATGGCCAAGGGTGTCAGCGCATCCGCGCCTTGCGCGCCGCGCGTGACAACAAGTGCGCCAAACAGCAGCGTGGGCACGTAAAGCGGCAGCACCAGAAGCGAGAGCAGCAATCCCCCCCGCCTGATCCCCACGGTCAGCGCCGCGCCGAATGTGCCGATGGCCGACAGCGCGGGCGTGCCTGCCAGCAGCGAGGCGATTAGCCAAAGGTATCCGTTTGAGGGCAGGTTCAGCAAAATGCCCAGAACGGGGGCCAGTGCCACCAGCGGCAGGCCTGTGGTCAGCCAATGCGCCAGTGCCTTGATCGCAGCGACGCCCTCCAGCGGCAAAGGCGAGGTTGCCAAGAGATCAAGCGAGCCATCCTCCCAATCCAACTGGAACACACGGTCGAGCGAGAGGAGGCAGGCCAAAAGCGCGCCGATCCACAGGATGCCCGGCGCAATTTGCGACAGGATGTCTGTTTCGGGGCCAACGCCGAAGGGTACCAATACGGTCACGATGAGGAAAAATGCCAGCGCAAGGCCAAAGCCACCGCCTGCCTTGATCGCCAAGGCGAGATCGCGTTTGA
This sequence comes from uncultured Paracoccaceae bacterium, assembly GCA_965656935.1. Classification (GTDB taxonomy): domain Bacteria; phylum Pseudomonadota; class Alphaproteobacteria; order Rhodobacterales; family Rhodobacteraceae; genus M30B80. The sequence goes on from CBFHMG010000013.1 coordinate 11,137, forward strand.
GAAGCCCGATCATAAAAACCCCTCGCCTGCAAAAGGGTCATTATCGGCCAGTTTCTTGGCGATAAAGGGCATGACATCCAAGCTGCGCGCATTCGGAAGCCCTAGATCGATATGGGTGGCGATCAGCGCCGCGCCGCCCTCGGCCAGATGGGTTTTCACCGCAGTGGCAAAGCGCGCGACATTCTCGGTATCAAGCGAAACGGTGGGTTCATCCAGACACCAGACAGGCCGCCCCGTGACCAGAAGGCGAGCAAGGCTCAGGCGGCGTTTCTGGCCCGCGCTCATTTCGCCTGCGCGCCGTGTCAGCAAAGGGGCAAGGTCAAAGGCCGCGACCGCCTTGTCGATGGAGCGGGTGCCAAAGACCTCGGCCCAGAAGCGCAAATTCGCCTCGACGCTGAGTTGCGATTTGATGCCATCGGCATGGCCAGCATAGGCGATGCTCTCGGGGTCGGCCTCGATCTGCCCCGAAAGTGGCTCGGCGAGGCCCGCGATTGCCCGCAAAAGGGTTGTCTTGCCCGAGCCGTTCGGCCCGCGCAGCACCAGCGCCTCGCCCGCGTCGAGCGCGAAATTCACCTCGGCCAGAACCTGAACCGAGCCGCGCGCGCATGAAAGATTGTGAACTGCCAGCCTCATTTCATCATGGCTAGCCGATTGCACCTGCCTTGGAAAGCGCCGATGATGGGCGGTGAGGGGTGCTTTTTTCGGGCCTGCGACTAAATACAGTATGCAATTGCATACAAAAATTTCCATCTGCCCCTTGAACGACTCTCGTCATGATGGCAAAGGCATGTGCAACACCAACCCGTTTCCACTGGATTGAGGGAGGCACACATGCCCATCACCGTCGGCCATGATACGTCCAACACGCGCAAAACGCTCAAAGTTGGCGATAAATCTTACGCCTATTACTCCATCGCTGCTGCCGAAGCCGCAGGTCTTGGCGATTTCTCGCGCCTGCCCGCCGCGCTGAAAGTTGTTCTTGAGAACATGCTTCGCTTCGAAGATGGCAAGACCGTTTCGGTCGATGACATCAAGGCGTTCTCGGAATGGGCAGAGAAGGGCGGCAATAACCCGCGCGAGATCGCCTATCGCCCTGCGCGCGTTTTGCTTCAGGATTTCACAGGCGTTCCCGCCGTGGTCGATCTGGCCGCGATGCGCGATGCGTTGATGTCGCTTGGTGGCGATGCCCAGAAGATTAACCCGCTCAACCCTGTTGATCTGGTGATTGACCACTCGGTCATGATTGACGAATTCGGCAATCCACGCGCCTTCCAGATGAATGTGGACCGCGAATATGAGCGCAATATGGAGCGCTATACCTTCCTCAAATGGGGTCAGAACGCGTTCAACAATTTCCGCGTTGTTCCCCCCGGAACGGGCATTTGCCATCAGGTGAACCTTGAATATCTTGCCAAGACCGTTTGGTCCGACACGGACCAGAATGGCGATATGGTTGCCTATCCCGATACTCTGGTCGGCACCGATAGCCACACCACCATGGTCAATGGCGCAGCCGTTCTTGGTTGGGGTGTTGGCGGGATCGAGGCCGAGGCCGCGATGCTGGGTCAGCCGATCTCGATGCTGATCCCTGAAGTGGTTGGCTTCAAGCTGACAGGCGCGATGATGGAAGGCACCACAGGCACCGATCTTGTGCTGAAAGTGGTCGAGATGCTGCGCGAAAAAGGCGTGGTTGGCAAATTCGTTGAATTCTATGGCCCCGGCCTTGATACGCTGCCTTTGGCGGATCGTGCGACCATCGCA
>CBFHMG010000013.1:12995-68111 GCA_965656935.1 uncultured Paracoccaceae bacterium
TGAGCCTGTTTATACCGACACGCTGAGCCTTGATATGGGCACCATCGTGCCTGCAATCTCGGGCCCCAAACGCCCACAGGATTATGTGGCGCTGACTGGTGCGAAGCAGGATTTCGCCAAGCAGATGGAAGAGACTTTCAAACGCCCATTGGGCAAGGAAGTGGCTGTTGCGGGTGAAGATTACACGATGGAATCGGGCAAGGTTGTGATCGCCTCGATCACGTCCTGCACCAATACATCAAACCCTTACGTGATGATCGGCGCGGGCCTTGTGGCGCGCAAAGCGGCCGCTTTGGGCCTGAACCGCAAGCCTTGGGTCAAGACATCGCTGGCACCGGGCAGCCAAGTGGTCAGCGCCTATCTGGAGGCCGCAGGCCTGCAGGAAGACCTTGATAAGGTTGGCTTTAACCTTGTTGGCTATGGCTGCACGACCTGTATCGGTAACTCTGGTCCATTGCAGAAAGAAATCTCCGAGGCGATTTCTGAGGGCGATCTTGTGGCCACGGCTGTTTTGTCGGGCAACCGCAATTTCGAGGGCCGTATCAGCCCTGATGTGCGCGCCAACTACCTTGCTTCGCCGCCTTTGGTTGTGGCCTATGCGCTGGCAGGCACGATGGATATCAACCTTGCAACCGACCCGATTGCACAGACGCCAGATGGCAAGGATGTCTATCTCAAGGATATCTGGCCCACCACGCAAGAAGTCGCGGAGATGGTCGAGCAGACCGTTACCCGTGAGGCCTTCCTGACCAAATATGCCGATGTCTTCAAAGGCGATGAGAAATGGCAGGGCGTCGAGACCACCGAACAGCAGACCTATGACTGGCCTGCCGCCTCGACCTATGTTCAGAACCCGCCTTATTTCCAAGGCATGACGATGGAGACCAAGCAGATCGAGAATGTGGAAGGCGCGAAAGTGCTCGCCCTTCTGGGCGATATGATCACGACCGACCATATCAGCCCTGCAGGCTCCTTCAAGGAAACCACACCAGCGGGCAAATACCTGCTGGAGCGTCAGGTCTCGCCGCGTGAATTCAACTCCTACGGATCGCGCCGTGGCAATCACGAGATCATGATGCGCGGCACTTTCGCCAATATCCGCATCAAGAACGAGATGCTGGACGGGGTCGAGGGTGGCTATACCAAAGGCCCTGATGGATCGGAGATGTCGATCTATGACGCCTCGATGGCCTATCAGGCCGAGGGCACTCCATTGGTCGTGTTCGGGGGTGAGCAATATGGTGCGGGCTCTAGCCGTGACTGGGCGGCCAAGGGCACTGCGCTTCTGGGTGTGAAAGCGGTCATCGCCGAGAGCTTTGAGCGTATCCACCGCTCCAACCTCGTTGGCATGGGCGTTATCCCGTTTGAATTCACGGGCGGCGACAGCCGTAAATCGCTCGGCCTGACGGGCGAGGAAACGGTGTCGATCAAAGGGCTTGATACGGTCACCCCACTGGCCGAAGTGCCTTGTGAGATCACCTATCCTGATGGAGCGGTCAAAACGATCACGCTGAAATGCCGGATCGATACAGCCGTCGAGATCGAATATATCGAAAACGGTGGCGTGCTGCATTACGTGCTGCGCAATCTGGCCGGCGCTGCCTGATATCATCGGAAAATTCCAAGGAAAGCCCCGCAATCTTGCGGGGCTTTTTTTGTTTTCCCCATCATCGAAATCGCAAGGCCTTTTTCCTCCCTCTCAAAGGCTTGGAAATCTTCTGCCCCAAGCTTGAATTGGAGAGCGCCAGACCTACCGTATACCATTGTATGGAAAGGCCCACTGGCTTGGGCTTGGGTTTCATCTGATCGGGGGGGAAGATCAATGAGCGATCCAGATCAACCTGGAAACGGTTTTGACGTCGGTAAATATGTGCGGTCGCAAACGGGGTTGCGGCAGCTAAAATCAACATTGCCAGAACATTCGGTTGAACAGCTTGCGCGTGAAGTGCTCAGGCGTCTGGCAAGCCAGAGCGGCGAGACGGTCTCGTTCGCGCCGCCCAAGGATGAAATTGAGCATCTATGCAACGCGCTGCTATCGGAGAATGACAATGCGGGCGCCGAGTTCATTCAGGACCTGCGCAGCGAGGGTGTGTCGATTGAAACCGCCTATCTGGTCTATCTTGCAGGTGCCGCGCGCCTGCTTGGGGAATGGTGGGAGGGTGACAAGGTTTCCTTTACCGCTGTGACGCTTGGCACCTCGCGCATGTATGGAATTATGCGCGCGCTCAGGCATCAATTCGTGGCGGCCCGCGCTGCCGTGAAACGCTCGGCGGTGTTTGTCTCGGTTCCGGGCGAGACCCATGTTCTGGGCGTGCGCATGGCCGCAGACCTGTTTCGCAAGGAAGGCTGGGAGATCGACCTGATCATCGATAAATCCCATGATGAACTGGTCGATGAGGTCAGCCAGTCACGCGCAATCATCATCGGTATTTCGGCGGGCGGCGAGCATGCCGTTGAAGCCTTGTCAAAATTGATGATTGCCCTTCGGATCAGCAACCCGAATGCGTGGATATTTGTCAGCGGCAAAATCGTTGATGAGGCGCGCGATGCGATCGAGTTGATGGATCCCGATGGCATGGTGACCACGATTGAGGATGCCAAGAAAATCCTGAACGGCATTTGGGACGGGTCCGAGCCGACTTGAGCGCGTCAGGGGGCCTCTGAAAAGGCGACTTCGATGATTTGGGCCTGTTTCGTTGCAAGCTGCCAGAGCTGTCTTGGCGCTTGGTTGATCTCGCTCGTGCCGCGTTTGAGTTTGCGCCATGTTTTGCGCCATCCCTTGGGGCGGATGGCCTTGCCCAAAGGCGCGATGTCGGAATTGTAATCATAGGCGCGCTGCGTGGCCATGGCGGGCACGATGATGCTGGCAGCCAATGCGCGACGAATGGGCGAGACCGTGTCGTTGAACAGGAAATGGTCAATCGGCACACGCATCTTGCCGCGTTGTGACAAGGCTAGTTCCGCCCCGCGCCGCGACAGGATATAAGCCCCACCGCCTACATGGCGCGACCGCATCGGATGGATCGCGCGGCCCGATGGCGTCTGACCAATGGACGGGGCCAGCAGCAGGCGCGACGCGCCTTCATTGAATTTCTCCAACTTCACGGCATGGGAGCCCTCAGGGATCCAAGCGGTCGAGGCCAAGACCTGCGCCAGATCCTGTGCGAGAAAGATATCATCTTCGAGGAATAGCGCATGGGTCGCCTCGCTGGCCAAAAAGGCCTCCCAAGCTTGAGTATGGCTGACGGTGCAGGCGCGATCCCCCAACCCCAACCGCCCCAAAGGGCCGTTTTCCGCGATGGTCTTAGCGATCTCGGCCTCATTCACGCTTTGCGCGTCACAGGCGCTATGGCGGATAAACGCGACGCCGCGTTCGGCCAGATGTGCTGCAATCCGCTCCAACCTGTCGGGGCGGCGGTCAAGATTGATGACATAGCAGGGAATGGTCTGGGGCATGCTCGGCTCACGCGGTTTGATGAGGCCATCTGTCATGAAAGGCGGGGTTGGGGCAAGCCTTGGCGGGGGGTGCTTGGCCCTTGCGCTTGTTTTTGATCTGGTCCCATCGTAGAGCTTCGGCGCAATGTAACCGGACCGAATTGAGCGCGCGCCGATGTGGCCTTCCTATGTCATCAATCTCAAAGATAACACGCGGCGCATGGACAATAGCGCGCGCCAGCTTCAGGCGCAAAATTTGCCTTTCGAGCGGATTGAAGGGGTCAATGGCTGGGGCTTGGCGGATGAGGAAATCGCCCGCGTCTATGACGAGGCCCGCAATGCGCGTGAAGCCAAGCACCGCCTCGTAAAACCCGAAATCGGCTGCTATCTCAGCCATATCGCGGCATGGCGTGCGATTGCGGATGGTCCTGCCGAGGGTGGGTTCATTTTTGAGGATGATTTCGCCGCCGATCAGACATTGGGCGCGAAACTGGCCTTGCTCAGCGCACCGCAAGATATGTGGGATATGGTCAAGCTCTTCTCCTTTGATCCTGCCCCTGATCTGGTTGAAAAAGCCCCGCTTGGAGCGTTCGAGATCGGTATCCCTTACCGCGTTCCGACCTGCCTGATTGGCTATGGCCTGACCAAAGCGGGCGCAAAACGCATTGTGGATCGCGCGATACCGTTTTTCCGCCCCGTGGATGAAGACCAGAAATTCCTCTGGGAAACGGGCCTGCGGGTTGCCCTTGTTTTGCCGCCGCCCATTCTGGTCGGCGATCAGGAGGCTGCAACAGGCACAATCGGATCGGTGCGCCGCGCCACGCGGTCAGGACGCTCGGCTTTGGGCCAAGCGATCCATAATCTGCGCTATCAGGCCCGCTACGCGCGCAAGCTGAAGCAGCACTGGAAAGGCAAAGCGCAATGACCGCCCCAAAGCGCATATTGCACATGCATTTCGGCACAGATGGCGGGGCCGAGCGTTTTTTTGTGAACCTTGTAAACGCCTTTGGCGAGCGGGGCGTTGAGCAGCGGTTTGTGACCCGTCCGAACCGTGACTGGTTGCCCGAGATTGCGCCCTTGGGCCCGATCCTCGAGAGCAATTTTCGCCTTGCCTCGCCCGCCTCGCTGCTTTTGCGCTGGCGGGTGCGCCAGATGATCCGCCAATGGCAGCCCGATGCTGTGATGGCGTGGATGTCGCGCTCCTCCAAGCTTTTGCCGCGCAAGGCGGGGCCCGTGCGGCTGACGCGTTTGGGTGACTACCCGCGCCATCTCAAGAATTTCCGCAATAACGACCTGATCGTCGCCAATACCCCCGGAATTGCGCAGAGCTGCCTTGATCTGGGTTGGGAAAGGCCCGTGCAGGTCGTGTCGAATTTCGTACGCGAGGTGGAGCCTGTTGCGGTGTCGCGGGCCATGCTGGACACGCCCGAGGATGCATTCCTGATCGTTGGTACGGGGCGGTTTATCCGGCGCAAGGGCTTTGACACGCTGATCCGCGCGGCGGCGAAAATGCCTGATGCATGGCTCTGGCTGGCAGGGGACGGTGAAAGGCGGGCCGAGCTTGAGGCTTTGGTGGATGAATTGGGCCTGCGGCCCCGCACGCGTTTTCTGGGCTGGGTGGACGAACCTTTGCACTATGTCGCCGCTGGCGATGTCTATGTGATGCCATCGCGCCATGAGCCGCTTGGCAATGTCATTCTGGAGGCATGGAAAGCGCGCACGCCCGTGATCTCGACGCGCTCGGAAGGGCCAAGCTGGTTTGCCAGCGATGAACAGGATTGTCTGCTGGTCGATATCGATGATGAGGCGGCCATGGCTGCCGCATTGGCGCGCCTACGTTCTGATCAGGGTTTGGCAGACAGGTTGGTTGCGGGGGGCAGCGCCACGCTTGAGGCCCGCTTCACCAAGGATCGTATCGTGGATCAATATCTTGAGATCATCGAGGGGCGGTATTGAGCCGATGAAGGTTTTGATCATCAATATGGCTTCGGCTACGGACCGAATGGGGTTCATGGCGGCGCAAATGGCGCATTTCGGCTTTGATTGGGAACGGATCGAGGCGATCACGCCCGACACGCTTCAGCCCCCCGCCGATGATCCCGTCTGGCATCGCTGGCAGCGCCCTTTGCGCGTGACCGAGATGGCGCTTTGCGCCTCGCATATGGCGGCATGGGCACGCGTGCTGGAGCTGGATGCGCCTTGCCTGATCTTGGAGGATGACGCCGTTCTGGCCGCGGACCTCCCCGCATTTCTGGAGGCTGTTGCACCCTTGAGCGGGGTTGATCATCTGAGCCTTGAGACGCGCGGGCGCAAGAAGTTCGTAAGCTTTCATATGCATCCTGCCGCGCCCATCCGCAGGCTCTGGCAGGATCGCACAGGCTCTGCCGCCTATATCGCATGGCCCAAGGGCGCGCGCGAGATGCTGGCCCATGCAAGGCAGACAGGCGGGCCATCGGATGCGATCATTTCCTCGACCTATGGGATGGATAGCTGGCAGGCCGATCCAGCGCTCTCGATCCAGCTGGATCAATGCGCGGCCTATGATGTGCCGCAAGCCTTGGCGACATCCTCGCTAATCGATGCGGTGAAAAAGCCCAATCTGCTGGAGAGCTATAGCAAGCCCGCGCAAAAAGCCTTTCGCCGCCGCCGCGTTCTGGCGCAAATCCAGATGGGTCTGCGCCAGTTTTGGCGGGCCTCGAAAGGGCAGCGCAAGCATATCAAGCCAGCCGCTGACTGGCCCAACATCACCCTTGATTAGGGCTATTTCCAGTAGAGGTTGATATAGGGGCGATCCATCTTCGCGAAACGGGCCTGCATGGCGCGCACCTCGGGCAGGATCGACAGATCGAAGCGTTCATGGGTTTCGATGAACATGGCATCGAAGCGGTCCAGTGCGCGGGCTTCAACCGCGCGCAACATGGCCCATTCCGCCCCTTCGATATCCACCTTGATGACTTTTACTTTTGTCGGTAATTCATTGAGGAACCTTGCAAAATCAATCAATTCAACCTCGCAGGCGGCATCAAATTGCGCTGTGCGATCCCCTTCCATAATCGAATTGGCCTTGGAGGCGCTGCGCCGCGATTGCGCATCCTGCCATGACGGGGGGCGGAACAAGGTGACGGTGCCATCCTCGCCGCCAACAGCCGCCTGATGCAGCACGACATTGTCCAAATCCTTCGTGGCGTCTTGCAGATGAGTGAAGGTCTCGGGGTCAGGCTCGAACGCATGAACGGTGGCACCTGTCGCGGCCATTTGCTGCGTGATCTCGCCCACATTGGCCCCAAGATCGATCACGATATCACCCGCGCCGATCTGCTCCAGCATCTGGTCAAACACGGCGTAGGACCGGTTCGAGAGGCGGCGTTTAAGCTTACGGTAGCAAATCCAGCCCAATGCGCCGGGCAGGTGCTGACCCAGATCGAGCAGTTTTTCCAGCGGTGTTTCAGGGCGCAGGTCGCGCATGAAGAAGCTGCGGGAAGAGGTCTCGGTCACGTTAGGATCCATAAATGAGGTTGGCTGGAAACCGCCTTGCGAGGGCCTAGCATGCCTGCGCGCGGGCGGGCAAGCCATCGCGCTTGTCGGGTAAAGGCTCTATTGCTATAGCAAAGCATATTTTATTGAGGATGCCCGCCTTGGCCGACCCGTTTCGAAACCTGAAATTATACTGGCATCGATTGCTCAATACTCAAGTCATCACGCGCGATGGCATAAGCGTGCATTGCGGCGACACAGTCCCGCGGGCGGTGCGCAACGGGTTGTTCAAAAACACCTATGAAGATGGTGAACGCGAAATGCTCAGGCGTTGCGTCCGCTCAGGGGACAAGGTTCTGGAGATTGGCGGCGGTATCGGTTTCGTCGGAATGGCGGCCGCCAAGATCGCGGGCGAGGGAAATGTCGTCTCCTATGAGGCCAATCCCCGCCAGAGAGAGGTGATCGAGGCGAATTACGCGCTGAACGCGCCTGTGCCTGAATTGCGGATGAAGGCCATCACGCGCGATGGTAAGCCCGTCACCTTTCATCAAAGCGATAATGTGATCTCGTCTTCGATCTATCAGCGCGCTGAGACGCAAACCGCGATCACGGTGCCAAGTGACGCGCTTGCCGATGTTCTGGCCGAGCTGCGCCCCGATGTGGTGGTGATGGATGTCGAGGGCGCGGAGATCGAATTGCTGGCAGATGTCGATCTGGCAGAGGTGCGCGCCATGGTGGTTGAATTGCACCCCCATATCGGGGGGAGGATAAGATCGCAGCACTTATGGCCTCGCTTGAGGCGCGCGGCTTTGAGGTGACGGGGGATATGCGCAAAAACGTGCTTTTGACACGGGCGGCAGCCGCATGAAGGGCTTTCCCGATCTTCCGCCCCTTTGGCTTGCGGGGTTTTGCGCGCTGGCTTGGGTCATTGCCAAGGTCTTGCCGCTGATCACCTTGCCAGGCTCGGTCGGGCTGGCCAGTGGCGTGGCCTTGATGCTTGGCGGGTTCGGGCTGGTGGGTTGGTCTGCGATGTGGTTCCTGCGCAAAAAGACAACCATCGAGCCGCATCACAAGCCGCAATCCCTGATCGTCGAAGGGCCTTACCGCCTGTCGCGAAACCCGATCTATCTGGCGATGCTGATGATCCTTGTAGGCTGGGTGTTTTATCTTGGCGCGCTACTGCCTTTGGTTTTGCCTTTCATCTTCGCGCGCATCTTGACCACGCGTTTTGTGCTGCCCGAAGAAGCCGCCCTGCGCGAGGCTTTCGGGGCCGAGGCCGAGCAATACATGGACGCAACGCGGCGTTGGTTGTAACAGGGTCTCGCAAAGGCTTGATTGGATTTGTGATGCCATCGCGCTTAACTAGGGTGCTCAAGACCCCTACGACCCAACCCGAAGGAAACCCAACATGATCCGAGCCGTCCTGTCCGCGCTGACCGCGCTGTCTTTGACGCTGGCCGCAAATACTGCGCGCGCCGATGGTCCTGTTGTGGTGGAATTATATACCTCACAAGGGTGCTCTTCCTGTCCCCCCGCCGATGAATTGCTGGCGCAATTGGCCGAGCGTGAGGATGTGATCGCCCTTGGACTGCATGTGGATTACTGGGATTATATCGGTTGGGCCGATACCTTTGCCGACCATCAATTCACACTCCGTCAGCAAAATTACGCACGTGTCGCGGGGGCGGGTATGGTCTATACACCCCAGATGATCATTGGCGGGTCCGATCATGTGGTGGGCAACCGCCCCATGGAGGTGGCCGATACAATTGCGGCACATCGCGGGCTGAGATACCCCGTTGCAATCAATATCAGCCATGAGGGCGGCATCTATACGATCGAGGCCCGCACTGAGATGGCACCACCGCGCCCAGAAATGCTGGTCCAGCTTGTCCGCTTCATGCCTCATAGCGAGGTGGAGATTGCGCGCGGTGAAAATGCAGGGCGCAATGCGGAATACCACAATATCGTGCGCTCTTGGCAGGTGATCGGGGAATGGGATGGCGGGCGGCCCTTTGTGGGGCGTGTACAGCCGCAGGATGATCTGCCCTTGGCCGTGATCGTACAAGCCGCAGGCCCTGGCCGTATCCTTGGCGCGATGCGCCTGCCGCGCGAGGATTAATCCTCGCCCGTTCCTTTGCCGGCTCCATCCGCTGAGCCGCCTGTTCCGTCCAATGGTGCGAAAAAACGTTCCTGCCGCGAGGGTTTCCAGCGGCGATGCACCCAATACCATTGCTCGGGCGCGGCCTCGACCTGACGTTCAAGGCTGGTGGCAATGGCTTGGGTCATCTCTTCGGCATTGGAATGGGGAATGGGCGGTTCCACGATGATTTCGAAATCAGCCGTTTTGCCGATGCGTTTGGCATAGATCGGAACCAAAAGCGCGTCATAGCGCAGGGCCATTTCCCCCCCTGTCAGGGCCGTGGGGGCGGGCTTGCCCATGAAATCCACCCGAACGCCATCGTAGAAATACTGATCCAGCAGTATCGCGCATTGGCCTGCATTTTTCATATGGCGGATGAGGTCATTCAGGCCGCGCCGTCCGCGTGGGAAAGCAGGGCCGCCGAAGGATTTCATCATCTCGATGTAATGATCGTTGAAATACCCGTTATTCATCGGGCGATAGAGCCCCCCCATCGCATAGCCGCGCATATTCAGCGTGCCGCGAAAGGCCTGAAAATTCCCGAAATGTCCTGACACGAACAAAATTGGCCGCCCCGCTTTGCGCGCCTCTTCTACCGCGTCCCAGCCTTCGCCTGTGATGCGCCAAGTTTTGGAGCGTTCCAGAAGCTCCTCGCCTGAATATTGCTCAATCAGGGATTGCCCGAAATTGAACAGGACATCATTGGCAATCTGGCGGGTGCGGGCAGGGGGCATATCGGGCCAGATATAGCGCAGTTGTTCTTCCGCACGGGGGTGAAAACGGGTGATTGGGCCAAAGACGCGCCTCATCAGCCAGCCCATGAAGCGGCCCCGCGTCTCATAGGGCAGCAGACGCGCGGTGCCAATCAGGCCGCGTGCGAGCCTGTCGATCAGCCAATCCGATGTGGTGCGTCTGTCGCGGTCATAGGCGGCCATGGGCCAGACTTTCCCCTGATCAATCCCGATGCGCGGCCGAAGCGCTGGCCTGTGGCGCGGCTTTGGCTTGCGTTTCGCGGTGCCAGACATAAAGCCCCGCCCCGATGATCACAAGCGCACCAAGCAGGCCATAAGCATCGGGCAATTCGCCAAAGGCGATCACGCCGTAGAAGGTTGCAAAGACCACACCGCAATAGCCAAAGGGCGCCACCGCGCCTGCTTCCGCCACGGTCAGCGATTTTATCAGCGCCAATTGCCCCAAAGCCGCGATCGCGCCAAGCAAAAGGAACAGGCCGGTATCGCCCATATCGGGCAGGGTCCAGACCGTTGGCACAAGGCTGGAGGCCACGATCGTGCCGATCAGCGCGGTATAGATGAAGGAGGTCAGGATATCCTCGTCGCGGCCCAAAAACCGCGTTGCCAGCGCATAGGAGGCATAGAAAAACCCTGCTGCCAGCGGCAAGAGCGAGGCCAGCGTGAACACATCCGCCCCGGGGCGGATAATGATCAAGGCGCCAATCAGGGCGGCGATAATGCCAAAGATACGGCGCGGACCTAAACTTTCCTTGAGGATCAGGGCCGCCCCCAATGTCAGCAGCATCGGATGCACATTCATCACCGCCGTGGCCGAGGCGATATTCATGTAGGAAAGCGATGTGAAGAAGCAAAAGGTTGCTGAAAACAGCAGGGCCGAGCGCAGCAATTGCAGCCCGAGATGCTTGGTCTGGATCAGTGCCCGCAAACGCGGGGCCAGCACGATCAGCACCACAGCCATCTGCCCCGCATAGCGCGCCCAAACCACCTGCAGCACCTCGTATCGCTCCGAGAGCAGCTTGGCCAACATATCCATGCTGGAAAACATGAACATCGCGGCCACCATATAGAGGATGCCTTGCGCATTGGGGGAAAGGCGGTTCATGGCGTGGCCATCAATCCCGTGCCTGTGCGATGGCGTCGATCTGGCCTGCCATATGATCCAGCTGATACCCCGCCGCGCTGACTGATGCGAGGATATCCGCGGTCGCCATCTCGCCCGCCATGGCAAAGGCCCACATCACAGCAGATCGGGTTCCGCTGGCGCAATAGGCCACAATTGGCCCTTCGGACCCTGCAATCGCATCGGATTGTTCTTCGACATTATTCATGGTCATGGCGCTGCCCGTCACGGGGTTGAAGACGAACTCCAGACCCGCGGCTTCGGCGGCTATTTGCATTTGGGGGGCCTGAAGCTCGGGTGGGTTTTCCATATCGGGGCGGTTGCAGATGATCGTTTTGACCCCTTGTTCGGCCAATAGGCTCAGATCGCTGGGTTGGAGTTGTGGCGCGACTGAGAAACTATCGGTGATGGGTCGGATATCCATGGAAATTGCCTTATCGCTATCAGTATTTTGTCATCTGTGATGGGCTATGCCTCACCATGCCTGCTTGCCGCATCCAAGGAAAGCGCATTCGGCAGGCACAGCGCAGGTGGCCATGTGCCAAAGGGGAATGCGATGGCAAACCCCTCAAGGGGCTCAGCTTAGAATAATGCCCGTGACCACGCACATCAGGCCAAGCGCCGAGATCAGAAGTGCGGCCATATTGATCGCGACCACGCGCTGCAGACGGCTGCGCATTTCCTCATCTGGCAGGTTGGCCCGTTTGGCGCGCATCGCGGTTACGATGCAATATACCAGCCCGATCAATCCGATCACTGCCAAGCCGCTTCCCGACCAGATAAGCCAATCCATGCTGCATTCCTTACGTAACTTGCCTTTGCGCCTGCGCTAACGGATCACAGGCGCACGGGCAAGCGCCATCGGCCCTTGCAGCGCGGCCTGAGGCCCGCTAATCGTGCCCTTCGATCCTTTTTCATATCAGATCAGAGGCCCTTGATGATGGATGATGTCACCGACCCCAGCTCCAACTCCTATCGCGTCACCGCGGATGAGCTTCGCCAGTTCGTGGAGCGCTTCGAGCGCCTCGAGATGGAAAAGAAGGACATTGCCGATCAGCAAAAAGAGGTGATGGCCGAGGCGAAATCGCGTGGCTATGACACCAAGGTCCTGCGCAAGGTCGTGGCGCTGCGCAAGCGCGAGCCTGATGATATCGCCGAGGAAGAGGCGGTTCTCGAGATGTACAAGGAAGCTTTGGGAATGCGCTAAGGCGCATTTTCCCAAACATGATCCGTTAAGGCATCAACAGGTTCACACCGGGGATACGGGAGATGACGTCAAGATCGGCGTCATAGCTCTCGGATAGCTCATCCATCAGTTCTTCGGTCCAGCCTGGCACATCTATCTGATCCTCGATCTCGTCTTCAAGGGCGTATTTGTCGAGGAACGCGCCCAAAATCCTTCGGCGATGCATTTCATTCTCGGGCGGATTTTTCGCCAGATAGGCCTGCATCCGCTCAAAACCTGCGGGCTGCATGATGGTCTCGATCAAATCATCGACCCCCGCAAGCGGTGAAGTCTGATCAACGCCCGCCATCTCGCGCATCACCTCGCCCCAAAGAAACGGGGTATCCTCATTCGCCCAAACGGTGATGCCCGCATCGGGCTGTGCCGCGCGCAAACGGTGCAACATCTCGGACCAAGTGACGGCTTGGTGCTGCATATTTTCGGTGAATTCGTTGAAATCGGCAAAGCGCGAGCTTTTGAACAGGGCAGGGATCAAGGTTGCAGGATCGCGCATGCCGAAATGAAACTCGATCTCTGCCTCGGGAAAGAGCGTGCGCAGATTATTGGTTTGCCGCTCTATCGCGGGCCAGATCTGCGCCCCCTGAATCACCAGACGATTGATGCAGATGAATCGCGGGTCCGACAGAATCAAGCGGTCGGGCTGTAGATTATCCACAATCGCATTGAGCAACGCATCCTGCACATCTTCCGAGGCTGGCCGCCCTTTGAGCGCACGCGAGGTGTCGCGGATCACGGTGCGGTAGCGTCCCGGAGGGGGCACGCACACGCCTGATTTCATCAGCCGACGCCTGTTTTTCAACAGGGATTTGACCAAGAGGTCATCGTCGGTGCAAGGTGCTCCCAGATGAAAAATGACCTGCATGATCCCGTGCCAATCCTTCGCTTCGTGTTTCGCGTTTCTACATGCGACTATCTGTCAGAGTAAATGGATCATCATAAGGATGCAGGCAAGGCTTGCACTGGCGCGCGACCTGATTTATTGCACCTCGCAATGCCCCTATAGCTCAGCTGGTAGAGCATCTGATTTGTAATCAGAGGGTCCGCGGTTCGAGTCCGTGTGGGGGCACCATATTTATTTATTTGAAGTAAGATGACAATGATCGTGCAGGTGGCTGCCTAAACTTAATTGTCTTGTTTTGTTTAAAAGGGATTAACGATGAGAATGGTAATTTTGGCCCCTGTGGCTACTGCATTGGTTTTAGCGGGTTGTGCTCAAAACGCAGATGAGGTGCAGGCAAGCTATGTTTCGCCTCTTAACTACCAGTCATTCTCATGCCAACAAATCGAACAGGAAGCGCGGCGCGTCTCTGCTCGCGCGACACAAGCTGCCGGTGTACAAGATCGAAGCGCTCAGGGCGATGCCGTTGCCACGGGCGTTGCTTTAGTGCTCTTCTGGCCGGCCCTATTCTTCATCGATGGGGATGATGAAACAGCGGCTGAATTGGCTCGTTTGCGAGGTGAGCAAGATGCGTTGGAACAAGCGTCTATCCAGAAAAATTGTGGAATTGTGTTCCAGCAATCATAACGCAGAAAATATATCATTTGATTTAGGTTGTAGCTTGTCTTCAAACTAGCCCTCTTGATCTTGTTATTGGCGCAAATATGGCAAGCACTCCGCGAAGTTAAGGCTGGAATGACCCGATTTCGGTGTTAGGCTTTCCCAACAGCTTGGGAGGGCGATGCGTCAATGGGTTTGCTGGAGAACGGGCATCTGATCCCGCCTGATCAGATCGCAGGCCATGCACAGCAGGCTTGGGCGCGCCAGAGCGCTTATGTCGCTGAAACTTCTGCCTTTTATCAGCGTCTTTGGGGTAGCCAGACCCCTCCTGCGAAATTGCGTGATATTGCCGAATTGCCCCTGTCTGACAAAGCGGGATTGCGGCTTGCGCAAGCAGGCGCGCCGCCTTTTGGTGACTATCTTGCCGCGCGGCCTGCGCAGGTTAACCGATTGCACCGCACCTCTGGCACTACGGGGCAGGCCATGAACCTCGCGATGAGTGCCAAGGATTGCGAGATCACCGAAATTATCGGCGCGCGTGCGCAATCGCTCGCAGGGCTGAAAGCGGGCATCACGGTGGTGCATTGTCTGAATTACCAGATGTGGATGGGCGGGCTGACCGATCATCTGACGCTGGAACGCACAGGCGCCACGGTTGTGCCCTTTGGGGTCGGTGCCACGGAAAACCTGATCCGGACGATTCTCGAGATCGGCATCACCGCGATTTCCTGCACGCCATCCTATCCGGCTGTGCTGGAACAGGTGCTTGCCGAGAAATTCCCTGATGTGAAGCCGCGCGATCTGGGGCTCACCCTCGGGCTTTTCGGGGGCGAGCCTGGTGTGGATGACCCCGCATTCCGTCAACGCTTGAGCGATATCTGGGGGCTACAGCCGCGCAATTCCAATTATGGCGTGTCTGATGTGTTTTGCAATTTCGCCTCGGAATGCCCCCATGACACGGCGTTGCATTTTGTGGCGCATGATGTGCTGCATCCTGAATTGATCAACCCAGAGACGGGCGCGACCTTGGCCTTGGAGGCGGGCGCGCATGGGGAGTTGGTTTTGACGCATCTACAGCGCGATTGCCAACCGCTGGTGCGTTTCAGAACAGGCGATATCATCCGCATCGAGGCGACCGATATCTGCCAATGCGGCTGTGCGGGGTTTCGCTTTCGGGTGATTGGCAGATCGGATGATATGGTGGTCGTGCGCGGGTTGAATATGTTTCCCAGCATGGTCGCGGCCGTGGTCACAAGTTTCAGGGAATTGTCGGGGGATTACCGCATCCATCTGGATGCACCCCCGCCCTATGACGCGCTTCCCGTTCAGGTTGAATTGGCCGCCCATGCGCAAGATGACGGGACGCTTGCGCAGCGCCTGCAGGCGCAATTCAAGGAAAGCCTTGGCGCGACGATCCGCGTGACGATTCTGCCCTATGGCAGTTTCCCGCGAAGCGAGGGCAAAACGAAACGCGTGATCAGGAGCTATGAGTGACGGATTTCATCTATGACACGATCAAATCGGAATTGACGGGCGAGGGGGTTCGGACGATCTCGCTCAACCGCCCCAAGGCCATGAATGCGATGAACCGCAAACTGATCAACGAGGTCGCATGCGCCTTTGATGATGCAAACAAGGACGCGCAGACAAGGGCCATCATTTTCACGGGCGAGGGGCGCGCCTTTTGCGCGGGCGATGACAGGCATGAACATGTCCATCCTGAAAATGAGGACGAGGCCCGCGCCGCCGTAGATGCAATCCAGCGGGCCACGCGCGCCATTGTCTTTGGGGCCAAACCTGTGGTGGGGGCGATCAATGGTTGGGCTGTGGGCGGTGGCTTTGAATGGGCGCTTAATTGTGATTTCCCGATCTGGGCCAGATCGGCCAAGGGATTTTTCCCCGAGGTTTCCCTCAACCTCTTTGTGACGGGGGCTGTCACCTCGATCCTGCCGGCCATTGTCGGCCCGTTGAAAGCGCGGGAAATGCTATTTTTCGGGGATCGCTACGGTGCCGATGATCTGGAACAGATCGGCGTGGCGTGGAAAGTTGTGCCAGATGACACCTTGCGGGCCGAAGCCGATGCCACCGCTACGCGATTGGCCAGGCTCCCCACGCTATCGACCCATGCCATGAAACGCGTGTTGAATTTGGCGACACGAGGCGGGCTGGAACAGGCCTTGGCCCTTGAAACTGAGGCCACCGTGGCGGGGTTCCTAGACCCTGAAACAACGCGGTTATTAAAAAATTTCTGAGGCTTAAGCGCGAGGCTTAATGCTGTCTTTAGGGTATCACACCCCGCGCGACGCTTTCGCCTGCCTTGCCTTATGCATGCGAAATAAAACGGGCGCGAGGATGCGGGTATAGACCGCCTCTAGCAGCAGTTTCAGCGGCTTGAAGCGCAGGATTTGCGACAGGCGCCGATAATAGGGAAGCCTTGCCCAAAGGGCCATGAAGGCCTCGACGCCCTCGATGTGCTGGCCATTCATGCGGGCATGCAGCTTTTTGGTGGCCATGTCTTCCTCAAGCCCCCAATCCTCAAGCGCATCCGCCGCGATCGGGACAAATTCCAACTCTGATGCAGGCAGCTTTTTGTAATGCTCGATCTCGCGGCTGCAGATCGGGCATTCGGCATTATAGAGGATTTCAAGCTTTGACATCGGGACCACGCGTTCGTTTGAGCATGACCTTGAGTTAGCCCGTTTGCGCGCGTCTTCCAGCGCCGCTGTCTTGCCTCTAGATTTGCACCCAGATGCGCCCGCCATCTTGTTTGACGGGATAGGTCTGCAGGTCAACGCAGACGGGTGCGCGCAGGGCCTCGCCTGTGCGGATATCGAATTGGCCGTTATGTTTGGGGCATTCGATGGTGTAATCCATCACCAGACCATCGGCCAGATGCACCTCCTCATGGGTGCACAGCCCCGCCGTGCAGAAATACTCATCCTCAAGGCTGCGATAAAGCGCATAGCTCCGCCCGTCATGATCAAAGCGGATCACATCCTCTTGCTCGATATCCTCGGGGGCGCATGCATCAATCCAATCGGCCATGTTCTGATCTTTCTGTTGGTTATTCAGCGGGTTGGCCCAAAGCCGCGCGGTGGAATTCATCGCGGTAGGGTTGGGCGGTCGGGGGTAGGGCGCGGCGCAGATAGACATCCTCGCCACGCAATTGGCGTCGGATCACGGGCCACATCTCGCGTAGGGCGGCCAGCATCGAGGGGCTGGCAGGCGGCAGGTCATCCTTGATCAGCGCATGCAGCTCGGGCAGGCGATGATAGGGCACCATCGGGAACATGTGATGCTCCACATGATAATTCATATTGAGATAGATGAAGCGGCTGATCGGGTTCATATAGACGGTGCGGGTATTGAGCCTGTGATCGGTCACATTCTCGGCCAGCCCTGTATGCTGCAATATCCCTGTCAGCACATGATGCCATGCGCCATAAAGGCGGGGCAGGCCGATCACCATCAGCGGCAGGATCGAGCCGAGCATCACCGCCAACACAACAGTCGCGGCATAGATCGCAAGCCAGACCCGTGCGACCCTGATCACCTTGGGCTGTTCGCTTTGCGGGATATAGCTCGCCTCCTGCGGGTCGAGCCTGCCCGAGGCATTCAGCATCATCCGCGCGAGCCCCCGCCAGACATCAATCACCCCGAAGAAATTTACCGCAATCATCAGGGCGGCAGGCGGGCGCATGGCAAGGATTTCGGGGTCGCGGCCAATGATGATCGTATCGGTATGGTGGCGCGCATGGCTCCAGCGCCACGAGATAGGGTTCCGGATCATGCAAAAACACGCGATCTGGTAGATCACATCATTCATCCATGCGGTCCGAAAAGCCGTGCCATGCCCGCATTCATGCCAGCGCGCATCCATCGCCGAGCCATAGAGCACCCCGTAAGCCAGCCAGAAGGGCAGCGACCACCATGTTGGCCAAAGCGCTACGCCCATGCCCGCAAAAAAGATCATCGCGGCAAAGAGGAGTATCGCATCGCGCAGGGCAGGCTGGTCCGAGCGTTTCATCAGCGCCTTCATCTGCGGGCGCGGGATGTCGCTGTGATACCACTCGGCGGCGGCCAAACCGCTTTGCACGGCGCGCTCTGCGTCCGCACCCAATAAGCTGTAATCGCGTTTCTCCACCCCGCTCCTCCCAAAGCGTTCTGGCCAATGTCAGCTAAACCCTAGCAGGGAATTCGGCGCTGCCCATATGTGACTTGCGGTTCCTCTCAAAACCTCTCAAATTCCCATTTCAAGGATGAGAGATTTCAAGCAGGAGGACCTGCCCAATGGCCAAGCGGCCCACTATCCCCGATCTGGCGGTTGCCGCTGGCGTCTCCATCGCGACGGTTGACCGCGTTCTCAATGGCCGCGCGCCCGTGCGTGAGGAGACAACGCGCCGTGTCTATGAAGCGGCGCAGCGCATTGGCTATCATGCGGTCTCTCTCATCGGGCATCGCTTGCAGGTGGATTTGCCTGAACTGACGATCGGCTATGTGCTGCATAAGGAAAAGCAGGCCTTCTACCAGACCTTCATAGAGGAAGCCGTGGCAGCGGCGGCCAATGCAACGGGCGTGCGGGCCAAGGCGATTATCGAGTTTTCGCATTCGCAAACGCCCCGCGATTTCGTAGCCTGTATGGAGCGCTTGGCCCCTCGGGTGGATGTTTTGGGGGCGACGGCGGTCAACCATGTCGAGGTGACGGAAGCCGTGCAGCGCCTGCAAGCCTCGGGCACGCCATGTTTTGCGCTGCTCAATGATTTTGCCCAAGGGGTGCGCAAAAGCTATATCGGCATGAATAACATAAAAATCGGGCGGATTGCGGCGCATATGATTGCCACAGCGATGCGCCAAAAAGGGCCTGTGGCGCTGTTTGTAGGCGGGTATCGCTGGCACGGGCATGAGCTGCGCGAGACAGGGTTTCGCAGCTATTTCCGCGAATATGCGCCCCAGTGCCAATTGCTTGAAACGCGCGTCAATCTCGAGACGCGGCAACTGACCTATGAGGCCACGCATGATTTGCTGGATCGCCACCCCGATCTGGCAGGAATTTATTGCGCAGGCGGCGGCATGGAAGGCGCGATTGCCGCCCTGCGGGAGTTGCGTGAACCCAATGAGGTGGCGCTGGTTGTGCAGGAATTGACCCGCGAGAGCCGCTTGGCACTGGCCGAGCGCTTCGCCTCCATGGTGATCGCGACGCCTGTGGCCAAAATTTGTGCCGATATGGTGGATCTGGCGCAGGTGGTTTTGAATGAGGATGCGGTGGCTATTCCGGGGCAGCATTTCCTGCGCCCAGATATCTATCTTCCTGAATCCGTCTAGATGATAGTTTCCTTTCATTACCCCTGTCAGAAACCTCTCATGCATGAGGGGTTCCATTCGTACCCTCATTGACCTGAGGCACGGAATATCGACACCGTCTTTCCAGAATTTGCGGCAAGGAAGATTCCTGACACGGCGCTTGACCTCAAGCGCCAATTCAGGGGAACGTCCGCGGCGTAGAATAACAGCGATTGGGCCGAAAAAAGCTGCGCCGCCGAGAGAGTGGCGTGGCCTTTCATGTCGGTAAGGGAGAGACAGATGTCAGTCAGATTTGCCGTCCTAGGGGCGGGTCGTATCGGTGTGGTTCATGCAAGTGCGATCCGCGCTGTTGAAGGTGCCGAACTTGTTGCCATTGCTGAGCCCTTCGCAGGCGCGGCCAAAGCCGCTCAAGACAGGTTCGGCTGTGATTTGCGCACAATCGAGGAATGCGCCACGTCTGATGATATCGATGCGGTGGTCATCTGCACCCCGACTGACACCCATTCCGATCTGATCGAGCAATTCGCAAAAGCGGGCAAAGCGGTTTTTTGTGAAAAGCCTGTCGATCTGTCTCTGGCGCGCGTTCAGGCCTGCCTTGAAACTGTTTCGGCACAAAATGGGCAGTTGATGGTGGGCTTTAATCGCCGCTTCGACCCCGATTTCGCGGCTCTCAAGGCGGAGATTGACGCAGGCAAAATCGGCGATGTCGAGATGGTGACCATCATTTCCCGCGATCCAAGCGCGCCGCCTGTGTCTTATATCGAACGCTCGGGTGGTATTTTCCGCGATATGACGATCCATGACTTTGACGTGGCGCGCTGGCTGCTTGGCGAGGAGGTCGAAACCGTGATGGCTCAGGCCTCGGTTCTGGTGGACCCCGAGATCGGCAATGCAGGTGATTTCGACAGTGTGAATGTCATTTTGAAGACGGCTTCGGGCAAGCAATGCACGATCACCAATTCGCGCCGTGCCAGCTATGGCTATGACCAGCGCATGGAGGTGCATGGCTCCAAAGGTTTGGTCTCGGTTGAGAACCACCATGAAAGCCGCGTCACGGTGGCGAGTGAGGGGGGCTATACCCGCCCGCCTTTGCTGGACTTCTTCATGTCACGCTACATGGCCGCCTATGAGGCAGAGATCGCAGCCTTTGTTGCCGCGGTTCAAAATAAGACCGAGATGCCAACGACAGGCCATGATGGCTTGATGGCTTTGGCTCTGGCGGATGCGGCTTTGAAATCGGTCACCGAGGGGCGCGCTGTGAAAGTTGCGGAGGTTCTTTAATGGCTAAAACGCTTGATCTGATCACAATCGGACGCTCGTCGGTGGACCTTTACGGCGGACAGATCGGTGGCCGCCTTGAGGATATGCGCTCGTTCGACAAATATATCGGAGGCTCTCCGACCAATATCGCCTGCGGCACCGCCCGTCTTGGGCTGAAATCGGCAGTGATCACAGGTGTCGGTGACGAGCATATGGGCCGTTTCATCACCGAGCAGCTGCGCGCTGAGGGGGTGAACACAGACGGCGTCAAGGTTGACCCTGAGCGTCTGACGGCCCTTGTTTTGCTGGGTATCCGCGACCAAGAACATTTCCCCCTGATCTTCTACCGTGAAAACTGCGCCGATATGGGGCTGACGGCGGATGATATCGATGAGAGCTTTATCCGCTCGGCCCGCGCCGTGGTGGCAACGGGCACCCATCTGAGCCACCCTGATGTGGAAGCCGCCACTCTCAAAGCACTTGAAATCGCGCGCGCCGATGGCATGCAGACCGCCCTTGATATCGATTATCGCCCGAACTTGTGGGGCGTTGCAGGGCATGGTGATGGCGAAAGCCGCTTTGTTGAAAGCGCCGCCGTTACCGCAAAGCTGCAAAGCACGCTGCATTTGTTCGATCTGATCGTGGGCACCGAAGAGGAATTCCATATCGCAGGCGGCACCACCGATACAATCGCGGCCTTGCGTGCGGTGCGGGCTGTCTCGCAAGCCACCTTGGTGTGCAAGCGCGGCGCTGACGGGGCCGTGGCCTTTACAGGCGCGATCCCCGACAGTCTTGATGATGGCGAAGCAGGCCCCGGTTTCCCGATTGAAGTGTTCAATGTGCTTGGCGCGGGCGATGGCTTTATGTCTGGCCTTCTCAAAGGTTGGCTTGATGGGGCCAATTGGCCCACAGCGCTGAAATATGCCAATGCCTGCGGGGCCTTTGCGGTCAGCCGCCATGGCTGCACCCCTGCCTATCCCAGCCTTGAGGAACTTCAGTTCTTCTTCGAGCGCGGTATCAAACAGCCCGATCTGCGCAATGATGTTGAACTGGAGCAGGTCCATTGGGCCACGAACCGTTCGGGCGATTGGTCCTCTGTGAAAACCTTTGCCTTTGATCACCGCCTGCAATTGGAAGAGATGGAAGGCTATACGCTTGAAAAAGCGGGTGAATTCAAATCACTCTGCCTTGATGCAGCACTTGAAGTGCAGGGCGGCAAGCCGGGCTATGGTATCTTGTGCGACAACCGCATCGGGCGCAGCGCTTTGCATGCGGCCTCGGGCTCGGGGCTCTGGATCGGGCGCCCGACAGAATTGCCGGGCTCCCGCCCGATCGAGTTTGAACCCGAGCTTGGCGATGATCTTGGCGGCCTTGAGGAATGGGCGCGCGAAAACGTGGTCAAGCTGCTGGTCTTTTGCCACCCCGATGATGATGACGCGACACGTCAGTTGCAGGAGGAGCGTGTGAAGCGCCTCTTTGCAGCGGCGCGGCGCAATAATCTGGAATTTCTGCTTGAGGTGATCCCCTCCAAGGTCGCGCCCGTCAATGACGAGACGACCGCGATCCTTATCCAGCAATTCTATGATGCAGGCGTCTATCCTGATTGGTGGAAGCTGGAGCCGTTCAAATCTGACGCAGCATGGGGCAATGCGGTTGAAGCGATCACCCGCAATGACCCGAATACACGTGGCATCGTGGTTCTGGGCCTTGATGCCCCCGAGGCGGAGCTGGCCGCGAGCTTCGCCCTTGCCGCCAAGCAGCCCTTGGTGAAGGGGTTTGCCGTAGGGCGCACCATTTTCGGGGATGCCGCGCGGGCTTGGCTCAAAGGGGATATGAGCAGCCCCGACGCCGTTGCACAAATGGCCGAGCGCTTTACCCGCCTATGTGAAATCTGGGACAAGGCCCGTGCCGATGCCCGTTTGAATGCCGACTGAAGGAACCACGCCATGACACAGACGATACGACTGACGGCCGCGCAGGCCATGGTTAAATATATCGCGGCCCAGATGAACGAAGAGGGTGATCCCTTTATCGCGGGCTTTTGGGGCATTTTCGGCCATGGCAATGTGGCAGGTCTGGGCGAGGCGCTATACGGTATCCGCGATGAATTGCAGACCTATCGCGGCCATAACGAACAGAGCATGGCCCATTCGGCGATTGCTTATTCCAAGCAATTGGGCCGCAAACGTGCAATGGCGGTGACCTCCTCTATCGGGCCTGGTGCAACCAATATGGTGACGGCGGCAGCGCTTGCGCATGTGAACCGTCTGCCTGTCCTTTTCGTGCCGGGTGATGTGTTTGCCACGCGCGGGCCAGACCCCGTGTTGCAACAGATCGAAGATTTCGGCGATGGCGTGGTCAGCGCCAATGATTGCTTCCGTCCCGTAAGCCGCTATTTCGACCGCATCACACGGCCCGAGCATCTGTTGACAGCCCTGCCTCGTGCCTTCCGCGTCATGACGGACCCCGCTGATTGTGGCCCTGTCACCTTGTCCTTCTGCCAAGATGTGCAGGCCGAAGGGTTTGACTGGCCTGTCAGTTTCTTTGAGCCAAAGGTCTGGCGCTTGCGCCGCGTGCAGCCTGACCCTGTTGAGTTGGACAGCGTGGCAGCCCTGCTGTCTTCGGCCAAATCGCCTGTGATCGTGGCAGGTGGCGGCGTGCATTACGCCCATGCGACCGAGCAATTGCGCCAGTTCGCCGAAACCCATCAGATCCCCGTGGTCGAGACCCAAGCAGGCAAATCCGCCCTGCCTTGGGACCATCCGATGAATTTCGGCCCCATTGGTGTGACAGGGGCAGCCTCGGCCAATACGGTTTGCGAAAAGGCCGATCTGGTTTTGGGCCTTGGCACCCGTTTTCAGGATTTCACCACAGGCTCTTGGGCGCTGTTCAAACAGCCTGACCGCAAGCTGGTCAGCCTCAATGTCAATGCCTATGACGCGATGAAACACGGGGCCGAGCCGCTTTGCGCTGATGCAGGCGTGGGCCTTGAGGCATTGGGCAAAGCCCTTGCTGGTAAAAGCTTCACCGCCCCTGCGGCCAGCCTCAAGACGGATTGGTTCGCGGCGGTTGATCCGCTCACGGATGCGCCCAGTGACAATCAGGCGCTGCCAACCGATATGCAGGTTGTGGGCGCAGTCCAGCGCGCCGCGGGTCCCGATACGGTCGTGATGTGCGCGGCAGGCACCATGCCTGGCGAATTGCACAAGCTGTGGAAGGCCACGCGGCCCATGTCCTATCACATGGAATACGGCTTTTCTTGCATGGGCTATGAGATTGCGGGTGCGCTTGGCATCAAGATGGCCGAGCCCGAGCGCGATGTCGTCTGCATGATCGGCGATGGCAGCTATATGATGATGAACTCGGAACTGGCCACGGCCGTTATGATGAGCATCAAATTCACCATGGTGATCACCGATAACCGTGGCTATGGCTGCATCAACCGTTTGCAGATGGGCACAGGCGGGGCCGAGTTTAACAACCTGCTCGACAAATCCCATCACGTGAACCCCTCCAATATCGATTTCGCGGCGCATGCGGCCAGCATGGGGGCTGCGGCTGTTCATGTCGGCTCGGTCGCTGAATTGGAGGAGGCGCTGGTTCGCGCCAAAGAGGCCACAGGGCCTTTCGTGATCGTCATCGACACCGATCCATACCCCTCCACGCCCGATGGCGGCACATGGTGGGAGGTTGCGGTGCCCGAGGTGAGCGAGCGCGAGCAAGTGCGCAAAGCCCGCGAAGGCTATGAGGCAAATCTGGCCAAGCGTGGGCGTTCATGAACCGGATTGATGGCAAGGTTTGCGTTGTCACAGGCGGCAGCCAAGGATTGGGCGCTGCGATTTCGCGGCTCTTTGCCAAAGCGGGCGCGCATGGTCTGGTGATTTGCGCGCGCAGCGAGGTCAAAGGCCAAGAGATGGCGGCCAAAATCACGCAGGACACGGGCGTGCGCACCGTCTTTGTGCAGGCTGATCTGGGCAAGGTCGAGGAGTGCCGCAAGGTGATCGCTGCTGCGGATACGGAATTTGGCCGCTTGGATGTGCTCGTCAATGCAGCTGCGCTGACTGATCGGGGTGGCTTGCTTGATACCAGCCCTGAGTTGTTCGACCAGATGATGCAGGTCAATCTGCGCGCGCCTTTCTTTTTGATGCAGGACGCGGCCAAACTGATGATCCGCGACGGCATTGAAGGCTCGATGATCAATATCGGCTCGGTCTCGCAATATGGCGGCCAGCCTTTCATCACGCCCTATTGCGCTTCCAAGGCGGGGCTTGCCAGCCTGACACGCAACGCGGCCTTTTCGCTGTTGCGCAACCGTATTCGGGTCAATCAGCTTGATATCGGCTGGATGTCCTCGGACCATGAGCGGGAATTGCAAATCGCCGAGAGCGGCGATCCCGATTGGGAAGAAAAAGCCCGTGCAAGCCTGCCTTTCGGGCGCTTGCTGGACCCTGAGGAGGTTGCGCGGACGGTTCTGTTCCTTGCCTCCGATGACAGCGGCATGATGACAGGCACCACCACGCCGATGGACCAATCTGTCCAAGGCAGCTTTGCTGCGGGAACGCCGCAACCGTCTCGGGCCTTGACGTTGGATGACGTCAACCAGCCTGCCAAACTCTAACTTTTTGACACTGGAAATTAAGCCATGATCCGCTTCGGTACCAACCCCATCGCATGGGCCAATGATGATGACCAAACCCTCGGCGCGCATATCCCGACCGAGCAAATCCTGCGCGAAGCAGGCGAAATCGGCTTTGACGGGATCGAGAACGGCCATCGCTGGCCCAATGATCCGGCCGAGCTGAAAGAGGCCCTTGGCGCCCATGGTCTGGCCTTTATCACAGGCTGGTATTCCACAGAATTGCTGACCCGTTCGGTGGAAGAGGAGATCGAGAATTTCCAGCCCCATCTGGCCAAGCTCAAGCATAATGGCTGCACAGTCTGCGTCACGGCCGAGACCTCGAATGCCATTCATGGTGAAGACAGCAAATCCTTGGCGGATACGCCGCGCCTTGATGCCGCGCAGATGCAGGCCTTTGGCGCGAAGATGGAAGAATTTGCCCAATATATGGCCAGCCAAGGCATCTCTTTGGTCTATCACCACCATATGGGCACCGTGGTCGAGACGGCAGAAGATATCGAAGGCTTCATGGCGGCCACTGGGCCCGAAACGAAGCTGTTGTTCGATACAGGCCATTTCTATTTCGGCACCAACGGGGCTGATCCCGCGCCGATGCTGGCGCGTTATGTCGATCGTGTCGCCCATTTCCACGCCAAGAATGTCCGCCCCGAAATCATGGCGCAGGTGCGCGATGGCGGGTTGTCCTTTCTTGAGGGCGTGCGCCGCGGTGTCTTTACCGTTCCTGGCGATGCTGAGGGCGGCGTTGCATTCACGCCTTGCCTCACGATCCTTGCCAAGGCAGGCTATGAGGGCTGGTTGGTGATCGAGGCCGAGCAAGACCCCGATCAACGCAATCCGTTTGAATATCAAAGTTTGGGTCTCAAAGCCCTGAAACAGGCCGCATCCGAGGCCGGATTGGTTTAGGTATGATCAAGAAAGAGGCTTTCGACGTCCGCCACCCATGGTTCAAACCCGTATGGACCAGAATTCTGGTCACGGGCCTGACCATTGCTTGGGCGACCGTTGAATTCATGAATGGCAATAACATCTGGGCCATCGTCTTCGGGGCGGCTGGGGCCTATCTGGTCTGGGCCTTTTTCGTGGATTGGCAGGACCCCGAGCCTGACCCCAAAGATGAGACCCCTTCCGATGGAGATGAGACATGAGTGATCTGCTGCGCAAACCTTTTGGCACACGTGGCGAGGTGCATCGCATCACGCCTGAAAGT
Organism: uncultured Paracoccaceae bacterium; assembly: GCA_965656935.1. GTDB lineage: Bacteria > Pseudomonadota > Alphaproteobacteria > Rhodobacterales > Rhodobacteraceae > M30B80. Next base: position 39,071 of record CBFHMG010000013.1, read on the forward strand.
GCAGGCTGGCGCTATGTCGGCTTCTCCTTGCATCGTTTGAAAGCGGGCGATCGTGCCGCCGAGGTGACAGGTGAGCGTGAAGTGATCCTCGTGATGGTCGAGGGTAAAGCCAAGATCACGGGCGCAGGTCAGGATTGGGGAAGTGTCGGCGAGCGGATGGATGTCTTTGAAAAGACCCCGCCCCATTGCCTCTATCTGCCCAATGGAACCCAGTGGGAGGCCGTGGCCGAAACCGATTGCGTGATTGCCGTATGCTCCGCGCCTGGAATGGGTGGGCATGAAGCGCGCCGCATCGGCCCTGATGGCATCACGCTGACGCCACGCGGCACGGGCAGCAATACCCGCCATATCAACAATATCGCGATGGAGAATGAGGATTACTGCGACAGCCTTCTGGTAACGGAGGTGTTCACCCCCCAAGGCAATTGGTCCAGCTATCCGCCCCATCGCCATGATGAGGATGATTTCCCGCGCATCACCTATCTTGAAGAAACCTATTACCATCGCCTCAACCCCGCATCTGGCTTTGGCATCCAACGGGTCTATACCGAGGATGGCACGCTGGACGAGACGATGGCTGTGGCGGATGGCGATGTGGTTTTGGTGCCGCGCGGGCATCACCCCTGCGGCGCGCCTTATGGCTATGAGATGTATTACCTCAATGTCATGGCAGGCCCACGCCGCAATTGGCGCTTCCAGAACGATCCAGCGCATGACTGGATTTTTCAGCGCGATTCCAAGGCCTAAGCGGGCTTTTTAAATGTCGATAACACGCTGCGCGTCGCTGTCACCATTGGGGGGATGGTGTCGCGCAGGATCTCGACCCTGTCAAAGCGTGCGGGGTCTTTATCCACAGCCCCGCGCAGCGCGGCTCCAAAGGCCATCCGCAATTCGGTGCCGATATTGAATTTACAGATATTGGAGTTGCGCGACAGATCGCGTCGCTGATCTGCGGGCACGCCCGATCCGCCGTGGATGACCAAAGGCGTGTCGCATAGCGCCTCGATCGCGCGGATGCGCGCAATATCTAGCCCCGTGCCCGTATCCTGCTGCAAATGCAGATTGCCGACCGAAACGGCCATCGCGTCCACCCCTGTCTCACGAGCGAATTGCGCGGCCTCTTCGGGGTCGGTGCCCGCCGAGGCCGCTCCGCCCGAATAGCCAACAAAGCCAATCTCGCCCTCGCAGGAGATGCCCGCGCCATGGGCAAGCTCCGCCACTTTGGCCGTCTCAGCGATATTCTGCGCCAAGGGCAGGCGCGAGCCGTCATACATGAGCGAGGTAAAGCCTGCATCAAGGGCTTGCTGGCATTCCTCAAAGCTGGTCCCGTGATCGAGATGGGCCACAACAGGAACGGATGCCCCTTCCGCCAGATGGCGGAACATCTTGCCCAAGACGGGCAGGGGCGTATGCGCACGGCAGGACGGCCCCGCTTGCAAGATCACAGCCACGTCCTCGGCCTCTGCGGCCTCGATGAAAGCGCACATATCCTCCCATCCCAAAGTGACCAGACCCGCCACGGCATAGCCTTCGCGCAAGGCGGGTTGGAGCACATCTGACAGGGTGACAAGGCTCATTTGAATTTGGCGATCATATCCTTGATGCCGGGGATCGTTTCGATCTGGGCAGCATGGGTGGGTTGGAAATATTGCACCAACGAGCGCTGCGACAGCCCGCCCAGAATGGTGAAGTAATACATCTCATGGCCGGGCAGGACGCAGCAAGGGTGATAGCCCGTGTCGATACATACGGTCGAGCCGTCAACGATATGATAGGCATCGCCGGGCTTGTTATCCTCGCGTTGCAGCATTTGCAGCCCCGAGCCCCAATTCGGCTTGAAGCGGAAATTATAGGTCTCGTCATGGCGCGTCTCGAGCGGCAGGCGGTCGGTGTCATGCTTATGGCTTGGAAAGCCCGACCAGCCGCCTGTGCCCACGGTATAGAGCTCGCTCACCAGAAGGCGGCCCACCTTATCGGCCTGTTTCTGGCCAAGGATATGTTTGATCTTGCGATGGGTTTTGGTGTCATCCGAGCCGTATTGCACTAGATCAATCGCATCGGCGCGCACCTCGAAGGGCTCCAGCACCTCTTCATAGCGGGCCCCTGCCACGAAAACCTCGGCGCTGTCAGAAACACAGACCATCACCGCCTTGGCCCCTGACGGAATATAAGCGCCCTCAGGCTCGCCATCCCAGACATCCTCGCCACGCAGCCCGAGCGCCTTGAAGCTGAGCCCTTCCACCTCGATATCGACACAACCCGTGGCAGGCACGATGCAGGTCTCGTAATTGGGCACCTGATACTCAAAAGCCTCGCCGCGCTTGAGCTTGACGATATTGAAATAGTTCAGCGGAACGGTGGCATTGTCTGCATCGACGATGGGGTCGTTCTGGTTGTCATAAGGGGCGATATGCATGGTCGTGATCTCTCAAGGGGTGGTGGGGCCCGAATGGGTGCTTAGAAACTCTTCCAACTCGGATGGGGTGGGCATTGCAGGCGCACAGCCGGGCTTGGCAACAACGATCGAAGCGCAGGCCGAGCCGCGCAGCAGGGCGGTTTTTAGATCGGTGCCTGCGCCGATGCTGGCCAGCAGTCCCGCCATGAAACTGTCGCCCGCGCCCGTGGGCTTGAGGGCGGTGACAGGGTAGACCCCCGTGGTGATTTCCGCCCCATTGGCAAAGGTCACGGCCCCGTCGGGGCCTTTCTTATAGATGATGATCCGAGGCGCGTGCATGGCCAGATCCCGCGCGGCCTCAAAGCCCTTGTCGTAATCGCCGACCATGAAGCCGAATTCCTCGTCATTGCCGACAATCATATCCGACAAAGCCCCCGCACGCGTCAGCACATCCTTGGCGATCTCGGGCGATGGCCAGCTATAGGGGCGGTAATCAATGTCGAAAATAACAGGCAGGCCCGCCGCGCGGGCTTTGTCCAAGGCGAGGAAGGCGGCGCTGCGCGAAGGCTCGGCGGCAAAGACGGTGCCTGTGGTGATCAATGCGCCGTATTTTGCGAAATCAATCGCCTCGATATCGGCTTTGTTCATTTGGAAATCGGCGGCATTATTGCGGTAGATGACGCTTTGATGCTCCTCCATCCGCGTCTCGACCACGGCAAGCGAGGTCCGTTCCTCGCCTTTGACCTTGCGCAGATGGGCGCGGTCGATGCCGTAATGGTCCAACTGGCCCAAACAATACCACCCCACCGCATCATCCGAGACGCAAGTAACCAGTGAGGCAGGCGCGCCGAGCTTGACCAGACCGGCGGCGATATTGGCGCTGGAGCCCCCCATCGAGACGCCCATATCAACGGCCTCGGCGATCGGGGTGCCTGCGGGCTTCGGCGTTAAATCCATGCCGACACGACCCAAAACCAGAAAGCCCATAGGCGCGCGTTCGCGCAGGCGGCCCATAAGGGCTGCGTCTTGATCGGCGTTCATTTTTGGTCGTCCTCCCCGTGTAGCTTGCACCGCGAATACCCTGTTCGTATCCGCTTGCGTGGCTGCGAGTCGCAGGCTAGCGTTTTTGAGGCTGTTTGCAAAGATTGTCGCAGGCGGATTCTGAAGAACCGAAAAGGGATGGCATGTCGGGTATCGGAATAGGGATCGTCGGGGGCGGATATATGGGCAAGGCCCATTCTGTGGCCATGTCTTGTGTGGGGGCCGTGTTCAACACCGCTTTGCGCCCCCGCCTTGAGATGGTGGCGGCGTCCTCGGCGCAAAGTGCTGCGCGCTACCGCGACATGTATGGCTTTGAGCGCGCGGCGCAGGATTGGCAGAGCCTTGTGGCCGACCCAAGCGTTGAGGCTGTTGTCATTGCCTCGCCGCAAGACAGCCACCGCGCCATTGCAGAGGCTGCCTTTGCCCTTGGAAAGCCCGTTTTATGCGAGAAACCTCTGGCAGGTAGCCTTGAAGATGCCCGCGCCATGGTGGCCGCGGCCGAGGCGGCAGGTGTCACCAATATGGTGGGGTTCAACTATATCCGCTCGCCCGCCAGCCAGTTTGCGCAACAGCTGATTGCCGAGGGCGCGATTGGCCGGATCACATGGTTTCGCGGCGAGCATACCGAAGATTTTCTGGCCGATCCCGAGATGCCCTTCAATTGGCGCTGCGAGGGGATGGCCAATGGCAATATGGGCGATCTCGCGCCGCATCCGATCAATGCCGCGATGGCGCTGATGGGGCCGATCGAGCGGGTGATGGCCGATGTGGAATGCGTGCATAAAGCCCGCCCCGGAGGCGTGGTGACAAATGATGATCACGCCCAGATCATGTGCCGTTTTGAAAACGGTGTGATGGGCCATATCTATTCCAGCCGCACAGCGACGGGGCGCAAGATGGGCTATGCCTATGAAATTCACGGTACGAAAGGCTCGATCCGCTTTGACCAAGAAGATCAAAACGCGGTCTGGCTCTACCGTGCAGAAGGCCCCGAGGCCGAGCGCGGCTTTCGCAAAATCCTGACAGGCCCCAGCCATCCCGATTACGAGCCCTTCTGCCTCGGGCCGGGGCATGGCACGGGATATCAGGATATGATCACTATTGAGGCCAAGGATTTCCTCACGGCTATAGAAACTGGGCAATCTGCGCCGTTTACATTCCGTGACGGATTGGCCGTCGCCGAGGTGGTTGAGGCTGTAATTGTAGCTTCAAAAACAGGGCAATGGACGCCCGTTGTGCAGGTCTAAGGAGCTTCCCAGACATGACGATACGTATTGGCAATGCGCCCTGTTCTTGGGGCGTGGAATTTGCGGACGACCCGCGCAACCCCGCATGGCGGCAGGTTTTGGCGGAATGCGCCGAGGCGGGCTATAAGGGGATCGAGCTTGGCCCCGTAGGCTTTATGCCCGAAGATCCGGTTGAGCTGTCCGAGGCCTTGGATGAGTTCGGGCTGGAATTGATCGGTGGTGTGGTCTTCCGCCCCTTCCATGATCCTGCCGCTTGGGAGGATGTTCTGGATGGTGCGCGCCGCACCTGCCAAGCGCTCAAGGCGCATGGGGCCGAGCATTTCGTTCTGATCGATTCCATCTCGCCGCGCCGCGCGCCCACGGCAGGCCGCGCGGCCGAGGCCGAGAAGATGGAGGCCGCCGAATGGGCCGCCTATCGTGACCGCGTCATGACCATCGCCAAGATGGGGGCCGAGGAATACGGGCTTATCCCCGAATTGCACCCCCATGCGGGCGGCTTTCTCGATTTCGAGGACGACGTGGAGCGTATCTTGGCCGAGACCGATGCCAAAGACCTGAAGCTCTGCATCGATACTGGCCATTGCACCTATGCGGGCTTTGATCCGGTGGCCTTCATGCGCCGCCATATGGAGCGCATCACCTATGTGCATTTCAAATCCACCGATGCGGCTGTGAAAGCCGATGTAATCGCCAATCGCACAGGGTTTTATGACGCGTGCGGGCAAGGGATTTTCTGCAATCTCGACAAGGGCGAGGTTGATTTCCCCGCCGTGCGCCAATTGCTGTTGGATGCGAATTATCAAGGGTGGTGTACGATCGAGCAGGATTGCGACCCTACGCTGGATGTCTCACCCATCGACGATGCGCGGGCCAACCGCGCCTATCTTGAAACCATCGGATTTAGCTAGGGAGGGCTGGATCAATGCCAAAACTGAATTGGGGAATGATCGGCGGCGGCGAAGGCAGCCAGATCGGACCAGCGCACCGTTTGGGCGCGGGGCTTGATGGGGCGTTTGACTTTGTTGCGGGCGCTTTGGATCACCGCGCCGAGGAAGGCCGCGACTATGGCCAACGCCTCGGGCTTGCGGCAGATCGCGCCTATGGTGACTGGCGTGAGATGCTGGAGGGGGAGCGCAACCGCGAGGACCGCGTTGATCTGGTCACGGTTGCCACGCCCAATGCGACCCATTTCCAGATCACCAAAGCCTTCCTTGAGGCGGGTTTTCATGTGCTCTGCGAAAAGCCCATGACCATGACCGTTGAAGAGGGCGAAGAAATCGTGCGTGTGGCCAAGGCCTCGGGCAAGATTTGCGCGGTGAATTACGGCTATTCGGGCTATTCGCTGGTGCGCCATATGCGGGCCATGGTGGCCCGTGGTGATCTGGGCGCGATCCGTTTGGTCAAGGCCGAGTTCGCCCATGGCCATCACGCAGATGCCGCTGACGCCGATAATCCACGCGTGCGCTGGCGCTATGACCCCGCGCAGGCAGGCGTCTCGGCGCAATTTGCCGATTGCGGTATTCATGCGCTGCATATGGCCAGTTTCGTGATCGGGCAGCAGGCCGAGCGCCTCTCGGCTGATACCGTTTCCTGTATTGCCAGCCGCGAATTGGAAGATGACGCGATGGTCAATCTGCGGTTTGACGGCGGCGCGGTAGGGCGACTCTGGACCTCCTCGGTCGCCATCGGACGCCAGCACGGGTTGACGATGCAGGTTTTCGGCGAAAAAGGCGGGTTGCGCTGGAGTCAGGAACACCCCAACCAGCTCTATTGGATGCCGCTTGGCGAGCGGTTGCAGGTGATCGAGCGGGGCGAGGCCAATCTTTCGCCAGAGGCGGATCGCACAACGCGAGTGACCATCGGCCATGCCGAAGGGATGCCCTTGGCTTTTGCCAATATTTACAAAGATTTGGCCGAAGCGGTCACCGCCGCAAAAGAGGGCCGCGCGATTGATCCTGCCGCCGATCTTTACCCCCGTGCCGAGGATGGATTGCGCTCCATGGCGGCTGTTGTGGCTGTGGCGGAAAGCGGCAAATCCGAGGGCGCTTGGATGGATGCGCGCCCGCCCATGTTTCGCTGATTGAACCCGCGCGGGGGAGGGGCGCTCAAAGGCCTTTCTCCCGCGTGATTTGCTTTTTCTCTGTTCTGATTGCTGCGGATCGCGTATCTCGGAGGGAGAGTTTCACTATCCGGTCTCCGGTTTCAATATTTGGAACATGATCATGTCAAATACCCGTGCAAATCGCCGTTACCGCAGTCAGGAATGGTTTGATAACCCGAATAATCCAGGCATGACCGCGCTCTATCTCGAGCGGTATCAAAACCAGAGCTTTACCAAGGGCGAATTGCAAAGCGAGCGGCCCATTATCGGCATCGCTCAGACGGGCTCGGACCTTGTGCCTTGCAATAAAATCCATGTTTTCCTGATGGATCGCATCAAGGCGGGCATCCGCGATGCGGGCGGCGTTCCGATGGAATTTCCTGTTCATCCGATTCAGGAAACGGGCAAACGCCCCACGGCAGCGCTGGACCGTAACCTGCAATATCTCAGCCTTGTCGAGGTGTTGCATGGCTATCCGATTGACGGTGTCGTGCTGACCACGGGCTGTGACAAGACAACGCCTGCCATGCTGATGGGGGCGGCCACTGTTGATCTGCCTGCGATTGCGCTCAATGGCGGGCCGATGCTGGATGGCTGGTGGAAAGGCAAGCGCGCGGGGTCGGGCACGATCATCTGGGAATCGCGCCGTCTGATGGCCGAAGGCAAGATCGACTATGAAGAATTCATGGAGCGCGCCTGCGCCTCCGCGCCCTCGCTGGGGCATTGCAACACCATGGGCACCGCCAGCACGATGAACGCGATGGCCGAGGCTTTGGGCATGACCCTTCCGGGCAATTCCGCCATCCCCGCGCCTTTTCGCGAGCGGATGGAGATGGCCTATCAAACGGGCCGCCGCATTGTGGAGATGGTGGAGGAAGACCTCAAACCTTCCGATATCCTGACCCGAGAAGCCTTTGAGAATGCGATCCGCGTGAATACCGCAATTGGCGGGTCGACCAATGCGCCCCCCCATCTGCAAGCGATTGCGCGGCATGCGGGTGTGACGCTGGATGTCACGGATTGGCAGGCCGTGGGCTTTGATCTGCCGCTTTTGGTGAATATGCAGCCGGCCGGTGCCTATCTGGGCGAAAGCTTCTTCCGCGCGGGTGGTGTGCCTGCTGTGATGGGCGAGCTATTGGCCGCAGGGCATCTGCATGGGGATGTCATGACCGCCTCGGGCCTGCCTGTGGATAAGTCTCTGGCGGACGCGTGTTCACAGGATCATGACGTGATCCGCCCTGTGGATAACCCATTGCGGGAGAAGGCGGGTTTTCTGGTACTCGAGGGTAACCTCTTTGAGTCTGCCTTGATGAAAACCAGCGTGATTTCCGCTGATTTCCGCGCGCGTTTCCTTGTGGATAACATATTTGAGGGCCGCGCCGTGGTCTTTGAAGGGCCTGAGGATTATCACGATCACATCAATGGCGAGAGCTTGGGCATTGACGAGAAAACCGTGCTTTTCATTCGCAATGTCGGCTGCGTTGGCTATCCTGGCTCGGCCGAGGTGGTGAATATGCAGCCGCCCGATGCTTTGATCCGCGAGGGTATCAACCATCTTCCCACAGTCGGGGATGGGCGCCAGTCGGGCACATCCGAGAGCCCCTCTATCCTCAATGCATCTCCTGAGGCCATGGTTGGCGGCGGTCTGGCTTTGATCAAAACGGGCGATAAGGTGCGGCTTGATCTGAACGAGGGCAGGCTGGATGCGCTGGTGGATGAGGCGGAATGGCAAGCCCGCCGCGCCGCATGGACCCCGCCTGAATTGGACAATCAAACCCCGTGGCAGGAGATTTACCGCGCCCATGTCGGTCAATTGGCCGATGGCGGATGTCTGGAATTGGCGACAGCCTATCAGCGCATTGCCAAAGACCTGCCGCGCGACAATCACTAGCGGGACGCGGCCCAAATAAAAAACGCGCCACCGATGTGACGCGTTTCAAAATTTCAGCGCCGCGGATAAATCGCGGCGAAAACCTGATTAGACCAGTTCGATGTTTACGGCGCTTTCGCGACCATCGCGGCCTTTTTCGAGGTCGTAGGTAACTTTCTGGTTGTCTGCGAGTGCAGTCAGGCCCGAACGCTCTACGCCAGAGATGTGAACGAACACATCTTTGCCGCCATCGCCTGGCTCGATGAAGCCATAGCCTTTAGTTGCGTTGAACCATTTCACGGTGCCATTGGCCATATCCGTGTCTCCTTAAATATGCGCTGCCCACAACATGCGACAGCTCGGCGATAGTCATACAAGATCGAGTGTACTGTTGCCGGTCTAAGGTGACAGGGGTCGATAGAGATAACGTAGCAAAGGCTCTATGTCATAAATTGGGCCTATCGTAAAGGGAAATAGCTGACAGCCCTTTTTATCGCCCGCTTGATTTCTATCTCCTAGAGGGTGATGGAGTGCCCCAAAACAGAAGGGTTTGGCATGCGTATTTTGGTGTTTTCAGTTGTTTTTGTGCTGGTTTTTCTTTTCGTTGTGAGTGTTTTTATACGGCTTGCCCCCATGCATCCTGATCAGTGGCATGTCGATCCAAGCAGCGTAACGCCCCCGAACTCGCCCAATTACGCATTGTTGATCGGCGAAAACGCGCCTGTCGTCTCGGGCAGCGTGCAAGACCTTTCCGCTCGGGTTACGCAGATCGCGCAAGACAATGGCTGGCAGGTGATCGGCGGCGATGCGCAGGCGGGGTTTGTCACCTATGTCACCCGAAGCAGGATCATCGGCTTTCCCGATGCGATCAGCATCAAGCTGAGTGCGGTGCAACCCGAGGGCGATGCCGCGCAAACACGGATCGAGATATTCTCGCGCTCGCGCTTTGGCTATGATGATCTGGGCGCAAATGAGGAGCATGTCGCCAAACTGCTGCGGCCGCTCACGTCTTGACGCTGCGGGCGGGGCAGGCCAAACCCTGTTCATGTTGCCCATAGACCGCCTTCGCCAAATTCGCGAGCGTTTCGAGTATCTCGAAGCGCAGCTCAATGCTGGCCCCGCCGCCGATAAGATCGAAGCCATCAGTCGTGAATATTCGGAGCTCAAGCCCGTGGTCACGCAGATCGAGGCCTATGAGCAGCTCAAATCCGATCTGGCCGAGGCCGAGGCCATGCTGACCGACCCCGAGATGCGCGAATTGGCCGAAGATGAACTTCCCCGCTTGCGCGAGGCCCTGCCTGCCATTGAGCAGAACCTGCAACTTGCGCTTTTGCCCAAGGATGCCGCCGATGGCCGTCCCGCGATCCTAGAGATCAGGCCCGGCACTGGCGGGGATGAGGCCGCCCTTTTCGCGGGCGATTTGTTGCGCATGTATCAGCGCCATTCCGAGGCGAAGGGCTGGCGGTTCGAAATTCTTGAACAGCAACTCTCGGAGCTTGGCGGCATCAAGGAAGTCACCGCACGCATTGAAGGCGAGCGTGTTTTTGCGCGGCTGAAATACGAATCCGGTGTGCATCGCGTGCAACGTGTGCCCGAGACGGAATCGGGCGGGCGCATTCATACCTCAGCCGCAACCGTCGCCGTTCTGCCCGAGGCCGAGGCCGTTGATATCGATATTCCCGCCACCGATATCCGTATTGATACAATGCGGGCCTCGGGCGCGGGCGGGCAGCATGTGAACACGACGGATTCCGCCGTGCGGATCACCCATATCCCCACAGGTCTTATGGTCACCAGTTCCGAGAAATCGCAGCACCGCAACCGCGAGATCGCGATGAATGTGCTTCGGGCGCGGCTCTATGATCTGGAGCGTCAGAAGGTCGATGATGAACGCGCGGCAACACGCAAAAATCAGGTAGGCTCGGGTGATAGATCGGAGCGCATCCGCACCTATAATTTCCCGCAAGGCCGCATGACCGACCACCGCATCAATCTGACGCTTTATAAGCTTGATCAGATCATGCAGGGCGATCTGGATGAGACGATTGACGCGCTGACCACCCATGACCAAGCCGCCCTTCTGGCCGAGATGGAGGGATGAGCGCCACGGCGGCTCAAACCTTGCGCGATGCCCAGTTGCGGTTGAGCGACCCCCTCGGGCCTGAGGTTGCCGCGCGCGATACGCGCCTGCTTCTGGCCCATGCGGCAGGCTGGAGCGGGGCGCAGATGCTCGCCAATTTGCATGACCCGATGCCCTCTGAGGCGCGGCAGCGCTTTGACGACAGCATCGCCGCGCGGCTCTCGGGCCTCTCGGTGGCGCATATCATTGGCGAGGTGGAATTTTACGGGCGGCCCTTTCATGTGGGCAAAGGCGATCTTGCGCCGCGCCCTGATACCGAGACGCTGATTGATCTGGCGTTGGCGGGCCCCTTTGAAACCCTGCTTGATCTGGGCACAGGCACAGGTGTTATCGCGGTCACGCTTCTGGCCGAGCGGGCAGGGGTACGCGGCATGGCAACCGATCTGGAGGATGGTTTTTTGGACCGCGCGCGCCGCAATGCTGCGCGCCACGGCGTGGCGGATCGGTTGGCGCTTTGTGCCAGTGACTGGTTCGCGGATGTGTCGGGGCGCTTTGACCTGATCACCTCGAACCCGCCTTATGTATCAGAAGCGGATTATCAGGGATTGGCCCGTGACATTCTGATCGGCGAACGCCGCGAGGCCCTGACCCCCGGCGGGGACGGGCTTGCAGCTTATCGTGTTATTGCGGGGCAGGCCTTGGCGCATCTCACCCCGACGGGGCGGCTGATGGTCGAGATCGGCCATGACCAAGGCCAAGCTGTTGCCGAGATTTTTTCAGCCATTGGCCTTGCAGAGGTTGAAATTCACGTTGATATTAATGGCACTGATCGTGTGGTCACTGGCAGAAATCCCGCTTAATGCGAATTTGCCCCTGCGGTCAGTGTTTGCTTTTTATTATAAATTTTTAATTAGTCCTTGTTTTACAGCCCATAGCATGGTTATTCAAAGGCAGCGAGCGCGGAATGATATGTCATTCCCCCGCGATTCTACCAAAATGACCGGGTCAACCGAAGGTTAGGGAATTGGCGTGGACATAAAATCAGGTTTCGACCTGAACATGCCGCAACCCCCAGGAAAACTGGAAACGACAAACTCATGAGATCATCGAAGAACCGCTCGCGGTCCAAGGGCAACCGGAACCGTTCGGTTGGAAACAACATCAACCGAGTGTTCGACAGCTCGGGCCCAGAAGGTAAGGTGCGCGGCACGCCGCAGCAGATTATCGACAAATACCAGCAGCTTGCCCGTGACGCGCAGCTCAGCAATGACCGCGTTGCGCATGAAAACTTCCTTCAGCATTCCGAGCATTACACCCGCATGTTGGGTGAAGCCATGCGCGAGATGGAAGCCCGCCGCGAACAGCAGGAAAACAGCCAGTCGCAACAGGGCCGCGACAACAACAATCGTGACGGCAATCGCGACAATACCCGCGATGACAACCGCAATAATAACCAGCGCAACCGCAATGACGAGCAATCGCAAAACGCGGCCCCCGCTGCGCCTGGCACGGGCGAACAGCCTGATATTGCGCCAGTGATCGAAGGCGATACGCCCGCGGATGCAGGCTTGGTGGAAACACCTGAAAGTGCGCCTGCCGAGAAGCCCAAGCGCACACGCACACGCCGCCCGCGCAAAACGGAAGCGGATGCCGAAGCAAGCGCGCCAAAGCCTGATGGGGAACCACAGGAAGCTGCTGAATAAAGCGGTAACGCCGCTTCAAGATATCGCGCTCAGCCCGCCTCGATCTGGCGGGCGAGCGCGCAAAACCCCTCAACCGAGACCTGTTCTGCACGATCTGTGGGGTTAAGCCCCGCAGCCGTTATCCTGTCCTCAATATCTGGCCCCATGCCTTTGAGGGCCGCGCGCAGCATTTTGCGGCGCTGGTTGAAGGCAGTGGCCACAACGCGTTCCAAAACCTTGCGATTTGCGGGAAAGCGCGGCTCGGGCAGGGCCGCGATATGGACAACCGCTGAATGGATTTTCGGCGGTGGCGTAAAGGCCTCGGGCGGCAGGGTCATCACGATTTTCGCACTGGCGCGCCATTGGGCCAGCACCGCCAAACGCCCATAGGCCTTGGAGCCGGGCGTGGCCACAATGCGGTCGGCCACTTCGCGTTGAAACATCAATGTCAGGCTTTGCCAGAGCGGCGGCCATGCCTCGGGTGTCATCCAGCGCACCAGCAATTCCGTCCCCACATTATAGGGCAGATTGGCCACGATCTTGATGGGGCCTGTCAGATGCGCGGCCCAGTCAATCTCCAAGGCATCGGCATTGAGCACCTCCAGCCGCTCTGGATAGGCCTCGGAAATCTCGGCCAAGGCGGCAAGGCAGCGGGCATCTTTTTCCACGGCCACCACGCGGCGCGCGCCTTCGGCCAGAAGCCCGCGGGTCAACCCACCCGGGCCTGGCCCGATCTCCAGCACATCACAGCCCGTCAAACCCCCCGCACAGCGCGCGATTTTTGCCGTCAGGTTGAGATCGAGCAGGAAATTCTGCCCCAAAGCCTTTTTCGCCGATAGCCCGTGATCGGCAATCACCGAGCGCAGCGGAGGAAGGTTATCAATCCCGCTCATGACTGGGCCGCGCGGGCTTGGGCCATTTGTGCGGCCAATTTGAGGGCTGCGATAAAACTGGTGGGATCAGCCACGCCCTTGCCTGCGATATCAAAGCCCGTGCCGTGATCGGGCGAGGTGCGGATAAAGGGCAGGCCAAGCGTCACATTCACGCCGCCTGCGAAATCAATCGTCTTGATCGGGATCAGCGCTTGGTCGTGATACATGCAGATCGCCACATCATAGGTTTTGCGCGCGCCCGCATGGAACATCGTATCGGCGGAATGCGGCCCCGAGATTGCATAGCCCTCGGCGCGCAAGGCCTCGATCACGGGGGTGATCACCTCGATCTCCTCGCGGCCCATCACACCGCCTTCGCCCGCATGGGGGTTGAGGCCCGCAACCGCGATCCTTGGGGATTTGAGGCCAAAATCACGGCGCAGATCAGCGGCTGTGATGCGGATAGTGTCGCTTAACAGCGCGCGATCCAGTTGGGCAGGCACATCCTTAAGGGCGATATGGATGGTTGTGGGCACCACGCGCAAGGCGTCACAGGCCAGCATCATCACCACGCGTTTGACGCCAGCCAGATGTGCCAGATATTCCGTATGGCCCGGAAAGCCGAAACCCGCGCCATCGACCAAAGCCTTTTTATGGATGGGCAGGGTGCACAGGCTCGAGGCCTCGCCGCCCATCACCAGTTCAACCCCGCGTGCAATCGCATCAATCACGCCTTGAGCGTTTTCCGCGATTGGCAGGCCAGCAGTCGCAGGTTTTGCAAAGCTTTGTGGCAAGACCGCCAAAGCATGGTTTGAGGCGGCGATGGCATCGGCTGGTCGCGCGATCACTTCGATCGCTCGGCCAAAGCCGTGGAAATGCTCAGGCTCACCAATGACGAAAAAGGGCAGGCTGCTGCCCAAGCTTTCGGAGGCTTTCGCGGCAATCTCAGGGCCGATCCCCGCAGGCTCGCCACAGCTGACTGCGACGGGACGGGCGCGGCTCATTCGTCTATGCGGATGATGGCGGCCGCGCGAAGTTCCTCAAGATAGCCACTGGCATAGCTTTCCAAACGCTGTGAAAACAGGGCTTGGCGCACTTCCTCACGACCGCCCTCAGGCAGTTCCGTGGTGCGGCCACACATCATGACCATCAGCAAGGTCTGACCATTATTGCGGGTCAGAAGCGTGGAGGTCTCGTTTGCGTCGAGCTTGGCCAATTCAAAGGCAATATCAGAGGGCACTTCGCCAATCGGCAGGGCAATACGCTCGAACCCGCCAGGCAAGACGCCATAGAGATCATCGCAGGTATCAAGATCATCGATCAAATCTTGCGCTTGGGCGAGGGTTTCTTCGCTGCGGCCACCGGGTAGGGCGATTGTGGCGTAATCAACGGTGCTGACCGTGGGGTTCACAAAGCCCGTTTCTTGAAAGCCGCGCATCTGGAACAGGGCAATGGCGGGCCCAAGCGGTACGGGTTCGGTCACGTCACCATCCCCCAGCACCAGCACCAGCGATTGCAATCCGGGCGGGATCGAGGAGAGGGGGCGCCAGTCCAGCAGACCGCCATCGGCGGCTGTTGGTGCGGCCGAGAAATCCCGCGCGGCCTGCGCAAAACCGCCTGTATCGCCTTGCAGATTGCGCGACAGGTCATTCATCAAAATGCGGATCTCGTCTTCGGTTTCAGGGGTGAGGGGGATCACCAATTCAGCCAGACGGACGCGCGCGGCCCCTTCGCTTGATCCAAGTGCCAATGCGCGGTCGATCTCGTCATCGCTGACTTGGGCTTGGGCGCTAAAGCGCGCGCCCAGAACATTGCGCCATGTCACGCCAGCAGCGACGAAATCACGGAAGGTTTCGGCAGCGATGCCGTCTTGGGCGATGAGAGTGATCAATTCTTCGGTTGTCAGGCTAGCCCGTGCGGCAAACTCTTCCATGCCGGCTTGGATTTCATCGACAGAGGCGCTGACCCCCAAAAGAGCGCCCGCTTGCTCTTGTAGGCGTTCGTCCAAGAGTTCTTCGCGTGCGCGTTCTCTCAGGTCACCTGGGGCGTTGACCACTTCCAAGAAGCGTTCGCGCTGGTCGATCTCGTAATAGGTGACGACGTCATTATTCACGATGATCGCAGGGCTGAAGGGGGATTGCTGTGCAAAGGCAGACTCGGGTGTCTGCATGGCTGTCGCGCCAAGGACAAGGGCCGCCAAAAGGGCGATGGGGCGCAGCTTTGCTCTGCTCGGTGCTGTGTTCTGTTTCTGCTTCATGCCAATTTCCGCCGTCTGTGCGACCTTGTTGCGCGTCCTGCGACAGTGATGCCGAATTTAAGCGTTAAGCGCAAGTTAACCGAGCATGGAATGCGGCGCGAGAGGGGAATTAAGCCACCTTAAGCGCCGATCTGGGGGCGCTCAGCCATCTTCGGTATGCAGCAACAAGCCAAGCGCCAGCATGATCGCGGCCAAAGGTGGGGCCCATGCCACCACTGCAACTGGCAATTGTCCTGACTCGCCAAGGACTTGCGCGAAGGATCGGATGAAGAACACGCCAAATCCCAAGAGGATCGCGGTCAGCACCATCAAACCCGTGCGGCCAAAACGCGTATGGCGCATCGTGAACCCCGCCCCGATCAGCACCATGGCGACCAGCATCAGAGGGGTGGAAAGCTCCATCTGCAGCCAGACCCGATGGGTCAGGGCGGCAAAGCCTGCATTGTTCAACTGCGTGATAAAGCCCGGCAATTCATAGATCGGAACGGTTGAGGGGTGGCCGAAGCTATCCCTGATCTGCTCGGGCGTCAGGGTTGATGGCAATATATATTCAGGCAGGGATAGCGCGACTGCTTCGGCATTTGCGACCGTCAAATCCCAGATTTTCGCCCCTGTGATGACCCATGCCCCGTCTTGCAAGGCGGCCTGCTGGCCCTCAATGCGTTGTTGCATCTCACCCTCGCGCGAGAAGGTGAAGAAGCTGGCCTCAAACAAAAGCGTGCCATCTCCATTGGCTTGGCTGGCGCGGATCACGGTCTGGCGTTCTTCATTGCCTTGCCGCAGCCACAGGCCTTCCTCGCTGACAGATAGGGTGCGGACCTCGCCGCTTTGGAAGCGCGAGATCGAGGCGTCATATTGCGCTTGTGTGGCTGCCACGATCGGGTTGACCACCATGATCCCGATCAGCCCCAAGGCAATCGCTGCGCCCACGGCTGCCATTGTTGTGCGCAGGGCCGAGCGGCCTGCCGCGCGGATCACCACCAATTCCGAGGTGCGGGCCAAACCCAGAAACATCAGCAATGTGGCCAGCATGACGAAAAGTGGCATCATCTCATAAAGCGCCCCTGGAAGGTTCAGCAGGGCCAGCTCCAAAGCGGCCGAGAACCCCGCCTGTGTCGAGGCGATCCGCCCTGCCTGCTCGGCCAGATCAATCGGCAGCAGGATCGAGACGAACACGGCCAGAACAATCAGGAAGGCGCGGAAAAAGCGTTTTGCGATATATATATTCAGGATCATGCGGAGACCTCCGCAGGGGCGCCCAGATCATCGCGTTTGCGCCGTTTTTTCAAAGCAATCGCCAAAACTGATATCCCGATCCCTGCCGCCAGAACGGGCTGGAAATAGGCAATCAGGGCCAGAGCAGCATCGCCCAAGGCGATATCTTCAAGCGCATTGCGCCCGATTTGCAGCGGAATAACAAGGATCACAGCAAGCAGGATTTGCGGCCAAACGCCAAGGCGCGAAAAAGTTCCCAGCATCAGGCTGGCGGCCCCGATCATCGGGATGAAAATCACAAAAAGGGATCGCGCGATACGGTCATGCCCCTCCCACCGCATCACGGCGAGGCTGGTGCCCAAGGCGCTGGCATCCGCCTGATCCGCGCCGATCAGCGCAAAGGTGGATAATTCGCGCGGGTCTTGCCTGCGTCCTGCCGCGGCCCCGTCCTGCGGGCTGGTCAGATCGAAAGTGAATTCCTCAAACTCTACGGTTGAAAGGCGCTGTGTCTCGCGGCTCAAAGTTTGCGACATGCCCTCGAACATCACCAAACGCGGGCCTGTTTCGGAGCGCACGACATAGGCGCGCGGCGCGTTATAACTGGTATCGGCATTGGGGTTTCTGCGGTCTTGCAGGAACACATCGCGGAACTCGCCCAATTCGGTGATCTCGCGGATATAGACGGCGATGCCTGCTGTGGGGAAGGTGAATTGCCCCTCGCGCAACAGCCGCCCCACCAGATCTTGGCTGACTTCGCTCTCGCGGGAATTGAATTGCTCGCGCGCGGCGGGCGACAGAACATTGGCCAGAATGGCAATCATCACGCAAAGAAGCACGCCGAAGACCAGAACAGGCCGCATCAGCCTGATGGGCGAGAGGCCTGCGGTTTGCAGTACGACCAATTCGGATTCGCTGATCATGCGGTTGAAGACGTAAAGCGTGGCCACAAAGGCCGCGACAGGCAGCACCAAAAGCATGATCTGCGGCAGCGAAAGCGCTGTGAATTCAAGGAAAACCAGAAGGTTCTGGCCATCAGAAATCAACGAGTCGAACAGATCCACCGCGCGGTTGATCCAATAGACCGAGATCAGCACGAGGCTGAAAAAGCCAAACAGCACAAGAAGCTGCGACAGGATATACTGGTCATATCGCCCCAATGCTGTGCCCCCTTTTCTGCGCCGTCTCTAGGTTTGTGCCCTGTCTTCTACTGCATCACGTCAGGGCTGGACAGGGTGATCTGGTCAAGCCCGTGTTTGCGCCCTAGTGTTTGCGCAACACGAAACCTGTGAGGACCATCATGACCAGCCCGATCTCCATTGAATTTGCCGAAACCGAAATTGACGTGATCAAGGAGGCGGAGGGGAAACTGGCGATTTTCGTCACCGCCGATGGCAAGCTGGATGTCTCGGGACGGCGGGTGAACCGTTTGATCCGCGGCGGGGTGGAGCGTTTGGTCCAGACGGCGGCTTGGGAAAAGGCCAAGGAAGGCGATGGCGTCACGCTGGCTTTTCCTGCGGGCATGGCGGCCGAGGCTGTTCAGGTTATCAAACTGGCGCGCCGCCCGAGCGTGGAGCAGGCGCGCAAGGCGGGCGCGAGCTTGGCCAAATTCAAAGGCAAGGCGCCCTTGAAGGTTTTCGCGGGCAATACAGGTCGGATCGAGCATCTGGCCTTGGGTCTGGCGCTGCGTGGCTATGAGTTTAGCGATCATAAAACCGCATCCAAAGAAGACAGTGCAGGCGCTGTGATCCATGTCGGCAAGCCTGATGAGGCGCGGGCGGCGGCATCTTCGCTTCTGGCTGTGGCTGATGGTGTGTTTTTCACCCGTGATCTGATCAATGAGCCCTCCAATGTGCTGACCACGACTGAATTTGCCACCCGTCTTGAGGGGCTCAAAGAGCTTGGGGTCGAGGTCGAGGTGCTGGAAGAAAAGGATATGGAAAAGCTCGGCATGGGCGCGCTTTTGGGTGTGGGTATGGGCTCTGAAAGCCCCTCCAAGCTTGTCGTGATGCAATGGAAGGGCGGCAAAGAGGAAGCACCGCTCGCGCTTGTGGGCAAGGGGGTTGTCTTTGACACGGGCGGTATCAGCATCAAGCCTGCGGGTGGCATGGAAGATATGACCATGGATATGGGCGGCGCGGGCGTTGTGGCGGGCGTTATGAAGACGCTGGCTTTGCGCAAGGCCAAGGCCAATGTGGTCGCTCTGGTCGGTCTGGTCGAGAATATGCCTGATGGCCGCGCGCAGCGCCCGGGCGATGTGGTGACCTCGATGAAGGGCGACACGATCGAGGTGATCAATACCGATGCCGAGGGGCGTTTGGTTCTATGTGACGTGATGTGGTACGCACAGAACCGTTTCGCGCCAAGTGGCATGGTTGATCTGGCCACGCTGACAGGGGCGATCATCATCGGGCTTGGGCATGAGAATGCGGGCGTTTTCTCGAATAATGATGCGTTTTGTGACAGCTTCCTGAAATCGGCCAAGCTGGAGGGTGAGGGCGCGTGGCGTCTGCCGCTAAGCGAGGCCTATGACGCCCTGATCAAAAGCCGTGTCGCGGATATGAAGAATGTCGGGGGACGGGCCGCAGGCTCGATCACGGCGGCGCAATTCCTGCAGCGTTTTGTCAAACCTGAGACACCTTGGATCCATCTTGATATTGCGGGTGTGGCCAGTGTGAAATCCGCGACCAGTTTTGCCCCCGCGGGGGCGACAGGCTGGGGGGTGATGGCTCTGAACCGTTTGGTGGCCGATCACTATGAGACGGAAGACTGATGGGGGCTGCCTATTTCTACCATTTGACCCGATCGGGGCTTGCGCAAACGCTGGCCAGCCTGATCGAGAAATCGCGCGGGGCAGGTTGGCGGGTTGTGGTGCGGGCGCGCTCGGACCAGATGGTGGACAGGCTTGATACCGATTTGTGGAAAGGCGCGCCAGAGGGGTTTTTGCCCCATGGCAAAGCGGGTGCGCCTTTCGAGGAAGAACAGCCTGTATTGCTGACCACGGGCATGTCTAAGCCCAATGGCGCCTCCTGCCTGATGAGCGTGGAGGGGGCCTTGGTCGAGCCTGCCGAGGTTACGGATTTGCAGCGGGTCTGTGTGATTTTTGACGGGGATGATCCGCAAGCGGTGCAGAGCGCGCGCGAGCAATGGAAGGCGCTGACTGCGGCGGGCTGTGCGGCGCAATATTGGTCAGAGGCCTCTGGCAGATGGTCCAAGCAGGCCGAAAGCGGGGGCTGATCTGGCCCCTGTCGGGTTTTCGTATTTTTGGAAAGATGAAATACACTCGCCCTTAGCGTTCGAGCGTGAGCGTGCCATTCGAGATCGACAGGGTTGAGAAACGGTTGAGATAGCTCATCCCCAGCAGGCTCTCGGACATCTCGCCATTATTGACGACAGCGCGAATGCCGCTCTCCTCGATCCCGCCAAAGCCGATCCGCTCGAGCCGGATGGGGGCGGTTTGCACGATGCCATTGGCGGTGAAGGCGCGGCCTGAATAGACGAGGCTGTCAAGATCCAGACCGATGCGGGCGGCGTCATTGCGGCTGAGCACAATCTCGGTGGCGCCTGTATCCACGACGAAACGCACCGATTTTCCGTTCACATCGAGGGTGAGGTAATAATGCCCGTCTTGCGAACGGGGTACGGTGATGCCTGCGCCATCCTGCATCACCGATTGGCGCGGCGCGATGTCATGGCGCAGATCATTCCATAGGCCAATAGCCGCAATCGCCCCTAGGAAGATAAAGACCCAAAGGGCCGCATTTCGGACCATGCTGCCCAATTGGCGGCGATTTGCGACAATCATATAGCTGACCAGCACTGCGCCAAGCAGAAGCAGATAGATCAGATTGCCATATTGGTCACCGCTCATTGCGCGCCCTCCTGCCTCTCTATTTAGGAGGCTTTGGCCTTCAAAACACCTGCAAGTCGTAAAAACCATCGATCACGAACTGGATAGCGAGCGCGGCCAGCAGCATGCCGAGAAGGCGGGTGACCACATTGATGCCAGTGGGGCCCAAGAGCCGCTCGAGCGGGGCGGCGAGCAGGAAGAGGGCGAAGACGCAAAGCAGAACAAGCCCCATGACCAGATGGATGGCGAAGATATGCAGCGCATCCGCCCCGTCTTGGCCCGTGAGAAGGATCATTGTGGCCAAGGCGCCTGGACCCGCGATGAGCGGCGTGGCCAGCGGAAAGACCGACGGGTCATCGGCATGGGGTTCATCGGCTTGGTCTTGGCGGCGTTCCTTGCGGCGCTCGAACAGCATATCAAGGGCGGTCAGAAACAGCAGGATACCCCCCGCCATGCGGAAGGCGGGCATCGAGATGCCCAGAAAGCTGAGCACGGATTCGCCCGCGATCCCGAATATGGTGAGCAGGCCAAAGGCAATGAGGCAGGCCCGCATCCCGATCGCGCGCCGCGCGCGCGCGGTCTCGCCTTGGGTGAGGGCCGCAAAGAGAGGGGCCAGACCGATTGGATCGATGATCACGAAAAGGGCCACGAAGGCGGGGATATAGGCGGTGATTTCCATGAGGCAGGAGTGGCGGGAATGGCGGCTTTGGTCAAGCGGTGGCTTGGGCTCAGCCTGTTTTCTCGGCCTTTTCCAGTTTCTCCAAGGCGCTGACCCAAAGGGCCTCGGCGCGGTCCAGCGCCTCCATCACCTCGGCGTATTTCTTTTGCCAAACCCCCAGATCGCCCTTGCGCTCAGGCTCGTAGATATCGGGATCGGCGAGTTTATCGGCCAGTTTCTGGCGCATCTCTTCGATCTTTTCGATCCGTGCTTCGGCGCGGCGGGCCTCGGAGCGTAGCTCCTTGATTTCATCCTTGGAAAAAACCTTTTCGCGGGGCTTTTCCTTTTTCGGCTTGGTGGGGCGGTCTTCGGTCTGCAGCAGCAGTTTGCGGTAGCTTTCCAGATCGCCCTCATAGGGGTTCACGCCGCCATCCTTCACCAGCCAGAGCCTGTCGGCCACGAGGCTGAGAAGATGCATGTCATGCGACACCAGAATGACCGCGCCTGAATAGGCCGAGAGCGCCTCGACCAGTGCTTCGCGGCTCTCGATATCAAGGTGGTTGGTCGGCTCGTCAAGGATCAGCATATGCGGGGCGTCCAGCGTGGCCAGCAGGAGCGAGAGCCGTGCCTTCTGTCCGCCCGAGAGGCGGCGAACCTCGGTTTCGGCCTGATCGGCGCCAAGGCCGAAGCCCGCCAGCTTGGCGCGCAATTTCGGCGGCATCACACCAGGCAGGGCACTTTGGACATGCTGGAGCGGGGTCTCGTCGATATGCAGCTCATCCACCTGATGCTGCGCGAAATAGCCGATGCGCAGCTTGGAGGATTTGGTGACCTCGCCCGCCATTGTGGCCAGCTTGCCCGCCAACAGTTTCGATAGGGTTGATTTGCCTTCGCCATTGCGCCCCAAAAGCGCGATGCGGTCATCTTGGTCGATGCGCAGGCTGAGGCGTTTGAGAACGGCTTTGCCGTCATAGCCCACTTCCGCCCCTTCAAGACGCAGGATCGGGGGCGAGAGGGGTTCAGGCTCAGGGAAGGTGAAAACGGTGCGCGCGGCATCTTCGGGCGCGCGGATGGTGACCATTTTTTCCAGCATCTTCACCCGCGATTGCGCCTGTTTCGCCTTGGAGGCCTTGGCCTTGAAACGGTCCACAAAGCTTTGCAAATGGGCGCGGCGCAGGTCCTGCTTCTTGGCCTCGGCGGCTTGGATGGCGCGTTGCTCGGCGCGGGCGCGGGCGAAATCATCATAGCCGCCCGTCCAAAGCGTCAGCTTGCGCTCATTGAGATGCAGGATATGGCCCACAGCGCGGTTCAACAGCCCGCGGTCATGTGAGATCACCAGCACAGAATTGGGATATTTGGCGAGATAAGTCTCGAGCCAGAGCGCGCCTTCGAGGTCGAGATAGTTGGTGGGTTCGTCCAAGAGCAGCAGGTCAGGCTGTGCGAAAAGCACGCCCGCCAAGGCAACCCGCATCCGCCAGCCGCCTGAAAAGGCCGAGCAGGGCATATGCTGTTCTTCATCGGTAAAGCCGAGGCCCTTGAGAATGGCGGCGGCGCGCCCCTCAGCCGACCATGCATTGATATCGGCAAGGCGGGTCTGGATATCGGCGATCCGCTCGCCTTGGGCGGTTTCGGCCTCGGCCAAAAGGCTGGCGCGTTCTGTATCGGCTTCAAGCACGGTATCGAGCAGCGAGGTTTCATTGCCCGGAACCTCTTGGCTGACCCCGCCGATACGCGCGCGCTCAGGCAGGGTGATGCTGCCGCCATCAAGGCCCAACTCCCCCTTGATCAGTCGAAACAGCGTCGTCTTGCCAGTGCCGTTTCGGCCAACAATACCGACCTTATGGCCTGCGGGAATGGTAACGCTTGCGCCTTCCAGAAGAGGGCGGCCAGCGACGGAATATGAAATGTCTGAGATCCTGAGCATGGGGTGCGGTGTCGCGCGCGCAGCAACGCTTGTCAATCGCGGGTTTTCATCGCGCAGAGGCCATGGTAATGGCGCGCCAAATACCAACCCTTGAGGATTTAGACATGGCTATTCAGCGTACCTTCTCCATCATCAAACCCGACGCCACCAAGCGCAACCTGACAGGCGCAATCAACGCCAAGATCGAAGCGGCTGGCCTGCGCATCATTGCGCAAAAGCGCATCCATATGACACCAGCACAAGCGGGCGTGTTCTATGCCGTGCATGCCGAGCGTCCCTTCTATGGCGAGCTGTGCGAATTCATGGCGTCCGAGCCTGTTGTTGTTCAGGTTCTCGAAGGTGAGAACGCGATTGCGGTTTACCGTGAAGTCATGGGTGCCACCGATCCTGCAGAAGCGGCGGAAGGCACGATCCGTGCGGAATTCGCTCTGTCCAAGGGTGAGAACTCGGCTCATGGTTCGGACGCGCCAGAGACGGCTGCCGAAGAGATCGCCTATTTCTTCTCAGGTCTTGAGCTGGTTGGCTAAGGCCAAAGCTGCTTTTTGAGATTAGGGGCCGCGCCTATTGGGTGCGGCCTTTTTTGTTGGTAGAGGGTGGCCTTGCATTTTGGTCCACGCGCGGAGCAAAGGCCGTAGGCCGCCGCGCATCGACGGGCCGCCCCACGGCACGGCGATTTGGCCGATGTCAGTCTTGATCAGAAATCTCGACGTGCTTGGCTGCCATAAAGTGAAACGACGCGCTGTCGTGTCGCCATGCCGCGGCCCGACGATGCGCGGAGCTTCAACACCTAACCCTTGGGAAGAATGCCGATCTCGTTCATCGCGCGTTCAAAGGCCGAGGCGGCTGGGTCATGAGTCTCAGCTTTGATCGCATCAAAGCGACGGCGCAGGGCTGCCTTTTCGTCGCCCTTGCAATCATTCCAAGGGCGGCCTTGCAGCGCCATATGCAGCACATAATAGCCGATGAAATGCGGGCGCGTGCCTGCGCGCAACATGCGGGAATAGGCCTCATCGGCCCCCATTTCGCGCAAGCTTTCGGCGTCATGGATGCCCGCTTTGGCCATTTCCGCGGCCACGGCTGGCCCGAGATTGCGAAGCGCTGTTACCGGCTCAGGGGGGATGCTCATGATGGAAACCTAGACCATTTTTCTGGCCCAAACCTATCAGATGCTGGCCCAATCCGAGAAGCGGACAGGTGTGGGGCGTTCCTTTTGCGGAAGCGTCTTCTTGGTTGGTGTCGTGGTCGGGGCTGGCATTGGCCCTCTCCTTTTTTACTGATTACCTCAAGAAACCAGCTTGGCGGGCGAATACGGCAAAAGTTTGACCGGATGTCCGATTTGTGGCGCTGCTGTGGCTCGGGGGAGAAAACGCTGGTGATCCAACCAAGAAAAGGGAGGAGAGATTTGGTGGACCACCAGCAGTCTGATTGCGCCAAGTATCAGGGGTAGGAAGGGAGGAGACCCGCTGACCTTGGTAACACGCCCATATTGCGCGGTGTGATCAGGGTTGAAAAGAAACGCGGCAATTTTTGCTAGGATTTTTATCAAACGCCCAATTTTTGAACATTTATTTGGCGAGGAAGGTTCAAAAAATGCGGCTTTTAAGTTGGAGAGGGCGAGATCAAGCGCCGCATCGCCCGCCTGCGGCTTGCCTGCGGGTCTGTCCCGAGAAGCCACCGAACTCAACCCGAAGTGTGAATTCGGTTGCGGCATCCACATTGCTGACCACTGAATCGCGCCGCGACAACAGGCTGGAGACGCGCATACATTCATTCAGGTAATCCAGCCCAAGCCCGATGCGCCGTGCCTCATCGCGATCGAAATCATACAGCAAGGAGATCGCGCCACCCCAATCGGTGGTATGCGTTAGGTTGAAGCCGCGCGTGTCGAATTCGCTGCTATCAAGGCTATAGGCCCAAGTCAGCGAAGAGGACCAATCCACCAGATTGTCGTAATTAATCGCACCCGTCACAAAAGAGGTGGTGGTGCTGATATTGTCGCGAATGATGCCCGTGCTGAGTGACAGATGCTCATGAGGTGTGACTGAAAGATTTGCGTTGAGGATATCGGTGGCGCTGGTCGAGCCGTAATCGGCATCAATCTCGACGCTGCGGTAGGACGCCGTCAGGGCAACATCATTGCCGGACCATGACAGATTGGCCACATCCAATACCGGTTCGCCAACGGAATTCAGGGTTTGGCTAAGGCCGAATGCAAGGCGCTCGCCAGTATATCCCGCATCGAAGCGGTACAACTCACCTCCCGTAAAGGCCCCTGGTGCGGTGTCGTGCAGGAAGTCCCGCTCGAACCCACCACCCAGATACCAGCCACTGGCGAAACTGGCGCGGTAATTGACCCCGATCTCGGTGGAGTTGAGGTCCGTGTTGCGGTCAAAACGGCGAAAGCGGGAGAGGCCGAAGCGGGAATTCGGATCGAAATTGTCAATCGTTCCGCCCATGCTGGGGATCTGGATCGCCTCGGTATTGAAAACAATCTGGCGGATGAAGGGTTCAAAATCATGGGTGATCCCGCCCGCGCCCGTGATGCTTTGCGGCCATCGCAGTGCGACCATGCCATAGCGGCTGAAGGCATCTTGGTCCTGCGGGAGGGCGCGATCATCCATGATGCGGTAGCGGTCGCCGAAAATGGCGGTTTCGGTATCCAGCTCGAAGCCCACGCCCAGATCAAATGTATTGGCCCAACCCAAGCCGCCGAACACACGGCCCACATCGCGTTGACGCGCATTGGTGGGGCCGAATTCGTTGTAATCGGCTTGGCCAACCAGATCGAAGGTGAAACGGCCAGGAAGATTGCCAAGCTCGAACCAGCGGGCCCATTCGCCTTCAAACACGCGGTTGGGGTAGTTAAGACTTGCATTGGAGGCCAAGAGGTTCTGGAGCCTTGTATAGTTCAGCGAAATCACTTCATCGGTACGCAGGCGCGAGAGCGTTAAACGGCTCGTCAGCTTTGCACTGTCAAAGCTCAGCAGGTCATCCATGAAGGTTCGGGTCTCGCCATCGAAGAAATTATAGGTCGAGAGATAGCTCCGGTCACTTGCGGTTTGCAGCTGGTAGCTGAGGTCAAATCCGTTATCGAATTGGAACCCGCCATTGGCGAACAGGAAGCTCCGGTTGCTTTCTGGTGTCAGGTCATCGCGGCTGAATGCGCCGTTCAACTCGATATAGCCATTGGCAAAGGCTTGCCTGTAGCGTGCCTCAAGTGTGCTGAGCCCGTCACTCGCGCTGCCGAAGGAGAGAACAGGGGTCAGGGTCAGGTCGGCATGATCGCCAAGGGTGATGAAATAGGGCATGCGCAGGCTTGTGCCGATGAGCGAGCTGGAGCGCAGGGTCGGGGGCAGAAACCCTGTCGCGCGCTCTACACCGGGGCCTGGCATACGCAGGCGCGGGATATAGGCGACAGGCACATCCACGACGCGGAATTGCGCATTCTCGAAATAGATCATGCGCGCATCTTGGTCATGGATGATCCGACGGGCGCGGATTTCCCAAAGCGGGCGGGGATTATTGGCGCAAACCTGACAATAGGAGGCGCGGGCCTGATAGGCCTCGTTGTAGCGCCCGCCCGTGCGGATGAATTCTGTAGCTGCGATCTGGAGGCTATCTTCCATGACCTGTCGCGCCGAGAGCAACATGCCCTGCTGCATATCGGTCGAAAGCTCGGCGAAATCACCATAGAGAACTGATGAGCCATCGGCACTGGTCAGGATCAGAGGCCCTTCCACGGTGATCAAATCAGAGGCGCCATCATAGGTCACGGCGCTTGCTTGAAGCTGGTTGCCTTGATGGAACACCTCGACATTGCCGCGTGCGGTGAGCAGTTCGGTAGTGCTGTCAAAGGCGATATCATCGGCAACCAGAACGCTGCCGGGAAACAACTCAGTCTCTTGGGCGTGGAGGGGTTGGGTGGTGTTGGCAGCGAGACTGCAAAGGATCAGAATCGCTGCGATCAGGCCCGATAATCGGCCTCGGCGCGGCAATATCGCAAGAAGCGAGAAGTCCCTCATCAAGTCTTTTGCTCTGTCTTTGGCCGAAACGCGCGTGGGCGCCCGCTATGGCACTTATCCCCAGTTTCAAAACTTCTAGCGAAGGGGGTGGGGTTTGGCCACCATAAACACGGGGAAGGGCAAGCGGCACTTGGACATCCCCAAGGTGAAATGGCTTTAGAGTTCGTATTGTGGTCAGGACGTTTCCTGCGAGGGCTGCCCGCGACCGCGCAAATACCCCGCCGCAATAGCAAGCATCATCATTCCCGCCTGACCGTGCTCATTCTGCATCGTGGTATTGCCAAGCCCGCCGATAATGAAACCGATCACCACAAGCTGCGCCGTCAGAACAACCATGCGGTCGGTTGCGTTCGGGTCTTCAATTTGGCGCAGAATTGTCCAGAAATACCACACGTATAGTCCCAAGAGCACGGTGAAGAGGGTGAGCCCTACCAAACCCCGCTCGATCAGAGCATTTGTCCACAGGTTGTGGCCATGTACGGTTCTTAAGAAGCGACCCGCTTCAGCATCATAGTCGCGACCCTCTTCCTCCAACTCGGCGCGGACAACGTCCGGATCCGTGGCCGCATCGAAGCTGTTGAAGCCGGACCCGAAGATCGGGTTGCGATCCCAAACCTCGAGCGCGGTGTAGAGGATTTTGTCTCGGTGGGAGAAGATCTCTTCACCAGTCATGCGATGTTGCAATTCGGCGCGGAATGGCGCGACGATAGGGGACATCAATCCACCTGCACATATTGCGACTAAGACCATGGCACCAACCGCCGCTCGCATCACTTGGCCTGACTGTTTGACAAAGACATAGCCCGCAAAAACCAGCAGCGCGCCGGCTGCGACCAAAGTCACGATTGAGCGTGACGGGATGATGAAGCCAATTGCTGCAATCAGAACTGCAGCGCCCAAGACACGCGCCCAAAGGGTTTTCAGATAGAACAGGCCCAATCCCACTGCCGTAGCGACCAATACATATAGGCCTGACGGGTTCACATGTCCGACAGACCGTATTTCTGGATATTCCTTTCCATAGACATGCCAGCCGTAGAGCGCATCTCCCACTGCCAAAACCGCCGTGCAGCCCGCAACGCCCCAAAGGATGCGCGCTTGCTGTTCTGTGAACGAGTAACGACCTGTGATGAGGACAATGACGCCCAGAAAACTCCACCGCAGCGCGTGTTCGAACAGATTGAGCTCGCCATGATACCAGCCTGATGCGCCCTGATATTCCGAGGTGAAGCCTGCAATCCACAATACAAGGATCACCCCGATGATTGGCCATTCGATAGGGTTTCTGTGACCGAACCCGCGCCTCCACCCGAGACCAAGAAATGCAATGATGGGCAATAGACCGAAGACGTTCTTTGGGGCTTCAAAGAGGGGGAGGCACAGCAGGATGATTGAGAGAAGCGTGATTTCAAATTTGTCAGCAAATTGTTCGGTCGTCTTACTGTAGTCACCTGCCACTATGGTGGCACCTATTTTGGTCTTGTGCAATTCAAGCAGGTGATCGCATTATTTCATAACAAGTGACCACCCCAATTCGAACAGTATTGTGTTGAAAAGTTTGGCTGTAGGCTTCGCGACCAGATCGCGTTTTGATTGATGTTTGTGGGCGTGGTCTTGCTTGATTGAAATGTTGCATAACTGGTGTTTCGCGACATTTAAAAATAACGAAAAAACGCTCAAAATACACAGCCGCGCGCGCAGGACGCGTTTCTGTATTTTAAATCAGTGGGTTAGGGATTTTGGTCTGTCGTGCGTTTCGGGGTGTGTCTGGCGCGTGTTTTTGGTGGAGCGAGTGTTGCAAATTCTGGCGGCTTGGCGTCTGGTGACTTC
>CBFHMG010000014.1:0-51241 GCA_965656935.1 uncultured Paracoccaceae bacterium
GCAAGGCTCACGTGTGAGCATGATGAATTTCTGAGTGTTTTCTGCGGGATGCATAGTGAAGTTCATGTGTAAACTTCGAGTATCTGGCGCACCCGAGAGGATTCGAACCTCTGGCCTCTGCCTTCGGAGGGCAGCGCTCTATCCAGCTGAGCTACGGGTGCCTGCCCTCGCTATACCTTCCCTTTTTGCACTCTGCAATCGGTTAGAAGCCTACCCCAAAGCGCCGATATATTCCGCTTGCGTGATATATGCCGCTCGGGTCAATTGGGACGAAATGGGAGAGGCGAGATATATATGACCCGCGCAACACCGCTTTGGCTTTTGGTTTGGCTACAAGCCAGTATCTCGGCGGCCTCCTTGGTGGTCGAAATCGTGGCAGGCCGCATGCTGGCCCCGCATGTGGGCATGTCGCTTTATACATGGACCGCTGTGATCGCGGTGGTTCTGGCTGGGTTTTCCGCAGGGCATTGGTGGGGTGGACGGCTGGCCGCGCGCCCCGCGCCGCAAGCGCTCAGCCGCACGGGCGGCGCGATGTTGGGCGCGGCCCTGACCACGGCGGCGGCCGTTTTGATCCTGCCGCAGGTCGCAGGCCCCGTTCTGGCGCTGCTGAGCAGCCCTGTCTGGGGGATCACGGGGCTGACCATGGTGGTGTTTTTCCTACCCTCCTTCTTTGCAGGCGTGCCCGCCCCCGTGCTGGCGCAAATCGCGATTGATACGCAGAAAAGCTCGGGCCCCGCGCTTGGGGCGATGTTTGCCTCGGGCGCGATCGGGGCGATTGCGGGTGTGCTTTTGGCGGGGTTTGTCTTTATCTCATGGCTCGGCTCGGCCCTGACGCTGGTTGTGGTGGCGCTTCTTTATGTGGCCACGGGGCTTTGCTTTTTCTGGCTGGCGCGCAGCAAGGGATTGGGGCTGGCAGCAATGGTCGGTCTGCTGGCGGTGGTGCTCTCGGGCTTTGCACTGGCAAGCCCCAATCCGTGCGAGCGGGAAAGCCAGTATTTCTGCCTGCGCATGGATGACCTTTCAGCCAATCCCGAGAGCCCCGTGCATTTGATGGTGATTGATCATCTGGCCCATGGCATCAGCGCGCGCGACCTGCCCCAAGTGATGTTCACCGAACATACCGCGATGCTGCACGGGCTGGCGCGGCTGCGGGCCCCGCGGCCTGATTTCACCAGTTTTCATATTGGCGGCGGCTCCTATTCCGTGCCGCGCGCCTTTGCGGCCGAAGGTACTGGCGAGATCACCGTCGCCGAGATCGACCCTGAGGTCACCGCAATGGCCGAGGATCATTTCTGGTTCGATCCCGCAAGCGCGCGTGTGCTGCATGAGGATGCCCGCCGCGCCCTTCTGACCCGCCCGAATGAGCGCTATGACATCATTTTGGGCGATGCCTTCACCGATGTGGTGGTGCCCGTTCATCTGATCACGCAGGAATTCTTTGAACTGGCCGCCAGCCGCCTGACGGAAGACGGCACCTTCATGATGAATGTGATTGACCATGAGGACCGCCTCGGCGCGGTTGCAAGCGTTGTCGCCACGATGGAGCAGGTCTTTCCCGTGGTCGAGGTCTGGACCCATCAAGCCCCACCCGCACCAGGGC
Source organism: uncultured Paracoccaceae bacterium (assembly GCA_965656935.1). GTDB lineage: Bacteria > Pseudomonadota > Alphaproteobacteria > Rhodobacterales > Rhodobacteraceae > M30B80. Next base: position 1,601 of record CBFHMG010000014.1, read on the forward strand.
AGCGAATGGTATTTGTTGTGGTGGCGGGCCAAACCCCCACCGATCTCGACAGTTTCGAGGCCCCTGCCCCTGACCGAATGCGCTTTGGCGCGCTGGCGGATGGCATGGTGGCGCAACTGGTCTCGGCGCGCGGGATCATCCTGAGCGATGATTACGCCCCGATTGACCGATTGATGGGACGACAGGATTGAGCGCATCGCGCGGCAGCTGGCCTCAGGCGAAAAGCTCGTGGCAAAGCTCCAGCGCCTCGACCAGAACATCGACCTCGGCTTGCGTATTATAGAGGCCAAAACTCGCGCGGCAGGTGGCATTGATGCCCATATGCTCCATCAGGGGCTGCGCGCAATGCTGGCCTGCCCGCACCGCCACGCCCTTTTTATCAAGCACCGTTGAGATATCATGCGCATGCGCCGCGCCATCCAGCGTGAATGAGAAGATCGCACCCTTGCTGGCGGATTGGCCTTGGACATTGAGCCAATTCAACCCGTCCAGTTTGCTGCGCGCATAATCGGTCAACTGCTTTTCATGGGCGGCGATGTTATCCATCCCCAGCTCCATCATATATTCCAGCGCCACGCCAAGGCCGATCTGCTGCACAATGCCTGGCGTACCAGCCTCGAATTTCATCGGCGGGTCGTTATAGATCACCTCATCGCGGTGCACATCGCGGATCATATCGCCACCACCGATAAAGGGCCGCATCTCGGCCATGCGCTCCTTGGTGATATGGATCGCGCCTGATCCCGAAGGCCCGTACAGCTTATGCCCTGTGATCGCGTAGAAATCGGCCCCGAGCTCCGCAAGATCAAGCGGCATATGCACCGCCGCTTGCGAGCCATCGACCAGCACCGGCACACCGCGCGCTTTCGCGCCGTTAATCACCGTTTTGACGTCAAACACGGTGCCAAGCACGTTTGACATATGGCTCATCGCGATCAGTTTGGTGCGCGGGGTGATCGCATCCAGCATCGCTTGGGGATCGAGATCGCCATTGGCATCCACATTGACCCAAACCAGCTTCACCCCCTGCCGCTCGCGCAGGAAATGCCATGGCACGATATTGGCGTGATGCTCGGCAATGCTCAGGATGATCTCGTCACCCGCCTGCATGCGCGGCGCGGCCCATCCATAAGAGACTAGATTGATCGCCTCGGTCGTGCCGGATGTGAAAACGATCTCTTCTTCGTCTTTCACGCCCAAGAATTTGGCGATGATACCGCGCACACCCTCATATTTATCGGTCGCAAGATTGCTGAGATAATGCAGGCCGCGATGCACATTGGAATATTCCATCGAATAGGCCTGTGTGATCGCGTCAATCACCACTTGGGGCTTTTGGGCTGAGGCGCCATTATCCAGATAGACTAATGGTTTTCCGTTCACTTCACGCGATAAAATCGGAAAATCGGCTCTAATCTTGTCTAAATCGAACATATCACCCCTCATTGGGTCAGTTTACACCAAAGCCGATGCCAAGGATCGTGAAGACCAGAGTTAGGGCGAAAGCAAGCCCGATCAATGTCACAATGATCATCACAAAAACCTGCCCTGTCGATTGAAAGCCATGCAATTCCGCGATGAAATTCGCCAGAAGCCAGAAGAACAGGGCAAAGGCCAAGATACCGATGATATCGGCGATGGCGGGCAACATGATTATGATGAAAACAAGCTGGATGACCTGCAGGCAGATAAAGATGAATTGCAGCCAGATCATCACGGCCAATGCGCCGTCAAAACTGCCCTGTCCGCCGAAAACCCGCCCGATCTTGTCGATGCCATGGGTCACCAGAAACAGCAACATCGCCTGAACCAGACCAAGCGCCACGGGGCTGAACAAAAGCGAGGCTTCTTCAGAGGTCAGGCCTTCGGGGATCGGCATCAGCAAGGTGACGGCTTGGGCCAGCACCATCGAGACCACCACCACGATCGCGAACAGAAGCCAGAGCGCGTTGCGCGGCAAATCCAGTGAAAGCGCCGCACGCGCGCCTTGGCGGGGCGCGGTCAGTGTGTCACGTGCCGCAAGGATCAGGCTGCGCAAATTGGTCGGATCGATCCGGATCATTGCACCCCTGCCTCGGGCGCGCTCTCCGCCTCGATCAATCCCATGATCCAAATCCCCAGAAATGCACCCAAGACCAACAACCCCACCACCTGCACACCAGCACTTTCGCCGATAAAGCCCGTCATCAAGCCATAAAGCAACCATGCAGGCGAGGAGGCCAGAAGCGCCCAGAACAGCGCCAGCCGCGAGGAATACCACGTGCCCTTCCCGCCAAACCCGCGCGCCATAAGATGCGACAGCCCTGCCAACAGATAAAGCAGGATCGGCCAGACCATCAGCATGGCGAAAAAGGTGATCGAGAGGCGCGCCTCAAGCGGCACGCTCGGATCTAGAAACGCCTCACGCGACAGGCGCGGCCATTGGGCTACAAAGATCAGCCCGCAAGCAACCAGCAGGAACATCAAGGCGCGATCCTCGCGGCGGCCCATGGACAGCAAGCGCCGGATCACAACCCGAGGGCGGCGCCAGCTTTGCACGATATCACGCGTGACCGACATAACGCCCTACCCGCGCCGACGTGCGAGCCAATGCTCAAGCCGGCTCAAGATATCCTCACGCAGGGTTTCATCCTCGATCTCGTCAATCGCCTCGGCCAAGAAGGAGAGCACCAGCAGATCAGTCGCTTCCTTACGCGGCACACCGCGCGAGCAGAGATAGAACAGGGCATCCTCGTCAATCGCGCCTGTGGTCGAGCCGTGGCTGCATTTCACATCATCGGCGTAAATCTCAAGCTCGGGCTTGGCTTGGAAGGTGGAATCATCATCCAACAAAAGCGCCTGAGAGATCTGATACCCATCGGTCTTTTGCGCATCCGGCTTGACCAGAATCTTGCCTTGGAACACGCCAACAGCCCCGTTGCGCAGCACCTTTTTGAAGACCTGACGGCTTTCACAATCCACCGCATCATGGGTCACAAAGACCGTGTCATCATGGTGGAACTTGCCATAAGCCCCATCGCCCATAGCCGCACCCGCCACATGGGCCTTGGCGCGATCTCCAATGATTTCAATGACATGCTCATTGCGCGTCATCACACCATTGGCGGTCAGGGTGAAGGATTTATAGGTCGCATCCTCAGCAATGCGCGCGAAAATATGCGTCGCGGCGCGGCGTTCATGGTCGCGGCCTTGGGCGCGCAGATGGTGGAAGCTGCCCCCTTTGGCAACCTCGACCTCCATGCATTTATTAAAGCGCGCGGCGGCGGGGCCATGCTCCAGAATGGTGACCTCGGCGCCCTCTTCGACCTTTACCAGATGATGCATGATCGCATCCGAGGTCTCGGATTGATGCAGATAGATCAGGTTGATCGGGCGCGATACTTTGGCGGTCGCACGGATCACAACGCCTTGGGCGGCATAGGCCGTGTTCAGCGCCGCCAAGGGCCGCACCACAGGGTCCTGCCCACGGGTTTCAAGCGTGCCATAGGCCTCGCGTGCCCAGTGGATATCCTTGGAGAGCGCATCGCCGAGCAAGTCGATCTCGACCCCCTCCATCGCCAGATCGCTGGATAGATCTGCGTCAAACACACCATCTACAAAGACGATCTTCAGCCGCTCAATACCCTTGAACAAAGGCGCTTCGTCGGAATCGTCGAAAATGGCCGCCTTGGTGGGAGTTACCTGCGTCAGCGATGTGGGATCAGTGTATTTCCAATATTCATCGCGGCCCGTGGGCAGCCCCATGGCACGCAGGCGCGACAGCGCATCGGCCCGCGCCTCATTGGCCCAACCCGCGCCCTCAGGCAGGGTCAGACCTGCCAGACGGTCTTCGGTCAGGTCGGTCTTGCTCTGCGGCAGGGCCATTATTCCACCTCCGCCAGCAGATCCGCATAGCCGTTGTTTTCAACTTCAAGCGCCAGTTCTGGGCCACCGGTTTTGATGATCCGGCCATTGGCCATGATATGCACAACATCGGGTTTGATATGGTCGAGCAGACGCTGGTAATGCGTGATCACCAAGAAGCTGCGGCCCGCATCGCGCAGCGCATTCACGCCTTCCGAGACCAGCTTCATCGCATCGACATCAAGGCCTGAATCCGTCTCGTCCAGAATGCACATCTTCGGCTCAAGCATGGCCATCTGTAGGATTTCATTGCGCTTTTTCTCACCACCCGAGAAGCCGACATTGACAGGCCGCTTGAGCATTTCCGCGTCAATCTTCAGGGTTTTGGCCTTGGCGCGCACTTCCTTGAGGAAATCGGCGGCGCTCAGCTCCTCCTCGCCGCGCGCTTTGCGCTGCGAGTTTACCGCCGTGCGCAGGAAGGTCATATTCCCAACGCCAGGGATTTCGACAGGGTATTGGAAGGCAAGGAAAACGCCCGCAGCCGCGCGCTCTTCAGGCTCCATCTCCAGCAGGTCTTCCCCCAGAAGGCTCGCGCCCCCATCGGTGACCTCATAGCCGTCCTTGCCAGACAGAACATAGGAGAGCGTGGATTTACCCGAGCCGTTCGGCCCCATGATCGCATGAACCGAGCCTGCCTCGATCTTGAGGTCTACGCCTTTGAGGATCTGCTTGTCCTCATCTTCAAGTTTAACGTGCAGGTTGTTGATTTCCAGCATTTTTCTCTCCATCCAGCGCAGCCCTGCGGGCGCGCGTTAAGTCAGTGTAACAGCCGTGCCGGATGCACTGACCATCATCATATTGTTAATCACTTCATAATCGAGATCGACGCCGACCACCGCATTCCCGCCCATCTCGCGGGCGCGGTCTTCCATCTCGGCAAGGGCTGTCGCGCGGGCGCGGCCAAGCTCTTCCTCATAGGCGCCCGAGCGGCCACCGATAATATCGGTGATGCCAGCAAACAGGTCACGAAATACATTGGCCCCCAAGATCGCCTCGCCCACGACAATGCCGTGATAGGCGCTGATCGGGCGGCCTTCGACCGTTGGAGTGGTGGTCACGATCATCGGCTTAGCGCTTCATAATCATTTTGGCCGAGACATGGCTGATCACAATCGCCGCTACAGCCGCAAAGGCGGCCAAGCCCGGTCCGCCCGGGTGCCAGATCGGATAGGTGAAGGCCATCATGATCACCACACCAAGCGCCACCAAAAGCGCATAGCGCATCCGTGGTTCAGCCGCCGTTAACCAGAACTTCCAATCCATCTTAGCCCACGCTCCCCTCAAGACTGATCGCCACAAGCTGCTGCGCTTCCATCGCAAATTCCATCGGCAGCGCCTGAAGCACGTCCCGACAGAACCCGTTCACGACAAGCGCCACGGCCTCTTCCTCATCCATGCCGCGCTGGCGGCAATAGAACAATTGATCATCATCCACCTTGGAGGTGGTCGCCTCATGCTCCACGCGTGAGGAGTTATTCTTGACCTCGATATATGGCACCGTATGCGCGCCGCATTTATCGCCGATCAGCAAGCTGTCACATTGCGTATAATTGCGCGCGTTTTTGGCTTTGGGATGCATCGACACAAGCCCGCGATAGGTGTTTTGCGCACGGCCCGCGCTGATCCCCTTGGAGACGATCCGGCTTTTGGTGTTCTTGCCCAGATGGATCATCTTAGTGCCCGTATCGGCCTGCTGTGCGTTATTGGCGATCGCAATCGAGTAGAACTCGCCTTGGCTATCGTCGCCGCGCAGAATGCAGGAGGGGTATTTCCACGTGATGGCCGAGCCTGTTTCAACCTGCGTCCACATCACTTTGGAGCGGCCGCCACGGCAATCGGCACGCTTGGTCACGAAGTTATAGATGCCGCCCTTGCCATTCTCATCGCCCGGATACCAGTTCTGGACGGTGGAATATTTAATCTCGGCATCATCCAGCAGCACCAGCTCAACCACCGCCGCATGAAGCTGGGTGGTGTCGCGCATGGGGGCGGTGCAGCCCTCCAGATAGGAGACATAGCTTTCTTTATCAGCAATGATCAGCGTGCGTTCAAACTGGCCCGTGTTTTCGGCATTGATCCGGAAATAGGTGCTCAATTCCATCGGGCAGCGCACACCGGGTGGCACATAGACGAAGGAACCATCCGAGAAGACCGCCGAATTCAGCGTGGCAAAGAAGTTATCCGTGATCGGTACAACCGAGCCCAGATATTTCTTCACCAATTCAGGATGGTTCTGGATCGCCTCCGAGATCGAGCAGAAGATCACGCCTTCTTTCTCAAGCTCGGCCTTGAATGTCGTGCCCACAGAGACACTGTCAAACACCGCATCAACCGCCACTTTGCGGCCCTCGGCGGGCATTTGGTCTGCCCCTTCGACGCCTGCCAAAATCATCTGCTCTTTCAGCGGGATACCCAGTTTTTCATAGGTCGCAATCAACGCAGGATCGACATCATCGAGGCTCTTGGGCTTCTCGGTCATGCTTTTGGGTTTGGCGTAGTAATACTGGTCTTGGTAATCGATCTTGGGGTAATCAACCATCGCCCAATCGGGTTCGACCATCTGCTTCCAGCGTTTGAACGCCTGCAGACGCCAATCCAGCATCCATTGCGGCTCGTTATTCTTTTCCGAGATCAGTTTGACGATATCCTCATTCACACCTTTGGGCGCGAATTCCATTTCGATATCGGTGGACCAGCCGTATTTATACGCACCGCCCACGGCCTTGACGGTTTCCACCGTTTCGCGATCAACGCCATCGCGGACATCACTATCAAGTGCGGTCATGGGCCTCTCCTCTTCTCGTTTGGGTGCTGGCCAATGCGGCGCACCCGTTCTTGTCTATGTAGCGCGTGCGCGCCATCTGTCATGAGCGGCAAGCCACCCCTCGGCAAAGCGCAAAACATCTTCCTCAGACGTCTGCGGCCCGAGCGACACCCTGATTGCGCATCCCGCATCCTCCGCAGAGAATCCCATCGCGCGCAAAACCGAGCTGGCCGCCACCTTGCCGCTGGAACAGGCCGACCCTGCCGAAACGGCAAAGCCCGCCAAGTCCATTTGCATCACCTGCGTCTCGCCCTTCCAGCCTGGTGTGACCATCAAACTGGTATTGGGAAGCCGCGAAACTTCTTTCCCGACAAAAATAGTCTTATTTGCGCGAGGTTCCAAAGCCTTTTCTAGAATATTTCTAAGTTTTTCAACCCGTGACCAGACAGCATTTTCTAAATCTTGTGTGATAGCCGCTGCCGCACCACCAAATCCAGCAATTCCGATCAAATTCTCTGTGCCCGAACGGCGGCCCATCTCCTGACCACCCCCTTTGATCCGCGCCTCAACATCCAATCCGCGCTTCAAAATCAGCGCCCCGATTCCCTTTGGGCCGCCAATTTTATGGGCCGAAACAAAGGCCATCTCCACGCCCGACCAATCAAAGGCCAAAGGCAGCTTGCCAAAGCCTTGGGTCCAATCGGACACGGCCAAGCCCTCGGGGAGGGTTTGGATCACGCCTGTCTCGGAATTGGCAAATTGCAGCGCGCTGGTGGTGGGGTCAGCAATCTCGACCAAACCATTTGCATCGCAAGGCAGCGTTTCTGCCCCCCAAGCCCGCACAGCATCATGCTCGATCGCGCTGCAGGCCAACCCACGGCCCGACATGGCCAGCGCTGCCGCCTCGGTCGAACCCGATACAAAAACAATATCGGCCGCCTGCGCGCCAATGGCCTCGGCCAATTGCGAACGTGCCTTTTCCAGCAAGGTCTTGGCCGCGCGCCCCTCGGCATGGACCGAGGAGGGATTGCCGACAACTTCCATCGCGCCAAGCATCGCCTCGCGCGCCTCGGCCCTCAACGGCATGGTGGCATTATGGTCCAGATAGACCCGTTTCATGAAATTTTATCCTGTAAATACAATGGCGAGGCGGCCGAAGCTCACGCGCCATCTACCACGGTGAACAAATTCGGCACCGCAGGGCATGGTGTCAGTTCATTGCGGATCACATCCGACAGGCGCGTCTGATGCAAGAACACATAGACATGCGCGCTCAGCCCCTCCCAAAGGCGATTGGTCATGCTTTGCGCACGACTGCCCGACACCCCGCCAGAGGCCCCCGCGCCCGTATGCATCGCGCTCACGGTTTCCTCGACCGCACTGAAAATATCAAAAACGCGGATATCCGTTGCAGGCCGCGCCAAACGGTAGCCCCCGCCCGGGCCCCGCACGGATTCTACCAAACCCGCACGGCGCAGCTTGACGAAAAGCTGCTCCAGATAGGGCAAGGAGATGTCCTGCCGCTTGGAAATATCCGAGAGCGAGACCAACTCATCAGGTGTTTGCAGCGCGAGATCAGAGAGCGCGACCATCGCATAGCGTCCCTTGGTGCTCAATTTCATTGGAAATTCCCTCGCATGATGCCGCTTTCCCGTGCCGCATGATTGACCTTTGAGCCAAGCAAGCTTAACTGCGTTCAACCCCCTGCAGAAGTGCTCTGCGGGATTTAGAATTGTTCTAGGTAGGGTGTCGCCTCCCGTCAAGCATTTGACATGCGGCCCCGCCACCAGAGGAGGCACGATGCCCGAGGTCATTTATCCCGGTCCAGAAGGACGGCTTGAGGGCCGTTATCACCCGCAAAAGGCCAAGGACGCGCCAATCGCGATCATCCTGCACCCGCATCCGCAATTCGGCGGCACGATGAATAACCGCGTGGTCTATAACCTGCATTACGCTTTCCATAAGATGGGCTTTACGGTTCTGCGCTTCAATTTCCGTGGCGTGGGCCGCAGCCAGGGCGAATATGACCAAGGCATTGGCGAATTGAGCGATGCAGCCTCCTCGCTGGATTATCTGCAAGCCATGAATCCCAATTCCAAGCATTGCTGGGTTGCGGGGTTCAGCTTTGGCGCATGGATCGGGATGCAGCTTTTGATGCGCCGCCCCGAGATCACGGGCTTCATCTCGGTCGCACCGCCTGCGAATATGTATGATTTCAGCTTCCTCGCGCCTTGCCCCGCATCGGGTTTGATCATCAATGGCACCAATGACCGCGTGGCCAAGCCGCAAGATACCCGCATTCTCGTCGATAAATTGCACGAGCAAAAAGGCATCACCATCACCCATCAGGAGATGGAAGGTGCGGGCCATTTCTTCGAGGATCCCAATATGGATCCGATGATCGAGAATGTGCAGACCTATGTGCGGCGTCGCCTCACGGAAAACACACGGTAATCCCAGATGCCCACCATCGCCGAAGAAATCGCCGATAAACTGGCCATCGAGACCATCAAGGCCGCACAAGAAATCGGCGATGATCGCTTGATCGAAGAGATCGCGCAAAGCATCGGGGCCTCCTCAACCACCACCGAGGAGGCCTTCCGCACCGCTGTGCGCGTCCGCCTCTCCGAGCAGCGCGCGCGTAAATTGCTGCAGGAAAAGATCAAAAAGGCGGCAATGGCCACCCAATCCGGCCAGACAGAAGCCCCGTAGCCTCCCCCGCGCAGGTTTTGCGAAAATCTGCTAGAAAAGATTCAGTATACAATCGTATACCACTTTCTTTGATGCCCCGTCTGCGCTAGAGACAGGGCAGATACACCCCTATGCTGGAGGGCCTCCCCCATGAGCAAAATCAAGGTCGCAAACCCCATCGTCGAGATGGATGGCGATGAGATGACCCGCATTATCTGGGATTTCATCAAGCAAAAGCTGATCCTGCCCTATCTCGATATTGATCTGCTCTATTATGATCTCGGCATCGAGGAACGCGATCGCACCGATGACCAGATCACGATTGATGCGGCCGAAAAGACCAAAGAAGTGGGCGTCGCCGTCAAATGCGCGACAATCACCCCCGATGAGGCCCGCGTCGAGGAATTCGGCCTCAAGCGGATGTATCGCAGCCCCAATGGCACCATTCGCAATATTCTGGGCGGCGTGATTTTCCGCCAACCCATCATCTGCCAAAACGTCCCCCGCCTTGTTCCAGGCTGGACCAAACCGATTGTGGTGGGCCGCCATGCCTATGGCGATCAATATCGCGCCACCGATTTCACCTTCCCCGCCGCGGGCAAAATCACGCTGAAATATGAAGGTGAAGACGGCACAATCATCGAAAAAGAAGTCTTCGATGCCCCCGATGCGGGCGTGACCATGGCGATGTTCAACTTGGATAAATCCATCTATGACTTCGCCCGCGCCTCGCTCAATTACGGCCTGAATTTGGGCTGGCCTGTCTATCTCTCGACCAAAAACACCATCCTCAAAGCCTATGATGGCCGCTTCAAGGATATCTTCGAGGAGGTTTTCGAGGCTGAATTCAAAGAGAAATTCGAAGAAGCGGGCATCTGGTACGAGCACCGCTTGATCGATGATATGGTGGCCTCGGCGCTGAAATGGTCGGGCGGCTATGTCTGGGCCTGCAAAAACTATGACGGCGATGTGCAATCCGATATCGTGGCCCAAGGTTTCGGCTCGCTTGGCCTGATGACCTCAATCCTGATGACACCTGATGGCAAGATCGTGGAATCCGAGGCCGCTCATGGCACCGTCACCCGCCATTACCGCCAGCACCAAAAGGGCGAACAGACCTCGACCAATTCCATCGCCTCTATCTTCGCATGGACGGGCGGGCTGAAACACCGCGCCAAGCTTGATGACAATACCGAGTTGAAGGATTTCGCCGAGACCTTGGAACGCGTCATCGTCGAGACCGTTGAGGCAGGCGATATGACTAAGGACCTCGCTTTGCTGGTCGGGCCAGATCAGAAATGGCTCACAACCATCGGCTTTCTCGAAAAGATCGACGAGAACCTGCAAAAAGCCCTCGCCGCCAAATAAAACGGGCGGCGCCTGCGCGGCCCGCCCCGTTTCTTTGTTTCAAAAATACCTCCGCCGGAGGCAGCGGGCCGCAAGGCCCGCTTTTTTCATTCCAAGGCTTCGATCAGCACCAGATCCCGCTCCGAGGCGCCCTGCGCATGGCTCAAAGCCTCTTGATATTCTGCGCTCTCATAGCAGGCCTCGGCCGCCTCAAGGCTCGGAAAAATCGAGATCACATTGCGCGGATGCGCGCGGCCTTCTTTCTGGATGGCCTGACCGCCGCGCGCCAGAAACTCGCCGCCATGGGCCGCAATCGCCTTGGTGGCCAGGGCTGCATAGCGGCCATAGGCCTCTTCATCCGTCACGGTGACATGGGCCACCCAATAGGCTTTCGGCATCTTATTCTCCCTTGATCACAGCTTCTGCAGCCGCAATCGCGGCCTCGGCATTGGCAGCATCCTTGGCCCCGCCTTGGGCCATATCCGCACGACCTCCGCCGCCCTTGCCGCCCAATTCGACAACAGCCGCCTTGACCAGATCAACCGCCGACACCTTGGCCGTCATATCCTCGGTCACACCTGCCGCCACGGCCACTTTGCCATCCGCATCCGCGATCAGCAAAACCGCGCCCGATCCGATCTGCGCCTTATGCGCATCGATCAAACCAGGAAGGTCCTTGCCTGTCACGCCCTGCAAGACCTGCGACAGGAAGGGCACACCGCCCACATCCCGCGCGGCAGGCGCATCCGCCTTGGCCCCGCCCGACATCGCAACCTGTTTGCGCAATTGCGCCACTTCGTTTTGCAGCGCGCGGCGCTCATCCATGAGTGCTTTGACGCGCTCCACCACCTCAGCGCTCGGCGCTTTGAGCATGCCCGCCACTTCGCCGATTTTGCGGTCTTGCGCCGCGAGATACTCAAATGCCGCCTCACCCGTCAGCGCCTCGATCCGACGCACCCCTGAGGAAGACGCACTGTCACCAAGCGCCACGAAAAGCCCGATATCGCCCGTCTGCCGCACATGGGTGCCACCGCACAGCTCCAGCGAATAGGTCTGGCCATCGCTGCCCTTGCCCGAGCCATCAAGCAGTCCCATCGACACAACGCGAACCTCATCGCCGTATTTCTCGCCGAACAAGGCCTGAGCGCCCAATTCCCGTGCCGCATCAGGTGTCATGATCCGTGTCTCAACCGCGCCGTTCTGGCGAATGAAGGTGTTCACTTCCGCCTCGACCTTCGCCAATTCCGCAGGCTCCAAGGCTTTGGAATGGCTGAAATCAAAGCGCAAACGATCCGCCGCATTGAGCGAGCCGCGCTGCGCCACATGATCCCCGAGCGCGCGGCGCAAGGCTTCATGCAGCAAATGCGTTGCGGAATGGTTGGCGCGGATAGTGGTGCGGCGCGTATGCTCCACCTCCAACTCGGCTGCTTGGCCAAGGGCGATCTCGCCTTCTGTGACTTCGGCGATATGCAGGAAGACACCCGCAATCTTTTTGGTGTCACTGATCCGCGCGAGGCCCGTCTCGGTGCGGATCAGGCCCGTATCGCCAACCTGCCCCCCCGATTCCGCGTAAAACGGCGTTTGGTTCACCACGATCGAGACCTGCTGGCCCGTGCTGGCGGCCTTAACTTCCGACCCTTCCGCGACAAGCGCCAAGACCTGCCCCTCGGCCTTCTCGGTGTCATAGCCCAGGAATTCGGTCACACCCTGCTTATCGGCGATATCATACCAGATCGTGGCATCCGCTGCCTCGCCCGAGCCAGACCAAGCCGCGCGCGCCTTGGCTTTCTGCTCTTCCATGGCCGCATCAAAGCCCTCGGTATCGACCGTGCGGCCCTTTTCGCGCAAAGCGTCCTGCGTCAGATCCAGCGGAAAGCCGAATGTGTCATAAAGCTTGAACGCGGTCGCGCCGGGCAATTCCGCCGCCTCGGGGAGGTTGGACAATTCATCATCCAACAGCTTCAACCCACGATCCAGCGTGGTGCGGAAGCGCTCTTCCTCAAGACGCAAAGTCTCGGTGATCAAGGGCTGCGCCTGACCGAGCTCAGGATAGGCCTGCCCCATCTGGCTGACCAGCGCGGGCACAAGGCGATGCATCAGCGGGTCTTTCGCGCCAAGCAAATGCGCATGGCGCATCGCGCGGCGCATGATCCGGCGCAAAACATAGCCGCGCCCTTCATTGGAGGGCATCACACCATCGGCAAGAAGGAAGGAGCAGGAGCGCAAATGGTCGGCAATCACGCGGTGATGCACGTTTTTCGGACCATCAGGATCAACGCTGGTCGCATGGGCCGAAGCCTCGATCAACGAGCGCATCAGGTCGGTGTCGTAATTGTCATGTTTGCCTTGTAAAAGCGCGCCAATCCGCTCCAGCCCCATGCCCGTATCGATGGATTGCATATCCAGCGCGCGCATCGAGCCGTCTTCGAACTGCTCGTTCTGCATGAAAACAACGTTCCAGATTTCAATGAAACGGTCGCCATCTTCCTCGGCCGAGCCGGGAGGGCCACCCCAGATATGATCGCCATGGTCATAGAAAATCTCGGTGCAGGGCCCACATGGCCCAGTTGGCCCCATTTGCCAGAAATTATCCGAGGTCGCGATGCGGATGATCCGGTCTTCCGGCACGCCGAGCTTCTTCCAGATCTCGAAGGCCTCGTCATCGGTATGATAGACCGTGGCCAGAAGGCGCGATTTATCGATGCCGAGATCCTTGGTGATCAACTCCCACGCAAAGGGGATCGCTTCTTTCTTGAAGTAATCGCCAAAGCTGAAATTCCCCAGCATTTCAAAGAAGGTATGGTGGCGCGCGGTATAACCGACATTGTCGAGGTCATTATGCTTGCCGCCTGCACGCACGCATTTTTGGGAGGATGTCGCGCGCGTGTAATCGCGGGTTTCGACACCTGTGAACAGGTTCTTGAACTGAACCATGCCCGAATTGGTGAACATCAATGTCGGGTCATTGCGCGGCACCAGCGGAGAGCTGTCCACGATCTCATGCCCGTTACGTGCAAAAAACTCGAGAAATGTTGAGCGGATATCGTTCAAACTGGCCATGATGTGGTCGGACTTTCCCTATAAAATGCGAGCGTGGGACGGTGTAGCCGCAAGGGCAGATACTGTCCACAGGACTTTGCCCGCCATAGAGACGCAAAAAGGGCGCAGCCAATGCCGCGCCCTTCAAGATATCACATGCTTGGCCGCGCTCAGTCTTCGAGCATCGCCGCATCATCATCCGCATCGCCACCCATGGCGTCGAAATCCAGACCATGCGCGGCGCGAATTTTATCCTCGATCTCCATCGCCATGGCCTCGTTTTCCTTCAGGAAGGTCTTGGCATTTTCACGCCCCTGACCGATCCGCTCATCCCCGTAGGAGAACCAAGCACCCGATTTCTCGACCACGCCTGCCTTGACGCCCAGATCAAGCAATTCCCCCATTTTGGAGATGCCTTCGCCATACATGATGTCGAATTCGACCTGTTTGAAAGGCGGGGCCACCTTGTTCTTAACCACTTTGACGCGGGTTGCATTGCCCACCACCTCATCGCGGTCTTTGATCGCGCCAATGCGGCGGATATCAAGGCGCACGGAGGCATAGAATTTCAGCGCATTACCGCCTGTTGTGGTCTCAGGGCTGCCGAACATCACGCCGATTTTCATCCGGATCTGGTTGATGAAAATCACCATGCAATTGGACCGCGAGATTGAGCCTGTCAGTTTGCGCATTGCCTGAGACATCAATCGGGCATGCACGCCGACCGAGCTGTCGCCCATATCGCCTTCTAGTTCGGATTTCGGTGTCAGCGCCGCGACCGAGTCGACCACAACCATGCTCACCGCGCCCGAGCGCACCAAAGTATCAACAATCTCAAGCGCTTGTTCGCCCGTATCTGGCTGCGAGATCAGCAATTCATCAAGATTGACGCCAAGCTTTCTGGCATATTGCGGGTCCAGCGCATGCTCGGCATCTACAAAGGCGCACACGCCGCCCTTTTTCTGCTCTTCCGCCACGGCATGCAGCGTCAGCGTTGTCTTACCCGAGCTTTCGGGACCGTAAATCTCGATGATACGGCCTTTGGGCAAACCACCGATACCCAAAGCGATATCGAGGCCAAGCGAGCCCGTGGAGGTGGCCTCAATGTCGTTCAGAACATTGTCGCCCCCCAATTTCATGATGGAGCCCTTGCCGAATTGGCGCTCGATCTGCGCCAATGCGCTGTCGAGCGCTTTTTGTTTGTCTGCGGATTTGCGGTCAGTCATGTCCAGAATATCTGCCATTGCCATGCGTTCGGCTCCTTATTTCACGTTGCCACGCTGGCGGCAATCGTTGCTCTTGTTCACCTCTTGTTCCAGAACATAAATGCAAACAAAATGAGAACATTTCAAGTAAAATCTTGTGGAACTCACTTTTTCCTGAGATTGGTTAAAGAAGGGTTAGCGTTACGAAATAGGGGTGTGGCTTAGATTTATGCTGGTGTTTTGGAAGCAAAAATTGGTGATGCTGGCGGTTCCGAAAACGGGAACAACCGCGCTTGAGGCCAGTTTGAAACCCTTTGCCTCGGCGATAATTTCTGACCCGCCGGGCATGAAACACGCCTCGCTCAGCCGCTACCGCAATGTGCTGGAGGGATTCTTTGAGCAACGCGGTCGTGCCCCGCATGAGGTGATGGCCGTGATGCGTGAGCCGATTGATTGGTTGGGCAGTTGGTATCGGTATCGCAGCCGCGACCAGATCGCGGGCAAGCCGAACTCCACCCAAGGCATGGATTTCGACGCATTTGTTGAGGCATGGCTGCTGGACAAGCCGCCTGCCTTTGCTCAAGTCGGATCACAAGCCAATTTCCTGACGCCCGATCAGGGACAAGACAGTATTGATCATATTTTCCGCTATGATCGGCTGGAGGAGGCTGTCCGTTTTCTTGAAGACAGGCTCGGCACCAGCCTTGAATTGCCGCGCCGAAATGTGTCGCCTCAAAAAGATTTGCAGCTCTCCCCAGCAATCGAGGCGCGTTTGCGCAGCGAGGCGGCGGCGGAATTCAGTCTTTGGGATGAGGTCTGCCAGAAAAAATAGCCCCAAGCAGCTCTGCCCTGCCGCTTAATGAAGCTGATTCTGAATCGTATTTGTTAGCTCGGAGAGCGAAAACGGCTTGGGCAGGAAGACCGAATTGGGGATTTCGGTGCTGTGCTTCTCAAAAGCGTCTTCCGCATAGCCCGAGACAAAGACCACCTTCACATCGGGCCGTGCTTTTCGCGCCTCGCGCACCCATGTCGGCCCATCCATTCCAGGCATGACGACATCGGTGACGAATAGATCAACTGCAATCTCATGATCGCGCAATGTCTCAAGCGCTTGTTCGGCGCAATCAGCCTCCAGCACATGATAACCACGAAGCCGCAACGCGCGCGATGCGAAGGCGCGCACAGGCGCTTCATCCTCGACCAAAAGGATCACACGTTTATCGGCACCCAGATCACGCGGCGCGAGTTGATAGCTTACAGGCTTGGGTATCTCGGCAATGGGGCCATAAATGCCCTTAGGTAGGACGGAATGCAGCTGCGGCTGATCAGGCTCTTGGGGAAGGCTCGTCTCGTCATAGGCGGGGCAATAGACGGTGAAACACGCGCCCTGCCCCTCCTCCGAGTCGACAAAAACAAATCCGCCCGATTGTTTGACGATGCCATAGACCATCGACAGGCCAAGCCCCGTGCCCTCGCCCGTGCGTTTGGTGGTGAAAAACGGCTCAAAAATCCGCCCGAGCCTGTCGGCAGGTATGCCCACACCCTCATCTTGAACGCGAATGGTTACGTAGTCGCCCGCAGGCACATGCGCCCTGTCACGCTCCAGCGGGGCTTCGAGATGCTCCATGCGGGTCGTGACATGGATATCGCCGCCCTCTGACATAGCATCGCGCGCATTGACCACAAGGTTCATGATGATCTGGTCAAACTGGCGTCGATCCGCGCGGATCGGGGCAAGATCGGGATCATGCGACAGATGCAGGCGGATTTTCTCGCCCACCAAACGGTTAAGCAGATGCGTCAACTCCCCCATCGTTTCGCGCAAATCAACCATCTCCAGTTGCAAGGTCTGTTTGCGGGAGAAGGCCAAAAGCTGGCCTACAAGACTTGCCGCGCGATTGGCATTCTGGCTGATCTGGACCAAATCGGCAAAATCCTGATCACCTTCATCATGGCGCATGAGCAATAGATCGCAATGCCCTGTTATTGCTGTCAAAAGATTGTTGAAATCATGGGCCACACCGCCCGCAAGCTCCCCGATGGCCTGCATTTTCTGGCTTTGGGCGAATTGCTGTTCCAGCGATTTCAATTCGGTCGCATCATGCAAAACCGCAATCAATGAGGGGCCGTGTTCATCCGCGATCTGACCCAGTGAAATCTGGAGGAACTGGTCATCCTCGCGCCTGCGCGCCCGCACGAATTCAGCGCGGTTGGGGATGCGGTTTTCAACCACATCCTTAAGCCAATCGCGCACAGGACGCCCCAAACCTTCGACCAAACCGCTCAGAAGCGCGTCTTCATCAGGGGGCATGCCAAGCAGGGTTTGCGCCAGAGTATTGGAGGCCAACACGCGGCCATCGGCTGCCAGATGCAGCAAGGCAACAGGCAGGCTTTCAAAACTGCGAGAAGAGATGATATCCACCCTATCAGCGGCCTCAGTCGAGATTTCTTCATTTTTTTCAAAGGGGTCAGAGCTGACCACTGCGGCCTCCGCCTTCGCGGTCTTCTCAAAATCAAGCCGCCAGAACACCCCTCGCCCCAAGCGATGCCCGTTTAGGGCAACCGACACCCGCGGAGTTGTGATGGCCTCGCTCACATGGGCGTCGCGTAGCAAAGCCGCCTCCAGCCGCTCGAGCGAGCGCGTGAGGGTCGGGGAAACGCTTGTGAGGATATGAGCCAGAGATTTCCCAGTTTGGGAGCCGAATTTCGCAACCGCCGAGTTGTTTTGCGCCACCACAAAGCCCGTTTCACTGGTGATGAAACACGGCGTCTGGTCATCCGCCATCAAGGCCATTGCCGCGCGCCATGTCACACGGTTTCGGCGGCGATCCAGCAAAAACACGCCAATTAAGACAATGACCGAGAGAAACACACCCCCCAGAACAGAGAGAGAAAGAGAGCGCACGGAGCCGTCGAGATACATCAGCGCCACGGCCGCCCCCAAAAGGCACAGCCCCGCCAAAAGCGCCAGCACTGCGTAAAGCAGGCCGAAAGGCACCGCTTGCCTGCCGAATGATTGCCTTGCCCCTAGCACCATCTTCTCCGAATAATTCTTCGGACAAGCTACACGAAAAAACGTTAATCAGCCATTAACACTGAGAATCTGCGGTTTCCTACGGGCAGGACAGCTCGGCCATATAGAACCCGTCGGATTGCGCGCGCGGGTCAAAGCGGGCCTCTTTGAGCAAGGAAAACCCTGCATGTCGCGCCAGAAACGCGGCGATCTGGTCCTCGTTTTCCTCCCGAAGGAGCGAGCAGGTCATATAAACCAATCGCCCGCCTGATCCCAAAAGCGCGCGCGCTTGGTCCAAAATCAGGCTTTGGGTCTCGCATAACTCGGCCAGCCCGTCCTCGGAGAGACGCCAGCGCGCCTCAGGGTCGCGGCGCCATGTGCCTGAGCCTGAACATGGCACATCGCATAGCACCAGATCATATCGGGTGCCGGCCAAATCCTCGGTCTCGACCTCGCGCAGATCAAGCCCCGCGCGGCCTGCGCGGATCGGGATATCAACCATACGCTCGCGCTTTGCGTCATGCACATCAATGCGCGCGTCACACAGAGCGGCCATGGCCAAGGCCTTGCCCCCGCCGCCCGCGCAATAATCCAGAATGCGGCCCTGATCGGGAAAATTGATCTGCTCAAGCGCCAATTGCACCGAGAGGTCCTGAAATTCAATCAAACCATCTAGATAGGCGGATGAATTGCGCAGCTGGCGCGCGCCTTGCGTGACCTGCAAAGCCATGCGGGAGATTTGCATCTGCTCGGCCAGAATGCCTGCTTCAGCGAGGGTCGCAATACAGGCCTCAGGCGTTGTTTTCTTCAGGTTCACACGCAGGTAAACGGGTGCGCGCTCGGCCGCTTTGTGCAGCACATCTTCCAGATCCATCCCCAAGACGGGCTCCAGCCGATCCAGCAGCCATTGCGGCGTGTCCAGCGTGATTGCGGCCTGCCCGTCAGGTGCGGGGGCGTCGTCCTCCGAGAGGGGCGCGGGCGCATGGCCTTGGCCCGTAAAGACATCCTCAGGGGGGATGCCTTGCAAACGCAACAGCCCGAGGATCAAAGCGCGCCCTGTCTCGTCGCCGCCCAGATAGGCCGCCCTGCCCCTATTGCGCAGCACGTCATAGACATGGTCGCGCACCGCCGCGCGGTCCTTGGAGCCTGCAAACCGGGAGGAACGCGCCCATTGGGTCAGGGCCCGCTCAGCGGCAAGCCCTGCGGTGATCTGGTCAAGGACCTCAATCGCCGCCTGATAGCGCGCCGCTATTTGCATCTTGGCTTATCCGATCCGGTAATTGGGCGACTCGCGCGTGATCTGCACGTCATGGACATGGGATTCCTGCAAGCCTGCATTGGTGATCTTCACAAAACGCCCATAGCGGCGCATGTCCTCGACCGTGGCGCTGCCCGTATAGCCCATGGCCGCGCGCAAACCGCCCACCAATTGGTGCACAACCGCGCTGGCCGAGCCCTTATAGGGCACCTGCCCCTCGATCCCCTCGGGGACAAGCTTGTCAGTCGCGGCATCTTTCTGGAAATACCGGTCAGCCGAGCCGCGGGCCATCGCCCCAAGGCTGCCCATGCCGCGATAGGATTTGAAAGAACGCCCCTGATAGAGGATCACCTCGCCCGGGCTTTCATCGGTGCCCGCAATCGCGGAGCCGACCATCGCGCAGGATGCGCCTGCCGCGATCGCCTTGGCGAAATCGCCCGAGAATTTGATGCCGCCATCGGCAATCACGGGGGTGTTGCTGGCTTGAGCGGCCTCGGCGCAATCCATGATCGCGGTCAACTGTGGCACGCCCACGCCTGCCACGATCCGTGTGGTGCAGATCGAGCCTGGCCCGATCCCGACCTTGATCGCATCGGCGCCTGCATCAATCAGCGCGCGGGTGGCATCGCCCGTGGCGACATTGCCCGCCACAACCTGCACAGTATTGGACAGTTTCTTGACCCGCTCAACTGCGCGCGCCACGCCTTCGGAATGGCCATGCGCCGTATCAATCACGATCAGATCGCAACCTGCATCCACCAAAGCCTCGGAGCGTTCAAACCCTGCATCGCCCACGGTGGTGGCGGCTGCCACGCGCAGACGGCCAAGCTCGTCCTTGCAGGCATGCGGGTTCAGAACCGCTTTTTCCGTGTCTTTCAAGGTCAGCAAACCTGTCAACTTGCCCGCGCCATCCACCACGAGAAGCTTCTCGATGCGGCGCGATTTCATCAGGCTTTTGGCTTCTTCCAATTCGGCAGGCTCCCGCAGCATTGCCAGATCATTCGAGGTCATCATCGCATGCACTGGCGTGTCATCCGAGGTCGCAAAGCGCATATCGCGATTGGTCACGATCCCCATGACATGGCCGTTTTCATCAACAACGGGGAAGCCTGTGAAATTATACCGCTCGATCAGAGCTTTCGCATCGGCCAAGGTCTGGTTGGCGCGCAAAGTGACGGGGTTATAAACGATCCCGCTTTCAAACCGTTTGACGCGGCGCACTTCGCGGGCCTGCTCTTCCAAGGTGAGGTTGCGGTGGATCACGCCCATCCCGCCGGCTTGCGCCATGGCAATCGCCATCCGGCTTTCGGTCACGGTATCCATGGCCGAAGACAAAAGCGGGATATTGAGTGCGATGGTCTTGGTCACCTGCGTGCGGGTATCCGCCGTTGAGGGCAGCACCGAGGAGGCCCCCGGAACAAGCAACACATCATCAAAGGTAAGCGCCTCACGAATCTCCATCACACGGACCTCTCAGCGGGAGTTTCAATTGGCACTGCCCTATCTCATGGAGCGGGCGGAAGGGAAAGACCAAATTTCGCGAAAATGCGGCTTTGCTCAGGCCTCATCCTCGCTGGTGCCGCGAAAGCCGCGTGCAACCACGAATTTTTCCGAGCTGTCCTGACGGCTGGCACCGGGTTTGATATTGGCCACTGTCTTGAAACGCTGCTTGAGAAGCTTTTGCAATTCGCCCTCGGCACCGCCTGCCAGAACCTTGGCCACAAAGGTGCCGCCCTCATCCAGAACATCAAAGGCGAAATAGGCCGCTGCCTCACAGAGCGCGATGATGCGCAAATGGTCGGTCTGCTTATGCCCCGAGGCCGAGGCCGCCATATCGCTCATCACCACATCGGCCTTGCCGCCAAGCCAGCCTTTGACGATTTCATCGGCATCATCTTCCATGAAATCAAGCTGATGGATTTCGGCCCCCGCAATCGGTTCGACCTCTTGTAGGTCAACACCAATGATGCGGCCGACGGATTTGCCCTGTTTCTCGCCAAGCGCATTGATGCGCGGCACAGCCACCTGCAACCAGCCCCCCGGTGCGCAGCCCAGATCAACCACCCGCGCGCCTGGCACGAGGAAGCGGTATTTATCATCAAGATCCATGATCTTATAGGCCGCCCGCCCGCGATAGCCTTCGCGGCGCGCCCGCGCGACATAAGGATCGTTCAACTGACGCTCGAGCCAGAGGGTCGAGGACATCTTGCGCCCGCGCGCCGTCTTGACCCTGACGCGCAATTCCCGCGCGCCACGTCCGCTGCCGCCTTTTCCACTTGGTGTCTTTGCCATCGAGCTATGCCTTGAATGCTGTGCCGCCCCCATAGCGAGCTTGCCCTCCATGGGCAAGGAGCGCTGTTCAGAAGGGGCCATCTTCCAAGACGCCATCGCGGCTCATCTGCGCATAGAGCAAGCCTTCGCGCAGGCCACGATCGGCCACGCTCAAGCGATCTGTGGGCCATGCCCGCAGCAAGGCCTGCAAAATCGCGGCCCCCGACATGATCAGCGTCTGCCTGTCCCGCCCGATCCGCGGATCCGCCCGCCGCCCGTCAGGCCCGAGCGACAGGTAATCGCGGATCACCGTATCAATCTGGTCCGAGGTCATGCGCAACCCGTCTACCTTATTGCGGTCATAGCGCTTGAGCCCCAGATGCGAGGCCGCCACCGTGGTCACCGTACCGCTGGTGCCGATGATCTGGAACCCCTCGCGCGCCTGATCGGCGGCGTTGATATAGGGCGAGAACTCGGCCATTTGTTCCTCGAAGAACCAGCTCATCAGCGCAAAGCGCCCGCCATCATCCTCGACATCGTCATACATGTCTTTCAGCGTGGCGACCCCGAGGGGAATGGAGATCCAATCGACAACCTTAGCGCGGGGGAAAATGGTATCTTCGTGTTTGAAACCCTGATGCAGACGCATAATGGCGCGCGAACGCTCCAAGGGGGGCACGCGGGAGAGATCGATCCAGACCAGCTCGGTCGAGCCGCCACCGATATCCACCACCAAAAGCTGCTCGGTCTTGGCCGAGACCAGTGGCGCGCAGGAGACAACGGCCAATTGCGCCTCTTCCTCGGGTTTGATGATTTCCAGCTGCAACCCCGTCTCGCGCTTGACGACCGAGATGAATTCGCTGGCATTGACCGCGCGGCGGCAAGCCTCGGTCGCGACAAGGCGCATCTGGGTCACGTTATGGCGCGACAGCTTGCTCTGACAAATCTTGAGCGCGCCAACCGCGCGTGCCATCGAGGCGCGCGACAAGCGGCCCGATGCCTCAAGCCCTTGGCCCAGTTGGACATTTTTTGAAAAACTATCGACCACATGCAATTGATTGCCCTTAGGCTGCGCAATCAGCATACGGCAGGAATTGGTTCCAAGATCCAGCGCGGCATAGAGATCCGCGGGATCGGGTTTTTTATCGGGTGCTGCCTTTCGTTCGACAGGCGGGCGAGATGCTGGTTTGACGGCATCGACGGGTCTGGGGAACGGGCCTGCACCATGAGGACGCTTGCGCGACATCGGCCCCTCCGAAATTCAAAGTTGGCCCAAGCCTAGCCGCAGATCCGGTTTCAAGCAATGCCCGCCTTTTGGCCTGCCGCGCCGCGATTCAACATCTTCATGAGAATTATGGGGGCGCGCGCCTCTCGCCATCGGGGCGCGCGGGTTCTATCACAGCCGTTAAGCGTCGGTGACGCCCCAATTGATGTCGAAAACAGGCCCCGCCACTGGCAGGGCCGCTCCTATGGTGCCCGTAGTAGAAGAGGATTCGCCCATGCCCGCTGTGACCATTGTTTACTGGCGTGATATCCCTGCCCAAGTGATTGTGGGCAAGGGTCGGTCTGCGGCGAAAATTCAACTGCCCGAGCGGTTCGAGCAGGCCATTGATCGCTGTGCGATGAAGGTCGGTGCAAAAGACGATAACGCCTATCTCGCCGAATGGCGGCGCGAGGCGGCAGGCGAACGTGACGGTGACCCCGCCGCAATCGCCCAAGCCGAGGCGGATCGTCTGATCGCGGAATATGATACTGACCGGATCAAGGCTTTGATCAAGGCCGATGGCCAAGACACAGCCTGAGCCGCGAAATGCCCCCTCAGCCCGCATCATTCTGGGAGACAGCAATGGCCCTTTTAAACTTCAGACCGCCCCGCAGCACCGACCTGACCCCCGCCAATGCGCAGCTTGAGGCCTTTCTCAAGGGCTATTCCATCGAGGTAATGCCGCGCACCGCCGAAAAGATCGAGGATTTCCGCGACCTGCTGCCCGCAGGCACGCGCGTCTATATTGCCCATATCGATGGCACCGAGATCACCGATATGGTCGCCACAGCAGCGCGTCTGGCCAAGGATGGCTTTGAGGTGATGCCGCATTTCCCTGCCCGCTCGATCAAGGATAGCGCCACGCTACAGGACTGGATCGCGCGCTATCAGGGCGAGGCCAATGTCACCTCGGGTCTGATCCTTGCAGGCGGCATCGCGCAGCCGCAGGGTGATTTCGAAAGCTCCATGCAATTGTTGGAAACCGGCCTTTTCGACAAGGCGGGCTTCACAAGATTGCATGTGGCAGGCCATCCCGAAGGCAATCGCGATATCGATCCCAAGGGCGGAGATGCAGGTGTGATGGAGGCTTTGGGCTGGAAACAGGCCTTTGCCGCGCGCACGGATGCGCAAATGGCGCTGGCCACCCAGTTTTGCTTTGAAGCCAAGCCCGTGATCGCTTGGGCCGACCGCTTGCGCGAGGCAGGCATCGATATCCCCGTCCATATCGGCATTGCGGGCCCTGCCAAGCTGCAAACCCTGATCAAATTCGCAATCGCTTGCGGCGTTGGTCCTTCGCTTTCCGTGCTGCAAAAACGCGCCAAGGATGTCTCCAAGCTGCTTTTACCCTTCGAGCCTGACGCGATCCTGACCGAACTGGCCGCCCACAAGGCCGCCAACCCCGATTTCAACATTGAAAGCGTCCATTTCTTCCCCTTGGGGGGCATCAAGACCAATGCCGAATGGGCGATCAAACACGGGGGCGCATCCAGCCGCCCCGCCAATCAAGAGTGAGAGACCTCAAACATGACCCGCACCGTCATTGAATCGAAAACCAAGACCACTGTCATCGGCTTTGACGAGCCGTTCTGCGTGATCGGCGAACGCATCAACCCCACGGGGCGCAAAATCCTGAACGAGGAACTGGAGCGCGGCGATTTCACCCGTGTTCAAGCCGATGCCATCGCGCAAGTCGCGGCTGGGGCTGCGGTGCTCGATATCAATTCGGGTGCGGTCTTCTCGAATAAAATGGCCGAAGACCCGCGCTATGCGGATAATAATTTTGTCGAGCCTGCGCTGATGAAAGCCTTGATCGAAAAGGTTCAAGAGGTCACCGATTGCCCGCTTTGCATCGACAGCTCGGTGCCTGGTGCCTTGGAAAACGGTCTGGCCGCCGCCGAAGGCCGCCCGCTGCTAAATTCGGTCACGGGCGAGGAAGAGCGGCTGGAACTGGTTCTGCCATTGGTCAAGAAATACAATGTGCCCGTTGTCGCAATTTCCAATGACGATACGGGCATTTCGGAAGACCCCGAGGTGCGCTTCAATGTGGCCAAGAAGATCGTGGAGCGCGCGGCTGATTTCGGTATTCCCGCCCATGACATCGTGGTTGACCCACTGGTCATGCCCATTGGCGCGATGGCGACAGCGGGCCATCAGGTCTTTACCCTCGTGCGCCGCCTGCGCGAGGAATTGGGCGTGAACACAACCTGTGGTGCCTCCAATATCAGCTTTGGCCTTCCCAACCGTCACGGCGTGAATAATGCCTTCCTGCCAATGGCTTATGCCGCTGGCATGACATCGGCCATCATGAACCCCGTGGCCCTGCCCGTGGGCCCCAAAAAGATCGCCGAGAAACGCGCGCAGGTCGAAGCCGCGGGCATCGTGATCCCCGAAGGCATGGATGATGAGGCTTTTGCCAAGCTTTTCGGCCTCGGCTCTACCCTGCCGCGTCCCGGCAAGGAGATGGAAGCGATCCGCGCGGCCAATCTTCTGCTCAATCAAGATGATGGCGGTGCCGCTTGGATTTTGTTCAACAAGGACCCAGATGCGGCTGTTACGGGCGGGCGGGCCAATCGTCGTGCAGGTGGTCGCCGGCGCGGATAAAGCGGCCCAAGCGATGCTAAATTTGCGGCGAAGGGCCTCTGGCCTTTTGCCGCTGCGCTTTTTACCCCTTTTCTTGAGCCACCCTAAGCTTAGGTTCGGGGACGAACAAAACGGTATGTGATATGACGCAAGACCCACTCGTGATTTTCACCCCTTCGGGCAAGCGCGGACGCTTTGCCAAGGGCACGCCCATCCTGACAGCGGCGCGGCAATTGGGCGTCGATCTCGATTCTGTCTGTGGCGGGCGGGGTATCTGCTCCAAATGCCAGATTGCGCCCTCCTATGGCGATTTCCCGAAACATGGGGTGAGCGTCGCGCAAGATGCGCTCACCGAATGGAATGAGGTCGAGGCGCGCTATGACCGCGTGCGCGGGTTGAAAGAGGGCCGCCGCCTTGGCTGTCAGGCTTGCGTGCAGGGCGATATCGTTATTGATGTGCCCGCCGAAAGTCAGGTGCACCGCCAAGTGGTGCGCAAGGCGGCCTCCTCCAAACCGATCGTCATGGACCCCGCGACACGGCTGGTCATGATCGAGGTGGAGGAGCCTGACATGCATGTCCCCACTGGCGATTTCGAGCGGGTGCAAACCGCCCTCAAGGATCAATGGGGCATTGAAGGCGTCCGCGCGGGCCTGCCCGTTCTGGCCAAGCTGCAACCTGCATTGCGCAAAGGCAAATGGCAGATTAGCGTCGCACTCTATCAAGCTGCGAATACACAAGAATTCGAAATTCTGGATGTCTGGCCTGGCCTGCATGAAGGGGGGCTGTATGGTCTGGCGATTGATCTGGGGTCAACCACCATCGCTGCCCATCTGTGCGATCTGACCGATGGCCGCGTCTTGGCCTCCTCGGGCATCATGAACCCGCAAATCCGCTTTGGCGAAGACCTGATGAGCCGCGTCTCCTATGCAATGATGAATGCGGGCGGCGATAAGGAAATGACCCGCGCCGTGCGCGAGGCGATCAACACACTGGCCGTAGAAATCGCCACTGAGGCCGAGATTGACCCCGCCCTGATTTTCGAGACTGTCTTTGTCTGCAATCCCGTCATGCATCACCTTCTTCTGGGAATTGACCCTGTGGAGTTGGGGCAGGCGCCCTTCGCCCTCGCCACCTCCGATAGCATCACCCTGCCCTCAAGCGCGCTTGAGCTAAGCGCGCTGAACCCGCAAGCGCAGGTCTACTTGCTGCCCTGTATCGCGGGCCATGTGGGGGCGGATGCCGCAGCCGTTGCCTTGGCCGAGGAACCCGAAAAATCCGAGGACCTCGTACTGATCGTGGATGTTGGCACAAATGCAGAAATCCTTTTGGGCAATAAAGACCGCGTTCTGGCCTGTTCCTCGCCTACGGGGCCGGCCTTTGAGGGCGCGCAGATCAGTTCGGGCCAGCGTGCAGCACCTGGTGCGATTGAGCGGATCGAGATCAATCCCGACACCAAAGAGCCGCGCTTTCGCGTGATCGGCAGTGATATCTGGTCAGATGAGGCGGGGTTTGACGAAGCGATCAAGGATACGGGCGTCACCGGCATTTGCGGATCGGGCATCATCGAGGCTGTGGCCGAGATGCGCATGGCGGGGCTGTTGGACCCGTCAGGACTGATCGGCTCGGCCGAGCAAACGGGCACGCCGCGCAACCAACCCACAGGCCGCACCCATGAATATCTGATCCATGACAGCAGCGCCGATGGCGGGCCGCGCATTTCCGTGACCCAAGGCGATATCCGCGCCATTCAGCTAGCGAAATCAGCGCTTTACGCAGGCGCGCGCCTGCTGATGGATGAGCTTGGCGTGGATAAGGTGGACCGCGTGGTTCTGGCGGGCGCTTTCGGGGCACATATCAGCCCCAAACATGCGATGGTTCTGGGCATGATCCCCGATGCGCCGCTGGACAAGGTCACAAGTGCTGGCAATGCGGCAGGTCATGGCGCGAGGATTGCGCTGTGCAACCGCGCCGCCCGCACACGGATCGAGGCAGGGGTTCATGCGATCCATAAGGTCGAGACCGCCATTGAGCCGCGCTTTCAGGAACATTTCGTAGCCGCCAATGCGATCCCGCATGCCACTGACGGCTTCCCCGATCTGGCCCAAATCGTCACCCTGCCCCATGTCGCATTCGGCGCATCAGGTGGTGGCGGCGAGGATGGCGGGCGCAGACGCCGCAGGCGCGCTTAGCGGGCTGGCGCGCCCTGTCAGACTTGACGCAGCAAGGGCATGCGCTTAGGTGGGATCAAGGCTGCGGGTATGATGTAGTGGTAGCCTGTCAGCTTCCCAAGCTGAACGTGCGGGTTCGATTCCCGCTACCCGCTCCAACGCTTTCCCAAAACCATCTTGACCAAAGCGCCCATCCCCGACACATCACGGGGTATGGAATATTTGACCCCGCTTGACGCCCCTGCCCTGCGCGCGCTTGGCATTCCTGACCCTTGGCGCTTCGGTCTGGCCGATCGTGTCCGCTTTGGGGAATTGGATGCCATGGGCCATGTCAACAACACCGCCTCGCTACGCTGGTTCGAGAGCTTTCGCCTGCCTTTCCTCAAGGCGCGCGGTGCGACCGAATATCTTGAGACCAGCCCGCGCTTGGTTCTCAAACAGGTGGGCGTGGAGTATCACGCCGAAATCCTCAACCATGAGAGCTATGTCATCACGGGCCGTGTGCGCAGCTATCGGCGCACCTCTTTCGTGATGGATTATGCCGTTTGGGTTCTGCGCGACACCCCTGTCGAGGCGGTCGCCTCGCATGCCTTGATCGTGTTCCTCAACGCTGACGGGGCGGGCCGCTTTCCCATACCCGAGGCGGCAAAACAGGCCTTTGCCCGCGAAGACGGGGCGGTGGCGGAATAGCCCCGCCTCTTAAAGGCCCATCTTGGCCTGTAGCGCGTCCGAGCGGAAATAGCTGACCAATTGCTTGGTCGAGCCGTCCTTTTCCGCCCCCTCTGCCTTGCCGCTGAGCACAGGCTCCAGCGCCACGGCCAATTCCTTGCCAAGCTCGACCCCCCATTGATCAAAGGAATTGATCCCAAGGATCACCCCTTCAACAAAAACCCGATGTTCATAAAGCGCGATGATCTGGCCAAGCATGGCAGGCGTCAGTTTCGGGTAGATCAAGGTGGTCGAAGGCCTGTTTCCAGGGAAGACGCGATGACGGGCTTGGCGTTCCAGCTCGTCCCCCTCCAGCCCTTTCTCGGCCATCATCGCGCGGGCCACATCCAGCGAACGGCCAAGCATCAAAGCCTCAGATTGGGCCAGACAATTGGCGACCAATAGGCGGTGATGATGGCTCAGATCGGGCTCATGCCCACGGGCCGCGACCAGAAATTCGCAAGGGATCACACGGGTGCCTTGGTGGATCAATTGATAAAACGCATGCTGCCCATTGGTGCCAGGCTCGCCCCAGACAACGGGGCCCGAGGCAAACTCAAGATCGGCCCCATCCATCGAGACGCGCTTGCCATTGCTCTCCATTTCCAGCTGCTGGAGATAGGCAGGCAGGCGCGAGAGCCTTTGATCATAGGGCAGCACCGCGCGGGTCGCATGACCGCAAATCTGATTGTGCCAGATGCCGACAAGAGCCAGCAAAACAGGCAGGTTCTGGGCCAACTCCGCCTCTTGGAAATGGGTATCCATCTCGCGGGCACCGCGCAGCATCTCCTGAAAATCATCAGGCCCGACGGCCAGCATGATCCCAAGGCCAATTGGCCCCCAAAGCGAATAGCGCCCGCCGACCCAATCCTCAAAGCCGAACACCCTTGAGGGGTCGATCCCGAAGGCGCTGGTCTTGTCCACCGCCGAGGAGAGCGCCGCGAATTGCCGCGCGGGGTCAGAGACTTTTTTGGCCATCCAGTCGAGGGCCGTGCGCGCATTGGTCATGGTCTCGATGGTGGTGAAGGTCTTGGAGGCGACGATCACCAAAGTTGTTTCAGGATCAAGCCCTTGCAAGACGTCGTGAATATGCGCGCCATCCACATTCGAGACATAATGCAACCGCGGCCCGTCATGATATGGGGCCAAGGCCAGCGTCGCCATAGCAGGCCCCAGATCCGAGCCGCCAATGCCGATATTGACCACATCGGTGAAATTTCCGCCCTGCCCTTTGAAATTGCCCGAGCGCAGGCGCAGCGCAAAAGCGGCCATGCGCGCGCGGGTCTCAAGAACAGTTGGCATGACATTCTCGCCGTCCATCTCGATCTTGCCGCCTGTGGCGCGCAAAGCCGTGTGCAGCACGGCGCGCCCCTCGGTCTCGTTAATCTTTTCGCCCGAGAACATCGCGGCACGGCGGCCTTCAACATCCTGCATGCGCGCAAGATCCAGCAAAAGCGATAAGGCCTTCCGATCAATCGTGGTTTTGGAGAAATCAAACAGCGTCTCGCCAAATCTGGCGGAAAAGTCGCCAGCGCGGCTGTCATCTTGGAAAAGATCTTGGATAGAGCAGCCGGAATTGGCCGCGTGATAGGATTTTAGCGCGTCAAAGATACCCAAAACAGGCTCCCGTTATTCGGCCCAATGGACCACAGCATTTGAAAGAACGGCGCGGATCGGCGCCTCTTGCGGGGTGAGCGTCATCGCGCGCTCCAAAGCTGCGCGTTTCTCCGTTCCCGTAATCACGATATGCGTGCTCATCGCGCCTTTCAGAACAGGCGCGGTCAAGGTGATGCGCGGCTCGCCCGCGCCTTCGGCCCGCATTGGCAGCAGCAAGGGTGCGTCATCTGACAGCGCCTCGGCCAGTAAATCGGCACCGGGAAACAGGCTTGCCGTATGCATATCCGCCCCCATCCCCAAAAGCAGAACCGAGATCGGCAAATGCGGCTCAAGCCCCTGTGCCAGCGCCGCCAGCGCATCTTCGGGATGGGGCGCTGGCGCATAAAGCGGAACAAGCGTGGCGGATGCGGCCTTACCCTTGAGCAAGCGCGCCTTCAAAAGCGCCGTGTTGGAGCGCGGGCTGCTCTCAGGGACCCAACGTTCATCATTGAGAAACACGGCCACGCGGCCCCAATCCAGCTCCTGCTCGGCCAGAACATCGAAAATCGGGCCGGGCGTGGTGCCGCCAGGCACGCACAAACTGGCGCGCGCATTATTGCGCAAACTGGCGGCCAGTTCAGCGGTGATCTTGTCGGCCAAGGCCAGCATCATCAATTCGCGATCAGGATAGTCGATGAAATCCTTCATTTCGCGACCTCCCGCCAGCGGCGACCATCCTTATGAAGCATCATCAAGGCCTCTTCAGGGCCCGAGCTGCCCTGATCATATTGCACAGGTTTGTCGCCACGATTTGTCCAAGCCTCGATGATCGGATCGGTCCATGCCCATGCTGCTTCGACCTCATCACCGCGCATGAACAAGGTCTGGTTGCCACGGATCACATCCATGATCAGGCGTTCATATGCATCAGGCACATCGGCCGCTTCAGGACCCAAAGCATCGGCAAAGGTCATATCAAGCGGCACATCCACAAGACGCATCCCGCCCGGACCCGGCTCCTTGATGGTGACCGAGAGATCGATCCCCTCATCAGGCTGCAAGCGGATCGACAAAACATTGGGCCTGCTGCCTGCATCTTCGTCAAAGATCGAATGGGGCGGCTCTTTGAAATGGATGACAATCTCGCTCATCCGCGCCTTCATACGTTTGCCGGTGCGCAGATAGAAAGGTGTGCCATTCCAACGCCAATTGGCGATATGGACGCGCATGGCGATAAAGCTTTCCGTGCGGCTATCTGGGTTTTCGGCATCGTCGCGATAGGAGGGCTGATCGCCCGCGCCCTTATATTGCCCGCGCACGATATCATCGGTTTTCAACGGGTCCAAAGCACGGATCACCTTGAGCTTTTCATCACGCACCGAATCCGGCTCATAACGGCTTGGCGGCTCCATCGCAGTCAGGCAAAGCAGCTGCATCAGGTGGTTTTGCACCATATCGCGCATCGCGCCCGATTGGTCATAATACCCGCCGCGTCCGCCCACGCCGACCTCTTCCGCCACAGTGATCTGAACATGATCGATATATTGCGAGTTCCATAAAGGCTCGAACAGGATATTGGCAAAACGGATCGCCATAAGGTTCTGAACCGTCTCCTTGCCCAGATAATGGTCGATGCGGTAAATCTGGTGTTCGTCAAAATGCTCGGCCAGCGTTGCGTTCAACACGCGCGCCGAGGCCAGATCACGGCCAAAGGGTTTTTCAACCACGATCCGCGCATCCCCGCGCGCAATCTCGAACGCATGCAGACGCTCGGCCAGATCGCCGAACAGGCTTGGCGCAACCGAGAAATAAAAGGCCTGCACCACGCCCTCGCGCATTTCAGCTTTCAGCGCGCTCCACCCGTCCTCTCCCTTGGCATCCACCGCGACATAGCGCAGCCGTTCAAGGAAAGCGGCAATCAGATCAGGATCCCGCTCAGGGGCCGAGACGAATTCTTCAATCGCCTCGCCCACAAAGAGACGCCACGCTGCGCTATCTTGTTCGGTGCGCGCCGCCCCGATGATCCGCGCCTCTTGGGGCATCTGCCCATCACGGAAACGGCGATAAAGGCCAGGCAAAATCTTGCGGCGGGCCAGATCGCCCGTACCGCCAAAGATCACAAGGTCGAATGTATCAACCGGAATGACGCGCGAAACCATGGGCTCTCCTGTATCGGGCAGATGTCTAATTCTGACTTACACCACCAGCACAGGAAATCTGTTAGCGCTAACGGCATTTATGGATGCGTTTACAACCTCTCGCGCGGCAAGTCTAGCAGAGTGATCCACCATCTCAATCGCAAGTCCAAGATTTCACGCAATAATAACAAATGTCAGGATTTGAGTGAGAATGGTTCGAGCGGCCTCCCCTCCGCTCGAACCAGTACGCGTTTCAGGTCGTTCAACCCTTCGCGTAAACTCACGACACGAACCAAACTCTATCGCTGCGCTTGCGTCAAGCGTTTTGAAAAAAGCCAAGGCCGTGCAAAATTTCCTAGCGCCCACAAAACCCTATCCCGTTGCTTGACGCCACGGGCGGGATCGGGCATCGCCTGTGCCAGCGACCTTATTTTTCGGGTATTTCGATCATGATCCGCCGCCTCTATGACTGGACATTGAGCCTTGCTGCGCATCCACATGCGCTTTGGGCCTTGGCGCTGGTCTCTTTCATGGAAAGCTCCGTCTTCCCGATCCCACCCGATATCTTGATGATTCCCATGATCCTCGCAGCCCCAAGCCGCGCCTTTTTAATCGCGGGCGTCTGCCTGATTGCCTCCGTCTTGGGCGGAATCGCAGGCTACGGGATTGGCTATTTCTTCTATGACCAGATCGGCCAACCCATTCTGGAGGCGCTCGGAAAAGGCGCCTATGCGGCCGAGTTCAATGCCCGCTTCAATGATCTTGGCTTCTGGCCCGTTCTCATCGCAGGCCTCACACCCTTTCCCTATAAGGTCATCACGATCATGTCGGGCTGGACGGGGCTGCCGCTGGGAACCTTCATCATCACCTCCATCGTGGCGCGCGGCATTCGGTTTTTCCTCGTGGCAGCGCTGCTGTGGAAATTCGGCGCACCAATTCGTGATTTCATCGAGCGCCGTCTTGGCTTGATGTTTGCCCTGTTCATCGCTCTTCTGGCGGCTGGATTTTATGTATTGAGGTTTCTCTAGGTCATGACCAGACGCAGCTTGATACTTCTGGCAGGGCTCGGCTCGCTCGCGATGCTGTCCACTGCTTTCGGGTTTCAATATATCGGCGGGCTCGCGCCTTGCGCGATGTGCCTGTGGCAGCGCTGGCCCCATGTCGCAGCTATCGCCCTTGCCGCCATCGGCGCGGCCCTGCCGCATCGGGTGATCGCCGCTCTCGGCGGGCTCACCATGCTTGGAAATGCTGGCATCGCGCTGTTCCATACAGGGGTGGAGCGTGATTATTGGGACGGCCCCGCTACCTGCACCACAGGGGGGCAAGACCTCACGGGCCTGTCAGGTGCGGAATTGCTCTCCTTTGATGCGCCTGCCCCGATCGTGATGTGCGATGTGGTGGTCTGGGAATTGGCGGGCCTGTCCATGGCCTCATGGAACGGTATCATCTGCCTCGGGCTGGCCCTGATCTGGTTCATGGCCGCAGGCCGCAGCCGCACCACGGGCTAACCCGCCCCCGCCCTTTCATCTTTCCAAAAATACGACCTCCACAGCCCGCCAAATGCGTTGCGGTGGGAAAAAAGCGGGCTGAGCATTGCACCCTATATCCCGCCCCTCTATACTGGCGGGCAACAATATATAGATGCCCGCCGCATAGCAGGACGCCCCGTGACAGATACGCCAGAACCCCCTGAGAACGCAGACGAAACCCCGATCGAGCGCCATCCCCATGAGGGCCCCTCGATAGATATCGCTGCCGAGATGAAACACAGCTTCATCGATTACGCGATGTCGGTGATCATTTCACGCGCGATTCCCGATCTGCGGGACGGCCTCAAACCTGTTCACCGCCGCATCCTTTTCGCGATGCATGAGACCAATAACACCCATGAAAAAGCCTATCGCAAATCGGCCCGTCCGGTTGGCGATGTGATGGGTCAATACCACCCGCATGGCGATAGCGCGATCTATGACGCGCTGGTGCGTATGGCGCAGCCTTTCTCGATGTCCTTGCCGCTTCTGGATGGTCAGGGCAATTTCGGCTCCATGGATGGCGATAACCCCGCCGCAATGCGCTATACCGAAGTGCGCATGGACAAGCCTGCCGCCTTCCTGCTGGCCGATATCGACAAGGATACTGTCGATTTTCAGGACAATTATGACGGCAAGCAGCAAGAACCCACAGTTCTGCCCGCGCGCTTCCCCAATATGCTGGTCAATGGTGCGGGCGGTATTGCTGTCGGCATGGCCACGAATATCCCGCCCCATAACTTGGGCGAGGTGATTGATGCCTGCCAAGCGCTGATCGAAAACCCCGATCTCACCTCGGAAGAGCTGATCGACTATGTTCCCGCCCCCGATTTCCCGACAGGCGGCATTATTCTGGGGCGTGGCGGCGCGCGCAAAGCCTATACCGAGGGCCGTGGCAGCGTGATCATCCGCGCCAAAACCCGCGTCGAGGAAATCCGCAAGGACCGTTTCGCGATCATCATCGACGAGATCCCCTATCAGGTGAACAAGGCCTCGATGATTGAGCGGATCGCCGAATTGGTGCGCGAAAAGAAGATCGACGGCATCTCGGGCGTGGCGGACGAATCCGACCGCATCGGTGTGCGCGTGGTGATCGAGCTCAAGCGCGATGCCACCGCCGAAGTGGTGCTGAACCAGCTGTTCCGCTTCAGCCAGATGCAGACCTATTTCGGCTGCAACATGCTGGCGCTCAATGGCGGCAAGCCCGAACAGCTTAATCTGCGCGGCTTCCTGACGGCCTTCCTCGATTTCCGCGAAGAAGTCGTGGCCCGCCGCACAGCTTATGAGCTGAACAAGGCCCGCGAGCGCAGCCATGTGCTCTGCGGTTTGGCGGTTGCCGTCTCCAATGTGGATGAGGTCGTGGCCACGATCCGCCAATCCGCCGATGCCGCCGCCGCGCGCGAGGCCTTGATGACGCGGCGCTGGCCTGCCCATGAGATCGCGGATTACATCCGCCTGATCGATGACCCGACCCATACCATGAATGAGGACGGGACCTATAACCTCTCCGAGGCACAGGCCCGCGCGATCCTTGAATTGCGCCTGCAGCGCCTGACCCAGATCGGCGTCAAGGAAGTCACGGATGAGCTGGAAGAGCTTGCAGGCAAGATCAAGGAATATCTTGCGATCCTCGCCTCGCGGGAGCGTATCTTGCAGATCATCTCCTCTGAACTGGCCGAGGTCAAAGACGCCTTCGCCGTTCCCCGCCGCACCGAGATCGTGGATTGGTCGGGCGATATGGATGATGAGGACCTGATCGAGCGCGAGGATATGGTCGTCACCATCACGGCGGGCGGCTATATCAAACGCACCCCTCTGGCCGATTTCCGCGCGCAAAAACGCGGCGGTAAGGGCGTGTCGGGCGGCAGCCTCAAAGAAGACGATGTGGTCACAAACCTGTTCGTGGCCAATACCCATACGCCGCTGCTGTTTTTCACAACAGACGGGATGGCCTATAAACTCAAGACCTGGCGCCTGCCACAGGGTAGCCGCACCTCCAAGGGCAAGGCCATCGTCAATATCCTGCCCATTCCCACAGGCGTCAGCATCGCGGCGATCATGCCCGTTGACCGCCCCGAGGAACATTGGGACGAATTGCAGATCATCTTTGCCACTTCGGCGGGCGATGTGCGCCGCAACCAGCTCTCCGATTTCACCAATGTGAAATCCAACGGCAAAATTGCGATGAAACTGCCTGAAACGGGCGATGTCAGCCTCGTGAATGCGCGGATTTGCACCGAAGAGGATGACGTGATGCTGGTCACGGATTCGGGCCGTGCGATCCGCTTCCGCACCACTGATGTGCGCGTCTTCAAGGGCCGCGATTCCACCGGTGTGCGCGGTATCCGCCTCTCTGGCGATGATACCGTGGTCTCCATGGCCGTGATCCGCCATTTCGATGCCACATCCGAGGACCGCGCCGCCTATCTCAAGCAACGCCGCATGATGGCAGGTGCGCCCGAGGATGAGGGCGACGAGGATGAGGACGCCACACCCGCAGGCCCGCTCTCCAGCGAGACCTTCAATGCGATGGCCGAGGCCGAAGATCTGATCCTGACGATCACCGCCAAAGGCTCGGGCAAGCTCTCCTCCAGCCATGACTACCCCGTCAGGGGCCGTGGCGGCATGGGCGTGGCAGCCATGGATAAGGCCATGCGCGGCGGCGCGCTGGTGGCCTGCTTCCCTGTCGAAACCTCCGATCAGGTCATGTTGGCAACCTCCACAGGCCAATCCATCCGCGTTCCAGTTGAAGGCATTTCCTTCCGCTCACGCAGCGCAGGTGGCGTGAAGGTGTTCAACACCAGCGGGGCCGAAACTGTGGTCTCGGTGGCTTGGATCGCAGATCAAGGCGATGAGGCCGCGGAGGGCGATGCCGCAGCGGGCGACGGGGCCGAGGCCCAATCCCCAGCAGAATAAGGGCGATGGGGCATCCACACGCGTGAATGCCCCATTTAAGACATTAACTTGTCCGCATATAGCCTTATTATTGAACGATATTTTTCAAAATTTACCCACATGATTGCCATATTGTGACGCGATAGTGTTCGCACTGGGACAAGAACGGGGGCGTTCTTGCGGCATTGGTTAGGCACCAATGCTGCGGTCTATGGAGTGCATATTTTGCAACGCTCAACACCCGATGTCTTCACACTTGGCGCAACCGCGCAGAACCTTCTGCGCGTGATCATCGCATCTTATTTTATCGCCCTCTCTTTGGGTATGATTTCAGGTGCCACCCTGTCACCCTTGGCAGCCATGCTCATCTCCGAGCAGCTGGCCAGTTTGATGTCTTCTCTCCTTATGTTCGGCTTGGCATCTTTGGTGATGCTAGGGCTACATATTCGACCTGCTGCCCTTCTTCTGGGGCTCATCACCTTGGCAGGCAGCTTTGCAACGCTGAATGCTCTCGGTGTTTCGGAAAATTTGGGCGCCCTCTGGCGGGATTTGGTTTTGGTGGCCGCATTGGTGCTGACCTATTCCGAAAATGCCCCGCGTGATCGGCATAAACGCCGCGCGCTCCGCCAAAAGGTCGCGCCCCGCCGCGTAACACCGAAACCGACCACCGCCACAACCTCGGTCGCCACGCCATGCCGCGGTGCAAAAGACGCCAACGCCCCGCGCCGCCTCAATAAGACTTGGGTTATGGATGATGATGACAGTTTGAATGAGAACATCTTCGCGGAAGACGGCGTCTACGCCTAGATATACCCCTTCCAATACTATGTGTCTGCACGTTGGAGATTTGCACTCCACGCTCCGGTTGGCTTTCCGCCACCGGAGCTTTTTCTTACCCCCTCACCCGTTAACCCTTTGTAAAGTTTAATATTCAATTAACCATAAGCCTATGGGAGACCACGCGGAACAGATCCCAGTTCAACAATAGGTGTCACCATGATCCGCGCTTTCTCCCTCGCTTTTTGCGTTCTTCTTGCCACCAGCCCGATGGCTTTGTCGCAATCCTTGGGGCTTGGCGCGGGCTTTGTAGAACTCGGCCACACCGAGCCTGAGCATGGCGAGGCAAGGCAAAGCGGCCGCATCTTGATGGATTTCACCATCTCAGCCCATCACGGGATCGAGGCAAGCGCCGCCCTTGAGGAGACCCCCCTTGGCACAACAGGCACCTTAACAGGTGTCGCCTATATGCGCCCCGCCAATGGCCTGCGCTACGGGCTATTTGGCAGCCTCTCCGATCTCGACGGGGAAGCGGCCAGTTGGGGCTATGTCGGGGCGGCAGGGATTTGGGCCCTCTCCGACAGGCTGAGCCTTGGGGCCCATGGGGCAATCGGGCGGCGTGTGACGGGGCCACGCGCGGGCGGTCGCCTGATCGAGCCTGACACTTTGATGGGAGGGATCGACCTGAGCGCCGCGCTCAGCGATAACCTGATCGCCAGCGCAGCCCTCTCGGTCGCGGAATTTGATGAATGGCAGTTCCGCGCCACAGCCTCTGAACTCAGCGCAGGCCTGACCTATCATGTGCCGCGCACGCCGTTGGGGCTCGAGGCCAGCGTGATCCATGACCGCCTTGATGGTCCCAATGGCGCGCCTGCCGAAACCCGTTTTCGCCTTGGCCTCTTCATCCAATTCGGCCCCCGCCCCAGCCAAGCCGAAATGCGCCCCTTCCAGATTTCCGACCCGATCGCACAACTGGTGCGGCGCGGCCTCTAGGATGCCCGCCCGTTTTGCACCCTTTCCCTAAGCGCCCCTTTGTCCTACATCCCCCCTCATGACACAGGAACTCCATATCATCGGCGGCGGAATGGCCGGATCAGAGGCCGCTTGGCAGGCCGCAAATGCAGGTATCAAGGTCGTCATCCACGAGATGCGCCCCAAGATCGGCACCTTCGCGCATCAAAGCGGCGATCTGGCCGAGATGGTCTGCTCCAACTCCTTCCGCTCGGATGATGACGAGCAGAACGCGGTTGGTCTGTTGCATTGGGAAATGCGTCAGGCAGGCGGTTTGATCATGGAAATGGCCGATCAGCATCGCCTGCCCGCAGGCGGGGCCTTGGCCGTGGATCGCGAATTGTTTGCCCAAGGCGTCACAGCCCGCATTCAGGCCCATCCCAATATCACCATTTCAGGCGAGGAAATCCCCGCCCTGCCCGAGCAAGGCCATTGGATCGTGGCCACAGGCCCGCTGACCTCGGGCAATCTGGCCCAAGCCATCGCGGATGAGGCAGGTCAGGAAAGCCTCGCCTTTTTCGACGCCATCGCCCCGATCATCTATGCCGATACAATCGATATGACCCGCGCATGGATGCAATCGCGCTATGACAAGGGCGAGACCGAGGAAGAGCGCACGGCCTATCTCAATTGCCCGATGGATAAAGACCAATACGAAGCCTTCATCGATGCGCTGCTCGCCGCCGAGAAGACCGAATTCAAACCGGGCGAGACGGCGGGCTATTTCGACGGCTGCCTGCCGATCGAGGTTATGGCCGAACGCGGACGCGAAACATTGCGCCACGGTCCGATGAAACCCGTGGGGCTGACCAACCCGCATCAACCCGATGTGAAGGCTTGGGCCGTGGTGCAGCTGCGCCGCGACAACAAGCTTGGCACCTTGTTCAATATCGTGGGCTTCCAGACCAAGATGAAATACGGCGCGCAGACCGAAGTGCTGCGCATGATCCCGGGGCTGGAAAATGCCAGCTTTGCGCGGCTTGGTGGCATCCACCGCAACACCTTTATCAACTCGCCCACGCTTCTGGATGAACAGATGCGCCTGCGCTCCAAACCGCATCTGCGCTTTGCAGGCCAGATCACGGGCGTGGAGGGCTATGTGGAATCTGCGGCTATGGGCCTTTTGGCTGGCCGTCTGGCCACGGCCGAGATCACAGGCAGCACTTTGCCCCCCGTGCCCAACACCACTGCAATGGGCGCTTTGGTCACCCATATTACAGGCGGGGCCGAGGCCAAGACCTTCCAACCGATGAATGTGAATTTCGGTCTCTTCCCGCCC
Source organism: uncultured Paracoccaceae bacterium (assembly GCA_965656935.1). Lineage (GTDB taxonomy): Bacteria > Pseudomonadota > Alphaproteobacteria > Rhodobacterales > Rhodobacteraceae > M30B80. The sequence continues at coordinate 41,037 of CBFHMG010000014.1, forward strand.
TTGGAGGGGATGAAAGGCGGGCGGCGGGGGCGCAAGGACCGCTACAAAGCCTATACCGACCGCGCCAAGGCGGCTTGGCTTGACTGGCTCAGCCATGCCAAAAGGGATGCAGCCTGAAACAAGGGGGGATAGCTGCGGCTGATGCGCTTTCGAACACGGTTTGCCCCCTCTCCCACGGGTCCTTTGCATCTGGGCCATGCCTATTCAGCGATAACAGCCCATGACATGGCCCGCGCTGCAAATGGCCAATTCCTGCTGCGCATCGATGATATCGACACAAGCCGCGCCCGCCCCGAATGGGAGGCGCTGATCGCCCAAGACCTCGCTTGGCTGGAGCTGACATGGGACGGCGCGCCGCCGCGCCGCCAATCCGAGCATCTGCCCGAATACCGCGCGGCCATCGCACGCCTCAGCGCAGATGGCCTGACCTATCCTTGCCGCTGCAACCGCCGCGATATCGAGGCCGCCGCCTCCGCCCCGCAAGAAGGCGCGCCCACCCATGGCCCCGATGGCCGCATCTATTCCGGCACCTGCCGCAACCGCCCCATGTCGGATTGGGCGCAGGGCGATGCCATCCGCCTTGATCTGCGCCGCGCGCTCACCGCACCCCTTCCAAGCTTTACGGAAACAGGCCCCAGGCATCACGGCCAGCATGACCTGACCCAAGATATCTTGCTCACCCATATCGGGGATCCTGTGCTGGCCCGCCCGCATATGGCCGCCTCCTATCATCTCAGCGTGGTGATAGATGATGCGGCGCAAGATATAACCCATGTGATCCGCGGCGCTGATCTGTTCGAGGCGACATATCTACAGGTCTTTCTGCACGCCCTGCTTGGCCTCAAAACTCCCATCTACCACCATCACGATCTGATCCGCGACGATGCAGGCAAAAGGCTGGCCAAACGCGATGACGCGCGTGCCATCTCGACCTATCGCGATGCAGGCACCACCCCCGATACCATCCGCAAGATGGTCGGGCTCTGAGCCCATAATCTTTGCTTCAAAAATACTTCCGCCGGAGGCGCGTTAACCCTCAGGCGCCATCAATTCGACTTCCTCACCATCCCGCACGGCTGTGTAGAAACACACACGGCGATTGGTATGGCAGGCAGGCCCTGTCTGGCGCACCTGCACCAAAAGGCAATCGCGGTCGCAATCAAGGCGCATCTCGACCAATTCCTGCACATGGCCCGAACTTTCGCCCTTCACCCAGAAACGCGCGCGTGAACGGCTCCAATAGGTCACCCGCCCCGTTTCAAGTGTTTTGGCAATGGCCTGCGCATTCATCCATGCCAGCATCAAAACCTCGCCCGTCTCCGCCTCCTGCGCGATCACGGGAAGCAGCCCATTGGCATCAAATGTCAGGTTTGTCGGATCAAAGCGCATGGCCCACCTCTTTGCAAAATGCACAGCACGCGCTACCTATAGCGGGTCGGACGAAAAGGCAAAGACATGACGGCAGATGCAGACCTGATCAAGCTCTATTCACAGCGCATTTTGGCGCTGGCCGCAGATATGCCGCTTGCAGATCGGCTGGAGGCTCCTCAGGCCAGCGTCAAAAAACGCGCGCCAATTTGCGGCTCGACGGTGATTGTCGATCTTGATCTGGAAAATGGAAAAATCAGCCGCTTCGGTCAGGATGTGAAGGCTTGCGCGCTTGGTCAGGCCTCAGCGGCGGTGATGGCGCAAAACATCATTGGCCGTAGCCGTGCCGAGGTGGAAACCGCGCGCGACCAATTGCGCGCCATGCTGAAAGAGGCAGGCCCACTGCCCGAGGCCCCGTTTGAGGGCTATGAGGTGCTGGAACCCGCGCGCGACTATCGCAACCGCCATGCCTCGATCATGTTGGCGCTAGAGGCCACGGCACAAGCCATGGCCGAGGCCGAACAGGCAAGCTCCTGCGCCTGAAGCACGCCTCGTAACCCCATATATAGCAACAAAAAAACCGCCGCGCATCCGGGGCAGGATGGCGGCGGAGTATGCGTGTCAGATAGGTCCGGAGCCATGAGGCAATTTGGGATACGCCGCCTAGCAAATGGGGAAAACCTCCCCCGTGGGACAGAGCATGGCGGCATAACACGGATCCGGACAGGGACCGCAGGCAGTAAACAGTTAGAGCATTCCAGGAAGATAGAGCATGCCCATGGTCAAAACGGCCAAGGACAGCACGCCTGCCACATCCGACAGGATGGTGTCATGCGAGCGGGTCATGATGGTTTTGATCTCTTTAAACATCGGGCAACTCCTTCTTCGGTGTTGACCCTTTGTTCTCATACTGGAAACGAAATGTAAAGAACTTTATGAGAACAAAAGCGAACAAAATAGAACAGCTTGATCTTGAAGGGACGGAAATATCAGCAAATCAACGCCGAAAGGACCGGCCGCTAGCCCACTGAAATCAGCCGGATCGCTTTGTCCTGCTCCATCAACCACAGCAAAACCCGCGCAGCCCGCCCCCGTGGTGAGGTCAGCTCTGGGTCCAAAGCCATCAAGGCGCGTGCATCGGTTTGGGCCAAAGCCATCAGGGCCGTTTGGCTTTCCAGATCGGCCACCTTGAACCGAGGCAGGCCCGATTGCGCCGTGCCAATCAGATCACCCGCACCCCGAATGGCGAGGTCTTCCTCGGAAATGCGGAACCCGTCTTCGGTTTCGCGCATGACCATCAAACGGCGTTTGGCGGTCTCGCCCAAGGGGCTGCGATACATCAACAGGCAGGTCGATTCCGCAGCACCCCGCCCCACACGCCCGCGCAATTGGTGCAATTGCGCCAAGCCAAACAGCTCGGCCTGTTCGATCACCATGATCGAGGCATTGGGCACATCCACCCCCACTTCGATCACCGTTGTAGCAACCAGAACCCGCGTGCGCCCTTGCGCGAAATCCTCCATCGCGGCCTGTTTCTCGGCCACGCCCAATTGCCCATGGACAAGACCCACAACCCCGTCACCCAAAGCCGCGCGCAACAGTTTGAAACGCTCCTCGGCGGCGGTGGCTTCATAGACCTCCGATTCCTCGACCAAGGGGCAAACCCAATAGGCCTGCCGCCCCTCTGCCACCGCTTCACGCAGATGCTGGACAACCTCATCCATCTTGGCCGTCGAGATCAGCGCGGTTTTCACAGGCGTGCGTCCGGGTGGTTTTTCATCCAACACGCTCACATCCATATCGCCATATTGCGCAAGGCTGAGCGTGCGTGGGATCGGTGTCGCTGTCATCACCAAGACATCAGCCGCCGCCCCTTTCTGGCCAAGCAGGATGCGCTGGCGCACTCCGAAACGGTGCTGCTCATCCACAATCGCCAGACGCAACTGGGCAAATTCCACATCATCCTGAAACACCGCATGGGTGCCCACCAGAATATGGATATCACCGCGTTTGAGCGCATCGAGCTTCGCTGCGCGCTCGCGCCCCTTATCGGCCCCTGTCAGCACCTCAATGACCACGCCCGCCTCTTCGGCCAGAGGTTTAAGATTTTGGTAATGTTGACCTGCAAGAATAGAAGTGGGCGCCATCATCACGCCTTGCCCGCCCGCCTCCACCGCAATCAGCAGCGCCATCAAGGCTACAAGGGTTTTGCCCGCGCCCACATCGCCCTGCAACAGGCGGTTCATGCGCAGGGGCGTGGCCATATCTGTCGCAATTTCCTCAATCACACGCGTTTGCGCACCTGTGGGCGCATAGGGCAAAGCCGCCAGAACTTTACGGCGCAAATGGCCATTGCCTTCACTCACCAGCCCCTTTTTGCGTTTGACCGAGGCGCGCGCCAAAGCCAGCGTCAATTGATGGGCCAGTAATTCATCATAGGCGATCCGTTCGCGCGATTTGGAACTGCGCGACAGATCTTGCGGGCCTTCGGGGTGATGCGCCTCAGCCAGCGCCGCCTGCCAATCGGGCCATTCCTTGCGGCGCTTCAACTCGGGGTCGATCCATTCAGGCAATGGCGGGGCCAAATCCAACGCCGAGGCCATGGCCTTGGCCATCCCCTTTTGCGTCACACCCGCTGTCAGCGGATAGATCGGCTCGAATGCAGGAATATCACCCGCATCCTCAGGGGGCAGGACATGATCGGGATGGGCCATCTGAGCCACTGCATCGAATAATTCCACCCGCCCCGACACGACCCTGCGACTGCCCGTTGGCAGGATTTTCTCCAGGTAATCGCCGCGCGCATGGAAAAACACCAATTGGAACGAGGTCTGCGCATCTTCCACCTCGATGCGGTAAGGTCCCCGCCCCGAAGGCTTGCGATGCCGCCCGACCGTGACCTCGACCGTGGCAACACCGGGCAGAAGCACATCACGGATCGAGGCTTTGCGCGCGCGGTCCGTGCCGCCCGCGGGTAAGGTTAATAAAAGGTCTTTGGGTGTCTCGACATGCAGGCCCGCATAGTTTTTCGCCGTCTTCGGCCCGACGCCATCCAGCGTTTCTAGCCCTGCGAAAAGCGGGAAGAGTATTTCGGGCCGACCGCGCTCAGGCATCTCCGATCAACGCAAGCCATGCGTCCTCATCCATGGTCTCGATCCCCAAATCCGCCGCTTTCTTGGCCTTGGACCCCGCGCCAGGCCCCGCAATCAAGATATCGGTTTTCGCCGAAACGCTTCCCGCCACTTTCGCCCCCAACCCTTCCGCGCGGGCCTTAGCCTCGGCGCGGGTCATTTTCTCAAGCGTGCCTGTGAAAACAACGGTTTTTCCCGCGACAGGGCTAGTGGTAGAGCGCATCTCAGGCGCTTGGATGTCCAGATGGGCCACCAATCGGTTGATTGATCCGCGCTCGGCCTCTTGCGATAGGGTCGTGGTCAGGGCTTGCGCCACGGTATCCCCGATCCCGTCAATGCCTGTGATTTCAGACCAAGCGGGGCTTTCCGCAAGGGCTGCTTTGCGCAATTTGGGATCAACCGCCTGCGCGACAGGCTCGGCGCTTGCTTGATCAACAGTCTCGGCCAAACTCTCCCAACTCATGAAATGGCGCGCCAGATCATTTGAGGCCACCTCGCCCACATGGCGGATACCGAGCGCAAAAATCATCCGCCCCAATGCTATTTTCCGTTTATCATCAATTGCTTGAAATAGGTTTTCAGCACTTTTATCGCCCCAGCCTTCGCGGTTTTTCAATTGCTGAAGGCCGCTGCAAAACCGTGTGCGAAGGGTGAAAATATCGGCTGGTTCCTTGATCCAGCCATCACGGTAGAATTGCTCAACCTGTTTTGCGCCCAAGCCTTCGATGTCAAAAGCCGCGCGCGAGACGAAATGCTTGAGCTTCTCCACCGCCTGCGCGGGGCAAATCAGCCCGCCCGTGCAACGGCGCACCGCATCGCCTTGCTCGCGCAATGCCTCCGATCCGCATTCAGGGCAAAGGGTTGGAAAGCTGAAACGCTCCGCATCGCTCGGACGTTTGGACAGATCAAGATCAGCAATTTTGGGGATCACATCGCCCGCGCGGTAAACCTGCACCCAGTCGCCCACACGGATATCCTTGCCCCCTCGGATCTCCTCACCCGTATTGGCACGCCCTGCGATGTAATCTTCATTATGCAAGGTGGCGTTCGACACAACCACGCCCCCCACGGTGACGGGGGCCAGACGCGCGACAGGCGAAAGCGAGCCCGTGCGCCCCACCTGAATGTCGATCGCTTCCAGCCGTGTCCAAGCCAATTCGGCTGGGAATTTATGCGCAATCGCCCATCTTGGCGTGGTCGAGCGCATCCCGAGACGCCGTTGAAGCGCCAAATCATCGAGTTTGTAGACCACACCATCAATGTCATACCCCAAGGTCGCGCGCCCCTGCTCGATCATGGCGTAGTGGGCTAAAAGCGCATCAGTTGAATTGCAGCGCGCGGTCAGAGGGTTGGTTTGAAACCCGAAATCCGCGAGCCTTTCAATCGCCCCCATCTGGGTCTCGGCCAAGGGTTGGGATAGCTCCCCCCAAGCATAGGCAAAGAATTTCAAAGGGCGCGCGCGCGTGATCTCACAATCCAATTGCCGCAGCGATCCAGCCGCAGCATTACGTGGATTGGCGAACACCTTGCCGCCCCGCGCCGATTGCCGGCTATTCAATTCGGCAAAATCGGCATGGCTCATGTAAACCTCGCCGCGAACCTCAAGAATATCAGGCGCGCCCGAAATACTTTGCGGGATATCTGCAATCGTTCGGGCATTGGCGGTGACGTTTTCGCCGATGCTGCCATCCCCACGGGTGGCGGCACTAACCAACGCCCCGCCCTCATAGCGCAAGGAAAGGGATAACCCATCGATTTTCGGCTCAGCTGTGAAGGCCAAAGCCGTCTTTGCATCAATCCCCAGATAGCGGCGGATATAATCTACGAAATCGCCAACATCTTCCGCAGAAAACGCATTGGAGAGCGATAGCATCCTCTCAACATGGGTGATTTTGGCAAACCCATCCGTGGGGCTCGCCCCCACCTGTTCGCTTGGGCTGTCATCACGTTTGAGGTCGGGAAAACGCTCCTCAATCAAGGCGTTCTCACGCTTTAAGGCGTCATACTCCGCGTCACTCAGGCTGGGGGCATCATCCCTATGATATTCCGCATTCGCATTTGCGAGCAAAACAGCAAGCTGTGCCAACCGTTGTTTTGCGGCATCCTCATCAAGGGCCGCTACCTTTGCTGCCAAGCCTGCATCTGACATTTTAAATTCCCACGGATGTTCTGCCCCATTGATATGGGTCACCGTGAGAGAGGTCTAGAGAGTCGCCACCGTCAATTGCGCAGGCGAATAGATCAGGGCCAAATATCAACCCAGAGTTCAAACGGCCAAGCCTCAGCCAAAGCCACCCATCCGTGAAAATAATTCAGCCAAGGTTAAGCTGTCGCAGCAAAATCCGTCTCGGAAAAGGCAGGTTCGGGATCACGCAACACATAGCCCCGCCCCCAAACCGTCTCGATATGGTTTCCACCACCTGTCGCTTCCGACAGCTTCTTGCGCAATTTGCATATGAACACATCGATGATCTTCAACTCAGGCTCATCCATGCCGCCATAAAGATTAATGATTTTATAATTTTATTAATTATTTACCGTAATATATGTGCATCTTGTGTGCGGAAACGAATAGATGTTCAAATGAAGAGGTTTTTGAGATGGCTCGAATTTACATTGTAGAGGTAGATGATCATTGGCATCCCGCAAATTTATATTTGAATGCTTTTCTTTTGAAATATAACTTGGGACTTGTTGCTTTTTCTAGAGAGATGGCAGGAGCGCCACCGTTATTCCCTGAGAGTAATTGAAAGGTCACCCATGAAACACCTCCTGACAGCCGCACTGATCGCCATCACGCTTGCCTCGCCTGTGAGGGGGGAGGAGCCTTTCGTTTACGTATCTGGCGCCGGACATGGATATACGCTTGACTGCAATAGAAATGGATACGTGCTTACTTCTGTTAACCCAGTTGGTCGCCGTACTGGAGATGTTGGGGCTTTAATACAGACCATATACGACACTGAGACAATTTATCTTGGAGCCTCATGTGACGCCTACTCAGAGTTGCTTGGCAACGGAGAATGGGCATGGGGTAATGGTGGCTTCATCGTAGATTTTGGAGATTTCAGAATTGGATTTCCTCGCCAGGAGCTGATGTGTCCCAGTTACACTCCAGCTTACAACTACGATAACGACGGGCGTTGCTTGCTACAATGAAACACCTCCTGACAGCCGCACTGATCGCCACCGCGCTTGCCTCGCCTGTGAGGGCGGACGAGCTGTTTGGATACCAGTTATTCATGGATATCAGAACTTACCACAACGATTTGTCCGGCGCTTACCAGCGTTATCCAACTTCTTCATCTTATAGAGAAATTCTCGTTGAACCTAAAATAGCCAATTTGGCTTTTTCTGACTATTGGTTGGACTATAACATTGAGACTTTCGCTCTACACACGGTGTTTGCGTCACAGGATGTGTTAACAATAGATTACTGTGAAGCCGAGATGGAAAATTGGGTGCCACGATTAGAAGATAGATTTGGGGTCACTTTAGCTTCCGCACAACAGCAATACGCAGGCATTACTACACACTCACATGGAGCTTATAAGAATGGCGCGCGGATAGAAGTGCGGTGTGATACATACCATGATGACGGATCGGTTACGCTTAGCATCATATGGCGCTCAGAAGAATTGTGGGATGAAATAAGCAGAGGATTTGACGAGTTTTAATTTTGTGCCTTCCTCAATGTATTGCCCATGAAACACCTCCTGACTGTCTGACGTCAGCGCGCTTGCCTCGCCTGTTAATGGCGATGAGCATCGTCTCAGATTAGACTGCGCTCCCAAAGCGCTCGCTTTGTTGCAAAATCACTGCAAAATTGCTAAATTTTACAAGCCTTCCGCAGGCTTATTCGCTTTGGAGAGCCACCTTCGGGTGAAGCGGATATGGGCCAGTGTTTAGCACTGGCCCAATAGCTTTAAAGGGGAAGTAAATGTCTTTACGAGAGAAATTTGAGGCTATCTTAGAAGCTGCAAGAGCCGCAGATGATCTTTTGTCACAAGTGCGTGGAAAACCCGCTGTGCATCACTCTCAACCAACCCGTCAAACGCCTTTAAGAGTGCTTCACAGCTCGGTTGAAGAATAAGGTCTTTTGCACGTCGTTTGTGAGGTTTGAATTGCCGAACAGCTATGACGTGACCTGGTGGTGTGAGAGTGAACTCCACTCCAAACTTAATCTCTGCATCTGAGAGTATCGTTTGATCGGGAAATTCGACTGAAACGAGAACTTTTACACCTGACTGGATTATATGAACCTCGCCCCATCCGCAGTAATCTTGCATGGGAATAAAATCCCGCTTTATCACTTTAGCGGCGTCCAGACACATACTGTGGAACTTGCTCAGGCGCTTAAGAATGGGTGCATCATCGAGTTTCATCGGTTTTTCTCCGCAATTGGTTAAAGATTTCCCCCATGTCGGGGTATGCGATAAGTGGATAGCGGCCCAACATTTGAGCCAACCCATAGTCGGTAATCACGCCGCATTTTCCCGTTGCATCGAGATCGATGCCTCCCACGGCCTGCCACCGCTCGCGTGCAGCATCGCTGATGACGAAACGGGCATCTTTGGAAACACGGCGCTTGGCAGGCATTAGGCAGCCCCCCTATTCGATCTCAGGCTTGGTAGGCGCAGCGCATCAGGCGACGGTGTCACATCTAGATCGAGTTCTCGCAAAAGCCTTGCGAACGCTAATCTGCTGTCCCTTTCGATCGACACTTCTGGCCTTGCACGTGGTGCATTGAAGCGATCCGTGTAAATAAGCCCTTCTCTTGCAAGAACTTCACGGGCCTGCTGCGTGCGATCCCAAGCCTCTGCAGCAAGAGTTAAAAGACGCAGATGATGATCCTCGAGATCATATTCTCTATTAACGCTGCGCCACCATTTAGCTGCATCATCTGAGAGATGGTCTGGTGCTGCGATTTGCATGTCAGCCTCCAAATTTTAATTTGACCGGGTCAGCGCGCAAACAATCGTGAGTTCGCGCGCTGGTTTTTATTTGTGGGCCACGAAATTAGACCCACCCCTCTCCCAAAATTGGTTTAATAGCGGATTTTAAGATGCTGAAAAATCAATAAAACCGCACTTTATTTTTATGAAAAATATTAGCAGATTTTAATGATAATGACAAAGAAAATCACGCACCGCATTCGCCTTCGAGCGAATTAATTGCACGACTTTAATAGCGATCCCAAACGTCATATCGCTCCCAAACACGGCATTCCGTATTTGAGAAAAGCATTAGGCCAACATCTCTCCCCTCTATCGAGCAATAGCCGACGCTACGATCGTAGGTGGTCGCTCCTGTGAGTTCGCAAGTAGCCGTTGCCCCGACATACTGATACATGAACTCTGAGGCGGCTTGGCCCGCTATTGTATTGCTCTCTGGGCAGTCCACTGCAGCTAGACGAACTGGCAAATTACCTACTACAAACGTGTCTCCGTCTCTGACCCGCGTGATCGAGCCGGAAATGATCTCTCGATTGGCATTGGTAGAATTTCTGGAAGGCGTGGATTGTGCTGGCTGTGCTTGTGGTCTATGGCAATGATATCGCTGCGACCCGGCATGTTCTGAGCCTCCCCCTTTGAATTGGTCCGTCCCTATAGTTAGGAAAACGGAGAATCGAAGATGGGAATTACGAGACCGAAGCCTGAAGAGATTGTTGTTAAGCTGAGGCAAGTTGAGGTTCTGACAGGCCAA
>CBFHMG010000015.1:0-46029 GCA_965656935.1 uncultured Paracoccaceae bacterium
TGGGCTCAAAGCCGCCACTCCTGCGCCGTGCCGTATCAGTCACTATACCCCCAAGAAACCAAAAGCGCGGTGGCTCTCCTGCGATCTCTCACCTTGCTTGAAACTGCTTTATGGTCGCCAAACCCCGCGGCACTGTTCCGCCTGATCTTTACATCTACGCAAGCGCCGCGCCGCGGCCCAAACCCTATCGACGCCCCTCGCGCAGCCAAGCGCCAATCATCAGCATCGCGGCCAGCAACAGATAGAGCCATGATGACACCAATGGCATCACCGTCACATCCGTTGTCAGATAGGCATTGCGCGGGGTCAGCCCGATCCAGCCGCGCCCCGAAGCATTGCGCCCCTCTGCGACCAGACGCAAATCAGGCATGCCCGCCTCCATCCGCATGATCCCGCCATCGCGCTGATCGACAACTGGGGTCAGGCGCGCGGCACTGGCCACCGTTTCCTCGAATTCGCGCGGGGCGGCGGGGCCAAGGGCCACGACAGCCTCCTGATCGCCTTCGCGCAATCTATAAAGGCCCTGCTCGGGGCCAATAAATTCCGCCGTAAACCGACCGGGCGCGGTTTCCTCAAATGGCAGGGTCACCACCGTGCCGTCAGGCCCCGTTATCGTGACCTCGCCCACCTCTTCCGAGAGGCTTTGCCGCGTGATGAACATGGTCTGACCATCCGCATCGGCGCGCAGGGCTTCTTCTTCAAGATCAGGCTCGCCCATCATCCAATGGGCAAGGCGGCGCAACATCTCAAGCTGGGGGCCACCGCCTTCATAGCCACGATCCCATAGCCATGCGTGATCCGAGGCCAAAAGCGCCACGCGCCCGTCGCCCACGCGGTTCACCATCACAAGCGGCGCATCATTGACGCCTGTCATCACCACTTCGCTATCGGGCGCGGCCAGAACCTCGATCTGACGGAACCACCGCCCCCAAGGTTCATCGCTATCAGGCAAGGGGGTATGGGCCCCTTCAAGCCCTGTCGTGACAGGGTGGCGCTGGCCCAATTCCGAGATCATGGGCAAGAACGGCTCTTCGATAACGCGGGCCGTGGGGCTTCCGGGCAGGATTTCAGCCAGAGGCGAGCGAAAGAGCGAATCCGCGCTTGCATAGTCAGGGCCAGCGGCCAGCAACAAAGCGCCGCCGTTTTCGACATAGCGGCGAATATTGTCGAGATAGACCATCGGCAGGATGCCACGGCGCGGATAGCGGTCAAAGATGATCAGGTCAAAATCCTCGACCGATTCCATGAACAATTCCCGCGTTGGAAAGGCGATCAGCGACAGCTCGGTCACGGGCACGCCATCTTGCTTATCAGGGGGCCTGAGGATCGTGAAATGCACCAGATCAACCGATGGGTCGGATTTCAGCAGGTTGCGCCATGTCCGCTGGCCCGTATGGGGCTGGCCCGAGACGAGAAGCACGCTCAAACGGTCACGCACACCATTGATCTGAACCACGGCGGCATTATTGCGATCGGTCAATTCCCCTTCGGCCTCGGGCAGGGTGAACTGAATGACATTCATCCCCCCGCTCATCAGCGTCAGCGGCACATCCAGCGTCCGCCCAATCGGCACCATCACGGTGAAGGGGGGATCACCATCAAGCGAGACGACCATTTCTGTCATGCCGCCCTGTTCAGACGCGGGAACTGCGCCTTGGTCTTCAACCCGAATGCGCAGGGTCACTTCTTCATCAAGAATAGCGAAGGCGGGCGCGTTCTCGACCAAGAGGCGGCGGTCCCAATCCTGCTCGCGCCCTGTCAGAAGCGCATGGATCGGAGCGGGCAGATCGGGGGCAAGGCCTGCGTCGTGAAGCTGGCCATCGCTGAGCACCACAGCCCCCGCGATCCGCGCGCGCGGGACCTCGGCCACCAGTTCATTCAGGGCCGTCATCACCAAGCTGCCCTGATTATCGGGCGCATCCGTAACGCGGATCTGGCGCAATTCCATCCCGAGCGCTGCAATCTCGCCCTCAAGCGTTTCCACCGCTTGCGCCATCTGATCGGGCCTGTCCGAAATCCGCTGGCTGGCGCTGTCATCGACCACCAGCAACACGATATCAGACAGCGGCTCGCGGTCTTCCTCCTGCAAGGCTGGATTGGCCAGAGCCGCCAGCAGAACCACACCCGCCAAAAGCCGCAGCGGCCAGCCTTTCAGGCCGCGCCAGACAGCGATTGCGGTGATCACGACCAGCGCCGCAGCAAGGCTGTAGATAACATTCCATGGCAAAAGCGGGTCAAAAAGGATGGTATCGGTCATGCCTATTGCCCCAATCTATCAAGAAGGGCAGGCACATGGACCTGATCAGATTTATAATTGCCCGACAGCACATGCATCACGAGGTTCACGCCGAAACGGTTCGCGATCTCGCGCTGTCGCTCGCCAGTGAAGCCGCGCCCCACAGGCAGCAGCGGGCGGTTGAACCCGTCCACGGCCCAAGCCGCCGCCCAGTCATTTCCGCCGATCACCACTGGTGTCACACCATCATTGAGGTTTCGAAACGGCATGCCCTCGATCTGTTCGGCATCCGCTTCTGATGCCTCAACCCACACATCGCGTGAGGCATGGCGGCCCGGAAAATCCTGCAACAGATAGAAGGTGCGCGTCAGCACATGATCAGCGGGCACAGGCTCAAGCGGGGGAATATCCAAGGGCGCCGCAATCTCGCGCAAGCGCCGCCCTGCGGGCGTGGCCGCGCCGAAGCCACCCAGATCGGCATCGCGCGTGTCGAATACGATCATCCCGCCCGAGCGCAGATAGGCATTCAGCCGCGCATAGGCCTCGGGCGAGGGCAGCGCCTGACGGGCTGAAATGGGCCAGTAGATCATCGGGAAAAAGGCCAGCTCATCACTCTCGAGATTGACGCCAATCGGCTCGGCAGGTTCAATCGTTGTGCGCGCCCACAGCGTATTGCTCAAGCCGCGCAGCCCCGCATGAGACACCTCATCAAGCTGTGCATCCCCTGTGCGGACATAGGCCAAGGTGATCTCGCTGGTGGCCAGCAGGCCAAACTCATCCTCAGCGCTTGGGAGCTGCGATTGCGCTTGGGCCTGCGGGGCAATCATCATCGCCAAGGCAAGAACCGCCGCCGCGCGCGCAAGCCCCGAGAGCCGCCCCGAAAGCGCAAGCGCCGCCAGCGCGTCTATCAACAAAAGCGCGAAAGCACCCGTCAGGAATGCCGCCATCAAATCCGTTGGCTGGATGACCGACATGCCCTCCACTGGGATATCAGCGGGCCAAACCGCAGGGGTAAGCTGCGTATCCGCCGCGATGACATTGCGCGCCACGCGTCGCTCCCCGCCGGAATAAAGGCCAGGCAATAACGCGGCCGAGAGGGGCGCTTCGGCCAGATCAGCCCCCTCCACACCCGCCATTGCGCCTGCATCCCGCAAGCTGCCAAAGCCGTCCAGCACCAATTCGGGCACCCAAGTCACTCCGTCCAGCTCTGACGCATCAGGGCTTATGGGACGGGTGGAAATTGCCAGTCGCTCTAGCATCTGCACGAATAATCCCGAGAGCGGCAGGCTGGACCATTCAGCATTGGCTGTCACATGGAACAGCACAACCGCCCCCTGCCCCAGCCCCGCGCGCGTGACCAAAGGTGTGCCATCGGCCAAAGCGGCGATGCTGCGCTCGGACAGGTCAGGATCGGGTTGCGCCAAAACCTGTGAGGTCACTTCGACATCCTCGGGTATGCCAAGGCCAAAGAAGGGCGAGGTCTCATCGAAAGGGCGCAGGCGTTTCGGCTCACCCCAACTCATCGCGCCCCCTACCGTGCGACCGCCTTCGCGCAGGCGCACGGGCATCAGGGGCTCGGCCTCGGCGCGGGCAATATCAGAGGCTGCAAGCCGCGGCCCCGCGAAACGCACCAAGAGGCCACCTGCCTCAACCCATTCGATCAATTGCGCCTCTTCATCGCCGCTGAGCTGTGCGATATCGGCCAGAATGATCACATCGGGGCTGGCCAAAAGCAGGTCGGCCAAATCCCCCTCCAGAAGGTCAGCGGTCGGGGCCAAGGCCTGCCGCAGGTAATGCAAAGGCGAGAGAAGTTGTTGCTCTTCCTGCTCGGTGCCGCCCGCAATCAAGGCCACCTCACGCCGCTGCAAAGCATCATCGGTCAGGCTGACTGCGCCCGCATTGCGCGCGCCGCCAATCTCGAAGCGCGTGATCCTGTTGCGAAGCTCGGCAGGCAGGGAAAGCAATAACTCGGCCCGATCCTCGCCTGCGGCAAAACTTATCGTCTCACGCGCCAATTCACGTGGCACGCCAGCAGGGTCCAGCCCATGGCCTGCCACGGTAACCTCGCGGGCGGTGCCGCTGCCAAGGCGCAAAGCCGCGATCTGAATCGCACCATCAACAAATTGCGGCGGCGCAAGCGCGAGGACATCGCGCGCACCCTGAAACACGGCCAAGGGCCCAAGGGTTTCAAAACGCGCGGTCAGCGCATCCCTGCCGTCGCGCGCCAGCCCGTCCGAGAACCAGAAAACCTCCATCCCGCTTTCCAACGCTGCTGCCCATTCAAGGGCTGCATCCATATCAGGCTCGAATGCTGCGGGGGTGAGACTGGGGAGACGGGCGGCCCATGCATCGGCCGAGAGGAACTGCACCTCGCCCGCTGGAAGATCAGTCAGGGCGGCCACCGATACCGTGCGCCCTGCGCGCCCTGCCTCCTCCAGCAGCAGCGTCAAACGCTCCTGCCTTGCGGACCAATCGCCACCGGAGGCCCAAGACGCATCCATCACGACCAAAAGCGGCCCCTCGCCTGCGCGTTCCTGTTGGGGGTTCAGAACGGGGCCCGCAAAACCGATAATAGCAGCAGCCACGGCCAGCATCCGCAAAAGCAGCAACCACCACGGGGTCTTGTCGCTTTCGCTATCATCATCCTTCAGACCAAGCAGCAAAGCAACACCGGGGAAACGCCGCCGGATCGGGGCGGGTGGCACCGCGCGCAGCAAGATCCACAGGATCGGCAGCGCAATCAGCGCAAGCAGCAAAAGCGGCGTGGTGAAGGCGAGATTGCCAATCATACGCGCACCTGCTCGATCGCGCGATACATCCACATCAGTGCAGGCTCGGCTGCGGTATCGCTATGATGGCAATGAAAGCTCCAACCCGTGCGCTGGCAGATATCGCGCAGATGCGCTTTTCGGGCCGCCAGACGGTCGAGATATTCCTCGCGCAAAGATTTGGCTTTCAGCGTTTCAAACCGGATCGCGCCCGACATGGATTCAAACACCGTGCGCCCGTCGAAAGGAAAGGCCTCCTCATCGGGGTCGAGAACCTGCACCAGCGCCCCTTTCACGCCGCGATCAGCCGATTGCGTCAGGATACGGTCAATCGCCTCGGTTGGCCCGAGGAAATCCGACAGGAACACAGCCCGTGCGCCCGCAGGCATCATTTGCGGCTTGGGCGCGCCGTAATCCCCTGTTTCATGCCCGTCCAATAAGGCCCCCGCAATCCGCATAAGCTGCGCCTTGCCCGAGCGCGGCGGCTCGGCAAGATGGGTCAACCCCACCCTTTCCCCACCGCGAATGGCAAGAACGGCCAGAGCCATGGCCAAAGTCTGGGCACGGCGCAATTTCGAGGGGCGGGATTTGGCGCCTGTGAAACCCATCGAGGCGGCATCATCCACACCGATCATCACAGATTGCGCAGCCTGCCATTCGGATTGGCGCACAAAATGCCCCTCGGATCGGGCCGAGCGGCGCCAATCAATCGCACGAAAGGGATCTCCCGCCTCGGCGGGACGGTATTGCCAGAACTCATCCCCCATGCCTGCGCGTTTGCGCCCATGCTCGCCCAACAAGATCGTGGCGGCCAAATGCTGTGCATCAGCCAAGAGCGCGGGCAAGCTGGCTGCAACCGCCTCGGACCTTGCGCGCAGGGTCTGGGAATTATGAAGGGCGGCGTCGTTCAAGCGGCAGCCTCAACTCGGGTGATGCGGGCTGTAACCTCATCAATCACCTGCTCCAAGGCCGCGCCTTCAGCGCGCGCTGCAAAGGACAGTGCCATACGGTGCGACAGAACGGGGCGCGCAAGGGCCGCGACATCCTCAGCCGAGGGTGCCAATCTGCCATCCAGAAGCGCGCGCGCACGCACCGTCAACATCAAGGCCTGAGCCGCACGCGGGCCAGGGCCCCAAGCGACCGTGTCCTTGACGATTTTCGGCGCATCGCTTTCAGCGGGACGACAGGCGCGGACCAGATCAAGGATCATATCCACAACCGCGTCCCCCACAGGCATCTGGCGTACAACCTGCTGCGCTGCGATCAACGCCTCGGGCGAGAACACCGTTTTCGCCTCGGCACTCTGGGTGCCTGTGGTGGCCAGCAGAATGCCGCGCTCGGTCTCACGGTCAGGATAGGGCACGTCGATCTTGACGAGGAAACGGTCAAGCTGCGCTTCGGGCAGCGGATAGGTGCCTTCCTGTTCAATCGGGTTCTGCGTGGCCAGCACGTGGAACGGTGCGGGCAGCGGGCGATGCTCGCCCGCGATGGTGACCTCGCGTTCCTGCATGGCCTGCAACAGGGCCGATTGCGTCCGAGGGGAGGCTCGGTTGATCTCATCGGCCATCAGAAGCTGGCAGAAAATCGGGCCTTCGATAAAGCGGAAGGAGCGTGTGCCATCCTTGCCCGTTTCCAGAACTTCCGAGCCCAGAATATCGGCAGGCATCAAATCAGGCGTAAACTGGATGCGGTTGCCCTTGAGGCCCATCACCGTCGAGAGCGTATCAACCAAAAGCGTCTTTCCAAGACCAGGCAAACCCATCAAAAGCGCATGACCGCCCGACAGCATCGCCGCCAAGCTGAGGTCGACAACATCGTCTTGGCCGATGATCTTTGTGGCGATACTGGATTTGGCATCAGCCAGCTTCGCGCCAAGCTCTTCTATCTCGGCAACAAGGTTTTCAGGGGCGGACATGGCAAAGCTCCATCGAAGGAATATGTTAGACAAGTAAATCGAAACTTCGCGCCGACCACAAATGACAAAACAGATGTCAGGACAAAACATCGTGACACCCACACCCGAAACCCTGCTGAGTGCTGCCAAGACCGCCCAGAAAAACGGCAAACTCCCGCCCGTTCATCTTTGGAACCCGCCCTTTTGCGGCGATCTGGATATGGAGATCAAACGCGACGGGACGTGGTTCTATAATGGCACACCCATCGGACGCGCGCCGTTGGTGCGGCTGTTTTCAACCATCCTGAAGGTGGAGGATGGCAAATACTTCCTTGTCACGCCTGTCGAAAAGGTCGGCATCCGCGTGCAGGATGCACCCTTTGTCGCGCAGGATTTCGAGGCCGAGGGCATGGGCGAGGCGCAAAACATCACCTTCACCACCAATGTCGGCGATAGCGTCACAGCAGGCCCCGAGGCCCCGATCCGCGTGATCCGCGATGAAAATGGCGAGCCATCGCCCTATGTGATGATCCGCGCGGGGCTTGAGGCGCTGATTGACCGCAAAAGCTTCTACCGTTTGGTCGATCTGGGCGAGGCGCATAGCGTGGAGGGCGTTGAGTGGTTCGGGCTGTGGTCCTCGGGGCAGTTCTTTCCCTTCATTCCCGTGGCCGAGTTGCAAAACAGCTAAGGGCGGGGTGAGGCGCGACTTTCGGCAAGGCTTGAGCTTGGACCCTGTTCGGCTATGGTCCGAACGAGCACCTTTTCCCCGACTGGAGCCTTGCCCATGATCCCCGCAAAATTCGCCCCGATTGTCTTTGGCTTCATTCTGTCAGGGCTGATGTCCTGCATGGTCTCGGGCATCGCAACCGCACGGGCCCTTGGGCTAGGAGAGGGCTTTTTCTTGGAATGGATGGGGGCATGGGGCAATTCATGGCTCGTCGCCTTTCCCGCAGTGCTGGTGGTCGCCCCGATCACACGGAAATTGGTCGCCAAGATGGTCAGGAATGCATGACGGGAGGCGCTTTCTGAGGTGGGAGCAGTGACAGTTTCCAGCCCTCTTTAGGCAATTGCACCACGCGCGGCATGACACTGTACTTCAACAGAAGGTGGAGAGCGGACGTTCGCTGTGGTCACCGCCGAGGTCTGCTATGCGGACCTTCCGGACTTTCGCCGCACTCGCACAAGTGGCCGCTTGCAGAACGCTAGCAAAAAATGGATCGGTAAGGAGATTGAAGATCACTTTGGTTTCGACAGGGCAATCGCGACCAAAATCTCTATTACGATAGCCACTCTGATGCCGGGAACGACATTACCCTATAGGAGGGCGCTCTAAACATATTTGTTCTCGGCTGCTTCGCTGTCCGTCCGCGCGAGGATCGCGAGCCTGGGGTTGTGTCGACGCTTGTACAAAAACTTCGCCCAAACCGAGAAAGGCATGGTAAGCCAACCGGCGTCGATCTCAATCGTATCAAAGAGCGTACATCCAGTTTGCGTCGCCTCAACGCGAAGCGAGTGCCGCCAGCTCTTCACGCCTACGCCACGCTCGGATGAGACAAGGCGCATGGCAGCGTCGTCAAATTCAACCACCTCCATGTGATAGGGCTGCGCAGGTAACCGGTTGAACAGCGAGACCATGACCGTCACCGATTGGCCTGCCTGAACCTTGCCGCTTGGCAACCCTTCAAACCGGATCAGTCCCTCCATCACTTCGGCGAGGGAGTCATAGTCGATGGCGATTTCCCACACCTTGCGGGCGGAATAAGGATAGTCATGGATAAGCTGGATGGTTCGCATGGAATTAGTCCGGTGTTTTGGTCGTAAAAAGAAGCGAGATATTTTCTGCAAACCCGTCCGCGAGATCGTCCAGAAGACTTGTCGCAAATACGCGTCCAACAAACCCGCAGGTCCCCAAGCACACAGGGTATCAATCAGCCGCGTTCATCATCAGATATGGGGGAAGTGGCGCGCTGGGGAGGATTCGAACCCCCGACCCCTTGATTCGTAGTCAAGTACTCTATCCAACTGAGCTACCAGCGCGTGGGGGGCGTATTAGCGCCGTGATGATGAGGGTGCAAGAGCGAAATCAGCTTGCTGTGCCCGATGGCAGATAAATCTCGAAACGCGTACCCTCGGGCCCTGTCTCGCTCAACTCCAGCTTGCCGCCATGGCCACGGATCAATTCTGCCGCAATCGCAAGCCCGAGCCCTGACCCACCCGCACGCGCGCCGCCCTGAAACGGCGTGAACAAATGATCGAGCGCTTTCTTGGGCAATCCAGGCCCCGTATCTGCCACTTGGATCATCCAGCCCTCCTCATTGGAGTGTGCCTTGATCGAGATCGTCCCGCCCTTGCCTGTGGCAAGGATTGCTTGGCGGGCATTGCGCACCAGATTGGATAAGACGCGGTAGATTTGCTCAGAATCGCAACGCACCAGCAAGGCGTCTTCGACCTCTACCGCGTATGACACAGCGTCTTCCGAGATTTCGATCCGCTCATTCTCGAACACATCGCTGATCACACAACCCAGATCAACACGATCTAGGGCGGGGGGCGGCTCTTCGGCGCGGCCAAAGGCCAGCGTGCCTTCGCATAGGTTCACCGCCCGCGAGAGGGAATTCACCAGTTTCGGCGTGATCCGTTTGACGGTCGGGTCGGCGCTGCCCTCCAGCCTGTCGGCCATCAAGGTCGCAACGGTCAGGATATTGCGGAGATCATGGCTGATCTTGGCCACCGCCTCACCCAATTGCGCAAGGCGTTCGCGTTGCTTCAACGCCCCTGTCAATTGCGTCTGGAGCGATTGGAGCGCAAGCTCGGCCTCATGCAATTCGGTCACCCCTGCCTGCGGGGTAATGATACCGTCAGGATTTTCGGGAGCATCGGCATATTCCGTCATATGCCGCACCACCCTGCGGATCGGCGAGACAAGGAACCGCCGCACCGCCAGAAACAATAGCCCCGCCGTAAAGACCGAGATTACCGCCGAGAGCAGCAAAATCCGCAACCCGTAATCGAGCATTGCAGCGCGCAGCATGCGGGTATCAATCGTCACCTCGATCAAGAGACCTGCTTGGCGTACCGGCTCGCCGATCACGCGAATGGTTTGGTCCTGCGTTGTCCAAAGCCGCCGCATCGCATCGCGGATCAATACCATGGCCGAGGCATCGCGCAGATCAAAACTGTCAGAGATCGGCGGGATAACATCCGCCGACAGGATCAACTGGCGAATCTCATCGCGGCGCAGAACGACGTTGAAGACCTCGGCATTCTCAAGCAGCTCGGCCTCCAGCTCGTCATCAATCATGCCTTCGGTTGCCAAAAGGGCGAGGGATGCGATCTGCGCCCGCTCAAGCCTGTTCAGCAGGTAATCTTCACGAAACCGCGCGATGGAGGGCACGAAAATAAGCACCTCCGCCAGCATGACGAAAATGACAGTCAGAATAAGGAAGCGGCCTGAAAGCGAATTCAACAATGACTTGGCCTTTATAATCTTCCGTCACGTCCTTTGGACTAGGCGTACAATACGTTTCACCCAAGGGTTCTTAAACAGTCTTGGAGAGAAATAAGCACCCGCAGCGCGTTTGTTAATCTCTCCCAGTGTCGGATACGGCGAAATCATGCCGGCCACCGCACTCATCTTCAGGCCATTGGCGATAGCGAGGCCCCAAATCTGAATCAGGTCACCCGCGCGCGCGCCAACAATTGTTGCCCCGATTGGCTTGCCGCGCAGAACCATGACCTTGATGAACCCCTCGGTCTGACCTGTGGCAATCGCGCGATCATTCTCGGAATAGGGAAAGCGCACAACCTCGAGCTTGGCCCCATGGGCCGTGCGGGCCTCGGCCTCGGTCAGGCCGACCTGCGCCAATTCGGGATCGGTATAGGTGACCCAAGGCACATGATCATTGCGCGCCTTGGCAGGCAAGCCAAACAGCATGGGCCGAATGATCACACCCGCATGATAGCCCGCGACATGGGTAAATTGCAGCCCGCCCGCTACATCGCCCACCGCATAGACGCGCTTATTGCTGGTCGAGCGTAGGCCCGCATCCACCGTGACGCCCTTGCGGGAATGGGCAATGCCGCCGCGATCAAGGTCTAGCTTGTCGACATTGACCTGCCGCCCAACCGCAAGCAGCAGATGTGACCCGTCAAATTCGCGCCCGTCTTTCGTGATGACCTTGATGGCGCCTGCTAGGCCCGAGACGCGCGCGACTTCCGCGCCTTCTTCAATGATGATCCCTTCGGCGCGCAATTTGTCCAGAACCACGGCAGCCGCTTCGGGGTCATCCTTGCCCAAGGCTTTTTGCCCCTCAATCACCGTGACCTGCGAGCCGAGCCTGCGATGCGCTTGCGCCATCTCCATCCCGATCGGGCCACCACCGATCACAATCAGATGCTCGGGCCGATCCCGCAGATCAAACAGCGATTCATTTGTCAGATAAGGTGTGTCTTCGATGCCTGCGATCAGGGGCACAAAAGGGCGCGAGCCTGTGGCAATCACAAAGCGGCGCGCCGAGATCACATGATCGCCTGCCTGAACTTCTGTGGGCGAGATGAAATGCGCCGTTTCGCGGATGACATGAACGCCCAACCCCTCAAAGCGCTCTTGGCTATCAACGGGTTCGATGGTCTCGACCACCTGCGTTACATGATCCTTGGCGGCGGCGAAATCAGGCAGAGGGTCATGGCCCGCCACACCGAAACGCGCCTGCGATGTTTCATGGGCCTTATGGCCCGCCGCCAAAAGCGCCTTGGAGGGGACACAGCCGAAATTCAGGCAATCACCGCCCATCAGATGCGCCTCAATCAGCACAACCTTTGCGCCCATCTGCACCGCACCCGCCGCAACCGAAAGCCCGCCCGAGCCGGCACCGATCACGCAAATATCTGTCTTGATCCGTTCCATGGTTCACAGACCTTTCTTGCCGCGCAGGGCCTTGAGGAGCAAAGGAAGTGCGGCCAGCGCACACAGCCCGAGGATTGGAAATAATATCTGCGGCTCGAAGAAAATGCCCAGATCGGGGGTTTCGCCACGTTCGAACACACCGCCAAGCCCTGCCCCGACCGAGGTCAGCACAACCGTTCCCGGAATAATGCCAAGGAAGGTCGTGATCGCGAAACGGTAGAGCGGCACGCCCACCAACGCGGGCACCAGATTGGCAACGAAGAACGGCACCGCTGGCACAAGACGGATCAGAAACAGCATCGACCATTGGTTTTCATCAATGCCTTGCTTGATACGCCGCACATTGCCTTGCGAGGCATCCATCCTTGCGCTCAACCTCTCGCCCAAACCCCAGCGGGCGGCCAGAAAGATCAGGCTCGCCCCAGCGGTCGCGGCTGCAATATTGAACAAGGCGCCTGGGAAGGTGGCAAACAAGAACCCGCCTGTCAGCGTGGCAATCGTGGCTCCGGGAAGTGAGAAGGCGACAATCAGGATATAGATGGCCATGAAGACCAGAACGGTTTGCACATAATTGGCATCCCGAAAGGCCAAGAGCGCCTCACGGTTTTCGCGCAAGGTCTCGAAGGTCAGGATATCGCGCAGCAAAAACCAGCCCAGCGCGGCCCCGAGGGCAATCAGGGCAAGCGGCAGCGCGCGTGCCAAAGGGTTTTTCTTCGATTCTGTGACTGTGTCGGCCATTTCAATCTCTTTCCCGCTGTTACGCCCAGTACATGCCCCGCAAAGCCCCGCCACAAAAGCCCTGTCACGGCTGCTTGATCACACGTGACAAAAATAAGGGGGTTTGTTACGAAAACCCGTCCGAGCCGTAACAATCGCAGAAAAACTGTTTCAGCGGCAAAGATTCACTCTTCCATTTGTTGACAGGCTGGGTGGGAGTGCGTATTGCGCAGGCCTTACAGAGATTCCGATACTGTTGAGTGCTGCGCTCCTGCACGCTCCGGTATGACGATGGAGACATAAGATGACGAAACGTACTTTTCAGCCTTCGAACCTCGTTCGCAAGCACCGCCACGGCTTCCGTGCGCGCATGGCGACCAAAGCTGGTCGCAAGATCCTGAACGCACGTCGTGCTCGTGGCCGGAAGTCGCTCAGCGCGTGAGGCTAACGTGATGGCGGACGCCACGGCGTCCGACACGCCCCTGTCTTCGGCAGGGGCTTTTTGCGTTCTTCGCAAACGATCCGATTTTCTTCGGGCTGCCAAAGCAAAACGCGCGCCCGCCCCCGCCTTTCTTTTGCAAGCGCGCAAACGCGCGCCGCAAGAAGAGGTCGCGGGTATCCGTGTTGGGTATACCTGCTCCAAGAAGGTCGGGAATGCCGTGGCCCGCAACCGCGCCAAGCGCCGCTTGCGCGAGATCGCGCGGGCTGTGATTGCCAGCCAAGGCCGCGATGGCTGGGATTATGTGCTGATCGGGCGGGCCGAGTTAACAGCTTCGCGCCCTTTGGAAGACATGAAGGCCGATCTCAAAGCCGCCTTGAAAAGGGTGCATGGATGAAACCTCTAGCCTTTATGATCTCGCTGCCGATACGCGCCTATCGCTTAATCTTTTCGCCTTGGGTCGGGTTCAACTGCCGATACCAGCCCACCTGTTCCGCCTATGCCCTCGAGGCCTTGGAAACCCATGGCGCTCTGAAAGGCACATGGCTGACCCTGCGCCGTATCGGGCGCTGCCATCCTTGGGGCAAGTCAGGTTATGATCCTGTGCCCAAACAGCATGATCATGAGCACTGAGGGTTAGAGCTTTTCGAAAGTGATAATAACCTCACCCACGGTGATCCCGAACCGCTCCATATAAGCGCGGTTCAGCAATCGGCCATCTGACAGCAGCCACATCCAGTCATCAAAGGTAAAGCGCATTGTCTCGCCATCCCCCAAGGGGAGATCGATCGTGTATTGCCAATTGAAGGTATCGCCCCGCTCTTCGCCGCTGGCCTGCCCGATCACACCAGGCGCTGTCCCGACCCATGTCTGGTCACCCGTTTTCTCGAGCGTCCAGATGCGTTGTTCAGTCGAGCCGTCTTCATAAACGAAATCCTCGATCAGCGTCAGGGTCTGGCCATCCCACTCGCCCTCGATTTCCACATCGAAGCGGCGGCGCACCGTGCCGAACACATCTTGAAATTGTCCACGTGCAACCAGAGAACCCGAGAAATATTCCTCAAGGTTCAACTCCTGATCACTGAGTTGCGGGTCATCCAGCGAAGGACGGCCAGAACAGGCCGCAAGGATCAGAAAAATAGCGAGGGCAAGAAAACGCATGGATCAAACTCCTTTGCACTATAGACGTAAGCCGGATGCGGCCTCATGCAAGCGCGCTTGACGCATATGGCCCTGCTCTTTTATGGCAAGGCGCAACGCCAGAACCCTTCGGAGGCCAGCCCATGCTGGATGATGCAGACGATATCCACCCGCTGTTTCACGGCGCCCCCTCAAGCACGGAGTTCAAGAAACTCCGCAAACGTTTGATCCGCGACACCCGCGAAGCAATCGAGCGCTATGGCATGATCGAACGTGGCACGAAATGGCTGGTCTGCCTGTCTGGCGGCAAGGATAGCTACACCCTTCTGGCCGTGCTGACCGAGCTGCAATGGCGTGGCCTTTTGCCAGTCGAATTGCTGGCCTGTAATCTCGATCAGGGCCAACCAGGTTTTCCGGCAACCGTCCTACCCGAATTCTTGGATAAAATGGGGGTGCCGCATCGTATCGAGTATCAGGACACCTATTCCATCGTGATGGATAAGGTCCCGCAGGGCCGCACCTATTGCGCGCTATGTTCACGGTTGCGGCGCGGCAATCTCTACCGCATTGCACGCGAGGAGGGATGCTCGGCGGTTGTGTTGGGACATCACCGCGATGATATCCTCGAGACGTTTTTCCTGAACCTCTTCCATGGCGGCAAGCTGGCAACCATGCCACCCAAGCTGCTCAATGATGAAGGTGATCTTTTCGTCTGCCGCCCCTTGGCTCATGTCGCCGAGGCCGATTGCGAGAAATTCGCGACGGCGATGAATTATCCCATCATCCCGTGTGATCTATGCGGGTCACAGGATGGGTTGCAGCGTCAGGTGATCAAACGGATGTTGGATGAATGGGAGGCCAAAATCCCTGGTCGTCGGCAGAAAATCTTCTCGGCCCTGATGACCGCGCGCCCCTCGCATTTGCTTGACCCCGAGCTGTTTGATTTCGCGGGTCTGATGCGCGCAGCAGGCGACCAAGACAGCGGCGCTGAATGAACATTCCTTGGCAGGAATCACGCTTCAAAGCCGCGCAGGCCTGAAAACAGACGTAAACTCCATGTCAGATCGGCGCAGATAGCGCTCAAAAAGGGTGAAAGCCCTTGACCTTTGCCCCCCCAATCTGTTGAACCCACGTGACTTCAACCAAGGGGCAAGAAGCGATCATGAACGATCAGAACAAGAACCTGATCTTGGCCACGGCCTTGAGCTTTATTGTCATTCTCGTGTGGTTCCTGCTGTTCCCACCAGAAGAGGTGGCACCAGTTGATCCCAACGCGGTCACGCAAAGCGAGACTGGCGTCGCACCCGATATGGCGCTGACACCTCCGGGCACGGATGCGCCTGTGCTGATCGACCCCGAGGCAACCCGCGAAGTGGCGCTTGCTACAGCCGAGCGTGTGACCATCGAAACCGATACGGTTCTGGGCTCCATCTCGCTGGTTGGTGGTCGCATCGATGACCTCTCCCTGCGCGACTACCGCGAAACGCTTGATGAAGATTCCGAGATTGTGCGCCTGTTCTCCCCCGTGGGAGGCCCCGAGGCGTTTTATGCGCTCTATGGTTGGGCCCCAGGCGGCGCTTTGGATTTTGAAGATGTGCCCGGTGCCAATACTCAGTGGTCCGTTGAAAGCGGCGACACATTGGGTATCGACAGCCCCGTCACGCTTGTTTGGGACAATGGCGCTGGCCTGATCTTCCGCCGCACTATCGCGATTGATGAGCATTTCCTGTTCACCGTGACCCAATCGATTGAAAACACGACCGCCGATGCGCAGCGCGTGGCCCCTTATGGCATCGTCGCGCGGCACGGCCTGCCCTCGGACCTGCAGAACTTCTTTATCCTGCATGAGGGCGTGGTGCAGCACACGGATGGCACATTGGGCGAGGTCGGATATTCCGATATCCCCGATCTCGATTTCATCCAGCGTGAAGGCGCAAATGCCGAGATCACGGAAGTCACCGAAGAAGGTTGGATCGGCTTTACCGATAAATACTGGATGGCCACGCTCATCCCCGAAGAGCTTCAGCCCTTCACGGCCGTCACCCGCTATGTGGCAACTGCCGATATCTACCAGACCGAAGCACGCCTTCCTGCTCTGGATGTCGCCCCGGGTGAAACGGTTGAGCGGACAACGCGGCTCTTTGCTGGTGCGAAGGAATGGGAAACCATCCGCGACTACCAGAATGTGAACGGCATTGCAGGTTTCCTCGACTCGATCGATTGGGGTTGGTTCTATTTCATCACCAAGCCGATGTTCTGGTTGCTGCATTACCTTGGCATTGCAATCGGCAATATGGGCCTTGCGATCATCGCTCTGACCTTCATCGTCAAAGCAGCGCTTTTCCCGCTTGCGTATAAATCCTATGTCTCGATGGCCAAAATGCGCGAGCTTCAGCCAGAGATGGAGAAGCTCAAAGAGAACGCGGGCGATGACCGCGAAAAACTCCAGCGCGGCATGATGGAGTTGTACAAGAAGAACAAGGTCAATCCCGCGTCAGGCTGTTTGCCGATCCTTCTGCAAATCCCGATCTTCTTCTCGCTTTATAAGGTGATCTTCGTCACGCTGGAATTGCGTCATGCGCCCTTCTTCGGCTGGCTGAACGACCTGTCGATGCCCGACACCTCTTCGATCATCAACCTGTTCGGCCTGTTGCCCATCCCATCGCCTGAGCCGGGCTCGATCCTTGCGCTGGTGTTTATCGGTGTCCTGCCGATCTTGCTGGGTATCTCGATGTGGCTGCAGCAAAAGCTGAACCCACAGCCCACTGACCCGACACAGGCCATGATCTTTGCATGGTTGCCTTGGGTCTTCATGTTCATGCTTGGAAGCTTTGCATCGGGCCTTTTGGTCTACTGGATTGCGAACAACACGCTGACCTTCATCCAGCAATACACCATCATGCGCAGCCAAGGGTATAAACCCGACCTGTTCGGCAATATCCGCTCCAGCTTCCGGCGCGGTGCATCGGAAAAGAAGTGACGATCTCGCTTGCCCATATCTGGCGCCACCCGATCAAAGGTATCGGAGCCGAAGCGCTGGAACGGGCTGATCTGACAATCGGCCGCCCTGTCCCCATGGACAGGGCGTTCGCCGTTCTGGAGGCAGGTGGGGACGCAGCCGAGGGGTGGCGCTCCTGCCGCAACTTCCTGCGCGGGGCCAAAGGGCCATCGCTTATGGCGATCACCGCCAAGACCGAAGGCGAACTTGTCCACCTTTCCCATCCTGAACGGCCTGACATCGCCATAAACCCCGCGACAGATGCCGCCGACCTGTTCAAATGGCTGGCCCCGATTTACCCTGAAAACCGCAACCCACCCGTCGAGCTGGTCACCTCACCGCCCGAAGGGATGTCGGATGCACCCTTTGCCTCGGTCTCGATCCTCAACCTCACCTCGCTTGCGGCCCTGTCTGCCGATGCGGGGATGGATCTCGATATGCGCCGCTTTCGCGGCAATCTCTGGCTCAACGGGGCCGCGCCTTGGGAAGAATTCGACCTGATCGGCAAGACCGTGCAGATCGGCGGGGCACAGCTTAAAATCGTGGAACCCATCGGCCGCTGCCGCGCCACCGAAGGGAACCCTGAAACCGGCAAGCGCGATGTAAACACGCTGTCCCTTCTGGAACAGGGTTGGGGTCACACGAATTTTGGTGTTTACGCTCAGGTCATATCCTCCGGTGCGATTGCATTGGGCAATTCTGTCGAGGTCATCTCATGAGTGCGCCACTTCCCTTCCCGCTTGCCGAAGAACCTGACGAGATCACCACCGAAAAGGGCCGCATGCTTTTTGCGCGCGGTGCCGAGTTCCTCAAAGGTGTGGTCGCGATGAATGGCCTGCCCCCTGCCGACCGCTTGGAGGTTTGCTTTGCGGGCCGCTCCAATGTGGGCAAATCAACCTTGATCAATGCGCTGACGGGCCGCAAAGCTCTCGCCCGCGCCTCGAATACCCCTGGCCGGACACAGGAAATCAACTTCTTCACCCTGTCCGATGCGCATTACCTCGTCGACCTGCCGGGCTATGGCTATGCCGAGGCACCAGTGGCCGTCGTCAAACAATGGCAGGCCCTGCTGAAAGCCTATCTCTCGGGCCGCCAGACCCTGCGCCGCGCCTTTGTTCTGATCGACACCCGCCATGGCGTGAAAGCCGTGGATGACGAGATCATGACCCTGCTTGATCAATCCGCTGTTACCTTTCAGGTCGTGATGACCAAAGCCGATAAGGTGAAAGACGCCGACCGCGAGAAAACCCTAGCACAGGTGCGCAAAGCGCTTTCCAAACACCCCGCCGCCTTCCCCGAGATCGTGCTGACCTCCTCCGAGAAGGGCGACGGGATACCAACCTTGCGCTCGATCATTTCTTCGCTGGTCTAGCGACAACGCCTGTAATTTCTTCAGCTTCTTTTTGCGCTTATGCTTCACAGCCTGATGCTGCTGGCATAACAAGGCATATCTCTTGGCCAAAAGGTCGCCTTGCAATGAAGAAACAAACCGCCATGACCCGTGATTACGTCGCCACCGCGCGTACGCTGAACGAAGCCCTTCCCTATCTGCAACGCTATGATGATGCGATTGTCGTCATCAAACTGGGCGGGCATGCGATGGGGTCCGATGAAGGCATGGCCAGTTTCGCACGCGATGTGATGTTGATGCGCACTGTGGGGTTGAACCCTGTGGTGGTGCATGGCGGCGGTCCGATGATCAACAGCCTGCTGGACAGGCTTGGCGTCACCTCCAGCTTCTCGCGCGGGAAACGCATCACCGATGCCGCGACCATGGAAGTGGTGGAAATGGTCCTGTCAGGTCAGGTGAACAAGCGGATCGTTCAAGCCATCAACAGCCAAGGCGGCAAAGCCGTTGGCCTGTCGGGCAAGGATGCCAATCTGATGATCTGTGATCCTTCCGACCCCGAACTTGGCTTTGTCGGAGACCCCGCCGAGGTGGACCCGACGCTTCTCCATCAATTGTTCCAAGCCGAGATGATCCCCGTGATCGCGCCAATCGGCGCAGGCCGCAATGGCGAGACATTCAACGTCAATGGTGACACCGCCGCGGGTGCGATCGCTGCCGCTCTCACCGCTGATCGCCTGCTCCTGCTGACCGATGTCGCGGGCGTAAAGAACGCATCAGGCGAGGTGGTGACCGAATTGCGCGCGGCCGATGTCGAGGAGATGACCAAAACGGGCGTCATCGCGGGCGGCATGATCCCCAAGACCGAGACCGCGCTCAACGCAGTGCGCGCGGGCGTCCGCGCGGCCGTGATCCTTGACGGGCGCTCGCCCAATGCCTGCCTTCTGGAGCTGTTCACCGATCACGGTGCAGGCTCGATCATTCGAGCATGAGCCTAACCTTAACCCTCATCCGGCATGCCAAATCCGACTGGGGAAATCCCGGCCTGCCCGATCATGACCGCCCCCTGAATATGCGCGGCCTCGCGGCGGCTCCGCTGATTGGCGGCTGGTTGGACGCAAATGGCTTCGCGCCCGACAACGTGCTCTGCTCTACGGCCCGCAGAACCCAAGAGACATGGTCAGGGATCGCGACGCAACTCGGCGCAGCCCCTGACCCTGTCTTGAGCCGCGCTCTCTACCATGCGGACCCAAGTGACATCCTGCAGACTCTGCGCGGCTGTGACGGGCGCTCGGTGGCCGTTATCGGCCATAATCCGGGGATTGGCGCTCTCGCATGGTCTCTCGCGGCAACGCCACCCGATCACCCGAGCTTTGGGAGCTATCCAACAGGGGCCTGTCTTGTGCTTGCGTTCGACGCCACGACTTGGGACGACATCACCGAAGGCACTGGCCAACTCAAAGGCTTTGTCACCCCGCGCGATCTGTCCAACCCGACATAACCGCGCTGCCTCTCTTTGCTTCAAAAATACTTTCGCCGAAGGCAAAGGGGCGCGCATGGGGTCCATCCCCATGCGCGCCCCTGTCTCGCCATTCGCGCTAATCCGTCGATCAATGACCGAGGATCTGGCTCAGGAACAGCTTGGTCCGGTCGCTTTGCGGATTGGTGAAGAACTGCTCCGGCTCGTTCTGTTCCACGATCTGGCCCGCGTCCATAAAGATCACGCGGTTTGCCACCTGACGGGCAAAGCCCATCTCATGGGTCACACAGATCATCGTCATGCCTTCTTCCGCCAGTTGGATCATCGTATCCAGAACTTCCTTGATCATCTCGGGGTCAAGCGCCGATGTCGGCTCGTCAAACAACATGATCCGTGGCCGCATGCAGAGCGAACGGGCAATCGCCACACGCTGCTGCTGACCACCGGAAAGCTGACCGGGGTATTTATCGGCCTGCTCGGGGATCTTGACCTTCTCAAGGAAATACATCGCCGTTTCTTCAGCTTCCTTCTTGGGTGTCTTGCGCACCCAGATCGGCGCCAAAGTGCAATTTTCCAGAATCGTGAGATGCGGGAAGAGGTTGAAATGCTGGAAACACATCCCGACCTCGGAGCGGATCTTGTCGATGTTCTTCAGGTCATTCGACAGCAAGGTCCCATCAACGGTGATCGAGCCTTTCTGATGCTCTTCCAAGGCATTGATGCAGCGGATCAGGGTCGATTTACCCGAGCCTGATGGCCCGCATACAACAATCCGTTCGCCACGGTTCACCGTCAGGTTGATGTCGCGCAGAACATGGAAGGTGCCATACCATTTGTTCATGTTCTGAATTTCAATGGCCACCTCATCGGAGACCTTCATATTCGAGCGGTCAATCTCGCGGTCTTCCACCAAATGTGCAGTATCTGACATGGTTGAGCTCTCCTTAGCGGTGATCGGTGCGGAGCTTGCGCTCCAGATGTTGCGAATATTTGGACATCGAGAAGCAGCACACGAAGAACAACAGCCCGACAAAAATGAACAATTCCCAGTAAATCCCGTTCCAATCCGTATCAGCGCGGATCGCATTGATCAGACCGATCGTATCGAAAAGGCCAATGAACACGACCAGCGTCGTATCTTTGAACAGGCCGATAAAGGTATTCACAATTCCAGGGATCGAGATCTTGAGCGATTGCGGAAGGATGATCAGGCGCATGGATTGCCAATAATCCAGCCCCAGACTATCCGCGCCCTCATATTGGCCGCGCGGCAGGGCTGCCAAGCCACCACGGATCACTTCCGCGATATAGGCCGAGGCAAAGAGCGTCACCATGATCACAACCCGCAACAAAAGGTCAAAGGTCGTGCCCGGGGGCAGGAAGTAATTCAGCAAAAGCTGCGCTGTGAACAGCCATACAATCAGTGGAACACCACGGATCGTCTCGATAAAGGCCACGCAGAACATCTTGATGATCAAGAGATCCGATTGGCGGCCCAAAGCAAGCGCGATGCCGATCGGGAAGGAAAGAACGATCCCCGCAACACCGATGATGATCGCCAGCATGAACCCACCGATGGCACGGCTTTCGACGAATTCCAGCCCTGTCAGGCCAAGAACCCCATAGGTATCATCGATCCGACGCTCAACCGCCGAGACTGCATCTTCGGCTGAAGCCACCTCATCCGCAGTCGCATTCGGGTCGCGGGCAATAGCACGGGCTTCATCCCGCAGCATTGGCAGATCCGCTTGATCCGCACGCAGAGTGTCGAGTTGCGAAAGCGTTCGCGTGGCATCCGACAGCTCGGAGTTCAGGCTGTTCAGCTCGATATTATGCGCATTCATTTCATTGCGCATCGAGGCGAGCGTTCCCTGATAGCTTGCGAATTCGTCTTGCAGAGCTTCCAACTCGTCAACCGAAGGCAAAACGCTTCCAGCCGCATCAATGGTTGCCTGCGCCTCGGAAATCTCGCTTTCCAATTGCAAGACATCACCGCGCAGCCTTGCCGCCTCTTCGCTCTCAGGGTCCGAGATCGCGTCCAATTCAGCGGAGGCTTCGGCCAGTTCAGGCGTCCATTCATCGATATTGAGCCGCGCCCAGATCAATGCGATCTGTTCCGCAACCGCATCACGCTCGGCCGATATGACGGTGATCTCTTCCCCAACCGCATCACGCGCAGCCTCGGAGGCGGCAATCTGCGGTGGCAGGGCTTCGATTTGCGCGGAGCTTTGCGCCATGACCGTCTCGAACCGCGGCTCACCGATCATGCGGTTCAGCGCCGTATCCACAGCCCCCCAACCCACAATCCACCACAAGGCCGCCGCAACAATGGCAGCTGCAATCGCAAGACCGCTAAAGGCATATTTGCCAACGATCTTGAAGGCGAGATAGCCAATCGGGAAACCCGCAATCATCAAGACGGGCGACCAGACCGATCCGCCCCAAATCAGCCAGACCGCAATGAAGGGATAGACCATCGAGAACCAGATCAGCTTGGCTGGAACCTTGTCCGAGAACAGGACGGGTGCCAAAGCGACAAACATCAAGATCAAAGCAAGGATCGGGCGCCAATATTGATCGGACGGATAGAAACCGAACATCAATTGCAGCCAGCGATCTTCGATCACCGCCCAACAGGCCCCGCTTTCGCGGCCAAAGGCTGCAAGCACGGTACGGCAATCATTCAGGGAGCTTGCATTCCAAACGCCCAAGAACAACCAGCCCATCACATGGCTGAGGACCCAATAGATCACATAGACCGATATGATGGTCATGATCGCGTTGGGAATGCTCGAGAACAGGTTCTCGCGCATCCAGCGGATGGGGCCAGCCGCCGTGGCAGGCGGGGCCTGCTCGGGCAGCATTTCCTTGCGGACGAAAGAGGCGTGAGGGCTTGTGTCGGACATCTCAGCGCTCCTTCAGCTTAACGGAATTATTGTAAACGTTCATCACGCCCGAGATGATCAGCGAAGTGATGAGATAGAACAATCCGAGCAGCAACATCCCCTCAAGCTCACGGCCTGTCTGGTTGATGGTGATGCCCCCCAAGGTGGAGCGCACATCCATGTAACCCACAGCAATGGCCAGCGAGGAGTTCTTGGTCAGGTTGAGGTATTGCGAAATCAGCGGCGGGACGATGACGCGCATCGCTTGTGGCAGCACCACAAGGTTCATGACGCGATTGGGGCGCAGGCCAAGGGCCGATGCAGCTTCGGTCTGTCCCTTGGAGATCGCAAGGATACCACCGCGCACGTTCTCGGCGATGAACGCGCCCGTATAAAGCGCCAAAGCGAGGGTCAGCGCGATGAAGGAGCCACGCAAATGCGTGCCACCTTGGAAGTTGAAGCCCTGCAAAGTCGGGTAGTCCAGCGTAACAGGCGCGCCCAGCAAGAAATAGAAGATGAAGGTCGGCACAAAGAAGATGCCGAGCGAGATCCAGAACACCGGCAGGATTTGGCCAGTTGCGGCTTGCCGTTTCCGCGCAAAGCTACGGAAGGCGAACATGCCGATGATCGACAATACGAAGACGAGACCCAGAACAAGCGAGCCATCCCCGAAAACAGGTGCAGGCGTGTAGACGCCGCGATTGGTCACAGCGATTGTGTCGAACAACACCATTGAAGCCTCAGGCGCGTCTCCTCGGAAGTCACGCGGGCTTGGTGTGGATTCGGTGAGGACCGCGAAGACGATGATGATCCACAAAAGGGTTGGGATGTTGCGGAACGTCTCGACATAAACGCCCATGATGCGCGCCACGATCCAGTTATTGGACAGGCGCAGCACACCCGCGACCACGCCGAAAATGGTGGCCAAAATACAGCCGACAAAAGCCACCAGCAATGTGTTCAAAATGCCGACAAACGCCGCGCGCCCATGTGTCGAGGCGCTGGTATATTCGACTAGGCGTTGGTTGATATCATACCCCGCCCGCGAGCTCAAAAAGCCGAAATTGAAATCCTTACCAAGCGTGGCAAGGTTCTGCACCGTATTGTTCACGAGCCAGTACAGCCCCGCCATGATCAGGATGAAAGCAACAACCTGAATGGTCATTGAGCGGTAACGTGTGTCGTAAATCAGCTGGCTGAGTCGAAATGACTCTGCGGGTGGTTCCGAGATCGAAGCCATAGCGGACGCCCCTGCTTTTTGAATATACCCGACCCGTGGACAGCGCCGTTACAGTGATTGGCCTGCCTTGAAGAGGTCTTTGATTTTGGTGTGTGTTTTATAAGTGCGAAGGGCGCGACAGCGCCGCGCCCTTCAAAAAGTCTTAGCGGAAAGGTGGGCTGTAAAGCAGGCCGCCATCAGTCCACTGAGCGTTCAGACCACGTGCGAGACCGATTGGAGTTGTCTCACCGATATTGCCTTCGAACAGCTCGCCATAGTTACCACCAACGGAGATCGCGTTGACGGCCCAGTCAGCGGACAGACCGAGCATTGCGCCCAGTTCGCCCTCTGTGCCGAGCAGACGGTTGATCTCAGGGTTGTTGCCAGGTGCTGCTGCAAGCTCAGCAATATTCGCGGAGGTCACGCCAAGCTCTTCTGCAGAGATCAGAGCGTTGAGTGTCCAGCGAACGATATCACCCCATTCGTGGTCGCCGTGGCGAACAAGCGGGCCGAGTGGCTCTTTGGAGATGATTTCAGGCAGAACAACATGCGCGCCGGGCTCTTCGAAGGTCGCGCGTGTTGCGGCAAGACCGGAAGCGTCTGTTGTGTAAACGTCGCAAGCACCAGCAAGGTACTGCTGCTGCGCTTCAGCATTCGTTTCGATTGGCACGGGCTCATAGCTCATGTTGTTCGACGCGAAGAAGTCAGCAAGGTTCAGTTCTGTGGTTGTACCAGTTTGGATACAAACGGTTGCACCGTCGAGTTCCAAAGCCGAAGCAACGCCCAGTTCACTTGGAACCATGAAGCCCTGACCGTCATAGTAGTTGACGCCTACGAATTCAAAACGCAGGTCAACGTCACGGCTGAAGGTCCATGTCGTGTTACGTGCGAGCATGTCGATCTCGCCAGAAGCCAGCGCGGTGAAGCGTGTCTGGCCAGTGGTTGGAACAAACTCAACTGCAGTCCCGTCGCCGAGAACGGCAGCGGCAACAGCACGACATACGCCAACGTCAAAACCTTCCCATTCGCCATTGGCGTCTGGTGCAGCGAAGCCGGTCAAGCCGGTGGTTACGCCACAGTTAAGCGTGCCGCGAGCCTGCACTTCGGCCAAAGTTTGCGCCGAAGCGAAACCAGCCGCGAGACCAGCGATGGCCAAGGTGCCGAGAAATACGGATTTGTTCATATTTACCTCTTCCTGATGGAACGCCCCTTTGGGGCTATTTCCCTCAGCCATTAGGCTTCGGGTTGTTTGTGGAGAACGGCTTTCGCCGACCAACGCCTTTTAATTGGGCAAATCTCACTGCATAGGTCAAGGCCAAGACCTAAGGTTTTCGCTATATCCGCAATAAAAATGAGCATTTCTTGGGCTAATGCGCATTCTCTACGCTACGTCAACCTTTGTGGAGAGGCGCAAAATCTAATGGCCCTGCGCGAGTCTCAAAAAGCGCTCGGCATGGCGAAAAGCCTCCTGCTTCAAGGCGGCGGCTTCCATGGCGTCTTCATCCTCGCCCCATTGCTCAATCTGGAACGTCTCATCGATTCGCGAAATATCCCATGCTTCATCGGCTTGGATACGTCTGGCAGCCACCGCCAGCCCCAGAACCAAAGATCCTGAGAGCATGATCAAATCATGCAAAGCTGTCAGCGAGAAGGGCCTGAATTCAGCGATCCGTTTGCGGTAGCTATCAAGGCTGTTTTGGGGCTGCATTGCAGGCAGGATACCCGTGATCACGACCAATGGCGCGTTATGGGTCTGCGCGCCCCAATCCAAGAGCGGCTGCCAATGCTTATGCTGACGGGCAACCAGTGCCTCAGGGCCATCTGCACGATGGCACAGAAGGTCGGTTTCGGCATAAGCCGCGAGCATATCAACAACATCCCCATGCTGAAGGCTGACCTTGTCAATTGCGGCATTGGCCGAGCGGGTTACTGGCATGCTTGTCGGGTCAATCACGCCGTCCTGTGCATCCCATTCCAATGCGATCGCCTGCGCCATCTCCTGCGAAGGCAAAACAAGCGGCGCTTTCAAAGGCGTCTTTACCGCCCGCCCATCCAGCGTAACGCTAAACCCTGCCTCATCCGAGACAACATCCGCCGCTTTCCAGAACCGTTTTGCCGCCCACTCGCTCATGTCTCACTCCAAATCTCGTCCAACTGCTCGGGCAAGGCCCCGAAATCAGGCAATACCTTCCGTGCGCCTGCCGCCATCAACATATCCGCGCTGTGATAGCCCCAATTCACACCAAGCGCATGGATGCCTGCCGCACGGCCCATTTCAATATCATAGGTCGTATCCCCGACAATAACCGCGCGCTGCGCCGCGACACCTGTTTGTTTCAGGCAGGTCTCAACCATGGATGGATGCGGTTTGGAGGGATGATCATCAGCCACTTGGACCGTATGAAAGATCGGGCCAAAGCCGTGAAGATCAAACAGGTGATCAAGCCCGCGGCGGGATTTGCCCGTGGCGATGCCCAGAAAGACTTCATCGCGTGCTGCCAATTGCCCCAGCACCTCCAGAGCCTGCGGATAGAGCGGCGATATCGCATCCCCCCCGCCCGAATGACGCAAGGCGTTAAAGCCCGCCTTATACCCCTCGACCAGACGGGCCTGCGTGGCGGCATCCTGTTCGGGGGCCAAGCGCGCCATGACCACAGGCAAAGACAGACCAACAACCGAGAGGGTTTCTTCCCGCGTAGGAACTGGCAGATCCAGCCCCGTAAAAGCGCTTTTCATAGAAGCGAGGATAGAGGCCTGACTATCAATCAAGGTGCCATCAACATCAAAGATGACGAGGCAGATATCGCTGCTCATTCGTCCCCCTCGAAAGGGTCATCAAGCACATCGGAGGCGCGCCAATCCAGCGTGTCCCATGTGCGGGTCATATGATCGGGCAATTGGGCCGTGACATTCAGCATATTGCCCGTGATAGGGTGTTTCACTTGGATGCTGCGCGCATGCAGATGCAGCTTGCGGCTCATCTCTCCGCCCAATTGCGCGCCCCAGCCATCGCCAAGGTTTTCCTGACCCGAGCCGCCATATTTGCCATCCCCGATAATGGGATGGCCAAGCTCGGCCATATGCGCGCGCAGCTGATGGGTGCGGCCTGTGATCGGCTCCATCGCCACCCAAGACACACGCCCGCCCAGTGCCGCCAGCACGGCGTAATCGGTGGCCGCGCGTTTGGCCCCTTCGATCTTGTCGACCTCGGCGGGGTGGATGCAGACCATCTTTTCGCCCTCACCGCCTTTCCCATGACCCGAGGCCTTGACCAGACCATACCGAATTGTGCCCTTGCGCGGCACAGGGGCGCCCGCGACAGCGGCCCAGTAAATCTTGCGGGTGCCACGATGGCGGAACGCCTCGGTCAGGCCCTTTGCAGCAAGGCGCGTGCGTGCCAGCAACAAAACACCCGAGGTATCCTTATCAAGGCGGTGCACCAGACGCGGCTTTTCCTCGGCGTCAAAGATCAAAGCCTCGGACAGGCCATCAATATGGCGGGTCACGCCGCTGCCGCCTTGCGTGGGTAGGCCTGCGGGTTTGTTCAGCGCAATGATGTGATCGTCGCGGTACAAAACGCAGGCTCGGATCATGGCAGCATCCTGATCAGAGACTTTGGTCTTTGCGGGATAGATCGGCGCATCGGTATCAGGCAAA
Source organism: uncultured Paracoccaceae bacterium (assembly GCA_965656935.1). Classification (GTDB taxonomy): domain Bacteria; phylum Pseudomonadota; class Alphaproteobacteria; order Rhodobacterales; family Rhodobacteraceae; genus M30B80. Next base: position 27,688 of record CBFHMG010000015.1, read on the forward strand.
GGCGGGATGCGGACCTTCTGGCCTGCTTCAAGCCGCGAGGCGGCCTTGACACGGCCCCCATCGACACGGATTTCACCTTTGCGGCACATCTTCTCGACGCGGCCTTGCGGGATATGGGGGAAGTGTTTCCTGAACCAGCGATCAAGGCGCTGATCGCCATCATCGGGTGTTACTTCAATGGTCTGTACAGCGCTCATGTCAATATCACCCGAGCTACCCAAAGCCCCGCAAAAAGTCCAAGGATTGAGAAGATCACCGAGGCGCCGACATAAATTGCAGCCTGCCCCAAATCTCCCCGTTGATAAAGCGTTACCGCCTCAAGCGAGAACGCCGAAAAGGTCGTGAAGCCCCCCAAAAGCCCCGTCATCACGAAAGGTGACAGATGGGTCAGCCCTTTTTGGGCGGCGGTGACGACGAAGAGGCCCATCAGGAAAGACCCCAAGATATTCACTGACATGATCGCAACAGGAAATTGCGCCTGCCCGACAAGGCGCAACATCCCGAACCCCGCCAAAAAGCGGAGCGAGGCGCCGATAGCGCCGCCAAGTGCAACTTGAAAAAGGGTCCAGACCATGGCCCGCGTCTTTCTGCCCTAAGGGGCGGCTTGTCAACTGCGCTGCCGTTCCGCGCGCAGTTTCGCGAAATAGGCAACCCGTTTGGCGAGGTCGCGTTCAAAACCCCGCTCGACAGGGGTGTAGAATTGCGTGCGTTCCATATCATCGGGGAAGAAATTCTGCCCCGAAAAACCATCCTCGGCATCATGGTCATAGGCATAGCCCGCGCCATAGCCCTGCTCTTTCATCATCTTGGTGGGCGCGTTCAGAATATGCTTTGGCGGGGGTTTTGAGCCCGTTTGTCGCGCCGCATTGCGCGCAGCCTTATAGGCCACATAGGCCGCGTTGGATTTCGGCGCGAGCGCGAGATAGACAATCGCCTGTGCAAGCGCCAATTCCCCCTCAGGACTGCCGAGGCGCTCATATGTTTCCCAAGCATCCAGACACACGCGATGCGCTTGCGGATCAGCAAGGCCCACATCTTCGACAGCCATCCGTGTGATGCGGCGGGCCAGATAGCGCGGGTCTTCGCCCCCCTCCAGCATGCGCGCGAACCAATAGAGGCAGGCATCAGGATCCGAGCCGCGCATAGATTTATGCAAGGCCGAGATCAGGTTGTAATGCGCATCGCCCGATTTGTCGTATTGCGCGGCACGGCGTTGCAGCCGCATGGACAATTGCGCGGTATCAAGCGGGGTATCTGATTTCCACGCCGCCACCTGCTCGGCCAGATTGAGCATGGCGCGGCCATCACCATCGGCCATCTCGCGCAAAGCGGCGCGGGCGGCCTCGGTCAGCGGAAGGGTTTTGCCAAGCTCGGCCTCGGCGCGCAGCAAAAGCTGCTCAAGCGCATCGTCATCCAGACGCTCCAGCACCAGAACCTGCGACCGCGACATAAGCGCTGCGTTCAACTCGAAACTGGGGTTCTCTGTGGTGGCGCCCACCAGAAGGATGGTGCCATCCTCCATATGGGGCAAAAATCCGTCCTGTTGGGCTTTGTTGAACCGATGGATTTCATCCACGAATAACAATGTGCCTTTGCCGTTTTGATGGCGCATGCGCGCCGCCTCAAACACTTTGCGCAAGTCAGGCACGCCCGTGAAGATAGCGCTGATCTGGACGAAATGCAGATCGGTTTCATGGGCCAGAAGCCGTGCCAGCGTGGTCTTTCCAACGCCCGGCGGCCCCCAAAACACCAGCGATGACAAAGCTCCGCTATCCAGCATGACCCGAAGGCTGCCTTCCTCCCCCAGAAGATGGGTTTGGCCGATCACATCGGCGAGGCTTGCAGGCCGCAAACGATCCGCCAATGGCCTTGGGCCAGCGGGGGTTTGCGCGGTCGCAGCCGTGGATGTTCCGAACAAATCAGCCATATCTCGAGGCTACCCCAAAAAGAAAAGTCCCGCCACTGGCGGGACCTTCCAAAGTTTTCGCAAAGCTGCGGGCTTAAGACCCTGCAGGCTTATTCTGCGCTATCGGCCATTGCTTCTTCAGCTTCAACGCGCGCACGGTCTGCGGCGCCTTTTGCTTCTGGGTCGCGGTCGACGAATTCGATGATCGCCATTGGCGCCATGTCACCATAGCGGAAGCCCGCTTTCAGGACGCGGACATAGCCACCCTGACGCTCGGCATAGCGTGGTCCCAGCACTTCAAACAGCTTTGCAACATAAGCGTCCTGCTTAAGCTGCGATGCGGCCTGACGGCGGGCATGCAGATCGCCGCGCTTACCAAGAGTGATAAGCTTTTCCACAATGCGACGAAGTTCCTTCGCCTTGGGCAGAGTGGTTTTGATCTGTTCGTGTTCAATAAGTGAGCCAGCCATATTCGCGAACAGCGCTTTGCGGTGCTCATGGGTGCGGTTCAGGCGGCGGTAGCCTCGTGCGTGACGCATGATAAAAACTCCATTTTGCGTTGTCTGGGGCGCCGTGCGTGCGGAACCCACCCTATTGGGGCGTTGTTGCCCAGTATGTTCCCCGGCAAGACCCGGGCATTTTCAGTTAGGGGGCGGCGAACCGCCCCCATATTGATTAGAAGTTATCTTCGTATTTCTTGGCCAATTCCTCGATATTATCGGGCGGCCAGTCAACGATATCCATACCGAGATGGAGCCCCATCCCAGACAGAACTTCCTTGATCTCGTTCAGCGACTTGCGGCCGAAGTTCGGGGTGCGGAGCATCTCGGCTTCGGTTTTCTGGATCAGGTCACCGATATAAACGATGTTGTCGTTCTTCAGGCAGTTTGCCGAACGAACAGACAATTCCAACTCGTCCACCTTCTTGAGGAGGAGCGGGTTGAATTCCAGATCATCTTCGTCATCCTGACGACCAGCCGCTTCGGGCTCATCGAAGTTCACGAAGATCGACAGCTGGTCCTGAAGGATGCGCGCGGCATAGGCCACAGCATCATCAGGGGTAAGCGAGCCATCTGTTTCCAGCTTGAGTGTCAGCTTGTCATAATCAAGCACCTGACCTTCGCGGGTCGGCTGCACTTCATAGGACACTTTCTTGACCGGCGAGAAAATCGCATCGATCGGCATAAGGCCGATAGGCGCATCTTCTGGGCGGTTCTTGTCAGCCGAAACATAGCCCTTACCGGTGTTAACGGTCAGTTCCATGAAAAGGTCTGCGCCATCGTCGAGGTGGCAGATCACGTGATCCTTGTTGAGGACCTCGATGCCTGCGCTTTCCGAGATGTCACCAGCAGTGACAACCTTGGGGCCCTTGACCGAAATCGAGAGGCGCTTGGGCCCTTCAACTTCCATACGCAGAGCGACGCCTTTGAGGTTCAAGACGATGTCGGTGACGTCTTCACGAACACCTGCAACGCTCGAAAACTCGTGCAAGACATTGTCGATTTGAACGCTGGTAACTGCAGCGCCTTGTAGCGAACTCATCAAAACACGACGCAGGGCATTGCCCAAGGTCAGACCGAAACCGCGCTCGAGCGGTTCAGCAATCACAGTGGCCTTGCGTGCCGGATCAGTGCCCGGGTTCACGACCAATTGCGTCGGTTTAATAAGTTCTTGCCAGTTCTTATGGATCATGTGTCGCCTCCATTCCTGTCGCCAACCGATCCAAGGTAGGCAACGCTCGAGGATCAAAATGACGTAAGCGGGCTGCGCAAAATTACGCAGCCCGCCAATTTCTATACTGCCTCAGACGCGACGGCGCTTCGGAGGACGGCATCCGTTATGAGCCATCGGAGTCACGTCGCGGATGGACGAGATCTGAAAGCCAGCTGCAGCCAATGCGCGGAGTGCCGATTCACGACCCGAACCGGGGCCCTGAACTTCGACTTCCAGCGTCTTCACACCATGTTCCTGCGCCTTGCGGCCCGCATCTTCTGCGGCCATCTGTGCGGCATAGGGGGTGGATTTACGGCTGCCCTTGAAGCCCATCGTACCCGCCGAGGACCACGCGATTGCGTTGCCTTGGACGTCCGAGATGAGGATCTTGGTGTTGTTGAACGAGCTGTTCACATGCGCCACACCTGCGGCGATGTTCTTGCGCTCTTTGCGCTTAGTGCGTGTCTTATCGCGTGCCATAGGTCCTGCGCTCCCTTACTTCTTCTTGCCAGCGATGGCTTTTGCGGGGCCCTTGCGGGTACGCGCGTTGGTATGGGTACGCTGACCGCGGACGGGCAGGTTACGACGATGACGCAGGCCACGGTAGCAGCCGAGATCCATCAAACGCTTCACGTTCATCTGGACTTCGCGGCGAAGGTCGCCTTCTACCATATAGGTTGCGTCGATATGCTCACGGATCTGGAGCACTTCAGCGTCGGAGAGTTCATTCACACGGCGTGTGAAGTCGATGCCTACAGCTTCGCAAATCTGACGAGCAGAGGTGTTTCCGATGCCAGTGATATATGTCAGCGCGATCGGTACGCGCTTTGAAGTGGGGATGTTGACCCCTGCAATACGTGCCACGTAGTCTTTCCTTCGGTTGCGGTTCCGTAACGCCAGAACCTTTTTTCACAACATCAGGGGCCAAGCGACATGTGCCGTAAGGCCCCGAAACGTTAATCCATCAAACGCCCATAGAATCGGCGTAAATAAACTTCTTCCTATACAGGAAGCCGCCAGTTAGGCGGTTTTTCACCAGTCGTCAAGAGGGTCTCAGGCGCCGGACAGTACAGCCTTGATTTCAGCCGCGACATCCTCGATCTCGCCCAAGCCGTTAACCGGATTGAGATTACCTTTGGCATAATAGTAACCAAGAAGCGGCGAGGTCTTTTTGTAATACTCCATGAGACGCTGTTTCAGGCTATCCTCATTGTCATCGGCACGGCGTTTGAACTCCGTTCCACCACAATTGGAGCATGTGCCATCGGCTGGAATGGGCTTGGTGATGTCGTTATACACCTCACCGCAATTCCCACAGGTCGAGCGCGCCGTGATGCGCTGCACCAGAGCTTTGTCATCAACCCGCATCTCGACGACAGCGTCGAGGGTCTTGCCCGTGGCGTCGAGCAGTTCGCCCAAAGCATCAGCCTGCGCCAGCGTGCGGGGGAAGCCGTCAAAAATGAAGCCGCCGCGATTGTCACCTTCGAGCTTTTCACGGATCAGACCGATCACGATCTCATCGGTGACCAGTTCACCACGCGCCATAACTTCGGCCACGCGATTGCCCATCTCGGTGCCCGAGTCCTTCGCTTCGCGCAGCATATCACCTGTCGAGAGCTGCACCATGTCGCGCTCATCCACCAAGCGGCGGGCTTGAGTGCCTTTACCAGCACCCGGAGGTCCAAGCAGAATAATATTGATCATCGGCGGGCAGGCCCCTTGCGAGGCTTGGCAGAGGAACGACCCTTACGGCCACGCAGCTGCGATTTCTCGATCAAGCCTTCATATTGATGTGCCAGCAGATGCGACTGGATTTGCTGAACCGTATCCATACCCACCGACACGATAATCAGGATGGACGTACCACCGAAATAGGCTGTGATGGCAAGGTTCGTACGGACAATCTCGGGCAGGAGCGCCACCAGAGCCAGATAACCCGCACCCAAGACAAGAACGCGGTAAACCACATATTCCAGATACTCGGATGTCCGCTTGCCTGGACGGATGCCAGGAATGAAGCCGTTCTGGTTCTTGAGGTTATCGGCCACGTCATCGGTCTTGAAGGACACGTTCAGCGTATAAAAATACGTGAAGAACACGATCATCGAGGCAAAGAACAACAGATAGAGCGGTTGACCAGGGCCGAAATTGGCAAGAACCCAAGACATCACGGGGCCAGCGGTATCACCGCCCGAGAAGGTCGTGAGCGTCGTCGGCAACAACAGAAGCGACGAGGCGAAAATAGCGGGGATAACGCCTGCAGGGTTCACTTTGATCGGCAGATGGCTTGCCCCACCGTCATAGACCTTCATGCCAACTTGGCGGCGCGGGTATTGAATATGGATTTTGCGCAGGCTTCGCTCCATGAAGACCACAAAGAGCAACGTCGCAAAGAGCATCACAATCACACCGAGGATCGCGGGCGTGGCCAGCGCACCTGTGCGGCCCTGCTCGAAGAATTGCGCAAGCGCTGCGGGGATTTCTGCAATGATGCCAACAAAGATGATCAGCGAGATGCCGTTGCCGATGCCGCGTGCGGTGATCTGCTCACCCAGCCACATCAGGAACATGGTGCCGCCAACCAGCGTGATCACGCAGGCCGCACGGAAGAACCAACCGGGATCAGAGGCAAGGCCACCCGATTCCATGCTGACCGCAAGGCCATAGGCCTGCGCTGTGGCCAGAACCACGGTACCGTAACGCGTATATTGGTTGAGCTTCTTGCGCCCCTGCTCGCCTTCTTTCTTGATGGCTTCCAGTGCGGGCACCATCGAAGACATAAGCTGGACGATAATCGAGGCCGAGATATAGGGCATGATGCCGAGAGCAAACACGCCCATACGGCTAAGCGCACCGCCCGTGAACATGTTCAAAACGCCGCCAAGGCCAGCTGCCGCTTGATCGAAGAAGGCCCGCAGCTCGTTCCCGTCAATTCCCGGGACGGGAATATAGGTGCCAATGCGGTAAATGATCAGAAGACCAAGGGTGAACCAAATGCGCTGGCGCAGTTCGGACGCTTTGCCGAATGCCTTCCAGCTCATGTTTGCAGCCATTTGCTCAGCAGCCGATGCCATGCCATCTCTCTTATGCAAGGCGCCGCGCGATCGGGTTTCGATCTCGCGGCGCGGTAAAACCTTGGGGGAACATGTAAGCGGCGATAGCACCGCTCACAAGCACCTATCTCGTCACATTAGCTTGTGACGGGTTATTCTGCCGGAGCCGCTTCAGCTACTGTCAGGCTGCCACCAGCCTTTTCAACAGCTTCAATCGCCGATTTCGAAGCGCCAGTCACCACGAGGTTGACCTTTTTCGAGATCTCGCCTTTGGCCAGAATACGAACGCCATCGAGCTTACGACGCACGAGACCCGACGCGATCAATGCGTCTTCGTTGATCTCTGCTTTGATGTCGAGCTTGCCCGCTTCGATGAACTTCTCGATCAGGCCGAGGTTCACAACAGCATATTGCTTGCGGTTTGGCTTGTTGAAGCCACGCTTTGGCAAACGCTGATAGAGCGGCATCTGGCCGCCTTCATAGCCTTTGATAGCTACACCCGAGCGGGATTTTTGACCTTTGATACCACGGCCACCCATTTTACCGGTGCCGGAGCCAGGACCACGTGCAACGCGCTTGCGCTTTTTGGTGGCACCTGGATTGTCGTGCAGTTCATTCAGTTTCATTGTCGCTTCTCCTTGCCGGATGTGCCCCTCAGCGACCGATGGGACAAACGCGGCTTACAATTTCGATTCACGGACCTTCAAATAGGCCACCGGCGGCGTATAGACGGGCAAGAGCAAAGGATCAAGAGGGCTGTCGCGGCCTTTTCCCGGAACTCCCAAAGCCAATTTATGCCCAAAACACCACGCAGCCCTTGAGGGAAACGCAAAACGCCCCGATCTGTGACCGAGGCGTTTGCAATTTTGTGCAAAGCGGGCTGGTTTAGCCGCGCTCCTCCACGATCTCGACCATATGCGAGACCTTGCGGATCATGCCGCGCACGGAAGGGGTATCTTCCAGCTCACGGGTTTTGTGCATTTTGTTCAGACCCAACCCGATCAGCGTTGCACGCTGGTCTTCGGGGCGACGGATCGGCGAGCCGATCTGCTTGATTACAATCGTTTTTGCCATCGGTCAGTCTCCTCAGGCTTCTGCTGGTTCAGCAGCCGCTTCACCATCCGGCTTGCGCAGGATGTCGGCTACTTTTTTGCCGCGACGTGCAGCAACCTGACGGGGCGAAGATTCGCTCCGGAGGCCGTCCAGCGTCGCGCGGATCATGTTGTAAGGGTTCTGCGAGCCCGTGGATTTCGCAACCACGTCCTTGATGCCGAGCATCTCGAACACAGCACGCATTGGACCACCTGCAATGATACCCGTACCTTCAGGGGCTGTGCGCATCACAACCGAACCTGCGCCGTGATGGCCCTTCGTGTCGTGGTGCAGCGTGCGGCCTTCGCGCAGAGGCACGCGGATCAAGTTACGCTTGGCTTGCTCTGTTGCCTTGCGGATCGCCTCGGGGACCTCTTTGGCCTTACCCTTGCCGAAACCTACACGGCCACGCTGATCGCCGACAACCACGAGGGCTGCGAAACCAAAGCGCTTACCGCCTTTTACAGTCTTCGAGACGCGGTTGATTGCGACCAGACGGTCTGCGAATTCTGGGGTTTCTTCGCGCTCTTCGCGACGGCGTCCCCGACGTTGTTCACGTTCTGCCATTGGTGGCATCCTTCTTTGATTTGCGCGGCCAGCCGCGACGATTGTCTTCAATCACAGTGAGGGGCGCCTGCCCGCTCCTTGATCATCGAGGCGGCGCAGATACTGCGCCGCCTTCATTTGATTAGAACTTCAGACCGCCTTCGCGGGCTGCTTCGGCAAGTGCTTTCACACGGCCGTGGAAAAGGAAGCCACCACGATCGAAATAGCAGCTTTCGACACCGGCCTTCTTTGCACGTTCGGCGATCGCGGCGCCCACCTTGCTGGCGGCCTCCACGTTGTTCTTGCCCACAACGCCCAGATCTTTTTCGAGCGAGGACGCAGCCGCGAGGGTTACGCCGTTCACATCGTCGATCAGCTGGACGCTGATGTTCTTGTTCGAGCGGTGGACCGAGAGGCGCGCGCGCCCGTCTGCCATTTTCCGCAATTTGTTCCGCACGCGCAGGCGGCGTTTCTGGAACAGTTGTAGTTTGCTGTTTGCCATTTTCGTCGCCCTTACTTCTTCTTACCTTCCTTACGGAAGATATACTCGCCTTTGTAACGGATGCCTTTGCCCTTATAGGGCTCTGGCGCACGCCACTCACGGATGTTTGCCGCGACTTGACCGACGAGTTGCTGATCGATGCCTTCAATGACCACTTCGGTCTGCTTCGGGCATGTAACGGTAACCCCTGCGGGCACCTCAAAATCAACTTCGTGGCTATAGCCGAGAGACAGTTTCAAGGTATTGCCCTGGATCGCGGCGCGGTAACCCACACCTTGGATCTCAAGCTCTTTCTTGAAGCCATCCGTCACACCATTGACGAGGTTTTGAACCATAGTGCGGCTCATACCCCATTGCTGGCGTGCCCGCTTGGACTTGCCGCGCGGCTCAATGCGCACAACATTGTCTTCAACGGTCAGATTGACGTCGTCGGTTGCGGTAAAGCTACGGGTCCCTTTGGGGCCTTTCACTTCGATGGTCTGGCCAGATACTGCGGCGGAAACTCCACCAGGCAGGTCGACCGGTCTTTTGCCAATACGAGACATTCTTCAGGTCTCCTTAGAACACGGTGCAGAGCACTTCGCCGCCGACATTGGCCTGACGAGCATTCGCATCGGACATCACACCTTTGGAGGTGGATACGATGGAAACGCCGAGACCCTGACGGACTTGCGGAATGTCCTGCACGCTCATGTAAACACGACGACCGGGTTTAGATACGCGCTTGATTTCGCGGATCACCGGAGTGCCTTCATAGTATTTCAGGCTGATTTCAATGGCGGGATGGCCATTGGCATCTGTTGTGCGCTCGTAGCCACGAATGTAGCCTTCATCGACCAACACATCGAGTACCCAAGCACGTACCTTAGATGCGGGCGTCATCACTGTGGATTTGCCACGCATTTGAGAGTTACGGATACGGGTGAGCATATCACCTAGAGGATCGTTCATCGTATGACCTCCTACCAGCTCGACTTTACCATACCGGGGATCTGACCATTCGAGGCCAGTTCACGCAGCATGATACGCGACATTTTCAGCTTGCGGTAATACGCCTTAGGGCGACCGGTCAGCTGGCAACGGTTATGAAGACGAGTAGCGGAGCTGTTACGAGGCAGTTTCGCCAGTTTAAGGCGAGCCTTGAAACGCTCTTCCATCGGCTTCGATTCATCTTTCGCGATTTCTTTAAGAGCCGCGCGCTTGGTGGCATATTTCTCCACCAGCTTTTGGCGCTTAACTTCGCGTGCGACCATGGACTTCTTAGCCATTGTTCATTCTCCTCCCGCGATCACGAGTTGAAAGGCATGTTGAAATGCTTCAACAGCGCCTTCGCTTCCGCGTCGGTCTTCGCGGTGGTGCAGATGATGATATCCATGCCCCAGACTTCATCGACTTTGTCGAATTCGATTTCTGGGAATACGATATGCTCTTTCATGCCCATGGCGTAGTTGCCACGGCCATCGAACGACTTACCCGAAACGCCACGGAAGTCACGGATGCGAGGCATCGCGATCGTTGTGAGGCGGTCGAGGAATTCATACATGCGGTCGCCGCGCAGTGTGACCTTGGTACCAAGGGGCATTTCCTCACGAACGCGGAAGCCAGCGATGGACTTCTTTGCTTTGGTGACGACAGCCAATTGGCCAGCGATGGCGGTCAGATCTTCCTGAGCCGACTTCACTTTCTTGGAGTCACGAACTGCTTCAGCACCAGCGCCGATGTTCAGGACGATTTTGTCCAGACGCGGGATCTGCATGTCGTTTTTGTAGCCGAACTCTTCTTTCATGGCAGCGCGGATGCTGTCCTTGAAAGCGGCCTTCAGGCGTGGGGTATAATTTGCTGTATCCAACATTAGACCACATCCCCCGTTGTCTTGGCGAAACGCACTTTCTTGCCGTCTTCAGTTTTGAAGCCGACGCGTGTGGCTTTGCCATTGGCGTCCAGAAGAGCCAAGTTCGACAGAGCGATTGGCATGGCTTTTGGAATACGGCCACCCTGATCTGTCTGACTTTGGCGTGTGTGACGGATGGCAATATTGATGCCTTCCACGACGGCCTTGTTATCCGCAGGCAATACGCGCGAAATCTCGCCCTGCTTGCCTTTGTCTTTGCCGGCCAAAACGACGACCTTGTCGCCTTTTTTCAACTTAGCAGCCATCTTACAGCACCTCCGGCGCGAGCGAGATGATCTTCATGAAGTTCTTGGCGCGAAGCTCACGAACAACTGGCCCGAAGATACGGGTGCCCATAGGCTCGTTGCTGTTATTGAGGATCACTGCCGCATTCCGATCAAAACGGATTGCGGTGCCGTCTTCACGGCGAACTTCTTTAGCGGTGCGTACGACAACGGCCTTACGGACGTCACCTTTCTTTACGCGACCACGTGGGATGGCTTCTTTCACGGAAACGACGATGATATCACCCACCGACGCGTATTTCCGCTTGGAACCACCCAGAACCTTGATGCACTGAACACGGCGAGCGCCGCTGTTGTCAGCAACATCCAGATTAGTCTGCATCTGGATCATAGAGTTTCTCCCGACCTTGAGGGCCACCTTGCAGTTAGGACGTGGACCCCCGGGTTTCGATAAACTGTTGGCTAACGCTTAGCTTGCGATAACTTCCCAGCGTTTCGTCTTCGACATTGGCGCACATTCCTGAATGCGGACTGTATCACCAACCTTGAACTGGTTATCCGCGTCATGTGCGCGGTATTTCTTCGACTTCCGGATCGTCTTTTGAAGAACCGGATGCTTGAAGCGACGTTCAACCGAGACGGTTACGGTCTGTGCGTTGGCGTCGGATGTAACGGTACCTTGCAGGATACGTTTGGGCATTAGTTGGCCTCCCCTGCGGCGGCAGTTGCCTTTTCGTTCAGAATTGTCAGGACACGAGCAGCCTCGCGCTTGACGTTGCGCATACGCGCAGTGTTTTCGAGCTGGCCTGTGGCCTGCTGGAAGCGGAGGTTGAAGGCCTCCTTCTTGAGCACGAGCAGCTGATCACGCAGCTGGTCGGGCGTCTTATCACGCAGTTCTTGGGCGTTCATCGCCATATTTCCTTTCAACATCACCGGAGGGCCCACAAAGCGGGTCACCCTGATTCCAGTGGAGTAGGTGAATGAAGGGGCCGTATAGGCGCGCTATTGCTACTTGGCAAGCGATTTTCGTGAATCATTTCCGAGCGGTGCCAAGCGCCACCCGCAAGACAGGAGGATTACGCCCCCTAGCCTTCCCATGAATAGTTAAAGCTCACGCTCACGCGGTCATCCTCGTCCATATTCATCGGCACTTCATGGCGCAGCCAGCTTTCCCACAACAGAACATCGCCCGTCTCGGGATTGGGGTAGATGAAGGCCCGCAATTCATCACGCGCATCCTTGCGGCGGTTGGGGGCCGCCATCATCATGGCGTGGCGCGGATCTTCCAGCTTGATGGAACGTGCATTGGGGGGAACCTGCACATAGGTCGTGCCCGAAATCACCGAATGAGGGTGGATGTGGCTGGTATGAATGCCACCCTCGGGCAGAATATTGATCCAGATATCCTCAAGCTTGAGCGCGCGACCTTCAAGGTCGAATTCCAAATCCTCCACGAAACGCGCCACATGCGCATCGAGGGCCTCGACCACAGATGCAAAGATCGGAAAGCGCCACGGCAAATCAGTCAGCGACGCATAGGAGGTATAGCCGGGAAAGCCGTTTTCTTCACACCAATCCTGCCCCGCCTCATCATCCTCGGCGATGGAGAAACAGGAGGCGGACAGCTCGTCATCATCGATCTTTGGACCAAGCTCGGACAGCTTGGCGTGATACAGACGCGTCGCGAAAAGGGATTTGATATTGGCCATGGTGAAAACCTATTCGGGAAGGGATTGTGCTGCAATAAGCAAAGAAAAAGCCCCCAGAAACTCTGGAGGCTTTTGAATTTTTGGCGACAGACGCCCGCGTGATGCGGACTTACCAGTCTTCGCGGACGACTGTGCGTGTTTTCACCGGAAGCTTCATCGCTGCAAGGCGCAGGGCCTCACGGGCGATTGGCTCGGAAACACCATCGATCTCGAACATCACGCGGCCTGGCTTGACCTTGCATGCCCAATAATCAACGGAACCTTTACCTTTACCCATACGAACTTCGACGGGCTTGGAGGTTACCGGAGTATCTGGGAAAATGCGGATCCAGACACGACCCTGACGCTTCATGTGACGCGTCATGGCACGACGCGCAGCTTCGATCTGACGTGCAGTTACACGCTCAGGCTGAAGAGCCTTCAGGCCATAGGTGCCAAAGTTGAGGTCAGACCCGCCCTTTGCCAGACCTTTGATACGGCCTTTTTGCATCTTGCGGAATTTAGTGCGCTTTGGTTGCAGCATCTTTCAAACTCCTCAGCGGTCACGGCGGGGACGCGACGGACCACCACCTTCTTGAAGCTCAGCCGAACGACGATCACGTGCAGCAGGATCATGCTCCATGATCTCGCCTTTGAAAATCCACGTTTTGATACCGATGATACCGTAAGGTGTCATGGCTTCAGCATGTGCATAATCAATATCGGCACGAAGGGTGTGGAGTGGCACGCGGCCCTCACGGTACCATTCGGTCCGGGCGATTTCCGCGCCGCCAAGACGGCCCGCAACATTCACACGAATACCGAGCGAACCCATACGCATTGCGTTCTGCACGGCGCGCTTCATGGCACGACGGAAGGACACACGACGCTCAAGCTGCTGAGCAATCGATTCAGCGACAAGCTGAGCATCAAGCTCGGGCTTGCGCACTTCAACGATGTTCAGGTGCAATTCACTGTCGGTCATTGCCGCCAGTTTCTTGCGAAGTGTCTCGATGTCTGCACCTTTTTTGCCGATGATCACACCAGGACGAGCGGTGTGGACCGTAACGCGGCATTTGCGGTGAGGACGTTCGATAATGACCTTCGAAACACCTGCTTGCTTGCATTCAACAGCAATGAATTCACGCATACGGATATCTTCAAGCAGAAGATTACCGTAATCCTTCGTGTCGGCATACCAGCGGCTGTCCCAGGTGCGGTTCACCTGCAGGCGCATGCCAATCGGATTGACCTTATGACCCATTACGCTTGCTCCTCGACCTGGCGAACTTTGATGGTGAGTTCCGAGAACGGCTTGTGGATACGCCCGAACCGGCCACGTGCACGCGGACGACCGCGCTTCATGATCAGGTTCTTGCCCACGAAGGCCTCGGCGACGACGAGCTCGTCAACATCAAGGTTGTGGTTGTTTTCAGCATTGGCGATTGCCGATTGCAGGCACTTCTTCACATCGATCGCGATACGCTTGTTCGAGAAGGTCAGCACAGTAAGCGCTTTTTCGACCTTCTTGCCACGGATCAATTGAGCGACGAGGTTCAGTTTCTGCGGGCTTGTGCGCAGCATGCGCAGCTTTGCCATCGCTTCGTTATCCGCCACGCGGCGGGGATTTTTATCCTTGCCCATGGCTTACTTCCTCTTAGCTTTTTTGTCAGCCGCGTGACCGTAATAGGTGCGCGTCGGCGAATATTCCCCAAACTTCTGGCCGATCATATCCTCGGTCACGTTGACCGGAATATGTTTGCGACCATTGTAGACCCCAAAAGTGAGGCCCACGAACTGGGGAAGGATGGTGGAGCGGCGCGACCAGATCTTGATGACCTCATTGCGACCGGATTCCTTCGATTTTTCTGCCTTTTTGAGGACGTAAGAGTCGACAAAAGGACCTTTCCAAACAGAGCGAGACATGTCTTAGCGCCCTTTCTTCTTGGCGTGACGCGAGCGGATGATGAGCTTCTGAGACGCCTTGTTCTTGTCGCGGGTGCGGCGACCCTTGGTGTCCTTACCCCAAGGCGTAACCGGAGTACGGCCACCTGAGGTCCGGCCTTCACCACCACCATGTGGGTGATCGATCGGGTTCATTGCAACACCACGAACGGAAGGACGCTTGCCCATGTGACGGACACGGCCAGCCTTACCGAGGTTCTGGTTCGAGTTGTCAGGGTTCGACACGGCACCAACGGTGGCCATGCATTCCTGACGCACCAGGCGCAGCTCGCCCGAAGACAAACGAATCTGAGCGTAGCCGCCATCACGGCCAACGAACTGAGCATAAGTGCCTGCGGCGCGGGCGATCTGGCCGCCTTTACCTGGCTTAAGCTCGATATTGTGGACAATCGTTCCGATCGGGAGACCCGAGAAGGGCATCGCGTTTCCGGGCTTGATGTCTGCCTTTGCGGAGGCAATCACCTTATCACCAACTGCGAGACGCTGTGGTGCGAGGATATAGGTTTGTTCGCCATCTTCGTATTTCACGAGGGCGATAAACGCTGTCCGGTTGGGATCGTATTCAATCCGCTCTACCGTTGCCGATACATCGAACTTGGTACGCTTGAAATCTACGATACGATAGAGACGCTTCGCGCCACCGCCGCGGCGGCGTGCTGTGATCCGTCCGGTATTGTTCCGGCCGCCTTTTTTGGTCAGACCCTCAGTGAGGGACTTAACCGGGCGACCTTTCCAAAGCTCCGAACGGTCGATCAGAACCAGCCCACGCTGGCCCGGCGTCGTCGGTTTATACGACTTGAGTGCCATGCTTTCTGTCTTCCGTTGCTTTGCGGGGGGTAAGCCCCGTTAGGTGAAGGGCCCCCGAAAGGTCCCCGAATCTCTTTAAATGCGACGGCCCCGATCAAGATCGGGGCCGAAGTGATGCCGTCCTCTATTAGAGGCCAGTAGTGACGTCAATGGTGTTACCCTCTTCGAGCGTAACATATGCTTTTTTGACATCCTTGCGTGTGCCCGCGATACCGCGGAAACGCTTGTTCTTACCCTTGGTGATTGTGGTGTTAACCGCTTTCACCTTTACACCAAACAGGCTTTCAACAGCCTCTTTGATCTGGGGTTTATTCGCATCGATCGCGACTTCAAAAACAACCGCTCCGTTTTCGGAGACCATGGTCGCTTTTTCAGTGATGATCGGCTTGCGAACGACGTCGTAATGCTCAGGCTTCGTGCTCATTTCAGTCGAGCCTCCAGTGCTTCAACACCCGCTTTGGTGATCACGAGTGTGTCACGCTTGAGGATGTCATAAACGTTGGCACCCATCGTGGGCAGCACATCAAGACCTTCGATGTTCTGAGCCGCGCGGGCGAAGTTTGCGTCAACCGCTGCACCATCGATGATCAATGCACGCTTCCAGCCGAGATCCTTGATCTGCTTGGCCAGAACGCTGGTCTTGGCTTCTGCCAAGGCCGCATTGTCGATGATGACCAGCTCACCTGCCGCAACCTTTGCCGAAAGCGCGTGCTTCAGGCCAAGTTTACGGAACTTTTTGGTCAGCTCGTGGCCGTGGCTACGAGGGGTTGGACCCTTGTAGATACCGCCCTTACGGAAGATCGGTGCGTTACGGTCACCGTGGCGTGCGCCGCCGGTGCCCTTTTGGCGATAGATCTTCTTGGTCGAATAGCTGGTCTCGGAACGGGTCTTGACCTTGTGGGTACCAGCTTGCGCATTGTTGCGCTGCCAGCGGACCACACGGTGCAGGATGTCCACGCGGGGTTCCAGACCGAAGATGTCGTCGCCGAGATCTACGGAACCGGCTTTACCACCGTCCAATTTGATGACGTCGAGTTTCATTATTCCTCACCTCCCTCGGCGGGTGCCTCTTGTACCGGAGCTTCGGCAGCAGGGGCAGCGGCGGATTTCAGAGCAGCAGGCAGAACCGCGTTCTCGGGGAACGGCTTCTTGACTGCATCCTTGACGGTCACCCAACCACCTTTGGAGCCGGGAACGGCGCCTTTGACCATGATCAAGCCACGGTCGGTGTCGGTGCGCACAACCTGAAGGTTCTGCGTGGTAACACGGGCAGCACCCATGTGACCGGCCATCTTCTTGCCTTTGAAAACACGGCCAGGGTCTTGACACTGACCTGTGGAGCCGTGCGAACGGTGGCTGATCGAAACACCATGCGATGCACGAAGGCCGCCGAAGTTGTGGCGCTTCATCGCACCGGCAAAACCTTTACCGATCGATGTGCCCGCAACGTCAACATATTGACCTTCGAAATAGTGATCGGCAGTGATCTCTTCACCAACGCCAATCAGGTTCTCGGGGTCGACACGGAACTCAACCAGCTTGCGCTTTGGCGCAACCTTTGCGGCGGCGAAGTGACCGCGCATAGGGGCCGAAACGCGCTTGACCTTGGCAGTGCCTGCACCAAGCTGAACAGCAGTATAGCCATCCTTCTCAGGGGTGCGCTGCGACACAACCTGAAGGCCGTCAAGCTGCAGAACGGTGACAGGGATCTGACGACCGTCTTCCATGAACAACCGGGTCATGCCCAGTTTCTTTGCGATAATTCCAGAGCGCAACATCTACATGCCCTCCCTTAGACCTTGATCTCGACATCCACGCCGGCGGCGAGGTCGAGCTTCATCAGCGCGTCTACCGTCTGCGGGGTCGGATCAACGATGTCCAAGAGACGCTTGTGGGTACGGATTTCCCACTGGTCACGGCTCTTTTTGTCGATATGGGGTCCACGCAGAACGGTGAACTTTTCAATCTTGTTCGGCAGCGGGATGGGCCCGCGAACCTGTGCGCCAGTCCGCTTGGCGGTGCTGACGATTTCCTGAGTGCTGGCATCCAGCACACGGTAATCAAACGCCTTCAGGCGGATGCGGATATTTTGGCTTTGTGCGGCCATAATCATAATCCTTTACGATTGAGAGGAGGGGCAGGATTTAACTCCACCCCTCGTCGAACCGGTTTCAAGTAGCGCAAGGGCACAGAACGCGCCCTTGCGAATTCAGATCACTCGATGATCTTGGATACGACGCCGGCGCCGACTGTGCGGCCACCTTCGCGGATCGCGAAGCGCAGGCCGTCTTCCATGGCGATAGGAGCGATCAGCTCAACACCGAAGGAGACGTTGTCGCCTGGCATAACCATTTCCGTGCCCTCAGCCAGCTGAACAGTGCCAGTGACGTCGGTGGTACGGAAGTAGAACTGTGGACGATAGTTCGCGAAGAATGGCGTGTGACGGCCACCTTCCTCTTTGGTGAGGATATAGGCTTCTGCTTCGAACTTCGTGTGCGGCTTAACCGAACCAGGCTTACAAAGAACCTGACCACGCTCAACACCTTCACGGTCAACACCGCGAAGAAGCGCGCCGATATTGTCGCCCGCTTCACCGCGATCAAGCAGCTTGCGGAACATTTCAACACCAGTACAGGTCGTCTTGGTCGTGTCACGGATGCCAACGATTTCGATCTCGTCGCCAACATTGATCACGCCACGCTCAACACGGCCAGTCACAACAGTACCACGACCAGAGATCGAGAATACGTCTTCGATTGGCATCAGGAACGGCAGGTCAACTGCACGTGCTGGTGTCGGGATATAGGTGTCAACAGCTTCGAGAAGCGCGCGGATCGAGTTCTCACCAATCTCAGCGTCACGGTCTTCCATCGCCGCCAGAGCAGAGCCCTTAACGATTGGGATATCGTCGCCAGGATACTCATAGGAGGTCAG
>CBFHMG010000016.1:0-4832 GCA_965656935.1 uncultured Paracoccaceae bacterium
GCCCCCTCAACCGCCGTTTTGACGGGTGATCCGGTGATCAGCCCCGCTTCTTCGCAATTCACATATAGCGTGGCCCGCTCATGCGAGAGCAAAGCGCGCAACCGCTCGGCCTTACCGGGCGAGGCGGGGGCAAGACGCAAATCAGCCGCCATGAATAACTCGCTCTGCGCAATCGCGGCCAGAAGTTCGGTGGTCAAATTCCCGTCCAGCGCAATCAACCCGTCCCATGGCGCGCGCTCATCGCCAAGCCTGCCATCGGCCAGCGGGGCCAGAATATCCGCGCCCGCAGCCTCCAGCGAATGCGCATCCGCCAAGGCCGCCGTCAGATGCCCCTGCGCTTCAATCGCCATATATTGGTCGGTTGGCAAATCGGGGCTTAGCGTCATGTAATCCACCAAGAGCCCCATTTCACGGCAGCGCTGGAGCAATTCCGCTCCCTCACGATCCTCACCCACAACCGAGATCAGGGCAGGGCGCATCCCGAATTGCGCCAAGGTCATCGCAATATTCAGCGCCACACCGCCAGGCAACCGCGTGATCCGCCCTGGCTTGTCATTGCCAAGCTCCATACCCAGATCGGTCCGCCCGATAATATCCCACAGCACCGAGCCGATGCATAAAATGTCAGGTTTGATATCCATATAAATGCTCTAGCGCTACGCCCGCCAAGGGTCCAGAGAGGGGTCCATCTTTGCTTCTCAAATACTTTCCAAAACCAGCCATCCTGACCCGCCTTCAGGGGCAGGGGCGCAGCCGCTGCAAAGGCACCGCACCAAGCCCCGCAAAATAAGGGTTGCACTGCCCAGATATATCCCCTAAACGGCGCGCACTTCACAGGCGGAGGCGGGCCCTCGGGGGAGACATCCCTGATCAGGTCCACCGGTTGGGTCCATGCATGCAGCATGTTTCCCTATCCTCCGCTCAGGCGCAAACCGGAAAAGGAATGGAACATGGCGCTTCCCGATTTCTCCATGCGTCAGCTTTTGGAAGCTGGCGTTCACTTTGGTCACCAGAAACACCGCTGGAACCCCCGTATGGCCCCGTATATCTACGGCGAGCGTAACGGCATCCACATCATGGACCTCACACAAACCGTTGATTTGCTTGATCAAGCTCTTCAGGTTGTTCGTGACACCGTGGCCAAGGGCGGCCGCATCCTCTTTGTTGGCACCAAGCGTCAGGCACAGCGCCCGATCGCCGATGCCGCTGAGCGTTGCGCACAATATTACATGAACCACCGTTGGCTGGGTGGCACGCTGACCAACTGGCAGACCGTGTCTAACTCGATCAACCGTCTCAAGCAGATCGATGAGGCCATGGAAAATGGCGTTGAAGGTCTGACCAAGAAAGAACGCCTCGGCATGGAGCGTGACCAGATCAAGCTTGAAGCATCGCTTGGCGGGATCCGCGAAATGGGCGGCGTGCCTGATCTTCTTTTCGTCATCGACGTGAACAAGGAAGACCTCGCCATCCTCGAGGCCAAAAAGCTCGGCATTCCCGTGGTTGCTGTCGTTGACACCAATTGCTCGCCTGCTGGCGTTGATTACATCATTCCTGGCAATGATGACGCGGCTCGTGCGATCTCACTCTATTGCGATCTCGTTGCGCGTGCAGCGCTTGACGGCATGTCCACACAGCTTGAATCGGCTGGTGTTGATATCGGTGCATTGGAAGATGCAGCGGTTGAAGAGGCTGTCGTTGAAGAAGCCCCCGCAGAAGAAGCCGCCGCTGAGGCACCAGCTGAAAGCTGATCGGCAGGCTTTGTCACGTATTTGACATTTGGGCCGGATATATGCCGGCCCAATCATCCATAAAATCAGGAGAATTCAACCATGGCAATTACAGCTGCAATGGTGAAGGAACTGCGCGAAATGAGCGGCGCAGGCATGATGGACGCCAAGAAGGCGCTCACCGAAACAGATGGTGACATGGAGGCCGCGATTGACTGGCTCCGCACCAAAGGTCTGGCGAAAGCGGCCAAGAAATCGGGCCGTACGGCGGCCGAAGGTCTTGTCGCTGTCACCATGAAAGATGGCACAGCCGTTGCCGTCGAAGTGAACTCGGAAACCGACTTTGTTGGTAAAAACGCCGAGTTTCAGGGCATGGTTGCCGATATCGCAACTGCCGCTCTGGGTGTTGACGATGTTGAGGCGCTCAAAGCGGCCGAGATTGACGGCAAGCCTGTCGAGACTGTGATTACCGATGCAATCGCCAAAATCGGCGAGAATATGGATCTGCGCCGCATGGCAAAGATCTCGGGCGAACAGGTTGTGACCTATGTGCATAACGCGGCCACCGATGGCATGGGTCGTATCGGTGTTCTGGTTGCGATCAAGGGCGACAATGCGGCCTTCGCACGTCAGGTTGCCATGCATGTTGCGGCTGTGAACCCTGCCTCGCTGAACGAGGGTGATCTTGACCCTGCAATCGTCGAGAAGGAGCGTCAGGTCCAGATGGATATCGCACGTGAATCGGGCAAGCCCGAAGCCGTGATCGAGAAGATGATCGTTGGCCGCATGCAGAAATTCCTCTCGGAAGTCACGCTTGTGAACCAGCAATTCGTTGTGAACCCCGATCTGACCGTGGCTGCGGCTGCCGCTGAAGCAGGTGTTGAAATCACCGGTTTCGTGCGTCTTGAGGTTGGCGAAGGCATCGAAGTCGAAAAAGAAGATTTCGCTGCAGAGGTCGCCAAAGTCTCCAAGGGCTGATCCATAGGGCAGGGCGGGGCAAGCCCGCCTGCTTCAAACAAAAAAACGGCGCTGCCTAGGGAACAAGGCAGCGCCGTTTCTTTTCTTTACCGCTGTGGGACTAGGCGCACAGCCGATAATGAAAAAACCGTGCAGACTGGCGAAAATACATCCAATACACGGTCAGAAATCAGGGCAAACACACACCCCCCGTCCTAGGCCAAAATTGCCCACACTCACGGACCATCTCAGGATGAGGGTTAACGCTAGGTAAGGAAAGTGTGGAAATCCTTACCAAGGTCTTAATTCAGGGCAAATCAAGGATGTGACCCGCGCTTATTGGGGTGCCTCACTCAGGAAGCGATCGGAAAATCTGGTTTAAAACCGAGGCCTTACGCACCGCTTGTGCTGTGGTCGAAACTGAAAGGCTTTCGCGCGCTCCGCGCAGGTGTTTTTCAATAGTAGGAATTTTACGCCCCAAAATGGTGGCGATATCCTGCATGCTTTTGCCATTGGCCACCAGTTCCAGCACCTCGGCCTGACGGTCGGTCAGCTTTTGTTGCTTCAATGAGGCGGGAAGCTGCATGATGCACAGATGGGCTACGTGACAAAATGTTTGAATCTCATCGCCATGCTCGGCCCAAATCCTATCGGCTTCTTCCTGTGTTATGCCCTTGCGCGCGCATAGGCCAAAGCCTGCATTGGCGTTTGTCATTGCAACGGGCAGGCTTACCGTAAATCCGACCGCAATCTCGTGTTTTTTGTTCACCGCCGCTATGCGACGCAGCCCGTCCGTCAGGCCCTCCGCTTGAATTTCGTCCCATACGGTCTTCCAGCTGGTCGCGCCCACATTTCGGGTTGCCCATTTCATCAAGGGTCCATGGCGATAGACCCCCGAATAGACATATTCATCGACATAGGTTTGGCCGTAATTGGTCAGAAACAATGCGTCTTCTGGTGAAACCATGCCGCCGGGCCGCGTTGCGAAGGCGTTATAGGCATAGAACACACGGTCAAAGCCATAATCCTTCATCACTTCAAGATGAAAGGCCCACACATCTTCAATGCTGCGCGCGGCCAGATAGGTCTTGAGGCGTTTCATTATTTGGCAGTCTCGGCGGTTAAATGGCGTACCATGGCTTGCAAGGCGAGGGGGTAGCCCGCCGCGCCAAAGCCTTGGATCACGCCCAGACAAACAGCCGCCATATAAGAGTGATGGCGGAATTCTTCGCGGGCATGGGTGTTCGACAAATGCAGCTCGATCACGGGCAGGCCGATCCCTGCAATCGCATCGCGCAGCGCGACAGAGCTATGGGTATAAGCGCCCGCATTGATCACGATCCCGTCCGAGACACCGCGCGCGGCATGGATGGCATCCACCAATGCACCTTCATGATTGCTCTGCTGAAAGGACAGATCAAATCCGAGCGCTTGGGCCGTCTGCTGGCAGCTGGCCTCGATATCAGCCAAGCTGGTATGGCCATAAATTTCGGGTTCCCGCGTGCCGAGAAGGTTCAAATTCGGACCGTTGAGAACAAGAATATGCATGTCTAACCCTTTGAGATCACGTGACCTGATGCTTTTTGAACAAACTGATCCAAAAAGTCACGCGCTATTGGCGGGGTCAGGGGAAAGGGTAGGGCATATGTGTCTTTCTTCTCAGACCCATCTGTGGGCTTTTTTCACCTTTTGCGGCGCCGGATTGGCGGTTTCTTCAATACGCGGAACAGTTGCCCAAAGCTCCTCATCCAGCGAGGCGGCACCCAATTGCAGCAGCGCGCTATCTTGATTTGCGGCCATGGCCAGCAAAAGCGCCACTTCATCTTTGGTCAGAACGAACTGACCGTCGGTCTCAGATCGCAGATGTCGTGTGGATGAAGAATTTGGCGCAACATTCTCGGAAAGCTTCGTAATTCCGAAATGCCCAATCAGGTCGCCAGCCTTGATCATCGCGTTTGGCGCGCCGAACCAAAGCTCCAGCAATGCGCCTGAGGCCGAGATCAGATGTTCCGAGGCCACCTCGATCGTTGTCAAAGGGCAGCCATTGCCAAAAGCGCCGGCAGGGATGTTGACCCATGTGATCCCATCAGCCTGAAAAGAAGACTGCGCTGTTTTCGTCGAGAACATCGACGCCAAGTCTTTCGA
>CBFHMG010000016.1:4932-45993 GCA_965656935.1 uncultured Paracoccaceae bacterium
TTGACCCATGTGATCCCATCAGCCTGAAAAGAAGACTGCGCTGTTTTCGTCGAGAACATCGACGCCAAGTCTTTCGACTCGAATACATAATCTGCAAACAGGTTTTGTGGTTCGTTCATTGGTTTCACCCTTTTCACCTAGCGACAGGCTTCTCCCGCCGCATAAGTAAATTTGCAGGGCAATCGCGCAAATCTAAGGATCGAAATGGGAAAGTTCATGTCCCAAGCGCGCTTGACCTCTACGAGGTGCGATCCTTACCAGTTTTAGAAAATTTTTATTCAATAACAAATGCTTGTCCCAATTCCAGCTTGATCGGGCGTGCTGGAATTTGGGCGTCAATGGGGCAGAAGGCTTGCCTGCGCGCCAAGGAGAGGCGAAAAAGATGTGGCAGATGGGTTAAAGCGCCTCGAGCGCGATGGCTATTCCCTGACCCACGCCGATACACATGGTGCAAAGCGCGCGTTTGCCGCCCTTCACCCCAAGCTCCAACGCTGCTGAGCCCGTGATCCGTGCGCCCGACATCCCCAATGGATGGCCCAATGCAATCGCCCCGCCATTGGGGTTCACGCGGGGGTCATCATCGGCAATGCCAAGCCTGCGCAAGGTCGCAAGCCCCTGTGCGGCGAAAGCCTCGTTCAATTCGATCACGTCGAAATCCGCGGCGCTAAGGCCCAAACGTGCCAGCAGTTTTTCGGAGGCAGGCGCGGGCCCGATCCCCATGATGCGAGGGGCCACACCTGCGGTAGCCCCCCCCAAGATACGCGCGATCGGGGTCAGGCCATGGGCCTTTACGGCGGCCTGCGATGCGATGATCAAGGCGGCCGCGCCATCATTCACGCCCGAGGCATTGCCCGCCGTGACCGAGCCACCGGCACGAAACGGCGCGCGCAATTTGGCGAGGTCTTCCAATGTCGTGGCGGGGCGGGGGTGTTCATCCTGATCGACGATCTTGGGCTCACCCTTGCGCTGCGGGATCGCCACGGGGGTGATCTCTTGCGCCAAACGCCCGCTCTCCATCGCGGCCCCCGCCTTGACCTGCGAGCGATGCGCGAAGGCATCCTGATCCTCGCGCGAGATGTCGTAATCTTCGGCCACGTTCTCGGCGGTCTCTGGCATGGAATCGACGCCGTATTGCGCCTCCATCACAGGGTTCACAAAGCGCCAGCCGATGGTGGTGTCATATACGGCATTGGCGCGGGAATAGGCGCTTTCGGCCTTGGGCATGACGAAGGGCGCACGGCTCATGCTTTCCACGCCGCCCGCGATCATCATCTCGGCCTCGCCCGCCTTGATCGCGCGGGCCGCCGTGATCACCGCATCCATCCCAGAGCCGCAGAGCCTGTTCATCGTCGTGGCAGGCACGCTTTCGGGCAGGCCTGCCAGAAGCGCCGACATGCGCGCCACATTGCGGTTATCTTCGCCAGCCTGATTGGCGCAGCCATAAATCACCTCATCCAGCGCGGCCCAATCCAGATCATGTTTTGCCATCAATGCCTTGATCGGAACAGCGCCCAGATCATCGGCGCGGACCGACGCGAGGGAGCCACCAAACCGCCCGATTGGGGTGCGGATATAGTCGCAGATAAAGACGTCACGCATGGCTTACAGCTCCTTCGGTGTGATCAGGTCTTGAACGCCCGCATCAGTCTTGAGCGGCGCGCCCGTCAATGATTGTAGCTCATCAAGGGAGATGGAGGGGATTTTCTCACGCAGGAGAAACGCACCCCCTTCGATATCGATCACCGCAAGCGAGCTGTAAATCCGCGTCACGCAGCCCACGCCCGTCAGCGGGAAGCTGCAACGCTCTACCAATTTGGGCTTTCCATCCTTTGTGACATGATCGGTCAGCACCGCCACGCGTTTGGCTCCATGGACCAGATCCATCGCGCCGCCCACGGCAGGCACCCCTTTTGAGCCGACGCGCCAATTGGCCAGATCGCCGTTTTGCGCCACCTGATAGGCCCCAAGGATCGCCACATCCAGATGTCCGCCGCGCACCATGGCAAAGCTATCGGCGTGGTGGAAAATCGCAGCGCCTGGGTTCAGGGTAACGGCCTTTTTGCCTGCATTGATCAGGTCCCAATCCTCTGAGCCGGGGGCAGGGGCCTCGCCAAAACCAAGAATGCCGTTCTCGGTGTGAAAGATCGCCTCGCGCCCTTCGGGTTGGTATTTTGCCACCATTTCGGGAAAGCCGATGCCCAGATTGACATAAGCGCCATCCTCAATGTCTTGCGCGGCGCGCCAAGCGATTTGCGCATTGGTCAGTTTCTCATAAGCCATCAATACACCTCGCCCGCGCGCACGCGGTCTTCTTCCTGAATGGGGGTCGCCATTTCCACCACCTTTTGCACGAACAGGCCGGGCGTGATGACATCGACAGGGTCAATCCCGCCCAAGGGCATGATTTTGCTTGCCTGAACAATGGTTTGGCTGGCTGCCATCGCCATCAACGGATTGAAATTGCGTGCTGCCAATCGGTAGGTCAAATTGCCATGCGGGTCGGCTTGCTCGGCCTTCACAAAGGCGAAATCGGCCTTGAGCCAGCGTTCCTGCACGTAAGGGCGGCCCTCGAACTCTTCCACGGGTTTGCCCACAGCCAGATCGGTGCCGAAACTTGTGGGGGTGTAGAAAGCGGGGATGCCTGCGCCTGCGGCACGGATGCGCTCGGCAAGGGTGCCCTGCGGGACCAATTCTAGCTCAATCTCGCCCTCTAAGTATTTGTCTGTAAATGCTTTCGGGTCGCTGGTGCGCGGAAAGGAGCAGATCATTTTCGCCACCATTCCCGCCGCGATCATCGCGGCGATCCCGATGCCACCATTGCCCGCATTATTGTTCACAACGGTCAGGTTTTTCGGGCTGCCCGTGGCGCGAAACCTGTCCACCAAGGCATGGATCAATTCGATCGGCGCGCCAGAGCCGCCAAATCCGCCGATCATCAGGCTTGCGCCATCGGGGATATCCGCGACCGCGTCGGCGAGGGTAGGGCATGTTTTATCCAATTTTGCGTCCTCCGCATCTGTTGCGGTAGTCCTAGCCTTTGCCCCGTAAAGTTCCGAGGGGTTTTGTTCATATATTGACATTTGTTCTATGAGCGACCTGATATGTTCGCATGATGAACAAAACGGATATCATCGGCTCTTTCGCCAAGGGATTGCGGGTGCTGGAGGAATTCAGCACGGAGCGTTCGAGGCTGTCGATCACCGATGTGGCACAAGGCACGGGCTTTGATCGCGCCACCGCACGGCGCTGTTTATTGACGCTGCATGAGCTTGGATATGCGGATTATGATGGGAAATTCTTCTCTCTGACCCCACGCGTATTGCGGCTGGGGATCGGCGCGATTGCCGCCATGCCGATTGCCCAAATCGTGCAGCCTTGGCTTGATCAATTATCGCGGCAGATCGGGCAATCCAGTTCGGTGGCCATTCTGGATGAGGGCGAGATCGTCTATATCGCACGCGCGGCGCAAAGCAGTGTGATGTCCATCGGCTTGATGCCAGGCTCGCGACTGCCTGCACATTGCACCTCGATGGGGCGCGTCTTACTGGCCGCTTTGCCGCCAGCGCAGGCACGCGCGCTGATCGAGGCCGCTGATCTGACGCCACGCACAGCCCATAGCCTGACAGACCCTGAGGAGATTTTGGCCCAGATCGATGCGACACGCGAGGCGGGCTATGCCGTGATCGATCAGGAAGTGGAGATCGGCCTGCGCTCAATCGCGGTGCCGCTGGTCGATATGCATGGCCGTGTGACGGCTGCGCTGAATACGGGCGTGGCTGCGGTGCAGGAAGATGCGCAGGATTTGGTCTCGGCCTATCTTCCATCCTTGCTGAGGGCGCAGGATGGGCTCAAACGTTTATTACGATGATATATCAGAGCGTTAAACGCATTTTCTAACGTGATTACGGTTCTTGCGTTAATGTATATTTAACATAATCATGATTATAGGATTAATGCTACTACAGACTGGTAGGAACGCATTAACCCCCTTCAGCACTCTGTGATGGCCGAAAACTCGGCCGCGACCGCTTAACAGCGCGCGACGTTATCCTAGCGCATAGCCCGAGCCGCGCACGGTTCTGATCGGGTCTTGCCCGCCCAAGGCCTTCAGCGCTTTGCGCAAGCGGCCCACATGCACATCCACTGTCCGGCTATCGACATAGATGTCGCGGCCCCAGACACGGTCGAGAAGTTGCTCGCGGCTCCAGACACGTCCGGGGCGCTCCATGAAGGAGGTTAGCAAGCGGAACTCGGTCGGGCCGAGGGTGAGCGGTGCCCCTGCCCTGTAGACCCTGTGCTCGGAAACATCGAGGATGATATCCTCATATTCCAGACGCTCACCCACTGCCGCAGGCCGCGTGCGGCGCAGCTGTGTGCGGATGCGGGCCAGCAATTCGGCCAGAGAATAGGGTTTGGTCACGTAATCATCAGCGCCCGTTTCAAGCCCGCGGACGCGGTCGATCTCTTCGGCGCGTGCAGATAGCATGATGATCGGAATACGCGCGGTATCTGTGCCAAGCTTAAGCTGGCGGCAAATCTCGATGCCCGAGACATTGGGCAGCATCCAATCCAGCACGATCAGGTCTGGCGGTGTTTCGCGTGCAAGCACCAGTGCCTCATCACCCGCATCGGCTGTGACGACGTCAAAGCCTTCGGCGCGGATATTATAGGCCAGAACTTCGCGTTGCGCGGGTTCGTCTTCTACGACGAGTACGACTGGAGCAACCATGACATATTACCCCTCACGCCCTTGCGCGTAAGGCGTGCTATCGCTTTTCTCGCGCTCTTCATCAGGCATTTCGCCCGTGACGAGATAGATCACCTGCTCGGCAATCGAGGTAACGTGATCGCCCATGCGCTCAATATTCTTGGCCATGAAGTGCAGATGCATGCAGGCCGTGATATTGCGGGGATCTTCCATCATGAAGGTCAGATATTCGCGGAACAATGCGGAATAGATCTGGTCCACCTCGGCATCGCGTTCACGCACCTCTTGGGCCAGCTCGGCATCGCGCTTGATATAGGCATCAAGCGCGTCTTTGAGCATGAATTCAACGGTGCGGGCCATCCGCTTGAGCGAGCTGGACGCGCCATCAACGGGCTGCGACTGGAACACGACCGAGCTGCGCTTGGCGATGTTCTTGGAATAATCCCCGATCCGTTCAAGATTGGCCGAAACACGGAAAACGCTGAGCACGGTGCGCAGATCGCCCGCAGTGGGCGCGCGCAATGCGATGATGCGCGCGGCTTCCTCGTTCACCTTTTCCTCAAGGGTGTCGATGGCTTTGTCCCCTGCCCGCACGGCATTGGCCAATTCGATATCCTGCGTGTCCAAAGCGAGGACAGAGTTATGGATGCTTTCCTCGACCAAGCCCCCCATGCGCATGATCAGCGCCTGAATGCTTTCAAGATCGCGGTCAAACACGGACGCGATATGTTGTGAATTCTCCATAATCGTAAACCTTTACCCGATCCGGCCCGTGATATAGCTCTCGGTGCGGCTATCCACGGGGTTGGTGAAAATCTGTGTCGTGTCGCCGAATTCAACCAATTCTCCCAAATGGAAGAAGGCCGTTTTCTGGCTGACGCGTGCGGCCTGTTGCATGGAGTGGGTCACGATCACCACTGAGAAGCGGCTGCGCAATTCATCGATCAATTCCTCGACCTGCGCGGTGGCAATCGGGTCAAGCGCCGAGCAAGGCTCGTCCATCAGCAAAACCTCGGGGCTTGTGGCCACGGCGCGCGCGATGCAAAGGCGCTGCTGCTGACCACCCGAAAGCCCTGTTCCTGGCCCATCAAGGCGGTCCTTGACCTCATCCCAAAGCGCGGCGCGCTTGAGCGAGGTTTCCACGATCTCGTCAAGGTCCGATTTCGTGCGGGCCAAGCCATGGATACGCGGGCCATAGGCTACGTTATCATAGATCGATTTCGGGAAGGGGTTTGGTTTCTGGAACACCATGCCCACTTTCGCGCGCAACTGCACGGGATCAACGCGGCGGTCATAGATATCTTCCGCATCAAGCTTGATCGAGCCCTCCACACGGCAGATATCGATTGTGTCATTCATCCGGTTCAAGCAGCGCAGGAAGGTGGATTTGCCGCAACCCGACGGGCCGATAAAGGCTGTCACGGTCTTGTCCTGCACATCCACATTCACCGATTTGATGGCGTGGGTATCGGCGTAGAAGACGTCGACATCGCGCGCCTCGATTTTGATATCTGTGGTGCTCACGTCACGCTCCGTCATTCGTAAATCATTCATAATTTCAGGCCCCTATCCTATCACCAACGCCGCTCAAAGCGACGCCGCAGCATGATGGCCACGAAGTTCAGCAAGAAAAGCAAGATCAGCATCACGATAATGGCCGATTGTGCCAAGCCCTGCCGCACAGGCGCATCTTCGTTCTGCGCAAGCAGATAGACAACCGTTGGCAGGGATTGTGTTTGCTCCAGCAAACCACCCGAAAGCGGCGAGGACAAGATATCAGCACCGGTCGAGACCGAGAGGCCAATCAACAGCAAGGGGGCCGTTTCACCAAGCGCCTGCGCGATCCCGATGATCGTTCCCGTCAAAATACCGGGCGCAGCCAATGGCAAAGTGTGGTGGAACATCGCCTGCACCTTGGAGGCCCCTACCCCGAGCGCCGCTTCGCGGATCGAGGGTGGCACGGCCTTGAGCGCCGAGCGCGTGGCAATCACGATTGTGGGCAATGTCATCAGCGACAACACGATGCCGCCCATCAGCGCCGTCCCTCGGATCGAAGAGCCGATCCCCAAATCAGTGAGGGCAAACAGGATAGCGGCCCCCAAGATACCGAATACAATCGACGGCACAGCGGCCAGATTGGCGATGTTGATCTCGATGAAATCGGTCAATTTGTTCTTCGGTGCGAATTCCTCAAGATAGATCGAGGCCGCAACACCAAAGAGCAGCGAGAACACCAGAACCACCAGCATCATATAGAGCGATCCCATCAGCGCAGGCCCGATCCCCGTGATCTCGCCGCTTTGCGAGTAGAGATTGGTGAAGAACCTCCAGTGGAAATGGCGGTTGATGATATCGGCCTCGACCATGGCATCGGCCACGGCCAGATGGCCAAGATCAAAGCCCGGAGGCATGTCGGATTTATCCGCGCCCTGCAATTCGCCCGTCAGATAGCGCGTCAGCGAGATCGAGACAGGCACCCGCACGGTTTCGGTCTCGCCCACGAGATCGGGGTTTTCGACCAGATAATCACGGGTATCGCGGCGGTTCGCGGCATAGATCATCGTTGCAAAGGACACTTCGTCAAACTCGGCCGGCTCACGCATCAAGGTCGCGCTGTCCAGAAGCGCCGTTTGCAAGCCCGTGGCTGCAAGCGCGGTTGCGGCTTGCACGGTCGTCTCGGCGCTCAGACCTTCGGCAATGGCTGCGACCTGCGCGCTGGCGGCAAGGAACCCCTTGTCTTCCAGATCGGTGACGACCGCTTCAAGCGCTGTCACGGCTGCCTCCAGATCGCCGCCATCAAGGGCGGTTTGCGCCGCGCGGACTGCGCTGCCCGACTGGCCGAAGACCCGCGCGATATCTCCGCCTTCAACCGAGCCACTGCGGAACTCATCAAGATAGGCCCCTGCCCCATCGGCCAGATTGGCCGCCGCCAGTAACTCGGCGGTGCGCGCGGCATAGCGATCGGCAACCACGGAGACGGTGTCGATGCCTGCCTCACTCAAGCTCTGGTTCAGCGAGTTGGCGTAAATCCCGCGCTCAAAGCCCGAGCGCAGGCTGACTGAGCCGATTTCCTCGGGCGTTACCGCGCCACCATCCTCGTTCAGGATCGCGGGATCATAGAAGATCGAGATTTCGGCCTGATATTGCCACAGCGCCGGAATACCGCGCGAAAAGATCGACCAGAGCAGCACGCAGAGGAAGAACAGCACCAGCGTGATCGCCGAGATGCCCAGAATGCGCAGGGCCGTGCCCTTTTTATGGCGCATCTCGATCTGGTCCGAGCGCTCGTAGAGCGACTGGAACTTGCGGGCGGGAGCCGCAGATGGATTGGTCATGTCAGTCATTAGTCATACTGCTCCCGATATTTCGCAACGATGCGCTGCGCCAGTAGGTTGAGCGCGAGGGTGACGAAGAACAAGGTGAAGGCCAGTGCAAAGACCGCCAGAACATCGATCGAGTCAAAGCCCGACCCCTCGCCCGTCAGAACCGCCACGATCCGTGTGGTGACCGTCACAACCGCGCCGAAGGGGTTCGGCTCAAGCCCTGTGACGCTGGACAAGGCACCTGCCGCCAGAACTACGATCATGGTCTCGCCAATCGCGCGGGAGGCGGCCAGAACAATCGCGCCCACAATGCCTGGAAGGGCGGCGGGCAGGATCACCTTGGTCACGGTTTCCGCAGGCGTCGCGCCAAGCCCGAGCGAGCCGTCGCGCATGGATTGGGGCACCGCATTGATCACGTCATCCGACAGCGACGAGACGAAAGGCACCAGCATCATGCCCATCACCACGCCAGCGGTCACAACCGAGACGGTATTGGGCATGATCGTTGATCCAACGACCGCCTGAAGGAAGGGGCCAACGGTGACCAGCGCAAAGATACCATAAACGATGGTCGGGATACCCGCGAGGATTTCGAGCGCGGGTTTGATCACCGTGCGCAGCGCGCTTGGCGCAAATTCCGAGAGGTAAATCGCAGCCGACAGGCCCAAGGGCACAGCCACCAGCAGCGCCACAAGCGCGATATACAAGGTGCCCCAGATCAGCGGCAGGAAGCCGAGCGCCGAGTTATAGCTGCCATCCGCGCCATCGGGGTCGCCCGCAACATCGCCCGCAGGGGCCCATTCCAGCCCGAAGAGGAAGTTGAAGAACCCGTATTCCTTGAAGAAGGCGAAGGTCGGGAAGGTGATGGCCGACAAAATGCCGATCGTGGTCAGGATCGCCATGGTGGAGGCGAAAATCAGGAAGGTCAGGATCCAGCGCTCGACCGAAAGCCGCGCTCTGAACTCCCGCGAGATCAGGCGTAAGGCGATGGCAAAGCAGCCAATGGCCAAAGCGATGGTCAGGACACGCCCCAGCAGCTCGACCGTATTGTCGAAGCTGCGCAAGCGCAGCGCTGTTGTAAGCATTTTTTGGGAGATCGTGGCGCCAATGATCTGGCCATCTTCGCGCAAGCGCTGCTCAAGCGGGGCGAAATCCACCCGCCAGCTGTCGATCTCGTCTTCGGTGGCGCGGCCATTGGCGATAAAGCCGTCAATCGCGCCTGCAAGGCCTTTGACGCTGGCAACAAATAATTCGCGCTGAGCGCTCAGGCGGACGTCGATCTCTTCTTGGGGCAGACCTTCGGTCACCGAGGCAGGGATTTGCAGCTCGGCCGCGTCGGGGTCGATGATCGCATGCGCATACATATTGGAGGCAACGCCCGATCCGACCGCCCAAAGCGACATCAGCACCAAAGCAGGGATCGCGGCCCAAAGGGCGACATGCCAGCCATGTGTTTTCGGAAGGGAATGCAGACCAACCTCAGCGCCTTGGGCCACGCTGATCGCGCGGGCACGTCCAAGGAAAAAGCCAGCAACCGCCAGAATTACGATGATGGTCAGGACAACCGATATGCTGATGGTCAGGGGCATGGGCATTTCCGCATTGGTCTGTGGAGACAAGGGGCCATGTTAGGCCTTGGAAGGAAATGGGCGGCCCTTAAAAGCCGCCCAATCCATTAGCAGGTTGGGCCGAAATTACAGGCCGGAAACCATTTCTTGTGTCGCTGCCAGCTCTGGATCAGGAACAAGGCCGTACTCAGCCAAAGGACCGCCATCGCCTGCGATTTCGTCGGAGATGAAGAACTCAACATATTCTTTCAGGCCAGGGATCACGCCGATATGCTCTGCTTTGATGTAGAACTGCAGAGGACGCGATACTGGGTATTCGCCGGAGGCGATTGCATCAACAGTTGGGACAACACCCGACATTGTTGCAACCTGAAGACGATCAGTGTTGTTCTCGTAGAAGGACAGACCGAAAACGCCGATGCCCAGTGGGGTGCTCTCGAGGTTTGCGAGTGTCTGTGTGTAGTCGCCTTCAATGTCAACCGAACGACCGTCTGTGCGCAGGGTCATGCAGGTTTCTTCGACGGTGTCTTCGTCCATGCCCATTGCGGCCATTGCTTCGGCAGCACCGGTTTCTTCACAGCCAGCCAGAACAACGTTTTCGTCGAAAACTTCACGTGTGCCGTGGTTGGTGCCTGGAACGAACATGTTGATTTCCTGCGAAGGAAGATCAGCGTTTACGTCTGTCCAGTTGGTGTTCGCGTTGGCAACCATTGCGCCATCCACAGGGATCTCGGCTGCGAGAGCGAGATAGATGTCTGCAGGTGTGAAGGCAAAGGATGCGCCATTGATGTCGGAGGCGAATACGATGCCGTCATAACCGAAGCGAACTTCGATTGGGGTAACGCCGTTTGCCGCGCAAACTTCGCGCTCGGAGTCCTTCATGAGGCTCGAGGAGTTCGCGATGTCGATGGTTGCTTCACCAACGCCTTCGCAGAGCATGCGACGGCCAGTGGAAGAACCGCCACCTTCAACAACGGGTGTGTCGAAGTCGAACTCGGCGCCGAAAGCTTCGGCTACGATATTGGCGTAAGGCAGTACGGTCGAGGAACCCGCGACCGATACGTTTGTACGGCTCTGTGCCGCAGCAGCGGTAGCCGAGATCGCAGCGATTGCGAGCGTGGATACTGTAAGTTTAGCGAAAGACATGTCTAAGACACTCCGTTGGTTAGATTACACCGGAACGCGGAAGTTGCGCTCTCGGAGAGCGGGCTATTCGGCTTTGTGAAAGCTTTTGTGACGGTTGCGTAACAGTTTTATGACAAGGCGCGGGGCGCCCGAAAAAAATGGCAAAATTAAGGAAAGTTTTTCCCGAATTTTCCTGAACTTTTTAGAAATTGTCTCACGAACCGACGCAGATAACGCGTTATTGCTTGGATAGGACCACGGTAAACACGCTGCCCTGCCCTGATTCTGACGAGATTCGCAGCCGTCCGCGGTGCCTGTTTACGATATGTTTGACGATCGCGAGGCCCAAACCAGTGCCCCCCATGGCGCGGTTGCGGTGGGTATCGACACGGTAGAACCGCTCGGTCAGGCGCGGCAGGTGCAACGGGTCGATCCCCTCGCCCTGATCTACTACATCTACCTGAACGATTTCGCCCTTCATACTACCACTGCCCTGCCCTTCGGTCAGAACCACGCGCACATCCTTGCCCGCGCCACCGTATTTCAGCGCATTCTCGGTCAGGTTCATGAAGACTTGGGTCAGTTGGTCCCGATCGCCTTTCAAGATGCAGCCTGTTTCGGGCACATCCAGCAGCAATCGATTGTTATTCTCCTCCACCATCGGGCGAAGGGCGGCCTCAACGCTTTTGAGGATGGTGGCGATGTTTACATCCTCAGAGGGGCGCAGCCGTTCTTGTGCCTCCACGCGGCTGAGCGAGAGCAGATCGGAAATCATCCGGTTCATCCGCTGCGCTTCGTCTTCCATAATGGTCAAGAACCGCTCCTGCACGCCACGATCCTCGGCGGCGGGGCCTTTGAGGGTTTCAATGAAGCCAAGGATCGCTGTCAGCGGTGTGCGCAGTTCATGGGTGACATTGGCCACGAAATCGCGGCGCATTTCTTCAGCCTCGCTCAGATGGCTGATATCGGCGAAATGCAGGATAACGCCTTCCATCCCGAAGCGCGGATCGTTGAGCGGGGTCAAAAGCACGCGAAACACCGTCTCGCCCGCTTGGTCCGAGATCACATAGCGCGCCTCGCCGCCTGTGCCCTGAACAAGTGCGGTTTCCACTCGGTTGAGCAAGCTGGGTTGGCGCAAAACCGTGGGATAGGCCCGACCGCTGGCCCAATCCCCCAGCAATTCCTCCGCCGCCCGATTGAGACCCGCAATCATTCCAGTTGCGTCGATCCGCACCATCGGCTCTGGCACGGATTGCAGCATCAAATCGATTGTTTGGGTCTCAGGCATGGATCACAAAGCCGCCAGTGCTTGGCTGAAATCGGATTTCAGCAATTCGATATCCTCGATCCCCACCGAGACGCGGAAAAACCCTTCGGTGATCCCAAGAGCGGCCCGCGCCTCAGGCGTCATGCCGCGATGCGAGGAGGAGGCCGCATGGCTGACCGTGGTGCCGACATCGCCCAAGGTCGGGGCGAAGGCCAGTTGCGGGGCGGCTTGAACAATGCGGTTGGCCTCGGCGCGGTCGCCTTTGGCAACGAAACTCAGCATATTTCCGAACCGCCCGCCAAGCAGTTCCTTGGCGCGGGCATGATCGGGGTGATCGGCACGGCCGGGATAAAGCACCGTTTCTACGCCGGGCAGCGTGGCAAGGTGATCGGCCAGCAAGGCGGCATTGGCCTCGGCCCTGTCAAAGCGCAAGGGAAAGGTGAAGAGCCCCCGCTCGGCCAGCCAGCATTCATAGGGGCTTGGCGTCATGCCTGTGGTCACGGCGAAATCATAAATCATTTTCTGAAGCGCCGCGTCGCGGGCCACCACATAGCCAAGGGTCACGTCGGAATGGCCCGCCAGCAGCTTGGTGACCGAATGGATCACGATATCCGCATCATGCTCAAAGGGGCGGAAGCCAATCGGCGTGGTGAAGGTATTATCGACGGCCAGAAAAACCCCCGCCTCTTTCGCGACTTTCGCGATGCCCACCATATCGGCCACGCGCAAGGTCGGGTTCGAGACGACCTCGACCAAAATCATCTTGGTCTCGGGCCTGATCGCCGCGCGGATGGCCTCGGCATCGGTTGGGTCGGCCACCGAAGTCTGGATGCCGAAGCGGTTGAGATCTTGGTTCATCAGGCGCAGGGAGCGGCCATAGAGCTGGTCGCCGCCAATCACATGATCGCCTGCCGAGAGAATGCCCATCAAAACGGCGGTGACAGCGGCCATGCCCGAGCCAAGGATCAATCCGCCCTCAACGCCTTCCAGCATATCGATTTTTTGGGCGAGAAGCTCGGCATTGGGATGGCCTTCGCGCGCATAGGTAAAGCCCTTGGTCTCGCCTGAATATTGCTGGTCCAGCACATCAGGTGATGGCGAGGCATAGACCACCGAGGGCTGGATCGGCGTGACCACAGGGCGCGAGACCCCCTCAACCAAGGGCATGCGCCGCACGAGGGTTTTGGGGATGTCATTGCGGCGCTCGGACATTGGGTCTCTCCAATTACATTAGAAACTGTTTCTAGGGCATTGATACCATTGGGGTCAGGGTCGCGTGATGCCATCACCTGTGACAAGATATTTGAAGCTGGTCAATTGCTCGGCCCCCACCGGCCCGCGTGCATGCATTTTGCCTGTCGCGATCCCGATCTCGCCCCCCATGCCAAATTCGCCGCCATCTGCAAATTGGGTGGAGACATTGCGCATCAAAATGGCGCTGTCGAGGCGCTGGAAGAAGCGCGCGGCATTGGCGTCATCCTCGGTGATGATGGCATCGGTATGGTTGGAGCCAAAGCGCCGGATATGGGCGATGGCGTCATCGATATCATCGACCACGCGGGCTGCGATGATCATATCGAGAAACTCGCGCCCCCAATCCTCGTCTTGGGCCGCGATTGTGCCGTCGATCTCTTGCAAATGCGCGTCAGCACGGATTTCAACACCTGCATCTATCAGCGCGCGGATCACGCCCTGCCCGATTGTCTGGGCCACGTCGCGGTGGATCAGCAGACATTCCGCCGAGCCGCAAATCCCTGTGCGCCGCGTTTTCGCATTCAGCGTGACTTTGAGCGCCTTTTCCGCATCGGCGGCGCTGTCGATATAGATGTGACAAATGCCTTCAAGATGGGCGAAAACGGGCACACGCGCCTCGCGCTGGACAAGGCCGACAAGGCCCTTGCCGCCACGGGGCACGATCACATCGACAAATTCGGTCATGCGCAGCAATTCGGTGACCGCCGCGCGGTCGCGTGTTGGGATAAGCTGCACCGCATCTTGTGGCAGATCGGCGGCTTTAAGGCCCTGTTTGAGGCAATCCACAAGCAGGCTTGAGGAATGGAAGCTTTCCGAGCCACCGCGCAGGATAACGGCATTGCCAGATTTGAGGCAAAGCGCGCCTGCATCGGCGGTTACATTGGGGCGGCTTTCATAGATCACGCCGATCACGCCCAATGGTGTGCGCACACGTTGGATATGCAGGCCTAAAGGCCTGTCCCATTCGGTGATGATCTGACCCACGGGATCGGTCTGCTCGGCCACGGCGCGCAAAGCATCGACGATGCCTTGGATGCGGCTTTCATCCAGCATGAGACGGTCGAGCATGGCCGATGACAGGCCCTTTTCGCGCCCGAATTCCATATCCTTGGCATTGGCTGCGATAATCTCGGCGCGGCGGGTCCAAACGGCATTGGCTGCTTCCACAAGTGCGTTTTCTTTGGCCTGCGGGCTTGCAAATGCCAGCTCGGCCGCTGCCGCTTTGGCGCGGGTGCCGATCTCATGCATCATGGCGGGAATGTTTTGATCTTGCTGGGTCATGTCAAAGCTCATCGCAGGTGATGGAGGCAGGATAGTCGTATTTTTGGAAAGATGAAGAGAGGCGCACGTGTTAAAGGGCCATGTCATCGCGGTGGACAAGCGCGGCACGGCCCGGATAGCCGAGGATCGGTTCAATCTCGTCAGAACGGTGGCCTGCAATGGCGCGGGCCTCAAGGCTGGTATAGCGCGCAAGCCCTGTTCCAAGCCGCGTGCCATCGGGGCCTTCCAGCGCCACGGCATCGCCGCGCGCGAACTCACCCGTGACCTCTTGAACGCCAGCGGGCAAAAGGGATTTGCCCGCGCTCAGCGCGGCGGCGGCCCCTGCATCAAGGCGCAGCGCCCCTTTGGGCTTCATCGCGGATATCCAGCGTTTGCGGGCGGCTTGGGGGTCAATTGTGGGGGTGAACCATGTGCAAGGCGCGCCGTCTTCAAGCGCGCTGAGGGGGTGGGCGCGTGAGCCTTCGGTGATCACCATGGCGCAGCCTGCCGCCATTGCGGTTTTGGCGGCCATCAATTTGGTTTTCATACCCCCTTTGGACAGGCCCGAGCCTGCATCGCCTGCCATGGCCTCGATCTCAGGGGTGATCTGGCTGATCAGGTCATAGCGTTTGGCATCGGGATCGGTTTGGGGATTAGCGGAATAGAACCCATCCACATCCGAGAGCAGCACGCATTGATCCGCGCCTGCCATTGCGGCCACATTGGCGGCCAGCCTGTCATTATCGCCATAGCGGATTTCATCGGTGGCGATGGTGTCGTTTTCATTCACAATCGGCACCGCACCAAGCGAGAGCAGCGTGGCAAAGGTGGCGCGGGTATTGAGATAGCGGCGGCGATCCTCGGAATCGTCAAGGGTCAGGAGGATTTGCGCGGCTTTGATGCCATGAGGGGCCAGAGCCTCTTCATAGGCGCGGGCAAGGCGGATTTGCCCCACGGATGCGGCAGCTTGCGCTTCATCCAAGGAAAGGGAGGCCGCGCCAAATCCGAGCACTTCGCGGCCCAAGGCGATGGAGCCTGAGGAGACAAGGATAAGATCGGTGCCGCGTGATTTGAGGCGGGCGACATCCTCGGCCAAGCTTTGCAGCCAGTCCGCGCGTAAAGTACCGCTGGCCTTATCGACCAGCAGGGCCGAGCCGATCTTGACGACCAGCCGCTTTGCCGCGCGCAGATCAGGCGTCAGGGCTGCCATTCCTCTTGCTCCTCATCTCCCTTTTTCTGGCGCAATTTATCTGCATCGATTTTCGAGCGCAGGATGCGGAGCACCTCGGTTACGCCGTTATTTGCGACACCCGACATGACCATAACGCTGCCATTGCTAGCCTCGCGCAGGGCAAGGCGCTTTTCCTCGATTTCTTCATCGGTGAGGGCGTCGATTTTGTTGAGCACGGTGACGCGTGGCTTATCGGCCAAGGCACCTGCATAGGCCTCAAGCTCATGGATGATCGTGTGGTAATCGGCCACGACATCTTCGGCGGTGCCATCGACCAGATGCAACAGGACCGAGCAGCGCTCCACATGGCCGAGGAATTGGTCGCCAAGCCCCCTGCCCTCATGCGCGCCCTCGATCAGGCCCGGGATATCGGCGACCACGAATTCCACGCCATCCACACCCACAACGCCCAGATTGGGATGCAAGGTGGTGAAGGGATAATCCGCGATTTTGGGCCGCGCATTCGAGGTGGCTGCAAGGAAGGTGGATTTGCCTGCATTGGGCATGCCCAAAAGCCCCACATCGGCAATCAGTTTGAGGCGCAGCCAGATCGTGCGCTCTACCCCCTCTTGGCCGGAATTGGCGCGGCGCGGGGCCTGATTGGTGGAGGATTTGAAATGGAGATTGCCAAAGCCGCCATTGCCGCCCTTGGCCAGAAGGACCCGCTGGCCGATCTCGGTGATATCGGCGATGACGGTTTCCTGATCTTCCTCGAGGATTTCGGTGCCCACAGGCACGCGCAACACGATATCATCGCCATCCTTGCCTGTGCGCTGCTTGCCCATGCCGGGTTGGCCGCTGCGCGCGAAGAAATGCTGCTGGTAGCGGAAATCGATCAGCGTGTTCAGACCGTCAACCGCTTCGGCCCAGACATAGCCGCCGCGCCCGCCATCGCCGCCATCGGGGCCGCCATATTCGATGTATTTTTCACGCCGGAAGCTGACGCAGCCCGAGCCACCGCCGCCCGAACGGATATAGACCTTGGCGAGATCGAGAAATTTCATGTGATCACCCTTTGCGCAGCACGCCTTGAAGGCCGCCTGCGGCTCGCCCAGTTTCCTATTGATCGTCGCTCAAGCACGGGTCAGACAGAGTCGCGCTTGCGCTCTGCCTGACGCCTTAGCCTGTTACTTGAGCTTTTTCAAATAGGTCCATGTGGCGGTTTTCGAATTTCGTGCAACCGAGAAGGCCTCGGCATCGCCGAGATATTCAAAGCCTGCATTTGTCAGAACCCGCGCCGATCCGGGATTGTCCTGAAACACGCTGGCAAAGATCGTCTTGTTGGAGAGCGGGTTTGCCGCAACCAAGGCGCGCACCGCCTCGGAGGCGAGGCCCGTATTCCACATCGCAGGCGCGATCCAATAGGAGATCTCGGATTGCTCGCGATCGAGCTGCACCAGCGAGATGGCACCAAGCAGTTCCGAGCCGCCCTGCTCTGTGGCGTCGATGGCCCAGATGCAATCCACGGGGTCGGCGGTCATGGCGCGTGCAATCAGTGCCTCGACCGAGCCCGGGGGAAGCGGATGGGGAATATTCGCGGTTTGCTTGGCCACGCGGGGATCAGAGGCATAAAGCGTCATCAGCCCCGCATCGGAGACGCGCAAGGGGCGCAGCACAAAGCGGGGTGTGTCTATCGTGGCTTGGGCAACGATCGTTTCTTGCTTCATAACTCGGGTCCTCCCTGGAACCAGTACTTTTCCTTACGCGGCTTTGTCATGCTTCGATGTCGTTAACATGACGGCCTAACTTGCTGTCTTTGCGGCGGCGGGGTTTTGCATCCGCCCTTTTGCAGCGAGACAAAAAAAGAGGGGCCGGCGTTTCCGCCGACCCCCCTGAAACTTTGGTTTGGTCCAGCGTTACTCGGCTGCTTCGGCTTTTGGCAGGACCGAAATAAAGGTGCGCCCTTTGAATCCCTTGCGGAAATTCACGTGGCCTTCGGAGGTCGCAAAGATGGTGTGATCTTTGCCAATGCCTACACCCTCACCAGGGAACCATTTTGTGCCACGCTGGCGCGCAATGATATTGCCTGGGATTACGGCTTCGCCGCCGAACTTCTTAACACCAAGGCGGCGACCAGCTGAGTCGCGGCCGTTGCGTGATGAGCCACCTGCTTTTTTATGTGCCATGTGTCTCTCTCCTTACTGAGCCAAAGTCTTGGCTTGTTCGACCCAACCTTCGCGCTCGATGCGGCCCTTGAAGGACAGCTTCTCGTCGAATTCGGCGATTTCAGCTTCACCCCATGCCGCGATCTGCGCGAAGGTGGTGACGCCAGCGGCGTTCAGCTTCTTCTCAAGTGCAGGGCCAACGCCCGACAATTTCTTGAGATCATCTGCGCCAGCAGCGGCTGCGGGTGCAGCTTCGGCTTTTGCAGCAGCTTTCGGTGCAGCCTTGGCAGCGGCTTTTGGCGCGGCTTTCGCGGCAGACTTTTTGGCAGCAGGTGCAGCGGCTTCAACAGCCGATGCGCTGACCGAGCCAGAGCCGATTGCAGCTTTTACGCCGGACTTATCGCCGCCCGAGGCCAGAATATCGGTGATGCGCAGAAGCGTCAGCTTCTGGCGGTGACCTTTTTTGCGCTTGGACGAGTGCTTACGACGACGCTTGACGAAGTGGATCAGCTTTTCGCCTTTGATCTGCTCGATCACGGTGGCCTGAACGGCAGCACCAGCGACGAGAGGCGCACCCAGAACGGGTTTGTCGCCACCGACCATCAGAATTTCGTTGAATTGGACAGTTTCACCTGCCTCGGCTGCCAGCTTCTCAACGCGCAGAACGTCACCAGACTGCACTTTGTATTGCTTGCCACCGGTCTTGAGGACCGCAAACATGGGCCTTTTCCTTTTTCTCCCGCGCCCTTTGGCCCCGGCTTTTCCGGTGTTCATGCGGGTTTCCCCGCGCCTCGGACTGCGTGCCCCTCTCGGGACATTTGGTCAATAAATCACGCCGCGCGAGTCTCCTCACACGGCGATGAGGCTGCATATGCCCATAAAGGGGCATGCTGTCAAGCGATCTCGGGGCGGTTGTGGCGCCCTTTAGATGTCATCACCCGTCATGAAAACAGAGGCCGCGCGCCCCAGATCATAGCTGACCCCCTCGAACACCACATCAAAGGCCGCAAAAAGCGCGCGGTTCAATCTGCGCCCTGCATCCGTGCGCGAGAGATCGATATAGCTTTGCAGGTCTTCATCGCTGACCCCGTCATAGGCCAGCAATTGGTAGGAATAGAGCCAGAGCGTGGAATTGGCGCGGATTTCAGGCTCCTGCCCCCAGACCTCGGCCAGCATCAATTCCTCAGGCAGCTCCACCTCAAAGGCGCCGCCATCGGTCAACCCGCGGTAAAAAGCGAAATTGGAGTTCAGCGCGCCCGCCACATTGAGATCAATCAGACCATTGGCCGAGATAAAGGCATCCAATTGCTCGAGGCGCGGATGCTCTTCGGCGAGGCGCTGTGTGTAAATGTCATTGGCGGCCTCTTCCACGCCGTCTTCCATAAAGGCGCGGCGGGCCAGCAGTTCCCCCTCAATCAGCTTCACGCCCGTCTCGGAGGTGAAATAGGCAATCAGGCTGTCCAATTCTTCGGCGTCAAATATCTCGGGGTCCCATGCGGCCTCGAAATCGGTGATCAGGCGGTCTTGGGCATAGATATTGGCCACCATCCCCGACCAAGCGGGCCCGCCCTGCCCTGGAAACATATCGTTTTCCATGTCATCGGCATTGCCGATGCCCTCAACCGACATGATCTCAAGCACGTCATATAGGCCGATAGATTGCAGCAATTCATAGGTTTGCGGCGCGCTGGTGGCAAAGCTTGCGGGCTGCGAGGCTTCTTGGGCAAAAGCGGGCGTGGCGGCTATGGCAAGGATTAGCCCTGTGGCAAAAACGGTTTGGCGCTGCATGATCTCTCCGTCTGCTCGAGATTTGGTTGCTCTTGAGGGGTAATATGGGGGAGCGCTTGCGCAATATCCACCATGCCCTGCGGATGATCATGAAGATGTGAGCGGGAGCCCGCCCAAAGCGCGGGCTGAGGGTGCCGCGAAAATCCGTGAGAGATGAATTTTCACCCATTCCCGATCCGCCCCCTTGCAAGGCTTGAAATCTGCCGTTATGTCCCGCCTCCACGACGACCCACCAAGCGCGGAGAGGTGCCGGAGTGGTCGAACGGGGCGGTCTCGAAAACCGTTGTGGGTGCAAGCCCACCCAGGGTTCGAATCCCTGTCTCTCCGCCACTTTTCCTGATCCCCCATATCCATGCCGAAGATGTGACAACGGCGAGCCTTGTCACAAAGCGTGCAGCTTGCTCTAACGAGTTCAACGGCACAGGAAAGCGCGGAACCATGAAGACATCTCACACCTATCTCGGCGTCGCGGTGATTGCTGCCATTGGGGTCGGCGCTTTCATGGCTGGGGCGCAGATGATGTCGCAGCATAGCGGTGGTCATGCGCAGCACGGGGATCACGGCATGGGCCATGATGAACACAGCATGCCTGGCCTACGGGGGGCGAACACCACCGATGCCGAGACCGCCGAGATGCAGCTTTTGTTTCGCAACTTCATGCTGATTGAACGTGAGGTTACCGATCTGGAGGATGGCATCTATACGCTCACCTCAAGCTCGGATCCCGAAACATTCGAGGCGCTTGTAAGCCATGTCACGGGCATGATCGCGCGGGTTGAGGCCAATGACGACCCAGAGGTCATTATCCAAAGCCCCACGCTGGATGTCTTCTTTATGCGCGGCGAGAATATCTCGACTGAGATCGATATTATTGAGGATGGCATCGCGGTGACGCAAACCTCAACCGATCCCGAGCTTGTTGCAGCCCTCCAGCGCCACGCGGCTGAAGTGACCGATATGGTCAATCGCGGGATGCAGGCGGTGCATGAGCGGATGATGAACCGAGCGATCTGAACGCGCGCTCAGCCCGTCCCGATTGCCGCCTTGCGGGCGAGCTGCAGGAAGTGCTGGCGTTCCTCATCCGAGAGCCCGCTTAAGATATCCCCCTGCAGATCCTCGATAATCGGTGTCACCTCTTGCAACACCGCCTCGCCCTGCCCCGTCAGGCTGACCTCGCGCGCGCGGCGGTCGGTTTTGCGGGCGGTGCGGGTGACCAACCCCTTGGCCTCCAACCTGTCGACAACACCGCCGATTGTGGCGCGGTCATAGGCGATTTGGGCGGCGAGGCTCGCTTGGTCAATGCGCGGGGTTTGGGCGATGGCGGCAAGGGCTGCGAATTGCACGGAGGTCAGGTCAAACCCTGCCTGTTTCATCCGTTCCTGAAACACCGCGTTTGAGATTTGATGCAGACGGCGGATCAAATGCCCTGCCATTCTGTCGACACTGTTTTTCACGCTGCGCTCCCATTTCCCTGACTTAGT
Source organism: uncultured Paracoccaceae bacterium (assembly GCA_965656935.1). Classification (GTDB taxonomy): domain Bacteria; phylum Pseudomonadota; class Alphaproteobacteria; order Rhodobacterales; family Rhodobacteraceae; genus M30B80. Next base: position 26,043 of record CBFHMG010000016.1, read on the forward strand.
AAGCATACATATCAGTTTGACTTCGGTCAATTGTAAGCATACTTACTAAAGGCGGTTAAAGTCTTGGGAGGCGATACTATGCAATTCTATCTTGATGGGTTCTACTCCGGTGATCCTGCGCTCGCGCGCGCCAACCCCGAGGCTGTGGAGCGGAGCGAAACCCTGCCTGATGAGGTTGATGTCCTGATCATCGGCTGTGGTCCTGCGGGCTTGACCCTCGCCGCCCAACTCTCTGCCTTTCCTGAGATCAGCGTGGCAATCGTTGATCAAAAAGACGGCCCGCTTGAGGTCGGTCAGGCCGATGGGATCGCCTGCCGCACGATGGAGATGTTCCATGGTTTTGGTTTTGCCGAGGCCGTGATGCGCGAAGGCTATTGGGTCAATGAGGTTTGTTTCTGGAAACCCGCACCCGAAAATACCGCGCATATCCACCGCTCAAGCCGTATCGAGGATGTCGAGCAGGACCTCTCGGAATTTCCGCATATCATCCTCAATCAGGCCCGCGTGCATGAATTCTACCTTGATGTCATGCGCAAAAGCGCCAACAGGCTAGAGCCGCATTACGGGCGCAAATTGCTGGATTTGACGCGCGATGATGCCGCCCCCTACCCCGTCACGGCCAAGCTGGAGCATAACGGCGCGCCCGAGACGATCCGCGCGAAATATGTGGTGGGCTGTGACGGGGCGCGCAGCCAGACACGGCGCGCGCTCGGGGTCACGCTTGAGGGCGACAGCGCCAATCAGGCTTGGGGTGTCATGGATGTGCTGGTGGATACCGATTTCCCCGATCTGCATTACAAATGCGTCATCCATTCGGGCAAGGAGGGCAATATGCTCATCATCCCGCGCGAAGGCGGATATATGGCGCGCTTCTATATCGAGATGGACAAGCTCAACCCCGATGAACGCGTGGCGCAGCGCAATCTGACCTCGGATCATCTGATCGCGGCTGCCAAGCGGATTTTCGCGCCGCATTTTCTGGATGTGAAACAGGTGGCATGGTGGTCCGTCTATGAGATCGGGCAGCGCGTGGCTGACCGTTTTGTTGATGAGGAAGCCGATCCGCGCATCTTTATCGCGGGCGATGCCTGCCACACCCATAGCCCCAAAGCAGGCCAAGGGATGAATGTCTCGATGGGGGATGCGTTCAATCTTGGCTGGAAGCTGGCGGCCTGTTTGCGCGGGCAATCCGCGCCATGGCTTCTGACCACCTATTCGGCCGAGCGCCGCGCCATCGCACAAGACCTGATCGGCTTTGACCGCGAATTGGCCAAAATGTTTTCCGCCCCCGTCAAAGGCAGCGCCGAGGATCAGGGGGATGGCGTCGATCCTGCTGAATTCCAACGTTATTTCATGGAGCATGGGCGCTATACGGCAGGGGTGGCCTTGCGCTACGGCCCCTCGCGCCTGACCAGTGAGGGCGCGCATCAGGGGTTGGCCACAGGCCAAATCATTGGCAAGCGGTTCCATTCCGCCCCTGTCATCCGGCTTGGGGATGGCAGGCATATGCAGCTTGGCCATGCTGGCAAAGCCGATGGCCGCTGGCGCGTCTATGCCTTTGGGGGGGCTGGGGATTTGGTGCAAGGCTCCAGCCCCCTTGCGCGGCTATGTTCCTATCTCGCGCAGGACCCCGCCTCGCCCTTGTTGCGGCATAGGCCCGATGGGGCCGATATCGATGCCGTGATTGACCTCAGGGTGATCCTGCAAACCCACCATCATAAGTTGGACCACCGCGCCCTGCCCGCGCTTTTGCTGCCGCGCAAAGGGCGTTTGGGATTGCCCGATTTCGAGAAGGTGTTTTGCTCCGACCTCGCGCCCGAGCCCGATATCTATACCCGGCGCGGGATCGATAAGGCGCAAGGCTGCCTCATCCTTGTGCGGCCTGATCAATATGTCTCGGAGGTTTTGCCGCTTGACGATCACGCCGCATTGGCGGGCTTTTTTGACACGGTTTTGAATGAAGCCCCCGCGTAAGCGCCAAAAAGCCGCCTTCGGGTGATTTCTTCTGGCCTTTAGCCCGCGCATTCTGTAACGCGCGGGCAAACACCCCTGTTTGACCGATCTGAAGGATGCGCTGCATGGAAATGCGCAATATCGCCATTATCGCCCACGTGGACCATGGCAAGACCACACTTGTTGACGAGCTGTTGAAACAATCCGGCGCGTTCCGTGAAAATCAAGCCGTGGCCGAACGGGCCATGGACAGCAATGATCTTGAGCGCGAACGCGGCATCACGATCCTTGCCAAAGCCACAAGCGTCGAGTGGAACAATCACCGTATCAACATCGTCGACACCCCCGGCCACGCCGATTTCGGCGGCGAGGTCGAGCGTATCCTGTCGATGGTGGACGGGGTTGTATTGCTGGTGGATGCGGCAGAAGGCCCGATGCCCCAGACGAAATTCGTAACCTCAAAAGCGCTGGCTTTGGGGCTGCGCCCGATCGTGGTGCTAAACAAGGTTGATAAGCCCGATGCCGAACCTGATCGCGCATTGGATCAGTGTTTTGACCTTTTTGCCTCACTTGGTGCGAATGACGAACAGCTTGATTTCCCACATCTTTACGCCTCTGGCCGCTCGGGTTGGGCCGATACTGATCTTGACGGGCCGCGCAAGGATTTGAACGCGCTGTTTGAATTGGTCGTCAAGCATGTGCCCCAGCCCGCCCAAATCGCCAAGCGCGATGAGCCTTTCCGCATGCTGGCCACCACGCTCGGCTCGGACGCATTTATTGGCCGCATCCTGACGGGCCGTGTTGAAAGCGGCACGCTCAAGCCGAATGAAACCGTCAAGGCGCTGTCGCGCGATGGCACCCAGATCGAGAGCTTCCGCGTCTCGAAAATCCTCGCTTTCCGCGGCTTGGGCCAACAACCCATCGATGTGGCCGAAGCAGGCGATATCGTGACCCTTGCAGGGATGACCAAAGCCACTGTGGCCGATACAATCTGCGCCCCTTCGGTCACCGAGGCGATCCCCGCCCAACCGATCGATCCGCCAACCATCACTGTGACCTTCGGCATCAATGACAGCCCGCTTGCAGGCCGTGATGGCAAGAAGGTTCAATCGCGTGTGATCCGTGAACGCCTCATGAAAGAAGCGGAATCGAATGTCGCGATCAAAATCTCCGACACCCCAGGCGGCGAGGCCTTCGAGGTTGCGGGGCGTGGCGAATTGCAGATGGGTGTTTTGATCGAGAATATGCGCCGCGAAGGCTTCGAGCTTTCGATCTCGCGTCCGCAGGTTCTGTTCCGTGAGGAAAACGGCCAGCGTCTTGAGCCCGTCGAGGAAGTGACCGTCGATGTGGATGATGAATATTCAGGCGCGGTGATCGAGAAGCTGACTGGCCCCCGCAAAGGTGATCTGGTCGAGATGAGCCAGAATAGCGGCAAAACCCGCATCGTGGCCCATGTCCCCTCGCGTGGTTTGATCGGCTATCACGGTGAGTTTCTGACTGATACGCGCGGCACAGGCGTTTTGAACCGTGTGTTCCATGAATGGGCGGCCCATAAAGGCCCGATCCCGGGGCGTCGTGCGGGCGTTCTGATCTCGATGGAGAACGGCACATCGGTCGCCTTCGCTTTGTGGAACCTCGAAGATCGTGGCCGCATGTTCATTGGTGCCCAAGCGCCGATCTATACGGGCATGATCATCGGTGAGCATAGCCGCGAGAATGACCTCGAAGTGAACCCGCTCAAAGGTAAAAAGCTGACCAATGTTCGCGCCTCTGGCACCGATGATGCGGTCAAGCTGACCACCCCGATCACCATGAGCCTTGAAGAGGCCATCGCCTATATTGATGATGATGAATTGGTTGAGGTCACGCCAAATGCGATCCGTTTGCGCAAGCGCTATCTTGATCCGCATGAGCGTAAGCGCCAGTCCCGCGCTGCAGGCTGAGCAAGACCCATAACATTAAAAAAGCCGCGCAACCTATTGGCTGCGCGGCTTTTTCTTTTTTAGCATTTGTGTGGGTTTAGCTCGGTCTGCCATTCGGCAGCAGGTGATCCATGCTCATGGAAGGCTGGTCGCATCCTGCCTCTCCGACGATTCGCGCAGGCACGCCTGCCACGGTTTTGCAGGTGGGCACTTCATCCAGCACAACCGAGCCCGCCGCTACACGGCTGCAGGCCCCGATCTTGATATTGCCAAGCACCTTTGCGCCCGCCCCGATCAACACGCCATTGCCGATCTTTGGGTGGCGATCCTCTTCTTCCTTGCCCGTGCCGCCAAGCGTGACGGAATGCAACATCGAGACATTATCCCCCACCACAGCCGTTTCACCGATGACGATAGAATGGGCATGGTCAATCATGATGCCTTTGCCGATCTTGGCGGCAGGGTGGATATCCACGCCAAACACTTCAGAGACACGCATCTGGATAAAATAGGCCAGATCCTTACGGCCCTGTGTCCAGAGCCAATGGCCAATGCGATAGGCCTGAACCGCTTGAAATCCTTTGAAAAACAGCAAGGGCTGGATAAAGCGATGGCACGCAGGGTCACGTTCATACACGGCCACGATATCGGCGCGCGCCTCTGCACCAAGCTCGGGCGCGCTGGCATAGGCCTCATCCCCGATCTCGCGCAAAATTTGCTCGCTCATCTCGCCCGAGGCCAGCTTCTGCGCCATGCGATAGGCCAGCGCATTCTCCAATGTCGCGTGATGCAGGATGCAGCCATGCACCAAACCACCCAAAAGCGGCTCGGCCCGAACGGCCTCCTCGGCTTCAAGGGTGATCCTGCTCCAGACGGGATCTAGTTCAGCAAGCTTTTCGTGCGTTCTGGCCATTGGGACTCTCCAGCATTCAATGCGACGAGTATAACCCCAAAAGACGGACCTGCGAAAGAGATAAGCCTCCTCCTCACGAGAGGGTTATAGCCAATCAGGCAGGCTCAGCTGTGCATAATGCAAAGCCAGCAAAACTGCGCCGCCCGCAAAATCACCCGCATCGGCCGTTAGTTCTAAGCTGGTATCGGCCCAATAAACACTGGGGGTTCCGGGCCCATTGATGGCGGCATTCACGCCGAGCCCGATCCCATTGCCATAAAGCTGCGGATCGCCCGCGACCCCAAGGCTCCAACTGCCCAATGTTCCAGTGATTGCGCTTGTCACAATCCCCGTCACGCCGAAAACAATGGATTTTTCGGGGATCACGGGGCTGGTGGTTACCGTGGCACCTGCTGTGATCGGCACAACAAGTTCCACGCTTTTAAACGCCATGCCCGCCCCGCCTGGTGTCAGGCTCAAACCGCCGGCGCGCCATGCGGTGCCATCGAACAGCGCCATATGGCCCTGATCCAGCACCATCGCGCGCCAGCCCCGTTTGGGGGCCACGAAATCCCACCCATTATTGGTGAAATAGGCAAGCTGCCCGTCACGGCCCGCCCAGTCGTTCACAGCGCCAATAGGCACGCCATAGCAATCCCCCTCAATGGCGCTTGAGGGCGGGGTTGTAAGACTGTTCGAGATAAGGCGTAGCTGCACCATGGCATCCAGTCGCGTCAGCGCCTCGTTTACGGTGACATGTTTTTGCGCCTGTGCAGGCGCCAGAAGAGGAAGGCCCAGATGGCTTGTCTCAGTCATTGATTTCAATCCTTGTAAATGGTCCCTGTCCGTATCTGTCCGAGATTTGGGCCACCTCGATATGGAAGGAGGCCCCCACGCCATCGCTGGCGCGCATGGCATCGGAATAGGTGAATTGGGCCGTAGCGCAGGTCTCTTCGCGCTTGACTTCAGTGCCATCGATGACCCGCAGCACATAGGCCTCGCGGTCCTCGCCCAAGGGCACATCAAGCCCTTGCCATGTATCGCCATCGACCCGCGTGCGCCTGATCCAGCTTATCTCATATGCGGCCGCCGATTTGCGTGCGCGCAAATGGACGGGCGCGTAGGGGCGCAGGCCCACGCCTTCAAAAGCCAGAACATGTTCTTCATAGCTGGGGTCATCCAAAGCGCGCGCCGCAGGGCCCACACGGTAATGCCGCAGCAAGCCACGGGCCGACATCGGCAGATCTAGCTGGGTTTGTCGCCCGTCCAGCAGCACAAACAGGCTGCCCTCTGGCCAGATCGGCGGCATGATGGCGTCGGTTCCCGCTTGGCCCCGCAGCCTCACCCCGATCTCCCAAACCTCGGGCGCAACCAATTGGGCATCGGCGAATTGGATCACCTCCCAATCGCCCTCATTGCCTGTGCCGATCGCGGCCACATTGGCCCCGTTCAACACCCCTGCCCGCGCTGTGGCCGATAAATCGCCACCTGTGATCCGCACCCGCAAAGGTGCACCACGATCCCACAAGCCCGCTTGGGCCGCAGCCAGCGGGCTTTGCAGCACACCGACAATCGCACCCGTATCCACCAAGCTGTTGAGCGAAAACCCCTCGCTTGAGGGCGCGCTGTAAACAGCCACCCGCCCTGGCCAAGGATCGGCGGCCACGGCAAGGGTCGGGGCATGGGCAACCTCATCTCCACTGAGCAGCGGCAGGTCCATGAAAATCGAACTCACAGGCACAGGTTGCACAAACCGCGCCTGCACAACGGGTTGCTCCACGCCATCGGGCAAATCATAGGCCGTGGGCTCAACCCGCACGGCTTCGATTTGCAGCGCGCCTGTGTCCTCCACCTGATCCACGCGCCAAGCCGAGCCATCTTCCAGCGCAATCAAGGACCCCGCCACCACCTCGCGGCGCGAGGGCGGCAGCGAAAAGCGCAAACTGTCGCGGGCGATGCGGGCCTGTGCCAGCCAGCGCTCGGCCGTGCCCTGCGCCTCGGATTGCAGCATCACCAAAGGCAGATCATTGTCGCTGGCGGTATCAGAACTGTCATCTGGAAAAATCGCCTCAACGACCCGATCTTCATAGGCCCCCTCGGATTCGGTATGCCCGATCCGCAACCGCCCGACCGTTTCCGCCTCGCCCGCGCGCTGATGGGCAAAACCCGCGCCGTCCTCTTCATCAACAGCGGTCTCGCCTGCCTCCAGCACGGCTACAGGCTTGCTCGGCAGGGGCAGGAACAACAACTTGCCGCCTCGCTCGACGGCTTGAAACCCGAAGGCTGTCATCAAGGGCTGCAAACGCGCGCGGCCTGTATCAAGATCAGCCGAGATATGGCCCCGCACAACGCCATGCAGCGCCGAGACGTCATAGTCCTGCATCCCTGCGCGCTCACAAATCTCGGCCACCACAGCCGCCAAAGGTTGCGAGGCCACGCGCCCCGAAATCCAATGCCCGCGCCCGTAATTCACCCCATCCGACCACAGATCATCGCGGTTCGGAAAAGCAGGCCAAACGCGCGCATCCCATGCCCAAACATGGGCCCTGCCCGTGTCCAGCATCGGGGCATGATAGATCGGTGAGATTGGGTTCTTGGCAGGATCCTCCCAATAGGCGGTCAGCGCGCGCAGATATTGCATCTGCATGTAATCGTCGCGCCTGCCATTTGAATAATAGGGAAATGCGCTTTCCGCTGATTTCGGATCGAGGAATTTATTGGGTTGATTGGTACCCTTATCAATCGCGGCACAGCCAATCTCATCCACCCAAGCCGCATCGAATTGCGGCCCGCGCAACGCCTCAAAATCATAGGCCGAAAACAGCTGCGCCTCAGCCCCATTGGGCCAGACCAGCTTGCGTTCCCCCGCAATCCAGCGCGGGCGGCGATCCGGCGGAGAGCAGGCCAAAATCCCGCTCTCCCCTTTCACCATCACCGAAAGCGCTTGGTCATAGGTCTCGCCGATCAGGGCCACCCGCTTGGCGCGCCCCTCATCTTCGGCCATGGCCCCCTCGACCATCGATCTGACCCATTCGGCACCAGCGCGAGTCTTGCCAGCCCCACGCCCCCCAAGGATGACCCATGTCTTCCAGTCGCCCTCAGGTGGCAATTGATGCGGCAAGGCCCAGAATTCGAAAATCCAGGGCAACGCCGCCAAGGCCTGATCACTCAGCCCCTCCAGAAAGCTCTCCACTGCCTTCTGCGGCGCGCAGGCGAGCAAGCCTGAGCCCGATTTCAGCGCGTGCGGCCCCGAGGTCGAGCCCCCCTGATCCGCCAGCACCATCTCGTTATAATTCCGTTTCACGGAGCTTCCCTTCCCATAAAATGGCCTGCGTCAGCGCGCCATTCATCTGCCTGAGGTCTTTGATCACCTCATCTGCCCCTGCGTCCTTTTCCGCCTTCAGGCGGGCCACGGCTGTGGCGAGCGTCTCGCGTGCAGCTTCAAAAGACAAAAGCGCGGCCGCCAAAAGGCTCCGCGCTTCTTCCGGTTTCGTTTCGCTATCAATCCTGTTCATAAAAATATCCCGTGCTTGAAAAGCCTCAAAAAGCCCTTCGCACGAGCGGGACATGAAAAAACGGCCCGAGAAATCAATCTCCGAGGCCGCTAACCCATGTCTTCCAGCATGTCACAAGTGATGCCACAGACCGTTCGCAATGTCAAAAGGTTTTTAGTTTTCAAATGGTTAACGCGCGGCGTGCGCATTAACCATTTGCTTACCTATCGCTCAGGCCCAATTGGTTTTCGCGCTCGGCCTCAATGCGGCGCCAAGCGGCCACATTGCGGTTATGCTCATCCAATGTCTCGGCAAAGGCATGCCCGCCCGTGCCATCGGCCACAAAGAAGATATAGGGGCTTCCATCGGGGTCGAGGGCGGCTTCAATCGCGGCCCGCCCCGGATTGGCAATCGGCGTGATCGGCAGCCCGTCGATCACATAGGTGTTCCACGGGTTTTCATCGCGCAGCTCGGATTGGCGAATGCCGCGATCCAGAATGCCGCGCCCCTCGGTCACGCCGTAAATCACCGTCGGGTCGGTTTGCAGTCGCATGCCACGGTTCAAACGGTTCACAAACACGCTGGCCACCTGACGCCGCTCATCAGGAACACTGGTTTCCTTCTCGATGATCGAGGCAAGGATCAGCGCCTCTTCAGGGCTGTCCAGAGGCAAGCCATCCACGCGGTTTTCCCATGCAGTGGCCAGAATTTCACTCTGTGCCGACAGCATCCGCGCCAGCAATTCAGTCCGTGCGCCGCCGCGCTGCACTTCATAGGTATCGGGGGCCAGCATCCCTTCTGCAGGGACCGAGGCCACCTCACCCGACAGGAACTCAGCCTGATTGAGGCCTTCAACAATCTGCCAGCTGGTCAGCCCCTCAGGCACCGACACACGGTAGACCACTGAAGTGTCCCCATTGGTCAATTCGCGGTAAATCTCAGGCACTTCGGCATCATAAGAAAATGTCGCCAAATCAACGATTTCACCCGTTCCAGGCACGCGTTCCCGCAGGCGGATTTCACCTGTTCCGGTATTGCGCAGCACAAATGTCGCCGTGTAGCGGAAGGTCGATGTCCCACCCGAGGTTACAATCTCAAGGATATCTTCCATCGAGGCACCCGCGGGTATCTCGTAATTGCCAAAACGCAGCTCCGAGGCATAGCCCGCGTAATCCGCCCCAAGCCTGAACACCAAAGGCGAGGAGAGCGCGCCCTCCTCCTCAAGCGCGCTTGAGACCTGCCGCATCGTTGCACCACGCGGCACTTCGAAGAAAATGGCCTGATCAAGCGGGCCTTGACCGCGAAACTCGCTTTGCCCCCAGCCAACCAGACCCGCAAATCCGACCAGCACAACGATCAGAAAGCTCATTCCATTCGCGGCGACGCTTTTCCACATAAAGTCAGACTTTCCCCATGATCAGACAGGCATTCGTGCCGCCAAATCCGAAGGAGTTCGATTGCACGATATTGATCTCACCCTTCACGGCCTTATTGGCACACAGATTGATCTGGGTTTCGGCGGCGGGATTATCAAGATTGATCGTGGGCGGTGCGATCTGGTCGCGAATTGCAAGGATCGAGAAGATCGCCTCAATCGCGCCTGCCGCTCCCAGCAAATGCCCTGTCGCCGATTTGGTCGAGGACATCAGCAAATCCTTCGCATGATCGCCCATCAACCGCTCAACCGCGCCCAATTCGATGGTATCGGCCATGGTGGATGTGCCATGGGCATTGACGTAATCAACATCCTTCGGCTCGAGCCCTGCCCGCTTTAAGGCCGCGCGCATTGCGCGTTCGGCCCCTTCATGATCGGGGGGCGGCGCTGTGATGTGATGCGCATCGCCCGACAGGCCATAACCCAGAATTTCGCCATAAATCGTCGCGCCACGCGCCACGGCATGTTCATATTCTTCCAACACGACCACGCCTGCGCCCTCGCCCATGACAAAGCCGTCACTATCGGCATCCCAAGGACGGCTGGCCGCCTTCGGGTCATCTCCGCGCTTGGTGGAGAGCGCCTTGCACGCATTGAAGCCTGCAATGCCAATGGGGCAGATCGGGCTTTCCGCGCCGCCTGCAACCATCACATCCGCATCTCCCCATTGGATCAAGCGCGCGGCGTCGCCAATGGCATGTGCACCCGTTGAGCAGGCGGTGACCACAGCATGGTTGGGGCCACGGAAGCCGTATTTGATCGAAACCTGTCCCGAGATCAGGTTGATCAATGCGCCCGGAACAAAGAAAGGCGACACGCGGCGCGGGCCTTTATCTCTCAGCGTCACGGCTGTCTCGGCGATGGAATTCAACCCGCCAATCCCTGCGCCAATCAAAATGCCTGTGCGTTCTTGCGCCTCGCGATCGGTTGGCATCCAGCCCGAATCCTTAATCGCCTGATCGGCGGCGGCCATGCCGTAAAGGATGAATTCATCAACCTTGCGCTGGTCCTTGGGCTCCATCCAGTCATCTGGATTGAAGGTGCCATCGCTGCCATCGCCACGGGTGACTTCGCAGGCATAGCTGGTGCCAAAGCCTGTCGTATCAAAGCGTGTGATCGGGCCTGCCCCCGATTGTCCGTCCAAAATCCGAGACCAGGTTTCTTCCACTCCGGTCGCCAAAGGCGTTACCAGACCAAGCCCTGTTACCACTACTCGACGCATGTCACGGCCCCTCATTCTTAAGCGCAATTCGCGATGTGATACCCCGAGCGCCTTGTCGGGGGCAATCCCCGCAACCCAAGCCTCGGCACATGATTGCCCGATATAAAGCGCTTTATGGCTAACTTGAACTAGAAAGCTTCACTCAACCGGTTGAAATCGCAGATTTCGGGCCGAATGAATGGGCTCAGGTTGAACGGGTAGCGCTTGGAAAAGAAAAAGCGGCACCCCCTCAAGGGCACCGCCTAAATTTTGCTCGAAATCCGAAAGGATTACTGGGCTTCGGTGATGAATTTCACCGCATCGCCAAAAGTCTGGATCGTCTCGGCGGCGTCATCGGGAATTTCGATGCCGAATTCTTCTTCGAACGCCATAACCAGCTCAACTGTATCCAGCGAGTCTGCGCCAAGATCATCGATAAACGATGCATTCTCGGCAACTTTGTCTGCGTCCACACTCAGGTGCTCGACGACGATTTTTTTCACACGATCTGCGATGTCGCTCATAGTCTTTCCTCATCCGTTTCGGTGCAGGTTGTTCCTTGCACTGTTACAAACTGCCATTCCGGCCGCTCAAATGCCTGTTTTTGAAAGGCTTTATTGCACAATCTCGAACAGACGGGCCGAAGAGCAACACGCTCACCGGCAAATCTGGGCCGCCTATAGCATACTTGCTCTGGAAGGCAATGCCATTACGTCACCCTTTGGCCAATTATGGCCGTCAGAGCATCGCCATTCCGCCATTCACATGCAGGGTCGCACCCGTCATATAGCCCGCCTCATTGGAGGAGAGATAGGCCACAGCCCCTGCGATCTCGGCAGGTGTTCCCATGCGCCCTGCAGGGATCTGCGTCAGGATCTTGCCCTTTTGCTCTTCATTGAGCTTATCGGTCATCGCGGTCTCGATGAAGCCTGGGGCCACGCAATTCACGGTGATCCCGCGGCTGGCCACTTCATAGGCCAGTGATTTCGACATGCCGACCATCCCCGCCTTGGAGGCCGCGTAATTGCCCTGCCCCGGATTGCCCGTTGCGCCCACGACCGAGCTGATATTGATGATCCGGCCCCAACGCGCCTTCATCATGCCGCGCAGCACGCCACGACACAGCCGCATGGTCGAGGTCAGATTGACCTCCAGCACTTGCGCCCATTCCTCATCCGACATGCGCATGAACAGGTTATCGCGGGTGATGCCCGCATTATTGACCAGAATATCAACCGATCCCATCGCAGCGATTGCGGCTTTTGGCAGCGCCTCGACCGCCTCGGCATCGCTCAGGTTGCAGGGCAGCACATGGGCGCGCTCGCCCAATTCCGCCGCAAGCGCCTCCAAAGGCTCCACCCGCGTGCCCGACAGACCCACGCTTGCGCCCGATGCATGCAGCATTTTCGCGATATCGGCACCGATACCGCCCGAAGCACCTGTCACCAGCGCATTTTTTCCTGTCAGATCAAACATGATCAGCTCTCCCCTGAGTTCAATTTATCTCGGTTTGCAGCCCGAAGGCTGCAATATCGTCTTCGGTCAGAATATAGATATCCGTGCTGCGGCGCTTATCCGCCATGAAGCCCGCGAAATCTGGGCTGCCCAACATGGTCGTGACCAGCCGCTCCCGATCAGATTGTGCGGCAGGGCTTTGATCCACGGCAATGCCTGTGGTTTGCTGCAAGGCATCACTTTGAAAAACGAAGGTACCCCCATCTGCCACACGGCGCTCCACGCCGCCCAGATAGATCAGGATAGCATCATTCACGATCGGGCCTGCTGCTTGAGTATCAACGCCCGAGGCGCGGATCACCCGCCCCATGCCAGCCGCCCAACCCACATCATCAGCGCCTGGAATATCCCCAAGCGAGACCAGCGTGATCTCGTCATTTTCTTCCAGAAAGCGTTGCAATCTGTCCGAGGCTGCGCCGCTGATTGGCCCTGAAACATGCAAAACTGCGCCTTCAAGCTGGAACACGGTCGCGCCTGCGCCCGCAAAGCGGATCAGGCCATAGCCCCCCGCACTCACAGCCAGCACAATTGCGGCAATCATTCCAAGGCGTTTAGCCATTCAAAGCGTCCATGACCGCTTTGATATCATCCGCCGTGCCAATGGCCCGCGTCTCGACCGAGCGGTCGATGCGTTTGACCATGCCCGACAAGGCCTTGCCCGCGCCGATTTCCCAGAAATCCACGACACCGCGCTCGGCCATCCACATCACGCTTTCACGCCAGCGCACGCGGCCTGTGACCTGTTCGATCAGATTGGCGCGGATATCCGCCGCAGCACTTTCCGCCCGCGCGCTGACATTGCCGACCAAAGGCACGACAGGGTCTTTCACCTCAACCTCGGCCAAGGCTTGCGCCATGGCGGTCGCGGCGGGTTCCATCAAGGCGCAATGAAACGGTGCCGAGACGGGCAGAAGCAATGCGCGCTTGGCCCCTTTGGCCTTGGCGATATCCACTGCGCGCAAAATCGCCTCCCGCGCGCCCGAGATCACGACTTGGGCAGGGTCATTGTCATTGGCGGCTGTGCAAATCTGGCCCTCGGCGGCCTCCTGCGCCACGTCCATGGCTTGCGCGAAATCCAAGCCCAAAAGCGCGGCCATTGCGCCCTCGCCCTGCGGGACGGCCTTTTGCATCGCATCGCCACGAATGCGCAGCAGACGCGCGGTATCGGCCAAAGTGAAAGAACCCGCCGCACAAAGCGCTGCATATTCGCCAAGCGAGTGGCCCGCCACATAATCGGCATGGCTTTCCACGCTGATCCCTTCGGCGTTCAGAGCGGCCATTGCGGCCATCGACGTGGCCATCAGCGCAGGCTGTGCATTGCGCGTCAGTGTCAGCTCCTCGGCCTCACCTTCCCAGATCAGATCCGAGAGCTTTTCCCCCAAAGCCTCGTCCACCTCTTGGAAAACGGCGCGGGCGGCGGGGAAATTCTCGGCCAGATCGCGGCCCATGCCGATGGTTTGCGCCCCTTGTCCGGGAAAGATAAACGCTCTGCTCATGGAATGGCCCCTCTCTTGATATCGGCTGTTTTTCAAAACTTGGCACAGGGGCTACCCTAAGGCTCGGCTCTTCGCAATTCCAAGTTTGGTTTTGGCGCGCACGTGCAGCCCCAAAAGCCATATAAAATATACGCAAAGCTTGTCTTGCGCCACGCGCAGACATCTGTATAACCCCCCAATCTTCCGCCAAGACTTTTTTCATCGGCGTTGTCCCTCGTGACCGGGGGCGGAAGTGGGTCGGTCTTTGAAACACGCTTGTAACAGAACTGGAGATGGCATGCCGCTTTATGAGCATGTGATGATCGCGCGTCAGGATTTGTCCAACGCGCAGGCCGAAGGCCTGATCGAACATTTCGGCACCGTCCTGAAGGACAATGGTGGCGAAGTCGTTGATTTCGAATATTGGGGCGTCAAAACGATGGCCTATAAAATCAACAAGAACCGCAAGGGCCATTACGCCTATATCCGCACCGACGCGCCTGCTGGCGCCGTGCAGGAAATGGAGCGCCTGATGCGTCTGCATGAAGACGTGATGCGTGTGCTGACCATCAAGGTCGACGCGCATGAGGAACTGCCCTCCGTACAAATGCAAAAACGTGACGAACGCAGCGACCGTGGCGAACGCCGCGAGCGCCGTTAATCAGGGAAGGATATAGAACATGGCCGCTAAACCGTTTTTCCGCCGCCGCAAGTCCGACCCGTTCGACGGCGAAGGCGCACCCAAGATCGATTACAAAGACACCCGTCTTTTGCAGCGCTACATCTCTGAGCGTGGCAAGATCGTTCCGTCCCGTATCACCGCAGTCGGTGCCAAGAACCAGCGTCAATTGGCAAAAGCCATCAAACGCGCACGGTTCCTGGCCCTCCTGCCCTACGCAGTAAAGTAAGGAGACCGACCCATGGAAGTGATCCTTCTCGAACGTGTAGCCAAGCTCGGCCAAATGGGCGATGTCGTTTCCGTCAAAGACGGTTACGCACGCAATTTCTTGTTGCCCAAGAAAAAAGCCCTCCGTGCCAATGAAACCAACCTCAAGGCTTTTGAGGCGCAGAAAGCTCAGCTGGAAGCACAAAGCCTCGAAACCAAGAAAGAAGCAGAAGCCTTCGCAGAAAAGCTGGCAGGCCAGCAATTCATCGTGATCCGCTCCGCTTCCGACTCGGGCGCGCTTTACGGCTCCGTCACCACACGTGACGCCGCCGAAGCCGCAACCGCAGGTGGGTTCACCGTAGATCGCAAGCAGGTCGCATTGGCCCGTCCTATCAAGGATCTGGGTTTGCATTCCGTGCATGTGCATCTGCACGCCGAAGTCACCGTTGATATCGTGATGAACGTTGCACGTTCGCCCGAAGAAGCGGAACTGCAGGCGGCTGGCAAGTCGATCCAGGAATTGGCTGCGGAAGAAGAAGCCGCCGCTGAATTCGAAATCGCCGAGCTGTTCGACGATATCGGTGCAGCCCAGAATGATGATGAGGATGACGACGCGCGCGAGGCCCCTGCGGCCGATGAGAGCGACGAAAACGCCTGATCGCGTGATGGCCGCGCCGTGATTGGCTGGCCCTCATAACCAGATCGTGAACCGCGCCTTTCGGGGCGCGGTTCTTTTTTTGCGCTATATAGATAGAAAAGCACGCCCTCTAACGGAAGGTCTTTTCATGCGCCGCCTGCCCTCCCTCATCTGCTCAACCGCTCTGTTTTGTATGCCCCTCAGCATGGGTGCTGCGCAAACCGCCCCCGTTCCCGATGGCGCGCCCAATCAACCTGATCTCACCCCCGCTTTCGCCGCACAGACCGAGGCACCGGCCCAAACCAGTGAATTTACGCTCAGCCAAAGCATTGTGGCCGATGGTCTGTATCACCCTTGGGCCGTGACCATCTTGCCGAGTGACGAAGGCTATCTGGTGACCGAGCGCTCGGGCGCGCTGCGCCATATCAGCCGTGATGGCGCGCTTTCGTCTCCGATCAGCGGCACCCCTGATGTCTATGCACGCCGCCAAGGCGGGCTGCTCGATGTCGAGATCGCGCCCGATTTCGCGCAAAGCCGCGTGATCTACCTGACCTATTCCAAACCCATGGGGAATGGCCGCTCCACCACGGCCGCTGCCCGCGCGGTTCTGAGTGCGGATGCCTCAAGCCTGAGCGGGCTGCGCGATATTTTCATCGGCAATCCACCCTCCTCGACGCCGATGCATTATGGCAGCCGCATCGTGCCCGATGGCGCAGGCGCGGTCTTCATCACAACGGGCGAGCATTCCTCCCGCAGCGAGCGTGTCTTGGCGCAAGACCTCACCACCAGCTATGGCAAGGTAATCCGCGTGGAAGATACGGGCCAAACGCCTGAGGCGCGCATCTATTCCTACGGGCATCGCAATATCCAAGGGGCTGCCCTTGCCGCGGATGGCCGTCTCTGGACGATCGAGCATGGCCCCGCAGGCGGGGATGAGTTGAACATCATCGAAGCGGGTGCGAATTACGGCTGGCCCATTGTCAGCTATGGCGTGAATTACAATGGCAGTGCGATCGGCACGGGCGCGGCCCGCCACGCCCCCGATTTCACCGAGCCGCGCTATTACTGGGACCCTGTGATCGCTCCGGGTGGGATGGTGTTTTATGAGGGGGCGATGTTTCCCGAATGGTCGGGTGATATTCTGGCCTCGGGTCTGGTCGCCTCAGCCTTGGTGCGGCTCGAAATCAACGGGGACAGCGTGGCGGGCGAAGAGCGTCTTCTGGAAGGGATCGGCCGTGTCCGAGATGTGGCCATTGACCATGACGGAGCGTTGCTGATTGTGCTGGATTTGCCCGATGCACCCTTGGTTCGGATCACGCGGGGCTTATGACATTCGAACCTAAAGAGGGAGTAGGATGACCCTAAAGTAGGTCATCCTTTAACTTTCGATACATTTTGGCAGTCTAGTTGTTCCATGTCTCCAAGGACAGGGTCGCAGGGCATGCCGCCCCGCTATAGGAGCCAAGCCAGACATCCACGCGCCCGTTCAACAGGTTGCCACCGCGCAGATTGAGAAGCGGGTTCAGATTGCCCGCGCTGTCATCATCATAGAACCACTGGCCATCTGCGGTATTCACCAACAGGGTCGTGTCGCAAGATGAATTCACGATCATCTCCAGACGATAGGCATCCATCCCCGAGAGGTAGAAGGAATATTGCGGGGCTTGGCTGGCATAGCCGAACCCTGGAAGACCGCAGCCATTCACATCCGCCCCGCCCATGGCTTGGCTCTGGAAGCTGTCGCGGCTGTAGAGATCATCCCCCGTCAGCGAGAAGGTCGCGCCAGTATAGGCAAAGCTCGGGCAATTGCCGCCACCGCTTGGCGCAGGAGTCACCGCGCCCGAGCTGGCCAGCCATGTCTCGAACTCTACCGATGCGGGGCAATTGACCCCGCCATAGGACCCAACCCAGACATCAACACGCCCCTCCAAGGCTCCCAAGCCAGACAGGCGCATCATCGGGTTCAGGTTGCCGTTGGAATCATCATCGAAATGCCATTGGCCATCGGCCGTATTGACCAGCAAAACGCTATCGCATTGCGCCTCGACCTGAATTTCCAGATCATATTCCTGCATGCCGGACAGATAGAGCGTGTATTGCGGCGCGGTTGAGGCATGGCCCCAAGCGCCAACACCCATCCCGTTGCACCCATCCAGCGATGTGCCCCCTGTCGCCGAAACCGAGAAGGTTTGCGGGGAATATAGCTGCTGGCCCGAATAATTCAGGATCAGCCCTTCCTGCTGGAATGTCGGGCAGGAGCCTGATTGTTGCGGCGCGGGTGCTTGAGCGTAGAAGGTCTCAAGGTTGAGGGACCCGCCGCAACTGCTGCCGCCAAAGGTCCCAACCCAGACATTGACCCGCCCGTTGGTTTGCGCCGCCGAGCCGAGCGTGATCATCGGATCAAGATTGCCGTTGGAATCATCATCGAAATACCACTGGTTGTCTGCCCCCAAGACCAGCAGCGCTGAATCGCATTGGCTGTCGACATCCAGAACCAAGCGGTAGTCCTGCATCCCCGTCAGATCGAGCGTATAGCTTGGTGCCGCATTGAAATATCCGCTTCCCACATTGCCCAAACCGCAATTCGACAACGAGAACTGCCCCGAGGCCTGAACACCAAAGGTCTTGGGCGCATAGAGGTCTTGCCCCGTAAAGCTGTAACTCGCCCCTGCGGCTTGTGCCGACGGGCAGGCCATTGCGGCCACGCTCATGGCGCAGACCATCGCGAGACTGGTCAGAAAGAGACGGATCATTTTGGGCTCCATGTGATGGTTGCTAGTCGCAATAAACCTAGGACGCGCTGGCAGTTCGGGCCAGAGAAAACTTCTTTAGAGACCAATTTGAAACCAAAGAAAAAGGCCGCCCCTTTTCGAGGCGACCTAAATTCAGTCATATCAAATAGATATGGGGCGAATTTACTCTTCGCTCAGCTCTTCAACCGCTTTTTCAAGCTTGGCTTTGGTTGTCTCTTTCTCTTTCACATCCGCTTGCTCGAAGATGTAATCGACAACCTTATCCTCGAACAAAGGCGCGCGAAGCTGCTGCTGCGCGGCTTGGTTCTTCTGGATAAATTCGAAGAATTCACGCTCCTGCCCGGGATATTGGCGGGCTTGGTTCATGATCGCTTGGGTCATTTCGGCATCCGAGACCTGAACGTCGTTCTTTTGTCCCAGCTCTGCCAGCAACAGGCCAAGCTTTACGCGGCGCGATGCGAGGGTGTTATGCTCTTCGGTTGCTTCGATGGCACCGTGATCATGGCCCTGCACTTCGGGGTTTTCTTCATGCCACAGCTGATGCGCGATTTGGCTGGCTTCGGCCTCGACAAGGCTTGGCGGCAGTTCGAACTCAACCGCTTTGTCCAGCTGATCAAGCAAGGCGCGCTTGAGAACCTGACGGGCCGCGCCCTTATATTCAGCGCCCAAACGCTCTTCGATCTGGCCTTTCAGCGCCGCGAGGTCTTCTGCGCCGTATTTCTTGGCCAATTCATCGTTCAACTCGGCGGGAACTGCCTTTTTGACTTCCTTGACCTTGCATTCGAACACGGCCGCTTTGCCCGCGAGATGCTCGGCGCCGTATTCCTCAGGGAAGGACACTTCGACATTCTTCTCTTCGCCGGCTTTCACGCCAACCAGCTGCTCTTCAAAGCCGGGGATGAATGCGTTGGAGCCCAGAACCAGCGGGTAATCTTCTGCCGCGCCGCCTTCAAAGGCCTCGCCATCCACTTTGCCGAGGAAATCAAACACAACCTGATCGCCATCAGCCGCTTTGCCCTTCTTGGTCTCGAAGTTCTGCGCGCTGGCCGCGAGGTTGTTCAACGCGTCTTCTACGTCTTTTTCATCTGCTGGCACGACCAAACGCTCGAGCTTGAGCTTTTTGTAATCCACATCGGGGATTTCGGGCAGCTTTTCATAGCTCATGGAAACAACGACATCATCGCCTTCTTTCCAGTCTTCATTGGTCATCTTGACCTCAGGCTGCATCGCAGGACGGTCGCCGCTGGTCTCCAGATGGTTCTGCATCGCGCCGTCAACGGCTTCCTGCATCGCTTCACCCATGACACGGGGGCCAAACTGCTTTTTCAGCAATGGCATCGGGACTTTACCCTTGCGGAAGCCCTTCATTTCAATACCGGGCTGTGCCTCGGCAAGCTTCTCGTTCACCTTGGCTTCAAGCTCGGCGCCGGTGATTGTGATTTCATAGGCGCGCTTGAGGCCTTCGTTCAGAGTCTCGGTGACGTTCATAATCTTCCTCGCGTTCGAAACAAGACCGCAGACAGCGGCCCCAGGACGGAATTTGCGCCTTACTAGAGGGGGGCAAGGGGGCGTTCAACCCCGAAAACAAGGGGGGACGCCACTTCGACCGAATAATCAAGAAAGGATGGTGCGGGTGAAGGGACCTAAACTCTTATACTTTGCGGTGCCAGAACGCATCAATAACCCTTTATAATAATGGTTTTTTTGGAATATACCATATCATGGGTTGCCATGATATATCACCATATGTCATCATAAAAGGTGGATCATATGGTGGATAAATTGTGA
>CBFHMG010000017.1:0-25509 GCA_965656935.1 uncultured Paracoccaceae bacterium
CTTGCCTCAGCTTAACAACAATCTCTTCAGGCTTCGGTCTCGTAATTCCCATCTTCGATCCTCCGTTTTCCTAACTATAGGGACGGACCAATTCAAAGGGGGAGGCTCAATGAGCTTAACGACATCATCGAAACCCAGATCAACCCAGTCCAATCAGTCACCCGCGTGCGCACGACGATTGTCCTGAGCGCGGTCACAGAGCGCCCTTGCATGGCGGGTCATTCAATTTGATGACGTGACATCGCTCTCAGGAATGACAGCCCTCAGCGTTGGCAAACAGGACATACGCTGCACCCCAACAATGATGTAGGTCAGGCTCGCAGGTAGCGCAACATCCTGATCGAACCGGTAGGAGGCCATCGACAAGGACGGCCCAAAGGAGACATCCGACCCTCTGTCTCGATGCTGCGGTGCGGCCCATCAGACCAGTCGTTCGCTGTAGGTGCAAAATCGAGCCGGCCGCGAATGGTAAGTGTGCGGAACGGAGCGTCCTTACAAATTGATCCGGTGCGCGAGCGCAAACTTCCGCCCTTTTTGGCAAGTCTTATTGCGTGATCGCCTGATGCGCGTCATCAATTAGGGCAATGTTGGCAACAAGGTACGCGTTCAAATGATGGCCCTCACCAAGGCATTGCGGCAAGAAGGCATCGTGCTGCGCCGAAGACGGCGAAACGATGAAGTCGCATGGCAAGCGTCCAAAAGCTGGTTAGGAGGTCTGCCAACGATCAAACCGGAAGACTGGCCGCGCAACCGCAAAACTGGCGCTCCTTTGACTCATCTCGCGCAGATCGACTTTTTTGATTTTCCAAAAGGACCTTGGTCGCCATACATCCCAGAAACTGGTGCGCTTTGTTACTTCATCGATCTAGCCGACTACGACAGCTACGAGACAGCGGCAGTTATCCACGTGTCTGATCCACAAGCCGCCATCCCGTGTCAGCCCCCGGCGGATCATCCCCCCATAGGCGGCGAGTTTGGCTGGCAGTATGAGCGTCTGAATTTCGATTGCACGCGGATTGAAGACGCTCGACGTGCCTTGCTGCGTTGGCCGGTCGATCTTGTGCCCGTCAGGTGTTCAGAAGGTAGCGAAGAGATTGTTGTTGGCACGCACTACGATCCACCTCTTCGGACAATTCTGGGGCCAGACCCCGATCATGAACTCACCCCGCGCCAATTCGGATTTGATAATGATTTTGTCTGCCTCGAAGATGAGATGCCGTGGGATGCAGCCCGCCGGATTGCCATCGCGATCGCGCATCACGCGGGCCATCATCCGAAGTTTGATGAACCCGCAGATTTTATCGGGAAACAAAAGGACAAACGTTGGGCCGCGCCGCGACGAGATGCATTGATCAAAGCGTTTCTGGATAGGTGGACAGATCAGATAAAAGCGCAGGACCCTTACACATTGATGTCCGTTCAGCAGGCGAAAGACTTTGACGAAGAGGTGGGGGCACTAAGAAAAGAGGGAGTATTTTCCAAACGATTCCCCACATACAAGCTGAAACTTTCCAATTCAGGCTTAGTGGTTTACCGGGATTTGCTGCTCGGGAATCGCGACATGTATGAAAAGATACCGAAACGCGTGCGCGAATGCATCGAGAATGAATGCGGTTACACGAGTTGGGGCGAAGATGGTGCCCATCAGGTCTTTGGGCTTGAACTGGATCTTCAGGGCAATCTCTCTCACTACGAAGATGACTTCATGATCTTGCAGGTAACGGATGATGTCATGATGGACTGGCAGTGGGGGGATCTGGCAACGTATCAGTTTTTCATCTCACCGGAGCACCTTGCCTCTCGCAATTGGGCCGGAATTGTATGCGAATACACCTGCGGGTAGGTGGCCGATGCAATGATAAGATCGGCCAAACCACGGGCGACGAGCTGTTGAACGGCGAAATCTTCTACAGCCTAAGGGAGGCGCAAATCCTGATCGAACAATGGCGTATCCATTACAACACCGTCAGGCCGCACAGCGCTCTGGGATACCGCACGCCTGCGCCGGAAAGCATCGTTCCATTGGACCAGAGGCCAACGATGCACTAACAATCAAATCGGACCACCCGATGGGGGCACGCCAGGGTGCCGGGGCAACGGGTGAGGATGTTGTGGAAGATGGGGATTGATTTGAAGCGACATGCGCATATATAATGCGCATGAAAGAGGTGGCCCGATGCAGACACAATCCGTTCCCAAGAAACCGACGAACCTGACGCTCGATCAGGGGCTTTTGTCCGAAGCCCGGGCCTTCGGCGTGAATCTCTCGCAGGCTGCTGAGGCAGGTTTGCGCCGCGCTGTCAGGGATGCGAAAGCGGCAACATGGCAGCGTGAAAATGCGGGTGCGCTTGAGGCATCCAACCGTTGGGTTGAGGAAAACGGTCTGCCTCTGGCAAAATACCGGCCCTTCTGATGGCGCGATATAGTGTTTACGCCAACCCCGATGGCGCTGGCTATTTGCTCGATGTGCAGGCCGATCTGCTGGAAAGCCTGAACACACGGCTCGTCGTGCCATTGATGCCGATCAGCGCCGCCCCAACCCCCGCCAAACGGCTGAATCCTGTCTTTGACATCGACTCCGTGCGGGTCGTGATGGTCACGCAGTTCCTGTCAGCGGTTCCGGCATCCATCCTGAAAACGCCCGTCGTCAGCCTCGTGCAACACGACACAGAGATCACCGGTGCGCTAGATATGGCGCTGACCGGGGTTTGATCCCCGTTCTTCTTTAGCGGCCAGCCCCTTAATCTTCACAAGATGCGGCCTCTGGGGCTATGACTGAGACATGACCCATCGGCTTCAAAATATGATGCTGGCAATGCTGCTGGCGCTGACCACCCTGTTTGTCGGGATTGGGGCCTTATCCCAAAACCCCGCGTCGGGGGGATATCAACTTTTTGAGCGCCCTGCGTCGGGCATATCAGGCGATATCCCATTGGCTTCTCCACCGAGAGCGGCCACTTGCAGCATCGCAGAAAAACTTTAAGTGTGGGCTCAAACCTGCCCTTCTCCGCTTTGCCGCATCGCAAGTGATCAGCCCCATATCTCGCTGGCACTCACGGCCCATTCCTGCCGTTCACTCTCGCTTCGACATGCTGCGCTGCGGCCCGTCGAAGGAGACATTCGCTGCGGCTGCGAAACCGAATGATCGGCGAATTCACAGTGTGCGGACAGAGTGGTCATCAGTTCTTCGCGCTTGGCCTGCGCAGCAATGCTTCGCGCTTGCAGCATGCCCATCGCTGCGTTGCAAATCGCGTCGCCAACTCGGCCATTTAACCTAGCTCTACGACTTCAAATTTAGACCGCGTTTTCGCTGCGCGGCGTCAGAAATATCGACGCGCGGGAGGACCTGAGGATTCCCTGAAGCCACGGCAATCACCGCTTGTCTGGTTCAAACTATCTGGATCGTGGGACACGGCTTTCGGGTAAGCCTTAGCTATTCTAACACTTCTAAAAATCGTCAAATTCCGGAACGTTGCCAAGCCTTATGAGGAAGCTTGGCGTTCCGACTTCTCCGCTGTTTGGGTCCTCAATGACCATGTAAGCGTCGGCGCCCGCACAATCTTCGGATAGAGCTTCTCGTTCGGCTCTGTTTTGTGCCTCTGACGCCGTGGAGTATTCGTATTGCTTGGCAATTTTTAGGCCAGCCTGTCCATCGCGCCCAGCCTTCGTTTCAACATATGTCTGACAGATATAGTGAGTTTTCTCTGCGGTCTGCTCTGAGCTTGTCATAAATTTATCCTGAGGGGACTCCTAGGGCGATAAGGAAATTGGGGAGCGACCTAAGATCGACGCGTTTTGCGCGCCACTGTAGTTGTGGTTTCTGGTG
This sequence comes from uncultured Paracoccaceae bacterium, assembly GCA_965656935.1. Taxonomy (GTDB): domain Bacteria; phylum Pseudomonadota; class Alphaproteobacteria; order Rhodobacterales; family Rhodobacteraceae; genus M30B80. The sequence goes on from CBFHMG010000017.1 coordinate 3,827, forward strand.
GCGTGTTCGCCTCTCTTTCGAGGCGGGCGTTGCGAAGCCGGGAAATTTTAGTTTGTCGTTTTTCCGCGTCTTCGTCGACCATTTTTCTGACAACACGCGTCGTCTTGTCCATCGGAGTTTCTGGTTTGGAGTCATATGTTTTGAACACATCTGTTTTTGTAAGCTTCACCATTTGTCAGTCTCCTTCTTTGGTTTCAGGTCGGTTCGTCCAAGCGAGGGTATTCAAACCAGAGTCAGGCGTTCGGACTTGCCTTGGGTATGTCGCGGTTGTCTTGCGTTCCGATCATCGAGCAGTTTTACTTCGATGTCGGGCGTGGCCATTGCATGCATTAGTGCCGAGTAGTTCATCTGAAATCTTACTTTGGAGCCCAAATTTAGCGGGGATCGGATCGACTCAATTACGAGATGATCGCTGGTGGCACCTATCAATGTGCTTCCCACAGGCATTGTAAGCCCAGAAATGTCCGTGTCCTGATGTCCTATCGCGAGGATCAGACGCGTGGCGGCACCACTGGTTGGTACAATGCGAAGTCTTGCCAAACTTGGATCGACTAAGGCGATGGGGAAAATCGCAGGTTTTCCACCCGTCTCTATAACTTCAGCGACAAGCGTGAAGGCGTCCGTGTGCATTCCACCGATCTGGTCGCCGGTTATCGGTTCAACGCCCAGAAGTATTGCTTCCCCCAATCTTAGGTCGTTGATGCGGCCAGTGGTTCGTTCTCCAAGCGCCCAAGGCAAGTTTGCTGAGTTGCCACCGGACACGGTTTTCACGAATGGGCCACACACCCCCTCAATTTCATTCGCGAGGTCGCACAGAGAGGCCATTTGAGACGCAGTGGGGGCGATCCCACTCAGACAGGCAAAGTTTGCGCCAATGCCTTTCAGCGCCACCCCTTGCATCGTCATAACTTCCTGCGCAATTTCAGCCACGTTCTCGAGGGAAATACCTTCGCGTCGATCGCCCATCTCGACCATCAGTATGATACCGTGAACCTTATTTTTGCGGATGGCGGCAGACGCCAAGGCCGCAATGACAGCAATCTCTGTGTTATAGCTCGCTTCGCAGGACTGAACGACTTGATCGACCTGGCTCAACATCGGCGTACGGATCAGAGTGACTGGGCTTGTGATACCTGCTTGGCGTAACCTCAGCACATTGCTGATACGTGCATCCGCAAGCCCCACAGCGCCGCCATCCAGCATGGCTTGGGCGATGGAAGGATGCCCGCAAACAGCCTTGGTCACGCCTGTGACGCCGATCACACGTGGGCCTAAACGCGCGACAAGGGTCTGCGTATTGCGCCGTATCTTGTTCAGATCCACTTCGATGCGTGGGCAGTTCATATCGCGGCCACAGAAGGCCTTTGCGTCAAACCGGGATATGCGGCCACCACCATCGCAAGCAAATGTGCAGCCGGTCGGGCCAATGCATCTGTTACCGGCAGCCCAAGTTTCTGTGATTGCGCCGCAATGGTATTGGTGATTTCGGCCTCAGACATCCCCTCGTGATTGAGCGTGACACCTATGACCTTTGTATCGGCAAAGGTTTCGATCAGTTCAATTTCACTTGTCGCAGATGGCATTGGCATATTGGGAAAGTCACAGCGATGGGTACGTTTCGGCGCGTGCTGAAGGATGACGGCATCCGGCTGGCTCCCCCGCAGGATAAAGGCGGATGTACAAAACGCGGGATGGCTCAATGCGCCTTGGCCTTCGATCAAAATAACATCGGGTTGTTCCGCGTCAGACGCCGTAACAATCGCGCCTTCAAGCTCGCCACAGCAGAACTGGGGCGGCACGGCATCCATAGCAATACCGTATTTCGCGCCCTGCATCAGGCCGGTTTGGCCCGTGCCGACAAGCACTGTCTTAATGCCCTTAGCATTGAGGGCACGCGCCAAAACAGTCGCCGTCGTTCGCTTGCCAATCGCGCAATCGGTGCCTAGAACTGCAATGCGCAGCGCTTTGACACCAGCGACACTGCCATCGAACAGGCGCATGTCCTTGCTGGGTTTCGGCTTGCGGATGTCCCGGATCGTGACATTCTGTTCAAATGCCGCACCGGAGATTTCAACGTCATCGCTCAGGTATTCATGCAGCCCGCTCACGATGTTCATGCCAAGCTCAATCGCTTGCAGAACAACGCCTCGATCCGCAGGTGAAAGCCGCCCCGATGAGGGGGCCATCCCATAGATCAACGTATCGGGAATGACGGCGTGATGTGCAACTGCAGCATCCAAATCACTAAAGATCGGTATGCAGTTGATTGAACCGTCAAGAACAGATCCGCTGTCTTGTCCGCCATAAGTGCTGTCGATCACAGAAAGGATGCGATACGCTTGTGAATGACGCACAAGGCCATTTGCAGTCTTACCATCGATTTGCGCGAAGTTCCCTTCACAATAGATAACTGCCGGTGGTGGCGCTGTGACCTGCGTGAGTGAAGTCGCTTGTTTGGGTTCGCTGTGTGTCATTGGTGGCGCTTGCGCGCCCCTGACGGGACGGCGGATAGTGTCGACAGTTTCCGATTTGGTTTCCATTGTAGTTCCCTTTTTGGTCGGCACGGTGGACAGAACTGTCCTCACCTGCGCATTTTGAGGTTCGTGTTGCCGTGCTTTGTGCCTAGTTGTTCAGCACGCACAGCCCCCTTGATTTTTGGAAGTTCCTGTCGCATTCCCAGCGGTTGCCCGATCTGTCCAAATGGGCGTTTTCGGGAACGACGATCAATTCGCATGTGTCTCCTGAGGCTTCGTATCCACGTTCACACTTCCACCCTGTTCCGTAGGTTGCGTCGTCAAAATAGGCATTTGCAGGGATCACGACGGCTTCGCACAGACCGTCCTGTTCAAAGAAACCACGCTCACATGTCCAGGGCTCGCCGTATCCTGATCCATTCAGATAGGCGTTGGCTGGAACCGCAATGGCGGCACACTGGTCGCCAGTTTCTTCGAACCCACGTTCGCATGTCCACGTCGAGCCATTTGAGGCATCTGCCAAGTACGCATTTTCTGGCAACACGATCTCCTGACATGTGTCATCGACCTTGATGTAGCCGCGCAAACAACGCCACCGTTCGCCTGATGGGTCCAGATATCCACCCTCAGGCACCTCTACTGCAAGACATGCAGTTTCGTCGGTCCTGCGAAACCCATGCAGACATTCCCACCCGGAACCGTAGGGCCGGTTCGTGTCATATGCGTTCTGCGGCACGACTACAGCGACGCAGGCATTCTCGTTCAGGCGGAACCCGATGTTACATTCCCATCCACCGCCGTAACTATTGGCACTGGCGTTCTCAGGTATTGGCGGGGCTGCGCTTTGGGCAAATGCTGGTAACGCATACAGCAAGACTGCGGCAATCAAACCTATGAATAGGCCGTGAATATTGGTGTGACCGCAGGGATTTTGGGCAGTGATGGAGTGTGGCCGACAAGGTTCTGTTGATTGTGATTTACGATCCATCTAACGCAAGCCCCGCAAGGCACGCGTCTGCTAGATCTCTGCTAGGAGCATCAGTACCCGGCAGCGTGGCCCAGCCTGTTTCCATCATTGCATTGCGCCGCTGAAAGCTTGAAGCTTCTTGAAGCATAGCGAGTTTTGCGGGGCGTTCGGCATCAGCTTCTGACAGATTTAGGCAAACTGGCACCATCGCCAACGTGACTTCCTCTGCAGCACGATTTTGGGCCATTTCGTCCGCACTGCCTGCAGTTGTCCAGCCGCCCCAGGTAAAGCCAAGAATAGAGACAGCAACCGCGCCACCCAAGGCACCGTAAACACTGGGTTTTGTCCATTCTGGAAATGTCATATTTGATCCTCTGGCGGAGAAAGCGCCGCCGCACTATTTTTGATTACGTTAGTATTTGCGTTGGCCTGATCCTGCGCCAGAGCCAACTCTAGGTCGCGGTAACCCTCTGCGCGCAGCTTTGACTCTCCTGCTTGCCAATTGATCAACAGATACGTCGCAGTCCGTCGGTATGCTGCAAAGCTGTGGCTCTGCATGACTTGGTCTTCCGCTAAAACTTGATATTCGCCCTCAGGCAATTCATCCGTGTATCCAGCGACCACGAACAGATAAAGGAATGTCTCAACTGACGTGGTCGTGCGCGATGACATCGGCAACCTTCCCAAACATCAGATCCCTGCTAAAGGACACGACAGCTGATTTTTCATGATGGAGGATTGTGATCCGCTCTGGCAGGGTGATGCGCCTATGCCGCAGAGAACCGCAACTATCGTATCCCTGACATAGTCCCTTAGTGCGGGAAATACAACGTCGGTGACTCTGGCTCGATTTCTCAGGCCACCCATGCCCTTATGGTGGTCAAGGTTTGCAAGCCCTCAACATGCGTATCGGTCGACCCTTCACTAACAAAGTCATTTTTGGTTCGCCGCCTATAAGCCGCCATTGGGGCGTCTCGCAGCATTGGTGGGTCTGGGCTCCTTGCGGACCTCAGATGCGGTGCGGCATCCTGTGATATAGTGCTCTGGTCAACGTCGGGTTGTCGTTGTGGGCGGGCGTGGTGGATTGGAGGACCAGTCATGGAAACACCAAACTTACCAGCCATTCGCGCCCTGCGCCCTGCATGGAACAAAGGTCGCATCGTCGGCCAGAAACGACCGCTGAAGCCAAAACACGTCTGGGCAATCCGTGTCCGACTTGAACTCGCAGAGAACCATCGCGATCTGGCTCTGTTCAACATGGCGATCGACAGCAAGCTTCGCGGCTGCGATCTCGTTAGAATGAAAGTCGTTGATGTGATGGCATCGGGTCAGATCAAGGAGCGCGCCTCAGTCCTCCAGAGCAAGACGCAAAAACCAGTTCGCTTCGAGATTTCTGAAGGCACGCGCGCTTCGGTCGCGAAATGGATGGAGGATGAACTCATGATCGGTTCAGAATATCTTTGGCCAGGCCGCTTTCATGAACGCCTTCATATCTCGACCCGCCAATACGCTCGGATTGTCCGAGATTGGGTAACTTCGATTGGACTGGAGGCGACCGCCTACGGCACCCATTCGATGCGCCGGACCAAAGTGACGCAGATTTACAAGAAGACTGGCAACCTACGTGCTGTTCAGCTTTTACTGGGCCATACCAAGATGGACAGCACAGTCCGGTATCTCGGCGTCGAGCTCGAAGATGCTTTGGAAATCGCGGAAGCTATTGAAATCTAAATGTTTGGGCTGTTCGTACGAGCGGCCCTTAGCTGCCATTCGTATGACTTGGAAGGAACGTCCGCTTGAGGCCCCGCTGTGGTTCACGCTCGCATTTTTTTCCTTAGGGGCAAGATGGCGCGGTGAAAAAGAGCTGGGGGACGCCGTCAATAGCAGCCTACGGTTTTCCGAGCCTTGGCTCATCTCGCGGTTACACTCCTTTGACTTGAACCTTGGCTATTTCCAAGGCCCTTTCCCTTTATCGCTTAATGGCTGAATTGCTTGCCCCTAAGTCTCGCTCAAACGCCCCAACACGTCCAAACCCTGCTGGTTGAGCCAGTGCAGCATGTCGATGAAAATCCAGTTTTCTGCAAGCCTATCACCGTCACGCCGATACATATCCACCACACGCATGTCGGCAGGCTGACCTGCCGGAAGGCCCATATAACCGCCTACATTGGTGACGGTCAGATTGGCCCAACCGAAGAAGCCACCAAATTCGCCCTCTGCAATTCGACAAACATGGCCGTTATAGACACGGTCTTTGATATAAGTGCGGAAGGGCCTTTGATGTTGGTCGATATAGCGGTCAATTGTATAGGTGGCGCCGATGCCTGCGGGCCCCCACCAAATCATGTCATCATGCCAACATTGCGCGAGCTCTTCTTGGCGCGTCTTGTATTTTTCGTGACCGTTGATGTCGCCGATCATGCGGTTGATCAAGTCTAGGGTCTTGGTGCCTTCGGCTGGTTCGGCATCTTCATAAAGCAATCCGCCATGTGTCATCGGACCAGGTTGCACGAGATGAGCGCCCGTTTGCGGCGGCAATGGGTATTGGCCTGCTTGCATCATGAGGTGCAGCAGATCGACAAAGAGCGATGTCTCTACAATTTCGCCGTTTTCAACGCGGTAAAAACTGGCATAGCGCAGCATCGCTATGCGGCCTGTGGGCCTTATGCCAAGAAAGGGTGCATCGAACAGGCCCATCAAATGGCCCATGCTACCCACCCATGTGCTTGCCCCATCATCACAATCATTGAGCCCTGCAAAGAACAGGTCTTCGCGCCGCTGGATCCGCGTAAACGACTTCAGAAACGGGATGTAGAAGCTCTCGGCCACGGCGGCTGCGCCAAATTGCTCGTGAAACGGATGCATACCGCGCCAATGCCAATTTGCTGATGTGTGCTGTGCCAGCGCGCTTTCGACGGTTGCGGGTGTCGCCGAATGCAAAGCTGCATGATGGGCGCGAACCAGCGCTTTGGCGTCTTGAAACTTTGTCACGGGTTATCCTTTCACCGCGCCTGCTGTCAGGCCCGATACAATTTGGCGCTGGAAGAACATGATCATCACAAAAAGCGGCGCAGTGATCGAAACAACGGCTGCAACGGCAAACATCACATTGCCCTTGGTTTGCGTGGTACCAAGGAATGAGGCCAGTTTGGGCACCATTGTCTGGTTCTCTGCGCTCAAGAGCATCGAGGTCACCGCAAAATCATTATAGGCCAGCAAGAAGCTGAACAGCCCCGTGGTGATCACCCCTGGCCACATGACAGGGATGATGACATGACGGAAAGCCTGAAACCGCGTGCAGCCATCCACCATAGCGGATTCATCTAAATCCTTGGGGATATTCTTGAAAAAGGAATGCAGCATCCACAGGGTAAATGGCTGGTTGATCGCCACCAACACAATGATGGTGGTGCTCAGATGTCCCCAGAGGTTCCATTCAAAAAAGGGCACGAGATAGCCCGATACCAGAATGATCGGCGGTGTCGCGCGGAAGATCAGCGCAAAAAGCAACAGCCAGAACGCATAGCGATAGGGAGAGCGCGATAGCGCATAGGCCGCCAATGTTCCGCAGGTCAGAGAGATCGTCACCACACAGAAACACACGATCAGCGTGTTCAGGGCTGCGCGCCAGAACTCTTCCTGAATCCATGCTCCAAAATAGCCAGCGCCTGTGAAGGTCGAGCCTGTTTCCGTCTGTGTCAAAGTGCCGAAAATCGAATAGGCCCAATCGGCTTTCGAGAAGAAATCCCCTTCGACTTTGAAGGATCCCCAAAGCGTCCAGAGGAATGGAAAGCCTGCCATGATCAGCCAGAGCATCAAGAAACTTCCAGCAAGGAAGCGGATGGTCAAAGGGCGGCGGGTGGCGACAGACATGGGCGGTCCTTTAGTTTTTTGTTCCGAACTCGCGCCATGTCCGAATAAGGACAGGCGAAAGAAGAATGGCCACAAAGATGATCGTCAGAACCGAAGTGGCGGCTGCCGAAGACAGCAGACGCGTTTCGCCGCCCAGATCGCTGAAAATCGCAATGGAGAGCGAGCGCGCATGTGCCTGAGCCTGAAACGAGATGATCGGCTCGAACACGCGGAAGTTATCCATCAACTGGATAAGGGCGATGAAGGTTGTCAGGGGGGCCAGATGCGGGATGACTACATAGCGGATGCGCTCCCACCGATTGGCCCCGTCAATCATGGCGGCTTCCAATGTGTCCTGATTTACGGTTTGCAGCCCTGCGTAATAGACGATGAAGGCAAAGGGGATCGAGCTCCAAGTGCCATAGACCATCAGCATGATCCACATCAAAGGTGTGGAGGCCTTGACAGAAAGGGTCGGATCATTGGCCAGCCATTGCAGCCCCGCGCCAAGGATACCGCGGGCATCGACCATCCAGAACAGGATCAAAGCGCCGACCAACGGCGTCACGATCATCGGCAAGAGCGACAGAAAGATTGTAGGGCCGCGCATTGACCGCGCGACCGAGTTGACGGCAATGGCGACGGCAAAGCCCAGAATAATAGTCATCGGGGTCACGATGGCCGTGTAGGTCAAGGTGAAGGCCATTGCCCCGTAAAAGGGCAAATTCATCAAGGTGTTCCAGAAGCCGCGAAAGCTGTCAGAACTTTCCCAAGCCTCTGCAACGTCAGCGACGGCAAGGTGGTTGCGATCCCGATAGATATCAAGGCCCACAAACTGCCCCAGAGGCTGCGCCTCGCGCAGGGCGCGGGTTGCGTCTTGGTCAACGGATTGCACCTCGGTGCAGCCGAAAGGGCCGCAATTCTCGACGGTGACAATAACCTGTTCGTGCTGGGTATATATTGACTGCGTCACCACCGAGACGATCGGGAACGCAATAAACAAGAGCATCAGGACAACAGATGGCAGGACGAACCAAAAGAAGGACTTGTGTTTCATCGCGTATGCGCCCCCGGCCTCATGGATGATCTTGGGAAATGGGGTGCGCGGGGCCTAGGCCGGCCCCGCGCGTCAGCCAAGTTTTACTGCAGGTAGCCTTGCTCGGTCGCTGCAGCCACATAGGCGGCTTCGATATCTGCCAATGTCTGCTCGGCGCTTTCATTGCCTTGCAAGAAATCGGCTATGTTGTCACCCAGTGCTGTGTGCAACAGGCCTTGAAACGGCACCATTGGATAGGGCGTTGCGCTTGCCGCAACGGAGGCCAGAACACCCTCATTCACAGGCTGCGCTTCGAACCCGTCCATAAGCCATACGGCCTGCGACATTGTCTCGTCATTCAGCAATGCAGGCGATGTTGCATGGGCAAGTGCTTGGAAGGTCGCGGCGGCGTCCTCGTCGCTGACATTCTTTGCAACGGTCCAGCCGTCCCACCACAAAGTGGTCGCAGGTGTACCGCTATCGCCGACAGTCAGAGGGCCACTTACGGCCGTGTTTTCATAAACCTCGGGGGCAGAGCCCTCGTCATCCATCAAAACGCCCGTCCGGCTGCCCCACATATTCATGAGAGCAACATTGCCTGCTTCCCATTCAGCGGAGGTCGCGTTGCTGTCATGGGTCAAATAGTCTGGGTTCATGTATTCGCTCAGGGCACGCATCATTTCCAAGGCTTCGACACCTTGCGCATTATTGATGGTGACATTGGCTGTGCCTGGCTCGAAGAACTGGCCGCCTGTACCGATATACATGTTGGTGAATTCCTGCGCGAGGTTCCAGCCAGCGGCATAGGCCCCGCCGACAGGGTTCTCCATGATGCCAGCGGCGCGGATGGCCTCGGCTGCGGCCAGCACCTCTTCATAGGATGTTGGTACGTCCAGACCAACCTGCTCCAGCACGTCCTGACGGTATACGAGATGTTGCGCGTTCGCCATGAAAGCAACAGCCATGATCTGGCCATTCACAGTGATCAACTGGTGGGCGGGAATATCCTGCCCGTATTCAGCAACCAAATCATCCAGCGGCCGAATAACATCCTCGTTGATCAAGGCAACGATGGATGAGTTGGCAACGATGGCCGATGTGTATTCCGCCGGATTGCCGGTCATGCCAGCCACGTTCAGCGTCTGGTGGTCGGCGGTGAGGTTGGATGCGGTCTCGGCACCTGCGGCACATTCCAGCGCCAAGGCAGCAACGGATTGGATCGCGGGGAATTCGTTACCGATGATGCTGACACGGCCAGTATCAATGGCGCAGCCATGGCCGTCTGCCATGGCTGCCGTGCTTGCGACTGCGGCAATCGCTGTTCCAAGCAGTGTGGTCTTAAACATGTTCATGTGAATGAACCTCCCAGTGTTTCGTCAAAATGGGCCGGTTATCCGGCACTTGTTCCGAGCAGTCATTCGACCACCCAGCCATATGGCGACAGGGCCACGCGAATCGCAACCACTTTGCATACGTTTGCAAATAATCGGCGAATTGTTTCGTATTGCAAGTTTTTTACCACGCCGCATTGCAGAAAAATTCATATAAAAATATGGGTTGCCAGCGAAATGAATTCGCGTCAGTCTTTTGCATGCGTATGCAATAGTGGGAGCCAACCATGGCCGAAATCCAGCTTCGTAAAGTGTCAAAACGCTGGGGCAGCTTTGTCGGTGTGCAGGAATTTGATCTGACGATTGCCGATCAGGAGTTCCTTGTGCTGCTCGGGCCTTCGGGCTGTGGTAAGACCACAACCATGCGCATGATCGCGGGGTTAGAGGATGTGACCAGCGGGGATATCCTTGTCGATGGGAAGCGGATCAATGACCTTGACCCCAAGGATCGTGATGTCGCCATGGTCTTCCAATCCTACGCCCTTTATCCGAACATGAATGTCTATGAAAACATTCGGTTTCCGCTGAAAGTACGTGGCATTCCAGCCAGCGAACATGATGCGCGGGTCAAGCGCGCATCGGCAATGGTCGAGCTTGACGATTTCCTGCATCGCAAACCTGCGGAACTCTCGGGCGGACAGCGCCAGCGCGTTGCCTTGGCCCGTGCTGTGGTTCGTGAACCCAATGTATTCTTGATGGACGAACCGCTTTCCAATCTCGACGCCAAGCTGCGCGTGTCGACACGGGCGCAGATCAAGAATCTCAGCCACGAGCTTAAAACCACGACAATCTACGTGACCCATGACCAGATCGAGGCCATGACATTGGCTGATCGTGTTGTTGTCATGTCCAAGGGTGTCGTGCAGCAGGTCGGAACCCCGACCGAGATTTACGACAACCCCGCAAATACATTCGTTGCGGGCTTTATCGGCTCGCCCGCGATGAACCTTGTCGATGGAACGCTGGAAAACGGAGTTTTCTCGGCGGAAAATATCAGCATTTCGGGTTTGCCAACTGATCATTCGGGCGCAGTGACACTCGGTTTCCGCGCGGAAGATGCAAGCGTTGCCCAAGGGCCTGCACAGGCCAATTCACAAGTCTATTCCCTGGAATTGCTCGGAGAGGCGACGATGGTCACGATGCGTGCTGCGGGCACCATCATTTCTGTGAAATCCGACAAAGACTATCGCACGCAGATTGGTGATGCGGTGCATGCAACCATCCCTGCCGATATCTGCCATCTCTTCGATACCAAAACAGGTGAGCGCCTTCATGCCTTATGACGAAAAATCCGCAGCCTCCCTAGCCGCTGTAAAGGCGATGGAAGCAGGGCTTGCGGCAAATGAAATGGATATGACGAAATACTTCACGGAGGATTTCGTCTGGCGGGGCAATCAGGGCTCGGGCACCAAACACGGCATCGCGGAATTCCAGCGCAATTGGCAATTTCCGCTGCGCGCGGCCTTCACGGACCGAAAATACCTGACCGAACATTTCATGGCCGATGGTGATTGGGCGTCATGTTTTGGCTATATCGACGCCTTGCATAGCGGGCCCTTCATGGGAATTCCCGCCACCAATAAGCGGGTTAAAATCCCTTATATGGATTTCTGGCGGATTGAAGACGGGCGCATCGCTGACAATCCAGTCTCGGTCGATCTGGCCCATGTTCTGTTCCAGCTTGGTGTCGATGTGTTCGATGGCAAGGGGTGGGAAAATTATGACAACGGCACACTTGAGCCGCCAAAGCCGGAGTAAGAACCATGGCGATCAGATATCTTAAACACGGCAAACCAGAGGCTGAACGCCAGCAGGATGATGCCAAAGTTCGCAAAATAGTTGAGGACACGCTGGCCGATATCGAGGCCCGCGGAGATATGGCTGTGCGCGAGCTGTCACAGAAATTCGACAATTACGCCCCCGAGAATTTCCGCCTCAGCCAATCCGAGATTGAAGCGGCGATGTCCAAGGTTAGCACCCGCGACATGGATGATATCCGCTACGCGCAAAAACAGATACGGCGCTTTGCCGAGGCGCAGCGGGCCTCCATGACGGATATCGAGATCGAAACAGAACCTGGCGTGTTTCTGGGCCATCGCAATATTCCGGTTCAATCTGTTGGTTGCTATGTGCCTGGTGGCAAATTCCCGATGGTCGCCTCGGCGCATATGTCCGTGTTGACGGCCTCGGTGGCCAAAGTCCCGCGTATCATCGCATCGGCACCGCCCCAAAACGGCGAACCACATCCTGCGATCGTTGCAGCCATGCATATGGGGGGTGCACATGAAATCTATGTGATGGGCGGCATGCAGGCCGTTGGCTCCATGGCGATTGGTACGGAAAGCATCGACCCCGTTCATATGATCGTGGGTCCTGGAAATGCCTTTGTGGCCGAGGCGAAACGCCAACTCTTCGGGCGCGTCGGGATCGATCTGTTTGCAGGGCCGACCGAGACGATGGTGATCGCCGATGACACAGCCGCTGACGCAGAGCTTTGCGCGACCGATCTGCTGGGTCAGGCCGAGCATGGGTATAACTCGCCCGCGGTTCTTCTCACCAATTCAGAAAAGCTCGCGCGCAACACACTGATTGAGATTGAGCGGTTGCTAGACATCCTCCCAACCGCCGAGACCGCGCGGACCTCATGGGAAGAATACGGCGAGGTTATCGTCTGCGACACCTATGATGAGATGTTGGCCGTGGCGGATGATATTGCTTCGGAACATGTGCAAGTGATGACGGATCGTGATGATTGGTTCCTTGATAACATGACCTGCTATGGTGCGCTCTTTTTGGGGCCGCGTACGAATGTGGCGAATGGCGATAAGGTGATCGGCACGAACCACACTCTCCCGACCAAGAAGGCGGGCCGCTATACAGGCGGGTTGTGGGTGGGCAAATTCCTGAAAACCCATAGCTATCAACGCATTGAGTCGGATAATGCGGCTGCTGAAATGGGGGCCTATGGTTCACGGCTCTGCATGCTTGAGGGATTTGTTGGTCATGCCGAGCAATGCAATATCCGTGTCCGTCGCTATGGCGGCAAAAATGTTCCCTACGGCACAGCTGCCGAGTAACGCGCAAACATAAAAGGAGCAGTCTTTTCACCTGTCAAACCTATCGCCCGAGAGAAGGGCTTTGGTTTTTGAAGGTCGAAATTCAGGATCACTGTCATGAGCTTACCGCAGACACCCACATTTCGGCTTGATGGAAAGCGCGCGCTCGTTACGGGTGCGTCGTCGGGAATTGGCTTGGCCTGCGCCGTGGCTTTGGCGCAAGCGGGGGCGGAGGTCACGCTTGCCGCGCGTTCGATTGACAGGCTGGAGGCCGCCGCCAAAGCCATGACCAAGGCGGGTATGATGGCCAGCGCAATACGCATGGACGTTGCAGATGTGGCCACCACACAAAGGCAGGTTGCTGAGCTTGGCCCCTATGACATTCTGGTGAATTCGGCGGGGCTTGCACGCCATAGCGCCGCACTTGAGACCACGGAAGAGGATTTCGACTTGGTCAGCGGCCTCAACCTAAAGGGCGCCTATTTCCTGACCCAAGCGGTGGCAAAGGGCCTGATCGCGGCTGGCAAATCAGGCTCGCTGATCAATATTTCCAGCCAGATGGCTTATGTCGGCGGTATCGACCGCGCCGTGTATTGCGCCACCAAACATGGCATTGAGGGTTTCACGAAATCCATGGCCATCGAATGGGGGCCGCTTGGCATTCGGGTGAACACGATCTGCCCAACCTTTATCCGCACCGCGCTCACAGAGCAGACATTTGACAACCCAGACCGCGTGAAATGGCTGGAAGAAAAAATCAAACTCGGCCGTGTGGGTGAAGTCACTGATATCATGGGGCCTGTGGTCTATCTCGCGTCTGATGCCTCCGCTTTGATGACGGGGACACATCTTATGATCGACGGAGGTTGGACCGCTGACTGATGGAACATACGCGCATCACATCCATGCAAGTGGCCGAACGAGCGGGCGTTAGCCAATCCGCTGTCAGCCGCGTCTTTACGCCGGGTGCATCGGCCAGTGCCAAAACCATCGCCAAGGTGAAAAAAGCAGCCGAGGAGCTTGGCTATCGCCCCAATCTTGTCGCTCGGGCCATGATCACGGGCAAAAGCCGGATCATCGGCTTGGTCGTGGCCTATCTGGATAATCAGTTCTATCCGCAGGCGCTCGAACATCTTTCCAATGCCCTGCAGGACAAGGGTTACCATGTCCTTGTTTTCACCGCGACCAACAGCCCAGAAAAGGTCGAAGAAGTAATGCGCGACCTGCTTGATTATCAAGTGGACGGGATCATCACGGCTTCTGTTGCGGTCACATCGGACCTTTCTGATAGATGCAAAGCGGCAGGTATCCCCGTGGTCATGTTCAACCGTGGTCAAGACGGGGTCGAGACCAATGCTGTGACCTCGGACAACCTCGCAGGGGGCCGCAAGATCGCGGAGTTTCTGGTGGAATGTGGCCATACGCGCATCGCCCATATCTCGGGATGGGAAGGGTCTTCCACGGGACGGGATCGCCATCAGGGTTTTGTCGCGGGGCTGGCTGCCCATGGTCTTGCTCCCATACAGATCGTCGATGGGATGTATGACCGAAACGTCGCGAGCCAAGCCGCGCGGGATTTGATGGCTTTGCCGCAACCGCCTGACGCCATTTTTGTGGGCAATGATCATATGGCCTTTGCGGTCATGGACACGCTGCGCTTTGAGCTTGGCCTCCGCATTCCCGAGGATGTTGCGCTTATCGGCTATGATGATGTGCCTCTCGCGGCCTGGCCGTCATATGATCTCACAACTGTGCGTCAACCGCTCAACCGGATGGTGGATGCAACAATTGATATGCTCATCGCGCAAATCGACGAAGGGGTTGTCACGCCTCGACGGGTCTCCTTCGATGGCCCGTTGATCCTACGCGGCACAACCCGCCAACCCAAAGGACAAACGATATGAAGGGTTTTAACCCCAAGTGGAAAGACTTCCCCGATTACATCATCGGTATCACCAAGGAAATTTGGGAAGATCGCGGGGTGGGCACGCTTAACCATTATTACGCGCCCGACATACCAGTGCGCACACCAATGGGTGTGGCTATCGGAAATCAGGAAACGATTGCAGCCACCATGGCCACGATTAACGAGTTTCCGGATCGGGAGCTTTTGGGGGAGGATGTCATCTGGTCAGGCAATGAGGATGACGGTTTTTTATCGTCGCATCGACTGCTGACCAAGGCCACCCATACCCGCGATGGTCAGTTCGGTCCGGCAAGCGGCAAACCATGGGTCGTGCGCGTGATCGCGGATTGCGCGGCTAAGGACGATGTCATCTATGACGAATGGTTGGTCCGCGATTATGGCGGCGTTGTGCGCCAACTGGGGATGGACCCGCAAGACTTTGCCGCTGGCTTAATTGATAAAGAGGGCGGGCCAAGCCATGCCAGACCCGTTTTTACCCCGTCGATGGATGTGGAAGGCGATTATAAAGGCCGCGGTAATGATAACCCTTGGGGCCAAAAATACGCAGATATCCTGACGCGGATCATGGAAGCCGATTTCACGACAATAAACCGTGATTTCGACCGCGCGGTTATCGGCGAATATGCAGGCGCGCAAACCTCTATCGGACGCGCGGGTTGCATGGCGTTCTGGGTTGGATTGCGGTCGTCTTTCCCCAATGCCACCTTCAAGATCCATCACCAGATCGGCATGGATGCAGATATGCTCTCGCCCCGCGCCGCAATCCGCTGGTCGCTTGATGGGGTTCATGATGGCTGGGGAAGTTTCGGAAAGCCGACAGGCGCTGAAGTCCATGTCATGGGAATGTGTCACGCGGAATTCGGACCATGGGGGCTGCGCCGCGAATTTGCGCTCTATGACGAGGTCGCGATCTGGAAACAAATTCTAATGGGGGCGGCTTGAAGGGGCTTTTGCAATGCATCGCCCGCAGAAATCAATCCAAGCGCCTTTGACCGGAGGGAGAGGAAGATGACACCCGCTGAAATGGAAGCCCGCATCGTTCGCTATGGCGATTTGCGCCCCTGCAAAACTGCCTTTATCGACGCGCATACGCCCGGCTCGAACCAGAAAGAGAATTTTACGATCATCGGTGGTGGTGTCTCGGAATCGCCCGATCAGCACGTCCATATTGCAATCCCGCATGGCTTCAATATCGGGGCTGCGGGCCAGCCTCCGAAATGCCGCAACTCATTGCACAGCCATCGAACGGCCGAGGTGTTTTTCGTGCTCAAAGGCCGCTGGCGCTTCTTTTGGGGCCGCCATGGCACTGCGGGTGAGGTTGTTTTGGAAGAAGGGGATATCTTCAATATCCCGACAGGTATCTTCCGCGGCTTTGAAAACATCGGCACGGATTACGGAATGATCATGGCGATCCTTGGCGGGGATGATGCAGGAGGCGGAGTGATCTGGGCGCCTGAAGTGATCGAAGATGCCAAAGACCATGGCTTGATCCTTGGTGAAAATGGCAAGCTCTATGACAGTAAGGCGGGGCAGTCTTTGCCGCAGGGTGTCAACCCGATGCCCGTGTTGAATGACGCTGAGTTAAAGAATTTCCCTGAACCGACCACGCATGACGTCGTGCCCAAATTTGTCGCGCGATACTGGGATATGATGGCCTTGGCCGATCGCAAACCCGCCCTCGTCATCGGCGAGACGGGAATGCTGCAAGACAAACCCGGCTTCGAGGTCGGCTTCGTGAACCGCAATTCTGCAACGCCAGAGATGCACCAGCATGATGTTCCAAGTGTGTTGATGCCCATGCGCGGCCATTGGCGCGTAATCTGGGACGGCGGTGAGGCGACCCTTGCCCCGGGCGATACAATCTCGGTGCCTGAAAACCTTATGCATACTGCCGTGCCATCCATGACTGGCGAGGCCAGCATGTTTCATATTGTTGCCACAAGCGACCCTGCCGGTCACACCTGGCTTGGATAAAAGGAAGCGAAAATGTCCAAAATCAGAACAACCCATGTCGGATCGCTGCCACGAACGCAGAGGGTCGTTGATTTCATCTTCGCGCGTGAACGCAACGAGACCTATGATCAATCCGCCTTTGACGCATGTATGACCGAAGCGGTTGATGCGACCGTTGCGAAACAGGTCAAAGCAGGGGTCAATATCGTCAGTGATGGTGAAACCTCAAAGATCAGCTACGCCACCTATGTCAAAGACCGCTACACTGGTTTCGACGGGGACAGCCCGCGCAATGCACCCGCTGATCTCAAACTGTTCCCCAGCTTTCTCGAACGTCTTGCCGATGATGGTGGTACGCCCAAATACGCCCGCCCGATGTGCGTTGGAGAGGTCAAATCCAAAGGTCAGAGTGAGCTGCAAAAAGACATCAGCAATCTCAAAGCGGCCATGGCCAATCACGGGGTTGATCACGGCTTCATGAATGCGGCGTCGCCTGGGGTTATCTCGCTCTTTTTGCAAAATGATTTCTATAAAACGCGCGAGGCCTACCTTGCGGCTTTGGCAGATGCGATGAAGGAAGAATACGAGACCATCGTGGCCTCTGGCCTTGATTTGCAGCTCGATTGTCCTGATCTCGCCTTGGCCAAGCATATGCTGTTTCAGGACGTGACCGATGAAGAATTCGTCAAGATCGCGGCGGGTCATGTTGAGGCGCTGAACCATGCCCTATCTGATATTCCAGCGGATAAAGTGCGTATCCATATTTGTTGGGGCAATTATGAGGGGCCGCATGTCTGCGACATCCCGATGGCCAAAATGTTCGACACATTGATGTCGGCCAAAGCGCGTTATGTGCTGTTCGAGACGTCAAATCCCCGCCATGGGCATGAATGGACGACCTTCCGCGACCGCAAGAATGACATCCCCGAGGATAAGATCCTCGTGCCAGGTGTCGTCGATACCACCACGAATTTCGTCGAGCATCCCGAGCTTGTTGCGCAACGTCTGGACCGCTTTGTCGGTATCGTGGGCGCGGATCGCGTTATCGCAGGGTCTGATTGTGGCTTTGGCACATTCGCAGGTTTTGGTTCGGTTGATCCTGATATCGCTTTCGCCAAATTGCGTGCGCTGTCTGATGGGGCCGCACTGGCGTCATGACACCTCTCGTTCTGCTTCCGGGAATGATGTGCGATGCGCGGCTTTGGTCCGCGCAGATCGCTGCATTCTCGGGCGAGCGAGTGGTTCATACCGCTCCAATGGTCCGCTCGGATATATCCGAAATTGCGGCAGATATCCTTTCAAACGCACCCCCCATCTTTGCGTTGGCAGGGCTGTCGATGGGGGGGATCGTTGCCATGGAAATTCTGCGGCAGGCCCCCGAACGGGTAGAGCGTCTGGCATTGCTGGATACAAACCCATTGCCCGAATTGGCAGAAGTTGCAGCACGGCGCGAGCCACAGATCGAAAAGGTCCAGCAGGGCAAGCTTGATGCCGTGATGCGGGACGAAATGAAACCGAACTATTTGGCCGATGGCCCGAACCGCCCCGCGACACTCGACCTTTGTATGGAGATGGCGCAAACGCTTGGACCCGAGGTTTTTATTGCCCAATCCCGCGCTCTTCAATCGCGCCTGTCCCAAGTCGAGACCCTTAAGGCGAGCGACATCCCCACACTCATTCTTTGCGGGCGAGATGACAGGCTTTGTCCTGTTGAACGGCATCAATTGATGCATGATTTGATGCCCCACGCGACATTCACCATCATCGAGAATGCGGGCCATCTGCCAACACTTGAACAACCACAAGAAACCACAGCGGCTCTTGCGCGCTGGTTGGAGGCATCATGAATAAAGATCTGCTCAATCTCCTGCGCTCGGTCGATACGCCGACTGTGTGCAACGCCATTGAGGTCGCACAAGGCAAGCGGGGCTTTAGCGCGTTCACGCGCGGCACAATGCTCTGCTCGGCCCCAGATGCCCCCCCAGTTGTTGGCTACGCAATCACCGCGAAGATACAGGCCGTTAATCCACCGACAGAGCCGCCCGAGGTTATCCGAGCCCGCCGCATGGCGTATTACAAATCCATGGCGGAGGGGGCAAACCCAAGCGTCGCTGTGATTGAAGATACGGATTTCCCGCATGCCATTGGGGCGTTCTGGGGCGAGGTGAACACCACGATCCACAAGGGCTTCGGCCTGTCGGGAACACTGACAAATGGCGTGATGCGTGATCTCGGTGATATGGCAGAGGGCTATCCTGTGATTGCGGGTTCTATTGGCCCCAGTCACGGCTTTGTTCATGTAACAGAGCTTGGCACCCCTGTGACGGTTTTTGGCTTGGACGTGTGCCAAGGTGATTTGATCCATGCAGATCGACATGGCGCTGTGGTCGTGCCGCCTGAAGTGGTGGACCAATTGGCCAGTGCCATCCAGAGGATGCAGGAAACGGAGCAGCTGATCCTTGGCCCCGCCCGCGAGGCCGAATTTGACTTTTCAAAATTCGAGGCGGCTTGGGAGGCTTTCGAAAAATCACGAACCTAGATGTTTGCGGGGGTAAGACTGATTTTCTAAAGGCATTGTTAAAACATCAACGACTATGGCCCATTCCTGCCGTTCACTCTCGGTTCGACATGCCGCACTGCACTCACGAAACCGGCCATTCGCCGCAGGCGCAAGATCCGCGACTGATGAGCGGCGGCGGTGCGGGACTTTGTTGCCGTCACGGTTTCACGTTTCCGGGCCCGCTTTGGTGTTGTCGGGGCAACATGTCATCAGATGCGCATTGCGGGGACTTCAGCGGGGTCTAGGCGCAGCTCAATCAAAAGTGCGCCGGAGCGGTTCTCTAGAGCCTCCAGCGCCACTTGAAGTTGGTCATTTGAACGCACTTCGAATCCCTGTCCGCCAAGGGATGTCGCAATTTCTGCAAACGATGGCCAGTTGAACTCTGTCAGGCTCGGATCCATCTTGCGATTAACAAACTGGATATGTTCGGCCCCATAAGCGGAATCGTTCGCCACAATCACGATAAGATCCAGCCCAAGGCGCACGGCCGTATTGAACTCATTAATTCCTCCCATCATGAAGCCACCATCCCCAGTGAACAGAACGACAGGGCGATCCGGCGCTGCAACGGCTGCGCCGATCGCTTCTTGTAAACCCAACCCGATTGCGCCGAAGTTTACAGTACTGACAAAACTCTGCGGATCAGGTACCGAAAGGCGGCACCAGACCTCGGTCATAAATCGCCCCCCATCGGTGACTAAAACGCGATCGTTGGGCAGTGCCTCCTCCAACTGCTCAAGCGCATCAACATAATTAACGAAGCCATCCGCTGCCTTGCCTGATCCCGCGCCATGCGCGGTGAGCGTTGCGGTGTCCAAGTCACGGGTAAATCCGCTCGCCGGGACTTCCGCCTCATTGAGCCAATACAAAATAGTTTCGGCGGTCAGTCCTGCGTCCGCGACGAGTGCGGCGTCAGGATGCACGCCACCTCCAATCGCAGTTGGGTCGCTATCAATTTGAATAATGCGTTTGCCCTTCATCAGCTTGCCGCGATCTGTGGTAAAATCATGCAGGGCGGTGCCAAAGCAAACGATGCAATCAGACTGCGCAATCAAATCATAAGCCGCAGGTGTGGAAAGGGTGCCGAAGATGTCGATGTTATAGGGGTGGCCATTAAACAGACCTTTGGCGCGTAAAGTCGTCGCAAGCGGCGCTTCTAGCCTGTCCGCCAAGCGCACCACCTGGTCGCGCGCATGGATCGCGCCACCACCTGCCAAAACCAATGGACGCCGCGCCGAGGCAATCATACCAATCGCATTGTCAAGGATATCACCATCCGCCACTCCACCGGGTTTCGAGAAAACATCGAGAACTTGAGTGATGTGATCTGCTTCCTGCCACATGAAATCCGCAGGCATGTTCAAAGCGATAGGGCGGCGCTCGACCTGTGCACGGTAGAATGCCTGCGCCACATCCTCTGCAGCTGTAGCAGGCGTGCGAAGTTGCACAAAGCCCGCACCTGTGACTTTCACCAGTTCGCGTTGATCGATGCTTTGCAGGTGGCGCGGATTGTCTGTCGCTGTATCGCCTGCCAGAATAACCAAAGGTACTGACCCTCGTGTAGCCTCGGTCAAAGCGGTTACGCAATTGGAGAGCGCGGGCCCATGCGTCACGGTTGAAACGCCGACATTCCCCGAAACACAAGCATAAGCCGCGGCCATCAATATTGTACTTCCTTCATGGGCTGCGGGGAAGAATTCTCCCCCACAGTCGCGCACGAAACTGTCGACCATAAACAAGTTCGCATCCCCCATCAGACCGAACATTTTTGTCGCACCGTGATCGTGAGTGGCACGTGCGATGGATTGGTAGACGTAGCCCTGAGAACTCATTGGGGTGACCTTTTCTTCAATTCAGCAATTTTGCTACTTTTGGAAAAGATAATTTCCTATATGAAAAGAAAGGCGCCTAAGTTGATCTGTTTTGGGTAAAATTAGGAAAATTTTTCTCAAAAATTCTGATGAGTAGGAAAATTCTTGCTTGATATACACGAAAAGCTGATCTTGAAAGAACTCCAACGCGATGGGCGTGCAAGCACCCAAGCGTTGTCTGATGCCGTCGGTTTGTCCCCGTCCCCGTGCTGGAGACGTGTCAAACGTCTCGAGGAAGACGGCTATATCACCCGCTATGCCGCAATACTGGACTGTAAAAAGCTAGGTCTGCGCGCACTTGCCCACATTCAGGTCTCTCTCGTTGATCACGATGCCTCCTCGATTGATAAATTCCAGACCTTCGTCGACAGCAATGAACAAGTGCTGGAATGTTCGTCCATCACTGGAGACTTCGACTACATTCTGAAAGTTGCGGCAACTGACCCCGAAAGCCTAGAGAAATTCATCATGCAAAGCCTACTTCGGTTGAGGGTCGTCCGCACGACTGCAACCACCTTTATCCTAAGACAATTGAAGGTCTCCGGATCGCTGCCCGTGGATATTTAAGCAACCGCTAAAGCAGGCATTCAAACATT
>CBFHMG010000018.1:0-22234 GCA_965656935.1 uncultured Paracoccaceae bacterium
TCACAATTTATCCACCATATGATCCACCTTTTATGGTGACATATGGTGATATATCATGGCAACCCATGATATGGTATCTTCCAAAAAAACCATTATTATAAAGGGTTATTGATGCGTTCTGGCACCGCAAAGTATAAGAGTTTAGGTCCCTTCATCGGCACCATCGCTGCGATCGCGGATCAGTGATGAGCCATCTGTGACCGCAGCATTGGGTGGCAATCGTTCAAAGGGACGGTGACGGCTTCAACGGGTCTTGGGCTGGCGTTCTTGTGCTGCATTCCCTTTCTTCTCTGAATAAAGCAAATGTAGGCCATGCGCGCGTTGGGATGCGCAGTCAGCGGAAGCTGGGAAGGATTTCGGATGCTGGATTTTATGGCGCTTCTGCCGATATGGGCCTTGCTGGCCGCTTTGTCGGTGACCTTCGTGGCGGGGTTTGTCAAAGGCTCGGTCGGGTTTGCGATGCCTTTGATCATGATCTCGGGCCTGTCGCTGTTTCTGGAGCCGACCTTGGCGATTGCAGGGATCATCCTGCCGATTGTTCTGTCGAATTTCCTGCAAGTCGCCCGCTATGGGCGGGCCGAGGCCAAAGCCGCTTTTCTTGAATACTGGCGCTATATTCTGATCGTCTGTGTGATGATCCTGATCGTCGCTCAATTCGTGACGATCATTCCGACCCAGACCATGTATCTTATCCTTGGTGTGCCGGTTGTCGTGCTCTCCACCATCCAGCTTTTGGGGATCAAGTTCCACATCCCGCAGCATCGCCGCCGTTTGTCGGAATGGGTTGTGGGCGGTTTCGCAGGTGCGCTTGGCGGTTTGACGGGCACATGGGGGCCGCCGACAGTGCTTTATCTGATCGCGCTTGAGACACCCAAGGCCAAACAGATGCTGGTGCAAGGCGTGGTCTACGGGCTCGGCTCGGTCAGCTTATTGGCGGGGCATTTGAATTCGGGCGTGCTTAACTGGCAAACAGCCCCGTTCTCGGCGCTGTTGCTGATCCCTGCTTTCTTGGGGATGCAGGTGGGCTTTCGCTTCTCCGACAAGCTTGATCCTGACAAATTCCGCAAACTCACCTTATTGGTGCTGATCATTGCAGGGGCCAATCTCGTACGCCGCGGCGTGATGGGGTGACCCAAAGAAAAAGGCCGCAGCGAGTATGCTGCGGCCCTATTCCAAATCTGCGATAGCGCGTTAGGAGATCGACGCGGCCTTCACATCGTCATCGATGAACGGCACGTATTGGGCGAAATTATCCGAGAACATATTCACCAGCTTGGTGGCCTGCGCATCATAGGCGCTTGCATCGGCCCAAGTGGAACGTGGGTCCAGCAATGTGTCATCGACACCCGCGACGCTGACGGGAACGTCAAAGCCGAAATTCGGGTCCTTGCGGAATGTTGCATTGTTCAGGGAGCCATCCAAAGCCGCTGTCAAAAGCGCACGTGTCGCTTTGATCGGCATCCGTGAACCCGTGCCATAGGCACCGCCCGTCCAGCCTGTGTTCACAAGCCAGCAGGTCGAGCCGTATTTCGCAATTTTCTCACGCAGCAGATTGCCATATTCCTCGGGACGACGCGGCATGAAGGGCGCGCCGAAACAGGTTGAGAACGTGGGCTCGGGCTCGGTCACGCCACGCTCGGTGCCAGCCACTTTCGAGGTGAAGCCCGACAGGAAGTGATACATCGCCTGTGCAGGCGTCAGCCGCGCGATCGGAGGCAGGACACCAAAGGCGTCACAGGTCAGCATGATGATGTTCTTGGGGTGACCGCCAAGGCCCGATGCGGATGCATTGGAAATCTGCTCCAGCGGATAGGCGCACCGCGTATTGGCGGTCAGGCTTGCATCATCGAAATCCAGCTCGAGCGTTTCAGGGTCGAACACCATATTCTCGATCACTGTGCCGAAATTACGGGTCGTTGCAAAAATCTCAGGCTCGGCCTCTTCGCGCAGATTGATCGTCTTGGCATAGCAGCCACCTTCAAAATTGAAGATGCCATTATCTGACCAGCCATGCTCGTCATCCCCGATCAGAACACGGCCCGGATCAGCGGAGAGCGTTGTCTTGCCCGTGCCAGACAGGCCGAAGAACACAGCGCTGTCCTCGGGGTTGTCCTTGGCGTGATTGGCCGAGCAATGCATCGGCATCAAACCTTTTTCAGGCAGGATATAGTTGAGCAGGCTGAAAACGGATTTCTTGTTTTCACCCGCATATTCCGTTCCGCCGATCAGGATCAGCTTGCGATCAAAGTTCAGTGTGATCACCGTATCGGTGCGGCAGCCATGCCGCTCGGGATCAGCTTTGAAGCTTGGGCAATTGATGATGGTGAATTCTGGCAGGAAGCCGTCAAGTTCGTCCCGCGCAGGGCGACGCAGGAGATGGCGAATGAACAGGTTATGCCAAGCCAGTTCGGATACGACACGCACATCAAGGCGATGGTCAACGTCAGCGCCTGCATAGAGGTCCTGCACGAAATACTCGCCGCCCTTCATATGCGCCTTCATATCTTCATAGAGGCGATCAAAGGCGTCAGCCTCCATCGGCGCGTTGTTATCCCACCAGATATGCGGCTCGACCGATGGGGTGCGCACAACGAATTTATCCTTGGGGGAACGGCCCGTATATTTGCCAGTGGTGACAAGGAAAGTGCCGCCTTGGCCCAATTGGCCTTCATCACGCTTGAGTGCAGCCTCGATCAACGCAGGCTCGAGCAGGTTGTAATACACATGACCCAGATCCGTCACACCTTGATGTTCCAGTGTCATCACTGGGTTCACGCGTCCTGTGGTCATGTCTTGTAAGCTCCCGTGCCGGTGTTTCACGGCCTCAAGTTGGAAATCATCAGGTGCCACCTCCGCACCTCAACGTAGCTGAACCTATAACACGCTGAAATTTTGTCTGAACAGGACGCAACAGCACAGTTAGCGCAATCACCTAGAAGATAACGCTAACAGCCTGTCAGTTCGGGAGTAAGATTTCGACTACCGGCGGGAGATGCCGTCCTGAAACTGCGTCTTTCACGACTCATTAAGCCAAAAATGCAACGAATCACACGCATACGATGGTCGATTCGAAACTAAAGATTGATTCTCTGCGCCAGAAAGCTGAAAAAGGGAAAAAAATTATAACGAGCAGTATAAGGAATATCGAACATGTCGAGGATCGCACTCGTCGATGATGACAGGAATATTCTGACGTCGGTTTCAATGACGCTTGAGGCTGAGGGCTTCGAAGTCGAAACGTATAATGATGGTCAGTCCGCGCTTGACGCTTTCAACAAAAAACTTCCCGATCTGGGCGTTTTTGACATCAAGATGCCCCGTATGGACGGAATGGACCTGCTTCAGCGGCTCCGCCAGAAATCAAAGATGCCCGTCATCTTTTTGACCTCCAAGGATGATGAGATTGATGAGTTGATGGGCCTGCGTATGGGCGCTGATGACTACGTCAAAAAGCCCTTCTCGCAGCGTTTGCTGGTTGAGCGCATCCGCTCGATCCTGCGCCGCCAAGACGCTATCGCGTCTGACGAAACCGAAGCGCCCGAGGAAAGTCAGGTGCTTGTTCGCGGCGAATTGTCGATGGACCCGCTGCGCCACGCGGTGACGTGGAAGGGCAAGGATGTATCGCTGACAGTGACAGAATTCCTGTTGCTTCAAGCGCTTGCGCAACGCCCGGGCTTCGTGAAAAGCCGCGATCAGTTGATGGATGTCGCCTATGATGAGCAGGTCTATGTCGATGACCGCACCATCGACAGCCACATCAAGCGCCTGCGCAAGAAAATGCGCAATGCTGATGATGATTTTTCAGCCATCGAAACGCTTTACGGCATCGGCTATCGGTATAACGAGGAGTAAATGTCCATAGCCTCGGATCTTCCAATGACTGCACGTGGGTCTTCGGAACGCACTGATATCGTATTGGGTGAAGATTGGGATCGTCCGCAAGGAGCGGTCGAGTCCGAGCTGAGGGCTGCGCGTCAGCGACGGAGTGTTCTGTCGCTGAACAGATCGCCCTTGGCGCGCAAGATCATCTTGTTCAACCTGCTTGGTATTGTGGTTTTGGTTGCGGGGGTTCTTTACCTCAATCCTTTCCGCGACAGCCTTGTTTTGCAGCGCGAACAGGCCTTGGCCGTTGAGGTGCAATTGATCGCAGATGTCTTCGAAGCCAGCCTGCCGAGCAGCGCGCCGGCGGATTTGGTGACGGGCGATGGCGTCGATCCCGCCGAAGTCTTGGGGCGGATCGGCTTGACCGATGGTTTGGATGTTTACGTATTTTCGCCCTCAGGCAATCTGGTGACATCAACGGATAGCGTCGCGCGCAACCCCGCGCGCCCTGTCCGTGGCCTCGAAGGCAGAGACTCGAGCACCATGTTGATCACCGACCTTCTGAACAGGGTTTGGGATGGCATCGCTTCGGTCCTGTCTGCGGACACGGCCGAGCTGGATGCCGTTGACCGTGAGGCTTTGGCCAGCTCCATTGTGGAAGATGCCTTGAGCGGCGCCACCGTTTTGCGCCGTGGCGTGGACCAAGCAGGCACCGTTCATACCGCAGCCTCGCCGATTGAGGGCGCGACAGGTGTTATCGGGGTCGTCGTGGCGGCCACAGCGGCTGGCGAGATTGACCTTCTTGTGCGGGCCGAGCGTGAGCAATTGTTGCAGCTCTTTGTCGTGGCGCTGCTTGTCTCCATCGGGTTGAGCTTGGTTCTCGCCTCAACAATCGCCAATCCGCTGTCTGATCTGTCAGCCGCGGCGGAATTGGGGCGTGATAAAAACGCACGCAAGATGAGCCCGACCCGTGTTCGTATCCCTGATTTGTCGGGTCGTCCTGATGAGATCGGCCGATTGTCGGGGGCTTTGCGCGGGATGGTTTCAGCCCTTTATGACCGGATCGATTCCAACGAACAATTCGCGGCGGATGTCGCCCATGAGATCAAGAACCCGCTGGCCAGCTTGCGGTCTGCGGTTGTGACCATGGGCCTTGCCAAGACAGATGAACAACGCAAACGTTTGCTGGATGTCATCGAACATGACGTTCAGCGCCTTGATCGCTTGGTCTCGGATATCTCGAACGCCTCGCGGCTTGATTCCGATTTGGTCAAGGAAGACGAAGAAGAGTTCGATCTGATTAGAACCCTTGAAAACATTTCGGAATTCAACGCCGAGGAAGCATCGAAAAAGGGTGTGGAGTTTATCTCGGATCTGCCTGATGACCCGATCCGGATCAGTGGTCTTGAAGGACGGCTTGCGCAGGTTTTTGTGAACCTGCTGACCAATGCGATTTCGTTCTGCGAAGACGGCGATGCCGTACGCATCTGGGCGCGTCGTCGTGACAACAGGGTTTTGATCGTGGTCGAGGATACAGGGCCGGGTATTCCTGAAGAAGCGCTCACCAAGGTGTTCAAACGCTTCTATTCTGAACGCCCCGTCCAGCAATTCGGCAATCATTCGGGCCTTGGTCTGGCGATCTCGAAACAGATCGTTGAGGCGCATGGCGGTGTCATCTGGGCCGAGAATATCCGCCCGACAGATGATGACATCACCTCCGAGCCACTGGGCGCGCGTTTCGTCGTGGGCCTGCCGACCTAATTGATGGCCACCCCTCCGATAGAGGCCGATCGGCCCGCCCCCCTGCTACTTACCGAGTTTGGGGAAGAGTTGGATGCACGGCTATTTTTGCGAGGGACTGCCGTTTCTCTGAACGGCCAAGGTGTTCTTTTCCTTGGGCCATCAGGGTCAGGGAAATCCTCCTGCGCTTTGGCGTTGATGGCGCATTCTGCTCAGCTTATCGCGGATGATGGTGTTTTTCTTGAGGATGGAGGGCAAGAGCCGCACAGGCTCATACGCCCAGAAAACAAACCAGAATTGATCGAAGCACGTGGCGTGGGCTTGCTTAATTCAGGGCCTGTTTCTGCCCAAGCGCCACTGGCTTTGGTTGTTGATCTCGGCCAGAAAGAGGCGCATCGCCTGCCGCCTCCTAGGCAGGCTAGATGGAAGTCACAATCTTGTCGCTTGATCCTTGGACAGGATCAGCCAATTTTATGGGCCTATATCTTGCAAGTTCTTTGGGCCGGTATAGCTGATCCGAAGTAGAAGCCCGTTCGGGCGAAGGGAATGGCGATGGATAGCGAAGATAGGCCAAGGCTTTCCGACCCAAAGCATGTGAGTGCCGAAGATACGTCTCGGGTGGTTTTTGTGTCGGGTCCATCAGGTGCAGGGCGCTCCACCGCGATTAATGTGCTTGAGGATTTGGGCTTCGAGGCGATTGATAACCTTCCCCTCAGCCTCTTGCCGCGCTTGACAGACGGCCCGCCCTTGGCGCGCCCGCTCGCTCTGGGAACCGATACGCGCAACCGTGATTTTTCGGCGCAAGCCTTGATTGCGGCGGTTGATCGTCTGGCCGTTGCTTCGAATATTCTGGCTGATCTGGTCTATCTCGATTGCGCGGATGAGGTTTTGGTGCGGCGCTATTCCGAAACCCGCCGCCGTCACCCCCTCGCCCCTGAGGGTGAACCCATCCGTGGAATTCAGATCGAGAAAGAGCTTTTGGCGCCCGTGCGCGCGCGGGCGGGCATTCTGATCGATACCAGCGATATCAGCCCCCATGATTTGCGCGAACAGATTCTGCGCCTCTTCGGCCCGTCTGGTAAGCAGACCCTTGCGCTCTCGGTGCAATCCTTCTCGTATAAGCGTGGCCTGCCCACGGGGGCGGATATCATTCTGGATTGCCGCTTTTTGCGGAACCCTTATTGGGATGAGGCCCTGCGTAGTCTCGATGGCCGTGATCCAAGGGTCCAAGATTTCATCTCCGACGACCCGCGCTTCAAACCTTTTGCCGATCAAGTGACCTCGCTGATCGAAACCTTGCTGCCTGCCTATATCGATGAGGGTAAAACCCACCTCACGGTTGCCTTTGGCTGCACGGGCGGGCAGCATCGCTCGGTCGCGATGGTTGAAAATTTGAGCAGCCACCTTGCAGAAGCCAGTTGGCAGGTGTCTAAAAGGCATCGGGAATTAGAGCGTAAGGGCATCGTCCCCACGCCTTGAACGCGGATTGCAGGAAAAAATTTGATCGGAATCGTGATTGTCGCCCATGGAGGCCTAGCGCAGGAGCTTTTGGCGGCCACTGTTCATGTGGTGGGTCCGCAGCAAGCCTTTGCCGCGATCTCCATTGGGCCCGAAGATGACCGCGCCGAGCGGCAGCGCGAGATTTGCGATATCGCAGATTCTGTCGATACTGGCGCGGGTGTGGTGGTGGTGACCGATATGTTCGGCGGATCACCCTCGAATTTGAGCCTCAAGGCGTGCAACCCCGAAAATCGTAAGATCTTGACGGGGGTCAATCTGCCGATGCTGATCAAGCTGGTGAAATCCCGCCATCTTGATGTGGGCATGGCGGTTGAACGCGCCGCAGAGGCGGGTCGCCGCTACATCAATTCTTTTGACGGGGCAGCACCATGAGTGGGACATCAAATCTTTTCGAGCTGGAAATCGTGAATGAGAAAGGCTTGCATGCCCGTGCCTCCGCGAAATTCGTTGAAACGGTGGAGGGGCATGACGCCACGGCAATCGTTCGCAAGGATGGGCTGAGTGCCGCTGGAGATTCGATCATGGGACTTTTGATGTTGGCAGCGTCTATTGGAACCACTATTGAGGTTGAAACACAGGGGTCTGAGGCCGACGCACTTGCCGAGGCACTTAAGGCTTTGGTCGCTGATAAGTTCGGCGAGGGACACTGAGCCTTACTTTCACAAGGCAGATACAAGGAGCGAGCTGGCTTGACCGATACGAGCACCCGCAATGTCGTAACAGGTCACGAGGCGCAGCCTCTGGGGCCAGTTGCCGAGGCTCCAAAGGTGTATGACCGCCGCAGTCTGACTTATTCGAATACCTTCTCCAGCCCCGTTATTCGCACGCTGATCCAAGCGATCGAATGGCTGACGGGCAAGATAACAATCATTCGTCGTGTCCGTCGCTTCGAGCAGATGGGCACCCCAACGGGGCAGGCCTTTTGGCCCGCCACGATGCAGGCCATGGGCATTGACCTGCAAACGCCCCAAACCCAGCTTGACCGTATTCCCGAAACAGGGCCCGTGGTCTTGGTTGCAAATCATCCGCATGGCTTGGTTGACGGGATGATCCTTGCCGATTTGATCGGGCGCAGACGAAACGATTACCGGATCCTGACCCGCGCTTTGCTCACAGGTATTGATGAGAGTGCGGCCAGCTACATGATCCCCGTGCCCTTCCCGCATGAGGAAGATGCGCAGCGCAAGATGGTTGAGATGCGCAGCCAAGCGATGGAGCATTTGCGCGAAGAAGGGCTGATTGCCTTGTTCCCGTCTGGTGTGGTGGCTGCGTCTGAAACGATGTTTGGGCCAGCGATCGAGGCGGAATGGAATGTCTTTACCGCCAAGATGATCCGCATGTCGGGCGCCACGATTGTGCCTTTGTGCTTCCAAGGGGCCAATTCGCGCGCCTATCAGGTTGCCAACCAGATTTCCCCGATCTTGCGGCAGGGTCTTTTGATCCATGAAGTGGTGCATGCTTTCGACAAGCCGCAAGCGCCGATCATTGGGCAGCCCATTTCGCCTGATGTTTGGGAAGAGCAGATCAAGCAGCCCCGCCAATTCATGGCATCGCTGCGCGCGCATACCATTGGTCTGAAAGAGAACCCCGACGCGATTTATAAGGGCTGAGCCTGCGCGCCAGCCTAGCGTGTCGGAACGGGAACCTCACCGCGATAATCGTAGAAACCGCGATCTGTCTTGCGCCCCAGCCAGCCAGCCTCGACATATTTTGTCAGCAATGGGCAGGGGCGGTATTTGGTATCTGCCAAGCCGTCATGCAGGACGTTCATAATCGCAAGGCAAGTATCCAGCCCGATGAAATCGGCCAGCTCAAGCGGCCCCATCGGGTGGTTCGCACCCAGCTTCATCGACTCGTCGATTGATCTGACACTGCCGACACCTTCATAGAGCGTATAGACCGCTTCATTGATCATCGGCATGAGAATACGGTTCACGATAAAGGCTGGAAAATCCTCGGCGGTCGCGGCTGTTTTTCTCAGTTTGTCGACAACGGCCTTACAGGCGGTAAAGGTTTCTTCATCCGTTGCGATGCCGCGGATCAGCTCGACCAATTGCATCACAGGCACAGGGTTCATGAAGTGAAACCCCATAAATTTTTCAGGGCGATCCGTGCGGCTTGCCAGACGGGTGATCGAGATGGAGGAGGTGTTCGATGTCAGGATCGTATGGGGTTGTAGATGCGGCAGAAGATCTTCGAAGATCGCCTGTTTGACGGTTTCGCGCTCGGTTGCGGCCTCGATGATAAGATCGGTCGGGCCCAAATCCTTGAGCTGCAAGGTCGTGGTGATGCGGCCAAGCGCGGCCTCCATATCGGCCTCGGATAATTTCCCCCGAGATACCTGCCGCACCATGTTCTTCTCGATCACATCCATGCCTTTGGTCAGCATGTCCTGCGAGATGTCATTCAGAACGATATCATAGCCCGCAACAGCACAAACATGCGCGATCCCGTTGCCCATTTGCCCTGCGCCAACGATGCCGATTTTCTGGATGTCCATTGGTCTGATCCTGCCATTGGTTTCAGCTCAGACCATAGGCGGGCGAGCGGCAGGGACACAAGGTTAAACCTTGTTTCAAAACCCGTTCAACTTCGCGGTTTAGCCAATTGGAAAGGCATTGGATGCAGGCTGGCTTTGGGTGAGACGAATCAAGGTGGGTAGAAGCCATGAGCTTTGCACGTATAGGGCATGGCCCTTTAGATTATGACTTGGTGAATTTTGAGGGGACGCCGCTGAGGTTTCGGGGGCCACAGCCTGATCCGGATGCGCCTTTCATGCTTTGTCTGGGCAGTTCCGAGACATTCGGCAAATTTGTGGCCGAGCCATATCCCGCATCCCTGTCCGAGCTGACGGGCCTGCCTGTGATGAATATGGGCGTCATGAATGCGGGGCTGGAAGTGATGCTTCATGATCCTGTGGTCCAAGAAATGATGACGCGGGCCGAAGGCATCGTGCTTCAGATCATGGGGGCGCAAAATATGACCAACCGGTTCTATACGGTGCATCCCCGCCGAAATGACCGTTTTCTGAAGGCCTCGGCGATCTTGCAGACAATCTACCGCGATGTGGATTTCACCGAGTTCAACTTTACGCGGCATATGCTCAACAGCCTTTTGCAATCCTCCCATGATCGGTTTGAAATTGTTACAGACGAGTTGCAGGCAGCGTGGCTGGGGCGGATGAAGGCGGTTTTATCGCGTGTGGAATGCCCTGTGCATCTTCTGTGGATGGGCCAGCAGAACCCTGCTGAGGAGGCGACTACCGATGATACCCTCGGGGCGGACCCGCTCTTTGTGACGCAAGCCATGCTGGATGAGGTGGCCCCCCTCGCGGCCTCGTTCACCACTTGCGTGGCAACGGCGGCGGAACAGGTTGCGCCGACCAAAGGCATGTTCTTTGCTGCACGGGAGGAAGCCGCCGCACGCATTCTTCCTGGCCCCGAGATGCATAGCCGCGCGGCGCAGGCGCTGGCGCAGAAAATCGCTATGGCGGGCGCGCCGTAACATGATGCCCAAAAGCAAAACGCCCCACCTATGCGGCAGGGCGTTTGCGTAATGACCTTTGAAGGCAAATTACAGTTTCGAGGACAATTCTGGAACCGCCTCGAACAGGTCAGCGACCAGACCGTAATCGGCGACCTGGAAGATCGGCGCTTCTTCGTCCTTGTTGATCGCAACGATGACCTTGGAATCCTTCATACCAGCAAGGTGCTGGATCGCGCCGGAAATACCGACCGCGATGTAAAGGTCAGGGGCCACGACTTTGCCTGTTTGGCCAACCTGCCAGTCATTCGGGGCATAGCCTGAATCGACCGCGGCACGAGAGGCGCCAACAGCGCCGCCAAGCTTGTCGGCAAGGCCTTCGATGATGGCGAATTGCTCTTGGCTGCCAACACCGCGTCCCCCCGAGACCACGATACCGGCCGAGGTCAGTTCGGGGCGATCGCTTTCGGCAACCTTGTCTTCAACCCATTCAGACAGACCATCACTACCCACAGCCGAGATCGCCTCGACCGAGGCCGAGCCGCCTGTCGGTGCCGCATCAAAGGTGGAGGTGCGGAAGGTGATGACCTTCTTGGCATCCGAAGATGTCACCGTCTGGATCGCATTGCCCGCATAGATCGGACGCTCGAATGTATCGGCATCAATCACGGCGGTCGCTTCCGAGATCACCATGACATCCAGAAGGGCTGCAACACGGGGCATGATGTTTTTCGCATCTGTCGTCGCGGGTGCTACGATATGGCTGTAATCGCCCGCCAAGGACACAAGCAAAGCCGCAGTGGGTTCCGCCAAGCGGTGGCCCAAAGCCTCATCCTCGGCGCAGAGCACGCGCGCAACCCCTTCGATGGTTGCCGCCGTGTCGGCTGCCGCCTTGGCGGATGCGCCTGCGCATAGCACGGTGACATCGCCCAAGGATTTGGCGGCTGTTACAGCTTTGGCGGTGGCATCCATTGCCAACTCGCCATTCGAGACTTCTGCAAGAAGAAGAACAGCCATCAGATCACTCCCGCTTCGGTTTTGAGTTTCTCGACCAATTCATCGACCGAGCTGACCATGACACCTGCTTTGCGTGTCTCGGGCTCGGTGGTTTTGACGACGGACAAACGCGGCGTGACATCAACGCCGTAATCGGCGGCTGTCTTTTCATCCAAAGGCTTTTTCTTGGCCTTCATGATGTTGGGCAGCGAGGCATAGCGCGGCTCGTTCAGGCGCAAATCCACGGTGACGATGGTTGGCATCTTGACCTTGATGGTCTGCAAACCGCCATCCACCTCGCGGGTGACAACGGCGCTATCGCCATCAATATCGACTTCGGAGGCGAAGGTTGCCTGCGACCATCCAAGAAGCGCCGAAAGCATCTGCCCCGTTGCGTTCATATCGTTATCAATCGCTTGCTTGCCTGCCAGCACAAGGCCGGGCTGCTCTTCATCGATCACGGCTTTGAGGATTTTCGCAACGGCCAGCGGCTCGATATCCTGAGTGACGTCTTCGGAGGCGATAACAAGAATGGCGCGGTCTGCACCCATGGCCAGCGCGGTGCGCAGGGTCTCTTGGGCCTGCTTCACGCCGATGGACACGGCAATCACCTCATCGGCCTTGCCTGCTTCCTTAAGACGGATCGCTTCTTCCACCGCGATTTCGTCGAAAGGGTTCATCGACATTTTGACATTGGCGAGATCGACACCCGTGCCATCCGCTTTCACACGGACTTTCACGTTATAATCAATCACGCGCTTTACAGGCACCAACACCTTCATTTGCACGTCTCTCCTGATTTTCGTTTCACGCTCTGGAAGCGATCTTCCCTAGTTTGTGACGGATTTAAAGCCTCATGCCGCAAGGGAACAGGCCAAAAACGGCATCTGAGACGCTGTTACGCGGCGTCTTGTCTTTGTTGGACCCTAGCGGTTTGCGCCTGGAACCCACAAAACATCGTCTTTGCCGCCGTTATTTGCGACCCGACCCACGACAAAAAACCAGTCTGACAAACGGTTGAGATATTTCACGCCATCCGGATTGACCGATTCCATCGTGGCCAATTCGACGCTCATCCGTTCGGCGCGGCGGCAGACGGTTCGGCACATATGCAGATAGGAGGCCAGCGCACTGCCACCTGGCAGGATAAAGCTGCGCAGCGGCTCAAGCTCTCCGTTCATCTCGTCAATTTCGCTCTCAAGACGGGCAACTTGGGCCGCAACGATCCGCAAAGGGGCGTATTCGCGCTCACCGTCTTTTTCCATATTCGGAGTGCACAGATCGGCACCCAGATCGAACAGGTCGTTTTGAATGGCGGCAAGGCGCGTGGCCATCTCGCCTTCGGCATGGAGGCGCGTCACACCAAGAATGGCGTTCAATTCATCGACTGTGCCATAGGCGGCCACACGCATGGAATGCTTGGCCACGCGGCTGCCATCGCCAAGGGCCGTTTCGCCGTGATCGCCAGTTTTAGTGTAGATTTTGTTCAGGACTACCATTGGATTTGTTTCAGCCTCCTTGGCCGCGGAGATAGACAAATGCGATGATCACGAGGACCGCAACGAATTGTGCGATCAGGCGCCAGCGCATGAATTTATTGGATTGTTTTGCGCTTTCTGCCGTGCCGCGCCGAAAGGCGTTCAGCCCAAGCAACAGTGCCACAACGACCGCAAGGCAAGCGATGACAACAATGATGAAAAGCGGGTCGTTCATGGGGGTGGTCCCTTCTTGTGACGTGCTTTTAGTGACTTAGGCGAGAAATCCGCATTTGCCACTGGCTGATGAAGTAATTTCTTAACGGGCAGAGGGCGAAACGCCTCCGGCGCTCTTCTGTTCAGACCCGTGAGGTTATCCAATCAAGCGCGCGGGTTGGCAAAAGCCGCTTGAGCGCGCCCATGATATAGGTGGGCGTCGTGATATAATAGCGCGGCTTGGGGCGGCGGCTTTCAAGGAAGTGGATGACCTTCTTTGTGACAGCCTCGGGGGGCAGCTCGAACGGGTCGGGGCCTCCATCCTCATATAGTCGCGGGATAAGCGCTTCGCGATACTGCTCTGCACGGGCCGAGTTTTCCCAATCGATCCAGCGCTCGAAATGCGGAATGGAATTCACGCGGATTTTTGATGTCACAGGGCCAGTATTGAGAAGTGTGAAATGGATCGGGGTATCGCGCATCTCGATCCGCAGAACATCTGTCAGGCCTTCCAACGCGTATTTCGTGCTGACATAGGCCCCGCGCCATTTCAGGGGTACAAGACCAAGCACCGATGAATGCTGGATAATCCGCCCATGCCCCTGCGCCCGCATAATCGGGATGACACGGCAGGTCAGGTCATGCACGCCAAAAAGATTGGTCTCGAATATCTCGCGCAGCCCCCCGCGCGGAAGGTCTTCCACCGCGCCAGGCATTCCGAATGCGCCATTGTTGAATAGTGCATCCAGTGTTCCGCCTGTCAGCGCCAACGTCTCTGCCAAGCCCGAGGCAATGCTATCAGGGTCGGAATAATCGAGTCGAACCGCCTCGAACCCATCTGCCTTGAGGGCCGCGACATCTTCAAGCTTTCGGGCGCTTGCGATCACGCGCCAGCCATGATCGCGCAGACCGCGCGCCACCGTGGCGCCGATACCTGATGAACATCCGGTGATAAGTATGGTTTTCGGCATGTTGTACTCTCAAGACCTCAAGGGGTTTTGGTAGGAGAGCACGACGCCAAGCGCAATGCCTCAGGTCAGAGAGGCCGTCAGGAAGCGGCTGGCCATATAGCCTGTCTGGCCCGTTGCGATATCGCGAATATGCGACCACCCATTCCCGAGGTCTTCGATCAGCTCGATGCTTGCGCCATAGCCAACCGCGCCAACAACCGCATCCGATGTGGTGGGGCCACTGCGCATATTTACCATGCTGCCCGAGACATAGACGATTGCAAGTTCAGGGGTGGTGTCCGCGCTTGTGCCGATCTCAGCAGGGGCAGAGGTTGGGGCGGAGGCCTGTTCTGGGCGAAGTGACAGAACGGTTCCAAGGTCCAGCTCCGCAGGCCTGATCACTGCGGCGATCTCAAGAACACCGCCATTTGCAAGAACAAGCGTATCCTGCGGCACAGCATTTGCGGCTGTCGCGACATCTTGCGCTGGAGCGGATGGCGGCGCGATGACCGCGCTTGGCTGGAAATCCGACCTCGCAACGATGTCAGATTGCGACGTCTGCGCGTCGTGGTCGCCCCAAATCACCATCGTAAGGTACAGGCAGGCACATAAAATTACTGTCAGCTTGATCAATGAAGCGTCCCCCAACGCGAAATATCAAAAGGACCTCTACCCTATCTAAAGCCACATGCCATCCAGAAAAATAAATTTTCTGCGCAGCATGTTTCTTGTCCCTGACCGTTCCTTTGCGTATCACCACTGCAATGAACGAGCAGCCTGACCCAACCGATGATCGCCAAACCTCCGAGTCGCTGAGCCGTGCCATTGGCTCGCGTTACTTGCAGTATGCGCTATCCACAATCATGCACCGCGCCCTTCCCGATGCGCGGGACGGGTTGAAACCTGTGCATCGCCGCATCCTTTTTGCGATGCGCGAATTGCGTCTGTCCCATACCGGTGGCTTCCGGAAATCCGCGAAAATCTCGGGCGATGTGATGGGCAATTACCACCCGCATGGCGATGCCGCGATCTATGACGCGATGGCGCGCTTGGCGCAGGATTTCAACGTGCGCTACCCGCTGGTCGATGGTCAGGGCAATTTTGGCAATATCGACGGCGATAACCCTGCTGCCAGCCGTTATACCGAAGCGCGCATGACCGCAGTGGCCGAGGCCCTTCTGGAAGGGCTGGACGAGGATTGCGTTGATTTCCGCCCCAATTATGACGGCACCCTGAAAGAACCCGAAGTGCTGCCCGCAGCCTTCCCGAACCTTCTTGCCAATGGCTCAAGCGGGATTGCCGTGGGCATGGCCACCAATATTCCGCCCCATAATCTTGATGAATTGGTCAATGCCTGTTTGCATCTGATCAAGACACCCGATGCCCGCGACGAGACGCTTCTCAATTATGTGCAAGGCCCTGATTTCCCGACAGGCGGCATCATTGTTGAGCCGCGCGAGAGCATGATGGAGACCTACCGCACAGGGCGCGGCGCATTCCGCTTGCGCGCGAAATGGGAGGTCGAGGATCTGGGCCGTGGCACATGGCAGATCGTCGTCACCGAAATTCCCTATCAGGTTCAAAAATCCAAGCTGATCGAGAAGCTGGCCGAAGTCATCCAGACCAAGAAAATCCCGATCCTTGGCGATGTCCGCGACGAGAGCGCGGATGACATCCGTATCGTGCTTGAGCCGCGCTCCAAGAATGTCGAACCCGACGTTCTGATGAGCATGCTCTACCGCAATTCCGATCTGGAGACGCGGTTTTCGCTGAATATGAATGTGCTGATCGACGGGCGCACGCCCAAGGTTTGCAGCCTTAAGGAGGTTCTGCGGGCATTCCTTGACCACCGCCAAGAGGTGCTTTTGCGCCGGTCGCGCCACAGGATGGCCAAGATTGATCACCGTTTGGAGGTGCTTGAGGGCTTTATCATCGCCTTCCTCCATCTTGACCGCGTGATTGATATCATCCGCTATGACGCCGCACCCAAGGATGCTTTGATGCGCGAGGATTGGGGCCGTGATTTCACGCGTGCGATCTCGGAGGCGGATTACCAATCGCCGCCCGAGGGCGATGGTGAATTATCCGAAGTTCAGGCCGAAGCCATCCTCAATATGCGCCTGCGCAGCCTGCGTCGCTTGGAAGAGATGGAGCTGGTCCGTGAGCGCGAAGCGCTGATGGAAGAACGCGCAAATCTTGAAGATTTGCTGGAAAATGACTCGATCCAATGGGCGAAAATTTCCGATGAATTGCGCGATATGCGCAAGAAATTCGGCAAGACCAGCCCCGGCGGAGAGCGGCGCACGCAATTTGCCGAGGCCGGTGAGGTCGAAGACGTTCCGATCGAGGCGATGATCGACCGTGAACCGCTGACGGTGGTCTGCTCCAAGATGGGCTGGATCCGCGCGATGAAGGGCCATATCGACACCTCGCAGGAATTGAAATTCCGCGATGGGGATGAGGGCCGTTTTGCCTTTCATGCTGAGACCACCGATAAATTACTGGTTTTCGGCAATAATGGCCGTTTTTACACGATTTCTGCCACAAATTTGCCCGGAGGGCGTGGGATGGGTGAACCTGTCCGCCTGATGGTGGATTTGCCCAATGAGGTCGAAATCGTGGATCTGTTCGTACACAAAGCTGATGGCAAACTGCTGGTCGCCTCCTCTGCAGGAGACGGCTTTGTGGTGTCTGAGGCGGATGTGATCGCGCAGACGCGCTCTGGCAAGCAGGTGCTGAATGTGAAGGATGCAGTGACCGCCAAGGTCTGCAAACGCCTTGCATCCGGTGATGATCACATCGCCTGTGTCGGAGAGAACCGCAAGGTTCTGGTATTCCCCCTTGAAGAGCTTCCCGAAATGGGACGCGGCAAAGGGGTTCGCCTGCAAAAGTACAAAGATGGGGGCCTTGTTGACGCCCGCAGCTTTGCTCTGTCCGAAGGCTTGAGCTGGAGTGATCCGGCAGGCCGCACGCGGACAGAGACCGATTTGACCGAATGGATGGGCAAGCGCGCCAGTGCGGGCCGGATGGCCCCGCGCGGCTTTCCACGGGATAATCGGTTTACTTAAGGGGTCACATGTCAGCTCTCAAAACGCGGTTCTCAGGTGACCGTGGCGTCTTATTCCAGATCGCTCTGAAGGCGGGTCTTCTGACGGCTCTAACGCTTGGTATCTACCGGTTCTGGCGGATCGCGCGCTTGCGTCGCTATTATTGGTCCGCCGTGAGGCCCGGGGGGCATCCTCTCGAATATACAGGTACGGGTATTGAAAAACTGGCGGGCTTTTGCATCGCCGTGATCATTCTGGCTGTCATCTTGCTGTTGGTGAACATGGCCTCAATCGGGGCGATGATCGGGTTGGCCGAGGCCCTGCCTTGGTGGATGGCCACAGGGGTTTCCTTCGCGCCACTGGTGCTGATCCCTCTGATCTACATGGCGAAATACCGCATGCGCGCCTATATGGTCTCGCGCACAAGATGGCGCGGCATTCGGTTTGGAATGTCGAAAGGCGCTTGGGGCTATGCATGGCGGGCCTGTATGTATTGGCTGCTCAGCATCATGACGTTTGGCCTTCTATGGCCGTTGAAAACCTATCAGCTTGAAAAATATCTGACCGACCGAACATGGTATGGCACCGCGCGTTTCACCCAATTCGGCGGCCCATTCTCGCTCTATGGGCTTTTTGCGGCGGTGCCTTTGGCTTTCATCGCGGGGATCGCGGCGATTGGGTGGGGTGTTTATTCGGCTGGTCTGACAGGCATGGCCGATTTGACCGCCGCCAGTGATCTGTCCTTTGAAGCCGAGCAGATCGTCTGCTTCGTGATGGGCGGTTTTTTCCTGCTATGCTCGGCCCTCTTCTTCATCAATTTCAATGTGGCGGCTATTGGCCTTCTGGCCTCGATGAAAGTGCTTGGCGACGGTGTGGAGTTCGACCTGCGCCCGCGCGTCGGCAAGGTGATCTCGATCTATGTCTTTGGGAACCTGATCTCGTCTATCCTGATCTCGCTTGTGTCGCCTGTCATCCTCGGGCTTGTGCTTTTGCCCCTCGTGTTCTCCGGCAAGGTCGATCCCGGGTTATTGTTTAACCAACCCGCCAATATCGCAGCCCTGATTGCGGTTTTGACATGGGTTACCGTGTTCATCCTCT
The DNA here is from genome assembly GCA_965656935.1 of uncultured Paracoccaceae bacterium. Taxonomy (GTDB): domain Bacteria; phylum Pseudomonadota; class Alphaproteobacteria; order Rhodobacterales; family Rhodobacteraceae; genus M30B80. Next base: position 18,349 of record CBFHMG010000018.1, read on the forward strand.
ATGGCGTGTTTCGCGAGGCGTTTATCACCTTTCCGCTTTTCAAGCATGTCTCGCAAACCTTCGAAATACATGAAGCCGAGCTTCTCGAAACGGTCCGCCAGCGGGATAATGATGCCCGCAGAGAAGCAGGCGGTTTCGCTGACGCCCTAGATGTAGGAGCGGCATTCTGATGAGCGGCCCAATGAACAAAAATACCGAGTTTAACGCGAAAATGGCTCTGACCTTCGCGGAGTATTTCGACGGGATCAGCCCGCGTGCGCAACGCGTCTCACTTCGGTTGCGTGTCGATGCCGACGAGTTGGAGATGCAAAATTCCGAGACTCAAAGCACGACAATCTGGCGCTTGTCCAAAATGCGGCGCTTTGACGGGCTGGCGGATGATAGCAGCATGACCTTCGCGGCCGATAACACCGACCCCGCGCGCCTTGTTGTGGATGAGGTCAATGCGCTCAGGGCGATTCTGACGGCCAATCCGAATATGAAGGTGCAGGGCTCGGACCCGAAAAAGGCGCGTAAGGCCTTTGCCTTTGCGGGTGTCGCACTCGGCATGATTGCAGGTTTGGTGCTTTTTGCTGTGCCCACATTGGCATCGCGGGCAACCGATATGGTCCCGCCCGAGCGCGAGATCGCCTTTGGCGAGCAGATGTTCGGCATGATCTATACGCAAGCAGGATACAGCCAATGCACCAACCCCGACGGTCAAGCGGCCCTTGACCAGATGGGGGAAAGGCTCAGCGCCAATGCCAATATCGGCCTGCCCTTAACCATTCGCGTCATCAATGACCCCATGCCGCAAGCCACGGCCCTGCCAGGGGGGCATATCACCATCTATTCGGGCCTGATCGCGCAGGCCGAGACCCCCAATGAGGTGGCGGCTGTGCTGGCTCATGAGATCGGCCATGTCGCACATCGCGACGGCACGCGCGCCGCGCTTCAGGCGATGGGGTCGTTTGGCTTGGTCGGCTTAGCCTTTGGCGATGTCTTTGGAACAACGGCTGTTGCGGGTGTTACCCAAAGCCTGATCGCCTCCTCGCATAGCCGCGAGGCCGAGACCAATGCCGATGCCTATGCCCATAGAATGCTGGAGAATGCAGATATCTCGCCGCGCCATCTGACAAGCTTTTTCACCCGTCTTGAGGAACAAGGCATGGCAACGGATATTGGCGTGTTCCAGCATCTCTCGTCCCACCCCGAATTGGCGGACAGGATTGATGCGACCATGGTGGCGGCAGATGATGCGGTGCTGGGGGATCAAATGATCCTGTCGGATGCGGAATGGGCAGCGCTGCAGACAATCTGTGGTGGTGGCGCCGCTCCCTCTAAATCCTGAGGCAGGGGGCGGGTCTAGACGCGTTCGACTTCCAGCCAGACGCCGCCTTCGGGCCTGAGCGTCAGGATCATCACGGGCTTGGGTTCTTTGCCTTTGATGGATTTGAAGCGGAACCGTGCTAGCAAGGAGGCCAGAATAACGATGGCTTCCTGCATGGCGAAGGCCGCGCCGATACAGATGCGCGGGCCATCCCCGAAAGGCAGGAACTGGTAGCGATCAATGGCGCTGCGGTTTTCCCAACGCTCGGGGCGGAATTCATTGGGCGCATCCCAGAGCTTGCGGTGCCGGTGCACACCATAGACGGGAATGATGACGGTATCCCCTTGCCTGACCTGTGCGCCTTCTAACTCATCATCAGCCTGCGCCGTGCGCGACAGAAAACCGCCCGGCGGGTAGAGCCTCAGGCTTTCCTCGATCACTTGGCGAATGAAGGGCAGGTTTTCGACATCCTTCGCTTCGGCAATCCTGTCGCCCAAGACGGCTTGCGCCTCGTCGCGTGCCTTTGTCTGTGCCGCGCTGTCGCCTGCCAGCAAATACAGCGCCCAAGCCAGCGTGAGCGCGGTGGTTTCATGGCCTGCAACGATGAAGGTCAGAAGATTGTGCCGCATCTCCTCGGTTGTCATGGCGCGCCCTGATTTCGGGTCTGCGGCGTCAAGGATCAGATCAAGCAGGTCGATCTGTTCGCTGCTGCCGCTGCTGCGCCGCTCGTCTATCGCTTGATCCAATTGGGATTGCACATGTGACAGCTGCGCGGCGGCGGCTTTGCGGCCAGGGCGCGGAATCCATGAAGGCGCACCCACCATGTCGAGCATCGAAATCCGCGCGGCTTGGTCGATATAGTGATCCAAGGCGGCGCTCGCCTCGGCACGGTCTACGGTTCCGTCTTCGCCAAGCGATACCCGCGTGATGATATCATAAGTCACGCTGGTCATTTCCTCGAGGCAGTTCACACCGCGCCCGATATGCCCCGCCATACGCTGGCAGGCTGCTTCTGCGGCAGCCGACATAACAGGGGTCAGTTGCGCGACATTGCGTGCCGAGAATGCAGGTGCTGCGGCCCGTCTTTGCCAGCGCCAATTGGCCCCTTCTGCGGTGAAAAGGCTCTCGCCTATGGCGGGTTCCAAAACGGCTTTGGTTGCGGTGGATTTCGGGTAATTCTCAACCTTTTCCAGAAGGATTTTACGGATCGCTTCGGGCATCATGACCATATGCCAACGCTGCGGGCCTGTCCGCCCCGATATGATGTCACGATCCAGCGCGGCATCGGGGATGATTTCAAGGATATTGCGCCTTGCGGCCTGATAGCTTTCCCAAAGGCTCATCCGCTCGATCGGCAAAGCTGCTGAAACTGGTTCGGCCATCACGTTTCTCCTTTCTCTGGGAGATAGACTTGATCGCGCTGAGTTCAACGCAGATGCGTTGCGCGAAAGGGCTGGCTAGGCTATCTCGGTGCGGACCGTTCCCCTATCCGGAGACGCATATGCGCCTTGTTGCCCGCCTTTCGACCCTTGGTTTGATTTTGTTTCTCGCGGGATGCGCGGCACAGGACCCTCTGGATGAAGAATTGCCTGAAATGGGCGATTTCCGCCTCGCCTATAATATCGTGGTGGCGGATAATATGCAGCAGGTTCCGCCCTCCCGAAATGCCACGCCTGATGAATGGGAGGCGATTTTAACCTCCGAGATCGAGCGCCGCTTTGATTCCTATGAGGGCGACCGCCTTTATCACATTGCCCTGAATGTGGATGGCTATTCTCTCGCACCTCCCGGAATTCCGGTTTTGCTTGCGCCAAAATCGATTCTCGTGGTTTCGGCAAATATCTGGGATGACGCCGCAGGTGAGAAACTGCATGACGAGCCGAACCAGATTACCGTATTCGAGGGTGCCTCAGCCGCGACTGTGATCGGGTCGGGTTTTGCGCGCAATCGTGAAGAACAGATGCAAATTCTTGCCCGTAACCTCGTGCGGCGTGTGCAATTGTGGATGCTGGAGAACCCCGAATGGTTCGATATCGACCCCGAGATCGCAGCAGAGGCGGTCGAAGAAGTGGCCGCGATTGCGGTTGCATCCGAGGGCGAAGTGCTGAGCGAAACACCAGATGAAGCCGCGCTATCTGAGGACGCTGATGCTGCGCTTGTCGAGCCGCTTGAGGCTTCCGTTGAAGGCGTCTCGGCGGCACCCGCTTGTGATCCCGCGACATCGCTGGTTCTGCCATGCCCGCGCCCCGCGCAACCTGTTGTGGACCCCGCAGGGCAGACAACTGTGCAAACCCTGCCATAAAGCGGCGCTCAGAGATGGGTGGGTGCATCTGATCCCTTGATTTTTCCCTCCAAGCCTCGTAACGACCGCGCCATGTTGAATCGGGCTCTTATTCGGCCCCCCAATGCATGAGGCGCAAGGGCGATGGCAAAGGAAAAGTTTGAACGTACGAAACCGCACGTTAACATCGGCACGATTGGTCACGTTGACCATGGCAAGACGACACTGACGGCGGCGATTACGAAGTATTTCGGTGATTTCCAGGCATATGACCAGATTGATGGTGCGCCTGAGGA
>CBFHMG010000019.1:0-18945 GCA_965656935.1 uncultured Paracoccaceae bacterium
GTCTTGCCATGGTCAACGTGACCAATCGTGCCGATGTTAACGTGCGGTTTCGTACGTTCAAACTTTTCCTTTGCCATGATGGCCTCCTTATCTTCTCGGGGTGACGGATATTTCCGCCCTACGTTGTGGTGGGTAGGGCGGGGGTTACCCCGCCACCCGTCTTATGCGAATTTCGCTTGAATCTCGTCCGAGATATTGTTCGGAACAGGTTCGTAATGGTCGAATTGCATCGTGAACTGCGCGCGGCCCGAAGACATGGAACGCAGGGTGTTGATGTAGCCGAACATATTGGCCAGTGGCACAAAGGCGTCGATCGCGATGGCGTTGCCACGTGTATCTTGACCCTGAACCTGACCGCGACGCGATGTAAGGTCACCGATGATGCCACCAGTGTAATCCTCAGGCGTGATAACCTCGACCTTCATGATAGGCTCGAGCAGTTTCGCACCCGCTTTGCGCATCCCTTCACGCATGCCCATACGGGCTGCGATTTCGAATGCGAGGACGCTGGAGTCCACGTCGTGGAACTTACCGTCGACCAAGGCCACTTTGAAATCGATCACGGGGAAGCCAGCGAGAGGGCCGCTATCCATGACGGACTTGATGCCTTTTTCAACACCAGGGATGTATTCCTTCGGAACAGCACCACCGACGATACGGCTTTCGAAGGAATACCCCTCACCAGGCTCGGTTGGCGTGATGATAAGCTTGACCTCGGCGTATTGACCCGAACCACCCGACTGCTTCTTATGCGTGTAGGTGTGCTCGACTTCATGGCCGATTGTTTCACGGTAAGCCACCTGTGGCGCACCGATATTCGCTTCAACTTTGAACTCGCGCTTCATGCGGTCGACAAGAATGTCGAGGTGCAATTCGCCCATGCCCTTCATGATGGTCTGACCCGATTCGAGATCGGTTTCGACGCGGAAGGATGGGTCCTCGGCAGCAAGACGCTGAAGAGCCAATGCCATCTTCTCTTGGTCGGCCTTTGTTTTCGGCTCAACCGCGATCTCGATTACGGGATCAGGGAAGGTCATCGTTTCCAGAACAACCGGATCGGCTTTGTCGCAAAGCGTGTCACCTGTTGTTGTGTTCTTCAGACCACCAAGCGCGATGATGTCGCCCGCGAAGGCCTCATCGATTTCTTCGCGATTGTTGGAGTGCATCATCATCATCCGGCCAACACGCTCGTTATTCCCTTTGGTGGAATTGATCATGTTGTCGCCTTTCCTGAGTTGCCCAGAATAGATCCGAACAAACGTCAAGGAGCCAACGAAGGGGTCGTTCATGATTTTGAACGCAAGGCCAGAGAAGGCCATGTTATCGTCAGCGCGGCGTGGGATGTTACGGGTTTCCGTCTCATCGCCTGGCTTGAAGCCCATGTAATCAACAACGTCGAGCGGGCTCGGCAGATAGTCAACCACAGCATTCAACAAAGGCTGAACGCCTTTGTTCTTGAACGCAGAACCACCAAGGACAGGAACGAACGCCATCGCCAATGTGCCCTTGCGCAGCAAAGCACGCAGGGTTGGAACATCAGGCTCGGCCGCGTCCATCAGGTACGCTTCCATCGCATCATCGTCCATTTCGACCGCGGCTTCGATCATCTTGCCACGCCACTCAGTCGCCATGTCTTTGAGGCTGTCGCGGATCGGTGCTTTGATCCAGGACGCGCCCAAATCTTCACCCTGCCACAGCCACTCTTCCATGGTCACGAGGTCGATCAGACCCTCAAGCTCGGTCTCGGCACCAATTGGGATACCGACAGGAACGGCACGCGCGCCAGTGCGGTCTTCAATCATGTTCACGCAGTTGAAGAAGTCAGCGCCGATTTTGTCCATCTTGTTGACGAAAACCATGCGCGGAACTTTGTAGCGGTCAGCCTGACGCCAAACAGTCTCGGTCTGAGGCTCAACACCCGCATTGGCGTCGAGAACACAAACCGCACCATCGAGAACCGCCAAAGAACGCTCAACTTCAATTGTGAAGTCAACGTGGCCAGGGGTGTCGATGATATTCAGACGGTGCTTTTCCGAGTCAGGGGTCTTACCATCTTCGGTGCGCTCCCAGAAAGTGGTCGTCGCAGCCGAGGTAATGGTGATACCACGTTCCTGCTCCTGCTCCATCCAGTCCATTGTCGCAGCGCCATCATGCACTTCGCCAATATTGTGGGATTTGCCTGTGTAAAACAGAATCCGCTCGGAACAGGTGGTCTTGCCCGCATCAATGTGGGCCATGATCCCGAAGTTCCGGTAACGTTCGAGGGGATAATCGCGTGCCATGGGAGTGTCCTCAGGCTAAAATTGAAATTACCAGCGGTAATGGCTGAACGCTTTGTTCGCGTCGGCCATTTTATGCGTGTCTTCGCGCTTCTTCACTGCGGACCCGCGAGCGTTCACGGCGTCGACCAATTCACCGGCCAGACGTTCTTCCATAGTGTTCTCGTTGCGGGAGCGGGCTGCTTTGATCAGCCAGCGGATCGCAAGTGCTTCACGACGCTCAGGGCGCACTTCGACAGGAACCTGATAGGTTGCACCACCAACACGGCGCGAACGAACTTCGACAGACGGTTTGATGTTGTCGAGCGCTTCGTGGAAAACTTCCACAGGAGCGCGCTTGAGGCGGCCTTCAACGCGATCGAATGCGTTATAGACGATGGTTTCTGCGATCGATTTCTTACCATCGATCATCAGGTTATTCATGAATTTCGTCAGGACACGATCACCAAACTTGGCATCGGGCAGGACTTCGCGTTTTTCCGCGCTGTGACGACGGGACATGTGTGTATCCTCTTACTTCGGACGCTTGGCGCCGTATTTCGAACGACGCTGGCGACGATCCTTGACGCCTTGCGTATCGAGCACACCACGCAGGATGTGATAGCGCACACCGGGAAGGTCTTTTACACGACCGCCGCGGATCAGAACCACAGAGTGTTCCTGAAGGTTGTGGCTCTCACCAGGGATGTAGCTGATGACTTCAAAGCCGTTGGTCAGGCGAACCTTCGCAACTTTCCGCATAGCGGAGTTCGGCTTCTTTGGCGTCGTTGTATAGACGCGTGTGCATACGCCCCGCTTTTGAGGGCAGGATTCCAAGTGTTGCGACTTGGAGCGCTTGATTTTTGGCTGCCGCGGTTTGCGGATCAGCTGCTGAATAGTAGGCATTCGGTTCCCCGTCTTGCTCTCTCATGTACGATGACGGCTTCGCAGGCACGAATACGCCAAAACCGCATGCGTCCCTTCCCTACCTGGAGGACGCCGCGGCGGTTGTCTCAGAGGATCGGGGCGCAAAAGGCCCGGATCGTGACCACTCAAATCTGTATCGCTGACAAACAGGTATGAAATACCCCTGCCAGATGGCGCGGTGTATAGGAGGAGTCGCTGGGGCTGTCAACAGCGGCTGGGACCCCTTTCTCGAATGGGGTCCTATAGGCGCAAAACAGCACCCGATCTGCACCTATCCCCCCAAAGGCTTTGCCCTGCACAAATGGCGAATGCACAATGTTTCACTCGGCTTTCGGGTCACGCGCGCCAGAGGACAAGGCCGAGGCCGCCGCCGTTGCCGTCGGGGAGGCGGGTGTCCGCGCCAAATGTCGCGCCACGCGCCTTTCGCGCAGGATCGTGAACAGGCCAGTTGCAACGACAATGCCGCCACCGATCATGGTCAGCGCATTCGGCCAATCCCCGAAAACCAGAAATCCCAGCATCAAGGCCCAGATAAGAGATGTGTAGCGGAAAGGTGCAATCGCTCCAATATCGCCCACGCGCATGGTCATGATGGAAAAGACATACCCGCCGATAATGAAGATTGACGCGCCGATGATCAGCAGAATCGTCTGCGCATCAGGCATCACCCATGTTTCACCTAGAGAGAGCAACCCACCAAATACTGCCACGGCCGCCGCCGTGATCACGGCCACGCTCATGGAAGGCACGTCTTCGCTTAAGCGGCGGGTCACAAGATCGCGGATCGTAACCATGATCACCGAAATGAAAGCGACAAGGGAATAGATGCTGAACCCCTCGGTTCCGGGCTGGATGATAAGCATCACCCCCGCAAAACCCACAAGAATGGCCAGCATCCTGCGCCAGCCGACAGGCTCACGCAGGAAAAGATAGGCCGCCAGCGTAACGGTCAAAGGCAAGGCTGCAAGGATTGCCGAGATATTGGCAATCGGCATATTCACCAAGGCGATCGTAAAGGCGACCATCGCGCCAAGCTCAGCCGCGGTGCGCCAGAAGACACGGGTGCGGTCTTCACGCGGGATCGAGAAGCTCAACCGCCCCATGGCGCGCACAACGATCAGCATCAGCAGAGTTGTAAGAACCCCTCGCAAAAACACGGTCTGGAAGAGGGGGATCGATTGGGCCGCCAATTTAACGAAGGCATCATTCAGCGTGAAACACGCCATGCTGCCCGACATGAACAAAGAACCTCTGAGATTGGGGCTCACCGTGATTACTCCTCGACAAAGGGCTCCGGTGGTCCATCCTCCGGTTCTTCTTCCTCTATACTCATAGGATCGTCGCGCAAGCGCCGCATCATATTGATGAGTTTCACAGGCTCGAGGCCGAAGCGGTCCCGCATCAGGGTTTTGGCTTGATGATCGGTCATAGGCTCAGCACCCGGAGGCACGGATCGGTCACTGTCATTATGACCATGCAGGGTGCGGATGAACATCATATCGGTCGGGTCCATCCAGCTGCGCACATGGGCGGCCACTTTGCGGTGGTTCCAGCGAAACATATTGGTTTGGGTTTCAACGGGCGTGATCATCGCACTGGCCAAGCCAAGCGGCCCGATTTCGCTGAATTCATGGAAAGGGGCCGCGTCATTTTCCATGTCCCAGTAAAGCCCGCGATGGAAAGCAATCACCGCGTTATGTTCGTGATCGGCCCACCCCATTTCCAGAAAATGATCGGCCAGTTCGCGGGTCTTGGCGATATAGTCAATCGCGACGGCATCATCATCATCCATCCGGAAACCCGTCATGAATTCTGACTTGCGGTCCCATCCCCGTTTATAGGCGCGGCGCGTTGAATTCAGCGGCCCTGCGGCTTCCAAAGTGCAGACCTGAAGGAAGGGGTAGATCTCCATGAGGTTCTTGAGCCTGCGCCGCCATTTGAAAGGCATTGTATCGGCGATAAGCGCCACAAATTTGAAATCCTGATCGGTTTGCGCGGCCAGAGAGGGAAGACAGATATTCTCGAAAAAGAAGAAGCGCTGGCGCATGCGTGTGGGGTCATAAAGCATCGCCTCCAATTCCCACAGCTCCTGCTGCGAGGCGCTGAAGCCCCCGAAGCCTGCATAGGAGAAGCGGCATACGCCGACGATCTGATTGCTGATCGGTTTTCCCATGACTGCCCTTTGGTTCCTGCCTGCAGGCCAACACTAGGCGAAACTTGATCGCGGGGGAATCCCCCCTGCCCTTTGCGTTGCGCAGGCCCAAAAGAAAACCGCCCCGCTGATCTGTCAGCGGGGCGGTTGGTTTTATTCAGATAGCATCCGCGTGCGGATCAATCCTCGGTGTTGTCTGCCTCAGCAGGAGCCGCCTCAGCCGAGGTGGTCTCTTCTGGGGCAGCAAGGGCTGCGGCGGCTGCCGCCTCTGCCTGAGCGGCCTCAATAACAACCGAGTCGCGCTCGGTAGCGATGCGACGCACGTCTTGCGTCGCTCCACCTGTGCCTGCGGGGATCAAGCGACCAACGATCACGTTTTCCTTGAGGCCAACAAGCTTGTCACGCTTGCCCTGAACCGAAGCTTCGGTAAGCACGCGGGTCGTTTCCTGGAACGAAGCAGCCGACACGAAGGAACGTGTCTGCAACGAAGCCTTGGTGATCCCGAGCAAGACAGGCTCACCAATTGCGGGGCGTCCGCCTTTGGCGATGGTCTTGGCATTCTCGGCTTCGAACTCGGCCTTGTCGACATTCTCGCCTTTGAGAAGGGTCGATTCACCCGAGTCGAGGATCTCGATCTTCTGCAGCATCTGGCGAACGATCACCTCGATATGCTTATCGTTGATCTTCACACCCTGCAGTCGATACACGTCCTGAACCTCGTCGATGAGGTAATCAGCAAGCGCTTCGATCCCCAAGATCCGCAGAATATCATGCGGCGCGGGGTTGCCATCCATGATGTAGTCGCCCTTCTGGACGAAATCGCCCTCGGCAACCGGAATGTGCTTGCCCTTGGGCACCATGTATTCGATCGGCTCAAGGCTCTCATCGGCAGGAACAATCGCGATACGGCGCTTGTTCTTGAAGTCGCGGCCAAATTTCACATAGCCATCGCGCTCGGCGATGATCGCGTGATCTTTTGGACGACGTGCCTCGAAGAGTTCGGCCACACGCGGCAGACCACCGGTAATGTCTTTTGTCTTTGCGCCTTCACGAGGAATACGCGCGACAACATCACCAGCTTGGATGTCTTGGCCATCTTCGACCGACAAAATCGCATCCACCGACATCGTATAGGTGACGGGGTTGCCAAGGTCATTGCGCTGCGGTTCGCCATCTTCACCAACGATGATGATTTCAGGCTTGAGCTCATTGCCTTTGGGTGCTGCACGCCAGTCCGACACGATCTTCTGTGTCATGCCTGTCGCGTCATCGGTTTCCTCACGCAATGCGATACCGTTGATCAGATCCACATACTTAACCTTACCCGCCTTCTCGGCGATGATCGGCAAAGTATAAGGGTCCCATTCAAAGAGGCGATCGCCGCGTGCAACCGTTGCACCCTCAGCAGCATGGACCTTGGAGCCATAGCCAAGCTTGTGGCTTGCGCGCTCAACACCATGCTCATCCATGATTGCCAGAACCATGTTACGGCCCATGACGATGCTTTCGCCTGCCGCATTGGTCAGAAGGTTCGCATTGCGGTATTCAACCACGCCTTCTTGGCCTGCTTCCTGGAAGGATTGCTGACCACCTTGCGCAACGCCGCCGATGTGGAATGTCCGCATCGTCAGCTGTGTGCCAGGCTCACCAATGGACTGAGCCGCGATGATACCAACCGCTTCGCCCGTGTTCACACGTGTACCACGCGCAAGGTCACGGCCGTAGCAAGTGGCGCAAACGCCCTCTTCGGCTTCACAGGTCAGTGGCGAGCGGATCTTGACGGTTGCAACACCCGCTACCTCAACGGCATCGGCTTTACGCTCGTCAATCAATTCACCACGTGCAACGACCACTTCGTCAGTGCCCGGAACAAGAATGTCCTCACCTGCGGTCCGGCCCAGAATACGCTCGGCCAGCGAGGAGACGACTTCACCGTCATTCACGGCTGCTTCAGCAGTGATGACGTTTTCCGTGCCACAATCGACCATGCGAACGATGCAGTCCTGCGCCACGTCCACAAGACGACGGGTCAGATAGCCCGAGTTCGCCGTCTTCAGAGCGGTGTCCGACAGGCCCTTACGAGCGCCGTGTGTCGAGTTGAAGTACTCAAGAACGGTGAGGCCTTCTTTAAAGTTTGAGATGATCGGCGTCTCGATGATCTCACCCGACGGCTTGGCCATAAGACCACGCATACCGCCAAGCTGCTTCATCTGAGTGACCGAGCCACGCGCACCGGAGTGGGCCATCATATAGACCGAGTTCAGTTCAGATTCCGAACCGTTCTCGTCGAATTTCTTCGCCGAGATGGTCGACATCATCGCATCGGTTACTTTGTCATTGGCCTTCGACCATGCATCGATAACCTTGTTATACTTCTCGCCCTGAGTGATCAGGCCGTCCATATATTGCTGTTCGAACTCTTTAACCTGATCGCGGGTTTCATCGACCAATTCCCACTTCGTATCAGGCACGACCATGTCGTCCTTGCCGAAGGAGATACCAGCACGGAAGGCTTCGCGGAAACCCAGACCCATGATCTGGTCACAGAAGATGACACTCTCTTTCTGGCCACAGTAACGATACACGTTGTCGATAACCTGCTGGACTTCCTTCTTCCGCAGAAGACGGTTGACCAGATCGAAAGGTGCTTTGGCATTCAGCGGCAGAAGCGCGCCAAGGCGCAAACGGCCAGGCGTGGTTTCAAAGCGCTGGAATACCTCATTGCCTTCGTCATCGATTTGCTTGACGCGTGCATTGATCTTGGCGTGCAGATGCACTTCACCAGCGGTCAAAGCATGCTCGACCTCTTCGATCGAGGAGAAGGACATGCCTTCGCCCTTCATGCCTTCGCGCTCCATCGTGATGTAATAGAGACCAAGGATCATATCCTGCGACGGAACAATGATCGGTGCGCCGTTTGCAGGCGACAGAACGTTGTTTGTCGACATCATCAGAACGCGCGCTTCCAACTGGGCCTCAAGGCTCAACGGAACATGCACGGCCATCTGGTCACCGTCGAAGTCAGCGTTAAAGGCCGAACATACGAGGGGGTGAAGCTGGATGGCTTTACCTTCGATCAGAACGGGTTCGAAGGCTTGGATACCAAGACGGTGCAGCGTAGGCGCACGGTTCAGAAGAACCGGGTGCTCACGGATAACCTCGTCAAGAATATCCCAAACTTCGGGGCGCTCTTTCTCGACCAGCTTCTTGGCTTGCTTGACGGTCGAAGACAGGCCCTTGGCTTCAAGACGCGAATAGATGAACGGCTTGAACAGCTCCAGCGCCATCTTCTTGGGCAGACCACATTGATGCAGCTTCAATTCGGGACCAGTCACGATGACCGAACGACCCGAGAAGTCCACGCGCTTACCCAAAAGGTTCTGACGGAAGCGACCCTGCTTACCCTTCAGCATGTCCGAGAGCGATTTCAGCGGGCGCTTATTGGCACCCGTGATCACGCGGCCACGACGACCGTTATCGAACAGAGCATCGACCGATTCCTGCAACATCCGCTTTTCGTTACGGATGATGATATCAGGCGCACGCAATTCGATCAGACGCTTGAGACGGTTGTTCCGGTTGATCACACGACGATAGAGGTCGTTGAGATCGGAAGTCGCGAAGCGACCACCATCAAGCGGCACCAGAGGGCGCAGTTCTGGCGGGATCACAGGGATCACGGTCAGAACCATCCACTCAGGGCGGTTGCCAGATTCGAGGAAGTTCTCGACGATCTTCAAACGCTTGATGATCTTCTTGGGCTTCAATTCGCCTGTGGCTTCCTTGAGGTCTTCGCGCAGCTGGTTGGCTTCGGCTTCAAGGTCGATATTGGCCAGCATCTCGCGGATGGCTTCGGCGCCAATATTGGCTTGGAACGCATCGGCACCATAGGCGTCTTGTGCGTCGAGATATTCCTCTTCGCCCATCAATTGACCATAGCTGAGGTCAGTCAGGCCAGGTTCAATCACGACGTAGTTTTCAAAGTAGAGAATACGCTCGAGATCGCGCAGCGTCATGTCGAGCATGAGGCCAATCCGGCTTGGAAGCGATTTCAGGAACCAGATATGCGCAACGGGTGCGGCCAGTTCGATATGGCCCATACGCTCACGGCGCACTTTCTGGAGTGTAACTTCCACACCGCATTTCTCGCAGACAACGCCGCGATACTTCATGCGCTTATATTTACCGCAGAGGCACTCATAGTCCTTTACGGGGCCAAAAATACGCGCACAGAACAAGCCGTCACGTTCGGGCTTGAAGGTACGGTAATTGATGGTCTCTGGCTTTTTGATCTCACCAAAGGACCAGCTGAGGATACGCTCAGGGCTGGCAAGTGAAACCTTGATCTCGTCGAAGGCTTTTGGGGCCATCAGCGGGTTGAACGGGTTGTTGGTAATTTCCTGGTTCATTTTCAAATCCTTGAAGTGGGGCAGAGGGGAGAGGAAGCGGGGGTGACCCCGCGGTTATTCCTCATCCTCTGCATCCAGGAGTTCCATATTGAGGCCCAGACCGCGGACCTCCTTGACGAGAACGTTGAACGATTCAGGCACACCGGCCTCGAAATTGTCTTCGCCCTTGACGATCGATTCATAGACCTTGGTCCGGCCTGCTACGTCATCCGATTTCACCGTCAGCATTTCCTGCAAGGTGTAGGCGGCACCGTAAGCTTCCAGCGCCCAGACCTCCATCTCACCGAAGCGCTGACCACCGAACTGCGCTTTACCACCCAGCGGTTGCTGGGTCACAAGGCTGTAAGGCCCTGTCGAACGCGCGTGGATTTTGTCATCCACAAGGTGGTGCAGTTTGAGCAGGTATTTGACACCCACGGTAACCTTACGCGCGAATTTATCGCCCGTGCGGCCATCGAAGAGATCGGACTGACCAGAGGTGTCGAAACCGGCACGCGTCAGCGCGTCGTTCACGTCAGCCTCTTTGGCACCGTCGAAGACAGGCGTGGCAATCGGAACACCGCGCGTCACATTGGATGCGGCCTCCAAAACCTGTGCTTCATCCATCGGCCCGAAGGCATCGGTATAGACCTCATCGCCATAAGCGATTTTCAGAGCATCACGCACAGGGGTCATGTCACCCGAGCGGCGATACTCGTCCAGCGCCTCATCGATCTGAAGACCAAGCGAACGTGCCGCCCAACCCATATGGGTTTCGAGAATCTGACCGACATTCATACGCGAAGGCACGCCGAGCGGGTTCAACACGAAATCAACTGGGGTACCATCTGCGAGGAATGGCATGTCCTCCATTGGAACCACTTTCGAGATCACACCTTTGTTGCCGTGACGGCCAGCCATCTTGTCACCAGGCTGAAGCTTGCGCTTCACCGCGATGAAGACTTTGACCATCTTCATCACGCCCGGGGGCAGATCGTCGCCGCGGCGAACTTTCTCGACCTTATCTTCAAAGCGCAGATCCATTGTCCGCTTTTGAGCTTCGAATTGCTGGTTCAGCGCCTCGACCTCGGCGGCGTCTTTCTCATCGCCCAAGGCAAGCTGCCACCACTGGCCATGGCTCAGCGTTTCAAGCAGCTCCTCGGTGATTTCCGAACCCGATTTGACACCTTTGGGGCCTTTGACGGCCTCTTTGCCAAGGATCATGGATTTCAGACGCGCATAGATGTTGCGCTCGAGGATGACCAATTCGTCGTCACGGTCACGTGCAAGACGCTCGACCATTTCACGCTCGATCTGCAGGGCACGCTCGTCTTTTTCCACACCATGGCGGTTGAAGACACGCACTTCCACGACCGTGCCGAAATCACCGGGCGGCAAACGCAGCGAGGTGTCACGAACATCGGAGGCTTTCTCACCGAAGATGGCACGCAGAAGCTTTTCTTCCGGTGTCATCGGGCTTTCACCCTTCGGTGTGATCTTGCCCACAAGAATATCACCTGGGCCAACATCGGCACCGATATAAACGATGCCCGCCTCGTCGAGGTTGCGCAGCGCTTCTTCACCGACATTGGGGATATCACGGGTGATTTCTTCTGGCCCAAGCTTCGTGTCACGCGCGGCGACTTCGAATTCCTCGATATGGATCGAGGTGAAGACGTCGTCACGCACGATGCGCTCAGAGATCAGGATGGAGTCTTCGTAGTTGTAGCCATTCCAAGGCATGAAGGCGACGACCACGTTCTTACCAAGCGCCAATTCACCCATATCGGTGGATGGGCCATCGGCGATCACTTCGTTCTTGGACACACGATCACCGACCTTCACCAGCGGACGCTGGTTGATGCAGGTGTTCTGGTTCGAACGCTGGAATTTGCGCAAGCGGTAGATATCAACGCCCGCATCGCCCAACTCGAGATCTTCGGTCGCGCGCACAACGATACGCTGCGCATCGACTTGGTCGATGATGCCGCCGCGCTTGGCCATGATGGATGCGCCGGAGTCTTTGGCGACAACGCTTTCAATACCAGTGCCCACGAAAGGTGCATCCGCTTGCAGAAGCGGCACAGCCTGACGTTGCATGTTCGATCCCATAAGAGCGCGGTTCGCGTCGTCATTCTCGAGGAATGGGATCAGCGAGGCCGCAACCGAGACCAACTGCTTGGGCGATACGTCGATCAGATCAACGCTTTCATTCGGGGCAAGCGTGTATTCGCCCGACTGACGCGTATTGACCAGATCGTTCATGAAACGACCCTCACCATCGAGATTGGCGTTCGCCTGAGCCACAGTATGGCGCATCTCTTCGGTCGCAGACATATAGACCACGTCATCGGTCACCTTGCCGTCTGTGACGCGGCGATAAGGTGTTTCGATGAAGCCGTATTTATTCACCCGCGCAAAAGTCGCGAGGCTGTTGATCAGACCAATATTCGGGCCTTCCGGCGTCTCAATCGGGCACATCCGACCGTAATGGGTTGGGTGAACGTCACGCACCTCAAAGCCCGCACGTTCACGCGTCAGACCACCTGGCCCGAGCGCGGAAAGACGACGCTTATGGGTTACTTCGGACAGCGGGTTCGTCTGGTCCATGAACTGCGACAGCTGCGAGGAGCCGAAGAATTCACGTACCGACGCGGCCGCTGGTTTCGCATTGATCAGATCCTGCGGCATGACCGTGTCGATCTCGACCGAGGACATACGCTCCTTGATGGCGCGCTCCATGCGGAGAAGGCCAACACGGTACTGGTTTTCCATCAACTCGCCGACCGAGCGGACACGGCGGTTGCCGAGGTGGTCAATATCGTCCACATCGCCACGGCCATCACGCAGATCAACAAGCGCTTTGACACAGGCCACGATGTCTTCGTTGCGCAGGGTGCGCATTGTATCTTCGGCATCCAGAGCCAGACGCATGTTCATTTTCACACGGCCAACAGCCGAGAGATCATAACGCTCGGAGTCGAAGAACAATGTGTCAAACAGGGCCGAGGCCGCCTCGACGGTGGGTGGCTCACCCGGACGCATCACGCGGTAGATATCCATGAGCGCAGTATCGCGGTTCATGTTCTTATCTGCCGCAAGCGTGTTGCGCATATAGGCACCGACATTGATGTTATCGATGTCGAGAACAGGGATGTCGGTTACGCCAGCATCCAGCAAATCCTGCAGGCTGCCGCCGGTGATATTGCCTTCCTTGTCAAATTCAAGGGTCAGCTCATCGCCAGCTTCGACATAGATCGCGCCTGTTTCTTCATCGATGATGTCCTTGGCCACAAAGCGGCCAACGATCTGATCGAAAGGCAAAAGCAGATTTTCAACAGCACCTTCATCGATCAGCTGTTTAACGGCACGCGGGGTGACCTTCTTGCCAGCTTCGGCAATCACTTCACCTGTTTTGGCGTCAACCAGATCGAATGTCGGACGTGTGCCGCGGACACGCTCGGGGAAGAACGGTGTGACCCAGCCTTTGTTCTTCTCAAGCTTGAAATCAACGGTTTCGTAATAGGCATCCATGATGCTTTCCTGATTCATGCCGAGGGCATAAAGCAGGGTCGTCACAGGAAGCTTACGACGGCGGTCGATACGCGCGAAGACAAGGTCTTTCGCGTCGAATTCGAAATCCAGCCACGAGCCGCGATATGGGATAATGCGGCAGGCAAACAGCAGCTTGCCCGAGCTGTGGGTCTTGCCTTTGTCGTGATCAAAGAACACGCCGGGCGAACGGTGCATCTGGGAAACGATCACACGCTCTGTACCATTCACGATGAAGGTACCGTTTGGTGTCATGAGGGGCATGTCACCCATGAACACGTCTTGTTCTTTGATGTCCTTGACCGATTTCGCGCCTGTATCTTCGTCGATATCAAACACGATCAAGCGCAGCGTCACCTTGAGGGGAGCTGCGTAAGTCAGGTCGCGCTGCTGGCATTCCTCGACGTCGAATTTCGGCGTCTCCAGCTCGTATTTGACGAACTCAAGGATCGCGGTCTCGTTGAAATCCTTGATCGGGAATACCGATTGGAAAACACCTTTGATACCTTCGCCGTCGAGCGGCTGTGGCTGGTCACCGGATTTCAGGAAAAGGTCATAGGACGACTTCTGAACTTCGATGAGGTTTGGCATCTCCAATACTTCGCGGATTTTGCCGTAAAATTTGCGGATACGTTTCTGGCCTGCGTAGGTCTGAGCCATGCTCTCAAACACCTTTCCGTTTCTTTAGCGTCACACACCGTCGG
This sequence comes from uncultured Paracoccaceae bacterium, assembly GCA_965656935.1. GTDB lineage: Bacteria > Pseudomonadota > Alphaproteobacteria > Rhodobacterales > Rhodobacteraceae > M30B80. Next base: position 13,982 of record CBFHMG010000019.1, read on the forward strand.
GGCCACGGTGAGGAAGCAACGAAACAAGACGAGCGGATCAATTCATGTCTGCCGTCCCACCGACAAACTCCCGATCCATACGCCACGTCTAGAAGAGGGTCCCTTAGGCGATCCGTCCTGCGGATAAGGGGCCCTCGTCAAGACGAGGATAGCTGGACCCGAGAAAACCCGCGTCCAGCCAAATTTCTTTCAGCATCCGACCCGAAAGGTCGGGGCTGATTACTTGAGTTCCACCTCGGCGCCAGCTGCTTCGAGCTTCGCTTTGATGTCTTCTGCTTCTGCTTTGTCGACGCCTTCTTTGACGGCTTTGCCACCAGCTTCGACGAGGTCTTTGGCTTCTTTCAGGCCGAGACCTGTGATGCCGCGTACTTCTTTGATCACGTTGATCTTGCTTGCGCCAGCGGACTTGAGGATGACGTCAAACTCAGTCTGCTCAGCAGCAGCTGCGCCACCGGCGTCGCCACCAGCTGCAGCCATCATTACTGCGCCGCCAGCTGCGGGCTCGATGCCATACTCGTCCTTGAGGATGGTTTTCAGTTCTTGTGCTTCGAGAAGGGTCAGACCCACGATCTCTTCAGCAAGTTTTTTCAGATCAGCCATTTTCACGGTTTCCGTATTTAAGTTTGTGTTCCAACATCGCTTGGGTTTGCCATGCGACGGGTCTCAAAGGTTGCTTTACGCGGCCTTCTCTTCGATGGTCGAAAGAATGCTCGCGATATTCGAAGCAGGTGCACCAATTGCGCCAGCAAGGTTCGAAGCAGGTGCGCCGATACAGCCAACGATCGAAGCGATAAGCTCCTCACGCGACGGCATAGCAGCCACAGCTTTGACACCAGCCTGATCAAGAACTGTTTCGCCCATTGAACCGCCGAGGATGACGAATTTGTCATTCTCTTTGGCGTAATCGTTGGCAACCTTGGCCGCAGCCACAGGATCCTCGGAATAGGACAAGACAGTCATACCAGTCATCAGGTCGGCGATGCCTTGGGCAGGCGTTCCCTGAAGGGCGATTTTGGCGAGCCTGTTCTTGGCGACACGTACGGAACCACCAGCATCGCTCATGCGCGCTCGTAGATCCTGCATCTCAGCAACCGTGAGGCCCGCGTAGTGACTTACTACAACGACGCCAGAGCTTTCGAAGATCTGGCCGAGTTCCTCGACCACGCTCTCTTTTTGGGCTCTATCCACAGTTTCACTCCAATTTGGGGTTGGTCTCCCACACCCCGGCTCAAGTTTGGCGGGTTGCCCCGCCACTTCGGATCCAAGTCAGGGGCCCGAGCCTAATCGCCAGAGGGAAAACCCTACGGAAATTTTTAACTCGTTTCCCATCTCAGGAAGGAATTACAGGGACTTAACCCAACCCTCCGTCTCGGACAGGTCACCTCACGCACGAATCGCACGCAAGGATCGAAAGGGGGCCATACGACAGATCGGGAAAAAACCCAATAGCCGATTGACGATATGACGATCACATCGCCAAAACGGCTCTGTCTGACCCCGCCTCCCGCATCATGCCATCACGGCATAAATCGGGAATGGTTTGGCCCCCGCCCGAATGGAGCGGAGGCCAGTTAACTTAGTTGCCGGTTGCGTTCTCGACATTGAGAGACACGCCAGGGCCCATGGTGGAGCACAGCGAGATCTTCTTGAGATACGCGCCTTTTGCGCCCGCAGGACGTGCCTTGGAGACAGCATCAACATAGGCGCGCACGTTCTCAACCAGCTTGGCTGCATCAAAGCTTGCCTTGCCGATTGCCGAGTGCAGAACACCCGCTTTTTCGACCTTGAACTGGACCTGACCACCTTTGGCGGCCTCAACAGCGGCTTTGACATCCATTGTTACTGTGCCGATTTTCGGGTTCGGCATCAGGTTACGGGGGCCAAGCACTTTACCAAGACGACCAACAATTGGCATCATGTCAGGTGTTGCGATGCAGCGGTCAAATTCGATCTTGCCCGACTGAACCGTTTCCATCAGATCCTCGGCGCCAACAATATCGGCACCAGCAGCGGTGGCTTCATCAGCCTTGGGGCCACGTGCGAAAACCGCAACGCGAACCGATTTGCCCGTGCCATTTGGCAGATCAACAGTGCCACGGACCATCTGGTCTGCGTGGCGCGGATCAACACCAAGATTAACGGCGATTTCGATCGACTCGTCAAATTTGGCATTTGCATGCGCTTTGATCAGCTCGACCGCCTCTTCGACAGTCAGCTCTTCTTTGCCAGCGAAAGCGGCGCGGGCAGCCGTTGTACGTTTACCAAACTTGGCCATGACTTACCCTTTCACCTCGATACCCATCGACTTGGCGGAACCAAGGATGATCTGCATTGCTGCTTCAACGTCATTCGCCGATAGGTCTTTCATTTTCGCCTCAGCGATTTCGCGAACCTGAGCAACCGAAACGGTGCCAACAGTTTCACGACCAGGCGTTTCCGCACCACGAGGGCGGTTACGCTTGCCTTGGTTCTTAAGACCAGCAGCTTTTTTCAGGTAATAGGACGCAGGTGGCGTCTTGATGTCCATAGTGAAGGACTTGTCCTGATAATAGGTGATCACGGTCGGGCAAGGTGCGCCTTGTTCCATTTCCTGAGTCTTGGCGTTGAACGCCTTACAGAATTCCATGATGTTGATACCACGCTGACCGAGGGCAGGGCCCACGGGTGGCGAGGGGTTGGCTTGACCTGCAGGGATCTGCAGCTTCATCGTGCCAGCAAGTTTCTTGGCCATTTGGCCTCTCCTTCTTTCCAACAAAGCCCTGACGCGTCGGGGCCTTTTCAGTGTTGCTGTGGTCTGGTCCGGTGCGCGCGCGCCCCTCGCCTCCCACATTTACTGGCGCCAGAGTTCGGCGCCGCTTCGCCTCAGATCTGCTTGGAGACCTGAGTGAATTCCAATTCAACAGGCGTCGCGCGTCCAAAGATCGATACCGTCACCTTCAGGCGCTGGTTCTCTTCGTCCACATCTTCGACCATGCCGTCGAAATCTTCGAACGGACCTTCGTTGACCTTGACCTTTTCACCAACCTCGAAGGTGATTGTCGAGCGCGGCGAAGCCTCGCCCTCCTCAACACGGTTCAGGATCGAATTTACTTCTTCGTCACGCATCGGCATCGGACGACCCTGCGGGCCGAGGAAGCCAGTAACGCGCGGGATCGAGGAGACAGCGTGATACGCACGGTCCGTTAGGTCCATCCGCACAAGCACATAGCCAGGCATGAAGCGGCGCGGCACGGTCACTTTCTTGCCGCGGCGGATCTCGATCACTTCTTCTTCGGGAACGAGAACTTCGTCGATCTCTTCCTCGAGGCCCTTTTCGGCCACGGCGTTTCTGATCTGCTCGGCGATGCGCTTCTCGTAATTCGAAAGCACACTGACCGAATACCACCGTTTCGCCATGTCGTCTTGCCCATCCTAGTAACGGCGCCAAAGGCTGCCGGAAATTCCAAAAAATCCAGAGGCTTAGATAAAACGCAACCCTCTGGCCCCAACAAAAAACAGCGCGCATCTCGAATCGACGCACGCCATGATCTTGGGATTGAGGGCTGACCTACATCCCAGCCCCGCGAAAATCAAGGGCTTAGCACCCCTTCCCCCGTGCCTTACGAGAAGGTGGTCAGGATCAATTCAAGCGTCTGACGGATCAGCCAATCCACTCCGAAAAAGAAAATGGCTGACACAACCGCCAACATGAACACCATCGCCGTCGTCAAAAGAACCTCACGGCGTGTAGGCCATGTGATCTTGCCGATCTCGGAGCGGGTCTGCTGGATGAACTGAAGAGGGTTTGTCATTGATCTGTCCCATATCACGGAATGAAGGGCATATACGATCACATGGACGCGGGCGCAAGGCACCCTCTCGCGCCTTTGCGCGGGCGCAGGGCGACCCAAGGATCGTTTTTGTAGGATTGGCCTTGGCAGGGGCAGCAGGATTCGAACCCGCGGCCTACGGATTTGGAATCCGTTGCTCTACCAACTGAGCTATACCCCTAAGGCCGAGGCAGTCATTAGCCTCGCGCCTTGGGCAATGCAAGAGGATTGGCGCGGGGAATCGGCGATGCGGCCAAAAACCTTCCCGCGCATTGACCACAAGCGCATGATAGGCCAAGTCCTGCGCAATGCTAAAAAACCTTCGAACCTCAATTGCGAACTCGGATCGCATGAACCAGATCGTGGCGGGCCTCTTTGCCAAATGGTCAGGCTTCGTGCGCGCAACCAGCCATGTCGAAGAAGACGGCTGGGATGCGGTCGCCGCCGCCTTGGAGGCCCATGGCGCGATTATCATCGTATGCTGGCATCAACGCCTGATGATGACGCCTTATATGTTCGACCTTGAAAAAGCCCCCTGCCGCAGTCTGACCTCGAATGCGCGCGCAGGGCGTCTGGTGGGCTGGGTGCATCGCCATTTCGGATATGAGACCATGCCCATGCCCAAAGGCGTGTTGGGCGCTGCCGAAATGCGCACCGTTCTGAAGGGGCTAAAGCAGGGCATTTCAATCGGGATATCGCCTGACGGCCCCCGTGGCCCCGCCCGCAAAGCCAAACTCACCCCCATTCAATGGGCGCGGGTTGCGCAGGTGCCTGTGGTGAATTTCACCTTCTCGGCCAAACGCTTTGTCACGTGGCCAACATGGGACCGCCTGATGTTCCCTCTTCCCTTCACCCGCCTTGCCCTGACATGGCGCATTTGGGATGCCGAGGTTCCCGAACGCATGTCGGATGCCGAGGCCCAAGCCATGGCGCAAGCGCTGGAAAGCTTTATGGATGACTGCGCGCTAGAGGCCGATCTCAAGGTGGGCCATAGCGGCGCACAACTTTGAACCTTCTTCAGCTCTGGATACAAAAAGGCCGCCCCGAAGGAGCGGCCTTTTCGATGTCTGGATTGGTATCAGATCACTCGATGATCTTGGATACGACGCCGGCGCCGACTGTGCGGCCACCTTCGCGGATCGCGAAGCGCAGGCC
>CBFHMG010000020.1:0-6410 GCA_965656935.1 uncultured Paracoccaceae bacterium
GATTGGACCTTTGCGCTTCAACTTCTCGCGCGCGCTGGACACACAGGCCTATGACCGGACCCGCGATTTCGATCTGACCATCGAAGCCCGTTTCTGAGGCGCGGTATCATGGCAGAAATTATGCCAAAAAGACAAAAGGGCGGGGCGCTTCGGGGCCTCGCCTTTGTCGTTGCATTAGGCTTTGCGGGCATGGCCTTCACGGGGGCCCCCAGCCTTTCGCAGGGGGCTGATCCCAGCCTGCAACCGCGCCAAGCACCGCTTGGCATTTTGGTGCTGGATCAGGAACAACTCTATTCCCAATCGCTTTACGGTATCCGCCTCAATCAGGAGTTGGAGGCTGCAGGCCAAGCCCTTGCCGCGGAAAACCGCGAGATCGAGGCATTGCTTACCGCCGAGGAGTTGCGCCTGACGAATGAGCGCGCCACCATGGAGGCTGACGCTTTCCGCGCATTGGCAGATGAGTTTGACGCCCGCGTTGAAGATATCCGCAGCGCACAGGAAACCAAGGCCCGTTCACTGACCCAACAGGCCGATCAGGGGCGCCAGCGCTTCTTTGATCTGGCCTTTCCGATCCTGATCGAATTGCTGGAAGACCAAAACGCAGGCGCGATCCTTGATAATCGCGCGGTGATCCTGTCGCCTGACAGCGCCGATATCACGCCGCAAGCCATTGCACGGATCAACGAGACCCTTGGCGCAGGCGGCGATGCCCCTTTGCTGGATCTGGGTGTTCTCGCCCAACCCGTGCCGCGCGCGGCAGACCCGAACGACCCCTAGATTTCAATCATTCGACCCCGCGCCTTTGCGCGCGCGCGCTTGCCCGAAAGGGGCCGAGTTGCTAGGAGGGTCGACAGACAACTCGGATCACCCGAGACAGACACGGAAAGGATACCAAGCGCATGACGGCTGAAACACCGACCTCCGCCGATATTCACTTGATCCAGAAGATCATTCCCCATCGCTACCCCTTTCTGTTGATCGATAAAGTCAAAGATATCGTGCCCTTCACCTCGGCCACGGGCATCAAGAATGTGACCTTCAATGAGCCGCATTTCCAAGGCCATTTCCCCGGCGCGCCGATCATGCCCGGTGTCACCATCATCGAGGCGATGGCCCAAACCGCCGCCGTCATGGTGGGGGTCAGCGCCGACATGGCCGATAAGGAATTGCTGGTCTATTTCATGGGCATCGACAAAACCAAATTCCGCCGCAAGGTTATTCCAGGCGATGTGCTGGAGATGGAGGTCACGGTCACCCGTGGCAAACCTGGCGGCAAGGTCTGGAAATTCGAAGGCCGCGCCACGGTCGAGGGCGAATTGGCCGCCGAGGCCGAGTTTACCGCGATGATGGACTTGCCTGCGGATGCAGGCGGGGCTGCGTGAATGGCGATTGACCCGACATCCGTGATCCACCCATCGGCTGTGATCGAAGAGGGGGCCGTGATCGGCCCTGACTGCCGTATCGGGCCTTTCTGTGTGGTCGGCCCCGAGGTGACACTCAAGAGCGGGGTTGAGCTGAAATCCCATGCCGTGGTCACAGGTCTGACCGAGATCGGCGATGAAACGGTGATCTTTCCTTTCGCCAATATCGGCGAGATCCCGCAAGACCTGAAATATGCAGGCGAGAAGACCTCGCTGGTCGTGGGCAAGCGCAACCGTATCCGCGAAGGTGTGACGATGAATTCGGGCACCGAAGGCGGGGGCGGGGTGACGCGTATCGGCGATGATGGACTGTTTATGACAGGGGCGCATGTGGGCCATGATGCGCAGGTCGGTAATCATGTGATTGTGGCCAATCAATCCGCAATCGCGGGGCATTGTATCATCGAGGATAATGTCATCATTGGCGGCCTGTCGGGCATCCACCAATTCGTTCGCATCGGCAAAGGCGCGATCATCGGCGCCGTGACCATGGTGACCAATGACGTGATCCCTTACGGGCTTGTTCAAGGGCCGCGTGGTGCGTTGGACGGGCTGAACCTTGTGGGCCTAAAGCGGCGTGGCGTGCCCAAGGAAGATATCACCGCTTTGCGCGCCGCCTATCAGGCGCTGGCGCAGGGCGAGGGGGCCTTTCAGGAACGCGCGCAGCGGCTCTCGGCGGATGATCCGACCTCGGATTATGTGCGCGATCTGGTCGATTTTGTTTTGAAGGGCTCGGATCGGTCCTTCCTGACCCCGAGGTAGCTTTGATGACGCGCGCAATTCTGTCAGGGGCAGGGCGGTTGCCCGCATTGCTGCTAGAGGCAGGACCGGCCCATATTGTGCAATTCGAAGGTGTCCCCAGCACCCCGCTGGACGCCCCCCTGATTGAGGCGCGGTTTGAACAGCTTGGCGGATTGTTCGAGGCTTTGAAAGCCGAAGGTGTCACCGAGCTGTGCTTGGCTGGCGCGATGACACGCCCCATTCTTGACCCTTCCGCCTTTGATCCGCGCACAGTTGAATTGATGCCGCGTATCCTGCCGACCTTGTCGCGCGGGGATGATGCTTTGCTATCCACCATCGTCTCGATCCTTGAGGATGAAGGCTTCTCGATTTTGGGTGCGCATGACATCCGCCCCGATCTTCTGGCCGAACAAGGCGTTCTGGCGGGTATGGTCAGCGATGCCAAGCGCAGCGATGCCGCGCGCGCGCGCGCTGTGCTGGAGGCGCTTTCGCCCTTGGATGTGGGGCAGGTGGCCGTGGCCTCCAAAGGGCAGGTTTTGGCGATTGAAACCGCACCTGGCACGGATGCGATGCTGGATTTCATTGCCAAACAGGCACCAAGCTCGGGCGGGGTCTTTGTCAAACGGGCCAAGCAGGGGCAAGATTTGCGGGTTGATATGCCCTCGATCGGGCCAGATACCCTGCGCCGCGCCGATGAGGCAGGCCTGTCGGGACTGTGTATCGAGGCAGGCGGCGTGCTTGTTCTGGACCGCGAGGATGTGATCTCGGAGGCTCAGGCTCGCGGGATCGCCCTGTGGGCCGAGGCGTGAGCCAGCGTTTTTTCCTGATCGCCGGCGAGGCCTCGGGCGATCGGCTTGGCGCAGCGCTGATTGCAGGTCTGCGCAGCCTTGCCCCCGATGCCGCGTTTTTCGGCGTCGGTGGCCCGATGATGGAGGCCCAAGGCCTGCAATCGATCTTTCCGATGGAAGAGTTGAGCGTGATGGGGCTGGCCGAGGTCTTGCCGCGCCTGCGGTCGCTGTTCAAACGGCGCGATCAGGCGGTTGAGGCCGCCCTTGCAATCAAACCCGATGCCTTGATCACAATCGACAGCCCTGATTTCTGCTTGCGCGTGGCCAAAAAACTGCGCCGCGCTGATCCGAGCATCCCCACAATCCATTATGTGGCCCCCTCGGTTTGGGCATGGCGGCCGAAACGGGCCGAGAAAATGGCCCGCCATATTGATCATGTTTTGGCGCTTTTGCCGTTCGAGCCGCCCTATATGCAGGTGGCGGGGATGAGCTGCGATTTCGTGGGCCACCCTGTTGTGGCCGAGCCCTTGGCCAGCGCCGAGGAGGCCGCCCAGTTTCGCGCCGCCGAGGGCATTGCGCCCGATGCGCCGCTGGTTCTTGTCCTGCCGGGCTCGCGCCGCTCAGAGGTAGGGCGATTGGCGGATCGCTTTGGCCAAACATTGGCGCTTCTATCGGAGCGCATTCCAGATCTTCAGGTGGTGCTGCCCGCAGCCGAGCATGTTGCGGGTTTGGTCAATGAAAAGGCCGCGCTTTGGGATGTGCCTGTCACCATTCTGGACCCGCGCGAAACCAGTGCCGAGGATTTCGCCGCCCGCAAACGGGCCGCTTTCGCGGCGGCCAATGTGGCGCTTGCGGCCTCGGGCACTGTTAGTCTGGAACTTGCAGCCGCAAATACGCCTATGGTTGTGGCCTATGACATGAATTGGCTGTCGCGCCAGATCATCGGCTCGATGCTGCAGGTGGACACGGTGACCTTGGTCAATCTGGTCAGCGAGACCCGCGCCGTGCCCGAATATTTGGGCGAGCTATGCCGCCCCGATATGATCGCTGCCGCCCTGACCGAGATATTATCGAACGAAACGGTGCGGCTCGAACAGCTCAATGCCGCCGAGGTGACCATGCAGCGCCTTGGTTTGGGCGGGCCTGCGCCCGGTCTGCGGGCGGCACAATCGGTTTTGGCTGCAATTCAGGCCAAAAAAGATGGGGTAAAATAATACCCAATTATTAAGCCATTGTTTTTGCTTTATAAAGTTAAATTCATGGTGCTTGACCTGCATCTGTCTTTGCCGCATATACCCGCCATCCCAACCGAGGCAGGGGCCTTCCCCTGTCTTTTTTGGTTGCTCTGCCCGAAGGGGCTGGCATTTTGCTAAGGAAGAAGCACATGAAAACCTTTACCGCTACTCCGGCGGATATCGACAAGCAGTGGATCGTGATCGACGCCGAAGGCGTTGTTCTGGGTCGTCTTGCATCGATCATCGCCATGCGGCTGCGCGGCAAGCACAAGCCGAGCTTCACGCCCCATATGGATATGGGCGACAATGTCATCGTCATCAACGCCGATAAGGTGCAGGTGACAGGCAAAAAGCGTGACAAGCCGAACTACTGGCACACTGGCTATCCAGGCGGCATCAAGAGCCGTACAACTGGCCAGATCCTCGAGGGCAAATACCCCGAGCGCGTCGTGATGCAGGCCGTCAAGCGCATGCTTCCCGGTGGCCCGTTGAGCCGTCAGCAGATGACAAATCTGCGTGTATATGCAGGTGGCACCCACCCGCATGAGGCACAAGATCCAACCGTTCTGGACGTCAAGTCCATGAACCCCAAGAATACGCGGAGCTAATCATGGCCGACACACTCTCTTCGCTCGATGAGCTGAAAGGCGCTGTGGCCGAGGGCGCAGCCCCTGACGCCATGGCAGTTGCCTCCACCCCAGTTGAGCCTATGCGCGACGCGCTTGGCCGTGCTTATGCCACTGGTAAGCGGAAAGATGCGATTGCTCGTGTCTGGATCAAGCCGGGTTCCGGCAAGGTCACCGTCAATGGCAAGCCAATCAACACCTATTTCGCACGCCCCGTTCTTCAGATGATCCTGCGCCAGCCGTTCACGGTTGCAGGCGTTGAAGATCAGTTTGACGTGATGGCCACCGTTAAAGGCGGCGGTTTGTCTGGTCAGGCGGGTGCGGTGAAGCATGGTATCTCGAAAGCATTGCAGTTGTATGAGCCCTCCTTGCGTGGCGCTCTGAAAGCCGCTGGCTTCCTGACCCGTGACAGCCGCGTTGTTGAGCGTAAGAAGTTCGGTAAGGCGAAAGCCCGTAAGAGCTTCCAGTTCTCGAAGCGTTAATTCTGCATTTACAGAATATACAACAAAAACAATGGCTTGCAAGAAATTGCGAGCCATTTTTTTATGTCCCGAGAGAGTCCCGAATGCTGATTTTGCACGGTTTTTCTTGCCAAAAAGTCACGATCCAGTCACGTTGAGTTTGCAGTTCTCATGTGAAGGTTTCAGTTCTCGGCAATGGCAGGTCAGTATCAAGATCGACAAGACAGCAATATTTATGGCTCTCGGCTGATCATTCATCGGCGTGTGGATCTGGATAACGATAACTTCTATTTTCGAGCAAAAGTCTCGGGGCATAACGGCTACATTAGACGCAGTTGTCAGACGCCTGATCCTGCTCGGGCGATGTTGCTGGCTGAGCAAGCATATGAAGAACTACTTGTAAGAGCGAAGGGTGGCTTTGCGCTAAAGTCTGTTACGGTTGATGCGTTCTTTGAAGGCTGGATCGAAGCAACAAAGCATCGACTGACTGAGAGCCGCTATAAGTGGAAGAAGAGCGTCTATGCTCGATATGTGTCAGGCCACTTCGGCAAGAAGAACATCTCTGATCTGACGAAGAAGGACGCTGATGGCTACTGGCACTATCGCCTTAACTTCTGGAACAGCGATGCAGGTCAGAAGCGCATAGCGAACAACAAAGAGCGAGCGGGCGCTAAAACGTTCAGTTCGCATAACGTTGCGAAGACACCGTCATTCGCAACATTGAAAGCAGAAGCGTCACTGGTCAATGAGATGCTTCGGGCTGCTGTTGATGAAGGTCATCTTCAAAGAACGATCAAGATTAGTCCACAGGACGCTATAGCGAAGTCTGAGCGCACGGATGGCTTTCGAGATACGTTCACAGATGATGAGTGGCGGATCTTAACTGTCAATCTCTACAACTATGCTCATCGGAGAGGTCAGTATGCTGGCAAGCGTGTGAATGCGTATCATCAGCTTCAAAGGCGCATGCTTCATGTGTTTGTGCTTCTTGCGTCATCGACGGGCATGCGAGTGGGTGAGTTGAAGCAGTCGCGCTGGAGTGACCTGGAGAAACGTCAGATGGACGAGGGCTTGAAGCTGGTTGTCTCTGTGCGTGGCGAGACAAGTAAAGTCAGACGAGGCAGAACAGCAGTTGCAC
>CBFHMG010000021.1:0-5333 GCA_965656935.1 uncultured Paracoccaceae bacterium
GCCAATCATGCGGGGCTTGCGCGCTCGACCCTGTCCAAGATCGAGAACGGGCAGATGTCGCCCACCTATGATGCGCTGAAAAAGCTGGCTGTGGGGCTGGATATTTCGGTGCCGCAATTGTTCACGCCCTCCGAGACGCCGCAAGGGGCGGGGCGGATGTCGGTCACGATATCGGGCGCGGGCGAGGCGCATCTGACCACAACTTATGAGCATGAATTGCTGGCCGCGAGTTTGCGGCGCAAGAAGATGATGCCCTATCGTGCGCGTATTCGAGCGCGGAAATTCGAGGAATTCGATGGCTGGGTGCGCCATGAGGGCGAGGAGTTTCTCTATGTGCTGACAGGGGCGGTGCGGCTGTTTACGGAATTTTATGAACCCGTGGATATGCGGCGCGGCGATAGCGCTTATTATGATGCCGCGATGGGGCATAATGTGGTGTCGATCTCTGACGATGATGCGACGATCCTTTGGGTCACCACATTGGAATAAGGGGGCAGGGGCGCTGCCCCTCGGTGGCTGTGCCACCTCACCCCGAAGTATTTTTCAAAGCAAAGATGAGGATCAGTCGCGGGCGGCTGAAAAGACGAGGCGGGCGAGAAGCAGGGCTGCGCCCGCGCCGATGAGCTGCATCACGATGAAAAGCGGCATATTGGCGGCTTGGATGCCTGCAAATGTATCGGTCAGGCTGCGCGCGATGGTGACAGCAGGATTGGCGAAGCTGGTGGATGAGGTGAACCAATAGGCCCCTGTGATATAGGCCGCGACGAGGGCCGGAATACGATCGGGCGCGTGTTTCAGCCCGCCCAAAATCAGCAGGACAAGGCCAAAGGTTGCGATCCCCTCAGAGAGCCATTGGCTGGGGCCTGAGCGGATTTTATGTGAGACTTGCACGATGTCCTGCTCGAACATGGCATGGGCCAGCCAGACCCCGAGAATGGCGGCAAGGATTTGCACGGCGACATAGCCGAGGGCTGCGCCGGTTGTGATCTCGGTTTTAAGCCAGAAGGTGAAGGTGACGGCAGGGTTGAAATGCGCGCCCGAGACGGGGCCGAAGATCGTGATGATGACATAGAGGATGCAACCCGTGGCGATTGCATTGGCCAGAAGCGCCACGCCGATATTATCGGGCGAGAGCGTCTCGGCCATGATGCCCGAGCCCACAACGCCGATCAGCAGAAACGCCGTTCCAATGGCCTCGGCAAGCAATTTACGAAGCATTGGGATCCGCCTTGGCATTAGATGGAGGGGTGTCTTTCGGGGCGCAAAGTTCAGGGCGGCCCTGACAGCAATCGGCCAGTAGGAAATCCACAAAGCCCGAGACGCCTGTTTGGGACAGGGAATAGAAGATCGAGGTGCCATCGCGGCGGGCCTGCAAGAGCCCTGCATCGCTGAGGGCGGAGAGATGCGCCGAGAGGGTGCTGCCCTTGATGCCTGTAGCATCGGTGATCTCGGCCACACGAAGCGCCTCGGGAAAGACCGAGACCAGCGTGCGAAAAACGCTCAGTCGGCCGTCATGGGCGAGGGCGGAGAATATCCGAATGGCGAAGGCATGATCCACATTTCTTAAATGCGTGAAAAAGGGAAATATTGCAATCGCTTTGGCGCGGCTTCAGCTGAACATCTCGCGCAGATCAACGCTGCCTGTCTTGCCGATCTGATCGAAATGGGCCTCCAGAAAGGCGTCGCAGGCGGCATAGCCTGCATTGCGAAGTTGGAACAGGACATGGGGGTTGGCGATGGTTTTGGTGGCCACGGACAGCTGCGCCATCAAGGCGTCATCCGATACCATATGTACAAGGACGCTTTTCATACTGTCTTGCTCCAGCTTGCCCGTTTGCAAAAGGCGCTGGACAAAATCGATCGCGCGCAATTCCCGCAGGAGCGATGAATTGAAACTGATCTCATTGATCCTGTTCTGGATTTCGCGCGCACTGGTTGGCACGTCTTCGCGGTAAAGCGGGTTGATATTTACCACCACGACATCGGCGGGCAGATGCGGTTGGAAAAGGGGGAAGAGGGCAGGGTTGCCCGTATAGCCGCCATCCCAATAGGCCTCCAGCTTGCCACTTGTCTCATCCTTGATCTCAACGGCGCGAAACAGGGTTGGCAGGCAGGCCGAGGCAAGGATGGCATCTGCCGATATGGCGTTGCCTTTGAAAATCTTGATCTTGCCTGATCTGACATTGGTGGCGCAGATATGCAGCTCGGGGCCTGTCTCGGCGCAGACTTTGTCATAGGAGAACTTCTCGACGATCCGTCTGAGCGGATTGCTGTAAAGCGGCCCCGTGGAATAGGGGCTGAAGCTGCGCGTCAGGCTATCGGCCATCGCAAAGGGCAGCGAGTTTTCCATGAAGCGCGACACGGCCGCAGGCGCGATGGCATCGAGCCATGGGGAAAGCCGTTCATCCGTGATGGCCCCCACCTGCGTCCAGAGCCATTCGAGGTTTTCGCGCGCAAGGCTGCGCGAGCCTTGGGCCAGACCCGCCTTAAGGGCCGCGCCGTTCAGCGCCCCCGCCGAGGTGCCCGAGATGGCGGCGATCTCGATCCGATCCTCCTCAAGCAGGCGGTCCAGCGCGCCCCAAGTAAAGGCGCCATGCGCGCCGCCACCCTGTAGGGCCAGATTGATGCGTTTGGGCTGTGCCATCGGCTTTGCCATCGGCTCAGAGGGCCGTCCAGCCGCCATCGACGCTGATGGTGGTGCCTGTGATCTGGTCTGCGGCGGGAGAGCAGAGGAAGGCGACAGTTCCGCCAAGCTGGTCCGTTGTGGCGAAGGCTTTGGAGGGTTGGCGCTCCAGCATGATCTCGCGGATCACGGTATCGCGATCCATATTATGCTTTTTCATCTGATCGGGGATTTGCGCCTCGATCAAAGGTGTCAGCACATAGCCCGGGCAAATGGCATTGCAGGTGATCGGCTCCTGCGCGGTTTCCAGCGCAACGGTCTTGCTCATCCCGACCACGCCATGTTTGGCCGCGACATAGGCCGATTTATAGGGCGAGGCCGTTAGACCATGGGCGGAGGCGATATTGACCACGCGGCCCCAGCCGGCCGCGCGCATCAAGGGCAGGGCGGCGGCGGTGGTATGAAAGGCCGAGCTGAGATTGATCGCGATGATCGCATCCCATTTCCCAACGGGGAATTCCTCTATCGCGGCGACATGCTGGATACCTGCATTATTGATCAGGATATCGCAGGCCCCCGCCTGTTCAATCAACATGCGGCATTCATCGCCTTTGGACATATCGGCCTTGATATAGCGCGCTTTCACGCCGTGTTCTTTGGCGATCTCTTCGGCCAAGGCATGATCTTCATCGCGGTCCGTGAAGCTGTTCAGGACAACATCCGCGCCTGCTTGGGCGAGGAATTGCGCCACACCCAGCCCGATTCCCGAATTTGATCCCGTGATAACGGCTGTCTTGCCAGATAGGTCGGTTGTGATCGCCATGGGGGCCTCCTGTTCATTTCGCCATGGCTGCAAAGGTAATGCTGCACGTGCAAAATAAATAGGGGGAAGCGGGATAAAGGATAGCACCACGCCAAAAAAAAACGCCAGCACGAAGCTGGCGTTAAGTTATTGAGGCAGGTTTCATACAGGCAAGAAACCTATCGAGCAGTGACCTCTTTATAAGCGTTCTCCCGCTCAGAGTCCAACCGAAAAGTTTGTATTGCTCAGGCGGGCGCGATAGCCTTGTCAGATAAGCAAACAACGACGACAGGGGATTGTTCAGGATATGGGATTGAATTGTTTCAAGGGCTTGAGAGGCGCAATTGCGCTCTCGGCGATTCTCTCAAGCGCGGCATTTGCCGAGCCTCAGCATGGCATCTCTATGTATGGAGACCCCGCTCTTCCACCAGATTTTGCGCATCTCCCCTATGCCAACCCTGATGCGCCCACGGGCGGGCGGATCGTGACAGGCGAGGTCGGGGGCTTTGACAGCCTCAACCCGCATATCCGCGAAGGCTCCACGCCGTGGCAGTTGCGCTTCCTTGTTCACGAGTCCCTTTTGGACCGTTCCTATGACGAGCCCTTCGCGCTTTACGGCGTTTTGGCCGAATCGGTGGAGGTCGATCCCGACTCGATGTGGGTGGAATTCCACCTCAATCCTGCCGCCCGATTCTCGGATGGAACCCCCGTGACGGTCGAGGATGTGATCTGGTCCTATGAGACCCTCGGCACGATCGGCCATCCCCGCTATCTCAATGCTTGGACACGCGTTGCCTCGATGGAGGCGACGGGCGAGCGCTCGGTCAGGATCACCTTTACCGAGCCTGACCGCGAATTGGCCCTGATCATGGGGCTGCGTCCGATCCTGAAGGCGGCGCAATGGGAAGGTTTGGATTTCACCCAAAGTGGGCTGGACCAAATCCCGATTTCCAGCGCGCCTTATGTGATTGATGATTTCGAGGCGGGCCGCTTTGTCTCGCTGCGCCGCAATCCCGATTATTGGGGGGCGGATATTCCCTTCCGCCGTGGCACCAATGTGATCGATGAAATCCGGATGGAGTTTTTCGCCGATGGCAATGCCATGTTCGAAGGGTTCACCTCGGGGCTGGTGACCACGATGCGCGAAACCAATGCCGCCAATTGGGAAGAGAATTACGATTTCCCCCGCATGCAAAGCGGTGAGGTTGTGCGCTCCATCATCCCGCATGAACGCCCCTCGGGCATGACAGGGCTGGTGATGAACACCCGCAATCCGCAATTTGAAGACTGGCGCGTGCGCGAGGCGCTGATCCAAGCCTTCAATTTCGATTATATCAACCTGACGCTGAATGGCGGGACCGAGCCGCAGATCACCTCCTATTTCTCCAATTCCGTTTTGGGGATGGAGGAGGGGCCAGCGGCAGGCCGTGTGGCCGAGTTCCTCGCCCCCTTCGAGGCCGATCTGCTGCCCGGCGCGATGGAGGGCTATGCCCTGCCAAGCGGTGAGGAAGCGCCTGCCAATCGCGCAGGCATTCGCAGCGCAATGCAGCTTTTTGAAGAGGCGGGCTATACCGTGCAGGATGGTGTCATGACAGGCCCTGACGGCGCGCCGTTTACCTTCGAGATTTTGTTGCAACAAGGCTCGACCGAGAACCAGTCGGTGGTCAATATCTATGTCGAGGCGCTGGAGCGTCTGGGGATCACCCCCAGCATCGCCACCATCGACAGCGCGCAATATCGCGAACGCACCGATGCCTTTGATTTCGACATGACCTATTTCCGCCGTGGTGTATCGCTCTCGCCTGGTAATGAGCAGCGGCTCTATTGGGGCTGCGAGATGGCCGAGACCCTTGGCTCCCGCAATCTCATGGGGGCCTGCCACCCCGCGATTGAGGCGATGATCGACCG
>CBFHMG010000022.1:0-5046 GCA_965656935.1 uncultured Paracoccaceae bacterium
GCGCGATGGCGCTCCTGCATAAGGGCGTCGCCTTCTTTGGACCCGTCATGCCACGTCCCGAAGAGCGAATCGAAGGGAACCAGACCGTCACCGTAATTCACCTCGAAATACTTGTGATGCAGGTAATGCGCATAAGCATGGGTGTCCAAAATGCGGTCGCCACCAAGCTCGATCTTGTCAAAGCCCACATGCCCCGTCACCGCGCCATAGCCCGCCTTATGCAGCTGGAACAGCATGATCATCGGGTGCGAGGGCAAGATCAAATGCCACAGCGCAACACCGAAATAGAGAACATGCTCAACTGGATGCATGCTCAGCGAAGACCATGGACTGGGGTTGACCGAATTGTGATGCACCGAATGCACATGCTTGTAGAGGAACGGCATATGGATCAACCGATGGATGCAATAGAAATGCGCTTCGTGAATCACAGGCACAAGCAAGAACAAAACCGCCAGCCAGATCGGGTTCTCGGCCCATGACATCCAAGGCGCATAGCCGTTGGCAAAGGCCCAGAGCATGCAAGCCTGCACCGCCGTCCAGATCGTCACGCCGAAAGCAAAAGTCCTCAGGATATTGTCGCGGTTCTGGCTTTTGAACCAGAAGACATCCGAGGGCGCATCCGATGGAAATTTGGCGTTATATTTGAAACGCGCGCCCTGTTGGCGCTGCATATAGAGGCGAAACTCGAACACGCCGAAAAACAGAAACACGCCGATTGCATTGACGGCGTAAAGCCACAGCACCCAGCCCAATTGGAAGCTCTGCATCACCTCCACTGACGGGATGACCCAAAGCCAATAGGCAAGCGTTATGGCTGCAATGAGGAGGTTCCAAGGCGCGATATATTCAGGCAGCCATTTTAGAACTGCACCCAGCTTGGGAGGGAACGCATAGATCGGCGCAAGGCCAGAGACCGGCTTGTTAGGCGCCCAGTCCCCACGTTTATTCCGTTTCCCGTAATCCAGATCGTTCATCGTCCCTCGTGTCAGCTGCGCGCCCCCTCCTTGAGGCACCCCGACACTTTCGTGCCGATCAGCTGACTTCCATCCTCCCTAGTGTGTCCCATGGTATATCCAAGCCAAAAACAAGAGGCAGTGGAAATCTTGATCAAATATGATCAAAATTGAGACCAGCAGGATCATCGAAGATTAACGACTAACCCGTTTCCTGAAATTTACCCTGCGGATTCAAGAGATCAGCCCCACTCGCCGAATTTCAACGCATTCGCACAAGTTTTGCACATCTGATCAAATTTGATCAAATGTTCTCGGGGGTGATTGTCACGAAGCGAATCGGGCTCTGCTCTACGGGCACGGCCAAAAGCCCGAGCCGTGACAAAACCATATCAATAGATCGGCGCGCTTGCGCTTCTGGCATCTGGTCCAGAACGACTGACATTGACCCATCCCGCAGGGCAGCTTCGGTGTTCTCGGTCAACTCATGCCCGACAAAGGAGACATGTTTGCCACGCGGATGCTTCCGAAGGACGCTCAGCACAGCTCCATTCGCGCCACCGACATTGTAAATACCCACAAGGTCGGGCCATTTGCTCAAGGCCTCATATGTCCGATCGGAAATCAGGCCTACATCATCAAAGCCGTAGAGCACATGGGCGAAGTCTTTTCCCTCAGGCTTCATCTGCGCGAAATAGTCTGAAAACCCCCAAATTCTGTCACGATGCACCTGATACATATGGCTATGGGTCAGCGCTACAACCGTGCCTTTCAATGTCTGGATCTTGGACAGCAACAAGGCCGCCATTCTCCCGGCGCCATAATTATCGATGCCTACAAAATCACTCTCGATCCCGCCGACACGGGTCACAATCTGAACCACATGCTGCCCCGAGGCCTGCGCCTCCGAGATTGCGCGGCGGATCGCAGGGTGATCTGGCACGGCTAGGATCAACCCCGCGCGGCGCGGTTGGCGGCGTAAAATGCGATCGGCGATTTCTTGCGGCTTCAACTCATCCATAAAGGTCCGCTGCACCTGAATCGAACTGTCCAGCGTGGCTGATATCCGCTCGAAAGCACGCGCAAGCCTTGTATAGAACGTCATCTCACGGCGCACCAAGATCACTTCGATACGGACAATGCCGCGATGCTCATCAGGAATAAGGCGCGGGTAATTCAGCGCACGCGCCGCAAGGATGACCTTTTCTGTGGTCGCGGGGCGCACACCGCCACGTGCGTTCAACACCCGCTCAACGGTGGCCGTACCGACCCCCGCCAATTTGGCGATATCTACGAATGTCACCTTTGACACGATGCGCGACCCCTAAATCCCTTTGGAACATGTACAGCCCAAGGGCGCATTCTGCCAGATCAGCCTTGCGCGGCCCGCAAATTGGCATCCAGCAGGCGTGCAAGGCCATAGACGCCTTCCATGACGGGCGTGGCCTCTCCCAGATGACGGCCCAATTCCACAAGCCCGCCAAGGATCGGGTCAAGCTCAATCGGGCGGCCTGCCTCAACATCCTGCAGCATCGAGGTTCGAAACGCGCCGAGCCTACGGGTCAGCGCGATCCGCTCTTCAGGGTCGTCGAAGCCTGTGAGCCCGATTTGTGTACCCAAGGCCGACATCTCCCGCATCATTGAAATCGCCATCCCCCGCGCGCCGTCATCATCAAGGAAATCAGACATTCCTGCGCGGCTGAGCGCCGTAAGCGGGTTCATACAGGAATTACCCCAAAGCTTGTTCCAAACCTCACGATGGATATGATCGCTGATCGCAGCAGGAATGCCGCCCGCGGTTAAAGCATCCGAGACCATTTGCGCATTTTGTTCAGTACCTGCATCGCCCAACCATATGCGATCGGCTTTGACCAAACGGATATGGGCGGGCTTGGGCACATGGCTGGCCGCATGCACGACACAGCCGACAACACGGTCCACGGGCAGCACCCGCGATAAGGCGCCATCGGGGTCGATCGCTTCGATCCGTGTGCCTTTTGCCCGTCCGCCAAAATTCTCGAAAAACCAAAATGGCAGGCCATTGATTGCGGGAACAATCACTGTATCGGGTCCAAGGGCGGCCTCAAGCACAGGTGCCATTGCGGGCAAATCATGCGCTTTGAGCCCCAGCAACAGGATATCAGCGCCGCGCAACTCGCTCGGGTCGGTTGTTGCCCGCACAGGGAAATAGTCTTGGCTTGTCCCATCATCGAGGCAAAGCCCCTGCCGTTGCAAAGCATCCAAAGACGCGCCCCGCGCCAGAACAGTGGCCTCTGCTCCGGCTTTGATGAACCCAGCGGTCATCCAACCACCAATCGCTCCTGCTCCGATAACCGCTACGCGCATACAGGTCTTCTCCCGTTTCGTCTCGGCTCGGGTATAGCAACCCACGCCAGCCCGTCATAGGGGCCAGTGAGGCCTCAGAATCTCAGAGGTGGTCCTAGATTTTCGACCGCTTTGCAGCCCTGTAAAGTTAAATCAGGGTTTCATTTAGGCTGCGAATCTCATTGGTTCAGGTTTGCTTCCATAGCGCTTCCACGGGTTGGTGGAACGCAAAAACCGCCTACGAGAGGCGGTGTGTAAGTATTTGATGTAATGGGCTAAATTTTGGTTGCGGGGGAGAGCAACCGCCGCAACCTACCCAAGCTGAAATGTACGATCTAGGCCTGCAAGAATGTCGCAAAATAAGACAATCAGGGGCTGTGGCCTTCCGACACACAGTGCTTGGGGTAATCTCGCCGTTTTTTTAACGGGGTGCATCCGTAGAACTTATGCGGCCATTTTAAGTTTCATAGCGGGTGTGATGCCACCAACAAAAAACAGCTGGCGCCTGCGAACAGGTGGATGTGGTCACATGGGTCATGTTTTCAACGGAAATCAACACCCGAGGACACAAGAAATGGAAAGCCATTGACCCACCCGCCTTACATGCCGCTAGCGCGACATCTCCAGTGCAAAACGAATAACGTCTAGCAAACGCTCTGCGTCATCTGCACTGACCGTATCAACAGACCCAATAAAACGGGTCAAATTGAGCCTTTCAATAAGAGCAAGCGCATTGCTGTCTGCAAAGCCCATTCGATTGAGCGATATATAGCTCGCGAGTTCCTCAAGAGATTCTTCGCGGGTGCCCGCACCGCGCAGAATAGCACCGGTTTGGTCAAGACGTGCAGTGATGATATTGCGCGATGTGATCTGTCTGAAATCACTCAACAGGAAGTTCAATTCGCCTCGCGCCAAACCATTTGCTTCGACGCTGAGGATTTGAACATCCATATCCGTCCTGCGACTGGAGAACCGAGTTTCTGCATACACATCAAAGAAGCGCTGTCGGAAAGTTGCCGCATCTGATGCGATCACATTGCTAACCGACAGGTTTTCATTGGCCAAGGTGATCTCGCCACGCGCGAACCGTCCGAAATCCATCACCACACCGCCAGATGCGCGTGGTGAAACACCGGTTTGTGGCAAGCTTCCCGAGATTTGGCGGCGGCCAATGGCAGGTCTGGAGTTTCCTGAGAACCCTGCAAAGGCGGGATCATCTGCCAGCACATTCACCGCAACCTGATTGGCAAAGCCATTATTGGCACCTGACACGCGCAACGTAAGACTGTCCTGAGGCGAAATATCGTAGAGATTTGCCTCAACCCTGCTTGCATTGAGATCGGCCACTTGACGAAGTTCCGCCAGACCCAAAGTGATCTCGGAACTTGGCGCAAGCGCCTCCAATGTAATGTTGTCAGGTCCTCTAAAGGTGACCGTCCCAAAACGGTTGGGGCTGCGCTGCACTAGCTCCAGATCAACTTCATCGATAAGATCAAGCGCTCCCCGACCTACAAAATTGACAAAGACATTCCCATTCGCTTGGGCCGCAACAGTCCCGCGCGCCGAAAGGACATCGGCTGTAAGCCCGCCTGCACTATCAATTCGACGCGCCGAGAAATCACCCTCCGGTAAACTAGGGGCGGTTCAAACCTCCGCAGCGGTGCTAGCGGAGAACTCGCAATTATCGATGGTTGCGGGGGCAGGATTTGAACCTGCGGCCTTCAGGTTATGAGCCTGACGAGCTACCGGGCTGCTCCACCCCGCG
>CBFHMG010000023.1:0-3581 GCA_965656935.1 uncultured Paracoccaceae bacterium
TTCCCCGAGACCCTGCCGATCTATGGCGATTGGATCGGCTGGCAGCCAGATGTCTGGTGGGTGGAGCCTGAGTAAAGGGGGGGCTTGCGGAGAGGGCCTGTAGGCTGAGCAACCCTCACTGCGCTTGGCGAATCCTCGCTCGTGCCCTTCATTGACGGCATCCGCGCGGCGCGGGAGAAGATCGTTGCGCGGTCGGACGAGGACCGTCAGGACTTCCTGCGCAAGCGCGGGTTCTCGAAGGCGGAAACGGGCCGGATCGTCGAGACGGTGCTGGCCGAGGAAGGCCGCCCGCCCGAGAGCGTGTTTGATTTCGTGAAGGGGATCACGGCAGTGGCTCGGTCAAAGCCGCAGCAGGATGCGCGGTTGGTGATGGAGGGGAAGGCAAAGATGATGTTGGAGAGGATCTGAGAACTTGACAAGGATCCTTTCCAGCAAGTGAGCTGCTTCTAATCTCTGGTGAGTCAGAAAAATCGTGACTTGAACCTGGACCAGATGCTGGGATGCTGACTTGCGTTTCCCTGCGTAATTTGCGGGCCGAGTCTGCGTTGGGCCTTTCCACGTTCATACTTGGCCTGCATTTTTGCTAACCAATCCGCGTAAGACCGTGCTGATATTTCTAGCCGTGCATGCTCCAAATTTTTGAAATGCTTGTCGAAATCTCTGGGGAATGCGTGATTTCCAGCAACCAAATCGTGGATGATGAGCGCCAAGCTTTCCAGTATTCGTTTTTTGCATTTTACTGAGTGAGCATTCTCGCCGTTGATAAGCGCCATAGTTGCTTGGGCAAAATCATCATTTGAATTGTTCAGGGTTCTTGACCATTGACCGTGTGCTAATTTGTTGCGCACTTCGATTATTGGTCGAAGTGCCCCATCCACGACGCCAATAAGGGCAAGATACTGCGCTCTAGGTGTCGCGGGAAGAGCGGTTCTGAGGTCCGCGTTCGGCAAACCATATCGTTTGCGGAAGCTGATCTCGATCGCCATCTTCCAAGAATCGATTTGTGTAGGCGAGCCTTCAACTCGCATTCTTTCCGCTTTTGAGAACCCATTTTGTTCGAAAAGAACCTTTCTAAGTCGGTTCTCTGCCCAGGCGCCCATTAATAGCATACTAGTCTTGAGTAATGCATCTGCGGTCTTGTTGTCGCCCTTTGACAAATTATCGTTTAGCTCCCTGAGAAGCCGGTCCAGAGCGACGGTAATTGATCTCAGGTTTTTTACATGTGCTTTGTATAGCTGCTCTGCGGTTGCTGCCATTCTACATGCTTCCCAGTCATCAAAAGACACCCTCGAGCGCCTTTTGATGACTGGGAATCGAACCCAGCTAGACTCCCGTTAGGGCGTGTTTCCATTACACTATCATCCCACGGCATGTCTGCCACATCTGGACGCATGCTTCAAATAGGAACGTTTACCCCCGAGTCCTTTGCACAAATGTTGGCGTTAGGGAAAGAGTGGGAGGTATGTCTTTTGTGCGCTGGCTTGTTGCTATCGACAAAAAAACAAGAGCCTGAGTATTGGAAACGCAGTTTGCATTGGGGGCATAGCCGTCATTGCTTGCAGAGCAACCGATTACCGCTCCGTTCCGCAAAGCGGCCTCCCATACGCCTATTCGTAAGCCCGTTTGCCTTGTCCAACACTGCTCGCACATGGCAAGACGGACTACCCAACAAGCCTGCCGAGCCCCAAAACCCCTCAGCCCCTATTATGAAAAACAAACCCGATGAAGTTCAGCAAAAGCTGCGCGGCCAATATCTGCGTGCTTTCCGTCGGATCATAGGCGGGTGCCACCTCGACCAGATCAATGCCCGCCACGCGCCCGCGTTTGCTCAACCCCTGCAAAATCTCCAGCACATCGTAATAGGCAAAGCCGCCATGGCTTGGCGTTCCCGTTCCGGGCGCGATGGAGGGGCAGAACGCGTCGATATCAATCGTCACGTAATAGCGCGCGCCTTCGGGGATGCGCGCCAGAACGCCCTCAACCCCCAGCTTGCGCACCTGCCGCACCGACAAGATATCCGAGCCGCGCGCGCGGGCATCCTCATAGCCCTCCTTGGCGGTTGAGGAGACATTGCGAATGCCAAGCTGCGTCATCCCTGAGACGTAATCCCGCTCGATCGCGCGGCGCATCGGGTTGCCATGGCCTTGGGTCACCCCATGGCGTTCATCGACGAAATCCAGATGCGCATCGATCTGGACCACATGGATCGGGCCATTGGCGGCGCAATCCTCCTCAAAGCCTGCGATACAGGGAATATTGATCGAATGATCGCCGCCGATCACAAGGGGCAGGGCGCCCGCCTGCAAAATCTTGCGCACCCCGTATTCGATATTGGCGTGGCTCTCTTCGGTTTTGGTATGGATGATATCGGCATCGCCCAAATCCACGATCCGCACATCCGCGCCCAGATAGGTCGCGTCATCCTCATGATCATAAGCCCCCGCATGGCCAAAGCTGAACAGGGTCGAGGCCTCGCGCACAGCCCGTGGGCCAAAACGCGCGCCGGGCCGCCATTGGGTCCCGAAATCAAACGGCGCACCAAGCACTGCGACATCGGCCTCAATCGCGTCCCAATCCTCGACATAGGGCTTTTTACCAAAGGTCGAGATGCCCACAAAAGGCAGGTTCAAACGGCCCGATGCATATCCATGTTCCGCCATCTCACACTCCCGATTGAGGGTTAGGTTTCAGCTTTTTCCGCGGTTTTGGGTGGTTTGCTGGGGTCTTCCCCATTGGGGTAGACAAGCCCCGCCGAGATGATCAGCTTGGCCGCATCCTCAACGCTCATATCCAGAACAATCACGTCCTTTTTCGGCACAAAAAGCAAAAACCCCGAGGTCGGGTTGGGCGTGGTCGGCAGGAAGATCGAAACCATCTCTTCCTTGCCATGGCGCTTTGCGATCTCGCCCTTGGCCGTGGTCGAGATAAATGCAATCGCCCAAATCCCTTTGCGCGGATATTCCACCAGACAAGCCTTGTCGAAATTCTGCTCGCCTTGGGCCAAAACCGTCTCGACGATCTGTTTCAATCCCGAATAAAGCGAGCGGATCACGGGGATCGACAAAACCACCCCTTCGGCCCATCTGATCAGCGAACGCCCGATCAGGCCCTTGGCGATCCAGCCGATGATAATGGTAAAAATCAGGAAGGTCGCCACACCGATCCCGCGGATATCAACCTCAAGCCCCGTATATTCGCGGATCAGGATGACGGGGTTATAAGCGGTGGGGATAAGCGGCAGGACCCATGAGTCGATCCAGCCAAACAGTGACCAGATCAGCCAGATCGTCACGCCAATAGGCGCAATCACGACCAGACCTGTGAAGAAATTGGCCCTCAACCCAGCAACTAAACCGCGGCGCGGAGGTTTGGGAAGTTCTGGAATTTGCATGGACCGGTCCGAGCCTAATCAATTAACATTTGCCAAACATCTATGCCCTGCGATCTGAGCAGACAAGTGCGATCATCCACTATTGCTGCAAGGCAATCGCGATATCGGCGGCAAGGGCGGCATTGTTCTTGACCAAGGCGATGTTGGAGCTCAGGCTGCGCCCCTCTGTCAGCTCGAAAAGCCGTTTGAG
>CBFHMG010000024.1:0-2765 GCA_965656935.1 uncultured Paracoccaceae bacterium
CCCGAGGAGGCACAGCAATGATCCTCAACTCCCGCACATCCGAAACCAGCGACCTCTACATGGGTGTCATTGCAAGGCCGCTGAACAACCTACGGATCGCCGTCTGCACGAATAGCATTCAGTGGCTTGTACAAACGAGAGACGGTGAGAGGCACGGAGCGCCGCGTTGGAAAGTCTGCGCATATGTGGTGACCCGACCGGGCCTAATCAAAGCACTCCGCAGGTTTGGCCGCCTCTCTGAGCGTGATGCCACGGATGTGGTGGATGCGCTACCGTCGCGGCTATCGTTCATAGCCACAGGCTCTTCTAAATAGAAACCCGCCAGCTGCAGTTGCGAGCTGACGGGCGGTCTTCAACACCCAATCGCTAGCACAACTGCGCGCTGGCCTCCAGAAAAAGGAGGCATAAGCATGCCACATTTTCCGTTATTCCATGGCAGTCGAGACACGCGGCGTTATGACGGTCGAGATTATGAGACTACCACCTTCGCTGATATCAAGGCGCGTTGCGCTAACTCCGCAGTAGTCGAGAAGCAGGACGCCCCTGCATTCATCCCCTCAAGCTATATTGGCCACCTAGCCAGAAGCCATGAGGCGCAGCGCCAGCGTGGACAGTTTCACGCGATGATTATCGATGTTGATGAAGGCGCGCATCCAGTCAATTTTGTGCAGAACTGTGTTCAGCAGATTATTGGTGATAAGACGATCATCATCTACTCATCGAGCAGCGCGACAGAAGATAGTCCAAAGTGGCGCGTTATCATTCCCGTGCGAACTCCCATCGCGGGGGCGGATTACAAAGACGTGCAGGACGCGCTGTTTGACTTGTTGGGCGAACAAGGCCTGCAGGCAGATCGCGCCATGGCACGGACTGGGCAGCCCATTTACCTGCCAAACGTGCCACCGTCGCGCAGGGACGAGCATGGCGAGCCACTGTTCTACCAATACTCAATCAGCGGCACCGCAGGCTTGCAGCATCTGCCAGAAGCGATTGCGGCCCGCGCCGCTGCCAATAAGGCTAAGAGGCTTGAGGCCGAGCGTGTCGCCAAACAAGCCGCACTGGAGCGTGCGGAGAAAAACCGCAAGCAGCGTGAAGCCAGTGGTGGCCCAAGTATTATCGAAACCTTCTTAGCAGAGCATGACCTCACCACGCTCATGCTTGAGCATGGGTGGTCGCCCCGCGGCGGCGATTGGTTCGCCTCCCCCTTCTCTCAATCCAAGGGGCGGTCTGTCTTAGTAATGGACCAGCGCGCCGTCAGCTTCACCTCGAGCGACATAGAACGCATTGGCAAGACAACCGACAGTGGGTGGACGACTTATGACGCTTGGGACGTCTACGTGGCCTGTGTCCACGGCAATAATATGAAAATGGCCCTTCGTGCCTACGGTGAGCAGTCTGGCGTCAACCAACGCCGTTTTGCGGCCTCTATCGAGAATTGGATGCGCTAATGAGCTTTGACCCGAAAAAACAACCACAGAAGGTGGATGACAACTGGCTGTCTTCGGCACTGATCCACAAAATTGAGCCGTGCAATTTATTTCACTGCGATGCTGGGACGTATCTCTTTGAAAACTCGTGGCAGTTACTTAAAACGATCGATCTGAAAAACCGAGTTCGCTCAGAAATTGCCTCGCTCAATGATGACCGTGCGGCTGTAAACCTTGGAGCCTTCAGCATTAGTGCAGGCCGCGTTAAATCTGTAACCGAGTTACTTCAGATGCAGATCCATCGGACTGATTTGCGGTTCAGTTTGGGCGAGCCAGACACTGTCGGCTGTGCGAACGGCGATGTCGTGCTGAGAGACGGTGAATGGCACCTGCAAGAGCCACAGCGGGAGCATTATCGTTTGTGCCGCATTCCCCATGAATATGTCCCACAGGCAACGGCGCCTCGCTTTGCGGAATATCTGGACGAAGTGTTTGCCCTCGATGAGGACCGCACCGAAAAGAAGGAGCTTTTGCTGCAGATGATGGGATACGCGCTAATGACGCATTGTCGTCATGAGCGGTTTCTCATCCTCGTTGGCGAAGGGGCAAATGGCAAATCTGTGGCACTGCGAGTTGTTGAGGAACTTGTTGGCCCGCAAAACCGAGCCGCTGTGCATCCTAAGCTATTCGGCCATAGCAACCACCGCGCGCAGTTAAATCAGAGGTTGGTCAACATTGTCTCGGAAAGCGAGCAAGGCGGAAAGCTACCTGCAGCGGAACTGAAAGCCCTTGTATCTGGCGAAACGATGACGGTGGACAGAAAATTTGAGCATCCATTTGAAATGGAGCCATTTGCCACCTTCTTTTGGGCGACGAACCACATGCCCCACCCTTCGGACTACTCCGACGCCATATTCCGCCGTGCAGGCATTTTGACATTTAATCGCACGTTCCAGCCGCACGAGCGAGACACACGACTACTCGATAAGCTGCGGCCTGAAATGCCTGGCATCATGAATATGGCGCTGCAGGCCTACGCTAGAGCCGTGGTACGGGGATTCAAAGAACCGCAGAGCAGCCGCGTTGCGAAGGATGACTGGCGGTTACAGTCAGACGCCGTCGTGCAGTGGCTGGCCGAATGTGAGATGGCCGACGGCGCATATCTCGGCGTGAAGCCGTGCTACGACGCCTTCTGCAGTTGGTCCGCCTCTGTGGGGCTATCGCAAACGCCGACGCTCAAAACATTCAGCCAACGGGTTGAGCGGCATGGCATTGAAAAGCGCAGGATGGCCCAAGGTGTGGTGTTCATCGGCCTCAAGACAGCCGCAGCACAGGAAC
>CBFHMG010000025.1:0-1488 GCA_965656935.1 uncultured Paracoccaceae bacterium
GCATTCTCAAAACTGTCGTTCTCCGCTTAATTGAATCAGCGCAGGCTTTCTCAGGATCCGCGCTCGCTCTCGGCCCATTCCTGCCGTTCACTCTCGGTTCGACATGCTGCGGTGCGGCCCGTCGAAGGAGACGTTCGCTGTGGCTGCACTAAGGTCCAGTTCGGCGAACCGTTCGACAAACAGTCATTTTAGGGAAAGCTTGCAGCTTCATTAGGTGGTTGCTTTGTGTCCAAAAGTTTTAAAAAGTATTTGGGCATTTGCTCCCGTAGCTCGTCAGGAACAAACTGCTTAAGTGCCGAAAAGGCCTGTCCTTGGATACGCCATGTCAGTGGTGGGAGCCATGCTGCCATTCAGCACCTTCGCTAAACCGACATTCCCCAACTAGAACGTCGTCAATCTTATGTTGCCGCCGTCTAATTGGAGAACCTTGGCTCAAGGTGACACATCCGCCAAGGGAGCCAAATTCCTTGCGAGGGATTTACAAATTCCATCCATGGAATTTCCCGGCTAGGGTCGAACCAAAGGAGACACCCATGGCGCTGCGCATCTTTTCGGACCGCAACCGGCCCGTTCATCTTGGCCCCTACCCGCTGGAACGGCTAGCACGTCAGGCCTCCCTGCCCGGTGCCATTCCGGGTTTTACGCCTTTGACCTTTGACCGGCCCGACCATCCCGCCAGCCTTGTCAATGCCATGGCCGAGCATCAGGCCATGATGGATGCGATCCGTGACGGGCTGGT
Organism: uncultured Paracoccaceae bacterium; assembly: GCA_965656935.1. GTDB lineage: Bacteria > Pseudomonadota > Alphaproteobacteria > Rhodobacterales > Rhodobacteraceae > M30B80. The sequence continues at coordinate 740 of CBFHMG010000025.1, forward strand.
GAACCGCACTCGTTCCACCATTCCGGACGATCCAACAGAACGGGCCAACCACCTAAAATCCTTTGGCTATTTCTCGGATGCCTCGATGGTGGGCGCAGGGCCGCTGTTGGGCTCTGCGCGGCTGGATACACCCGTGACCAACCCTGGCATCGCCGATCTGGCGCAGGCCCTGCGCACCCGCCAGACAAAGACGCTGGCGTCGGGCATCGACATGATCATGGCCGATCTCAAGGAGAGCATGGATGCGCCGCCCGCCTCGATTGCCGACCATACCCATGTGCTGGTGTTTCTTTATGAATACCCCCGCGACCCTGACGTTGCCGAGCCGGGCTTTGACTGGATCCGCGATATGCAGGCCGAACGCGCCTGCCTGCGGGCGACAGAAACAGCGGTGGTGATCGCCAATTACATCCGCCTTCTGGGTTGGGATGCCAAGGCGCATAGCGCCACGACCAGTGATCTGGACCTCAACGCGCTGGCCGTCGCGGCCGGGCTGGCCACGGTTGAGGGTGGAGCTTTGTACGCGCCGTTTCTGGGCAACCGCTTTGGCGTGGCCGCCATTTCCACCACGCTGGAGATCGCCCACGACCAGCCGCTCGCCGCGATGTCCGAGCAACCCAGGGGCGTGATGGATGGGCTGGCCTGGCGCTTCGGCACACGCTCGGCCAAATCGGCGCGCACGCAAGATCCTTTTGCCAATCGCCGCTTTGCCGATGGCCCCCATCCCTTTGAGACGCTCAAACGCCGCG
>CBFHMG010000026.1:0-1032 GCA_965656935.1 uncultured Paracoccaceae bacterium
AGCTCAGCGTCTTGGGCGCGATCGGCGTGCTTTTTATCGTGGTCTTCAAGCCGTTCTAGAGGGCGGCTGTGCGGGACAGAACGCTCTTTCGCTGCGGCTGCGCCAATGTCCGCTTTCAGTGTTCCTTGAGAACCAGTAGGCTGCCCACTCAGTACAACCCGGTTTTGGTCGAGCAATGAGTGATCCCATAAACGACATCTATGATCCAGCTTTTGTGGCGGACCTTTTTGACCGTTGTTCATCCAGCTATAGAAGGTGGAGTGCAATTAGTTCGTTTGGTTTTATCGCACTATGGAGACGTCAATGTGTCGCTCGCCTTGCCGCTCCACAAAACTCTAAACCTGTCGTAGTTGATTTGATGGCAGGAACAGGTGAAGTCTGGCCCCATCTGTTGCGTCGCTTCCCGGGCTTGGACAAGGTCACGGCTTTGGACATTTCCCATCGCATGCATCTTGAGGCTGTTGATCGGCTACACGGTGCCTACGCTGAAAGGATCATTCATATTGAAGCGGATGCCTTAAAAACCGACCTTCAAGCCAATTACGCCGATCTTTTGGTTTCTACATTTGGCCTCAAAACGTTCAACTCTGACCAGCAGGCGATCCTCGCACGGCAGATTGCTCGTATATTGAAGCCAGGAGGTAGTTTTGCGTTGATTGAAGCGTCAGACCCAAAAGGCTGGGCACTCCGTCCAATCTACCGGATTTACCTAGATAAGGTGCTTCCGATGATTGAGCGCTATTTCATTAGAGGTGCAAATGACTTCAGCATGATTGGAACTTACACACGCAACTTCGGCGACAGCACCCAGATGGCAAACGCGTTGGTAGAGACCGGCCTTACCGTTGAGATTAAGAAGCATTTTTTCGGTTGCGCAACCAGTGTAGCGGGCATGAAGCCCCTTGGTAAGGAATAGACTTGCGGAAATTCGTTCACGGCGCAGAATCCGTCAAAGTGGGCTCAAAGCCGCCACTCCTGCGCCGTGCCGTATCAGTCACTATACCCCCAAGAAACCAAAAGCGCGGTGGCTCT